>JAMPGZ010000010.1 GCA_023663655.1 Lachnospiraceae bacterium
TGACTGTAGCCGGCTGATGTCAGCGTCCTTCGGGCGTGTTGCCGTGATTATGGCGAAACCGTGACGGGACGTCTCTCCCGCAGATTGATACCGTTATGTTTGAGCAAAGATAGTGTAAGGTTGAGGGGAATTTACCCACTTTTTATCCCCCATGGGTCGATTTTTTTGTAACACAGACTCGTCCCGTCCGGGACTCGTTTTTTTGTGGGTCGCCCCCCGACTTCGCTCGCTCAGTCGGGGTTATAGACGGACTCGTGCCTTGCGGCACTTAGCTCATTTGGATCTGGTCGGCTGGTGGACGACATTTTGACAGGATCGTTCGTGGATTGCGGTCATACTGACCGATTTTGTCTTGGGTATTTTTATTAGTTGAAATTGGTGGACGTCTTCGACGCCCGTTTCTTGGTGGTACCTTTCTCCGCACCTCGGCTTCGCCTCGTGGCGGAGCTACGACTGCATTGCCGTTACACGGCATTCTTTGTGGAGATTTGGATATCTTTTCCAGTGTCTCGGATTTGCATTGCGGATTTAATCGCATTGCCGTTGCACGGCATTTATGACATTCTTTCCAATACCTCGTGGGGGCGAGTGTATTAACGGGGCTCGGCAATCATGGCATTCTTTAAGGGGTACTCTTTACAGAGTGCATTTTTTGTGGGGTGTTGTTCCGGGCACAGGTCGCCTGCGGCTCCCTGTACCGCGGTTATCCATAGGCATTACCTTTCAGGCATTTATAGTATTGTATGCCCGAAACTTAGGCAATCATTCTGACTGCACGCCGTTTTGCTATCGGCAACATTGGTCTCACTGCCATCGACATGGTCAGAAACTGTGCGTGTGGCTTCATCCCACATGATGTATTTCACGGTGTTGATGAAGGTGTGCATCTTGTCGAGGGTGACACGCTCAAAGAGGTCGCTTTCATATCATTTTATCATTTTAATTGATTGCCAAACTATTTCACGAGAAAACACAAGGGGACATCGCACGAAACGACATCCCCGGATCTATAACTCAATTACACCAAAAATATGCTGACTTATTCGTGAGGCTGCGGATTAGGATTGGTGAAGGCTTCGTACACGCGGAAGTCGGCAAGGCGGAGGCTTTCATCCTTGATCCCGAGGTCGGGACGGTCGGAGGGATCCATCATTCGGCGGCCGAGGCTGCGGTATATGCCAAACTTGTTGCGGATATTGGTGGCACCTTTACGCCACAGATCGACATCCTCAAATGTAGCGTCGGCGAGTATTTTTCCGTCTCGGATGCGGGTCATCTTGATGCGGAAAGTGCCGTTGTGGGTGTAGTGCATCTCGGTCTGCACCTGAATCCATTCATCTTCGAAGTCAGAGATAGGAAGATTGTCGATGAGCACACCCTTGGTCGACTCGCGGCGATCGCCTGAGTGGATGACCTGCACACGCTTGTTGCCGCCGTCGGCATCGCTGCGTGTGCTGATGGTGATGAGCGGCGCACCGTTATTGCCCTCCTGAGCCTTCAGCTGATGGATGTGACAGAACCTGGGCGATGGCTGGAAACCCTTGGGGATGCGGAATTTCCATTCAAGACGCTGCCATTCGTCCCAATTGCCGTTGAGATGCAGCCAGTCACGGTTGGTCTGAGTCTTCATCTCGTTGCGCTGACGGTCGCTGGGAACTCTGCCACGGTCATAGTCGATCGACTCGCCGGCGTGAGCCATGAAATCGTAGGCATGTTGACCGATCTCATTGTCATACACAACCTGACAGTGGATGCCGTCGTGGTGGTCTTTGGATGAGATATTGGGATGCTCGGAATAGTCCCAGCCGAGCGAACGCATATACTCGTGGATGGCATGGAAATCCTTGCCTACAAGATCCTTATGGGCGACCATGCCGCCCTTGTAGCGATAGTCGGAATTGCCGGGGATTATTGATGAGGCAGTAGTGCCATAGCCAAGATTGGCAAGCGCTTCGTCGCCAAGACGTTCCTTGAGCTGGGCAAGATAGAGGCTTTGCGGAGCCACATTGGTGCCGTGGGACTCAAAGATGCCCACCGGAAGAGTGGGTCCTGACTGATTGAAAGGACGGCGCAGAGGAGTGCTCTCGCCCTTGCTTCCTATCACCCAATTGCAGGTGCCGGGAGGAAGTTGGTTGACATAGCTCTTAGCCTCACAATTCCAAGCCACAGCCCAGGCGGTGCCCCAGCCATGTCCGGAGCCCATCGACCCGCGATTCTTAAAGTCGATGCCACCGCCGGGCACGTGGCAATTATCGTAAAGCATGCCGCAGCTCCATCGCTGATGTCCTTCAATACGGCCATTGCCAGAAAAATTACAATTTAAAAAGACGATTGGTCCGGTTTGACCGGCTCCCACGGCAACGAACCAGATGTTGTTGCCTGTGACCGAACAGCGGTCCACAAGAAGCTGAGTAGCGTTGGGGGCAAATTCAGCAGGTTTGGACGCACCTTGATGATCGGCATAGCGCACCACGTTGACTTGCTGGAGGGTGATGCGCTTTCCGCCTGTGCTCACGCTCTCCATGGTCTCCATGGCGTTGATGTCGCGTGCCCAGCAATCTTCGCCCACAAGCCGCAGAGCGTTGTAAAGCGCCTTGGTGTGATTCATCGTCTGCTCGGGCGATTCAATGCGCAGATACTCCACGCCGCACTGACGCAGCACGTTGGACTGCGGAGCTAACGCCACAGTGGTATTATCGTCGGTATATTTGCTGTCATAGCTGTCAACAAGCGGCACCTTGAAGGTGATTCTGTTGCCGTCGACCGATGCCACCTCACGTTCTACCGACAGGCGGCTTCCTGGCTTCAGCCAAGTCTGCGGCTTTCCGTTGCGGCTCATATCGTGCATCTTCATATATTTCACCCACTTCTCGGTCACCGGTTTGCTCACCCTCACCATGTCGCCGGCTTTAAACCCGGAGGCATCGGCGACATTTACGCTATAGGAGCCCGCCGGAACATATCGGTCGGTCACCTTCACGGCATTTGCACCCTCGCCGCCATCAAGGGCGCCACCACGGCGCTGACCGTTGGTCACCATAATCGCAGCGTGCTTAGGACCGGTCATCACTATCACACTTCCGCTCTTGTCGCTACCGCTGCCACGCAGCACAACACCGTCGGCAGAGATGCGCAACGGCTGCGAACACACATAGCGTCCCGGAGCCAAAAGCACTGCTCCGCGAAAACCGTCGGGACCCTTAGGCAGAGCCGACACCCGGTCAATAGCCTGCTGGATGAACTCGCTGCAATCCTCGCCCTCGGCAAGAGGATGCACAGTCAATTTAGCCGGCACGAAAGGAAGAGCGACACCGCCGCCCATATATCCGGCATGGGAAAAGTCGATCATGCGGTCGCCCTGCTTGGTGGTTCCGTAGACAAGCTTTCCGTCGGCACCCGGATAGCACCATTTGCTCGTGGGGGCATCCTGAGCCAACACCGACAGCGAGCAAAGCAAACCTATAAAAAATGTTTTCGTTCTCATCTAAGGTTAATTTTGATTTCAACCGCAAAAGAAGTCAAAACTCTCCACACGGGCTCATAATATCGTTCCAAATATTAGCAAAATCAACCATAAACATTGCCACAAGCACCTGTGTTATAATAAAAAATAGTATATTTGCAGAAAAACAAGCTCACTTATATGTGCACCAGAGTTGAATGTATCGAAAAGCTAACAAAAGCTGAATCCTATATTCGAAAAGAATTTGGAGTAAGCTCGATGTGCCTGTTTGGCTCAATGGCACGAGGCGACAACCGCCCAGACAGTGATGTTGACATATTTGTCGAAATGCCGCCTAAAATATTCAAAGTCATCGGTTTAAAAAATTACCTTCAAGATATTTTAGGATTGGCTGTAGATGTTATAAGAAAGCATCCCGGTTTAAACAGCTTATTATTAAATGAAATTAACCGCGATGGAATCACAATATTCTCATAATCAGGAACTCGCATATAACATCATCTCGCAATTGATTAATGCGTGTGATTTAATCCTTATCTGGAATAAGGAAATCAGGTGTAGCGACGATTACATGACATCGCCTGAAGGAATGGGGAAAATGGCAGCAAGCTGCATGATTATTGAAAGTATCGGCGAAAGTGTCAAAAAATTAGACCGATTATTACCAGGCTTTTTAGAAGAAAAAGAACCTTATACGCCATGGAAAGAGATTAAAGGGCTACGTGACCACATAGCCCATGGCTATTTCGACATTGACGCTTCCATAATATATGATGTGTCGGTCAACGAGATTCCGAACCTCAAAAAAATTTTTTTAAAGTTACATTCATTAATCTAATTGTCATGATATAGCATGCTGCAAGCTCTACGTAAATACCCAAAAGTTCAGTGACTCACTAAATCTTAAGTCAGTGGAGGGTGCCGGAGGCGTGGCACACCCCTACCCGAATATGTCAGAATGCGTGCCGGTCATATTCCAAGAATCTTATCAAACAAGCTGTCAGTGCTTGCGGCTGAATATATGCGACCATCACGCACATCCTCAAGAGCCTCGTCGATACCACCAAAATCCGATTCCTCGGTCGCGGCGATAGAGACACCCTTAAACGCTTTGACCACCCGTTTCAAAGTTGGTAAAATCGACGGATCATCAATCCTTAACGTGAGCAAAGTCATAATCAACACATTTTGATATTTAAACGCAAATATAACTCAATCAGTTTAATTTCACAAATCAGCATCCCTAAAAACTGCCACATTTAAACTTTTACTCCGATCCATAAACCGATTCATGAACAAAAACGGACAACAAAAGTTTCTATATGTGTAGACTTATTCATATCTTTGCAGTATTATCAAAAATTATATGGATAAACCGCTTTTCAATCTTATTATCCTCAAAGAAGCCGAGGAATTCATCAATGCACTCGACTCATCAGTGATTCGCAAGATGTTTTACAACATCGATAAAATCGCCGGAGGCGTAAAAGATCCGGAGTTGTTCAAAAAACTTGGCGACACCGAAATATGGGAGTTCCGCACATTGTGGATGGGCATGGCATACCGGCTTTTTGCTTTTTGGGATAAAGATGAAGAGACACTTATCGTTGCAACACACGGACTTATCAAAAAGACTCAAAAGACCCCCAAAAGCGAGATAAAAAAAGCCCAAGCGATAAGAAAAGAATATTTTGAAAACAAAGAAAAATAAAAAGAAAAATAAAACGATATGGCACCGATAAAAGCAGTCACATTTGACGAATTAAAAGACCGGCACTTAGGCATTCTTGGAACTCCAGGACGCGATGCTTACGAAGCAGAAGTAAGAGAAGCGATTCAAGCATACCACATCGGAGAGACAATCAAAGCCGCCAGAAAAAAACGCAATATGACACAAGACCAGTTAGCCCAACTCATGGGAGTAAAGAAAGCGCAAGTCAGCCGCATTGAGCGCGGAGCCAATCCCACAATCAATACAATCACACGCGCATTCAACGCACTCGGCATGGCTGTTTCGCTTACTTGCGGTGACACCCAAATTGCACTCGGATAAACTAAACCACAGCATGAGGCATGATGTCACATTCGATATCATGCCTCATGCTGTCCATTCAATGCTAATCAGCGTCAGAAAGTTTTTACCGAGCCGTGGCAGTATTAGTGGAGGGTGCCGGAGGCGTGGCACACCCTGCCATCGTCAGTGATGCCCTCGATCACGTAGTTGTAGCCCTCGGTGCGATCCGAGGCATAGAATTCCACCGTCACAGGCTGCGTGCCGTCGGTCTTGATTACCGGCGCCCAGTAAACAGTGCTCCTCACGTCAGCCTCGGCAAACTCTTCCTTCACCTCATACTTCGGCGAATAAAAACGCTTCGCCACCGAATAGCCCAACGGCATCAATGTCAATGCTTTCTGATTTGTTTCATCTTGTATTATTAAGTTTCCTGTTTTCGATGTTATCATTATCCTTCCGGTAGCAGGCTTTGTCAATTGCTCTTGCAGTGTACGCCCACGCAAAGATACCGTATTGTCATCTTCATCTGTTGTTTCAAGCAACGCTTCGTTATATAGAGCGTCATCACTATTATCGTCATCAAATACAGCTTCTGACAATGTTTGGTCAGTTTCCGGATCAATCAGACTCACATACTTGATATCATCGGCTTTTATCTGTTCCAAATCAACGGTTTGGATCTGTCGGTTATCCAAATAAATTTTCGGACGCAACGCTTTAGGAGAAACCGAGCCAAATGTCATCGGGCGATCCTTATCTTGCGGGCGCACTTCATTTTCAGAACGCATATGCCCTCCAGCCATCGCAAACACAAGGTCTCCATTCGGTGAAGTATGCAAGCCCGGCATCTGCCTCAATAACTCAAGCGCATTTTTCACTTTCGTCTGTTCAACCTTATCTTCATCCCAAGTATGAGCTGCATAATTTTCGTAACGCGAACCGGTTCCAGTTATACTAATCTCCGGCAAATGCACCACTCTTTGTCCATTCACGGATGTATATCCTTTTTCCAACTCTTGAATATACGTATCCCTTATTGAGCTTATTTTAGTGGAAAATGGATGAGGATTGAACATCTCCGGATATTCAGGATTATCTATCTGCAAAAAATAATTGGACAATTTATTTTTCTTCGATGCCTGAACTCTCATGGTTGAATGCTGAGGGAATCTCAAATTGTCGAGAATAAACCGTCCTTCATCATCAGTTTTTGTATAATATGATTTGTGCAACTTTGGAATCAATGCGATGACAGTAGTGTTCTTGATTGTCTTTCCAAATCCATTTTTAACTTTTCCTGACAAAGACTGTCCTCTTTCAATTGGGTATAAATAGTCGGGCGATTTAAAATGCAAGATGTTGTCAATATCAAACCGCGTCCAACCTTGCGTCATCATAAGATAATCCAAATATGCCGATGTTCGATTATCCTTATGCCTAAAATAGAATCCAGGATTTTCAATATGCCCTTTTAAGTCTGAACTCAACAGCATATAAGATCTTATATTTTCCGACAAAGAGTCTAATTCAACGGAATAGCAGTCAGTCACGCTCAGTGAGAAATTTCCCTTCAGTCTATTTTTATTCTCATCGGTGGCATCAATAATAAATTTCATTAATTTACGCGGCTTAAGTTCGCCATTTGTTGAATTAAATGACAATTCCGCATCATTTCTACCGACATACACAAGCCGTTCACTTAACGGAGTGAAACTCTTATCTGTGACAATAAAATGAGCTATGCCTTCAGGCAGCAAATTGACATTCAATTGCCCCACTTCCTTGCCCTCAATCAAAAATGACGATATCAGCTTTCCTCTAACGTGTATCATCATATATTTCGGTTCCAATCCTGTATAATTCTCCGGTTTTAATAACTTATATATTATCCTATCTTTCGCTTGATTTATAGTCAGAGCAACATCCCGCTGACTCGGTTTTTCAATTTCATATTTGTGCTCTATACCATCAGCGTTTTTCACAAATACCACACACTCGCTATTTTCCGAATTATCAATAAAAAACGCCCCCATTCCTGCATGTGCAGATTCAAATGTGGTTAAAGTATCTCCCTCAGCAGAAATTACCGTACCTGTAATGTTCTCAGAAAGTCCCGAGGTTCCAATTGCCTTAAAAGCTATTTTCTGAGAGCAACCAGCAATTCTTTTTCCTCCTTCAGGAAAAAAGTCCACATGGAAATCCATGATTGCCGGTATTTCCAAAATCCGTCTTACTCTCCAATCGTTCTTAGACGCAATAATTTCTATCACAGTTTTTTCAACATTCCCTTTTGGAAGCGACACTCTCACCTCACCATTTCGATTGGAATGATGAGTGGTGTATTTTCTATCTTTTTCAGAGATCCCTACTATACACTTAACATCCACATTTTCCATTCCCGATTTTGTCGCTGGATCAGTCAATGTAATTATTGCATCTCTAATATTATCATTGACTTCTTGCCTTAATGATATTTTACATTTTAAGGCACTGTTATGGTTAATCTGAATATTTTGCACATACATAAAGCCTGAATCAAAGTTCTGCATCCACTTTGTATATGCTCTTAAATAATAATCACCCTCCGGTTGTTCCACATCAATAGGGATGGATGCGACAAAAGAATCATCAATCCTTTCTATCAATTGCCGTGTCAACAATTTATTCTTTTTATCAATGAGCTCAACATAAAGATTCCTGCTGAATGAGTTCATCTTATGAGTAATCGCACCTGTCAAGTATCCTTTAATCCATATAGTATCGCCTTGAAAATAATAAGGTTTATCAGTATGAAGAAATACCTTCTCCTGAGGTGCATTTGTCACAATCTTAAATGCTTCCGAAATAGAATCGACAGCACTGTTTATCTCTTCTTTAGCAACTATGCTTTGCATTGCAGCAAGCAAGCAAAGCATAGTCGTAAATAACATTTTTCTCATAAACCCGGAGAGATTTTATCTATTAATTACGTCTTGTTGTTATAAGTACTGCTCCATTAGCACCGTCCATGCCATAAGCCGAACCATCCTTGAGCACTTCTATACGATCAACAGTCTCAATGTTCACAGCATTATTCACATCAGATAGCGAAGAATATTTCACTCCATCGACAATAAATAGAGGTTCAAAGTTGGTGGATGAAGTCACTCCTCTCATTCGTGCAACAGGACCATTATCATCTTCATCAATCATAAGACCAGCAACACGTCCACGCAGAGTTTCGATTATATCAGATGTCTCAAACCGACGTATCTGGTCACGAGTCAGAACATTTGGATCGTAAGCCACCGGCTTATACTCCTCATACATGATTGTTGCCGAGGTACCTTCTCCATCATATTCCATTCTTAAAGCATTCACACCCATGTAAATTGTCATCTTTGGGAGCTCCCGCAAAGGAATTTTAGCTACACGTTCATCAGCCGGGAACACCATCAACGTATCACCCTCATAAACTTTCTTGAAACTGAAAGCACCCTTGCCATTAGTCTTTTTATTCTTGATTTCTCCGTTGAGCCTCATAGGAATTTTACTTATTGCCTTTCCTTCTTCATTCACAACAACTCCTTCAAGCTTAGTATAGGCATTTACTGACAATGCCATACCTACAAATAAAATAATTAAACTTAACTTTTTCATATTAAACGAGTTTTACAAAATAGGGTGTGCTATACTATATTATATAACACACCCTTATAAAGATTAATTAAATATTAGCGAACAAGAGTCTCACCTTTGAGGATTGTTCCATCATCAAGATTACACCAATCATCAAGATAAACACGCAGTTTGTTTGCCATGCTTACCATTGACTCGCCTATAGCAACATTTGCATAGTTAGTAACACCAAGCTCAGCGATTACAGGCTTCAAGTCAACCTTAGAAATTAGCTGACCATCAATATAGTAATACGCATTCCAATCGGCATCGATAGTCATTGCACCGGTAGCAACCTTATTTTTTGCCAATATAGTTGGGGTTCCATCTACTGCGATAGCCTTACTTATGGTTCCACCACGATTAGAGTTGTACACCTGTACAGCCCAGCTGCTCACACCGCTTGAGAAATTTGATTCAAACTGAATGTGATCAATATAAACGGGATCCTGATTGGTGTTGTTAAACTTAAAACGCATACGGAATTGACCGTTGGTTTTATCCATTTGATCCCATTTATAGGACATCTGCTGAGTATGAGGAACAGTTACCGGAGTTTTCAAAAAGTTATTCCACACCAAGCGCCAACGTCCGTTAGCATTGCTTGAAGTCAAACGTGCAGTACCGTTACTTTGAGCTACACTCATGCTGTTGGTTGAATATCCATTATTATAGTATGGCGTTTCAAAATCGCGGAAGAATAATTCATCTGTCACTGTCATTTTCGCACGACGAGTTTCCTTTTCACCGCCACATTTTACAGTGACCCAAATTTCATATACTCCAGGTTCATCAGGTGCGATCCATACATTTTCAAAAAGTCCATCACTGTTTGTCAGCGAACCGCCATCACAACCCCACTTATATGTGGTATCCTCTTTGTCTGAAGTATTTACCGATACAAACACTTTCACTTTGTCATTTCGGCATACCTTTTGACCAAAAGTGTTCAATGAGTCGATTGTAACATAACTGTCATCACTACAAGAAGTCAGCATTACAATCATCATCAGCATATATAAAATATTCTTTTTCATGATTCACATTTTTATTAGTTTTCTTCCAAGAAAGCACGAGTAGGACGTTCAAGGTAATAATCGAGCACATGGATGTAGCCGTTAGTCGCTTTAAGGTTAGATGAACGAATAGATCCTGTTGTTTCACTCAATACGCCACGGTAGTTCCATGACCAGTTGTTAAGCTGAATCGGAGCTTCGCGCACCATTCTGACGACCATGGATATCTTAGCGGTATCACCCTCTACAGTATTCCCATTATTATCTGTGTAAGTGTACTTGCCATTGCCCATTGTTTCATACCATTTAGTATCGGTAGAAATATTATGGTATGACCATTCACCTTTAAGCGTGTGGTAAAGAAGCATCTCCTTAACTTGTTCTTTCGGGTACTGATTCCATGCAACGGCACGGATCATCATCTCTTGACCCTCGTAGACAGTTTTGATTTTATTACGGCTCCAATAGCAATTTCCATTTGATTCCCAGTCGCTAAGAGCGTTATTGGTAAGTAGAAAATAAGTATTGCCCGGAGCATTGTAATCTGCTTCTGTAAGCCCGGCATACTCTATACCCTCAATAAGGGTGGAGAAGATATCTTCACGGCTGTGGATAAAATCCCACACATTCATGTGAATATCATTGGGTCTCACACGAGATTCGTAATCATGATCCTCCGTATAGTCCAATCCAAACAGACTGCATGATGCCATTGAGAACAAACACGGCAGAATCAATATATATTTCAGATATTTCATTTTTATTATTCCTTTATTGATTAATGATTATTCGTCATAAGGATAGTTCTGTTTTCCCTTCATGTATGGATTCTTACGGAACACATCCTGATTCAAAGGCCAAAGTATACGACCCCAACCTCCAATGTGATCTTCTCCCGGGTCAGGAGCACCGATATCAAAACCTTCTTCAACTGCATCATCTCCAAGACCTTGATAAAGCGGGTCAAGATATTCCTTAACAGTGCGAGTACGAACCATATCGAACCAACGATGACCTTCACCCCAGAATTCAATCTTACTTTCGTCAAGAATCAACATAAGTTGATCGTGCTGATTTGTATAATCAGCGGCATTAGCAAGATTTGAGTTGGCTGCTCGTGTACGGAGCTCATTCACATAATCAACAGCGACCTGAGCACCATTATCATTGGTCATAACACATGCCTCAGCATATAGAGCCTTAATATAAGCAAGACGATAAAGTGGAGTATGGTAGTCACACTCTTTATTTACAAGATAAGTGTATCCTCCCATTCCATTATGTGCTGAAAACTTAGAGCATTTTGGAATCACATTGGCAACAGAATAGCTGTCCTCTGTAAGAGTATACTCAGTGACTTTCAACTGTGTCATACAACTTTCATGCATATTCAATGTATCAAGAATCATGAGTGAACGGAGATCATCAGGAGCCTTGGTAAGCGGAAGAAGCTGATTATATGTATCCTTTGAAAGTTTATAAGGGATTGTGTTTGAACCTGAAGCAAAATACTGTGCAAATCCAAGTCCGTTACCAAATTCGTTAAAGTCCCAGTACATACTGAAAATAATTTCAGTATCGTTAGGGCTAACGGTAGTTGAAGCAGAACGACGGAACATATCAAAATATGTACTTGGATCAAGTTCCATTTTATATCCGTAATTATCAATCAACTTCTTAGCCTCAGTTTTAACTTCTTCATAACGATGAGCCCATGCAAGAACATCAACCTTGATAGCTTGAGCGGCGCCACGGTTTAGATAATATTTGCTTGAGCCTGACATATCTAAATCCGGACCGAAATGGGTTATAGCATTGTCGAGGTCTTCAAGAATTTGAGTTAAAACAGTCTTAACATCAGTACGAGGATAATATTTCTCTTGAGCAGCATTATCTTCGTATGGTTCAAGAATCAATGGTACATCTCCCCATACACGGATAGCATAAAAGTACATCAATGCACGCATTGTATAAGCCTGACCCAAATAAGAGTTAATAACAGTGGGACCAAGTCCAGTTTCAGGAATATGTTTCAACCCGGCATTAGCACGATATATGGTTGCATAAAGGTTACTCCAGCTTGTTGAACCGTGAGTAGAGGTCAAACCATTATAAAGAATAGCCTTATCATAGCTTGTTCCTGAAGGATTGTATACTCCGGCACGCAATTCTCCCCAGTTATAGAGATCCATACGCAATGTATTCTGCATACCGTAATACATACCTGCTGTCCAAGTCTTGATATCTGCTTCTGTCTTCCAATAAATGTCAGTTGACAGGTCGCTTATAGGCTGGCGATCGAGGAAGTCATCACAAGAGGTCAACGACATTCCAAGCAATACACTTGCTACTGTTAAATATGATTTTAATTTCATGATTTTTAGAATGTTAAATTAAATCCGAAACCAAGTTCTTTTGAACGAGGATAACGACCACCGTCGATACCTGGCTGCAGCGGATTGCTGTTAGAGATATTTGACGGATCAAATCCAGGATAATTAGTCCATGTAGCCAAATTCTTACCGTAAACATATACATTAAAGTCTGTAGCAAGGAACTTAGCTGAAATCTTACGAGGCATACGATAAGTGAAACGCACATTGTCAAGACGGAGGTAATCACCACTGTGTAGATATTGAGAAGAAAGCACACGAGCGTTCTTTACTCCTTGAGTAGCGTTGGTACCTTTATACATTGTTGTATATTGACCTTGATATTTCCAAATAGGATATATATAGTGTGCCAATGGAGTATGGTTGCTTGAAGAGAATTGGTTCATATCATATGACATCTTGTCATAAATCTTGTTACCGAAGCTACCATAGAATGAGAATGACAATGAGAATGCCTTGTAAGTGATTGTATTCTGCCATCCGAAGTAAGTGGTCGGAAGAGCCTTACCGAGATTCATTCGGTCAGCATCTCCAATCACACCGTCATGATTGAGGTCTTCCCAAATAACGTCACCTCCGCCAGCTACTGTATTCTGAGCTGTCATTTTACCGACTTCACCGTCATACTTCTTACCATCGGAAGTTTCATAATGAGAAAATTGAGGCTTACCATTCGAACCATAAACCCAGTTATTGTAATTGTTAGGATCACGTTCGTAAATAGGAGTCAAGCGTTCTCCAAATGTGCCGTCAGCATTTTTAACGTATGCATTTGCCTCATCAGTAGCGTAGACACCCTTATATTTATAACCGAACCATTGTCCGATAGAACCACCCTCTTCAATCCAATACATATTGTTTTCAAGGTATGCTGTACCATCGGCGAGTTTAGTAATCTCATTCTCGTTGAAAGAAATGTTGAATCCGGTCTGCCAAGAGAAGTTGCGGGTCTGAATAGGATAACCGTTTACTGAAAGCTCGAGACCACGGTTTCGGATAGAACCGAAGTTTACACGCATTGTAGACACACCCATTTCACTTGGGATTTGCTCACTTGCCAAAAGGTCCTTAGTTTCTTTGTTATACCAGTCAGCAGTGAAAGAGATACGTCCATTAAGGAATGAAAGGTCAATACCCACATTGTTCATACCTGATGATTCCCAAGACAAGTTTACATTGGCAAGACGGCTGTTTTGGTAAACCGCAGCTACACCATTATAATAATGACCGATGGTATAAGTATTGATTGCATCATAGTTACCAACTGACTGCACACCGGTTTGACCATAAGAGTAACGGATCTTGGCATCAGATAGCCAATCGCGGCTCCACTTCATGAACGGCTCTGCCGAGAAACGCCACAAAGCTGAAACTGATGGGAACCAACCCCAACGCTTACCAACGAAACGAGAAGAACCGTCACGACGAAGAGAAGCGTTAACAATATACTTACTGTCATAAGAGTAACCCACACGAGCAAAGAAACCGACCATTGAGTGTTCAGAATAATTCGAACGAGTATTGGACAGATTTAACACCTGGAATGCATTACTTGTAATAATACTTTCGGAAACGTGGTCTGAACCATAAATATTCAACGCTTCATCACGCCAATCTTCGATAGAAGCACCGATAGTTCCATAAGGATTGTGCTTACCGAATTTTTGGTTCCATGTCAAATAAGTTTCACCAGCAAGATAACGAGCCAAAGATGCTTGGTTACGACCTTCCGACTTAGCATTAGCAAGTTTTGCAGTATTAAGATAATCAGTACGTGTCACGCCATAACGTGCAGTTGCCTGACCAACCCAAGTGAAATGCTTGAGGAACTTATATTCAGCTTTCTCAGTAAAACGCATCTGATACTGATTACGTTCATTGATTCTTTCATCAGCTTGAGCTACCGGGTTACGCTGACCACCATTATAGTAGATATAAGAACCGTCAGGGAAATAAAGTGCCATGTGAGCCGGACGACGAAGACCTTGCATAAGTATGACTCCTTCATCAACAATATTACGCTGAGTATACGAAAGTTCAACATTTGTAGACACTTTCAAACTCTTGGTCATATTGTAGTCAACATTCGTACGTATGTTGAAACGACGGAAGTTACTATGATTTACAATACCCTGCTGGTCAAGGAAACCGAAACTTGCATAATAGTTCATTTTATCCTTAACAGATCCGCTTACATTAAGGCTGATATCGTTAGTATGAGCCGTGCGGGTCACGAGGTCAAGCATATCGTTGTCAGCCATCTGAGTCGGGTTGAGAGAGTCAGTCTGTACACGATTTAGGTTAAGATTCGTCGGAGCATTCTTCTGTTCAAAAAGATAACGCTCCTTAGCATTTGCCTGATCAATCTTGTGACCAAGTTTTTCAATCTTGTGACTGTAGCGGATGTTGATTTTCGGCTTACCTTCCTCTCCACGCTTAGTAGTGATGATAATCACACCGGCAGCAGAACGAGAACCGTAGATCGCTGCCGATGCAGCATCCTTCAATACCTCCATGCTCTGGATATCCTGTGGATTGATAGTAGAAATGTCGCTCACTGCAACACCGTCAACAATGTAAAGAGGATTAGCTCCTTCCGAACTCATTGATGAGATACCACGGATAGCCATTGTACCAGTTTCACCTGGGGCTCCTGAGTTATTAGACACCATAAGACCAGGAACTTCACCTTGCAGAGCCTCGAAAATATCAGTGGGCTGACGCTCCTCAATTTTCTTCGCATCAATAGAGGTAATAGAACCTGTTACGTCGCGTTTTGCAACTGAACCATAGCCAATCACAACAACGTCATCAAGCATCTGAGTATCTTCATTCATAACAATGTGCATCTTAGTAGCTGATGCCTTTTCAGTTTTAGGCTTGTAGCCAACATAGCTGAATGACAATGTCGCTCCTGCGGGGCATTTTACGGTAAAATTACCGTCGATATCAGTCGCAGTACCAACTTTGGATCCTACAACAGTCACGGATACTCCGATAAGCGGGTCGCCATTCTGGTCAACCACAGTACCTGTCGCAGTTACGTTTTGAGCATACATACTCATGCTCATAAAGAAACTGAACAAGCACAACAAGATTCGCCATGATACGCTTCTTGTACTGGATTCTTTCTGTTTCATTAAATTTGCTTTTATTAGACTTAAAATTAATTACTATAAAACTTTTTTCGTTTCATTCAATTACTGGGTTACTTGGCTTTAATCATAATGTTATACATGGTTAAGGGTTAATTTTCCGAATGCAAATAAAATGGAAATTTCTAAAAAAGATTTAAAAAATCGTCCACATCGCTGTCAAAAATATACCATAAATGTATCTTGCTGATAATCGCAGGTTTATTAGTCCGCAAAAACAGCTTTTGCAACGATAATTTTAATCTTTCGGGGTGAAGAAAAATGTATAAAAAACAAAAACGCACGTTCTCATGGTTGAACGCCGTCCTGCCAAATCGCGCCGGCTTGACAGCCGTATCTTGCCGGTGTGAGACACCTCCCTTTATATAAACATAGGTGTGGCGAGATTTTTCATGGATATTTTTCAGGTATCACATCCCAATTGCGATACGTCACGTCATCGGCGTGGGGCACATCATCCGTGGGTGGACGCGATGCATCGCGTCACATAATATCGCATTTATACACTATCCCTTGCACTTGCATTCGTGGAAGCCAGTATGTCAACGCAGCTCTTTAGAGAAACAAAACTGAATCGCTGATACAAATTTTATAATTTTTGGCGGAATAACAATATACTTTTACGTAATTTTCGTTCATCTTCGTGTTAAAATTCTTAATTCATCTATATCATCGGGCTTTTAACCGATGAAAAACGATCTGTTTATGAAGATATTGCAATCATTAACTCTCGCTTTCGCCATGTCGTGCTGCGCTATGCCGGCTGCTGCCGAGTCGTGGCGAGATTTCCCTCAGGGGGCGACTCCCACCGAGGTGGGCGACCGCATCGCCGGCAAGTATCTCATCACGCCTCACACGCGCTTTGGCAATCCTCGTGCCGAGAAGGCTCCTACTTATGTCACCTACCCCGACGCGCTCACTTGGCTTGGGGCGCTGTGGTATGCGCAGGCTACCGGCAACGGGGAGATGACCGACCGTCTTGTGAAGCGCTTTGAGCCGCTGTTCACTGTGCAGAAGAGTTTCCTGCCCAAAATGGTCCATGTGGATTATAATGTGGTGGGCTCGGTGCCGCTCGAGATTTATATGCAGTGCGGGGGCGAGCGTTACCGCGAGCTGGGGATGAGGTATGCCGACTCGCAGTGGGAGCTGCCTGCCGACGCCAAGCCTGAGCAGAAGGCTTATGCCGACAAGGGGTATTCGTGGCAGACGCGGGTGTGGATCGACGATATGTTTATGATCACCACTATCCAGTCGCAAGCCTACAGGGTGACCGGCGACCGCAAGTACATAGACCGCGCCGCCAGGGAGATGGTGATGTATCTCAGCGAGATACAGCGGTCCAACGGACTGTTTTACCACTCGCCTGAAGCTCCGTTTTTCTGGGCTCGTGGCAACGGCTGGATGGCTGCCGGAATGGCTGAGCTGCTGTCGATGCTGCCTGAGGACAATCCTGACCGTCAGGCGATCATGACGGCATACAGGAAGATGATGAAGACTCTTAAGGAGCATCAGGGCGAGGACGGGCTGTGGCGTCAGCTCGTCGACGACCGTGAGGCTTGGAACGAGACTTCGGGCACGGCAATGTTCACCTACGCCATGATCAAGGGGGTGAAGCATGGATGGCTCGATGAAAAGGAGTATGCCCCGGTAGCTCGCAAGGGGTGGCTGGGACTTGTGTCTTACATCAACGCCGACGATGAGATCACCGAGGTGTGTGAGGGCACCAACATCAAGAACGACCGCAATCATTACATGAACCGCAAGCGCATCGTGGGCGACCTGCACGCCCATGCCCCGCTGCTGTGGTGTGCCGCCGAACTTGTCAATTTCGATAAGAAATAGCCTACGGCAGCTATTCATGAGCCCGTTTTTTTGAATTATTATATCATCAATCATCGCAAAGGTGTGTGTTTCTCAAAAAAAATACATACCTTTGCTTTACTACTACACATCATTATCATGAAATATACATTATCATGAAAAATTTAGAGTTGAAGTGCTTTCTTTTATGCTTAACCTTATTGATACCTTCCCTGACGCTAAAGGCTGATTTCAGGGACAGTTCATCATTATTCACCAACATCGGGCTCGAGGACGGACTGTCGCAGCTGTCGGTGCTCGACATCATGCAGGATTCAAAGGGCTATATATGGTTTGCCACACGAAACGGGCTCAACCGATTTGACGGGCAGGAGATGGTGGTGTACAAGCATCAGTATAACAATCCCATGAGCCTTGCCGACAATGACTTGACGCGTATCGTGGAGGACAACGACCGCAACATCTGGATAGGCTCATCGAAAGGATTGACGCGGCTCAATACGCTGACCGACAAGATGCGCCCTTATCGCGCGAAAGATATTAAGGCTTTCGGCACCGGAGTGAAATCACTGTTTGTCGACTCGCGCCACCGGGTGCTCGTGGGCACGTCCAACGGCGTGTATCTCTACATTCCGGAAGCCGACACTTTCCAGAAACTTGAGTTCAACGGGACATTGAGCAAAGCCTATATAACCATGTTTGCCGAAACCACTGACCACAAGCTCATTGTGTGTACAAAAGAACATGGCATGGTCATCAGCGACTTGGACTTCAAAAATGTGGAAGCATTCAACAAGAAGAATTCGCCTCAGCTATTGTCGGACAATGACGTGACAAGCGCTCTCGAAGACTCGAAAGGCACATTGTGGATAGCCACCAACCAGACCGGCATCGTGAAGTGGAACCGTAAAAGCGGCGAAATCAAGCATTTCACCACCCGCAACACCGAACTGTCCAACAACACTATACGTCAGATAAAAGAGACCGACGGAAAGCTCTTCATCGCCACAATGGACGGAGTTTACACCCTTGACCTCGCCACCGAGCAGCTTCAGGCTCACTCCAATGCCAAGCTGAGCCGAGGAATGCTGAGCCACTTCTCTATTTACTCGTTATGCGTCGATAAAAACGGAGGAGTGTGGATCGGCACCTATTCAGGCGGCGTGAACTACCTGTCGAAATACAATAACCGTTTCGTGCTCCACGAGCCGAGCAATTCCGTCAACTCATTGCTCGGAATCTACGGCAACATGGCAAGCAACAGTGACAATCTCTATATCTCAACCGAGGGCGGCGGGCTGCTCGTCTATGACCTGCACAACAAAAAATACTCGACCTACGTCTACAACAACACCTCCGACAACCGCTTCAGCAGCAACATCATAAAGACAGTCACACTTGATGGCAACACCGTGTGGTGCGGCTCGGCACAAGGCAATATATACCGCTTCGACACTCAGACCCGCAAGTTTGAGCATTTCTACACGATGGAATACGGTTCCATATACTCCATCGTGAAAGACGACGAGGGGTCACTGTTCTTCGCCTCGTCAACCCCACGCTCAGGACTCGTGAAGCTGACCAAGGATGGAGAATTCTCGAACTGTTTCATGAAAGGCGACAGCGTTCTGGCTAACGCCAGCGCAAGATGCATCCTGTCGGTGGGCAACAAGCGCTATCTCATCGGCACAAGAAGCTCCGGAGTGTTGCTATATGACGAAAAAGAACAGAAGTTCACCAATTTCAGCAGCGAAGGGGAAGGAAAATACAAGTTGCCGTCAAACTATGTCACGTCAATCATAAAGACCTCTCGTGGTGAAATATGGATTTCATCATTCGGTGGCGGACTGAGCCTGTTTGACCCGGACAAGGGCATCCTCCGGAGCCTGACAAAAGATGCCGGACTTGCCAACGATGAAATATGCGCCTTGGTAGAGGACAAAGACCAAAATATATGGTTCTCCTCCAACAACGGCATATCGCGCTTCAACCCCTCGACCGATGAAATAAACACCTATAAGGTCAACAGCACCGGAGTGCTTGAATTCACTCCTCACAGTGGCACAGCCCTACCCGACGGATCGATCGCCTTCAGCGCGAGCAACGGTTTCATCACCTTCCACCCCGATGATATGCACCTCACACCCCAGCAATCGCCGCTCGTGCTCACCGGGCTCACCGTCAACAACAACCCTGTGTCGCCCGAAGGTGACGACGGCATTCTGAAATCAGCCATCGACGACACCGAGACTCTGCATCTCAACTACAACCAAAACAATATATCCATTAAGTACAGTGCCTTGAACTACACCGACGCAGGTGTGAATCAATATGCCATCAGGCTTTTGGGACATGACGATAAATGGGCATACGTAGGCAACCGCCGAGAAGCATTCTACAACAACCTCGACCCCGGCAAATACACATTTGAAGTGAAAGCCTCCAACAACGACGGTGTGTGGGATGACGAAGCAAAACGCATCGACATCATCATCGAGCCGCCGGTGTGGGGCACATGGTATGCCTATCTGTTCTATATAATTGTCATCACCGGCACAATCGTGCTTATCATGTACTACCTCATCAAGAAGCGCGATCTCGAACAGGCACTGCAATACAAATCGCTCGAACAGCAGCAGGCTGAGGAATTCCATCAGACTAAACTCAGGATGTTCACCAACTTCTCCCATGAGCTACGCACTCCGCTCATGCTCATCCTCGCACCACTTCAGGAACTTCTCGACCGCAATGACCTGAACACATCGGTAAAGAATAAGCTCAACCTCATCTTCAACAATTCCCAGCGCCTGTCTCTGCTCGTGAATCAATTGATGGATCTGCGCAAAAGCCAGGCAGGAAAATTGCGTCTTAAGATCGCTAAAGATGAAATGTGCGCTTTCATGCAGGAGATATACTCCGCCTTCAATCAGATTGCAGTCAGCAAAGATATAGACTTCACTTACGAATGTTCGGAAGAGCGCATCGGAGCGTGGTATGACAAGTCGCTGCTTGAAAAAGTAGTGTTCAACCTACTCTCCAACGCTTTCAAATACACTCCTGCCAACGGAAAAGTGTCGCTCGTGCTGAAAAAGCTGCTCAAAGCTAATCTCCCTGTTGAGAAATCACAACACTTACCCGACGGCGAAAAATTCGTGCATCTCATAGTCACTGACACCGGAAAAGGTATTCCGGAGAGCGAAATGACCAATATATTTGCCCCGTTCTATCAGATTGAAGACGGACGCTCCAAAGACAAAGTTGGCACAGGCATCGGACTGAGCCTCACTCAGTCGATAGTCGAACTGCACCACGGAATCATCTGGGTGGAAAACAATGATGACGGAGGAGCTGCATTCCATGTGATTTTCCCCATCGATAAATCTGGCTACACCGATGATGAAATCGATAAAGACGCCGCCAACCGCGTGGTGACCGATGTAATTCCATCGACTGCCGAGCCCGAAAGCTTTGAGTTGGAGAAAAAGTACACCGTTCTTCTTGTAGAAGACAACGAAGAAGTGCGCACCTACGTCAAAGAATGCCTCGAGCCCTACTTCTTTGTCATCGAGGCAGCCGATGGCGACACTGCGTTCAACATCGTTGTCGATAAATACCCCGATATAGTAGTAAGCGACATAATGATGCCCGGAAAAGACGGACTTGAGCTATGTCAGGAGATAAAACAGGATCTCCGCACCGGACACATCCCGGTGATTCTGATGACAGCACGCTCCATGGTGATGCAAATTAAAGAAGGATTTGCATCGGGAGCCGACGACTATATCGTGAAGCCATTTAATATGGATGTATTGATTCTGCGCATCAAGAACATACTGCTATCACGCGAAAAGCTTCGCAGTCTCTATGGCAAGAAATTCTCACCCGAAGCTCTTGGAATAGAAATCGTGTCAAGCAACGACAGGTTCACTCAGAAATTCTTTGATGTAATCGAGAAAAATATCTCCAATCCCGATCTCAACATCGAACTTCTATGCAAAGAAATAGGCTTGAGCCGCACCAACCTCTACCGAAAGCTCAAAGCGATCACCGATCTTTCGCCAGTGGAACTCATACGCAACAAGCGTATGGAAATTGCGGCAAAACTGCTTGTGGAATCCGATGTCACAGTTTCCGAGGTATCCACTTACGTAGGTTTCAACAGCCACGCTTATTTCACGCAATGCTTCAAGGCAGTCTACGGCACATCGCCGTCCGACTTCCTCGCAGGACATAAAAAAGCATCATCTCCTGCGTGATTTTGCTAATGATTGACACATTATTGAAAATCAGTGCGAAGAAGGTTCACTAAATTCGGCTGAAATTCAATAATGTATCAATACAGCAATGAAAAAAGCAGTTATCTCGGCAATAGTTGCCTGTTGCATCTCACAAGCTTCCGCCTCTTTACCGGGAGCAACTCCTGAAAAATACTCCGATGGCATCGCACAGACTGTGATGACACGTTACCCCTCGGCGCTCACCATTCCATTCAAGCCCTGGTGCTATCCTCAAGGATATTTCCTCACAGGGCTTGAAAAATTGTGGAACTCCACCGGCGACCGCCAATATTACGACTACATCATGTCTTGGGCTGATCAGGTGGTGAACCCCGATGGAACACTACGTTACTTCAAAGGCAGAAGCATGGACGACATGATGGCGGGATCAGTCATCGTGTGGGCATACGCCCAAACCAAGGATGAAAAATTCCGCAAAGCTGCCGAAATCATCCGCAAAAGTTACGACGACTATCCACGCACCACCGATGGAGTATTCTGGCACGGACGCGGCACTGTAGGACAAATATGGGTCGACGGAGTATTCATGGGACAGATGTTTCTCACAAAATATGGCAAATACATCGGCGACGCCGACTATTGCTTTGATGAAGCCGCGAAACAACTCATAGGAATGCACACCCACCTCAAAAAAGGTGACTCAGGGCTACTTTACCACGGTTGGGACGAAGACAAAGATGCCCGCTGGGCTGACCCGATCACAGGAATGGCTCCGGAAGTATGGAGCGAAGGACTGGGATGGTACGCATTGATAATGGTAGAAACTCTTGACATATTCCCAAAGAAGCATCCTCAATATTCCACACTTGTCAACATCACACGCGAGTTAATGAAAGGCTTGAAAGATTGTCAGGATCCGGCAACAGGATTATGGTATCAGGTGGTCGACAAAGGAAACCGGGAAGGAAATTGGCACGAAACATCAGGAAGCGCAATGTATGTCTACGCCATCCAACGTGCAATAGAACTTGGCATAATACCAGCTGCCGACTACAAAGATGCGGTGGTCAACGGCTATAAAGGAATAGTGTCAAAAGCCAAGATAAGTCTTGCCGACGGACTACTCGACTTATATGACGCTAATAACGGGCTCGGAATACAAAAAGACTACGACACTTACGTCACACGCCCTCGAAAAAAGAACGGGCAAGAGGTTATCTCATCATTCCTATGGGGCACATGGATAGTTGAAAACGCTTACAAAGATCTTAACTCCACGATGGAATCATCAATATCCATTCCAAAATTTGCCTGTACCGACTATTCTCAAGGAAAAGTTTTCGTATATGAAAACGACAGCATCGTATGGCAACACGACGCTCCCCTCTCCAATGACCTGTGGCACCTGCCTAATGGCAATCTGCTGTTCACCACCGGACATGGCGTCCTCGAAATGACTCTTTCGGGCGACACCATATTCAATTACCAGAGCGACAGCCACATATTTGCCTGTCAACGACTGAAAAACGGAAACACATTTGTCGGAGAATGCAACAGCGGCAAGATGCTCGAAATAAATCCTGAAGGAAAAATAGTCAAGTCGGTATCGATCCTTCCGGAAGGTGTCGCTGATGGCAAAAAATCATTCATACGCAATGCCCGCCGTCTCGACAACGGACATTTCCTCGTGGCACATTACGGCGGTAAGAAAGTAGTCGAATATGACGAAAACGGCAAAAATGTGTGGGAAGTTCCGGCATCAGGCGGTGCCCACTCCGTGATACGTCTGCCCAACGGCAACACATTGGTGGCTATAGCCGATTCCGATAAAAATCCGCGTATCGTTGAGTATAATCCGCGCAAAAAGATTGTGTGGGAGATATCCAATGCCGACTTTCCCGATACAAAACCGTTCAAGTTCCTTTCCGGGATGCAATACATTCCGGAAAAAGGACTCTTATTCACCAACTGGCAGGGACATGGAATAAAGGAAAAAGCTCCTCACATGTTCCTTGTCAACCGAGACAAAAAGATACTCTACACATTCAATCCACGCAAAGAGATCGAAACCCTCTCATCAGTGTGCGTAATAGACTGCGGAGCCGATGCGCTTATCCATTGAATCGGGCTTTAATTTTCCGTCAAAACAGGATGTCCGTCAGTAACAAAATCCGTTTTATCCTCATGGCGGCAGCATAAGCCGCCCACCTCAACCCATCGAGGATAGAACGGATTTAATACATTGATATAACCCATGTTACACTATCTCATAACATCTCGACACACAATTCATAAAGCCACCGACACATTTTTCACAGCATGAAAAATGTACCAAACTGACGATTGGCACAATAATAACAGTATTTTATATAATAATTAAAATAATTCTTCACTTTTGATAATATCTTTGCATCATCGAAATTTGAAAATCAAATAATCATTAAATCTAAAAATATAATGAAACTACAGGCAGGAATTTTATCACTCGCTCTCGTGTGCGGAGCTTGCTCCAACAACAAGTCAGCCACAGAAACCGATGTCGTAAAAGACGGTTTTGACTTTGCCTCACAACAATTGAAATATGCATTCACTGAAGTAGACAGTGTGATGAATAATCTCACCGAGGAACAGAAAGAGAAAATGATATTCGCACCGAGAAACATACAGCCCGACGGTTCTCTGCGTCTCGTTGCGTCACGCGACTGGTGCAGCGGTTTCTTCCCCGGAGAACTATGGTATATGTATGAGTACACCGGTGATGATTTCTGGAAAGAAAAGGCGTTGGAATTCACCGCTCCTGTAGAACGCGAGAAAACCAACGGCAAGACCCATGACATGGGATTCAAAGTATATTGCAGCTTCGGAAACGGATACCGTCTCACCGGCGACTCGACTTACCGCGACATAATGCTTGAATCAGCAAAAACATTGACCACTCGCTACAAAGACAAAGTTGGCGCAATCCGTTCATGGGACCACAGCACCGACAAGTGGGACTGCCCGGTTATCATCGACAACATGATGAATCTTGAACTCCTTTACTGGGCGTTTAAAGAAACCGGCGACTCTCTCTACTACAATGTTGCCACAAACCACGCGCTCACTACGCTTAAAAATCATTTCCGCGATGATTACAGCTCATATCACGTGGTTGATTACGACACCATCACAGGTGCCGTTCAGAAAAAGCAGACTCACCAAGGCTATTCTCACGAATCGGCATGGTCACGCGGACAGGCATGGGGTCTTTATGGCTACACCATGGCTTATCGTGAAACAAAACGTCCTGAATTTCTCGATCAGGCAAAACATATCGCCAACTATATCTTCACCAATCCCACTCTTCCTGAAGATTTGATCCCCTACTGGGATTATCAGGCACCAAACATTCCCAACGAGCCTCGCGATGCTTCAGCCGCTGCAGTATCAGCCTGCGCGCTCTACGAGCTTTCGATGTACGATCAGGAGAATGCCGCCAAATACAAAGAGTGGGCTGACAAGATTGTCGATAGTCTTAACAGTGAAAACTATCGTGCCCAGCTCAACGGCGATCATGGCTTCCTATTGCTTCACAGCGTAGGTTCAGGCAACAGCAAATCAGAAATGGATGTTCCCATCATATATGCCGACTATTATTTCCTCGAAGCTTTGTTGAAAAAGCAAAAATTGGAAAACACCGGCTCAGCAATTCTATAAGATTTTACAGCAAGATATTATATAGAGTAAATTTCTACAGGTAAATTAGTATGGTTAAACAATTTATAAGTTTTTTTGTTTTAGGTATGGTATTGTGCGGGTGTCTTCATGCGAAGACACCTGTGCAGTTTAAAAACCGCCTTACCGATAATTGGATGTTTCTTCGCCAAGACATCGGCAATATATGGGAAGCCGTGCGCCCTTATAAAGCAGGCAATCCTGAAGAATTTCCAATGTGGCAACAAGTCACCCTACCCCATTGCTTCAATGCACAAGATGCGGTGGACCCCGATAAAAACTACTATCAGGGTCCGGGATGGTATAAAACTCTTCTCTCAATCGACAATCCCCATGAAGATGGACGCATAATGCTAGATTTAGATGGAGCCGGACCTAAAACCGAAGTATATGTCTATATGACCAAGGTGGGCTCCCATGTTGGAGGATATGACAGTTGGAACGTCGATATCACCGATGCTGTCAATGATTTCTTGAAGAGTGACGCTGCTTCCCGTTTCGACGGCAAGGTGCCATTGAGCATACGCTGCGACAACAGCCGTGACACAGAGATGATACCGTCCGACCTTTCTGATTTCACGATTTATGGAGGTCTTTACCGCTATCTCAACCTTGTGTATCTTCCCAAAGTGTCAGTGAGCGAGCTACGCATCGAGCCGATAGTGGACAACGATTTGAAAAATGCCCGCCTCACAGTACATGGCGACTTTTACAATCCTCTCGACATTCGTTCGGCAAATGTGAAAATCGTGATCAAAGATCCGTCAGGAAAGGTGGTCGCCGACAATTCCTTGTCAGGAATCACCCCTCTCGGCAATAAGAATCTGCTTGAACTCGACATCAAAAAACCGGAACTTTGGGATGTTGACTCTCCCAAATTATATACTTGTGAAGTCACCGTTGAAGCCGATGGTCAATCATCTGTCGCTTCCGAAAAATTCGGTTTCCGCCATTTTGAATTTATCAACAAGGGTCCTTTCCATCTCAATGGACGCCGCTTGCTGCTTCGTGGCACACACCGTCATGAAGATCATGCCGGCGTAGGATCAGCTATGACCGAAGAGCAAATGATTCACGAGATGAAAATGATGAAAGAGATGGGTGTGAACTTCATCCGTCTCGGACACTATCAGCAATCGGAAATCATACTCAACCTTTGCGATGAGCTCGGCATTCTTGTGTGGGAAGAGATTCCATGGTGCCGTGGCGGTGTCGGCGGCGAGAAATATCGTGGACAGGCAAAACGAATGCTCACCAACATGATCCACCAGCACTATAACCATCCCGCAGTAATCATTTGGGGTCTCGGCAACGAAAATGACTGGCCAAACGAATTCGAGACCTACAAACAGAGCGAAATACGCGGGCTGATGAGCGAGCTTCACAACATCGCTCACAACCTCGACAACACTCGTAAAACCGCTATACGCCGATGCGATTTCTGTAGCGACATCGTTGATGTGTATTCACCTACTATCTGGGCAGGATGGTATAAAGGAAACTATGAGGATTACGTAAAGTATTCCCGCGAATATTACGACAAAGTCAACCACTTCCTGCACGTTGAATGGGGCGGCGACAGCCATCCGGGACGCTTTGTCGAGGACCTCAATCCCACCAAGCAGGACTGGTCGGAAATATATGTGGTAAAACTCATCGACTGGCACCTGAAAGAGCAGGAGAATATGCCATGGCTCACAGGAACCGCCTACTGGCCTTTCAAAGACTTCGCAACCCCCGTCCGCCCGGAAAATCCGGTTCCCTACGTCAACCAGAAAGGAGTGCTTGAACGTGACTTCACCAAAAAGGAAGCTTATTATGTGTTCAAATCCTACTGGACAAACGAACCGATGATCCACATCATCGGACATTCTCAGCCGACACGCTGGGGAGAAGCCGATGAAGAAAAAGAGGTGCTCGTATATTCCAATTGCAAAGAGGCAGAACTTTTCATCAACGGAGTCAGCCAAGGCAAAAAGAAACGCAACAGCCAGGATTTCCCGGCGGCAGGACTTCGTTGGAATGTCAAACTAAATCCCGGTGAGAATAAAATCGAGGCAGTCGCAACAGCTCCCGACAAATCAATAGTAAAAGATGCCATCACGCAATCTTATCAAACCGAGAAATGGGGTGATGAAGCGAAACTCATAGTCACTTCACAACAGCTCGACGACAACACCACTCTTGTAAAAGTAAAGGTTGTTGACAACAACGGCACTCCTTGTCTTGACTCAAAGCGATTCATTCGTTTTGAAATTGCCGGCGACGGCGAATTGCTTAAAAATCTCGGCACAGCCGGAGGCTCGTCTAAAGTTCAGGCGGCAAACGGAAATGCCTCGATAAAAGTAAAGAACGGATCAGGAAAATCAATCGTCGCCGTCAAGTCCGACAATATGGAAACTCAATTTATCAACATTTAAATTTAGAGAAGCCGATGAATAAATTAATATCATTCCTCTGTGCCGCCGGAGCCTCATCCATTCTTTGCGCCTGCACCATGGTCAGCGCTGAAGAAAAGCTGGTAATGGAACCGTTGCAGAAAACGATTTTGGAACGCACAGCAAAGGATCTCGAATCCCAACCGGCAACAGTGACCTGTTTCATAGCTGAACGCAGTGCCGGCACAAAACATGATTTTTATTCAGAAGGCGACTACTGGTGGCCTGATTCCCTGAATCCCGACGGTCCCTACATACGCCGCGACGGAGAAACAAATCCCGACAATTTCGTGGAGCACCGTCATGCAATGATCCGCTTCAGCCGCATAGTGGGAAATCTTACGTCAGCCTATCTGCTCACCGGCGACAGGCAGTATCTTGACCCTGCCATAAAGCATATCAGGGCATGGTTTATCGACGAGGAGACACGCATGAACCCACATCTGCTCTATGCGCAGGCAATAAAAGGAATTGCTACAGGACGCGGCATCGGCATCATCGACACAGTGCATCTCATCGAAGTGGCTCAGTCACTAATGAAACTCGAAGAAAAAGGAGCAATTTCACAAAAAGATCTTGCCGGTGCCAAAGAATGGTTTCGTCAATATCTCTCATGGATGAAAACCCATCCCTACGGAGTCAATGAGATGAACGCCACCAATAACCACGGCACCTGTTGGGCTATGCAGGCAGCAATGTTTGCCAAGTTAATCGGTGACAAAGAGACCATGAAGTTCTGTGCCGACAGGTTCAAAAATGTGTTTATCCCCAATCAGATGGCAGCCGACGGAAGTTTCCCTCAGGAACTCGCACGCACAAAACCCTACGGATATTCACTGTTCAATCTTGACGCAATGGCAACACTGTGCCAGATTCTCTCCAACGAGGACGACAATCTGTGGGAATACACCACTCCCGATGGAAGAAACATGAAAAAAGCAGTAGAGTTCATGATGCCTTATATTGCCGACAAGGGCAAATGGGAATATGGCAAAGACGTGATGTATTGGGACGAATGGCCCGTAGCCCACCCTGCTCTTCTTTTTGCATGGATGAACTATGGTGACGAGCGTTATTATGCCAACTGGGCAAAATATGAACATTTCCCGGAAAATGAGGAAGTGATACGCAATCTCCCCATCAGGAATCCTATCATCTGGCTATAATTCAAGTACCCGACCAACCGATCGTTATGAAAAATATTATAACAACGTGTGCTGCCGCAATAGCGGTTTCACTGCCCGCATTCGTCTCAGCTCAGACATCATCTTACAAGACTACCGGATATGTCACCGATGAAAACCACGTGACCCGTATGGTGACTCAAGAGGTGTCGACTCGTCTACGCCGAACCACTTCCCAAGGTGATCCGGAAGCGAGACTGCCCTATACACCGGGGATGACTCCCGAAAAACTTGCAATACCCCTTTCGGAATCGGTGATGGCACGTTATCCCGATTACAAAAACGCCTACTGGAAGGACTACACTTACGTTCAGGGCTATATGCTGGACGCGATGGACAGGCTGGGGCAACTGCAAAACGATCCCAAATATACTGCCTACATGAAAAAATACATCGACAATTTCATTGACGATGAAGGCAACTACAAGGGTGGAGCGCTTACCAATCTTGACAACTTCATGACCGGCTCGGCATTCTGCACGCTTTACAAGCGCACAGGCAACGAACGCTACAAAAAAGCCACATTACAAATTTTAGAGGGCGTAAATTCATATCCCAGCTCCGACGGACAATTCTGGCACGGCAACAAATCACCTAATATGTGGATCGATGGCGTGTTCATGATGCAGATGTTCCTCATCAGATGTGCGGAGAATGTGGGCGAGGCTGAATTCTGCCTTGACACCGCTTGCCGCAATATAATTGCAGCAGCACGCCATCTGCAACGTCCCGACGGACTTGTCCTACATGCATGGACTACCGAACCGGAAAAAGCTGAATGGGCAGATAAGAGCACCGGATTGTCACCTGAAGTGTGGAGCGAAGGCATGGGATGGTATTCTCTTGTTGTTCCGGAGTTGCTCGCGGTTCTTCCAAAAGATCATCCTGATTATCCAGCCGTGTTGAAAATATACCAAAATATGGCACGAGGGCTGAAAAACGCTCAGGATCCACGCACCGGAGGATGGTTTATGGTTGTGGACAAGGGGGACAATCCGCTCAACTTCATCGACCCGTCGGGCACTGCCATGTTCACCTACTCTATTCAACGCGGCATTGACTTAGGTTTGCTTAAAGAAAAAGAATACGCACCCGTAGCACAACGAGGCTACCGCAGCCTATTCCCTTTTATCACGGTCAACACCCAAGGGTTGCTCGATGTGATCGGGGCTTGTGACGGTGTGGTAATCAAAAAGGATTTCAACTCATACGTCACTGTGCCAAAAATCCTTAACGCTAAAGAGGCTGTCGCCGGAATCCTATGGGCGGCGGTCATAATGGAAAAAGATAATCTATAAAAACAACGATAAAAATATCAATTAGCACTGTTTGAATCTAATATGACTGACACACGCATGGTGGGCGACCATCGAATATGACAATTAATACACTGTGAATTGTGAGCTTCCGTGAATAGATTTTCATGGAAGCTCCTTTATTAATACTCCTGAGTGATAATCATCAAAACAATCAATGCGTCAAAAGCATTATATATAATAAGGGTAATAATTAATTCACTGTTAAGAATGAAGGTTGGATACTTTGTGCCATGTTATGTAGATATGCTCGCTCCGCAAGCTGCTATCTCAAGCTACGAGCTCCTTAAGAAACTGGGGCTTGACGTTCACTATATCGAGCGCGCCACCTGCTGCGGATTGCCATTGACCGACATGGGATATGGCAAGAAATCATGCAAGATCGAGCAAAATCTCATTAATAATCTCACCGGATATGATTATATCGTGATTCCATCGGGAATATGCACCGATCAGATGCGTAATGAACTAACCGACATCGAGCAAACTCCCGAGGTGAAGCACATACGTGAGACATCCCATGACCTTGTGGAATTTCTCCACGACATAATCCAAGTCAAGGAATTGCCTTGGGCGAAGTTTCCTCATAAAGTAGGACTTCACAACGGCTGCCACTCGCTAAGGTCATTGATGCAAGCACGCCCGTCGGAGCTGATGATTCCCGATTTCTCCAAAACAGCCGACCTGCTCAATCTGGTCGAAGGTCTTGAGGTAGCTTATGCCACACGCCGCGATGAATGCTGCGGATTCGGAGGCACATTTTCGATATGGGACGAAAGCTGCTCCGGACAGATGGGTCTCGATAAAGTCAACGACTATGTGAGAAACGGCATCGAATATGTCACGTCAGCCGATTTCTCGTGCCTTCTCCACCAATCATGTGTGGCACGAAAGCACCACCTCCCTGTGAAAATGTACTATATTGCTGAAATACTAAATGGAGATGCATCATGAGCCAAGTAAACCAAGTAAAACTCGGAGCACGCTTCATAGCTGACGAAGCCCACCGCGTGAGCCACGACTGCTGCTTGTGGGCGGCACGTATGCGCCGCGATTCAGTCGCCGCTGCCATTCCGGAATGGGAGGAAATGCGCCAATTGGCATCAGAGATAAAGATGCACACTTTGAGTCATCTTGATGAATATCTTGAAATGTTTGAGAAAAATCTCAAGGCTAACGGTGTAATCGTGCATTGGGCAAAAGACGCTGATGAACACAACAGCATCGTAGCCGACATTTTTGCCAAGCACAATGTGAAAACAGTCACCAAGGGAAAATCGATGCTGATGGACGAATGCGGAATGACCCCTTATCTCGAAAAACAAGGTATCGAGGTTTATGAAGCTGACCTCGGTGAACGCATTCAGCAGCTCGACCATCAACGCGCATCACACATTGTGATGCCGGCAATCCATAAATTGCGCACCGACGTAGCTCGTCTTTTTGCCGAAAAGCTCGGCAGCGATCCCGAGAATGACGATCCGAAGTATCTTAACAGCGTGATGCGGCACGACATGAGAAAAAATTATATCAAAGTCGATGCCGGAATGAGTGGAGTCAATTTCGGAATAGCGGAAACCGGCGGAATTGTCGTGTGCACAAATGAAGGAAACGCCGACATAAGCGCCGCACTGCCTCCGCTATATGTGGCAAGCATGGGCATAGAAAAGATAATACCACGACAGCAGGACCTCGCTCTATTCATCCGGTTGCTGTCGCGTAGTGCTTTAGGACTGAACATTACTCAATACACCAGCCATTACCATGGACCTCGGAAAGGACAGGAGATGCACCTCATCATCGTCGACAACGGACGCACCCAGCGACTCATGGCTGAACATTGGGAAGTGCTGAAATGCATAAGATGCGGAGCTTGCATGAACACCTGCCCAGTTTTTCGCCGCACATCAGGATTGAGCTATGACGCGCCTTATATGGGACCTATCGGCATTGTACTTGAACCAAGCTACGACATCGACAGCTACGCACGTCTGCCCTACTCATGCACTCACTGCGGTTCTTGCGGCAATGTATGCCCGGTGAAAGTACCAATCCCAAAGCTGGTGTTCTACTGGAGACGCAAGGTTGTGGATGAACGGTATGACGAACCGGTGCATCGAGCTGAAGAAACCGCAATGGAGATTGTGCTGAGAAATTCCACCAATTTCCAATTGAGCGAACGTCTCGGTCTGTGGGCATTGCGCACACTACCCGACGCCCTTCTTGAATCACGTCTAAACCCTTGGGCTACATGGCACGACAATCCGGTTCCTCCCGCCGAAACTTTCCGCCAGTACTATAATAAAAATCTAAAGAAAAATGACTCCGATGAATGAATCACGCCAGATAATACTCGACACCATCCGCCGTTCAACCCACGGTGATTTTCCTCTGCCCGATGTGCCTTCATTTGCGATTCCGGGCGACGCTGTTGAAAATTTCATAAGCAATCTTGAAAGTTTTGATGGAAAGGCTGTCACACTGGCATCACGACAGGATGCTATAAAATGGCTTGAAAAGAACATACGCGCCGATGAAAAAATAATCTTTTCAGCATTGAATGACTTCTCGGGAAATTTCCCGATTAAAAATGTGGAAGATCCACATAATGCCCATGTGATTGACATTTGCATCGGAGAAGGGAAACTGGGTGTCGGTGAATCAGGATCCGTGTGGGTGACCGACACATCCTTAGGAAAAGCGGCGTGCGCATTGATGTCGACCGACCTCTATCTGCTGCTTGACAGGACACTCATAGTACCAGGAATGCACGAGGCTTACAGAAAAATCAATCTACGAGCCGAACCCTACGGCTCATTCTTCTCCGGACCGTCGGCAACTGCCGATATTGAAGCAGTAAGAGTGACCGGAGCGCAAGGAGAAATATCGCTCACCGTGCTGATATACGGATGATATGCAATAAAAAAATGAAAGTGCGCTTCTTCACAGAAGCACACTCCCTCATAACCAAAATTCAAGTATATATTCTCAGAGTCTAACAAAATGTTGCCATAGGGCTACAATTGCTATAGCCCGGGGAAACGTCCAGCCATTAAGGTAGATGTAGAATGAAGAGTGGATTTTGACTGTGTTTTTCCCGAGCTTGTTCACTTTCGTCAAGCTGGTGCAAAGTTACGGCTTATTTTTGATTCCGCTGTAATAAAATTAGGTAATTAATCTAAAAACGATTCTGAATCATTCGCAATAATAACACACAATAAATCAAGCCTATACCCGAACAGGCATAAGCTCGCCGCCTATTTTAATGCCGATTTATAAACATCTTTTTGGTTAAAACAATCGGCACGAGATTTTCACGCCGAATAATACGTATTAACCGACATTTGCCGTGCCATCACGCTTGCAAAATCATATCCATGACTTCTGCCGCTCCCTGACAGCAAGAGACTCACTCAGCAATTTAATAAATTCCTGCATCGAGCGTTTTCTATAACTGTCCCTCAAAGTATGCACACATCCCGCCATCTCATTTTGTGGAATATCAAGCGGCACAGCCTTGACTCCTGTTTCATTGTGGATGGTAGCCTCAGCAAGAACTGTCACGAGCCTTGTCTGCCTTATAATTTTCAACAGGATATTGACCTCATTGAGCTCTACATGTATTTTAAACTTGTTATATGGCGTCACCAGATGATCAAAATAGTTCCTTGCTTGCAATCCGCGCACAGGCAATGCCAGATCATACTTCTCCAGCTCGTTAAGCGTCACCATCTTTTTCGCGGCAAGTGGATGAGCTTCGTCAACTATCACCGACAGACAATTCTGGAACAATATATGTGATTCAATTCCATCAACAGGCACCGTAGGCTTAAACGCAAGTACAAAATCCACGACGCGTTCACGCAGCATATCCATAAGCTCAACCATGGGCTTATAGTAGATGTTGAGTTTTATTTTCGGATAGACACGCATGAATGCGACAAGAGTTTCCGTAAGTATGGGGCTGAAAGAATAAGTGACTCCGATATTGAGAGTCCCTGTCTCCATATTATTCAGGTCAGCGATTTTGGCACAGCATAATTCCGAGGATTTTATCGTGTCAAGCGCATACGGCATTAATTCCCTACCCGCTTCAGTGAGAGTGACGTTACGGCTTGTGCGATACAGCAATTGCGCGCCAAGCTCATATTCGAGCTGCTTGACTTGCTGCGACAACGTGCTCTGTGTGACACAAAGCTGTCGCGCCGCCTCAGAAAAATTCAATGTTTCCGCGACCTTGACAAAATATTTTAACTGACGTATCTCCATCCGGCTCCCTACATTGTTTTTGCAAAAATAATCATAATAAAATTATCGCGTGGCTTGAAACGAAACTTTCTTGAATATAAATATAGGAATTGTGCCGCCGATCACAAGGCACAGCAACAGGCTCATGCACATGAGACCATTCTGCATGAACAATGGGAAATAATGGTCAAACGCTCCTTCCGATTGCCTCAACACACACATTGCAAGACCTCCGAATGCCTTGTATGCATAAATTCCGGGAATCATGGGAAGCAACGCAGGAAATAGACAGGTTTCCGCCGGAGTGCGGGACAATGGCGACAGAAACACAGCAAGGAGTCCCACAACAAATGCGGCACACAGCGTGGCAGGAACTATGTGAAGCGGTTCAGGAAGAGCTGTGGTCAATAAAAACCGCCCTGCATGGCCCACCGCTGCAATAACGGCACAATAGATATAAGCCCTCGCAGGCGGATTGCTGATAGCAGCAAATCCGATAGCCGCTATCGCTGAAAATAATGCATCCTGAAAAATTTGAATCATCATAACATAAAAGAGTGTTTAAAACATTCCCACATTCATGGCAAGCATCCCGAGACAAAGTCCCGCCGAAAGACAACAAGTGAGCACCAGGGCATCGGCAAAACGGCTGAATGCACATATATAATGCCTATAAAGCATATCGCTGAAGGAATTCAAGAACGGTATTCCGGGAACAAGATACAATATGCTCGTGCCCAAAGCTATCTCGGGAGTAGTGCCTATTGAAAACAAAATATCGGAACATCCGAGTACCGCCGACGCGAATGAACACAGTATAAATACCACACGCACATCCACATGACGTTCAAGCAAGAAAGTCTTTAGCCAATAACCGGCAAGAGTTGCCACTGCCACAATCCCCATCGCTACCGCATCACCTCCAAACAGGCGGCAGAAGGAGGCATTGGCACAACCTACCAAAAGCAGAACCAGCCACCGGTTGAGACCGTAATCAGCCGAAACTATACGGTCAAACATAAAGCGTGCCGTGGCAAGAGGAAGTTTACGGTCAGCGATCTTCCAACTTAATTCACTCAATCTTGTATTGAGGGCGAAACTTATAGCAATCGCTTTCACGGCAGTGTTTAGTGTGAGACATTCCGCCTCATCCCCATTGTCAGACACAGACATCTGAATGTGCCTCGGCATGATTGTCAGCTCCACGTGCTTGCCATAAGCAGCGGCAATGCGGCTCACATTCTTTTCGATTCTTATGCAAGTAGCGCCGCAACCTGCCATCCATGATACATATTGTGCCAAAAAACGGCCCACATCCCTCGCAGAAGGCTCCACAATGCTACAAATCGTCATCATTATAATCATTTTCTTCATCGGGGAGAGGATCTCCCGGTATAAAAAACTCTTCCCGTTCACTTCCTATCTGAAGATAACGATGTCTATTATGAAATATGGCATGGAAGAAATGAGCGACTACAACCATCAGGAAAAATCCTACAATCAAACTCCAAATAATAAAAGGTGTTTCCATAATCTATCCATTTTTTAATCTGACCGCGAAATTATATCTTATATAACACTTCACACACCCATTTTTATGGAAAGAATCGATAGAAACTATAGCCAAATCCGCTCGTCAACAATACAAAATTCCCACATTGCCCACTGTCAAAATCAAGGTATAAGAAAATAGAGCCGGCACCATAATGCAGGAGCCGGCTCTATAAATCAATCAATCTCTTATTAAAGTCTGAAAAATATTCTCTCGGTTATTTTTTATATTTTACAGCCGCTTTTTCTACCGGAAGAGCTTCAAGATAATTCTTTACATACTCATCAAAACCGGCAACCTCTTCCGATGTAGGCGATATGCTGATTCCTTCATTGCCATCAAACACATTCTTATCAAGATAATCAGCAAGGCTACGATCATCGTCATTGTTGACAAGATAACCGGCAAGAAGAGCCATACCCCATGCACCGCCTTCACCGGCAGTTTCCATGACAGAGATGGGCGAATTGAGTGCGGCAGCCAAAATGCGTTGGCTCACTCCTGGAGTCTTGAACAGACCGCCATGACCGGTTATGCGATCGACCTTAATCTTCTCATCGTTGAACAGTATGTCATTGCCTATCTTAAGACAAACCACGGCTGCATTCAGATTGGCTCGCATGAAGTTTGCCAGATTAAATCGGTTAGACATCGAACGAACGAACAACGGACGTCCTTCCGACAATCCTGTTATAGGTTCGCCCGAAAAGTAGTTGTACGACACAAGCCCACCACAGTCGGCATCGCCTTTAAGAGCGTGGTTGTAAAGCTTTCCGTAGATCTCATTAATATCGACTTCCACCCCAAGCAGCTCGGTGTACTCGCGGAACAATCCCACCCATGCGTTGAGATCCGACGTACAGTTATTACAATGCACCATAGCGACAAGGCTGCCATCGGGCGTTGTGACCATGTCGATCATCTCGTAAGGCTTCGAAAGCTCTTTCTCAAGCACAATCATCGAGAAGGAAGAAGTTCCCGCCGACACATTGCCGGTGCGTTGCTTCACGGCATTTGTAGCGACCATACCGGTTCCGGCATCACCTTCGGGCGGACATAGCGGCACTCCGGCTTTCAATGTGCCGGAAATGTCAAGCCGATGGGCACCCTCTTCTGTCAAAGAGCCTGCTTCCTCTCCCGCCAAAAGGATCTTGGGCAAAATCTCTTCCAAACGATAAGGAAGATTTCTTTGAGCCAAGATATTGTCAAACTTATCAACCATGCTGACCGAGTAATTTTTTGTCTCGGGATCAACAGGTATCATGCCTGAGCCGTCGCCGACACCGATGACCTTACGCCCTGTCAGGCTCCAGTGTATATATCCTGCCAAAGTTGTCAGATATGCTATATCTTTCACATGCTCCTCATCATTGAGAATCGCTTGATAAAGATGTGAAATGCTCCAACGCAAGGGGATATTGTAATTGAACAGCTCTGATAATTCAGCCGCTGCCTGAGCCGTATTGGTATTTCGCCAAGTACGGAACGGCGCCAACAGATTATCATTCTTGTCGAAAGGCATATAGCCGTGCATCATGGCACTTATGCCAATGGCAGCAAGACCGGTGATATCGCAATCATACTGCTTCTTGACTTTCTCTCGCAAATCACGGTAGCAGTCCTGCAACCCAAACCATATCGCCTCGATGCTGTAAGTCCACAGTCCATTGACCAACTGATTTTCCCACTCATGGCTGCCTTGCGCTATGGGGTTGTTATCAGGGTCAATCAATACTGCCTTGATTCGGGTAGAGCCAAACTCTATACCGAGTATGGCTTTACCCTCTTCTATTATATTTTTTGCCTTTTCTTCCATCACGGCTATCATTTAAGACTCTTATTGAGCATATAGTAGACCTCGTTCCAGCGTAAACGGTCCTTGATATCAGGGATGGTAGTGTCGGCATTTATGTGAATCATCTCTATGCCTGCCATTTCCGCATAGTCTTCCCAATACTCGGGAGTGAGCACATAGGAGAAGCAAGAGTGGTGGGTACCTCCTGCCAAAATCCATGCTGCAGCGCCTACTTCAAAATTAGGCTGCGGAATCCACAGTGCTGAAGCTACCGGCAGTTTAGGCATTGGCTTGGGTGATATACAATTAACATCGTTGACTATCAAGCGGAAACGATTGCCCATATCGACTACAGTGGCGGTAATGCCGGGCTCGGGACGCGAAGTGAATACCAATCGGGCTGTCAAGCTCTTACGAATGCCTATTCCTAAGAAATGAACCTCAAGACGGGGCTTTTCCTCGGCGGAAATCAACGGGCACACCTCAAGCATGTGGGATTGCAGCAACGAGCTGTCCTTGCCATTGAAATTGATGGTGTAATCCTCAAGGAATGAGCAAGCCTTACCCTCCGACATCATCCACACCGTACGGTAAAGAGCAGCGCTCTTCCAGTCACCTTCCGCGCCAAATCCGTAGCCTTCAGCCATAAGACGCTGAGAAGCAAGTCCTGGTATCTGATCGAAACCTACAAACTTAGGATCATTGACATCGGCAGTGCCAAGGTCATCAAAATTGGTAGTGAATCCTTTGGCGCCTTTAGCCTTCAGAATGGCTCGCAAAGCCAATTCCGCAGCAGCGGCATTCCATATTTTCTTATATCCTTCCGATTCGGGATTCTTAAGTTCCTCGTCAACGATATACTCCTGAAAATAAGTGCTGACTAACGATGCCACATCCTCATCCTTCACTTTTTTGTAATATTCCATCAGTTCGCTTACGGGGCAGTAATCCACATGATAGCCCAATCGCATTTCAGCTTCAACCTTGTCGCCGTCGGTTACAGCCACATTGTTCATCTGATCTCCAAAACGGATGATAAGCATATCCTGAGCATCAGCCCATGCCGCTGCGACACGTTCCCACACAGCAATCTTCTTCTGTGCTTCAGGATCGGTCCAATGCCCCACAACCACCTTGCGGTTTATACGCATACGGCTCACGATATGACCAAACTCACGGTCACCATGAGCGCTCTGGTTCAGATTCATGAAGTCCATGTCGATCTCGTTCCATGGAATCTCAGCATTAAACTGAGTGTGGAAGTGCAGCATGGGCTTGTTGAGAATCTGCAGACCATGAATCCACATTTTAGCAGGAGAGAAAGTGTGCATCCAAGTGATAACACCGGCACATCGCGGGTCATTGTTGGCTGCACGCATTATATTGCTAACCTCATTTGATGAGTTGGCTGTGCCTTTGTAAACAACTTTTATAGGAAGATTGCCTGAACGATTCAGTCCATCGACCATTTCTTTTGAATGTGAGTCTACTTTGACAACAGCATCGCCGCCATAAAGAAGTTGGGCGCCTGTCACCCACCAGATTTCATAGTTATCGTACATATTCTAAATTTTTGAATTTTATATTTTAAATTGATAAGCTTGCTTTTTATAGCACACAACGCGGCAAGCCACACTATGTGCTAATATATTAACGTATTAAGTGCCCTGAATATTGAATTAAAAAACTTGAACGGTAATTAAAAATTCATTACCTGGATTCAACATTATTTCTGACCATAGTAGGCATCAGGACCATGCTTGCGGCTGAAATGCTTCTCAACCAAAAGTTGATTCATGGTCAACTGCGGATTAACCGACAGCGCGATTGAAGCCATCTTGGCTACCTGCTCCAGCACGACTGCATTATGCACAGCCTCGTGCGGCGTGGCGCCCCAGGTGAAAGGACCGTGATTCTTGACAAGCACTCCCGGTGTATGCACCGGATTGATATCCTTGAAAGTCTCGACAATCACATTGCCTGTTTCAAGCTCATAGTCACCCTTCACTTCTCGCTCACTCATGTCCCTGCTGCATGGAACAGCATCATGGAAATAATCGGCATGGGTAGTGCCGATATTGGGTATCGCCCTACCTGCCTGAGCCCAGGCGGTAGCATAGGTAGAATGAGTATGCACCACCCCGCCTATTTCAGGGAAAGAACGATATAAAACTAGATGTGTGGGAGTATCGGACGACGGACGTAAATTTCCTTCCACCACATCTCCGGTGAGTAAATCCACGACTACCATATCCTCAGGTTTCATGTTATCGTAACTTACGCCCGAAGGCTTAATCACAACCAAACCCTTCTCACGGTCTATGCCCGACACATTGCCCCAGGTAAATATCACCATACCATGAGCGACAAGTTCGAGGTTGGCTTTGCACACCTCTTCTTTTAGTTTCTCTAACATTTATGTAAATCAGTAATAATTATTAACAATTAGTATTCAATCGTTGGAGATCGGGCATGAACAGATTAACAACGTCAAAGCCCATCAACAATATTTTCAATTAATATTTTCTCTACGGCGGTAGCGGTATAGAACAGCTCCACGCTTAGATGTGCGCTTATCGATATAATCGGTTGGCTCTATATCCTCATTCACCGAGATACACTTTCTGAAATTACGTTTGTCAAGCACTTTGCCTGTAACGGTTTCAACCAGTGTCTGAAGTTGCGTAAGTGTAAACAATTCGGGCAGCATATTGAATGCCAACGAAGCCGACATTATTTTCTCACGTATCACAGCGACAGACTCACGAATCATGTCTTTGTGGTCAAAGCCCATCTCAGGGAGCGCATCGACATCGACCCATCGGGCATTATGACGCTCCAAAACGGAATGGTCGATATTCTGATAGTTGATCAAAGCGTAATAAGCCACCGACACAACCCGCGCACCGGGATCACGGTCAACCTCGCCGAAAGCTCTCAACTGGCACACATATACATCGCTTAGCCCCGACAGATCAAATAGAATTCTGGCGGCAGCATCGTCAAGACTTTCCCGAGCACCGACAAATCCTCCTATAAGCGACCACTTGCCAAGTTCAGGCTCAAAGTCACGGTGTACGAGCAAAACTTTCAATCTCTTATCCACCACCGTAAAAATAACGCAGTCGACCGCAACGAAAAATTGCGAAAGATGTGAATAATAAATTGACCGTTCTATTGTCATTGTTTTTGTAACGTATTCTATTATAATCAGCACCCAACCCGTACAATGCCGAGGGATCCGTTTTGCAATATCAGACGTTTAACGCAACCGTATAAATGCAAAACGGCTCCCATCATTGACAAAGTACGATAATGCTCATCATTTTAATTACCAGAAATAGATGTAGAATGCCACGGTAATTCCCAAGATTACAATCGTGTGGAACAGATCCCAGCCATTCCAGCTCTGCCGTGTCGCAAGTCGCTGCTCAGGTGTTGAAGTTCCAAACACAAGACCGCGTATCTTCTCTTCATCGGGAGCTTTTGTGCAAAGCGACACCAACAGCACGACCACAAGACAGAACACCAGCATCCATCCACAGAAAAATAACCAGTTCTCATCAAAGAACACTTTCTGGAACAAGCTCGCATCGGGATTGGATCCGGCGGCAATACCTTGACTTGTATAGTAAATTTTGGCACCAAGACGTGTCAATCCCACAACAAGACCGGCTATCAATCCCCACATACCGCCTTTGGCTGTAGTGCGTTTCCAAAGTATTCCCATCAAAAACGCAGCGGCGATACCCGGAGCGAGCACCGACTGGACATCCTGCAAATAGAGGTAAAGCACGTCACCAACGCTTCGCATAACCGGAATCCATAATATACCTAAGGTCACAATAACCACTGTCGCGATCTGACCGATTCTAACAAGTTTCTTAGGATCAGTGTTCGGACGGAAACGCTGATAGAAGTCAATGGTGAAGAGCGCAGCCGAAGAGTTGAAGAGCGATGCAAGCGAACTCATCAGAGCCGCAAGAATACCGCACACAATAAGACCTTTGACACCGGCAGGAAGCAATTTAGCGACCAAGGTTGGAAAAGCGGCATCACTGTTGGGCATCCCCGATTCAGTCAACGGCAGGAATGACCCGGTCTGCTGATGAAGCGCAAAAGCTATCATTCCGGGAATGAGGAACAAGAATACCGGCAACAACTTCAAGTAAGCGCCAAATATAGTGCCTCGGCGCGATTCACGCTCGTTTCGTCCCGACAACACTCGCTGCACAATAAACTGGTCGGTACACCAATACCAGAAGCCTATCACGGCTGAACCTATCAAAGCCCCCGCCCACGGGAAGTCAGGATCGCTGTTGGAGTGCATGAGACTGGTCATATAACCCTGCTCTCCATTGCGTGTCACCTCACCGCATATCTGCATCATATTCTCCCATCCGCCAAGCTCTTTAAGACCAAGCCAAAGAATAATAGCCGAGCCGAGCAACAGAATAGGAGTCTGGAGCACCGAGGTATAAAGCACCGATTTCATACCTCCTACTATAGTGTATAGGGCTGTGATAAGCACAAGTCCCACTGCAGCGATCCAAAAGAAATCTATGCCCCACAATTCATCAATACCAAATACCTGCTGGAACACGAGACCTCCGGCATAAACCGTAACAGCCACTTTAGTGAGCACATACGAGATCAAGGAAATCACCGACAAGATAGTACGCGAAGCCGGATTATATCTGCGTTCCAAAAATTCAGGCATGGTTATTACCATCGAGCGAGAATAGAACGGCACGAAAACCCAACCGAGAATAAGGATCATCCAGCCCTGGATCTCCCAATGAGCCATAGCCATACCGCTCGAAGCTCCCGAGCCGGCAAGACCGATAAGATGTTCAGACCCGATATTAGAAGCGAAAATAGATGCGCCTATGGCTATCCATGTAGCATCCTTACCTCCAAGAAAATAATCGGAGGCATTGTTCTGCTTCTGACGCATCACCCACAATATGATGGCGATCAATGCCAGAGCGAACAGAAAAATGACTAACCAGTCTAATAATTGCATGATATTAGTTGTTTAAAGAATTATTTTACCGAAAATTTATAGACACAGTGTGAGTTATAAGTTTCACCCGGATTCAACACCACCGAGGGCCATTCGGGTTTGTTGGGCGAGTCAGGATAATGCTGCGTCTCAAGACACATACCGGCGTGCTGATTGTAGGCTATGCCTTTCTTTCCGCTGACAGTGCCGTCAAGGAAGTTACCGGTGTAAACCTGCACACCGGGTTCGTTAGTAAACATCTCAAGCTGAATGCCTGTAGAGGGGCTGTAGAGACTTGCCGAGACCTTGTTGATATCTCCATTGGTGCCGAGCACAAAATTATGGTCATAACCATTGGCATTCTTTATCTGTTCATTGCTGAAATCCTTGATATACTGTCCCACTTGCATAGGCTGATTGAAATCAAAAGGAGTGCCTGCCACCGACATGAATGTGCCGTCGGTCATATAGGTAGAGTCAACCGGAGTGATATATTCAGCGTTTACCATCAGCTCATTGTCGGTAATCGGCTTGACCGGATCCCCGTTAAGGTTAAAGTAAGCATGATTGGTCATATTGATAATGGTAGGCTTATCAGTAGTGGCGCTGTAAGTTATATCCAGTGAGTTGTCGTTCTTAAGCGTATAAGTCACTGTAGCCTTGACGTTACCGGGAAATCCGTTGTCACCATCAGGCGAATCAATGGCAAGCACCAAAGTCGAATCATTTGGCTGATCGGCATCATAGACACGGTATTGCCATCCAAGATCCCCCATCTCGCCTCCGCCATGCAGACAGTGTCCGAAATTATTCCGGGGCAATTGGACAGTATCAGCGCCGAGCACGAACTGTCCTTGATTTATACGGTTGGCATAACGGCCTACCGAGGCACCGAAGTCAGTAAGATTATTAGCCGGAAAATAAGCCTGAACACTATCGAGTCCGAGAACCACATCACGGAGATTGCCGTCACGGTCAGGAACCATAAGCGAAACGAGCCTGCCACCGAAATTTGTGACACAAGCCTCCATGCCGTTGGCATTAGTCAGCACATACAAGGCGGTTGAATCGCCATTAAATTCCGCTTTGAAATTGGCAGGGTCAAGACCCGATTTAATTTCCTGCACTTCTCCGCCACAACTGCTCATTGTCGTCATAAGCACGCTTCCCATGGCTGCAAGAGATAAAAGTTTTTTCATTTGATGTAAGGATTTTAGGCAGTCCGCGACTATCATTTTAGCGACAATGCGAACCTCTGGGTTAGTTTTGGGTGTAAAATTAACACTTATCAGAAGTGTTTCCAAATTTAAATGTATGTTTTACAACACATTTTCAGCCACATCACCCTAAAAATCCGGCACAGATCAGATGAAATCAACACAAAGAAAGCCTCTGACACATGACGGACTATGAAATTTCCATACAAACCAGTCCGAACCCTCATACAAATCAAAATATAAAAAGCGTTGCTCACTCAGGCACTTTCAGCATCCCAATGCACCGATGCACCGGCAATATCGTGACTTTATGCTTAGCAAAGCCATTAATTATGTCACTTTTATTTTACGATATTTAATTAATTGTGTATATTTGCAGCCTAACTCTTAATAATTAAACCAAAATGAAGAAGCATAATTTTTATGCCGGACCCTCAATCTTGAGTGAGTACACTATTAACAATACGGCTGATGCTATCAAGGATTTCGCCGGAACTGGTCTTTCTATTCTCGAAGTCTCTCATCGCAGCAAGGAATTTGTAGCAGTAATGGACGAGGCACAAGCTTTGGTTAAAGAACTTCTTGACGTTCCGGAAGGTTATTCAGTTTTGTTTCTTGGCGGAGGTGCTTCTATGCAATTCTGCATGGTTCCATATAACTTGTTGAAAAAGAAAGCAGCATACATCGATACCGGCACATGGGCATCCAACGCCATAAAGGAAGCCAAACTTTTCGGCGAAGTGGATGTCGTAGCTTCAAGCAAGGACAAAAACTACACTTATGTACCCAAGGGATATGTTGTTCCTGAGGATGCCGACTATTTCCATTTCACAACCAATAATACTATCTACGGTACCGAGACCCGTTTTGATCCGGATGTAAAAGTGCCTTTGGTAGCCGATATGTCAAGCGACATATTCTCTCGCCCGGTAGACGTGTCGAAATATGACGTGATCTACGCCGGCGCACAGAAGAATCTTGCTCCTGCAGGTGTGACAATCGTAATTGTTAAAGACAGCACTCTTGGCAATGTGGATCGTGCAATCCCCACAATGCTTGACTATCGCACCCACATCAAAAAGGGTTCAATGTTCAACACTCCTCCGGTATTGCCTATCTACTCAGCACTCCAGACCCTGAAATATTACAAGGAGATCGGTGGCGTAAAGGAAATGGAACGCCGTGACTTGGCAAAAGCCGAATTGCTGTATAGCGCCATCGACTCAAGCCGTATGTTTGTGGGCACAGTAGTTCCGGAGGATCGTTCGATCATGAACGTATGCTTCGTGATGAAACCTGAATATGCCGAACTTGAAAAAGAATTCGCTGATTTCGCGGCAAGCAAGGGCATGATCGGCATCAAGGGACATCGTTCAGTTGGCGGTTTCCGTGCTTCTCTTTACAATGCCCTTCCCATGGACAGCGTGAAAGCGTTGGTTGAAACAATGAATGAATTTGAAAAGAAACACTAATCGATGAAAGTTCTTGTAGCTACCGAAAAACCGTTTGCTGCGATAGCTGTAAACGGCATACGCGAGGTGATTGACAACGCCGGATATGAACTTGCGCTTCTTGAGAAGTATCAATCAAAAGCCGACCTGCTCGCCGCAGCAGCTGATGCCGACGCCATCATCATCCGCAGCGATGTGATTGACGCTGAAGTAATGGACGCGGCTAAGAATCTCAAGATTGTGGTTCGCGCAGGCGCAGGATATGACAACGTCGACTTGAAGTCGGCTACCGACCATAAAGTTGTCGTAGAGAACACTCCGGGACAGAATTCCAATGCAGTCGCCGAACTCGTGTTCGGCATGGTCATCATGGCTGTGCGCAATATGTATAACGGCACATCGGGAACAGAGCTTAAGGGAAAGCGTCTCGGTCTTCAGGCATACGGACAGGTGGGTCGCAACGTGGCTCGCATCGCAAAGGGCGTAGGCATGGAAATCTCCGCATTCGACCCCTATTGCCCTGTTGACGTAATGAAGGAGGAGGGCATCATCCATGTAGGAAGCGTTGAAGAGCTTTATGCTAATAACGACATCGTGTCAATTCACATTCCTGCCACTCCCGAGACTAAAAAGAGCATAGGCTTTGACCTCATCACCAAGATGCCTAAAGGCGGAGTGCTCGTCAATACAGCCCGCAAGGAAGTGATCGATGAAGAGGGATTGGAAAAGGCGCTTGAGGCTCGTGCCGACTTGAAATACGTAGCCGATGTCAAGCCCGACAATGCCGCCGTGCTTGAAGAAAAATTCCCCGGAAGAGTGTTCTTCACTCCCAAGAAGATGGGCGCGCAGACAGCCGAGGCAAATATCAACGCCGGAATCGCAGCCGCAAAGCAAGTTGTGGCATATCTTCGCGATGGAATAAACAAGTATCAGGTTAACAAGTAATTATCGACCTACCATCATAAAATAGCAGGATTCTGAGAGTCCTGCTATTTTTTTGTTTTGCATTATTTAACACAATAAACCGCAAGATAATTTGGTGGAATAAGCAAAACTCCGTACCTTTGCACACGTAAAACATCGCGGGATGGAGCAGTGGTAGCTCGTTGGGCTCATAACCCAAAGGTCACAGGTTCGAGTCCTGTTCCCGCCACTAAAAAAGAGACTTTTGCAAATCGCAAGAGTCTCTTTCTTTTTCACCTCTACAGCAGGCATTCATCTTTTGTTTTTGAAGAACTGCCGCATCAGCTCCGCGGCTTCGTCAGCAAGCACTCCCGACACTATCTGCGCCTTGGGGTGAAACGGAGGTTTAACCGCAAACGTATGGTATCCGCGTTTTTCATCGGGAGCGCCAAACACTATGCGTCTTATCTGGCTCCAGCCTATCGCTCCGGCACACATGATGCAAGGCTCTACCGTGACATACAGAGTGCATTCCGGCAGATATTTTCCACCGAGAGTATTAGCCGCCGCAGTTATAGCCTGCATTTCGGCATGGGCGGTCACATCGTTAAGCGTCTCGGTCAGGTTGTGGGCACGAGCCACTATCTGCCCTTTGCAGGTTATCACCGCCCCGATGGGAATTTCATCCTCGGCATAAGCTTGCCGCGCTTCTTCGAGCGCAAGCTTCATGAACCGTATATCATCGTCAGTCACAGTCATAATAAGTCAAGTTTAAGTCCCTCGTAGGAGAGGATAGTGTTAGGAAATATTTTGCGGGCTTCGGCAAGATGCCCCTCTTCATTGCTGTATCTTTTCGAGTAGTGTCCCAGCACAAGCCTGTTGGCACCGGCAAGAACGGCTATTCTCGCAGCCTCGGCGGCGGTGGAGTGCCCCCGCTTGCGCGCTTTCTCATGATAGTCCTCAGTATAGGTAGCTTCATGGTAGATCGTGTCAACCCCTTCAATCGCCTTCGCCACCCTCTCGTCATACATCGTGTCACTGCAATAAGCATAGCTCATGCAAGGCTCAGGCGGCGAGGTGAGAAGTTCATTAGGTATAATCCTCCCTTCCGGGGTGACGTAATCAGCTCCATCCTTGATCGCCTGATACTCCCTGATGGGGATATTATGGAATTTCAGCATCTCGCTCTTCAGATGACGCTTTTTCGGCTTCTCACGAAAGACGTAGCCGCTGCACGGGATGCGGTGGTACAGCGGGAAAGAGATGACTTCAAGCGAATCATTCTCAAACACGCATTCCGTGGCTCCCGGAGTGACGATATTGAATTTAATCTCAAACGGACGTTCTTTACAAAAAAAATCAAGCATCCGCGAGAATATCTCCGCCCCCTCCTTAAATGTGTGTATCGTCACAGCCCCACCCTCTCTGCCCGTGAGGGCGAGCGTCGACAGCATCCCCACAAGCCCGAGACAATGATCGCCGTGCAGATGTGAGATGAAGATGTGGTTGAGTCTCGAAAACTTCAATTGCATCCGCCGCAGTGACAGCTGCGCACATTCGCCGCAGTCCACCATAAACAGATTGTCGCGGAAGTTTATCACCTGGCAGCTTGGAAGATGCCTCATGGTAGGTGTCGCCGAGCCGCAACCAAGATAGTTTATTTGAAATTTAGCCATGATGCAAATATACCGTTTTTCTGTTTAACAGTGTGCCATGAACAGAAGTTTTTCGATGAAATGAAAAAAGCCTGAGCCGCCCGATGTATATTTGCATGGAATTATATTTTTATATAACTTTGCGGGGATATTAGAAACACCTCAAAAGCGCAATCAAGTGAAGCTACGTTATTTAACCATTATATGTGGAGTTGTGCTCCTCTCTCTGCCGGTGTTCGGTCAAGCTGAATCGGCCTACGGCTCAAGTGCTACAGTCGTGGAACGCATTGAGTCGTCAGGACATATCAAAGTCAATATGCCTGAACGGTTGAAAGCACGCCTATATGCCAAGCCTGAAAAATCAGAGCCGGAAGCAGCCCCAAAAGAAACCACTGCCGAAGTTCAACCCGCAGCGACCAAGCCCACCAAACACGCAACAGGAAAAATGGGCGGCTACAGAATCCAGGTTTTCTCCGACAGCAACCCCAGCACCGCAAAGGCTGAGGCACGTGCGAGAGCACGCAACATCAATGCCCGCTTCCCGCAGTTCGGCACCTACGTGGTCTACAGTTCGCCTTATTGGAGACTTCGCGTGGGCAACTTCCGCACCCAGGACGAGGCTAATGCCGCAGCCCATGAGCTGAAAGACGCATTCCCCTCCTACAGCAGGGAGATAAGGGTGGTTAAAGACCGTATCATTATCGAAAACGACTAAGGCAATTTCAAACGCTGAATTGCAATGGATGAAAATGAAATAATTGAGCAGCTTGCCCATCATTACGAAAGCATAATAAGATTGCTTGGAGACGACCCCACACGTCCGGGGCTTGAAAAGACCCCCATGCGCGCTGCCAAGGCAATGTATTACGCCACTTCAGGATACCGCCGTGATCCGAAGCAGATACTCCGTTCGGCTATATTCGATTATGCCGGATCCAAGATTGTGATTGTCAAGGACATCGAGTTCTACTCACTTTGCGAGCATCATATACTCCCCTTTTTCGGCAAGGTTTCAATAGGCTACATCCCCGATGGCGAGATGATAGGTCTGTCGAAGCTCGCAAGGCTCGTTGATGTGTTTGCCCGCCGGCTTCAAGTGCAGGAACGCTTATGTGCCGACATCTGCGCGTCGCTCACCGAAGCGTTGAGCACCAAAGGTGTAATCGTGTCATGCGCAGCCGAACATCTGTGCATGAAAATGCGCGGCGTGGAAAAGCAGGACTCCTCAACCACAACTCTGGAATACTCCGGACTGTTTGCCACCGATGCGTCGCTTCGCTCCGAATTCTTCAACCTCATCAACATCAAATAAAGAGAATTTGTTGCTAAAACGGCAAAACAATCACGCCATGCCTATCATCGCCTTGTCACCCAATCACCTGACAAGGCGAAAAATAGCCGCAACACCCCATCCCCATATCGGCTTGCCGCTTGCACAGCAAAAATTCCCAACTCTCCACTCTCGACTCACGACTCACGATTCTCAATTCTCAACTCTCAATTCTCCATTCTCAATTCTCAACTCTCAATTCCCCCTCCGGCAAACAACGCCGCCATTTTAGCCTGACAAGGCGGGGCTTATGTGTAGCCGCGGTACGGCGAGCCCATGCGAGACGTGCCCGGTGGGTGTTACGCATTTATGGCACTCTGCAAAGAGTGACCCTATGGACGCAAGGCATCTCTTTGCAGAGATGATACAAAACACGACCTTACCGGGCACAATTCGCCTGCGGCTCATTGTACCCGGCTACGCATAAGCACTGTCTTTCAGACCATTAAAACAAACTCACATCAACTCTCGACTCTCGACTCTCAATTCTCAATTCTCAACTCCCCATTCTCCATTCTCAATTTTATTCGTATCTTTGCAATCATAAAATTTTATAGTACAAGATTTTAATTATTTTCATGAAATCTGTAATCACCATTTTACTATTATCGCTTCTCGCTGCTTGCTCAGGTGGGCGTAGCGGCAACACATTGCTTTTGGAGCGCATCGATTCGCTCACGAGTGTTAACCCTGCTGAGGCTGCGGCGCTTCTTGACAGCATCGACCCGGCGACCTTGTCGGAGGAAGAGCGGCACCATCGCGACCTCCTCACCATCAAGGCTGCCGACAAGGCTTACCGCACCCACACCTCCGACAGCCTCATCCTCAGCGTGATAGATTACTACAACACCCATTCCGACCCCCGCCTCACCCCGCAGGCACTCTACTACGGCGGCAGAGTGTACAGCGACCTCGGCGACTATCCCACCGCCCTGAGCTACTTTCAGGACGCACTCAACCGTCTGCCTGACAACGACGAAAACCGCCAATTACGAGGAACCGTCATGAGCCAGACCGGACGACTGCTGGATGCCTTACAATTGCATTCAGATGCCATTCCATATATAAAAGATGCTATTAAAGCTAACAAAATAAAACCTGATTCATTTAATTGCACTTACAACCATCTACTGCTTTCCGGTGTGTTCATGAGATCAGGAAAACCGGATTCCGCAAATATCTACATAAATGAAGCCCTCAAATGGGCTGAATCACTACCTGAAGTCGATCAAGCCGACATAAATGTAGAGTATGCAGACGTACTATTCAGTAATGGCAAAATTGACTCTGCTTTAACAGTTATAAGACCATTGCCACAATTAGTTCAACCGGATGTGCGTAATTTTTCACTTATTGTCGCCGCCAAAATTTACAAGGCTGCCGGAATACTTGACACAGCATATATGTATGCTCATGAATTAGCGATGAGCAAGGATTATAATAACCGGAAAAACGGATTTAAAATGCTGTTTTCACCAAGCATGAGAAATATTATTCCGCATGATTCTTTAATAAACTATATTAAGGAATATCACCATGTTGTTGATAAATATCTGAATCAGCATGAAGCACAGGCAGCCCTCATTCAAAACACCCGGTATAATTATAATTTACATGTAAAAGAGAAAGAGAATGCCGAACGGTCACTTTATAATATGGCAATTTGGTCGTTAATCATTATAGTCCTGTCTACAGTAGCCATAGCAATTCTGATTAATAAGCGATTGAAGAATGCAAAGCAGATTATGGAACTCCAAAAGCTCATCAATGTGATTGATGAGAAAAGAATCAATAATCTGAATAATAACAATGACTCCGGGAAACAGTCGTCACCGTCTCTATCTGATGACGAGCCAAAAACATCCGGTGCCAAGCATTTCAATGATCCGGCAATGATGGAGCTGAAACAGAAATTGCTGAATAGCATCAAATCTTTGGAGAGTGGAGACAGTGAATCACCATCAGTTTCTGACGAAATCCTACAATCGAAAGTTTACAAAAACTTACTCTCATCATTGAATAAAAAGAAAATGATTCCGGAACAAAGCCCTGTTTGGGAAGAGCTTGAATCTCTTATTGAAAAAATTTCTCCGGAATTCAAAACTAATTTGCAGGTCCTGACTTCCGACAATCTTACTGAAGTTGACCTTCGAACAGCACTGCTGATGCGGTGCGGTTTTACAACTTCCCAGATGGCTGTTTTGTTAAATCGGACAAAAACAGCCATCTCTTCACGCCGTTCCTACCTCAGCAGCAAGATTTTTTCCGAAAATTCCACTTCAAAAGCCATAGACCGCATAATTCACAGGATATAAACGCTTTAAGCAGCAAAAATAGTACGGATTCCGTACTATAAAAGTACGGAAATGCATCACGGTGTTAATTTCCGTACTATTTTTTTCGTTGTTTTTTACCCCTATTACATATCTTCGCGGAAAAAATATCACATCAATGAAACCAATTATTAAGTACTTGCTTATCGCCATTGTGCTTTTCTCTACAAAAGCCTATGCTGCCAATGAAGAAAACATTACCATCCCACTGACACAAACGGATGATGATCCGGAAAAGATAGATCGTCCATCAAAAGGTGAGCGGTCATTGCGTGCACCTATTATATGCATGATAAACTTTGCCGAGGGCACCGTTGAAGCCTCCATCGCTTCGGAGATCCTAAGCTATGAGGTGTGGGATGCTGAAGGCGGCTGCATCGTAGCATCGTTTGCCACCGACAGTGCCATTGTCGAGTTCCTTTCCACCGCAAGCGGTTGCTATCAGTTGCGTCTTGTCACCGACGATTATTCCTACGTGGGATATCTTGAACTGTAACCGGTCATGAGATTCATCCACCTGATTCCGCTTCTTATTCTCTTGGGAAGTTGCACCAACTCCTCCCAAGAGGATAAATATGCCGAGATTGTGAGCCAATGGCAAGGACGCGAGATTAAGCTGCCCGCAGTGATGACCGACTTCCTCACCGGCGACACCATCAATCTTGATGATGCCGACTTCACCATCCTCACCTACGTAGACAGTGCAGGCTGCACCGGTTGCAAAATGAAACTGCCAATCTGGGATGGGATAATTCAAAATTTAGAGTCCAATACTGAGGCGACAGTTAATGTTGTCATGGTTATTAATCCTAAACAGAGTGCCGACATCAGTTCTTTGTTTAGACAGGACTTAAAAAGGCACCCCATTGCCTACGTTGACAGTTCCGGATACATTGGGCATAACAACAAATTTCCCACCGACATGATGTTTCAATCAGTTCTGCTTGATATGGAAAGACGGGTACTCACCATCGGCAATCCCGCATATAATTCGGGCATCCATGCCCTGTATGCAGCAATCGTGTCAGGCGGCAAGACGCTCTCATTGAAAACGGACGCATTGGTCAACGTCAATCCTCGCGTCCTGAACATTGAGAAACTCCATTGTGGAGACTCTCTTGTGCGTGATGTGACGCTATCCAATGACGGAACCGACACCGTATTTATCGATAAAATAATCGAATCTTGCGAATGCGTCACAACATCGGCTTCGCTGAAGTTTATTCCTCCTCACGCCGACCTTAGTTTTCCTGTAACCATCAAAGGAGATTCAAGCACAGCACAATATGACCGAAGCATAAACATTTACTACAGAGACTTCGACTATCCGTCGGTCATTCTGATTTCAGAAAACAAAGAATCCACCACTAAAGTGGACTAAATAAATTATTTAACCAAACACAATTAACAACATGAAAACAAAAACAATTTTTGCCTCATTGGCAGCAGTAGCAGCAATCAGCGGAATCACAGCGTTCTCAATTCAAAAGCAAACCCCCAAAGTCAGCACATTGACAACGGCTAATGTTGAAGCACTCACATATGATGAAAATGCAACCGGGTTTAAAGAATCGACTACAAAACAATATGAATCAGATGTCCATTACGATTATAATCCTAATACAGGCAAAGTAATTAAATATTATTTGTTGTACACAGATGTAATATGTGAGGGGAAGGGTCATATCGAATGTGAAGCATCAAGTGAAGTTGAGGCTATTACAGAAGAATTCAATGTATAAGCGTTGTATATTTGGAGCAGTCGTAACTCTTATTTTGCTTGTTGGTTGCAAGAACAACTCAAATGTTCCTGCAACCGGCATTGAGATTGACTATACAGGGTTTCAAGCCAAACCGCTTCCGACTGACTCTATTCTGAAAAAAGTCCAAGTTATTGTGCCGGAGACAACCGACTCGTCATTAATCGGAAATATAATACGTCTTAGAATGTACAGAGACATATTGTATGTACTTGACTCTGACAGCCATATATTGGCTTTTGATGGTACCGGTAAATGCGTTATGCGACTGCATAACATTGGAAACGGTCCGTGGGAATATTTAAATGTGAAGGATTTTGACATTGATGAATCGGACGGCACGATATTTCTTCTCGCAGATGATAATTTGTTAAAATATAGCCAAGATGGAAAATTTGTTGAGAAAATGGATGTTGCTATTGACTATGACGCAGGACTTGCTGTGACAAATGATTACATTTATATCGAAAGAAACACATATTCTGATGACGGAGAAGCCGAATTCAACATATCTGTCATAAAGCGGAAAGACAATTCCGTCACGGAAATCCTTCCCACATTGCCTGAATATGCACCAGGGTGTAACCATGCCACATCCGGAATATGCCGCACTGGGGAGAATGTGTGGTTTACCCGCAAGTTTGATCCCAAAATATATCGCCTTGCCGATGGAGAGGTTCATGAGTGGCTGTCAATGAATTTTGGTGATGGTTTTTATATTCCGGAGGCAGATGAAAAACTCGATTGTTCGGAATTATTCAGCAAAACGCGCAAAGAAAAAAACATCTATAAGATTGGAAATGTGACATCAACAGATTCTACCTGTCTATTTACGACAAGCTTGGGCAATTGCGGAGTTGTATATATAAACAATCGGGATGTGCAGATATTCCCGTCATTCACAGACAAAGCTTCAGGAATGATTTCAGCAATTCAAAAGCCTGTATCAGCACAAATTCCCACTGTAGCTTTTGTTATGCCGGCTTCCAATTTAAAAATCATGGCGACAATAAGCGGCAACAGAGAAATAGAAAAATTATCAACCGAGTTAAATGAAGAATCAAATCCGCTATTCTTCATTTATGAATTAAAATAGAACTGAAAAATCCAAATAGAAACGCAATTGAACTATTGACCGGAACCCTTATTCTCTTGGGAATATGCGAGGGATTTATCGGCGTGTTCCAATTTATCGGCTTACTGGATGCTATGCACCCTGAACACTCTGTGACCGGATCATTTTATAATCCGGGACCATACGGATGCTATATTGCTGTAATATTTCCAATAATGTTACGCGCAGTATTGCTTTACAGAGATAGGCTTCAAAAATGGCTGGGCATGGGAATGGCTCTTATGGGAGCTTTTCTCATCCCGTCGTCTCTCAGCAGAACCGCGATGGTCGCCGCCGCAATCGGATGCACGGTGGCGGCGAGCGACATCATCATGCCCTGCGTTAAGAGGGTTAAATGGGCGAAGATAAGCATCTTAGCGGCTGCGTTGCTGCTGATTGCCGCCGGAGCGTATCAGTGGAAAAAGGACTCGGCTGACGGGCGGCTGCTGATGTGGAAAGTGGCAGCCGATGCTGCCATGGAGGCTCCGCTCACGGGCGTGGGCTGGGATAAGGTTGCCGGTAGCTACGGCGACGCCCAGGAGCGATATTTCGCTGCCGGAAAAGGCTCGGAGCAGGAGGTGATGGTAGCCGGAGCGCCGGAATATGTGTTCAACGAATATCTTCAGGTGGCTATCGCTTTCGGCACGCCCGCCGCGCTGTGGATGATGGCGCTGCTTATCGGGGCGATTGCGGCGGCTGTCAACGCAAAGGCTTTTGGACTTGCCGGCGCGGCTGTAGCGGTGGCTGTGGTGATGACCGCCTCCTATCCGCTCCAATTTCCGCTATTCACCGTCACCATCGGGATGGTGCTCGCGGGGTGCTATCTCTCGGCTCGCAAAGGGTGGATAAGATGGGCAGGATGCATTGCCACGATAGCTTCGGCATGGTTCCTGCTCGCCAACAACTCGGTGAAAGACGTGAGCTCGGAATTCAACGCGGGGCGCTCGCTGCACCGTGTCGAGCGTTACAGGAAGTCGATCGACTGCCTTCTCGCCATAGCGCCATATTCCTCCGACCCGATGCCGCTCAACATCATCGGCAAGAACTATCAAGCCTTGGGGATGCCCGACAGCGCCGCCCACTATTTCCGCCGTGCCGCCAACCGATGCCCCAACCGCCTATATCCCCACTATCTGCTCATGCAGCTCTACGCCGACTCGGCATCCTACGACCGCAACCTGATGCTCCAAGAGGCCCGGATACTGGCGACGAAAAAGGAAAAAGTCCCCTCTCCCGCCGTCGATGAAATGCGCCGCAAAGCCCTCACCATCCTCAACTCCCACCCATAATGCAAATCGGCATCCCATAAATGGACAATGATGGCATAAGTAAAAAACGAAATATATGATATATGAAGCGACAGCATAATGTGACTCATAAACATATTAATTATTGCAGCACCTAAGTTTCCTTAAGGAAACATCTCTAGGTAGCCGGATGCCGAGCCGTAGGCGAGACATCCGGGAAGATGTGATATGGTTATCGAATCTGTAAGATTCATCTATGGATTTATATAATGTATCGAAAAAAGACGAATCTTTCAGATTCACTAATTTTCGGGATTTACTATCCGTACGTCTCGCCTACGTCTCGGCGTACGGCTACCAAGAGATGAATCCAGTCGGATTCAGTTATTCACAACATCGTGGTTGTAGCACTCTTGCCACATATTGTTACAGAAATGTATTCTGCAACATTTGTACCGATGCGTCGGCTGAAATTGCCACAGGTGTTCATTCAGGTCGCCACAGGTGGCGAACCCTACGAGGCAACTCCGATTGCAATTCTGTTCATTTAGGTCGCCACAGGTGGCGAGCCCTGCGAGGCAACTCTGATTGCGATTCACGTGACAACGATATTATCACATTTATGAAACAAAATATTTTCCGATTATGAAATTTTTCCGGTTTAAAATAGCGGTAATAGGCGCATGGTTCCTTGCCGGTTGTTCACACACTCCGTTGGAGCTTGTGCTGGAGCTCGCGGGCGACAACCGGCAGGAGCTTGTCGCCGCCATGGAGAGCGTGAGGGGCGACTCACTGAAAGAGGTGGCGATGGAGCGGCTAATAGTAGCCTCGGTCAACTACCATTCCTATCGCAGCCCCGGGCTTGACTCGCTGAAGCGGAGACTCGTGAAGGAGAGAATGGCGGGAGAAGAGCTGCGCGGATGGAAGATGACCGACCTTTATGGAGCACCAGAGGCTCGCGACATAGAACGGCTGACGGCTGAGATGCTTGTGGAGAATGTGAATCTCGCAGTCGACACATGGCGGTCGCGTCCATGGGCTAAGCACTACACTCTTGACGAATTTTGCCAATATGTGCTCCCCTACCGCATAGCCGACGAGCCACTTGAAAACTGGCGCGGCGACTGCCTGAAGGCATACTCGGCAGCATACGACTCGCTGTGCAGCAATGTCGACGACCCGGTGGAAGCTGCCCGGCTCATGCTGACGCATCTGCGAGGAAAGAGGGTGAGGACACTTCCCGAACTGCCCTATCCGCACCTCGGCGCCACCTATCTGCTCGAGAACCGCTTGGGATATTGCCGCGACCACTGCGACCTGGCGCTCTACGTGCTCCGTGCCCTCGGCATACCCGCCGCCACCGACTTTTACCGCGAGTCGCCATCCTACAACAGCCGGCATTTCTGGACCGCCGTGATCGACACGCTGCATCATGTCAAGGAATTCAACCTCGGGGAGAAACCCGCCACATGGGACAATCCCGAACAGCGCAAGAAGGGCAAAGTGTTCAGAATAGCGTTCTCACCCTACAACGACACGGAGGCGGGCGAAGATGCCGACCCGTTTTTCCGCAATCCGCTTTACCGTGACGCCTCGCAGGAGTACGGCTACGACCGGTCAATCACCGTCGACGCCAAGAACGGGGAGCGGCAAATGTATCTCTCGGTGTTCAACGGACGCGAATTCAAAGCCATAGCCATGGCGCCGGTGAAGGGCGGAAAGGCGGCATTCAGCTGCCTTGAGGACAGTGTGCTGTATTTCCCTACACGCTACAATCCCGACACACGCTCGCAGGAACCGGCGGGCTATCCGGCGCTCACCTGCGGCGGCAACCACACTTTTGCTCCCGAAGCCGCCGCGCTCGACAGCGTGGAGATAACCCGCAAGTACCCCTACCGCAAGTCAAAACTGTTCCTTCAGAACACAGTGGGAACCCGGATAGAATTCATGGATCGCAACGGCAGACTCGTCCACACTTGGTGCGTGGACGACACGCCAAGCATCAACATATTCCGCATCGACATTCCCGGCGACAAGCGAGCCTGCAAGGTGAAGATCACATCCAATCCGCGGCGACGGCTTGAAATAGGAGAGCTGTGGGCTGATGACATGACAGCCCGGAAGCTGCCGGAATCGGCACGCGCATTTCTGAGCGACGGCACGGGCGAGACCGACATCACCGCCACGGTCACCGACGGCTCGTGGGAGAGCTGCCACGTGTCGGCTAAAAACAGCGCCTATGCCTTGGTTGAATTTTCTGAGCCTGTAAGCCGGCTGTATTTCGTGCCCCGCACCGACGACAACTATATCCATCCCGGCGACAGCTACGAACTGTTCTACCACGACGGCTCCGAGGGATGGAAATCGCTGGGTCGGCGCGAGGCAACCGAATCACGGCTGGAATATGCCGTGCCCCGCAACGCCGTGCTATGGCTCCGCAACCACACCCGGGGCAAGGAGGAGCGCCCGTTCACACTGAAGGAGGGCAAGCAGATGTGGTGGTAGATGGAGGCACCGGGGTGAATTGTTAATCATAGATTTATGTTTTGGGGAAAGTTTTAAACTTTTAATAGGGTGTTCTGGCTGAATTATCGTGTAAATTTGTAACTTTGCAAAAATTATTTTGTAACCTACATTACAGCAACATAAATCAGTCAATTGTGATGAAGAAGAAATTCAATGAGTACGACAAGTTCAATCTCTCCGACATAAACCGTCAGGTGCTTGAACAGTGGAATAAAGATCATCTATTTGAGCAAAGCATGAAGGTGCGTGAAGGCGCTCCGTCATTTGTGTTTTACGAAGGTCCCCCTTCCGCCAATGGTATGCCGGGCATCCACCATGTGATGGCTCGTACGATTAAGGATATCTTCTGCCGTTACAAGACTATGAAAGGCTTCCATGTGAAGCGCAAGGCAGGTTGGGACACCCACGGTCTTCCCGTGGAGCTTGGCGTTGAAAAGGCTCTTGGCATAACAAAAGAGGATATCGGCAAAAAGATTTCAGTCGATGACTATAATGCCGCTTGCCGCCGCGAGGTGATGAAATACACCCGCGAATGGGAGAACCTCACCAACTCAATGGGCTATTGGGTTGACATGAACGATCCCTATATCACTTACGACAACCGTTACATCGAATCGGTGTGGTGGTTGTTGCAGCAGCTTCATGGCAAAGGCTATCTTTACAAAGGCTACACCATCCAGCCCTATTCACCCGCTGCCGGAACCGGACTCAGCACCCATGAGCTGAACCAGCCCGGTTGCTACCGTGATGTCAAGGACACCACCGTGACAGCAATCTTCAAGGCTGTCGACACAAAGCCGGAAATGGAAGGCTGGGGAACACCGTGCTTCATCGCATGGACCACTACTCCGTGGACATTGCCTTCCAACACAGCGCTTTGTGTGGGACCGAAATATGAATATGCCGTAATCCGCACCTACAATCCTTATAATGGCGAGAAGATAACGCTCGTCATGGCTAAAGACCGCGTGAGCGCCTATTTCAAGGCTGAAGGCGAGAACTTGCCGCTCGAAGAATATAAAGCCGGCGACAAGATCGTACCTTACCGCATAGTGGGCACTTATCTCGGATCGGAACTTGTGGGAATGTCCTACAAGCAGCTCATGCCGTGGGTGAAGCCTAACGAGAAATTGACTGATAATGCACCGGAATTCGTGAAGGAATATGCTGCAAGCCATCCTGATCACGTGTTTGCTGTAGGCAGCGACAAGTTTGTGGAACTCGAATCGGAGGCTTTCCGTGTGATAGGCGGTGATTACGTGACAACCGACGACGGTACCGGAATCGTGCACATCGCGCCTACTTTCGGTGCTGATGACGCGCGTGTGGCTAAAGCGGCTGGCATCCCGTCGCTGTTCATGATAAACCTGCGCGGCGAGACACGCCCGATGGTCGACCTGACCGGAAAATATTACACTCTCGACGAGTGCGCTCCCGAATTTGTGAAGCATTGTGTGAATGTCGAGCTTTATGAACATCATGCCGGCGACTATGTGAAGAACGCTTATGATCCGCGTTTCAACGAAGGCGGAAAGTATGACGACAAGGCTGCTGAAAAGGCTGAGGACCTCAACGTAGTTATCGCTATGGAGATGAAGCATGCCGGCGAAGCGTTCAAGATCGAGAAGCACGTGCACAACTATCCTCACTGCTGGCGCACTGACAAGCCCGTGCTCTATTATCCTCTCGACAGTTGGTTCATCCGCACCACCGCTGCCCGCGAGAAACTCATGGCTGCAAACGAGACTATCAAGTGGAAGCCGGCGGCAACCGGTAGCGGACGTTTCGGCAAATGGCTTGAAAACCTTCAGGACTGGAACCTTTCACGCAGCCGCTATTGGGGCACTCCGCTGCCTATATGGCGTACCGAGGATGGCAAAGAGGAGATATGCATAGGAAGCGTAGAGCAGCTTTACAATGAAATCGAGAAATCGGTGGCTGCCGGAATCATGGCTTCCAATCCTTACAAGGACAAAGGATTCATCCCCGGCGATTATTCCAAAGATAATTATGACAAGATCGACCTTCACCGCCCTTACGTTGACGACATAATCCTTGTGTCCTCAACAGGAGAGCCCATGAAACGTGAGCTTGACCTTATCGACGTGTGGTTTGACTCAGGCTCAATGCCTTATGCTCAGATCCACTATCCGTTTGAGAATAAGGACCGATTCGATGCCAGCGAGCTTTTCCCCGCCGACTTCATCGCCGAAGGCGTGGACCAGACTCGCGGATGGTTCTTCACGCTCCATGCCATTGCGGGAATGGCGTTTGACTCGGTAGCATACAAAGCCGTGATATCCAATGGACTTGTGCTCGACCGTTTCGGCAACAAGATGTCCAAGCGTCTTGGCAATGCCGTGAATCCGTTTGAGGCTATCGCAGAATTCGGCTCCGACCCGTTGCGTTGGTACATGATCGCCAACTCTTCGCCATGGGATAATTTGAAGTACGATTCAGAGGGTGTGCGCGAAACTTCACGCAAACTCTTCTCCACTCTATACAATACTTATTCATTCTTCGCGCTTTACGCCAATGTCGACGGCTTTGACAATAGCCAGCCTCAGGTGCCGATGAATGAGCGTCCGGAAATCGACCGCTGGATTCTGTCACTCCTCTCCACTCTCATCCGTGAAGTGGAGGAAGCGCTTGATGATTACGAGCCCACCAAAGCCGCTCGTGCCATAAATGATTTTGTCAATGACAATCTCAGCAACTGGTATGTGCGTCTCAACCGCAAACGCTTCTGGGGCGGAGAAATGAATCAGGATAAGCTATCCGCTTATCAGACCCTATATTCTTGCCTTGAGACGATCGCATTGCTCATGGCTCCGATATCGCCGTTCTTCGCCGACCGCCTTTACACTGACCTCACTTCAGTGACCCTCGGCGACAAGGCTACATCGGTTCATCTGGCTCTGTTCCCGGTAGCCGGAGAGAGCGACAAGCAGCTTGAGGAGAGAATGAAACTCGCCCAGGATATCACGTCGATGGTGCTTGCATTGCGCCGTAAGGTGAATATCCGCGTGCGTCAGCCGCTTGCCACATTGATGATACCTGTGCTTGACGAACGCCAAAAAGAGATGATCTCATCAATGGCTCAGTTGGTGCTCAATGAAGTGAATGTCAAGGGCATAAAATTTGTCGGCAATGAAGAGGGAGTCCTTGTGAAAAAGGTTAAGCCCGATTTCAAAAAGCTCGGTCCGAAATATGGCAAGATCATGAAAGCTCTCGCAGCCGAAGTGACCAAGATGTCGCAACACGATATAATCGAGCTTGAACGCAACGGACAATTCACATTTGATATCGCCGGAACCCCTGCGGTAGTAGAGCTTGGCGATGTGGAAATAATCTCCGAAGATATCCCCGGATGGCAGGTGGCTAACGACGGCAACCTCACCGTTGCTCTCGATATCACCATTTCCGATGAACTGCGTCAGGAGGGTATCGCACGCGAGATAGTGAACCGTGTCCAGAACATACGCAAGAACCGCGATTATGACATCGTAGACAAGATTTCCATAACATTCGCGCCCAATGAGGCAACTGATGCGGCTATTGAAGCGTTTAAAGGATATATATCATCACAAGTGCTCGCTACCGAAATCAACATAGCTCCTTTGGCAGAGGATGCGGATCAAGAAGTGCTCGACATCGATGATATAAAGCTGAATGCGGTGATAGAGAGGAACAAGTAAAGCCAACCCCTTACCCAACATAAAAAACAACAATTATGAGCGAAAAGACCCGTTACACTGATGAGGAGCTTCAGGAATTTAAGACTGTGATTATCCAGAAGCTCGAAAAGGCGCAGCGAGACTACGAATTGCTGAAAGCTAATGTTATGAATAGCGACGGCAATGATACTGCCGATACCTCGCCCACATTCAAAGTTCTTGAAGAGGGCGCGAGCACTCTTGGAAAGGAAGAGGCAGGTCAGCTTGCGCAGCGCCAGATGAAGTTTATCCAGCACTTACAGGCTGCTTTGGTAAGAATCGAGAACAAGACTTATGGAATATGCCGTCAAACCGGAAAATTGATTCCAAAGGAACGGTTGCTCGCAGTGCCTCATGCAACTTTAAGTGTTGAGGCTAAAGAAGGAAATAAGAAACATTAATTAAGTTTGCAACTTAAAAACAGGTTGCCCTGATGCACCGGTAAAATAAGATTGTCGGCAATGATGGCTCATCATGCCGGCAATCACATCCGGTGTAGGACCAATGACGGGCAATCGAAAAAACATCAGGACAGGATTCAGAATCAGATTATGAAATTGTCAAGAGGATTGCTTGCCACTCTGATAATAGTGGGAGTGCTGTTAATCGACCAGATTGTGAAAATCTGGATCAAAACACATCTATATCTTGGAGAAGAAATAGTAATTACCGATTGGTTTCGCATTTATTTCATCGAAAATAACGGAATGGCATTCGGAATGGAGATAGGGAGCAAGCTCTTTCTCACCCTTTTCCGTATCGTGGCAGTCTCTCTGCTCATATATTACATAGTCAGGATTCGCAATCGCGCCTACATCAAAACCGGCTACATCGTGTGCTGCGCCTTGATCACTGCCGGAGCGGCAGGCAACATATTTGACTCGGTTTTCTATGGCGTGATTTTCAACAACCCTTATCCTCCTGAAGTTGCGACAATGTTTCCCGCCGATGGCGGATATGCACCGCTTTTCCACGGAAAAGTGGTAGATATGCTTTATTTCCCCTTGTTCAGTTTTTACTGGCCTGAGTGGATGCCATTTGTTGGAGGGCAATATTTCCTGTTCTTCCAGCCGATATTCAATATCGCCGACGCCGCCATCACTGTAGGGATCTTCGTGCTCATTCTGTTTTATTCCCACTATCTGTCAGCTCCCGTGGATGCAGCCGAAGAATCGGCTCCCCATAAGTTGACCCATAGTGAAACCCCGACCAAGCATGACAATGAGTAAGTGGATTGCAATAGCAGCGGTAATACTGGCATGCGTGTCTTGCGACCGCACCCCCGATCATGTCATAAAACCCAAAGAAATGGCATCGTTGCTCGCCGACATCCACAAAGGCGAAGGTGTGGTGGATCTTCAGGGAGCACGCTATAGAAATGATTCTGTCAAGAAGACTTTGAAACAATCCATTTATATGCGTCATGGCGTGACACAGGAAGAGGTCGACACCTCTCTTGTGTGGTACGGACACAACATCGATGTATATAAAGAAGTCTATGAGATGGTCATCAAGCAGCTTGAAGAAGAATTGAACAATGCCGACATTGCCGCCGATGGCAAAAGCGTGCAGGTATCGGTTGTAGGAGACTCCGTTAATGTGTGGGGAGAGTTGCCCTACCGTAGATTTTCGCCGCAAAACCCCTCTGATTTCATCCGTTTCAAATTCAATTCTGATGAAAATTGGGAAAAAGGCGACACATATTCCTGGAAATTATATGCCAACAGCCATATCCTCCCTATCAACTGGACCCTATGTGCTGACTACAGCGACGGCTCTACCGACTACATTTCGTCGAAATTCATCGGAAGCGGCTGGCAGGAGATCAAACTGTATACCGACACAGCAAGAATCCTTAGAAGCATATATGGCTCGGTGCAATATATGCCTGTGAAGGATGAGACCACCTACATCGACAGCATCACTCTCACCCGCACACGCTTCAGCCCTGATGAGTATTACCGGGGCACAGTGCGGCATTATAATAATGCAAAATGATGAGATACCTTGCCCATGCTGTGATACACGACGGAAAGGTGTATCGGCAATCGATTGTAGGGCTTGACAACGGCATCCTTTCCATCGCAAGATTTGACAGAGAGATTCACTCCACGGTTTTCGTATCGGGAATAGTGATTGTCATCGCTGAAAACAAGGTCACACTCAGCGACCGACAGCAACTTGAAAGCATATTCCGCAAAGAGATGCTGCTGGAAGGCGGGATAAAAAGAGTCATGCGCTATCTTGAACGTCGTGACATCTTTGCATCCGGTGAAACCGACACACCATCTTTGATGGTTATAGAACGGTGAAAAACACCTAATTTAATCTAAAATAAGCGAGAATTGACACATTGATGTCATTTTTCAGCATCGTTTAGGTTGAGATACGAAAAATTTTATGCAACTTTGCATAATAATTAATTTTACTACACAAGATTTCTTATATTCATGGAGTTCTCCGCTTCTCAAATTGCTGCTCTCGTTTCGGGAAAAGTAGAAGGTGACGGCAATGTCACTGTCAGTACATTTGCCAAAATTGAAGAGGGTCACCCGGGGGCGATTTCTTTCCTCGCCAACCCCAAATACACTCATTATATATATACCACGAAGAGTTCGATTGTGCTTGTCAGCAATGATTTCGTGCCGGAAGAACCGGTGCAATGCACGATGATACGTGTGGCTGACCCATACGCTACAGTCGCATTTCTTCTTGACATGGTGAGCAAAATGACTGCCGCCACCCCTGTAGGCATCGAACAGCCGGCGTATATCGCCGATGGCGTGGCGATTGCCGACGATTGCTATGTAGGCGCTTTCGCATACATAGGCAAAGGTACTGTGATAGGAAAAAATGTCAAAATCTATCCCCAAACCTACGTAGGCAATGGAGTGGTGATTGGCGACAACACCATTATCTATCCCGGCGTTAAGATTTATCATGGATGTAAAATCGGGAAAAACTGCATTCTGCATTCAGGAGTGGTGATTGGTGCCGACGGATTCGGTTTCGCGCCGGTCAACGGCGAGTACAACAAGATTCCACAGCTCGGTATTGTAGAGCTTGAGGATGATGTGGAGATCGGAGCCAATACCACAATCGACAGAGCCATGATGGGTGCCACCAAGATTCATCATGGAGTCAAACTTGACAACCTGATTCAAATAGCCCATAATTGTGAGATCGGAGCCAATACAGTGATGGCGGCACAGGCAGGAGTTGCAGGTTCCGCTAAAATCGGCGCAGGTTGCATGGTGGGCGGTCAAGTCGGATTTGCCGGACACATACACGTGGGCGACGGATCGGTCATTGGAGCTCAATCAGGCATTCCCAACGATGTCAAACCCGGAAGCCGCTTGATGGGATATCCCGCCGTAGGAGCAGGTGAGTTTGCCCGACAGGCTGTATATAATAAGAATCTCGGCAAGTTGTTTGACCGCGTAAAGGATATTGAAAAGAAATTAAATAAATAAACCATCATAATGAAACAGTTAACTCTCAAGGAACCATTTAAAGTTCATGGCAAGGGGCTGCATACCGGTCTTATGATTGATGCCGAGTTTTGCCCTGCTCCGGAAAATCACGGATATAAAATTCAGCGTACCGATCTTGAAGGAGAACCGGTGATTGACGCGCTTGCCGAATATGTTACGGCTACTACCCGAGGTACCGTGCTAAGCAAGGGCGATATCCGCGTCAGCACAGTTGAGCACGCCTTGGCAGCTCTGTATGGATCCGGAATTGACAACTGTCTGATCAAATTGAACGCTCCCGAAATGCCTATTCTTGACGGAAGCGCGAAAATATATTGCGAGAACATCCTACGGGTAGGTGTTCAAGAGCAGAATGCCGACAAGGATTTCTATGTGGTTAAGCAAAAGATTGAAGTGCGTGACGATACTACAGGCTCATCAATTATCGTGCTTCCCGATGATGAATTCAGCATTGATGTAATGGTGTCGTTTGACTCTCCTGTGCTGAAGAATCAATTTGCTTCCCTCGACCATCTTCAGGATTTCTGTTCTGAGGTGGGCAGCAGCCGCACATTCGTTTTCGTGCGTGAAGTAGAACCGCTTGTCAAAGGCAATCTTATAAAGGGTGGCGATCTCGACAATGCCATTGTGATATATGACAGTCCCATGGAACAGAGCGAACTCGATCGCATCGCCGACCTGATGGGCGTTCCTCATAAGAATGTCACTGAATTCGGCTACATCAACGATTTCCCTCTTTTTGCCGACAATGAACCCGCACGTCACAAACTTCTCGATGTGCTCGGCGACATCTCTCTCATAGGCCGTCCGCTTAAGGGCAAGATCATCGCCACCCGCCCGGGTCACTCGATCAACACCGCATTCTCTAAGAAAATACGCAAGGAAATAAAGCATCAGGAGATACAGGCTCCGGTATATAATCCTAATGTGGAACCGGTTATGGATATCAACCGCATTAAGGAACTGTTGCCCCACCGTTATCCGTTCCTGATGGTTGATAAAGTTATCGAAAAAGGCAGCAACTACATTGTAGGCGTTAAGAACGTGACTGGAAATGAACCTTACTTCCAGGGACACTTCCCTCAGGAACCGGTTATGCCGGGTGTGCTTCATGTCGAGGCTATGGCACAGACAGGAGGTCTTCTTGTGCTCGGACAGGTTGACGAACCGGAGAAGTATTCAACTTACTTCATGAAGATCGACAATGTTAAGTTCCGCAGCAAAGTCGTTCCCGGCGATACATTGCTGTTCCATGTATCATTCATGACTCCATTGCGTCGCGGTTGCGCTGTGATGAAAGGCTATGCATTTGTTGGTGAGAAGATTGTGACTGAGTGTGAATTCATGGCTCAGATTATAAAAAATAAATAATAAAACTGGATTGAAATGAAGCAACCGTTAGCATATATACATCCCGCCGCAAAGATTGCGTCCAATGTGGTGATTGACCCGTTTGTCACCATCGACCAGAATGTTGAGATTGGTGAAGGAACTCGCATTGGAAGCAACGTGACCATCATGGAGGGAGCGAGAATCGGAAAAAATTGTGTGATTTTCCCGGGTGCAGTCATCGGAGCCGTTCCTCAGGACTTGAAATTCCGCGGAGAGGACACTCTTGCCATTATCGGCGACAACACCACCATACGTGAATGCGTGACTGTACACCGAGGCACTGCCTCTAAAGGCAAGACCGTTGTCGGCAACAATTGTTTGATTATGGCATACTGCCACGTTGCGCATGACTGCGTTGTCGGCGACAATGTCATCATGTCCAACACCACTCAGCTTGCCGGCGAGGTTGTGGTTGACAATTTCGCTATCATCGGCGGTGGTACTCTCGTGCACCAATTCTGCCACATCGGTCCTCATGTGATGATTCAGGGTGGTTCCCTGATCAATAAGGATATCCCTCCTTACGTGAAAGCTGCACGCACCCCTATAGCTTATGCCGGAGTAAATTCAATAGGCTTGCGCCGTCGTAATTTCTCCAATGAGCAGATACGCGAAATTCAGGAAATATACCGCTATCTCTATTTGTCGGGATACAATATTTCAGACTCTGTTGAAAGAATCGAAGCAGAGCTTCCCGCCACCAAGGAAAGAGATGAGATTATTCTTTTCGTGCGTAATTCAAAACGAGGCATCATAAAAGGTTATGTATAAATAACCGTCACCTCGTCCCCAAATAAAGAGACCGGGAGTCACGCTTGCATAAGCGAGGCTCCCGGATTTTTATTGCCACATCTATTCATTCAATTTATTTCTGATGCTGCCCGCATCTCGTCATATTCCTCCCAATCCGGATCATTTTCTGTGTAAATGGTTATCGGAAGCAGATCGAAAGGAGCCAACGCCTCATTTATCTTCTTTCCGAATATGTGGACTGAGGTGGTATAGAACACCCAGTTTCGTTCATCATCGCCTGTATATATGCCTGTCATCACAGCCACAGGGTCCTTTTTGAATGAGGCTTCCATCGCTTCTTGAACGCTTTCCATGACTGTGGCGGTCGGTTCATCGGGCATTCCAGCCGCATTTCCGAGGTATTTCCATGTTATCTCCACGCGTATCTTATACTTTCCGGATGTGCGGAATTTTTGAACATCCTTACGCCCGGTGACCATTATCAGTCTTCCTGATTCGCTTTCGGTGGGGGAAGTCCACCAGTCCAATTCTTCTGACATAGTTGATTCAATTTTGACACTAATTTACGCAAAAAGGAGGGAATAAGTGGTTAAATCGCATAATTAATTTTGAATAAAAATGCTTTTTATGTATTTTCGTATAAGATTTTATCGGTTATGTTTAAACGAATTTTATTAAATGCAATAATATTGCTGTTCACGTCGCTCACCTCATTTTCCGAGTTGAGAGGAGTGTGGCTCACCACCAATTCCGGTCTCGACTGGCCGGGCAAAAGTTACGATGAGACTCAGCAAAAACGTCGGATGATTGAAATTCTGGATAAATTGCAGAAAGCTCATTTCAACCTGGTGCTGTTTCAGGTGCAAGCCAATGGAGACGTGGCATGGAACAGCAAACTACAGCCGGCAATGAACTCCATCACGGGCAACGGCTCTAAACGGCTCTCTTACGATGTGTGCCGGTTCGTGATTGACGAATGCCATCGTCGTGGCATGAAGTGCCATGCATGGGTGGTGCCTTACCGAGTGGGGAGCTTGAAAAATGCTTCATCCTATGCCTCCAACAAGGTGCAACACGTGATAAAGAAGCATCCGAAATGGTGCATAAAATATTCCGGAAGCTATTACATCGACCCAGCCAATCCTGACGCACGTGAATATCTGGTGAAATTGTATAAAGAGATGATTGACCGTTATGACTTTGACGGCATAAATCTCGACTACACACGTTATCCCGGAGATACCTTCCCTGACGACAAATCTTACAAGAAATATGCCCGCAAGAAGCAGAGCAAGGCTGACTGGCGACGGGAAAACATCAATCGGTTTGTGGCAGATCTGTACAAAGCTGTTAAAAAGGAGCGGCCCGAAATTGTGGTTGGGAGCGCTCCGATAGGAACTTATAAAAATGTGGGCGGCACAAAAAACTCCACAGCCTATGAAAGCTTTCAACAGGATCCCGTGCAGTGGGTGAAAAGCGGAAATCATGACATGGTGATTCCTCAGATGTATTGGGATGAAAGATTCGGTTTTTCCACCCATTTGTCAACATGGACTTCCCATTGCGCCAATGCTTCGTTGCTCATAGGACTTGCTCCTTACAAGATGGTCGACGGAGGTTGGAATGTAGATGTAATAAGGGGGCAAATCGAAAAAGCCCGAAAAGCGCAGGGTGTTGCCGGAGTATGTTTTTTCAGAGCTGAACACGTGATAGGCAACAATCCGAGAGTTAAAAACCTCTATCGTTTTCTGGTTGACACTCCCCTGCTTGACAATGATGATTATGTAGCTGCAGATCATGCGGGAGAGTTTGTTGTAGAAAAATTTATGGAGTAAAATTTGGCAAAGCTATGGCTATTGGCTATCTTTGATAAAAAATATAATACAGTATAGACAACATGGAAATTGAAGGAAAAATTATCCTCGCATTGCCCGAACAATCGGGAACGTCAAAAGCAGGAAATGAGTGGAAAAAGCGTGAATATGTGCTCGAAACTCATGAATCATATCCCAAAAAGGTGCATTTTGACCTTTTCGGAGCGAAAGCAGATCAATATCCTTTGAATGTAGGCGATGAGATTATTCTTAGCTTTGATATAAACAGCCGTGAATATAACGGACGTTGGTTCACTTCAATCAGCGGTTGGAAGGTGGAAAAAGCCGCTGAACGTGCCGCTATGGGTGGAAATATGCCTCCGCAGGATTTTCCGGGAGCTGTGCCTCCCCCTCCGGCAGTAGCTGATCTTGGCAGCGGCGCAACCGACGATCTGCCATTCTAAGGCATAAATTAATATAGGCAGCCGCAAGGAAAGTTATCACTTACTTTGCGGTTGTTTTATTATAATCGGTTTTAGTGATTTGCGATGTTTACAGCTATTTTGTGGACTCTCTTTATATCAGGCATTGTCATAGGCAGGATTTTCCGGAAAAACCGGGGAGTGAGGTTTGCCGGAAGCTGGACAATGCCCATAGTGTTATTGCTTCTGTTCTTGTTTGGAGCCGAAATCGGATCAGATGAACGTATCATGCTTTCGCTACCCCAACTTGGAGCGAAAGCGGCTACAATGGCAGTGGCGTGTGTAGCCGGAAGCGTGTTTTTGTCGGGATTGGTTTATCGTATAGTCAAAAATCGCATCAAGCAGTAGAGATGAAAGATGTCATTTTAGTGCTCGTCGCTTTTGCCTTGGGAGTGCTTTGGGGCAATTCAGGATTGATGCCTGCCGAGGTTGATTGTTCATGGTTGTCATCGGTAGTGCTTTTGGTGTTGATGACTCAAGTGGGACTGGGATTCGGTTCCGGTGAAAGTTTTGATATGCTTAAGCGTGACTTCCGTTGGGAATGGCTTTTACTGCCGTTTGCCACGGTTGCCGGCACTCTTGTGGCTGCAGCTGTGGTCGGCGTGTTCTGGTCGTTGGGCACTGTAGCCGACGCTCTTGCTGTGGGTAGCGGACTCGGGTATTACTCGCTGTCCTCATTGTTGATAACTCAATTAAAAGCTCTTGTGGCATCTCCTGAAATAGCTACACAACTCGGCATTGTGGCATTGCTTGCCAATGTAGTTCGTGAACTTATAGGCATAGTGGGAGCCCCGTTATTTGCAAAAGTAAGCCCGTTGTCCCCTATTTCAGCGGCAGGCTGCTCTTCGTGCGACATATCACTGCCAGTCATAGCTCGTTGGTCAGGCGAGGGAATGGTACCGCTATCCATTCTCCACGGTGTCGTACTTGATATGTCGGTACCGGTATTAGTCACATTCTTTTGCTCGTTTTGAAGATGATCCTGCGTATAAAAAATATGGTGTGCGACCGGTGTGTGAAGGTTGTTAAGGAAGCGGTAGCCGGACTCGGACTCAATGGAGCGACAGTCGGGCTGGGATATATCGAGATGCCTGAAAAGCTCGACAAATCGTCAATGACAGCCCTTGAAACAGCTTTGGAAAAAGAGGGCTTTGAAATCCTTAAGTCCCGCGAAGAGGAGCTGGTGGAGCTTACAAAGGGGATTCTCATCAAACTTGCCAGAGCCGATGACGCGACATCACGTAAGCTATCAGTCTACCTGTCGGAAACACTTGGAGTGGATTACACAACGCTGAGCCGCATATTTTCGGCATCAGAAGGACGCACCATCGAACGATATTATATTTTACAAAAGATCGAATATGTGAAAGAGCTGATCGACTACGGAGGAAAGACCATGTCAGAAATAGCACATATCACCGGATATTCGAGCGTGGCACATCTTTCACGCCAGTTCAAGGAGGTCACAGGGCTTACACCGACTGCATACAAGGATTCGGGTGAATCTCACCGACAACTCGACAAAATCTGAGATGCGACAGGTCAGAATGCAACATTTTCACAGAATTGTATAACGCTTTACAGCGTCAGCGGCGGTAACTTTGCAAACGTAAAAAAATACCGCTATGAAGGAAATTTTAATCATACTTTTTAACATGCTCAATGAAATGTCACCCTACATTTTGTTGGGCTTTCTTATAGCCGGCGCGCTTCATGCTTTCGTGTCGCCAAGGCTCATGAGCAAGCATTTGTCGGGAACTGGAGCCGGCTCTGTTGTAAAGGCTGCATTGCTGGGTATTCCGTTGCCGTTATGCTCTTGTGGCGTATTGCCCACCGCTGTGGCGTTACGGCGCAACGGAGCTTCGCGTGCGGCTTCATCATCATTCCTTATCGCGACTCCTCAAACCGGCGTCGACAGCATCGCGGCAACTTATTCGCTGCTTGGTCCGGCATTTGCCATCATACGCCCGGTTGCTGCATTGATGACATCATTCATGGGAGGAATGGCTGTAGGTGTGGCCGAGAGATCCGATTATCCGGAAGAGATTGCCTCCGAATGCCAGGTGGAAGCAATGGAGAAGAAAACTTTCCTTCAGAAATTGTGGGAAATGCTCCGTTATGGATTCTTCGACATGGTAAGAAGCATCGGCAAATGGCTCATTCTCGGACTGGTAATTGCGTCGTTGATCACAATGTTTGTCCCCGAAAACTTTTTCGTGATGCTGAGCAGCTACCCTATTGTGGCAATGATAGCCGTCGTGATAGTGGCTGTGCCAATGTATGTGTGCGCCACAGGCTCTATTCCTATAGCCCTGTCTCTTATGCTCAAAGGGCTCTCTCCGGGAGCAGCTTTTGTTCTGCTCATGGCAGGCCCCGCCGCAAACTTCGCATCAGTGACTGTCATAGCACGCACCATGGGTAAAAGATGCGCCACCGTTTATCTTGGATCAATCGTGTTAAGTGCCATAGCATTCGGATTGGCTATCGATTACCTTCTGCCGTCACAATGGTTTCTTGGACACGTGTCACAGATGCACGGAGCCTGCCATGTAGAGGATCTGTCGGTTTTCAGCCTGATATGCTCCATAGTACTCGCCATATTGCTTATCGTGGCAATGATAGCTAATTATATACCTAAACATAATAAACAAACCACAACAATGAACAAGGAATACAAAATCAAAGGAATGTCGTGTGCCCATTGCAAAGCGACTGTAGAGAAAAATCTGGCAAAACTTCCCGGCGTCACTTCTGTTTCCGTCGACTTATCACGCGGAGTAGCTTTTGTAGAAGGTGAACATGATGAAAAATCAGCAATTGAGATGATAAGCTCACTGGGCTTTGATCCCGTAGTGTAAAGTCGGCAAATAGCAAATTCAGCGGTCAATACACTTTGCATGGTGAATGACAAACTCGCAGAAAAAGCAGTTTATTACAAATTAAATCAAAAATCATCAGCAAAGATTTGGAATATTAAAAACAAATAGCTAACTTTGCACCGCTAAGTCAGAAAAGACCCCGCACAAGGAGAGGTGGGTGAGTGGCTGAAACCACCAGTTTGCTAAACTGACGTAGGAGCAATCCTACCACGAGTTCGAATCTCGTCCTCTCCGCCAAAACCAATAAAACCCGCTGAATTTCAGCGGGTTTTATTTTATCCCCCTATTAATACCTAAAACCATATTTCAAACTGCATTGCTATTTGCTGCGACGTGGGCATCACGTAAGCATTAATTTTACAGTGCTAAGACAATGACGGATAAATGCATCGCTCTATGTGGCACAATTCCTAATTAAAGCTATCGATACCGCTGGATTTTTTAGCCAAGTACAATAAGACAATTAATCAGGTTCATACGATATATCATGCAGCGTTCCGCTATAGCGGTTATATGACATCCACATTCAGTACTTACGCCGAGACCCTTCCGATTCCCGGTTTAGAGATATAATGGAGCTATTGCCTATGATAAAACAGCATGCTGATCTTGCCAAAACTACGTGCTGCCCCCATGAAATGGCAGGGTAGAGCTGCAGGGCGGCTCCAACGCCCTTAAGGACATTAAAGACTTTAAGGACCTTAACGACTTTAGACTTTATGACCTTAATAAAACAAA
>JAMPGZ010000011.1 GCA_023663655.1 Lachnospiraceae bacterium
GCGCCAGCCCTAATTTTTTATTCTTTCAAAAAATTTTTATCGGACAGCAATAATTTTGATTATATTTGCCGATATGAATCATCAATCCATGAACGAATTATGTTTCAGTTGAACCAAGCTGAATTTGATGCACTAAAACGCAGCTTGATATTCCAAAATGGAACATCAAGTTGGGACACCGATTATTTTGATTATATTTGCCGATATAAATGATCAATCCATGAACGAATTGCAACTAATCCAAAGTAAAATTCACGAAATCAGAGGGCAGAAAGTGATGCTCGATCGTGATCTCGCCCAGATGTATGGAGTGGAAACAAGAGTGTTGAATCAGGCTGTTAAACGCAACGCTGACCGCTTCCCGATTGATTTTATGTTTCGATTGTCCAAAGAAGAATGGGAGAATTTGAAATCACAATCTGTGACATCAAATTGGGGTGGAGTTCGTAAGATGCCTTATGCGTTCACGGAGCTTGGGGTTGCTATGTTGTCGAGTGTGCTGACATCACGTATAGCGATTCAAATTAATATAGGGATTATGCGGGCTTTTGTGGCTGTGCGTCAGATGCTGTCTGAGGATTCATCAATGAAACGCCTGAGTGCGCTTGAAAAGAATTTCGAGGAGTTGAAACAGGATCTGGAAGATATATTTGCCGATTATAACGACATCAATGAAGACACGCGAGCCCAGTTGGAGGCAATCAATACCACTCTCGCCGAGCTGCAATCCCGACCGCCAATTACCCCTCGCCGTCCAGTGGGCTTCATCAAGCCCGATTCCCGATGATAAGGTATTGATTGGCGGACATCTTCGATGCCCGTTTATTTGGCTTGCCTTACACCGCACCTCGGCTGTCGCCTCGTGGCGGTGCTATTGCTGCATAGCCGTTTCACGGCTACATTGTTTAGAAGAGTTCGGAATGAGAGCCAAAGCGAACGAGTTTTATTATCGGAGCATCTCTGTCAAACCATATTAGCAAAGTGTCATTTTCTACATGGCATTCCATGTGGTTCTTATAATTTCCCTGAAGCATGTGTGGACGATACTCTTCGGGAATAACTTCATTATTCACCAATAGGTTAAGAATATATTCCAGTTTGTCTAATACGGTGGCATTGTGCTTATATTTCTTTAAGTCCTTTTTGAACTGAGATGTCAATTTCAGAGTGTTCATAATGAATCTACTAAACTTCTGAAATTACACATATCGAGAGTTTCCAAATTATCGGATTCTTCGGCTTCCTTCATGGCTGCCAATGTAGTCTTATTGGGGCGTGCTGAAACAAAAGCCATAAGTACACTTTCGACCAAATTATTTAGACTGCGATTATGGCGTTTAGCCTCCTCTTGCAGTTGAGAGAGAAGTTCGGCGTTAAGTCGGAATGAGGTCTGTTTTCGTGCGGATGCTGTATTCATTATTGTATTATTTTGTAGTGCAAATGTAATACAAAAATATAACAAAGCAAAACGAAAATTGTTGCGTTGGGATCATGGACCAATTTCTGATGATACGGCATTGACCGGCGGACATCTTCGATGCCCAAGGTTATGTAAACTTACACCGCACCTCGGCTATCGCCTCGTGGCGGTGCTCAAATTATTATGCCGTTTCACGGCTATATCTAGCTAACTTAAAAAAATGAAATGACGTAATTAGAACCGGTAAAAATCGAGAAAACATGGATGTTAGCGTAATAGGTTTTTATAGAACTTGTAACGACTCTTTGATGCAGATTCGTAATTTATCTCTGAATTGGTAACTTTGCATTCACATTAATTTTGACTATGAGAAAAACTGTATTGTATATTGCTCTGAGTATTGACGGCTACATTGCCGACATAGAAGGCGGCGTTGAGTGGCTACAAGGACATAATATTTCCGAAGATATGCCTGATACATACTCCGAGTTTGTAAAAGCAGTTGATACGGTAGTAATGGGGTGGAACACGTATCATCAGATTGTTACGGAGCTGTCTCCGACACAATGGGTTTACGAGGATTTGGAAACTTATGTAATTACTCACCGTAAAATTGCAGATATGCCTCATGTGCGTTTTTTATCCGAGAACCCTTGTGAGGTTGTAAAGCGTCTGAAACTATCCGAGGGCAAAAATGTATGGATATGTGGTGGAGCGGATATTGTCCAACAGTTATTGCAAGAGGATTTGATTGATACTTTTCATTTGGCAATAATCCCAATCATATTGGGTAATGGCATCCGACTTTTTGAAAAAAATGGATGTAAAATCCCATTACGACTTGTAAACTCGCATTGCTATAACGGTATAACAGAACTTATATACGACCGCCGATAATAGCGACGAATGTTCTTCTGATGATAAATGAAAATCAGGTGGTATCAGCTATTGTTTGTGCCTTCAAACAAGGCTGAAGTTCAAATCAAGCCCGACCCAAAGGACGGCAACCAATTCCATCTGTGCATCAACGGCAAGAATATTTTTCAGTGGTTCAAAGACCTGCGGAAATCACTGAGGCAAACCATCAACCAGGAATCCGCCGTTAACAATTCAGCCCGGCGAGAGAAAAGTTCTTTCGCCGGGCTGATTCTTGCTCCTATTTTATAGAGTTGCCATTAAATATAATCACCCTGAAAAGTAGGCTAATACGCTGATATGTCGTTTTTTTGATATATCTTTGCATTTGAAATGCAAGTGCTTATCTCCTAATGACAAAAATAACCGTAAAAGAAACCGAAGTCAATGTTGTAAAAGTAAACGGAGAGGATTACATCTGTCTCACCGATATGTTGCGTGCCAAAGATGGGGACTTCTTCATAACGGATTGGCTGCGTAACCGTAACACGCTTGAGTTTATCGGCATATGGGAGAAAGTATATAATCCGGATTTTAATTATGGCGAATTCGCCACAATTAGAAATCAGTCCGGCCTCAACAGTTTTAAGATAAGTGTCAAGGAGTTTGTTGCACGAACCAATGCTATATCACTTCAAGCCAAAGCAGGGCGATATGGTGGCACATACGCCCATAAGGATATAGCGTTTGAATTCGCCATGTGGATCAGCCCGGAGTTCAAGGTCTATATTGTCAAGGAATTCCAGCGGTTGAAAGCCGAGGAACATCGGTTGATCGGGTGGTCGGCGAAGCGTGAGTTATCGAAAATCAACTACCGCATACACACCGATGCCATCAAGCAGAACCTAATTCCTGCAGAGGTCACAAAAGCGCAGGCGAGCATCATTTATGCCAATGAAGCGGATGTATTGAATGTGGCAATGTTCGGCATGACCGCAAAACAGTGGCGTGAGGCTAACCCGGATTTGAAAGGGAATATACGCGACTATGCCTCGGTCAACGAACTTATCTGCCTCTCAAACATGGAGAGCCTTAATGCAGTATTCATAGAGCAGGGCTTACCACAATCAGAACGACTTATCAAACTAAACCAAATCGCTATCCATCAGATGAGTGTATTGGAAAACGATAATAATGAACGAAAATTACTACAATGAAGAAACCTGTTAAAATCACACTGATTGTTCTGAGTAGCATTATTGGATTGCTACTGATTGGATTGGGTTCGTTGATTGTGTATGCTCAATTCTCTAAAACTCAACACGAAGAAACCATCAGGTATTATGTCGATGAACTGAGTATCAACAAGAATGATTTTAAGAGTGAATTTGATGAAATATACCAACTCACTCTTGATAACTATTCTTTGTATCAAGCCAAAGGGTTGAATATGGATAGTATTCACAGTTCGTTTTTACAGCGATTTGAAAACACTGATGTTGACAAGGCTGAATTTGGCAATATTCTGAAAGAATTTTTTAGCAGCTTGAATGTTGGACATTCGTTTGTCTATCTGAGGGATTACACCGCAGGCTATGACCCTATTTTTATAGAAAATCGAATTTTTATAGATACTCCTAATGAGTACTTATTGGCAAACGGCTTCAAAGATAAAGACGAGATAATAGCCGTGAATGGCACTGCTGTGTCTGAATGGTTAGATAAACATGAAAAATTCACATCAGCATCTACTGATAAAGCAAGAAGATTGAACACGGCTTTGGCTATGTTCCGTTCTTGGGAAGATACGATAGTGAAATACAATGTAGTCCGTGAAGCGGACACGTTGGAAATTGGACTGCCGTTAAAGAAATATGACCTTTTGCCGAAAGAGGCGGAAGATAACCAACTTGTCAAATGGTCGATTATTAATGATTCTATCGGCTATATCAATATTCAGTCGATGATGGATCCTGTGACTGATGACTTTATAAAGGCATACAGGAATGTCAGTGAACTTCCACATCTGATTGTCGATATTCGGAGAAACGAAGGTGGCAACAGTGGAAATGGCATGGATATAGCAGAATATCTTATCAAGAAGCAGCAGCCACATTGTGTTTCTCCATCAAAAGTCATGGAGCCTCAAAGTGACGCATACAAAGGGAGATTGTACTTATTGATAAGCCCATATACCTTTTCCGCCGCAGAGAGTTTTGCTTTGGATATTAAGGAAAGTGGAAATGCAATTCTGATAGGCTCTGCAACAGCAGGTGATACAGGCAATAGTCCAAAAACATTCCATACCTCAAATGACATTTATTTCCGACTCCCAACACGAGAACCATCAAAATCACCAAAAGGATTTCCGATGGAGGGCATCGGCATTAGTCCCGATTATAAGGTTGAACAAACTGTCTCTGATTTTATGAACAGCCATGACACAGTTTTGGATTTTACCGTTGACTTAATCAATAAGTAGCCAATACAATGTTTAAGAACTGACAAAAAGACGCTCAACATGCAATAAGTTGAGCGTCTTTTTGTAATAATGTCGTTCAAACAAATAGATTTTCGTTGCGAATTAGGAAAACAAACAGGATTAAATGAAGCAAGCAGACTTAAAAATGGCTAAACTACGGTCATTAGTTTGCCTTTGTTTCATCAATTAGTACACTTTTAGTACACCTTAAAACGAAAATAATGACTGAAAATCAAGTGATTAACAGTCATTATCAGTACCCAGACCCGGGATCGAACCGGGATGGATTGCTCCACTGGTGTTTGAGACCAGCGCGTCTACCGATTCCGCCATCTGGGCTTTTTGTTGGGCAAAGGTACGGAGTTTTTTTCGGATGTGCAAGTGTTTGGTGCGTAAATTCTGCGTGAGGTGGCAAAAAAGTGCAAAGAAAAAGCCCTCGCAGGTGGCGAAGGCTTTGATATTGAAGATTGCTGCAATCGTGATCAGTCGCGGCTGCTGCCGAAGAAGCGGAGCAGATACAGGAACAAGTTGATGAAATCAAGATAGAGCGAAAGGGCTCCGATGGTGGCGAGGCGTGACTCGGTGAGTCCGCTGCCATATTGTGCCATCTGCTTGATTTTCTGGGTGTCCCATGCGGTGAGTCCCACGAAGATGATGACTCCGGCTATCGACACGATCCATTCCAGTGTGCTGTTTGCCCAGAAGAGGTTGATCACGCTGGCGATGATGAGTCCGATGAGAGCCATGAATAGGAACGAGCCTATCTTGGTGAGGTCACGGTTGGTAAAATAGCCATATACGCTCATTGCTCCAAACACTCCGGCTGTGATGAGGAATGTCTTGAAGATTGATACAGGGGTATAGGCGTAGAATATCAAGGCGAATGTCACGCCGTTGAGCAGAGAATATACGAAGAACAATGCTGTTGCGGCAGGCGAGCTGATCTTGTTGACGGCTCCGCTGATGCCGAACACCATAAGGAGCTCGACGATGAGCAGTCCCCAGTATACCCAGCGGTGGGTGGCGAGGAACATGACAAGGTTAGGGATGCCTGAGCACAAGGCTGCGGCTCCGGCAGTGACAAGCAATGCAAGAAACATCTTGACATAGACTTGCTTCATCACCTGCGAAACTCGTGTGTCGAGTGACTGAGATTCGTAAGAGTTGAGATTGTAATTGTTCATAACTATAGTTAAATGTTAAGTTTTACGTGGTGTTACATGCGTTCAGGCACCTCGATGCCGAGAAGCCTCATTCCTTTTTTAACAACCGACGCTACATTTTTGCTCAGAGCAAGGCGCAAAGAACGCACTGCGGCGTCAGGTTCGTTAAGGATAGAGTAGTCGTGATAGAACTGGTTGTACTCCTTGACAAGCTCATACACGTAGTTGGCGATGAGTGCCGGTGAATAGGTGCGTCCTGCTTCGGCTACCACTTGCGGGAAGTCAGCGAGGTGCTGGATGAGCGAGGTCTCCTTTTCATTGGGAGAAACCATTTCATATCCGGTCATGTCATATCCTGCGGCTTCTGCCTTGCGAAGCACTGAGCGGATGCGGGCGTAGGTGTACTGGATGAATGGACCGGTGTTGCCGTTGAAGTCGATGGATTCCTTGGGGTTGAAAGTGATGTTTTTGCGCGGATCAACTTTCAGAAGGAAATATTTCAAGGCTCCCATGCCCACGATGCGTGCTATTTCGGCTGATTCCTCGGGGGTGAAGTCGTTTTTACCGCGTTCAGCCGATACTTCGGCAGCATCGCGTATCATGTCGTCCATCAGGTCGTCGGCATCGACTACTGTTCCCTCGCGGCTCTTCATTTTGCCTTCAGGAAGTTCCACCATGCCGTAGGAGAAGTGTACAAGATCCTTGCCCCACTTGAATCCGAGACGGTCGAGAAGGAGCGAGAGCACCTGGAAGTGATAGTTCTGTTCATTGCCCACCACGTAGATCATCTTGTCGATGGGATAGTCGATGTAGCGCAATTTGGCTGTGCCGATGTCCTGAGTCATGTAGACTGATGTGCCGTCGCTGCGCAGAAGCAGTTTGTGGTCCAGTCCTGCATCGGTAAGGTCCGCCCACACTGAGCCATCCTCCTTGCGGTACATGATGCCCTTTTCGAGTCCTTCAAGCACCTTTTCTTTTCCTTCAAGGTAAGTGTTGCTCTCGTAGTAGATTTTGTCGAAATCCACGCCAAGACGCTTGTAGGTGATGTCGAAGCCGTCATATACCCAAGTGTTCATGCGTTCCCACAATGCTCTCACCTCAGGGTCGCGCGCTTCCCACTTGCGCAGCATTTCGCGTGCTTCCTGCATCAGCGGCGATGCGGCTTCAGCCTCTTCCTGGGCCATGCCTTTCTCCATGAGTTCCTTGACTTCGGCTTTATAATGCTTGTCAAACAGCACGTAGAAGTCGCCGATGAGGTGGTCGCCTTTCTTGCCTGTCGATTCGGGAGTGGCACCGTCGCCCCACTTCTGCCATGCGAGCATCGACTTGCAGATGTGGATTCCTCGGTCGTTGACAATGTTGGTCTTGATTACGTTGTTTCCGCAAGCCTTCAGAATCTCCGCAAGGCTATATCCGAGCAGATTGTTGCGGATGTGTCCGAGGTGGAGAGGCTTGTTGGTGTTGGGCGAAGAGTATTCCACCATCACCAGCGGGCTTTCGGGAGTCGCCTTGCGAATGCCGAAGTCTTCGGTGCTGTCGATGTGACGCAGCATAGAGGTGAAATAGGTGGGCTCAATCACTATATTGAGAAAACCCTTGATGACGTTGAAGCGGTTGACTGCGGGTTCATTTTCCACGAGCCAGTCGCCAATTTCCTTTCCTACAGCTTCCGGCGCTTTGCGGGCGGCTTTTACCCAAGGGAATACAACAATGGTGAGATTGCCCTCAAATTCCTTTTTGGTGGTTTGGGGTACAATCGACGAGGGATCAGACTCCACTCCATAGAGATCGTGGACAGCACGTGCCACGGCTTGAGCTATAATATCATCAATAGACATAGTGATTATTATGTAATTATTTTAATTAGCTAATATATGTTGTTTTCATTAGAAAGTACAAATATACTACAAAAAAAAATTATTTGTCTCACGACAAATAATCTTCTTAACCTTAAATCTAATACCATGAAAAACACGATGCAAAGTTACGCGTTTTATGTTATAAAACATAATAATGCAACATAAAAATGCATCCGGTTAACATTATTTAAGAAAAGCGTCATAGAAATTGCTTCCATGACGCTTTTTATAGTGAATTGCTGACTTTAAAATGGTGGTCGGCGTTTATGTGCCATCATTATTTCACTTCCCAGTGCTCGCCTGCGAGAATCATGTCGCGGAGAGTGTCGAATCCTTTCTTTGCCTTTACTTCGGCGATCTGCATATCCACGCCTTCGTTGTAGACGGGGCTTTCAACATCGCGGATGATGCCCACTGCAAGCGGCAGTGAATATCCGTCCATCATGGCAAGCTGCTGGTGGAGGAAGTTGCTCGGAGTGTGTGCGTCGTGCACAAGCACGTCGTCGATGGTGTATCCATCTTTACCCACTTCAACAGCTTTCAAAAGGAAACCGTCTCGCACGAGACCCTTGTCCATGTTCTTGCCAAAGAGCATCTTTTCGCCGTGGCGCAGATGGATGGTGCGGTCGGCACGGAATTCGCGGTCAGTAATATAGTTGTGGATGCCGTTGTTGAAGATCACGCAGTTTTGCAGCACTTCAACCACCGATGCGCCCTTGTGGCGGGCTGCGGCAACCATTACTTCCTGTCCTACGGGCAGATCCACATCGATGGCTCTTCCGAAGAAGTTACCACGGGCTCCGAATACGAGTTCGGCGGGGATGAATGGATCTTCAACCGTTCCGTAGGGTGATGATTTGCTGACAAATCCACGGTCGCTTGTGGGAGAATATTGTCCCTTGGTCAAGCCATAGATTTTGTTGTTGAAGAGAAGTATGTTGATGTCGACATTTCTGCGCACGGCGTGGATGAAGTGGTTACCACCGATGGCAAGTCCGTCGCCGTCACCTGAAATCTGCCACACGGTCATTTCTGGATTAGCTACCTTGAAACCTGTCGCCACGGCAGCAGCACGTCCATGGATGGTGTGGAAGCCGTAGGTGTTCATGTAGTAAGGAAGGCGTGAGCTGCATCCTATACCGGAGATCACCGCGGTTTTATATGGAGGCACGCCAAGTTCAGCCATAGCCTTGTGGAGCACGTTGAGAATGGCATGGTCGCCGCATCCGGGGCACCAGCGCACCGACTGTCCGTTCTTGTAGTCGGCTGCAGTATAATTTTTACATTCCATGATTCGTAACTGTTTACTTTTTGTCCATTAGGTTAATTACGGCATCCACCACTTCGCTCACCAGGAAGGGCTGTCCTTGAATCTTGTTGATGCGCTGTACTTGCAATCCGCCGAATTTGCTTTGGAGATAATCGGCAAATTGTCCGCTGTTCAATTCTGCGCATATCACTTGCTTGTATTTTGAAAGCACCTCGGCGGTGTTGGCGGGTAGCGGGTTGATGTAGCGGAAATGTGCGAATGCCACCTTGTGTCCGGCTGCACAGAGTTCCTGGGCTGCGGTGTAGAGGTGTCCGTAGGTACCGCCCCATCCTATGAGAAGGGTGTCGGCGTCCTGGTCGCACATAACCTCAAGCTGAGGAATGCTGTCGGCGATCTTGGCAATCTTTTCCTTGCGCACGTTCACCATGTGTTCATGGTTCTGTGGATCGTTGGAGATGACGCTTGTGTTGAAATCTTTCTCAAGACCTCCTATGCGATGGGCGAGACCTTCAGTGCCGGGAATAGCCCAGTAGCGCACGAGAGTCTCAGGGTTGCGCGAATATGCACGCCAGTTCTCTTTGAGGGAGTCGGGCACGAAATTGGGCTTGATCTCGGGATACTCATTGTCTTCAGGTATGCGCCATGCCGATGAGCCGTTGCCGATGAACGCGTCGGATAGCAGAATCACCGGAGTCATGTGTTCGATGGCAAGGCGGCAAGCCTCAAATGCCATGGTGAAGCAATCGGTGGGTGATGCCGGAGCCACTACGGCAACGGGAGATTCGCCGTTTCGTCCGTAGAGTGCCTGCATGAGGTCGGTCTGCTCGGTCTTGGTGGGAAGTCCTGTTGAAGGACCGCCGCGCTGAACGTCGATCACTACCAGAGGAAGTTCTGCCATTACGGCGAGTCCTATAGCCTCGCTCTTCAATGCGAGTCCGGGACCTGAGGTTGATGTCACGGCGAGGTTTCCGGCAAATGAAGCGCCGATAGCCGAACAAACACCGGCAATTTCGTCCTCCATCTGCACCGCTTTCACGCCAAGGTCTTTGCGCTTGGCAAGTTCATGAAGAATGTCGGTTGCCGGAGTGATAGGATAGCTGCCAAGGAAGAGCGGACGACCTGATTTCTCAGATGCCATAATCAATCCCCATGCGGTAGCAGTGTTGCCGTTGATGTCGGTGTAATATCCCGGACGGATAGCTTCCGACTCGATGCGGTAGGTGGAAACCGATGCGTGTATGTTTTCGCCATAGTTGTAACCAGCCATAAGCACTTTGGAGTTTGCCTCATAGACGGCGGGTTTCTTGGCAAATTTATTTTTTAAGTGGTGGAGCACAGCTTCGATCGGGCGGTCAAAAAGCCAGCACACAAGTCCGAGCGCGAATATGTTGCGGCACTTCATCACAGCCTTGTTGTCAAGCCCTGAATCGGCGAGTGCCGCCTTTGTCATCGAGGTCACTGGCACTTCCACCACCTGGGCGTTGATGTTAAGCTCCTTGAAGGGATCCATTGTCTCGAAGAGCGCCTTCTTGAGGTCGGCTTCTTTGAATGAATCGATGTCGACGATTGCCACACCGCCGGCTTTGAGATGCTTCACGTTTTGTTTAAGAGCGGCAGGATTCATCGCTACGAGCACGTCGGCTTTGTCGCCGGGTGTGTGGACTCCCACACCAACACTTACTTGAAATCCTGAAACTCCGCTCAATGATCCTTGCGGGGCACGGATTTCAGCCGGATAGTCGGGAAATGTTGATACCTGGTTGCCCACTCCTGCCGATACATTAGTAAAAATGTTACCGGCAAGCTGCATTCCGTCACCGGAGTCACCGGAAAAACGGATTACAACCTTGTCTAAGCACTTTACATCAGCTTTTTCTAACATAATGTATGCACGGTTTTTGGTTTGCACCGACAGGCGTTCAATGCGCCGTGCCGGTTTGATTATTTGGTTTTCTGTTAAATCTTAATTCGCTTCCCTTTGCATCAGGTGAGATAGTGCCGTGGGAATAAACTTTTTTCCCGTTGACGATTGTCATCACCACACGGTTGTGCAGGGTGGTGCCGTCGAGCGGAGTCCATCCGCAACGGCTTAAAGCCATTTTGTCGGTCACTTCGTAAGGCGTGTCGGGCGTTACGACGGTGATGTCGGCATAATAACCGTTGCGCAGGTATCCACGCCTGTCGATGCCGTAAAGCTCAGCCGGAGCGTGGCACATTTTATCTACCACGAGTTCATGTGTGAACACACCTCGGTCGGCAAGTTCAAGCATCACCGGCAGTGAGAATTGAACCATCGGCGCACCTGATGCTGCAGTGAGAGCGTTGCCCTCTTTTTCCGACAGCAAGTGGGGAGCGTGGTCGGTGGCAACGATGTCAAGCCGTCCTTCACGCAATCCTTTACGCAAAGCGTCGCGGTCGGCATCGGTTTTGATTGCCGGATTCATTTTCACCCTTGTGCCGAGTGTGTCATAATCGGCATCGGAAAACCACAGGTGATGGGCGCACACTTCCGAGGTGATGCGTTTCTCAGCCAGCGGTTCTGTAGAGAACATCTCTACCTCCTCGGCGGTCGATACATGGAGCACATGAAGCCGGCTGCCATATTTCCGTGCCCTCTCGATGGCTCGACGGGTGGATATTATGCAGGCTTCTCGGCTGCGTATTATGGGGTGTAGCCTCACCGGCACATCGCCGTTGTATTCCGAGGCTATCTTATCGCGGTTTTCGCGTATGGTGGTTTCGTCTTCCGAGTGTATGGCAATGATTGCAGGCACCTCGCTGAATATGCGGTCAAGCACCTCTTCATTGTCGACGAGCATATTGCCTGTCGACGAACCTAAAAATAGTTTCACTCCCGGCACCCGTGAATAATCGCACTTCAACAATTCATCGAGATTGTCATTGGTGGCTCCGATGAAAAAACTGTAGTTCACCGCCGATTGATTGGCTGCATGGGCGAGTTTCCATTCCACGTCAGCCACCGACACTGTGGGCGGCTTGGTGTTGGGCATATCCATGAATGAGGTGACGCCTCCTGCGGCTGCGGCTCTTGACTCGGTGAATATGTCGCCCTTGTGGGTGAGACCGGGATCGCGGAAATGCACTTGATCATCGATTGCTCCGGGAAGGATATATGCGCCTTTCACATCAATGGCTTCTGTGGCATCGGCGATAAAGTCTTTGCCTGGGGTGCCTTCTGCGACATCGGTGATCGTGTCGCCGTCAATCACGACATACCCCTTGAAACTGTTGTTTTCGTTTATGATTGTTCCGTTGAAGAGAATGAGGTCATGTTTCATGGTAGAATCTCAATTGGCTTAGACGGTTCTGCGGTTCTTTTTTGACAGACTTGACACTTTGAGCTTTATGACGCCAAATACTGCTTCCGAGAAAATGCCGCTGTTCATTTTGCTGACACCAAGCACGCGGTTGGTGAATATGATGGGCACTTCAACTACTTTGAATCCGAGCATTGAAGCTGTGAATTTCATTTCGATCTGGAAAGCGTAGCCTTTGAAGCGGATTTTGTCAAGCTCGATGGTCTCAAGCACTTTGCGGCGGTAGCACACGAAGCCGGCTGTCGTATCGTGGATGGGGAGACGAGTGATGAGCTGCACATACTTTGACGCGAAATATGACATGAGCACGCGGCTCATGGGCCAGTTGACCACATTCACGCCGGTTATGTAGCGGGAGCCTATCGACACGTCGGCGCCATCATCATGGCAGGCGGCATAAAGTCTGAGCAGATCCTGAGGATTGTGGGAGAAATCGGCATCCATCTCGAAGATGTAGTCATACTTGTTGGCTATCGCCCACTTGAACCCTGCTATGTATGCCGTGCCGAGTCCGAGTTTTCCCTTTCGCTCGATTATGTGTATGCGTCGTGGATATTCGTCCATTTTTCCCTTCACAATCGCTGCCGTGCCGTCGGGCGATCCGTCGTCGACGATGAGCACATCCATGCGATGAGGCAACGAGAGCACGGCGTCGATTATCGCCGCCGCGTTCTCGGCTTCATTATAGGTCGGGATTATAACAACCGAATCAGATTCGGGTTTCATTTCTGACATCTCAGAGAATTACTGGTTGTAAAATTCAGATCAGATGAGCTTGGCGAGAGTCGCTTCGATGCGTCTCATTGCTTCGCGTATATTGTCGTCGCTTGTGGCATAGCTCATGCGGATATATCCGGGACAAGCGAATGCCGATCCGGCTACGGTTGCCACGTGTCCCTCTTCGAGCAGGAACATTGCGAGGTCTGAATCGTTGTTGATCACGCGGTCGCCGCATCGTTTGCCGAAATAGCTCGACACTTCGGGGAAGAGGTAGAATGCTCCGTCGGGGTTGTTCACCTTCCATCCCGGTATTGCGCGGGCAAGCCCTACGATAAGGTCGCGGCGGCGTTCAAAAGCCTTGCGCATCTCTTCAACGCATTCCTGTGAGCCTGTATAGGCAGCTTCGGCTGCTTTCTGCGCGATTGACGAAGCATTGGAAGTGTATTGGCTCTGGAGCTTGTTGGTAGCCTTGGCGAGCCACAGCGGGGCTGCAAGGAAACCGATACGCCATCCGGTCATCGCGTATGCTTTCGATACACCGTTCACCACGCAGGTGCGGTCGGCGATTTCCGGGAATGATGCGAGCGATGTGAAGCTTCCGGTGAAGTTGATATGCTCATAAATCTCATCGGATAGAATCAGGACATTGGGGTAGTCGGCAAGCACATTTACCAGCTCTTGCAATTCATCGCGGCTGTACACGCTGCCGGTGGGGTTGCTCGGTGAGCAGAAGAACACTATGCGGGTCTTTTCAGTGAGAGCGTCGCGTAGCTGCTGGGGAGTGATTTTGAAATCGGTCTCTATAGTCGCGGGCACAAGCACGTTCTTGCCTTGCGCGAGATTTACCATCTCCATGTAGCTCACCCATGCAGGTGTGGGAATGATTACCTCGTCGCCGGGGTTGACCACTGAAAGGATTACATTACACAGGGACTGCTTGGCACCGTTTGACACTACAATCTGCTCGGGTGCGAAATCAATTCCGTTCTCATCCTTCAGCTTTTTGGAGATAGCTTTGCGAAGTGACATATATCCGGGGACCGGAGTATAGAATGAGAAGTTTTCATCAATAGCCTTTTTGGCTGCATCCTTGATGTGTGCCGGTGTAGGAAAATCAGGTTCACCCACCGAAAGGTTAATCACGTCTACTCCCTGAGCTTTGAGCTCCTGGCTTTTTTGTGACATCGCGAGAGTTTGCGAAGGTGCAAGTGACTGCACTCGTTGAGAAATCTGCTCCATTATATAGTCTCTGTTTTGTGTTCTTATTTACTTTTTGCAAATATATATCAATTTTGCGATACATATTGCATAAAATATCTCTTATTTTATAACTATTGAAAAAAGCTGTATATGACGACGTTATTTCTTGGACAATTCTTTCATCAACTCTTCAACAGCTCTTTTCAACTGCTGGTCCTCGCCCTTGACAATTGCCGCAGGGTCATTTACCACGAGGATATCGGGATCGAGTTGTGAGTTTTCAAGATAGTTGCCCTCAGCCGTGCGGTAGCCGATCACGGGAACTCCAAACAGCAGCGTGGGATCCTGAAGTCCTATCCAGTTCACACTTGTCATGGTTCCGGGGACAGGCATACCCACAAGTTTGCCGAGTCCCATGGTCTTGTACACCCAGGGTGTGCCATGCGCGTTGCTGTAGTTGGCTTCGCACTGAAGCATTATACTGGGCTTGTTCCAACGGCGGCTGGGCATATCGCACACGTCAACGCCGCGAATCACCTGGGTGAGATATTTCTTGCCGCTGAACAGCACCTCGATATCTTCATGCAGACGTCCGCCACCGTTCCAACGGGTATCGATCACGATTCCCTCTTTGCCGACATACTTGCCGAAGAGGTCGGTGTAGATGTTGCGGTAGCTTTCATCGTCCATTGAGCGGATGTGGACATATCCGAGTTTTCCGCCTGACAGACGGTCGACATCGGCGGCGCGCTGTTTGATCCAACGGTCATAAAGCAGATCGGTCATGGCTCCGGCTGAGATGGGGAGCACTACCTCTTCCCAGCGTTTGCCGCTGTTGGGGTCATAGAGAGCTACCAATGTCTTTTTACCGCCAATGTTGTTGAACAGGGTGGTGTAGTCGGTCTTGTCGTCGATGGCTTTAGTGCCTATTTTTTCGATTATGACACCCGGTTTCACGTTGGTGTTGGCGTGGTCAAATGGTCCGTTTTCCACAACTTCAGCCACTTTAAGACCCTTGCCGTTGTAGGTCCAGTCGTAGAACAGACCCAGCGATGCGGTGGGCTCTTTGCCTCCGTAGGGAGAGTAGCGCGAACCGGTGTGCGACGCGTTCAACTCGCCGAGGAGCTCGCTGAGCATTTCGGCAAAGTCGTAGTTGTTGTTGATGTGCGGAAGGAATTTGCGGTATGCCTTAGTCATCGCAGCCCAGTTGATGCCGTGGTAGGTCTTTTCGTAGAAACGGTTTGCCACCTCCTGTTGAACGTAGTCAAACATATATTCGCGTTCAGCGGCGGGGTTTATGAATTGGCGAGCCGAGAAAGTGATGGGGGTGAGCTTTTCTGAGCTTACTGCCATCTTTCTGAGGATTCTGGGACCGAGGATGAAGATGTTGGCGCCTTTTGCGTCGGCTTGCAATCCGCCTGCAGAGGGGAGTGATGCCACCTGCGACAAGTCATGTTTGCGCAGATCCACTTTCCATAAAGCGGGTTCGTCATTGGAGTAAGCGATATAGTAGAGTTTGTCGCCATCCTTGTTTATGATTGCGTCGCGGATGTCGGTCGATGCCGGAGTCACGCGGACAATGCGGTCGCGTAGTCCGTCAAGTTCAATTTTTATATCTTTGCTTGAAGCCGAGTCGGCGTCCTCCTTTTTATCTTTCTTGTCTTTTTTGTCCGATTTCTTGCCGCTTGATTTTTCTTTGTCCTCTTTTTGCTGCTTTTCAAGCTCTTTGCGCAGTTCGTAGTCCTCTTTTGACAGACGGTATTTGTCGTAAGCGTCCTGATTCATGAACACGAGCATCGCATCGAGCTGTGAGCCCCATGATGCCTGGCTTCTCAGTCCGTAACGGTCAGATAGGAAGAGGATGGCGTTTCCGTCCATCACCCACACGGGGTTTTCATCGAAGTATGATGATTGGGTTATGTTGGTCACTTTCGGAGTGCCGGTGGTGTTGACGATAGCAACGTCGCAATATGGTTCATGACCGTTGCCGGTGTGCTCAAGCACAATCCATTTTCCGTCGGGCGACCATGTGTAGGAAAAACCACCTCCGCTTTCCGGATGGGTGGATCCGTCGGTTATCTGACGTGTCTTTTTTGAGTCCAGATTCATTACCATGAGCTTGCGGCGGTCCTGGATGAATGCTATCTCCTTTCCGTCGGGTGAGTAGGTGGGACAGGAGCGTTCGATGCCGTCCTTGCCGTCGAAAAGAGCTTTCTCTTCGATCACGGTAGCGTTGGGGAAGTTGAGGTCTTCTTTGCGTGAGATGGTTGCCGTGTAGATGTTGGCGTGTCCGTCGCGCTCGCTGGTGTAGGCTATGGTGCGGTTGTCGGGAGCCCATGAAATGTTGCTTTCGGCAGCCGGGGTGTCGGTGATCTGCTTAGTGGTGTTGTATTCGACTGAGGTAATGAATATGTTGCCACGATTGGTGAAAGCCACCATCTTTCCATCGGGGGATGCGATAGCTCCTGAAGAAGTTGCCACGCTCACTTGTTCGAGGGGGTTCTCTTCATCGATGGTGATGTTCACATTCACTTTTGCGGGCTTCTGTCCCGGAGTCTGGGTGTAGAGTTCGCCATCGTAAGTGTAGGCGAGCAGTCCGTTGTCACTCTGCGATAGGAATCTCACGGGGTGGGTGGTGAACTGTGATTCCTGACGAGCAGCGGTGGGATTGTCGATGGGGAATGAGTAGACGTTGAATGTCTTTCCATTGCGTTCGCTCAGCAGGTAGACTGTCTTTCCGTCGGGGGCGAGAATCGGGTCGCGGTCTTCGCCGGCACGGTTTGTGAGATTTTTGTGTGAGCCTTTTTTCGCGTCATATAGCCATATATCGCGGGTGACAGATGAGGTGTGGTGTTTACGCCATTCATCCTCAAATCCTTTCATGTCCTGATACAAGAATGAACCGTTGCCGTCGATGAATTCTATTTTTTGAGCCGGAGTTCCGAGCACCTGCTCGATTCTGCCTCCGTCGACCGGCACTTTATATACCTCGGTGAGACGTGCGGTGGGGAAAGCGGCGCTCTCTGCGGGATCCTGTATGGATGCCGAGAAGTACACATATTTACCGTCGGGGGAGAACGCTTCCACGGTTTCTTTCACTGAATTGAAAGTGAGTCGTCGTGCCGTTCCACCTGTGGCAGGCATGACATATATGTCCTGACCGCCGTTGCGGTCGCTTGAGAATGCTATCCACTTGCTGTCGGGCGACCATTTGGGGTCGGTTTCATAGGAGGATTGGGTGGTAAGGCGTGTAGCTTCTCCACCTTTAGGACTTACGGTATAGATGTCGCCTTTGTAGGTAAAAGCGATTTTGCTGCCATCGGGTGAAATCATTGCGTCACGCAACCATAGCGGGGCTGCCCATGCGCAAGAACCTGCAAATAATGCGGCTAATGAAAGGATTATTTTCTTCATGTCTTATCGGAGAATATATGCGTGAATTGTTATGAACGGGGTATTTTCAGTTTTTGTCCTATTTTAATGTCTGAGCCTGTGAGCCCGTTGAGCTTCTGAATGTCGGCGACAGTGACTCCTTTATATTTTTTTGCTATGCGGAACAGGCTTTCGCCTTTTCTCACTGTGTGGTATTTTACCTTGGGAGCGGCAGCTTTTGCCGGTGTCGCTTTTGCTGTTGTGGATTTCTTGGCGGGGGCTTGAGCTTGTGGCTGCGGTTGCTCTTTGGGTGTCTCTGTCGGTTGAGCCTGGGCTATTTCAGTTGACGACGCGGTGGCAACCGAATCTGCAGCTGCTACGGTTATTGAGTCATTCTGAGTTTTTTCGTCGGCTTTGGCTATGACTTCGGGCGTTTTCTTTTTACCGGTGGCAACACGCTCGTATGCGTTTATTTTCAGCTTTTTGCCTCGTGCGATGGTGTTGCGCTTCAGTTTGTTCCATTTCTTGATGTCGGCTACGGTAACGCCATACTTGGATGCGATTTTCGACAATGTTTCGCCGCGTTTCACCACGTGAGTCTTGACCACAAGTTTTGTGGTGTACTCCATGTTGGGGTCCTCGGTGGGGTTGAGGGTCGGCTCCACCATGTCGCGGCGAGCGTAGAGCTTATAGTCGTGGCTCACGATGCTGTCCTCGCTCATGAGGTAGGAATATACCTGCATTGACGGCAGCACAAGCGAATAGGGGCGGCTGTCGCCGGGGATTATGTCTTTGCGGTATTGCGGGTTCAGCACACGGAGCTCTTCGACCGGAATGTTGAGCACATCGGAGATCTGCTTCAGATGCACGCGCTTGGTCACATGGATGGAGTCGGTGATTATGGGGCGGCGTGCGAGAGCCGGGCTGATATTGTGCTCGTTGTAATATGTCATGACATAGTTGGCGGCGATGAATGCCGGAACGTATCCACGTGTCTCCTGCGGCAGAAGATAGTATATGGACCAGAAATCCTTGTTCTCTCCACCGGCACGGCGCAACGCCTTGTTCACATTGCCTGGGCCGCAGTTGTAGGCGGCGATGGCAAGTGACCAGTCATTGTACATATCGTAGAGTTGTTTCAGATAGGATGCTGCCGCCTCGGAAGATGCGTATGGGTCACGGCGTTCATCGACAAGGGTGTTTATCTCAAGCCCAAGTCCGCGAGCGGTGGGCAGCATGAATTGCCACAGTCCGGTGGCTCCGACACGTGACACGGCATCGGGGTTGAGCGCCGATTCTATCACGGGCAGGTAGCGTAGTTCAAGAGGCAATCCCTTACGCTCAAGAGCTTCCTCGAATATGGGCATATAATACAGACTCATGCCGAGCATATTCTCCACGAGCTGACGGCGGCGCTGAGTGTACATATTGATGTAGGATCTCACCACCTGGTTGTAGGGCATCTCGATGTCGGTAGGCATTTTGCTGAGACGCTGCATATACACTTCGTCGGTCGCGTCGATATTTGGCGTGTTCGACATATTTTCGTTCAGCACCGCATAGTTTTGCAGATACCAGTTCTGCAACATCTTGTGGGTGTCGGTCTCGAAACTCTCGGGATATTGTATGGCATTGTCGGTTATCGACTGCTTGAGAGTGAGTATGGAGGGGGCTGCCGATGCCAGTAGCATCGATCCTCCGAGTAAGATTGTAGATATTAACTTTTTCATTGCGAGAGATATGTTTTTGAGTAGAGAATTCAAAAGTTAAACGCCCATTGCATCCCTATTCCCGGAGTGGGGGATGACGAGGACTGGATCACCGCCGGATGCACATCCATGGACAGATTGTCGGATATGTCGAAATGGGCGAGCGACGCGTCGACGTAGGCATCGACCATTGCCACGAGATACACGCCTATCATCGATATGATGCAGAGGTCGCGTTGGCGCCGGAATTTGTCTTTCTTATTTTTCAGCACTTTTTCCAGCCAGCCTTTGTTGAGCGACGCTTCATCGGTGTTTGGCGGGTAGAAGTCCATGTAGCTGTTGGTCGACGGGTCGTTGTCGGTGATATCGCGGTAAGCTTGTGTGTAGTCGCGCAGCATACGGTTGTTCCAGTTGGTAGCATATCCGAGTCCCACGTAGGCTCCCACGACTATAGGGAGTTTCCAGTAGCGGCGGTTATAGAGCTGTCCCAGTCCGGGGCATAGTGCCGACATCCACAGCGCGCGGTTGGGATCGGGGTTGAATTCCCTCACCCTGTAGTCGGGATCGACCGGCTTGCCGGTCGAAGGGTCGATCATCGCCACGCTGTCTACGGGGACTGCACCCACGGGTGTTACTTCAATGCTGTCGCCCGACACCTGAATTGAATCTCCCTCCACGAGCACACGTTCATGACGGGGCACTGAGAGATATATTGAGTCGGGAAATACCTCCGGCGCTTCATCGGCCGGCATTACCGGAATCGAGTCGGGAGCCGCTATAGGGCGCTGTGCTTTCTTAGCAACGGTGGAGTCGGGATATTGTATATCAGGAGAAATTGCTGAAAAAATGTTAAAAGATGGCACCGCCGCCAAAATCAACATGATTGTCAATAATCGCGGGGCGAGTGTTAACTGTAGCAATATTTTAATCGAGCACTCTTGTTTCATTTCATATTCTCCTGATGGTCAGGAATGTATGAGTTGTTGTGACACATATTTACCGGAGATGAGCCTTGTCGGTTCATCCCTCGGAATGTTTTATAGTGTCAAAGATAGCAATTAATTGCTCAAGTTCCGCTTCATTGCTGAAAGGAAATGTGATTTTTCCTTTACCTTGCTTGTTGCAGGTGAATTGGACGGGGGTGCGGAATGAGGCGCTTAAATGCTTTTTCAGTATGTCGAAATCGTGGTTGGTCATGCTCTGAGGTGCCGGTTTTTCGGGCATCTCCCCATTTTCCGCCGCTTGCTGATAAGACTTGGCAAGCTCCTCGACTTTTCTTACAGAAAGCCCTTGCTTTACAATCTCGTTGTAGAGCTTCAGTTGCAGCGACGGGTCATTGATGGTGAGCAGCGCGCGGGCGTGACCCATGTCCACGCGTTTATCGCGCAGTCCGAGCTGCACTTCGGCTGGCAGCTTCAGCAGGCGCAGGAAATTGGCTATTGTGGCACGTTTCTTGCCTATTCTCTCGCTCAGGCGTTCCTGGGTGAGATTGTATTGGTCGATGAGTTTTCGGAACGTCAGAGCTATCTCTATTGCGTTGAGATCCTCGCGCTGGATGTTCTCGATGAGCGCCATTTCGGTGAGCTCGCTGTCATTTGCCGTGCGGATATATGCCGGAACCGATGTGAGCCCGGCTTTCAGGGCAGCGCGGTAGCGTCGTTCACCGGCGATGATCTGATAGGAATTTTCGCCGGTTTTGCGCAGTGACAGCGGCTGTATGATTCCGAGTTCGCGTATTGATGCGGCAAGTTCGTCGAGTGCTTCTTCGTCAAAGGTGGTACGTGGCTGTTCCGGATTGGGAGAGATGAGTTCGAGCTGAATGTCGTTGATCGCGGTGGATCCGCGAGCCGGCACATCATCCATCTGTATCAGGGAATCAAGTCCGCGACCGAGTGCGTTTCTTTTAAGAGCCATGATTCAATGGATTAAGTTGTAGCCACTACCGGCTGTTTGCGATGTTTTGTGATGAGTTCTTTGGCAAGCATTGTGTGGCTTGTCGCTCCGCGGCTTTCCGGATCGTAGAGCAGAGCGGGCAAGCCGTGGGAGGGAGCCTCGCTGAGACGTATGTTGCGCGGGATGACAGTGTTGAACACCATGTCGCCGAAGTGACCTTTCAGTTCCTCGTATATCTGGTTGGCGAGACGCAGACGTGCGTCATACATGGTGAGCAGGAAGCCTTCTATCTCCAGCTCGGGATTGAGCTTGGACTTTATGATGCGGATGGTGTTGAGCAGCTTGCTGATTCCTTCAAGTGCGAAGTATTCGGCTTGCACGGGTATTATCACCGAGTCGGCAGCGGTAAGCGCGTTGACAGTGATGAGTCCGAGTGAAGGTGAACAGTCGATAAGGATGTAATCATATTTGTCGACAATGGGAGATAGCACGTTGAGAAGCACTCTTTCGCGATTATCTTTGCTGACAAGTTCTAATTCAGCTCCGGCAAGGTCGATGCGTGACCCCACGAGGTCAAGACCCTCGATGCAGGTGGGCACTTGGGAGCCATCGATTGGATAGTTGTCGACGAGACATTCATATATTGAAGATGACATCGACTTTGGGTCAATTCCGTAGCCCGAGGTGGCATTTGCCTGCGGATCTGCGTCAATAATGAGGACCTTCTTCCCTTGGTTGGCAAGAGAAGCGGCAAGGTTGATGGTGGTAGTGGTTTTGCCTACGCCCCCTTTCTGGTTAGCTATTGCAATGATTTTACCCATAATCAGTTATTAATGATAACGCAAAGATAATGATTTATATCCAATTGCATCCAAAAATCATGCCGTCAAAATGAGTTAAATGTTTATAACTGCCCCTTTATGTTGATAACGCCGATTCTGTCGGGGGATGATTGGGTAAAATGCGCTATAATAAAAAAATAGCCCGGATCCGTGTGGACTCGGGCTATTTCGTCGTATAGGGTGATTTCGATTAGTATTCCTGCCAAGGTGTGATGCCGATTTTGTCGATGGGCTTGTTGATGAAAGCCTTCACGTAAGCGCCGGCAAGACGGGCGTTGGTGAGCAACGGAATGTTGTGGTCGATAGCCCAGCGGCGTATGCGGTATCCGTTGGTGAGCTCGCGCTTGGTGTGGTTCTTGGGGATGTTTATCACAAGATCCACGGTGTGGTTGGAGATGAGATCGAGGATGTTGTCGCCGTCTTCATCGGGCCAGCACACAGCATGAGCTTCGACGCCGTTGTTGTTGAGGAACTTGGCGGTTCCTTCAGTGGCATATATCTTGTAGCCGTTCTCTGCGAGCAGGCGGCAAGCGTCGAGCATATCCACTTTTCCGCGCACGTCGCCTGAGCTGACGAGCACAGCGCCTTTCGGCACGTGGTGGCCTACTGAGATCATGGCGTTGAGAAGAGCCTCGTCGAAATCTTTGCCGAGACATCCAACCTCTCCGGTAGAGGACATATCCACGCCGAGTACCGGGTCGGCTTTGTGCAGGCGGGCAAATGAGAATTGCGAAGCCTTGATGCCGATGTAGTCGATGTCGAATGTCGATGTGTCGACTTTCTCCACTTTCTCTCCGAGCATGATGCGGGTTGCGGTCTCGATGAAGTTCTTCTTGAGCACTTTGCTGACAAACGGGAATGAGCGTGACGCGCGGAGGTTGCACTCGATCACTTTCACATCGTTGTCCTTGGCGAGGTACTGGATGTTGAACGGTCCCGAGATGTTGAGCTCCTTGGCTATCTTGGCGCTGATGCGCTTGATGCGTCGTGCTGTAGCCATATAGATTTTCTGTGCGGGGAACACGAGGGTGGCGTCGCCTGAATGCACACCGGCAAACTCGATGTGCTCCGAGATGGCATATTCCACAATCTCACCGTTGCGAGCCACTGCGTCAAACTCGATTTCCTTGGCGTTCTGGAGGAATTCCGAAACCACCACGGGGTATTCTTTTGACACTTTCGCTGCCTGGGCGAGGAAGCGGTGCATCTGCTCGTAATCGTAGCACACGTTCATTGCCGCACCTGAAAGCACGTAGCTCGGACGGATGAGCACCGGGAAGCCTACTTCCTTGATGAAGCCGTCGATCTCCTCGGTGGTGGTGAGCTCCTTCCAGCGTGGCTGGTCGATGCCGAGCTGGTCGAGCATAGCCGAGAACTTGTGGCGGTTTTCAGCACGGTCGATTGATACCGGCGATGTGCCGAGGATGGGCACGTGGCGGCGGTAAAGTTTCATCGCGAGGTTGTTGGGGATCTGTCCGCCTACGCTCACGATGACTCCGCGCGGAGTCTCAAGATCGATTATATCCATCACGCGCTCGAAGCTGAGCTCGTCGAAGTATAGACGGTCGCACATATCGTAGTCGGTCGACACGGTCTCAGGGTTGTAGTTGATCATGATCGACTTATAGCCGAGCTTGCGGCAGGTGTTGGCGGCGTTGACCGAACACCAGTCAAACTCTACCGAGCTACCGATGCGGTAGGCACCAGAGCCGAGCACGACAATGTTGTTGCCGGCGTTCATGTCGTAGCGGATGGCGTTTTCATCGGCTCCGTAAGTCACATACAGATAGTTGGTGAGGTCGGGATATTCCGATGCCACAGTGTTGATGCGTCTTACGCAAGGCAAGATTTCGAGCGACTTGCGGTGAGCGCGCACTCGAAGTATCTCCTGCTCCATGCTGCCTGAGGGATTTTCCACGAATCGGGCAATCTGGAAGTCGGAGAAGCCGAGGCGTTTTGCTTCTTTGAGCACATCCTTGGGCAGGTCTTCAATCTTGTTGTAGGATGAAAGCACATTCTTGTACTTAACGATGTTTTCAAGGCGAGAGATGAACCACTTGTCGATTTTGGTGAGTTCCTCTATGCGTTCCACTGAATATCCTTCCTCAAGAGCCTGTGCGATGGCAAACACGCGGAGGTCGGTGGGGTGGGAAAGGGCTGTGTCGAGGTCATCGAAGCGGATGTCGGTATTTCCCACAAATCCGTGCATTCCCTGACCTATCATGCGGAGTCCTTTCTGGATGATCTCTTCAAATGATTTTCCGATCGACATGATTTCACCAACAGATTTCATCGATGACCCGATTTCGCGGTCTACGCCCACGAATTTAGTGAGGTCCCAACGCGGAATCTTCACAATCATATAGTCGACCGAGGGTGCTACGTAGGCTGAGTTGGGGGTGCCCATTTCGCCGATCTGGTCTAGTGTGTAGCCGAGGGCGAGCTTCGCTGCTACAAAAGCCAAAGGATAGCCCGATGCCTTGGATGCAAGAGCTGATGAGCGGCTCAGGCGGGCGTTGATCTCGATGATTCGGTAGTCGTTGGTCTCGGCGTTGAAAGCGTACTGGATGTTGCACTCTCCCACGATGCCGATGTGGCGCACTACGCGGGTGGCGATATCTTCGAGCATCTTTATCTGCTCCTTGGAGAGCGACACGATAGGAGCCACAACGATTGATTCTCCGGTGTGGATGCCCAGCGGGTCAAAGTTTTCCATCGGAACGACAGTGAAGCAGTGGTCGTTGGCATCGCGGATCACTTCAAATTCGATCTCCTTCCAGCCTTTAAGCGATTCTTCTACCAGGATCTGCTTGGAATAGGCGAGGGCGCTTTCGCAATGAGCCTTAAACTCCTCGTCGTTGGTGCAGATGCCTGATCCGAGACCTCCGAGAGCATATCCTGAGCGCACCATTACCGGGAATCCGATGCGGTGAGCCACCTCGATTGCGTCGTCGATTGATTCCACTGCTTGCGAAACCGGAGTCTTTACCTCGATTTCGTTGAGCTTCTTCACAAACAGGTCGCGGTCCTCGGTGATCATGATTGCTTCAACTGAAGTACCCAGAACCTTCACGCCATACTTTTCAAGTGTGCCGTTGAGGTAGAGTTCGGTTCCGCAGTTGAGAGCGGTTTGTCCGCCGAATGCGAGCAAGATGCCGTCGGGACGCTCCTTTTTGATCACTTCCTCTACAAAATAGGGTGTGATCGGAAGGAAATAAACCTTGTCCGCCACACCCTCCGAAGTTTGGATTGTCGCGATGTTTGGATTGATTAGCACTGTCGAGATACCCTCTTCGCGCATAGCTTTCAGAGCCTGCGAGCCTGAGTAGTCAAATTCGCCCGCCTGCCCGATTTTGAGGGCGCCGGATCCAAGAAGGAGAACCTTTTTCATATATTCGTATTCAGTGATAGTTAATTCTTTTGCAAAATTACGTCTTTTCCGGCTCCTTTACAAATTTTGACCCGCAGAAGATTCCGCCACTCCCATTTTAACCGGCAAAAACACGCCCCGCCGAGAATCCAAATCCGTCGCGGCTACCTCAACCACACCTGCAAAATCACCTGCAAGATTGGAGCTATTATTAATGGATATAAATGTAAATCGGTTGATTTATTGATTGTTATGATTGCTAATCTGGATAATTTTTATTAAATTTGCGTATGGAAAATCAAATCGAACCGATCAGCAGCGTCGTCATCTATCAGACCAACGATGGTGAAACAGCCATTGATGTAAAGTTTCAGGATGAAACCGTATGGCTGTCGCAGACACAGATGGCAGAACTATTTCAAAAGGATAGGACTGTCATAGGACGCCACATAGGTAACATTTTCAAGGAGGGAGAATTGGAAGAATCCTTGGTTAGTGCAAAATTTGCACATGCCAAGGAATACGGTCGTAGAGAGGGATTTACGCAGCGAACAGAAACAACTCTCTACAACCTTGATGTAATCATATCAGTTGGTTATCGTGTCAAATCAAAACGTGGAACTCAGTTCCGTATCTGGGCTAACAAAGTTTTGAAACAATATCTGCTTAAAGGCTATGCCGTCAACGAGCGCCTCGCCTCGCAGAAATATGATGAACTGAGCCAATTGGTTAAAGTGCTTGGGCGAACCATTCAGAATCAGGAGAAACTGACAGAGGACAGCCGCTCTCTACTTGATGTGGTTGTGGATTACACGTATGCTCTTGACACTCTCGACCGTTACGACTATCAGGAACTGACTATTGAGGAGACAACGAAAAAAGAAGAATTCCACGCCACATACGAAAATGCTATGGAGGTTATTCGCGAACTTCATGAGAAGTTTGGCGGCAGCACGCTGTTTGGTAATGAGAAAGACGATTCTTTCAAAAGCTCTATCGGTCAGATATATCAGACTTTCGGTGGAATTGACCTATATCCTTCAGTGGAAGAAAAAGCAGCCATGCTTCTTTACCTCGTTACGAAAAATCATTCATTCAGTGATGGTAATAAACGCATTGCCGCTACTCTGTTCTTGTGGTTCCTCAATGGTAACGGCATTCTCTACAATGAGGATGGTGCCAAGCGCATCGCCGATAACACCCTTGTGGCACTTACCCTCATGATAGCCGAAAGCCGCACCGAGGAGAAAGACACAATGGTGAAGGTCATCGTCAACCTTATAAACAAGAACAACTGATTGTCTTCTTGCCATCCTTTTTCGCGGTGGCAATTTTTTTTCAGTGTCCTGGTGTAACTCGGGTATATACTACCCGACCTAACCCAATCTTGTATTGCTATATAATTGGATATAACAATGGCTGAACCGCTACGTCCAGCCATTGCATTTACCGCTCTATGTATATTTCATTTTATTTGATAATTCGCTTGATACGACCACCTTGTGATATGATTATGTATGTGCCCAATACAAGATTTGATTCCGAGTATACACCTTCATAAACAAGGACTCCATGGAGATTGTAGATTCTTACATATTGATTGTCGTCAATCTCAATGTCATTGATGCCAGCGCCTTCATCAACGACAACGGCGCATATGCCTGATATTCCTGAACCATCGGTAGCGGACACTTTTATTATTGCATTGCCTTTGGTATGCAACGAAATTAGCCCTTCTGAATCAACGGAGGCTACTTTCGGATTGTCGCTTGACCATGCTAATGTTGTATCAGAAGCATTTTTGGGCGTAATTGTGGCTGTCAACTGGTAGGTCTCGCCGATGTTGCCAGTGACAGTAGACGGGTCTATTGTTATGGAAGAAATCAATACCGTAGGCTCGAATACTTCAACATTACATGTCCCAGATAAATTAGAGCCATCTTGCGAAGACGCAACAATTGTTGCCGTGCCAATTCCTTTTGCGGATAATTGACCATTTGAATCTACTATAACCACAGATGGATTTGTTGAGGACCAGTTAATATTTTTATTTGTCGCATCGACAGGCGTGATTTGTGCGTCCAAATTGAATGTTTCATCAACTGCCAATCTGACAGAGGATGGGTTGATTGAAATTTGATTGATAGGAACGAAGTTATCGTTAACCAATATTTCACAAATGGCAGATAGATTGCTACCATCTGTCGTTGATACTATAATAAGTGCGGAACCCTTTTTAATAGCAGACACGATTCCATCGGGAGATACTACAGCCACACTTGTATCTGAGCTTTCCCAATTCACGGTTTTATCAGAAGTATTATCGGGAATGACGGTTGCTTCTAATTGGAAAGATTTGTTCTCTTCCAATTCTAAAGATTCTACATTTAACGATACCCTAGTGGCTAATTGAACCACGGTGACCTTGCAAGAATTACTAACTTTAGGATTGTCAACTGAATAGGCATGTATATCAGCTGCACCTTCCTTTTTGGCATAGATACATCCTTTTTCATCAACTGTAACGACGTCGCGATTATTTGATTCCCATAAAACCGATTTGTTATCTGCATTGTCAGGTAAAATAGTTGCGTTTAGGCTAAAATAATCTCCAATACATAGTTTTGTATTATTTTCAGAAATTAAAATTTCCTCTACTGGTTGCATCACGCGAATATTGCATTTTGCAATTATGTGACCACAAGATGCTTCAATAATCGCATTACCCGGAGATATAGGATAAACCAGTCCTGTATCGGTTACTTTCGCAACTGTTTCATCACTACTATGCCATTGTATATTTGACACATCGGCTTCTATTGGAAGTGCATGCCAATTAAGCTGATATGGCTCAGTTATCTTTAATTTTAAATTATTTTCTTCTATAGCAATTTGTTGAAGTTTAGGTTTTTTTACTCTGACTTCACACAAGGCGGGCAGTCCAGTTTGTCCGCTAACACGTAGATGTGCTTCTCCCTCAGAAAGGGCTGTAATGTAAGCCCAGGTTTTATCCCCATCGGCACCTGCATTAACTTCTACTACTTCAGGATTATCATTTGACCATTCTATATTAGAGACCGTAGCATTTGATGGTAATACAAATGGGCATATAAGTTCTGTTTCTCCCAATGTCAATGTAACTATGTCCCAATTAAAATATAAGCGTTGTATATCGGTAGGTTTTACTATAATTTTACAAGAATCAGACAAGTTCGAACTGGGAGAATATGCAATTACTGTTGCTTCCCCTACTTTTAAAGCAGAGATACAACCATCTTGTGAAATCTCAATTATTCCGTCATTATCTTTTGTAGACCATTCTATGTCTTTGTAGGTAGCATTGTGAGGTAATATACTAACATTTAGAAGTTTGCTCTCTCCTTTTTCCATATACACAAATTTATTTGTAAATGTCACACTTTCCACCTTTTGGGGTGCTACACTCACAATGAGACTTTTTTCCAAACCCGATAATGTTTTTGCTGTAATCTTTGTTTCTCCTGGTGCGAAAGCATGCACAATTCTGACAGAATCTATTATCGCTATTTCGATATTTTCATTTCTCCATTTTATTGTGTCGTTTGAATCCTCAGGATATAATTTTGTTAGCAACTTCAGAGAATCTCCGGCTATTATAGAAATTGTTGATAATGGTGCATTTGTTTCTGCTTCAAAAATTTCAATATCTGATGCAGGTTTTACAACAGTTAGCTCAAATTTATCAATATCTCCATTCCAATGGGTCGCCGATATAACAACGGTGCCTTTTTTTATTCCTTTAAGACATCCGTTTTCATCCACTGTTGCAACTGATGTATCTGATGATTCAAAGCTAAAAAATTGATTTGATATAGGTCTAAAGTTTCTATTGCCTATATATTCCATCATTGCCAATGTGACACTCTGATTTTCCATTATAATCTTGGGAGTATCGTAATCAAAGCAAAATATTATATAAGCATCTGATTCAGCTAATATTTTTTTGAAATTTTTCCAGCCTGTTGAGTTCTGATAATTAGCTTTTGATCCATCTGGAACCCATAGCGTGGCGGTTTCATACGCTTCTTGACTAAATGTATTATTATAGGCAGATGGTGCAGAAGGATTCTTACATACAATCTTAGCCCCCTTCATATCTGAAAAAGCTCCGCTTCCAATAGAAGAAATGGATTTTTCAATATTTAATGTAGCTATTTTACTGCAACCCTTAAATGCATTAGCGTGTATCTTAGTAGAACCTCGGGTAATGGTATTATCATGCCCTACCGTAACGTATTTTACCCCAGACGAATGAAAACCTATAATATCAGTGATTGTCTTACCGGTTGCAAATAGATAATCACAACAATCTCCATATGATGTTGATGCATCCAATGCATCAACGGTATACCATAATCCATTGACAGAAAAATCTCCGCCATTACAGTACCACGTTTCCCCATATCTAGAGATTTCTCTACCCGTTTCGGTTGCCTTACCACCCATCGTTACACCGGAAGAAGACGAATTTCGTAGTGTGTAATTATAACCATTTCTAGTATAGGCGTAACTTTGGAAACTGATAGTGACTACCGCTGTAATCACAGTAATCAAAGCAAATAATAGTTTTTTCATATTTCAAATTTTATCAATAATCGAAGCTTGGTCTTAAAAAACAATTATTTAAAATACGGGTTAAACATTGTACATAATCGGATAATACACTATGCATAGTATGATTAGGTGCAACATATGATTGGGAAGTCATTTATTCGTATATATTGTTTTGATTAGCTTTTCAAGTTCATATATTTTCTTATATAAATCACTTTTCTCTTTCACTAGCCAATCTTTCAAAACTTCCAAATGTTTGGTTTCCTCATAAACCCATTGTTCATGAAGAAGACTGGAATGTCCCGTTGCATCATTCCGTAAGATATTTGATATTCCACCAAGAAGAAGTATTGTTAAATTTAACAATCGTTTTGGTGGGATATCTTCTCCTCTAGCCCATTTTGAATCTGCTGATGTTTTGCGAAAAACTTTTAACGAAATAGTTTCGTTATCAAATTGAGACAATCCCAATGAAAGATATTTAACATCATCACTCTCTTCGGGATCTGTGTTCTCACAAGCCAAAATAGGCTTATGCTGCAATGTGTGAGGGATGTCCTTTATAGGATAAATTCCATTATTCATATTATGATCGTCGGCCGCGGTCTTCCCCTCGTTGGCGACTGATTGGGTTATACGAGAAAGCGTAGGAATCTGTATCTGTCACCGTCCTACTCTCCGAGGCTTCTCGCATTGCCCTATTGATGTCAGACGGCAACGCAGAAGCCCACGCTTGTATATGTAACAATAGCGTCCGGCTGTACCTTTCCCAAGGCGCTTTGCCGAATGCATGATATTACATATCCACGGGCATCTACCGTTGCTCAGTCCTTGACATCAATATGAATTTTGCGAGAATTCCGAAGAGTCAAGAATCAGCGCGGATAAACGCTTTCTATTATGTTCACTGCATCCCGCCTCGCTTTACCCCAAACCGGGCCTCTGCGATGCGGTCTACGCTTGCAAAAATAGCAACAAATTTTCAAAATTACAATATTTAGCTCAAAATGTGAATGTTAAAAAACCGCAGAGGGAGGTAAGTGCCGTTAGGCATGAGTGAGCATATATTCCGGCGATGGTGAAACAAATCGGGAGCATGATGATGCCGGTTAAACGGTTTCACGGCTCATTTTCAAACGATTTTCAGGCTTAGAGTGTTTCTTTATCAGGAATATTCCCTATATTCGCACTTAGAAACAATGTCTTATGAAATTGATCGAACTCAACCTGCAATGCATTATTGATCTTTGCCGTCGGCATAAGGTCAAATCGCTCGCTGTCTTTGGCTCTATTCTGACGGATAGATTTAACGACCAAAGCGATGTGGATCTGCTTGTGGATTTTGAGCCTACAGATCCTGATAAATTTGATTACGTCACTAATTTCTTTGACTTACAGGATTCTTTAGAATCACTTCTGAAAAGAAAAGTTGATCTGGTAGTTGGCAGCAGTTTGAGAAACAAATACTTTATTAATAACGTGAACCGGACAAAGCAAGTGATATATGGATGAGAGCATTCTTAAATATCTTGAAGATGTGCGGATGGCGTGTGATGACGTTGAGCAGTTCTTTGTCGATTATCCCAATCGCTTTGACGTGTTTACCAATGACCGCCTGATGATTCGTGCCGTTGAGCACTCGGTGGAGATAATGGGTGAAGCTATAAACCGAAAACTGAAAAGGTATCCTGGTTTCAGCCTTCCAAATGCAAGGGCGATAGTGCAAACTCGCAATAGAGTTATTCACTCATACGAAAAAGTAGAGAGTGAATTTCTGTGGGGATTGGTGAAGCGCCACATTCCCGAACTTAAAAAAGACGTTGAACACATTCTTGCCGAATATGAGAAGCAATAGTACAATCGGTAGAAGCCGGCTCAAAATGTGAATGTTAAAAAGCCGCTGAGAACGGTTGACACACGATGCCCGGGCATCGTGTGCCAAATAATGCCTAATGTTATTTCTTGGGGGTGAACTTGAGTAGGAGCACTTGGCGGCGCAGGTCGCAACTGCGGGTGCGGAAATGCTTCAGTAGGTAGAAGTCGTATTTTGAGGCATTTTCGGGCAGGTATGTTTTGCCGTCGTCCACGGTGATGATCATGTAGCCGGAGTCGCCCTCAGGTGCGGTGGCGATGCTCTTTAGGCGGTCGTCAAGGTAGTAGTTCACGCCGTAGAAGCGGGTGTTGTAGTCCGCGGTGTAGGCATAGAGGTTTCCTTCGGGTTGCAGTTCGGTGAGAGCGGCCGCTATGCGTTTGTCGCTCTTGGTGTTGAGCACTGTCGGCTGGTAGACTCCGGCAAAAGCCCAGTAGAGTGTGACAGTCACGGCAATGCACCATCCGAGAGCGCTGTAGCCCGACATACGGCGAAGTTTTATGAAAAATATAATCGCCAATACAACCGGTATTTCGGCTATTATCCACTTGATAAAAGAGAAATGCTGTGATAGCGCAGTGACGTAAAGCGCGTTTTCAAGTGCGTGTTTTCCGGAGAGGCGACTATAGGGGAAATCTCCGCATTGCAGGAACAGGAACACCCCGAAAAGCAGTATCGCCGCCACGCATATTACGGATGAATATACCTTGACCACGCGTTTTGACACATTGGCAAGATACTGGATGTAGCCGGCGATGAAAAATGCCGTGAACGGATACATGGGCAGCAGATACACGCTGCGCTTACTTGCCGGAATGCAATAAAACAGGAAGATAGCCAAGGCAGCGACAATCGACAGCATGGTCACAGGCTCAAGCCGGAGGAACGACTTGATGAAGCCGTCGGCAGGCTTGTGAAACCGGTAGTGACGGAACACCACCGCCAGTGAAAACAATAGCAGCAATGTGTAGGGGAGGAATCCCGCTACGAGTGTCATCACATTGTAGTGCCACGGATTGACGTGCGATTCATAGCTCATGTTGCCGGTCATGCGTCCCACGTTTTCCTCCATCATGAGTTCGCGGAATTGTTCTCCGCCCTGTTGGAATGCGGCGGCATACCATGCCGCCGGTATCAGGCACGAGACGATGCCCCACAATGTGAGCAGCCCGAGAACTTTCCAGAAGCGTTCACCACGCAACAGCATGAACAGCCCCATCACGCCACACGGCAGAGCCACGCCCACCGGACCTTTGGTGAGAAATGCTCCGGTCATCATGAGTATCGCCACTAAGGGTATTCCTTTCAATCCACGTTCCCAATAGGCATACAAGGAGTAGATGGCTCCCACAGTGAACAGGGTGAGCAGCATATCCACGCGGCAGGCAAATCCCGCACGATACACCTCAAATGAAGTGAGCAGCAGGAAAGCCGTCAACAGTGCTCTTCCTTTGCCGGCACGTTTCACATAGAACATGAAAGTCCACATCACCAGTGCTATCAACGCGATTGCCGACGGGAGGCGCGACGTGTATTCAGTCACGTGTCCCCACGGAAGCGACACCGCTGCTATGCACCAAGCCATGAACGGCGGCTTGTAGGGAATCATGTCGCCGTTGCTTATCGGTAGGATCCAGTTGCCTGATTGCAGCATTGAGACAGCTACGATAGCCTCGCGTGGTTCACCTTTGGAGTAAAAAAGCGCTTCGCCCAAAAATGGCAGCAGGGTGAGCGAGGAGATGATCAGTAGCAGAAGAAAAGCATATTTGGTTTTCATCATGGAGTGGATTTCGTTATTGTAATCTGCAAAATTAAGCGATTTACCGGCGTTGCCACAACGATAAGTCAAGTTTTTTGCGTAAGTTTGCAAAAAACTTATTAATCTTATACCTAAATTTACCTAAACAGCAGTGAAAAAAACAGCTCTTATTTCGTGTGGAATACTTTTCGCACTATCGGCTGCAGCCCAGCAATGGCCTGCGGTGAAACAGGAAGCCCGTCCGGGCGCCCGCTGGTGGTGGATGGGATCGGCGGTTGATTCAGCCAATCTCAGATACAACATAGGCGAGTATGCCAAAGCCGGTCTTGGTTCGGTGGAGATTACACCCATCTACGGTGTGCAGGGTAATGATGCCAATGAGATTCCGTTTTTGTCGGATGCCTGGATGGATGCCTTGCGTGTGGTTCAGGCTGAAGCGGCTGCCGACGGAATGCTTGTTGATATGAATCAAGGCACAGGTTGGCCTTTTGGTGGTCCGGAAGTGCCAATCGAGGACGCAGCCTGCAAGGCTATATTCCTTGTCGACACTGTTGCGGCAGGCGAGGCTCCCGTGAAAGGCGTAGGTCCTAAAGAAGAGGATATCGCCAAACTGATTGCCACATCACGACGCACACTTCCCTCGGGCGAGGATGAGGTGATAAGAGTGTTTGAAAGCCGCACCCGCCAGAAGGTGAAACGTGCCGCTCCCGGTGGAGAGGGTTACGTGATTGACCACTTTGACCGCAATGTGGTGAAGAAATATCTTGATAAATTCGGACAGGCGTTTGACTCTCGTCATGCTGCCTATCCCCACAATTTTTTCAATGACAGCTATGAGGTCTACGGAGCCAACTGGACTCCCACGCTTTTTGCTGAATTTGAGCGCCGTCGCGGCTACAAACTTCAGGACAAACTTCCTGAGTTGCTTGGGCTGGTTGATGACGGAAATGCCGCGTTGAGCGACTATCGCGAGACGCTTGCCGATATGCTCCTTGAAAACTTTACCGAGCAATGGACGCAGTGGGCTCACGAAAAAGGATCACAGACCCGTAATCAGGCTCATGGCTCGCCGGCAAATCTGATTGACCTCTATGCCGCTGTCGATGTCCCTGAAATAGAAGGATTCGGACTGTCGGACTTCGGTATAAAGGGTCTGCGCACCGATGAGGGATTCACTCGCCCCAATGACAGCGACGTGTCGATGTTGAAGTATGCGTCGTCGGCAGCCCACATCACAGGCAAGCCGTTCACCTCGAGCGAGACCTTCACTTGGCTCACTGAGCATTTCCGCACCTCGTTGTCGCAGATGAAGCCCGACATCGACTTGATGTTCACCTGCGGTGTGAACCACATGTTCTATCACGGCACCACCTATTCTCCGCGTGAGGATGCATGGCCGGGATGGAAGTTCTACGCATCGGTCGACATGAGCCCCACCAATACGATATGGCGCGACGCTCCTGCGTTGAATGAGTATATCACACGTTGCCAGAGCTTCCTTCAGATGGGAAATCCCGACAATGACTACCTTGTGTATCTTCCCGTGCGCGATATGTGGCGTGAACGCCTTTCCAACAGCACCAAAGGCTTGTTTCTCACATTTGACATCCATGGCATGAAGAAAAAAGCACCGGGATTCATTAAAAGCATTCTCGAGATCGACAGCCTCGGATTTGACTGCGACTATATAAGCGACAAGTATCTTATGACTACCGAATTCAAGGACGGAATGCTCACCACTGCCGCAGGAACACGTTACCGTGGACTTATCATTCCCGGCAGCGGCAAGCTGACTCCGGCTCTTCAGGCTCATATTGATTCATTGAAGGCTCAGGGCGCTACAATCATAATGGGAGTGGATAAAAACGCCATAAAAGCCGGAGCCAAATCGGAACCGGCACGAACCGACCTCAAGTTGCGTGCCATACGTCGCAGCAATGACGGAGGACACCACTATTTCATCGCCAACCTCACTCCCAATGACGTGAGCAAAGCCGTGCCTCTTGCCGTGGATTTTGTCGATGCCGCATGGTTTGATCCTATGACCGGGGATATTTACGCCGCTGAGATTGCCGATGGAAAAATCATGATGGATTTCCGCTCGGGAGAATCGCGTATTCTTCAGACGTATGACCACAAGCTCAATCTTCCCAAGCGTTTCAGCCATGTGTCGCGTCCCGACACTATCAATCTGTCGGATCGTGAATGGAAGTTGTCATTCACTGAATCAGTCCCCGATGTCAAGCGCGGTTTCACGCTTAACGGACTGAAACCATGGACACAGCTTGGTGACAAAGAACTTAATGATCTTGCCGGAACAGGAATCTATACCACTACGTTCAATATGGATAAAAAGCAACTGGACGGTGATTGGAGCATTGACCTCGGTGATGTGCGCGAGAGTGCCCGGGTGTATCTCAACGGCAAATATCTTGGTTGTGCGTGGGCGGTGCCATTCACTATAAGTTGTGGCGACGCTCTCAAGAAGGGCAAGAATGAACTTCGCATCGAAGTCACCAATCTTCCTGCCAACCGTATTGCGGCTCTTGACCGTGCCGGTGTGAAATGGCGCAAATTCAAAGAGATAAATCTCGTGGGTATCGGCTACAAAAAAGGCGATTACTCAGGGTGGGACACTGTTGCCGGAGGTCTCAACTCGACAGTGAAGCTGGTGCGTCACTAAAGATGATATATTTTATAAACAAGTAATGGCACTCAGAAATGGGTGCCATTATTTGTTTTAGCCATAAAAAACATCCCCTGCCTTTGCGTTCAACAAAGAAGGGGATGCCTGTCTTAAGAAAAATTTAACGAGTTAATTGGGTTGATATTAAATGAAGTTGTTGGCTTAGTTCTTCGAGTGATTGTGATAGTGTATGCAATTCAGCATTGGTGAATGAAGCCGGTTTGCCATTGACTGTTGATTTGTTAAGACGTTGATACAGCCATGTGCGATCTTTGTTGAAATAATGCTTGGCGATATATGAAAGATTCAAAGCATCAGCCATGTCGCCAAGATGCTCTTTTACGCTAATGTCAGGACGCTTCCTGCGGCTTATGGATTCTGTCAGATATTTTCCTGCCTCTCTCTTTTCCTCCGGAGTCTTGGCGAGAGCGAATGCTTGAGACATCAAGCTGTCTGTGACATTTGGAGCCAAATCGGGTTGTGAGGCGATTGAGTCAAGCAATTTTTTTAATTCAGGCTTCATATATGATAATATATGATAATAGTATTTTAAATCAAAAAAGTCTTAAGAAATTAGATGAATCATTGAAAGAAGTTCTCCGCAATAAAGCGGAGAATCAAGACTGTCACTTCTCTAAAAGTAAAATTGCGGCATACTCTCTGATGAGGCGCTCCACAATTTCCAAGAAGTCCGATTCTGAAAGCCATCCTTCTTCAAGGAGGCTTTTCTCATATCGGAGATAGAATCTCATCTCATTGAGAATTTCTATCCGGTCATTTAAACCTTTCAATGAACTCATTTGTCTTTCTTAAGACACTACAAATGTAATAATCAAAAGATTATTATGCAAGTTTTCGCATGAAAAATTTCAAAAAACTGAGTGAATCTTTCTCATTTAATTTTGTTGGAACGCTCAAGTCGTGAGAATATTTAAGGAGGCAAATTTCAAATAAATTTGGTTTTGAGCTCTACTTATTTGTATCTTTGCAACAATGTAAATTTTAAAGAATTCTTTTCTTATGGCACAAAAACCGTTTGTATATCAAGAGATGTTCCCGATGTCGGCAGACACTACGGAATACTACCACTTGACCTCCGATTATGTGAAGGTTGAGAACTGGAACGGCAACGAGATGCTTGTTGTTGAGCCGGAGGCTCTGCGAGTGCTTGCCCGTCAGGCAACTCATGACAATGCATTCATGCTGCGTCGTGAACATAACGCTATGGTGGCAAAAATACTTCATGACCCCGAAGCGAGTGAAAATGACAAGTTTGTGGCGCTCACCATGCTTCGCAACGCTGAGATTGCCGCAAAGGGTCAGCTTCCGTTCTGTCAGGATACCGGTACAGCGATCGTGATCGGAAAGAAGGGACAGAATGTGTTTACCGGCGGTGGCGATGAAAAAGAACTCTACCACGGGGTATACGACACTTATACTGAAAATAATCTGCGCTACTCTCAGAACGCTCCGTTGAATATGTATGACGAGGTCAATACCGGATGCAATCTTCCCGCACAGGTCGACCTTTATGCCGTGGATGGCAACGAATACAAGTTCCTGTTCGTAGCTAAGGGTGGAGGCTCGGCAAACAAGACCTATCTCTATCAGGAGACCAAGGCTCTGTTGAACCCCGAGAAGTTGGTGCCGTTCCTCGTTGAGAAAATGAAGTCGCTTGGCACTGCTGCTTGTCCTCCTTACCACATCGCTTTTGTGATAGGTGGAACATCGGCTGAGATGAATCTCGCAACAGTTAAGAAGGCGTCAGTGAAATATTATGACAATCTTCCCACTACCGGTAATGAATACGGACGCGCTTTCCGCGACGTGGAGCTTGAGCAGACATTGCTGAAAGAGGCTCAGAAGATAGGTCTCGGCGCTCAGTTCGGTGGAAAGTATTTCGCTCATGACATCAGGGTGATACGTTTGCCGCGTCACGGTGCGTCATGCCCCGTTGGTCTTGGCGTAAGCTGTTCAGCCGACCGCAATGTTAAGGCTAAAATCAATAAAGATGGTCTTTGGATCGAGAAGCTCGACACCAATCCCGGTGAGTTGATTCCCGAAGAACTCCGCAACCAAGGCGAAGGAAATGCCGTTAAGATCGATCTTAACCGACCGATGCCTGAGATTCTTGCTGAATTGACCAAATATCCCGTATCGACCCGTCTGTCGCTCAACGGCACCATCATTGTGGGTCGTGACATCGCTCATGCCAAGATCAAGGAGCGTCTTGATGCCGGCGAGCCGATGCCCGACTATCTGAAGGATCACCCCATTTATTATGCAGGTCCCGCCAAGACTCCGCAAGGAATGCCTTCAGGCTCATTCGGACCCACTACAGCAGGACGTATGGACTCCTACGTTGACCAGTTCCAGGCTGCCGGAGGATCAATGGTGATGATCGCCAAGGGCAACCGCAGCAAGCAGGTGACCGATGCCTGTCACAAGCATGGCGGATTCTATCTGGGTAGCATCGGCGGTCCTGCCGCAATCCTTGCTGCCAACAGTATCAAGAAGGTGGAATGTCTCGAATACCCCGAACTCGGAATGGAGGCTATATGGAAGATTGAAGTCGAAAACTTCCCCGCATTCATTCTCGTCGATGACAAAGGCAACGATTTCTTCACTCAAATCGCAGAGCGTTGCCAGGGTTGCCCGATAGCGAAATAAGACATAGATATAATTAATCATGATAAACGCGGATGTGCTGAACCTCAGTGCATCCGCGTTGCCATTACCGGAGGTGATAAAATTGGGTGCGGGGTAAACATTAATGCTTGGAAGGTTGTTCTGATATAGAAACCAGAATTCAAAAACTTAAAGTTATGAGTACAACAAAAAGTGTTAAGGGTACAAAGACCGAACAATATTTGGTCAACTCCTTCGCAGCGGAAACACAGGCTTACGCACGTTACACATTCTATGCACAACAGGCTGATAAAGAACTGTATTTCCCTATCGGCGAAATTTTCCGTGAAACTGCCGACAATGAACTTCGCCACGCCAAGATATTTTTGAAATTCCTCCCCGATGTGGAAGCTACCTGCAATGGCGGCGTTGATGCCGGATTTCTCGGCGACACCGCATCCAACCTTGCTATAGCTATCAAGGAAGAATCGGTCGACGGTTACGAATATTATGAGGAAGCCGCAAAGGTGGCTGAAAAAGAAGGGTTTGATGAGATTGCAAGCCATTTCCTTGCCATCGCTTCAATTGAAAAATATCACCACGACCGTTTCCAGCGTTACTTGAAGCAGGTTAAGGACGGTACCGTGTGGAAACGTGACACCCCGATCAACTGGAGATGTCTTGTGTGTGGATATGTGCATAATGGCACAGAACCTCCAAAGAAATGTCCCGGTTGCGATCATCCCTATCAGCACTATATGGCTATGGACGATGAATAATCGTCACCCGAAAAATAACATAAGCCCCATCAGGCAGAAGAGTCTGATGGGGCTTATTCTATGTTTTATGGCTGTGGTTTCTTTACAGCAGGGCTTCGATCTGTTGTTTGAGCTTGGGATCGGAGGGACGCTTTGCATAGGAATCGATTATTTTTCCCTCTTTGTCGATAAGCATTATTCGGGGCACCTTGTTTATTTGCAGTTTGGGAAGCAGATCGGAGTTGAAGCCTCCGGGCAGATTCAGTCCGAGCACGCGTGAGTCGGTGGGTTTGGCTTTCATCACTTTCTTCCATTCGGCAATAAGTTCATCGCCGGTGTCAAGCGATATCGACAGGAATTGCACGTCTTTGCCATCCATTTCTTTTGCCAGTTTCTCAAAATAAGGCACTTCAGCCTTGCAAGGAATGCATCCGGTGTACCAGAAATCGATCACAGTCAGCTTTCCCTTGAAGTCGGCGATTGAATATTCCTTTCCATCGAGAGTATTTGCGGTAAATTCAGGTATCTGCTTTCCGCGAGCCACCGGAGCCTCCATTTCGCGTATTTTGGCGCATGAGTCGATGAGAGCTGTCAACTCGTTGCTGTCCTCAGGCATAATCATCGGTTTTATTTTCTCTACCTGACTGGTGAAATCATTGGTGTAGCCGCTTTTCAGCACCAGTTCCAACAGTCGCAGAAGGTATTTTGATTTTATTGTGCCATCCTTTATCCTGTCAGCGTAGATGCTCATGTAGTTGTCATTGTCGACAGGCAGGAGTCCGTTGGATTCCATCTGTGACAGCGCTCCGTTGACGATTTCAAACCATTTAGGTTGCGACAACAGCTTCGGATTATTGAATTGCAATGAATCAAGGAATGCATAGTAGTTTTCCGGGATGCTGTTTTTTGCATTTCCAAAAAGATTTTCCAGGCGAGGACCGTTAAGTCTCTGATTGAGGAAAGTCTGTAGGTAATACAATTTATGGGTGTCGATAAAATCGTTGTCGAGACCTGATTTGTCCAACATCTGTGACAGGCGTTCCACTTCCGATGTATGGTAGTCTGCCCACTGCTGTGAATACATGGCGATGGAATCGGGGGTATGGCACAGATACTTGTTGGAGTTTACAAATTCGTTTTCGGCGCTAAGGTCGCCGGTGATTGATATGCCGCTGTCGTTTAGCTCTATGCTGGTGGATGTGCCCGGTGCTATATAGACCACTTTTTGAGTGTTTCCACCCATGATTGTATAGTATGCCGGGATATCGATATCAAGGGTCAGCGTGGTGTCGGTCGACTCAATCTTGTTGTATCCAAGACTGTTTTCCGGCTGGAAATACACTTTTGGCTGATTGCTTTTGATAGTGACTGTGGTGGCGGTTTTGATGTTCTGTGATCCGCAGGCAGTCAGAGCCAGAGATAGTAAAATAAGTTGAAATTTCATCAGTGTCATTTGCTATTTTGGATTAACTTACTTGTTTGCATCGCTTTAAGAGGGAACGGATAAGTGAGGAGATGGGAATCGGGACCTATGCTGTAGGTGGTGCCGTTGATTTCCTTGGTGACGGTTTCATTAAATTCAGCACAGAAACGTCGCATATCAAAAAATCCGTTGCTGGTGAGGAACAGCTCGCGTTTGCGCTCTTCTCTCACATGACGCAACGCTTCTTCGTCGGTGCTTGCCGTAAGACGGTTGTATTTTCCGGCTATGAGCCTGTGTGAGCGCAGGGTATCGAGATATTGCATGGCGAGGGCTATGTTTTGAGGTCCGCCTTTGCGGGCATAGCATTCGGCAAGCATCAGATATACTTCCGAGAGCCTCATTCCGCCGGGATTCCAGCGTATGCTCAATGTGGCAAACTCACGGTCGCCTTCCGGTGCGGTTTCGTGGGTGCGGTTATATCTTATGCAGCAGCGGTAGCGCATATCGGCATTCTGCTCGAAGAGGTCGAGCACGCGTTTTGTCACATACATGGGATATGGGTCGGTGTAGGTGGTGCCGAATTGATACAGCAGGTTTTCGGCTCCGTCATAATTGTATGTGATGGCGTTTTTCCAGATGTTTTCAATCGTGGGGTTTATGTAGCCATATCTTGGATCGTCGATAGCCATGTCGATGCCGTAGGCGTTCAGCAGCATCGGACCGTAGCGGTTATATTCGGCGTTCATGTCCCACAGTTGATGACCGCCTGCCGCAGCTTCGTCGAGGGCATTCTGGCAAGCCGCTATGCACTCGTCGATCTCTCTCATGAAAAGATGCACCTTTGCCTTTAGCGCGTAGCCGAATGTGCGGTCAGGACGGAAGCTGTTTATCGCCTTGTGGGGAAGCGCCGGGATCGCATCGGTGAGATCCTGCTTTATGAAGCGGTAGGTATAGGCTACGCTCTGCTGGATTCCCGCCTCCTCAATGCTCTGAAACATCTTTTCGCGCACTATTATGCCGGGCTCGCTTTCAGCGGTTGCCGGGTCGTAGGGACGGGCAAATGTGTTGAGCAGGAAAAAGTAATTATAGGCTCTCATCGCTTTTGCCTGTGCCATGGCGAGCTCCTTGTCGCTTTCAGGACCGTCGGCTTTGTCGATGTTGGAGATTATGGCGTTGTAGTTGGTGATGCGGCTGTAGCATGAGTTGTAAAGCTCGCTGTCGATGGTATAGGAGCAGCGGTCAACCGATTCGTCCCAATAGAATGCTGCCGATCTCAACGGAACGGTGTAGCGCTCAAGGTCGCCGAGTATGTACCATGATGCTTCGTCACACATGGTCCAGCTGTTGCCGTGGTCATAATTGGGTGAGATCTCTTCGAGAAGTCCCAGATAGTCGGTTGTGGTGGTGAGCTGGGTTCTGCCCTTAGGCTCTATGTCGAGATAGCTGTCGCATGATGATAATGCGGTGGCTGATGCTGCTGCGAGTAGCAGGCTTATATATGATAGTCTGGTGTTCATATTCTGTTGCAGGATATATTACAGGTTAATATTCACTCCGAATATGTAAGTGGGCTTGGTGGTGCCTGAATTGGTGAGTGACGAGCGTGATCCGGTGTTGGCGTTAAACGCTTCAGGATCGATGTCATACTTGTTGGCTGTCCAGCGGCATAGGTTGTCGACCTGGAAACGCAATGTGGCTCCCTTGAGGAATTTTGTGCGTGTCAACAACTTTTTTGGGAAGGTGTAGGACACGCCTACATTGCGGAGTTTGGCAAACGATGCGCTGCAGGTGTTGACATCGGCATACTTCCACTGATAGTTGCTCTCGCCGGTGTCGTCATGAAGACCTATTGCCGGGATGCGGGTATCGGTATTGTCGGGAGTCCATCGGTCGGCGATATCTTTGTGCACTGCTCCACTCGCGATTTTTTCGGCTGAGTCATAGAGTGTGGGCACGTCGCGACGCAATGAATGTCCGGTGTAATATACGATCTTGGCAAATACGTTGAGCCCTTTCCAGCGCAGATCGAGGTTGAGGGCGCCGTTCCACTTTGGAGAGAGCTGTCCCACGCACACTACCGCTCCTACATTGCGCACTGACTTGACCGATGAGATTTCTCCGTTCTCGTCATAAACCGACGGGCGTCCGGTGTCGGTGAGTCCGGCATACTTGTAGGCGTAGAGCGAGTTGTAGGTGTCGCCTATGCGATAGTTGGAGCCGGGTTGACGCATCATGTCGAGAGCGTCGGTGGGCTCGTAGTCCACTTTTTCAATGCGGTTGCTGTTGTATGCTGCCGAGAATGATGTGGTAAACACAAGGTCGCGGGTGCTTATCCAGTCGTAGGAGAGGTTGAGCTCGACACCGGTGTTCTTCATCTCGCCGTTATTGGCACGCGCCATGCCGTTGAATCCAAGCGATGGGTCGATGCGCTTGTTCACGAGCAGGTCGGAGCTGTACTTGCGGTAAGCGTCGATGCTACCCGACAGGCGGTTGAACAGGCGGAAGTCCACGCCGGCATTGAATGTTGATGTGCGCTCCCAACGCAGCGAGCTGTTGGGGGGCGTGAGAATCATGCTTATCTGCTGGCTTGTGTAGAGCGATGTGCCGAATGAGGCGAGCAGGTAGGGCGATGATGACTGGTCGACATTTCCGGTGATACCGTAGGTGGCGCGGAGTTTCAATGTATTGATCCATGAAAAATCTTTCATGAACTCCTCGTTGGAGATATTCCAGCTTCCTCCCACCGACCATAGCGGACGGTAGCGGTATTTGGGATCGGAGCCGAAGAGGTCGGCTTGCTCGACTCTCACACTCGCATTCAGGGCATAACGGGCATCATAGATGTAGCCGAGGTTGAAGTATGCCGACACATAGCGGTGCTTGATGTCGGAGAGTGAGAGATTTTCCGATTTGCGTCGGGGTGTGGAGTATAGCTGTCCCACCACGCCGTTGGTGGAGAGTGTCTTCCAGTCGACTTGCGTATAGGTGAGCTTCTGGTCGTCATATCCGAATCGTTCGCCTGAATGGCTTTCCGTGTGGTCTTGTCTTATCTCGCCTCCGAGAAGGGCGGTCACGTCATGCTTTTCGGCGAAGGTCTTTTTGTAGTTGGCTTGGGCGCGGAGGTTGTAGTAGTCGTAAGAGGCATTGTACATATACAGTCTGCCACCCTGCGGAATGTTGTAGACAAGGTTGCCGTTGGCTCCGGTCGATGCAAATTCGTTGACCATGGAACGCATCATGTAGGAGTCGGCTTCGTCATACTCTTTTCCGTCAAGTTTGCGCTTCTCATACTGGAATTTCACTTCAAAGTCAAGATCTTTGGTTATGTCGAAACCTGCCTGAATGAAATATTTCATGTAAAGATTGTCGGTCTTGTACATATTGTTCCGGGATTCTTCGATGGCATTGTAGCCCATGTGCTGCAAGCCGGGAGTGTTGCCCACCTCCTCGGCGAGGAGCTGATTGTAGGGGTAGCGGTAGGAGAGGGTTCCGTCGGCATTGTAGAGCGCGTCGTATGCCATCGCGTCGGTCTCGCCCATGTATGATGCCTGCGAGTAGGCGGCGCGGTTGAATGATATGTCGGCACCGAGGGTGAGATTGAACCATTTGGTTATCTTCAGGTCGTTCTTTAGATATAGCGACAGACGGTCATCGCTGTCATGCTTGTTGTAAAGCCCGAGTTTGCGGTAGCGTGCGGCTGCATAGAATCCGTAATTGTCGCCACCCTTGGATATTGACAGATTATAATCCTGAGTGAGGCTGTTACGCAGAAGATGGTCGCGGTATTCGCGGCGATAATCGTTGCGGCGCAGGGCGTTGAGTCCTGCGGTCACGTCGTTTTCGCTGATTTCATTTTTCGACAGGCGGTAGTATAGCATATCCACCTGATTCATGTATTTTGCGTTGTTCTTGCCGGTGAGTGTCGAGAAGTAAGCCGACGGGCTTTGGATATAGTCGGGATTGGTGGTGAGAAATTCGCTTTGGAAGTCGATTATGTCGCTTGTAGAGGCATATTTCTGGTAGTCGAGCGAAGGCACCGGGTCAAGGTAGAAGCTCGCTGAAGCGTTGATGTCGAGGCGTGAATCATTGCCGTTTTTAGTGGTTACGACAATCACACCGTTGGATGCCCTCACACCGTAGAGCGATGTGGCGGCGGCATCCTTCAGCACCGTCACGCTCGCGATGATGTCGGGGTTGATGTCGTTGAGAGTCGTTCCGGTTGCTGGCTGTCCGTCGATCACCAGCAGCGGAGTGCTGTCGATGGAGAATGACGATGTTCCGCGTATGCTCATCTGATTGTTGTACATGGAGAGTCCCGGAGTTAGTCCCTCGAGTTTAGCGCTGAGGTTAGGAGCCTGTATTTTCCCTATTTTGTCCTTGTTGATCACGATAGCCGATCCGGTGGAGCGTTCACGGGATATGGTCTGGAATCCCGACACGATCACTTCGTCGAGCACATTGGCATCAGGTTGGAGAGTTATCGTTACGTTTTCTCCCGGCTTAACGGTGTACTCCGCCGGTTTCATGCCGATGTAGCTCACTGAAAGCGTGATTTTCCTTCCTGAGGGAACCGATAGAGAGAATGCTCCGTCGAGGTCGGTGCTGGTGCCGTTGGAGGTGCCTTTTACCATGACGGTGGCGCCCATTACGGGCTCGCCGTCTTCATCGACGATCTGTCCTTTTACTGAGACGTTAGCCGGAGCCACCGCTTGGCGTGGCGCTGCCGAGGCTGAAACACTTGCATAGCATATTGCCGGCAGAAACAGTGAACACGCCGTGATGGCGATCCCCTTGATATTGTGAATAGTGATATGCATGGTTTATAATATGATTTTTCGAGTTATACGATTGTTGTTGTTTGAGGTGGCTTGCAGGATGTAGGTGCCATGGCTGAGTGCCGATGTGTCGATTGTGGCATTCTTGCCGCAGTGATTGAGATTGGCGACTGTTCTGCCGCTTATATCGCACAGAATCACCTGTCCGAGTCCGCTTTCCGAACTGATTTCGATGCTTCCTTGTGCAAATCGGAGCTCTATGGGAGTATCGTTATCTATTGACATGATTGACGATATGGCATCCTTACCGAATGTCACATCATCGCCGCTCACCTTGACCGCTGCCTGATACGGAGTGCTGTAACGGCTTTTCATCGGGTACCAGTTGTCATCGCCCTCAAGACGGTAGTGGAAGCTCACGGTGTAGGTGCCGTCGGCAAGTGATGTGGGTATGTACAGGGTTACGGGGGTGTTGTTGCCCGCTGTTATTTCACCTGACCACTTGTTGCTTACAGGAATTATCTCGCCGTCCACATTGATGGTGGCGTATATGTCGCCCTTGAACTTGTAATGTCCGAGATTCAAGCAGTAAAATATGAATCCCGATTTATCGGCTTTACCGATATAAGTGTTCTCATCGGAGTAGACCTCGGTCTTGGCTGTGAACACATTCAGGCTGTATATTCCGGCGAGATGCTTGGTCTGCGGCACGCTTCCGGCGGCATCGGCGGGCATAATGCCGCACTCAGCCACCTGCTCGCCGGTGTAGTCCTGAATGCCGCTGCCGCTTGTAGGGGTCAAAGCTGACAGGGCGAAATATCCGTCGCTTAGTCCGCCCCATCCCCAGTTGAAGTGGAACATTCCATTGCCGTCATATCCGTCGCACACGAATGCGTGACCTCCCGACTGGGTTGATCTGCCGTCATACAGTATCGGGCGGTTAGCCGACAGTTCGGCTACAAGCAGCTTCATCCATTCATCGGCATGGATGTAGGCTCTTTCATAGCGGTGTATGTTGGGTGAGTAGTTGAATGTCTTGATAAGGGCGAATGCCGCATCGTTGAGATAGGCTATGCTTGTCGATGGTGAATATTGCATCTTCATGGCATGACCTACTTGAAGCATCAGTTCGGCAACGGCATCGCATTCCTGTGTGCTTACCGGAAACGGGTATCGTCCGGTGATGTTTGTCCAGTTGAAATCTCCACGCGAGGTGAAATCCATCATGCGCTCCACTTTCTGTTTTGGGTCAGTATAAGTGATTGTCCCGGTTCCTCTAAGAGGATACCGGTGGAAATTCATTATCTGTGCTGAAGCAGTTGCCAGACATCCTGTAAGGCATTTCTTGCCCGATGATGCGTCGGTGGGGCAACTGTTGTTGAATGGGGCTTCCTGGCTCCATGTGGTCTTTATGAGAGGGGCTATTATTTCTTTCGGGTATTCGGTTTCCGTTGCCGCTGTCGCGAGCGATGTGCTGGCTACGGAGTTTATCTCGGCGGCATATTGATTGAGCCATTGGTGGCACGGCTCGGGAATTGATGATGAGTCGAAGTTGCCTTCAAGGCTGTAGGCGAGCACCGGTTTGGCACGGTCGTCGCCGGCTATGATTATGAATCCGCCTTCCGACAGATTGAAGATGTGATATGGAGCTTCGATGTCTCCGCTTCTTGATTGTGATTGGTTTTCAAGGTAAGTGGCATTCAAGGTTGTAGAGATGCCTTTGGCTTGCAGAAACTTTTCGGCGATGCGGCTGGCGCCATTTTCATCGATAGTTCTGCCACTCATGGTGGTTGCTGCTGCAAGCAATGCGATAAATGTGATGATCCGCTGCATAAACACGCACACTATAAAAATGAGAGATTGGTGTATAATATATGGAGTTGACCGGCTTAAGCTGTGTGCCGGGGGAGAGGTTGTTTGTCAAGTGAACCGGACACAGCCGTTATCTGTAGGCTGTGTCCGGTTATTATGATTCTGAGTGGATGCTGTTATTCAACAACAACCTTAGCCGAAGCTGAGCGGTTGTTGCCATACACAACGATGAGGTAGATGCCTGAGGGAACATCGAGAGTGATCACCTGCGATTCAGTTCCTGCTGCTACGGCAGTCTCAGCTACCTTGCGGGCGTTCATGTCGTAAGCCACAACCTTGGCGCCACCTGCGAGAAGCACGTTGTTGATAGAGAAGCTCTTTCCGCCGAGTGCCACGATCTCAACAGTGTTGTTGTCATTGCCTACGTTGTTGATGCCGCCGGTGGCGTTGCCCTTAACAACTTTAAGGTAAGGAGCACCTTCTGCAAGTTTGGTGAATACGTCAGACTGAACTGCAACGAGGTCGCCCTTGGCAAGAGTCTTTACGATCATTGCGTCCTTGTCGCCCACGATTGCGGTTTCACCCTCGCTGAAATCGCAAGAGAGCTTGTTGCCGAAAGGAGATGTGTCAGCATCGCCTCTCACGATTTTACCGATATTCAACTCCGAGCCTTTTGCTGCGTGGTTGATGAAGGTATATTCGCCATCTTCGGGTGCTTCAAACACTTTGTCAACAGTCCAATAGGCGTTGGGATAAGTGGTCTCTTCGTCAAGTCCCAATTTAGGTCCGCGGCTGAGGTTATTGTTGCAACTTTGTGCTGCTGTAGCGTTTGTGCCGAGCTGGAATTGAACAGGGGCGGTTGCTGCGGCAGATGCAGTTACACCGACCAGATTAACACCGGCTTTATTATAAGGAGGAATAACAGAGTTGCCTTCATTTACACCGCCGGGGCATTCTTGGTGTTTCACTACTACTTTTTCGATATCTACAACCGGAGCAAAGAAGAAATTGGTGGTAACTGTTGAGGGATATGCATGGTTAATTTTATACCATACAGTCTGTCCTGCTTCAACAGTGCGGGTAAGCCCCATTTCAGTAGCTCCTACTTCAATCGGATAATATTCCGCTCCTTTTTCGCTATCATCACGAAGTTCCGTTCCTGACAACATTACCGGAGCGACTGCATCGGGAATAAATTTGAAGAGATATTCTTTTCCCGATTCAACTACGTAAACTCCGTTTGAGTTTTTTGGAGCCTCCATAGTTCCATCGGCGCATTGGAATACCTTATATTCGCCGGAAGGTGGCATTGAAGGATATAGTGCGGGACGTCCGTTCTGAGTTGTCACTTTGAATTTGAACCAAACTTCAGTCTTGTTATCTACCAATGATTGATCCGGAAACCAGAATCCGGGAGCGTCAGTAGCCGTTTCGGGCGAGGTGCCGTAGTCAGCCGCATTTGCAGTCATAGCCACTGCAAGTGTTGAGAGGAGTAAAAATTTTTTCATGTCTAAATTATGTTTATTAATGATTGGATTACACAAAGTAAAAAAACAGATGCTGAGCTCTTAAGGTTGAACAATGCATCGATTACAAAAATACATAATTTTATTTATAAATATACAAAATTTTGGTGGATTTAACTTATCTTTTTTCAAATATTTGGAAATTTGCAATGTAAATCATTAAATCCACCCCCTTTCAACGGGTGTGCAGGGTATATTTTTGCTAAAAATAGGTTGTGACGGATTCCTTCCTGTCACAATGCGATAAGGCTAATAAGCCTTAATTGACTCATCAGCCTTATCGATTAATTATTGAATTGAAGGTGATTATTTGCAGCAGGGGATTTTTTTGATGCGGTTTTCGTGTCTGCCGCCTTCAAAGGGGGTGTTGAGAAACTCGTCGACGATGGCGAGCGCCAGTGTAGGTTCGATGAAGCGGGCGGGCAGCACGAGCACATTGGCGTCGTTGTGGGCGCGGGCGAGACGGGCAAGCTCCACTGTCCAGCATATTGCCGCACGGATGCCCTGATGCTTGTTCAGGGTCATGGCGATGCCGTTGCCGCTGCCGCATATTGCAATGCCGGGATAATTAACACCGCGTTCGATGGCTTCCGCGCAAGGGTGGGCGAAATCGGCATAGTCGCAACTGTCGGCGCTGTGGGTGCCGAAGTCATCGCATTCGATTCCCTGTGAAAGAAGATAACCTTCTACTATTCCTTTCAGTTCATATCCTGCATGATCGCTGCAGGTGGCGATTTTCTTTCCTTCTTCAATGATAGACATGGCAAATTAGGTATTGTGTAAGATTAGAATTTCTGCATATCAACGAGCCGTTTGTAGTAGCCGTTTTTGGCGATAAGCTCGTCGTGGGTGCCCGCTTCCACTATTTTCCCTTCGTTCATCACGCATATCATGTCGGCGTTCTTGATTGTCGACAGGCGGTGGGCTATCACGATTGTGGTGCGGTCCTTCATCAGGCGGTCGAGGGCTGTCTGCACGAGCTTTTCATTTTGGCTGTCGAGTGCCGAGGTCGCCTCATCGAGAATGAGGATGGGCGGATTTTTCAGGATGGCACGAGCTATGGATAGGCGTTGGCGCTGTCCCCCCGACAGGCGGCAGCCACGGTCGCCTATGCAGGTGTCATATCCGTGCTCCGATTCGATGATAAATTCATGAGCGTTGGCTATCTTTGCCGCTTCCTCTACCTGCTCCTTGGTGGCATTGTCAACGCCGAAGGTGATGTTGTTGTAGAAGGAGTCGTTGAACAGGATAGCCTCCTGGTTCACATTTCCCATGAAGCTGCGCAGCTCATGCACCTTGAGGTCGCGTACGTCGATGCCGTCGACAAGAATCTGCCCCTTGTCGATGTCGTAGAATCGGGGGAGAAGATCGGCGAGAGTCGATTTGCCCGATCCGCTCTGTCCCACGATAGCCACTGTCGCTCCTGCCGGAATCTTCAGCGACACGTCGTCCACCACCGGCTTCTCGCCGTAGGCAAATGTCACGTCGCGGTACTCAATGTCGCCCTTCAGATGATCGATGTGCTGTGGTTTAGCCGGATCCTTGATGGGATTGTCGGTGTTGAGGATCTTGTCGACGCGCTCCATTGAGGCAAGTCCTTTCTGTATGGCATACACCGCTTTGGAAAGCTCCTTGGCGGGGTTGATGATGCTGTAGAATATCACCATGTAGTAGATGAATGACGGAGCGGTGATCGATGAGGTGCCCATGATGATGAGCGTGCCTCCGAACCATAGCACAATCGCGATGGTGAGCGTGCCGAGGAACTCGCTCATGGGGTGGGCGAGCGACTGGCGGCGGGCTATGCGGTTGCTGATGTTGAAAAACACCTGATTTTCGCGGCGGAAACGGTTCCTGACTTTATCCTCGGCATTGAATGCCTTGATGATGCGTAGCCCTCCGAGGGTCTCCTCGATGTTGGACATGAGCACGCCCCACTGGTTCTGCCCTTCAAGCGACTTGCGTTTAAGCCTCTTACCGATGCGTCCCATCACTACTCCGGCAAGCGGCAGGAGAATGAGTACAAACACGGTGAGCTGCCATGAGATGACCACCATCATCACAAGACACACGATGATCATGATGGGATTCTTGAAAAACATATCGAGCGATGACATGATCGAGTTCTCGATTTCAGCCACATCGCCGGTCATACGTGCCATCACATCGCCTTTGCGGGCTTCGGTGAAGAATGATATGGGAAGGTTCAGAATCTTGTCATACATATAGTTGCGTATGTCACGCACTATTCCCGAACGCATGGGGATGATGAAGTATGAGCTGAGGTAGGTGACACCGGTTTTTAGTCCTGTCATCACCACGAGCAGTGCTGCGAGTCCGGCAAGGGCGCCCGAAGGTCCCCAGTCGGCTATCATGACCTGGGTGTAGTAGTAGAAGTTGTTTATCACCACGTCCTTCAGCGATCCGGCATCCAGGGTCATATAATCGTAGTGCCCCTCCTTTATGCCAAAGAGCATCTCCAGGATGGGGATTATCACCGCAAATGAAAATAGTGTCAGAAATGCGGCGAGTATGTTGAAGATTATGTTGAGCGCGAGGTTCTTTTTATAAGGCGGGACGAAGCGCTTGATAATCTTGAAAAATTCTTTCATATAAATACTTTTTTATGCAAGCCTAAACCGTTACAACGTGATAATAAATCCGGGTATTACGGACCATGGCAAATAATACTGTTGCAAAATTAGCAAAATTCGGGTAGCTCCAAGCAATCATAATGCAACAATTCTTTATATTGATGTAAAGTTTTTTCGTAACTTTGTCAATCTCGGCAATTCCAGATGAAGGGAAACGGATTGAAAATAGCAAGAATCATTGTGTCGCTGGCGGTGTTTTTCGCCGTCACGCTGCTGTGGGTATGTTATGGACCTGCGGTTGCGCGCTATATGGCATGGGCTACCAAAATCCAGATTTTCCCGATGGCGATGGCTCTATCGGTGACCATGGCGGCATTCTGGGTGCTGGTGGCGTGGCTGTTCGGGCGCATCTACTGCTCGTCGGTGTGTCCGCTTGGCACATGGTTTGACATAGTGGGGGCAGCAGGGCGACGAAGCCGTCAAGGCTCGTTGCGCGACTATCATTATTCACCGGCGCTCAACCGCTGGCGTTATGGCTCATTGCTTGTCGTGCTTGTGTGCTTCATCGGCGAGGTCACTATTGTTCCCGCGCTCATTGATCCTTACAGCATCTACGGGCAGGCGGTTGTCAATCTTTTGAAACCATGCTGGGGCTATGCCTGCAATTTCATGTCGCGTCTCGGCGAAATGACCGGGCTATGGCATTTCGGGCAGGTGAAAATCATTACGGCGGGCGTATTCTACACGGCGCTTTCCGGGGCGATTCTGCTTTCGGTGAGCATTCCTGCGTGGATGTATGGCAGAACCTACTGCAACTCGATATGTCCTATAGGCACGGTGTTAGGGATGTGTAGCCGCCAATCGCTGTGGCACATAGATATCGATACTGACCTTTGCACCAACTGCCGTAAGTGCGAGCACGTGTGCAAAGCGTCATGCATAAATATGGATGACCACGTGGTCGACGGCTCGCGTTGCGTGAATTGCTTTGACTGTCTTGCGGTGTGTCCCGACGACGCTATCTTCTACCGCATGGCACGCAAGCAACTGTCGTTACCTATGATGCAACGCGTGAATCCTCCGGGAGTCAATGCCACGGCATCGTGCGCCTCAGCCGAGACCACATCTTATAATCAGACTAAACAAAACGACAATGAAACAATATCTTGACCTCCTGCGCCATGTGAAAGAGAATGGCGTGCAAAAAAGCGACCGCACCGGTACCGGCACTCGAAGTGTGTTTGGCTACCAGATGCGATTTAACCTTGACGACGGATTTCCGTTGCTGACTACCAAAAAACTGCATCTGAAGTCGATCATCTACGAGCTGTTGTGGTTCCTGAAGGGCGACACCAATGTGCATTATCTTCAGGAAAACGGGGTGAGGATATGGAATGAATGGGCTGATCCCGACGGATCGGTGGGTCACATCTATGGCTATCAGTGGCGTTCATGGCCTGACTACAAGGGCGGGCACATCGACCAGATAGCCGAGGTGATAAAGACCATAAAGGAGAATCCCGATTCGCGCCGCATCCTGGTGAGCGCATGGAATGTAGCCGACCTCGGCAACATGAATCTGCCCCCGTGCCATCTGCTTTTCCAGTTCTATGTCGCCGACGGGCGTCTGAGCCTTCAGCTCTATCAGCGTTCGGCTGATACGTTTTTGGGCGTTCCGTTCAACATCGCTTCCTACGCGTTGCTGCTCATGATGGTGGCTCAGGTGACAGGCTTGAAAGCCGGTGACTTTATCCACACGCTCGGCGATGCCCACATCTATAATGACCACATCGAGCAGGTGGATCTGCAATTGACGCGTGATCCGCGTCCGCTGCCACGCATGAAGCTCAATCCTGACGTGAAGTCGATATTTGACTTTAAGTATGAGGACTTCACGCTTGAGGATTATGATCCGCATCCCCACATAAAAGCCAAGGTGTCGGTATGAGCGCTACGGTTTCGATTATAGTCGCCATGACTCCGTCGGGAGCTATAGGGCGCAACGGCGATCTGCTATATCATATAAGCACCGACCTGAAGCGGTTCAAGGCGGTGACAATGGGAAAGCCGGTGGTGATGGGGCGTAAAACTTTTGAGTCGCTTCCCGGCGGCGCTTTGCCCGGGCGCAGAAATATTGTCATAACCCGAAACAAGGGATATGAGGCTCCGGGAATAGAGGTTGCCGGCTCGCTTGATGATGCTCTTGCTTTGGTTGCTGATGTCGAGGAGGTGATGATAATAGGCGGAGCCGAAATCTATCGTATGGCGAGCGAGGTGGCTCAGCGTGTGTATCTCACGCTCATTGATTCCGAGGTTGCCGATGCTGATACTTTTATCGCTCCGTTTGGTAAAGAAACGTGGGCGATCTTAGAGGAATCTGACCCCATGACCGACCCACGTTCAGGTGTGGTGTATAGATTTTTAAATCTTGAGCGGAGATGACATGCGGTCATCATTCGATGTAGCCGAATGAGCGTAGCTTGTTCTCGCGGTTTCGCCAGTCTTTCTCGACCTTCACGAACAGTTCGAGATACACGTGCTTGTCGAAGAATTTCTCAATATCTTTGCGGGCTTCAGTGCCTATTTTCTTCAGCATGCTGCCGCCTTTTCCGATGATGATGCCTTTTTGGGAGTCGCGCTCTACATAGATCACTGTCATGATGTGGATGCTGTCCTCCTTTTCGTCAAACTTTTCGACTACCACTTCTACTGAATAAGGCACCTCTTTGTCGAGATGGAGCAATAGTTTCTCGCGAATGATTTCAGTGACGAAGAATCGTGCCGGTTTGTCGGTGAGCGCGTCTTTTCCAAAATATGGTGGAGCCACCGGAAGCAGCTCGATGATGCGGTTCATCAGCACATTCACATTGAATCCGAGTTTTGCCGATGTGGGAAGGATTTCGGCATTTGGAAGCAGCTTGTGCCAGCGGTCCACTATCTCGTTCAGCTCGTCATTGCCTTTCAACAGGTCAACCTTATTGATTACCAACAGCACAGGCACTTTCTCCTTTGCCACCTTTTCAAGGAAGTCGGCGTTCTTGGTGGGATCCTCGACCACATCGGTCACATACAGAAGCACATCGGCATCGGTGAGCGCTCCTTCCGAGAATTCACGCATCGCCTCCTGCATCTTATAGTTTGGCTTCAGCACGCCGGGGGTGTCGGAAAACACGATCTGGTAATCGTCGGTGTTCACTATGCCGGTTATGCGGTGTCGTGTGGTCTGGGCTTTTGATGTAATGATACTGATGCGTTCGCCGACCAAGTCATTCATCAATGTGGACTTGCCGACATTAGGATTGCCAACGATGTTGACAAACCCTGATTTATGATTTTCGTTCATACACTTGAATTTTTTTCGGTTTCTAAATATACATATATAAGTATAACAAAGCAAATCGGGAAAATATTGCACCGTCATAAAATTACTACGGGCGAGTCTCCCGACCCACCCGTAATAATTAACCTTAAATCTAATACCATGAAAAACACAGTGCAAATATAGTAATTATAACTACTAAACACGGGGGATGGTGAATGGTTCGCTAAAAATGCAAGTTTAACATTAGTTAACATTGTTTGTCGGTCATTCTGAGTAATTTTACAATCAAAATAAAAAATCTAATTCAATGAGAATAAAAATCTTGGTAGTAGATGACGAGGAAGCTCTCGGCGAAATTTTAAAATATAACCTTGAGCTTGACGGTTACGAAGTAGATACCGCTCTGTCGGCAGAGGAGGCTCTTACTATGGACCTGTCAAGTTATTCGCTCTTCATCCTTGACATAATGATGGACCAGCTTAGCGGATTTGATTTCGCGAAGCAGTTGAAAAACAATACATCGACTGAGAACACACCTATCATATTCTGCTCGGCTCTCAATGGAGAGGACGACACGGTTATGGGGCTTAATCTCGGTGGCGATGACTATATCACCAAGCCGTTTGTGATAAGTGAGGTGCTTGCGAGAGTGCGTGCCGTGTTGCGCCGCAGCCATGTTTCTCAGCAGTATGCCTACAATCTGTCGAAAGGTATCCAGGAACCCGACATTGTGTTCAAGACTATGCGTGTCGACCGCAACGAGAAGACCTGCTATCTCAACGGCGAGCCGGTGGCTTTGACAAAAACCGAGTTTGAGATATTGATGTTCTTCCTCACTCACCGCGGCAGGATTTATTCGCGCGAGGAGATCATACGTGAGGTGTGGCCCGGAGAAACTGTCGTGTCCAATCGTACAATCGACACCAACATCACCCGACTGCGTAAAAAAATAGAGCCTTACGGGAACAATATCATCACTCGTTTAGGTTTCGGTTATGGTTTTAAGGAGACGGTTTAGCTACTGGGGTAGGCTGTTTCTTCCGCTCATTGTGTTTTTGTGGGGGTTGATCGCCATTCAGGCATATTCCCGCTACAATAGCGAGAAGGAATTCCGCACTGAGCAATTGGCTAATGACCTTGAGCTTATTAATGCCCGTATCATCGATGCTTACGAGAATGACGTAGAGCTTGAGCCGTTCATCAAGTTCATCGAAAATTATTATGACGACACCGAGCTCAACGGTGTGCGCATATCGATTTACGATGATAATGACAGCTTGATGTTCAGCAGCGGTGTGCCTATACCTATTTATATAGACTCTGACACAGTCCCGGAATTTGCCGAGGCAGTGGCGAGCGGCCATGGAACCGCGTTGCGCCATAGTTCGGTTATTGACAAATTCTATTTCTTCGATGTGCGCCGCAGTGAAGACGGCAAGATCTATGTGCATACCGCGATGCCTTACACCGAAGCGCTGATAAAATCGGTGACTGTCGATAGCGGAATGTGGAATGTGTTGCTGCTCATCGCTACGGTGGCTACTCTTTTCTTGTTCTTTTTTACGCGTTATCTTGCCAAGAACGTGAAGCTGCTTCATTCATTTGCCATAAAGGCGGCAAATGGCGAAGAGATTGATGACACGGTGCCATTCTCAAAAGATGAACTCGGCGATGTGTCGCGACGTATTGTGTCTCTTTACAGGGATAAAGCTGAAGCCAATGAGCGTTCGGAGCGGGAGCATCGTCTTGCTTTGAAGATTAACGAGGAGAAAATGAGGATGACCAAGCAGCTCACCAACAACATAAATCATGAGCTGAAAACTCCGGTGGGAGTGATAAAGGGGTATCTTGACACGCTCGCCGAGCATCCCGACATGGACGAGGCGGCAAGGCAACGCTTTCTTAACAAAGCTCGCGAACACATGGATCGCCTTTGCGTCATGCTCAATGACCTATCGTCGATGACTCGCCTTGAAGATGGCGGTGCCGGAGTGATGAGGGAAAAGATCGATTTCAGCGAGCTGGTGCAGAATCTTTCGATGGAGCTGAAGAATATCCAGTTGAACAACGGGGTACAGTTTGTTTATAATCTGCCGCCTCATTGTCTCGTGCTGGGTAATTACAACCTGCTTTACGGAATGGTTATAAATCTGGTGCGTAATGCCGATTTCCATAGTCATGGAACCGAGTGCGGGATAAAGCTGTTGTCGGAAAACAATCGTGAGTACCGATTTTCATTTTATGACAATGGCACCGGCGTGGGAGAAGAGCATCTGCCTCATCTTTTTGAACGATTTTACCGCATCGATAAAGGTCGCTCGCGTAAAGTGGGCGGAACAGGGCTGGGACTGCCCATCGTGAAGAATACCATCAATGTGATGGGTGGCACCATTAATGTTAAAAACAGGGTCGAAGGAGGCCTTGAATTCGTGTTTACCTTGCCTAAATGGAAAGAAAACGAGGCAAATAAGCCGAGTGCCTGAAATTTTATTTAAATTGGAATATTGCTGTAATCGCTTTGTAATATCGAAGTGCTATCTTTGCATTACAAAATTAACCAACGGGTTAATTGAAGATATCACAATCAATATCACAAAAACGCAGTATTTGCAAGGTTTATAGTAATTTTATTTGAATAATATATGTGGGCTCGGCCTTTCTTGAAAAGCGAGGCACCGATTTCTCGGAAAGAGTGGGTAGACATCGAGAAGATAAAAACCGTTACCACAGAAAACATATTATTTCTATCAAAAGGCTCCCAATCGGGAGCCTTTCCTTTTAATTCCAAAAAGATGAGGGGAATGTTGCAAGGGCGTTTTTTTTTGCGTAAGTTTGCATTTAATAAATTGCAAAAAATGAGGAAACTTATCATATTGCCCGTAGCCATGTTGACGGCATTGTCGGGTATGTCGCAGATTAATTCGCCCAAACCTGACGGAAGCTTGCTGAGAGGCGAACTCATGTTGCTCGACAAAACTTATTATGGAACTATAGATCAAATTTCCAATGTGCGTCCCGGCGAGTTCTCCGGCACGGAACGTGAACGTGCAGCCATCGCTCTTGCCTCGGGATATATGCTCTCCGGAAATCTTCAGGAGGCACGGCGGCTCTTCGAGGAGTTTGTCGATGAATTTCCTGTCTCTCCCAATTGCATCACGGCACGTATGGGTATCGCCGACTGTTATTTCTATGAAGGCAACTACCGTAAGGCATTGAAGGCATATCGTGTTGTCGACAGTGGATCGCTCAATCTGTCGGCGGCTGAAGATTACACCTACCGCACCTCATTCTGCCACCTCATGCTCGGCGATTTCGATGAGGCTGAATCCGGTTTCGAGTCGTTGACCTATGTGCCCCGCTATCGTTCGGCAGCTCTTTTTTATCAGGGTTACATAAATTATGCTCAAGGCGCCTATGCTAAGTCAAAGAGATTTTTCAGTGAGGTCGACGAAAGCTGTCCACCCGGCAACATGGCACCTTACTATCTTGCTCAGATAGCCTACATCGACGGTGATTACCGAAAGGCTCTGTCAATGTCGCGTGAGCATATCGATGACATTAAGGAATATCGTCCGGAACTGAGACGCATAGCCGGCGAGTCGCTTTATAATCTTGGCGAGGAGCGTCAGGCTATAGACTACCTTAACCAATACATCTCGGAGACTTCCGATCCTCAGTTGTCGGCTCTTTACATTCTCGGAGTAAGCTACTATAAGGAGGGCAATTACGCCAAGGCTATCGAGACTCTCGGAAAAGTCACCTCGTCCAACGATGCGATGGGGCAGTCGGCTTACCTTTACATCGGGCAGAGCTACCTGAAGGAGGGCAATGCCAATGCCGCTCTTCTCGCTCTTGAAAAGGCATACCGCATGGACTTTGACCGCAATGTGAGTGAAACGGCATTTTTCAACTATGCTGTGGCTCGAAGCGAGGGGGGAAGAACTCCGTTCGGAAGTTCGGTGGATATGTTTGAATATTTTCTAAAGCAATACCCCAATTCCCGTTATGCTCCTGAGGTGCAGGAGTACCTTGTCACCGGCTATATGACCGATGATAATTATGAGAAGGCTCTTGCTTCGATAAAGAAAATACGCCGTCCGTCGGCTGGCATACTTAAAGCAAAACAGAGGGTGCTCTACACTCTCGGCTCGAGGGATCTTGCATCGGGCAAGGCTTCGCTGGCTCTTGAACGCTTCAAGGAAGCCCGTTCCATATCAGGCGGCGACAAGACCATAGCGGCTGAATGCAACCTCTGGATAGGCGATTGCTATTACAGGCTCGGAAAGTATTCCGATGCCTCAAAAGCATTGACCGATTATATTAAAGCGGCTGGAACCTCTTCGCCCAACCGTGCTCTCGCTTATTATGACTTGGGCTACAGCCGGTTTGCTGAGAAGAAATATGATGCGGCACGCAAGGATTTCGAGCGTGTGATAAGTGCTCCCGGCAATCTTGGCGACGGTATCGTTGCCGATGCCTACAACCGCGTGGGCGACTGCTATTACTATATGTCGCAGTTCGGAAAGGCTGAACAGAGCTATGAGAAGTCATATTCCATGAACCCGTCAACCGGCGATTATGCGCTCTACCAAAAGGCGATGATGAAGGGACTCGGCAGGGATTACAACGGAAAAATACAGTTGCTCGATGAGATGACAGCCGCCTACCCCACATCGGGATTGATTCCGGCGGCATTGCTTGAGAAAGCTGAAAGCTATGTGTCGCTTGGCAGAAGCGGCGACGCGGTCAATCTTTATCGTGAGCTTGTGAGAAAATACCCTTCTACTTCGCAGGGACGTAACGGATATATACAGCTTGCCGTCACCTTGCAGGGGCAAGGAAAAACAGGCGAGGCTATCGACACGTATAAGAAGGTGATACGCACTTATCCTACAAGCGAGGAGGCAAGAGTGGCTTCTGACGACCTGAAGCGCATACTTGCCGATGCCGGACGTCTGAACGAATATACATCGTTCATAGCCTCGGTGCCCAATGCTCCCAAATTTGAAATTTCGGAGATGGACGGACTCACATTCCAGGCGGCTGAGAAAGCCTACCTGCTTGACAACAGCAGCACCCGCCGTCTCAAAGACTACATATCGCAATATCCCGGTGGCAGACATGAGGCACAGGCGTTGTATTACTTGAGCGAAGCATCTATGGCTGCGGGCAATGAAGCCGAGGCTCTGAAATATGCCACAAGAATCGTGGAGAAATATCCTGACAGTGACGCGGTAGAGGATGCCCTTGCCGTGAAGGGAACGGTGGAATATAATTCAGGCAACGGAGAAAAGGCGCTGTCCACTTTCCGCCAGCTTGAACAGCGTGCGTCGGTGACTCGCAATATCGTGACAGCACGTCTCGGCATAATGAGAGTGTCGAGCGATCTGGGCAAGCATAAGGATGTGATAAATGTAGCCGACCGGTTGCTCGCGTCGGAATCTCTTCCGTCAGCCAACCGTCAGGAAGTTGTTTATTCACGTGCCCTCGCGCTTTCTAAAACAGGTCGTGGTGCTGATGCTGCCAAGGAGTGGGAGGCTCTTGCCAAGAACACCGATGATCTTTACGGAGCTAAAGCCGCTTATTATCTGGGGCAGTATTACTTTGACGAAGGGCAGACTAAGAAAGCGCGCAGCGTGACCGAGAAGCTCATCGATTCCAATACGCCTCACTCTTACTGGCTCGCCCGTGGCTACATATTGTTGAGCGACATATACAAGAAGCAGGGCAATGATTTCGAGGCGCGTGAGTATCTCAAGAGCCTCAAGGAGAATTACCCCGGTAAAGAGAGCGACATATTCATGATGATTGACAAGCGTCTAAATAAGTAAAATTGAAAGTGATGAAAATAACCAGATATACTTTTGCCGGATTGATGGCGTTTGTCGGAATGGGAGCCATGGCTCAGGATCTGACTAAAGAGATTACGGTAGAAAAAGATATTGTGCCCATCGAGCGCGATGCGTCGCGCATGGACCGGTTGCCGCAGCTTAGATTGCCTGCGGTGTCCATGAAGAAGCTGTCATGGAGCGACCGTGCGGTGTCGGCGCCTGTCACGGCATCCATATCCACACTTGCTCCTGCCGGTTATCTTTCAAACATGGATCGTCCCGAACACAAGGGATACGTGTATGCCGGATACTTCCCCACGCTTCAAGCCGAGCTGTCAGCAGGATACCGATTCGTGGATAACGAGAACACAAATGCCGGGGCATGGCTGCAATATGACGGAAGCCAATACAAGCAGCGCAACATATACAAGAACAAGCTCGATTATCGTGACCATACCGCGAAAATCGGAGCTGATGTGAGCCATCGGTTTGACTATGCCGGGACGTTGTCGGCACGGTTGAACTATATGTTCTCATCGTTCAATTACCCCACCACTTTGGAGAAAGGATTCACCCAAAGTGTCAACAATGTGGATTTTGGCGTGGCATGGCATTCTGAGCCGGGACGCTTTGAATACTATGCGGCTCTTGACTACGGCTATTTCAAATTCGGCAAGCCTGATTTCAACGCAGCGAAGGCGATGGCCGAGAATTACGGCGATTTTTCTGTTGGCGGACGGTTTGCTCTTGGTGGAGCAAGCTATGTCGGCGCTGACATCGATGCGGAGTTTGTGAATGATTCGGAGGCTGAGGAGTCGGGATTGAAATCGACTGCTGCCAATTTCGGAATCACGCCCTATTTCAAGGTGTCAGGCACTCGCTATAGCATAAAACTGGGAGTCAAGGTGGGACACGCTTTCAATCGTGGCTCCTCCACCTATGTGGCGCCCGATGTCAAACTTGAATGGATGCCTACCTCCAAGTTTACGGTATATGTAGGTGCCGATGGCGGAGCGCGTCTCAACACGGCGGCTATGCTCTTTGCCGAGAATCATCTGATCAATCCGTCGCAAAGTTATGAGACCACCCGAAAAAAAATAGGTGTTGACGGCGGCTTCCTGATCGGTCCCTTTGCCGGCGCGTCTATAAAGGCATGGGGTTCTTATGCCACCTTCTCTCGCCAGCTCATGCCGGAACTGCTTGAGAATGACCTTGGCGATTATACCGGAGTGTACATGGGATCTTACGATTTCAAAAGCATAAATTACGGCATCATGTTCAGCTATGAATATCGTGACATCGCAAAAGGATATGTCAGCTACGAGGGCGCTCCTCGTTCTTATGACGAAGGATATGCTGCGTGGCGCGACCGAGCCAAGAGCGTGTTTGGTGCCGGAGTGTCGGTGTCGCCCATCAAGGCGCTCGACATAACGCTTGACTACCGTTTGCGCAGCGGGCGTGCCGTGTATATAGCGGGCGATCCGCTTGTGGGTCCTTTCGAGGGTGGTTATACAGCGGTGAAGCTCGGCAATGTCAGCTCGCTTGACCTTGGAGCCTCCTATCGTTTCAATGACCGCTTCAATGTGTGGGCGCGTGGCGAGAATCTTCTCGGATCTCGCTGGCAGGAGAATTTCCTGTTGCCATGCAAGGGAGTCACCGGACTTGTAGGAGTAGGCTATAAGTTTTAGACGGGCTTATAGTCGACTCATGCCATAAAATCAATTACCATAATTCAAGAAAACACAGTTTATGAAAATTGCCTCACTTATCGTTGGAATCGCGTTGGCTGGCAGCCTGACCGTTTCAGCCGTCAACCCGATCATTCCCCGTGACGAAGCCATGGAGCGTCGCATCGATGAAATGCTTGCAAAGATGACGCTTGAGGAGAAAATAGGTCAGATGACACAGTTGGAGGTTGTGACTTTGGGATGTGATTACACGGAAAAGAATCCCAATCTGAAGCTTTCCGGCGAGCGTCTTGACGATGTTATCGGCACCCACAAGGTGGGCTCGATTCTGAATGTCCCCAAAATCGCCCTCTCAGCTCCGCAATGGTGTGAGGTGATTGAGCAGATACAGGATTATTCAATGAAATCCCTTCAGATACCATGTATTTACGGGCTCGACATGAATCATGGGGCGAGTTATGTGCTTGGCGCCACGCTGTTTCCGCAGAATGTCAATATGGGTGCCACGTTCAACCGCGATCTTGTCCGTCGTGGTGGTGAGATAACAGCTTATGAAACCCGTGCGAGCGACGTGCCCTGGACTTTCAATCCCACTGTCGACCTGAGCCGCGACCCTCGCTGGCCGCGAGTGTGGGAGAACTATGGTGAGGATGCCTGTCTCAACAGTGAGCTTGGAACTGCGGCTGTGTTGGGTATGCAGGGCACCGATCCCAACCGCATCGACCGTTATCACATAGCAGCCAACCTAAAGCATTTCATGGGCTACGGGGCACCGGTGAGCGGACGTGACCGCACCCACTCGTCGATAGGCGAGCAGGAGATGCGCGAAAAGCATTTCGCTCCCTATCTTGCCGGTATCAAGAACGGCTATGCGCTGTCGATCATGGTCAACTCCACCACCAATAATGGAGTGCCGTTTCATGCCAATGCCAAGTATCTTACCACATGGCTTAAAGATCAGCTCAATTGGGATGGACTTATTGTGACCGACTGGTCGGACATAAACAATCTGTATACCCGCGAGGGTGTCGCCGCCAACAAGAAGGAGGCGATTAAGATGGCGATAAACGCCGGCATCGACATGGCGATGGAGCCGTATAAGACCGACTACTGCACGCTGATGAAGGAGTTGGTGGATGAAGGAGAGATCCCTATGAGCCGCATTGACGATGCGTGTGCCCGTGTGCTCCGCATGAAGATGCGTCTGGGGCTGTTTGAAACTCCCAACACCAACTATGCCGATTATCCGCTTTTTGCTTCCAAGGAGTTCGCCGATGCATCCCTCAATGCCGCTGAGCAGTCGATGGTGCTGTTGAAGAATGAGGGTGATATACTGCCGCTGCGCAAGGGAACACGCATCCTCCTCACTGGTCCTAATGCCAATTCGATGCGAACTCTCAATGGAGGCTGGACTTATACCTGGCAGGGGCATCTCACCGATCGTCTCGGCGCGCAATACAACACTATCTACGAGTCGCTCTGCAATAAGTTTGGCTCCGAAAATATCAACTATGAACCTGCGGTCACTTATTCATCGACCGGCGACTGGCAGTTTGACTCGATCGTTGGCATTGACCGTGCGGTTGCCGCTGCTGCCGATGTCGATGTGATCGTCGCTTGTGTGGGTGAGAACAGTTATTGCGAGACTCCGGGCAATATAAATGACCTTGCCCTTTCGCCCAATCAGATCAAGCTCGTGAAAGAGCTTGAAGCCACCGGAAAGCCGGTCGTGCTAATTCTTAACGAGGGACGCCCGCGCATCATCAATGAAATTGTGGATGGAGCCACAGCGATTGTCGACATAATGCTGCCCTCCAATTATGGTGGCGACGCTCTTGCCAACCTTCTTGCCGGCGATGCTAACTTCAGCGGCAAACTGCCGTTCACCTATCCCAAGCATAGCGCCTCGCTCAAGACTTATGACTACAAGAAAGGCGAGAGTGCCAAGACCATGTCGGGAGCTTATAATTACAATGCCGTCGTGGACGTGCAGTGGATTTTCGGATATGGCTTGAGCTATACCACATTTGAATACTCCAATCTGCGTGTCGACAAGCCCGAGTTCAAGTCGGGCGATACGCTCAATTTTGAGGTCGATGTCACTAATACCGGCAAGGTGGAGGGCATGGAGAGCGTGCTCCTGTTCTCCTCTGATCTGGTTGCGACCACATCGCCCGACATACGCCGTCTCCGTCAGTTTGACAAGATTTCACTTAAACCCGGAGAAACCCGCACCGTGAAGCTCTCGGTAGCCGCCGATGATCTCGCTTATGTGGGGTATGATGAAAAATGGATTCTTGAAAAAGGCGATTTTATAATCCAAGTGGGGGACAAAACTGTTGAAATTACTGCGACAGAAACTAAAAAGTGGGACACCCCCAATCGTGAATAATTAAAGAAGTAACTTACTTAACACAAAAAAACATAACTATGGCAACACTATCCATTATCAAGAACGACCCGTGGCTCGAACCATACGCCGATGCTATCGAGGGACGACATCGTGATGCAGTCAACAAAGAGAAAGAATTGACTGCCGCCGACGGTTCGTTGAAGGCATTTGCCAATGCCTATAATTATTTCGGACTTCACCGTACCGACACGGGATGGGTGTTCCGCGAATGGGCTCCAAACGCCACTGGCATCACTCTGGTGGGCGATTTTTCCAAGTGGAAAGAGTATCGTAAATATGCCCTAAAGCCGGTGGGCAACGGGGTGTGGGAAATCAAACTCAAGCCCGATGCCATCCATCACGGCGATCTCTACAAGATGATTGTGAGCTGGGAAGGCGGTGCCGGTATGCGCATTCCGGCATACGCTACGCGTGTGGTGCAGGATGAGGAAACCAAGATATTCTCTGCTCAGGTGTGGGCTCCGGAAGCTCCCTATAAATGGAAAGTGAAACGCTTTGTCCCCGATACCAAGCCTCTGCTCATCTACGAATGCCACATAGGCATGGCACAGGAGCGTGAGGGTGTGGGCACCTACACCGAGTTCAAGGATAAGGTACTTCCACGCATTAAAGCCGACGGATACAACACCATACAGATTATGGCTATCCAGGAACATCCTTACTATGGATCATTCGGCTATCATGTGTCGAGCTTCTATGCGGCTTCGAGCCGTTTCGGCACCCCCGAGGAGTTGAAAGCGCTCATTGATGCCGCTCATGAGATGGGTATCGCCGTGATTATGGATATAGTTCACTCTCATGCCGTGAAAAATGAAGTCGAAGGACTTGGTCGTCTTGACGGCAGCTATGACCAGTATTTCTACGGCGACGGTCGCCGTGAACATCCGGCATGGGATTCGCTCTGTTTTGACTACGGTAAGAATGAAGTGATCCATTTCCTTCTTTCCAACTGTAAATTCTGGCTCGATGAGTACAAGTTTGACGGATTCCGTTTCGACGGGGTAACCTCAATGCTCTATTATAACCACGGTCTCGGTCAGGCATTCGGTTCCTATGGCGACTATTACAACGGTGGTCAGGACACCAATGCAATCACTTATCTCACCCTTGCCAACAAGCTCATACACGAGGTGAACCGCAAGGCTATCACCATTGCCGAGGAGATGAGCGGTATGCCCGGACTTGCTGCGCCGTTCAAGGCGGGCGGCATCGGCTTTGACTACCGCATGGCTATGGGTGTGCCCGACTACTGGATCAAGATGCTGAAAGAGAAAAAGGATGAGGACTGGCACCCGACTTCAATATACTGGGAGCTTACCAACCGCCGTGCCGATGAAAAGACCATCAGCTATGTGGAGAGCCATGACCAGGCGTTGGTGGGCGACAAGACAGTTATATTCCGGTTGATCGACGACCAGATGTACTGGCACATGATGAAAGGCGATGACAATGCCGCCGTCAACCGTGGCATAGCCATGCACAAGATGATACGCCTTGTCACCCTCGCCACCATCAACGGCGGATATCTCAACTTCATGGGCAATGAGTTCGGACATCCCGAGTGGATTGATTTCCCGCGCGAAGGCAATGGCTGGAGCTATAAGTACGCACGTCGTCAGTGGGATCTTGTCGACCGCAAGGAACTGCGCTATTGCGAACTCAACGCATTTGACAATGCCATGATTGAACTTGTGAGCGACGTGTACGACTTTCAGGCACTCCCTGTGGTGAAGCTCTGGGACAAGGATTCCGATCAAGTGCTTGCCTTCATGCGCGGCGACTTGATATTCGTGTTCAACTGGGCGCCATTTGAGAGCTATCAGGACTACGGATTTCTCGCTCCGGCAGGAGAATATGAGGTGGTATTGTCGAGCGACGACGCCGAGTTCGGCGGCTTCGGCAACATCGACGACTCCGTCCACCACTTCACCACCCCCGACCCACTCTACGATGACCAAGGCAAAGGCTGGCTCAAACTCTACCTCCCCGCCCGCACCTGCCAAGTGCTCCGCTACGTCCGCAAAAAATAATCGAAAGAAACATACCCAAAATACGCCTGACCCCCTCCGGAGCCAGGCGTATTTTTTGCACAAAAAATGCGAATCACCTTACCATACCTTTCCCCGGGGATACACTGAGTTTCTGCACACCCCGTATGTGCCGCCGCGATGCGGCTTGTGAGAAATGCCCCCGAAAACCGCGTTAGCGGTGATATAATATGTTGTGCGTATAGCCATGCAACGTCAATACACCTGCCGCCACGATATGTAGAAAATGCCACAAAATACCTGCGAGGCATAGGGATAAGCCCATAAAATGTCACAAATGCCTGAAAGGCAGTGCTTACGAATAGCCGCGGTACAGGGCGCCTTAGGCGACCTGTGCCCGGAAAAACGCACCCCACGAACGCACTCTGCAAGAGTGCCCCTGAAAAAACGGTGCACACAACAACGTACATCGGAGATTGCATCAACATAAACCACAAAACCGCCAACAACAAAACGGTCAGTATGACCGTAAGAGATCAGCCCAGTATGTAGCGTCAGCGGAATGCTGGGTTTAATGTGGCAAAACAAAAATCCAAGCTCTGAAAGAGCGATACAAAAACAAGCCGAGCAACAGCAATGCAACATATTGCCCGGATGAGCCGAACTATGTTGTCAACCAATCCCGTTTTACGGCATTGCAATCGCCACCACGAGATAGAGCCTATAATGTCTGAAAGACACTGCAATCATAGCCGCCACGACACATAGCCTATAGTGCCTGGAAGGCAGTGCCTATGAATAACCGCGGTACAGGGCGCCAAAGGCGACCTGTGCCCGGACAGCCACAACCCCCAAATGCACTCTGCAAAGAGTGCCCCTAAAAAATGCCCACAAATGCCGTAAAACGGCATTGCAATCGTAGCACCGCCACGAGGCGAAGCCGAGGCGCGGTGAAAGCCGGCACAAACAAACGGGCATCGAAGATGTCCGACAACACCCTCAACCCCACCGAAAAAAAATCACACAGGTGGGATAAAAAGTGGGTAAATCCCCTCCATCCATACACTACCTTTGTGACAAAACAAATTATCACGAGAATGAAAACACACCGTATCCACCTGCGATTGAGAGTCCCGTCACGGTTGCGCTCCGATTATCGCC
>JAMPGZ010000012.1 GCA_023663655.1 Lachnospiraceae bacterium
TCTACGCCTACGGCTCCGGCCCCCGGCTACATAGAGATTGACCTTTCAGGTTTTTTATTTTTCGATCTTTCCAGGCACAGGTCGCCTAAGGCTCCCTGTACCGCGGCTATTCATAGGCATTGCCTTTCAGGTATTTACGGGCGAATTCAAACCAATTTTCAGAGATTCCCTTGGCATTTGTATTCGGTTTTTAAAACCGGTTTTCGGTGATTGCCTTGGCACTTGTGCTTAGATTTGAAATGAAGTTGTTAGAGTTCAAATCTTTTTTTCTTCTGTGTTGACAATGATGTCAGGATTCAGCTGAGTGAGAAGTTTCACGAAAGCGTCTCTATCTTCCGGGGCGAAAAGCCGAGGCTCATAGCTCTTAAGATACTTTCGCTCAAAATAAATTGCGAGCTGAAATCTTGCGTTAGGTGCGCCGCGTCCACACTCAGTCCCGATATCAACATAATTTATTCTCTGAATCTTACTAATATCATATTTCTGTGGCTTAACCCCAAATGACTTTACCGCAATCTCATCGCCGTCTATGACATAGCAATTTTTCTTAAAAGTCATGCATAGAAACCACACCATCAATGCAGTAAGTGCTAAAATTCCTAATCCGAAATACAACAAGTTCACAGACAAAACCACTCCGGCAAGCACAAGTTCCATCAATACTCCTATCAAAAAGAAGTAATGCACTTTTTTGCCCCACCCCATTTTAAAAGTTTCTTTCATTTCCTCGTTCTCGCTTAATACATAATACTATTGGACAAATAGGCACGAAGATCATCGACCATCATACCACGACGGCGAGCATAATCTTCCAATTGATCTTCACCAATCTCGCCAAGCATGAAATATCGGCTGTCAGGATGCGATATTATCAATCCGGTAGTAGACGCGGCGGGAGCCATCGCTCCATGTTCGGTCAATGTGATTCCGACCGATGCATAATCAAGCACCTTGTCTAACTCAAATATAAGCGATTGATCGGGCATAGACGGATAGCCAACGGCAGGTCGGATGCCTTGATAATATTGACGGAGCAAATTACGAAGATTATCTTCTTCATTTCCGGCATATCCCCAAAGAGAACGGCGCACTTGCAGATGCATTAATTCCGTGGCAGCCTCCACAAGTCGGTCGGCTACAGTTTGATACAGTATCGCCTTATAATCATCTCCTTCCGATTTGAATCCGGAGATTATATCTTCAATTTTTTTGCCAGAAGTGACCGCAAAAAGCCCGATCCAATCATCGCATGGTGCCACAAAATCGGCAAGAGAGACAGATGTTTCACCTGAAAGCTGCCGTCTGAGCATAGGCAAAGCCAATTCGCCCATTTCTCCTGTGACGACAATATCATCACCATCACTATGCGCCGGCAGCAATGCCACTCTCGCCTTTATCTTGCAGTTGCGGCTTTCAAGATCGTCAATTGCCCTTACCGCCTCCTTAAGCAGCTGCATAGCCTCCGCACCCTTCTTTACTTTATCAGCCTGCAGACTTGCAAGCCATTGAGCCTTGCAATGGTCACACCCTTTGATATCCATTATCTCAGCAAACGACGCATCCAATTTCCATGCAGCAAGAAACGCACGCCAGTTGATCATATCTTTCGCCTCTGATATGCTTATATCAAAAGTATGAACACCGGGTTGAGCCGGCGTGAACTGAGAATGAGAGTATTCCGGCGCATTTTTACGAGCCGTTTCTATCGAAATCAACGAAGCCGATGCATATTCATGTCGCAATCGATTCTGCTCAGCCTCATTATCTCTCACAGCCTTATCCCGTGAGGACGGGTTGACAAGACGTTGAGCAACCGATGGCATCATTGCCGCATCGCGAGTGTACACTACAGGGCCTCCGTAGCAAGGTGCTATCTTAACAGCCGTGTGCAATGCAGATGTCGTAGCACCGCCTATGAGCAACGGGATTCTCATCCGTTTACTTTCCATGAGTTTTGCCACATTGCACATTTCTTCGAGCGATGGAGTGATAAGCCCGCTTAATCCGATAAAATCGGCATTCTCCTCAACGGCACGGTTCACAATCTCCTCCCCCGGCACCATCACTCCCATATCGACCACATCGAAACCATTGCAGTTCATGATGACGCTTACGATATTTTTACCGATGTCATGCACGTCACCTTTCACTGTTGCTATTACCATTTTTCCCGAAGAAGATGACGGTTGATTATGTTTTTCCTCCTCTATATAAGGAGTGAGCCAATTAACTGCCTGCTTCATGGTTCGGGCACTTTTGACCACCTGAGGTAAAAACATTTTACCGGAACCAAACAATTCACCCACACGGTTCATGCCCTCCATCAATGGGCCATCGACAACTGCGAGCGCAGAGCCACATTCTTTCATTGCCTCTTCAAGAGCTTGCTCCAATTGAGCCACAGATCCACTGACAAGCATATTAACTATGCGCTGTCTCGGCGAAGACGGAGCTTCAGAATGCTCTTTTTCTTTCTGCACAGGCGTGCCTGTGGATTCCGCCTTAATCTTTTCGGCAATATCCACAAGTCGGTCGGTAGCATTAACGTCACGGTTAAGAAGCACATCGTCAATAGCTTTAGCTAATTCAGGTGATATTCCATCAGGATCAACAGATGTCGAGACATTCACGATAGCCATATCCATACCCTCTAATCGAGCGTGACGCAGGAAAAGTGAGTGCATAGCCTCACGCACCTGATTATTTCCACGAAAAGAGAATGACAGATTGCTCACTCCACCACTAACTTTAGCCCCAGGAAGATGGCTTTTAATCCATTTGACGGAACGGATGAAGTCAACGGCATAATCAGAATGCGATTCGATACCGGTGGCAACGGCAAGCACATTGGGATCAAACACGATGTCACATCCCTTGAACCCAACCTTATCCACCAAAAGATCATAAGCACGGCGACACACCTCAATGCGACGTTCAAAAGTATCAGCCTGACCATTTTCATCAAATGCCATAACTATCACCGCAGCTCCCATCTCCTTAATGTGACGGGCTTTGTCAAGGAATTTTTCCTCCCCCTCTTTCAGGCTTATGGAGTTTACCACAGGACGCCCCTGAATTCTTTTAAGCCCCTCCACAATCACATTCCAATCAGAAGAATCTATCATGACCGGAACTCTCGCCACTTCAGGCTCCACCCCTATACGTGACAAAAAAGCCGACATCTCAGCGACGGCATCGAGCATGGAATCATCCAGATTCACATCCACGATTTTAGCCCCGGCAGCCACCTGCGATGCAGCCACACTTATAGCCTCATCAATTGATTTCTCTTTTATCAATCGAAGAAATTTTCGACTACCAGCAACATTACATCTCTCACCCACCTGAATGAACTCATCGGTTCCATCGACATCGAGCGATTCCAGTCCGGCAAGCACCATGTGATATTCCGCAACAGGAATAGGACGCGGATGATGCTTTGACGCTTCCTCAGCTATGAGCCTTATGTGCTCAGGAGTTGTTCCACAACAGCCTCCGATTATATTCACATAGCCTTTATGAAACATCTCCTTAACCTTGCCGACCATCTTTTCAGACGTTTCATCATATTGCCCCATTGCATTAGGCAAGCCGGCATTAGGATAAACCACCACGGCAAACGGATACTGTTGAAGAGCTTCCACATATTTCATCATTCCGTCAGCTCCAAAGCTACAGTTAAGCCCCACGACAATAGGTTCGGCATGAGAAAGAGTGGCAATAGCAGCGTCGAGAGTTTGCCCGGAAAGAGTTCTACCCGACTCTGTCAAAGTAAGAGATAGAATTATGGGGACTCTTTTACCATACTTTTCCATAGCACGACGTGCGCACCACACCGCTGCTTTGGCATTCAGAGCGTCGAAAATAGTCTCTATTTGGAAAATATCGACTCCACCCTCTATCAAAGCCTCGAACTGAGGCATATAAGCATCAACAAGCATATCCCAATTCACAGCCCCAGTTTCATCTACACCTTGCGACATCGACAGAGATTTGCTTGTAGGTCCCACACTTCCGGCAACCCAACGCAGCTCCCCCGGATGAGATGCCATATATGAATCAGCAGCTTTACGAGCCACTTTAGCCGCAGCAAGATTAATTTCCCTTACATTTTCCGAAAGACCGTAATCGGCAAGCGACAACTTATTGCTGTTAAATGAATCGGTCTCAATAATCATGGCTCCGGCATCGAGATAGGACGTGTGGATCCTTTCTATCGCTTCAGGCTGAGTTATAGCCAACACATCGTTGCACCCTTTCAGGCGGCAATTCCAATCGGCAAACTCCTCGCCACGAAAATCAGCCTCCTCAAAACCATACTTCTGGATTTCCGTGCCCATCGCACCATCCAGAACCAATATTTTACTTTCCAATGCCTCGATCAGCTTCAACGACCGGGCGTCATATTTTAGATCTTCAACAAAAGCCATATTCAATTTTATCCTATAATCGTTGCAACTATGTGCCTCGCCCCACCATAGTCACGAAATTCACACAAATATATTCCTTGCCACATACCCAAATTCAAGCGTCCGCCAGTAATGGGCAACGTGAGCGACGAACCGACAATCACCGATTTCGCGTGAGAAGGCATATCATCGGATCCCTCATCAACGTGAAAATAATAAGGAGCGTTTTCAGGCACCAGTTTGTCAAATATAACATTCAAATCATGCCTTACGTCGGGGTCAGCATTTTCATTAAGCGCCAAAGCTGCCGATGTATGCTTTATCAACAAATTCAACACTCCTTTTTCAGGCAACTGAGGAAGCTGCCGCATTATATCGCCGGTAACAAGATGTATGCCTCGCGGAAACGGGCGCAATGAAATCTCTTTTTGCTCTATCATTCTTAATCTTTTTTTGTGATAAATGCCATTCACTGCTTGACATAAATCAGAAATTCATGCAAATATAGCGAGAATATATAGATAGGCAAAGAATAGTATGAACGTCATTTACAAAAAAAGAGAGAAACTTTACAGTTTCTCTCTTCAAGGGTGAGGTGTGGGGGTCGAACCCACGACCTTCGGAACCACAATCCGACGCTCTAACCAACTGAGCTAATCTCACCGTCTGTTTTGATGGTGCAAAGGTAGAGCTTTTTTCCGATACTGCAAAATATTTCGCTCTTTTTTTTCGCCAAAGCACATTTTTTCTTCTTTTTCTTATCAAAAAACGGTTCAATCGATTCTACAAGCCGAGCATGGCACGCATTATCACTAAATCGCTTTTTACCTCTCCCTGCAAAAGATAATTTTCTTTACCGGCATCAAGAGCATTGTATATGGACTTAGCCTTACCTTCATTTCCATTAACATAAAGCGAAATGGCACACAATATTCTTTGCTTTGAAGACATAACCTTGCTATATGTATCTATGTATTTTCTCAATTTTTTGTCAAGCAATTCCTGCGCACGCTCTTTCCGTCCGGTAATCAGAGCACAAAAAGCCAGCTCACAGGCAATTTCATTCACATAAAGCCGGATTATATCATCCTTGTGGCGATAAAGTTCCTCAAATTTTAAATAAGCGTCCTCAAATCTCATCTCATCCACAAGACGGGATGCATACATAATCGGAACCGATACCTCAAGCGGATTTCCATAATCAACAACTCCATCACATTCAAACCATTCAGCAGGCATATCCTTTGGACGCACACCTTCTTGAATCAATGCATTGGAGCGAAGTTGGATCATCACAGCACGCTTGCTCTGATAATTTTTATTTAAATATATCATATTATAGGCATCATTCCCGATACCTCCAAGTTTCATCGGAATCCCATTCGTCAGTATCAACAGAAGATCTACAATACAAAATATAAGCAATGACTCAAAAAGCAATGGATGAAGATCCATCCACAACAGCGGCAACACCGCTGCAAGCATAATAAGATTAGCCAACACACCACCGGCATTATACCATCCGGTCGGAATCTCCTCAATAGACCGATCAGGAGGATTAAGAAGACACTGCCCTCCTGTTCCGGCTACAGAAAAACGCTTCACACAAAGTTTCTCTCCGATTTTTATGAAAGTGAAATTGAAAATGCGGAATGACACGAACTTATATCCTGACAACAGTCCACACACAAGATGTCCCGCTTCATGAGCCGGAACAAGTATCAATAACGATAAAATAAATGCTCCGGCACCAACCACCGCCGCAACACACGACTTACCGAAATCGGCAGAAACAATATTGGCAGAGAACTCCGATAATGAAACATCGGTGAATGTCACCACCATTATAGCCGAAAACACAAATCCAATCAAAGCTCCGGCAATAACCCATAAAAACAGCTTTATCGCAGTTTTCATATAAGCCGGATTTTTAATCTATTGCTTTGCCAAAAGGAAAAAGCGCCAACCGCATGAGTTTGAAATGCTGAACTCCGAAAGGAATGCCCACTATCGTAATGCAGAACACAAGACCCCATGCCAGATGTGTCAACGCAATCGCAAAACCGCCAAGAAACCACCATATCACATTCATCACACCGGCAAGACAGCCCGACGGCCAACCGGTAGAAACGACATTGGAACCAAACGGCCACAACGCCACAACCGCAAGTTTCAGTGTCTGCAAACCAAATGGGATTCCCACTATTGTTATCATCATCAGGACACTTGAAATCGCATACTCAATGGCAATCATCACTCCGCCAAACACGAACCAGATGACATTCAACAAAACATTCATATATAATATAGAAGTTAATTAATAATCGACTTATACAAACAATGCCACAAATATATGTCTTTTATTTCATTAATCCTTTGCCCGAATTATCTTTTATTCATATTTTTGTCAAAAAAAGATTCAACCAAAAACAATCGAATTATGAAATACAGATTCTGTGGAAACAGCGGACTTCAATTACCTTTGATATCGCTCGGCATGTGGCATAATTTTGGGGACTGCGATAAGTATTCCACAATGAAGGATACGGTGTGGACTGCGTTTGACAACGGAGTAACGCACTTTGACCTCGCCAACAACTATGGACCACTTCCCGGCAGCGCAGAGACCAACTTCGGAAGAATGCTCGCCGACGGGCTCCACACCCACCGCGATGAAATAATAGTTTCCTCCAAAGCCGGACACTTAATGTGGGATGGACCTTATGGCGACGGCGGTTCCAGAAAGTATATGATCGCAAGCATAAACCAAAGCCTAAAACGAACGGGACTGGAATATTTTGACATATTTTACAGTCATCGATATTGTCCGGAGACTCCACTTGAAGAAACTGTTCAAGCCCTGATTGACATTGTAAAACAAGGCAAAGCCCTATATATCGGCTTGTCCAAGTACCCCGCGCACATAGCAGCCGAGGCTTGTCGGCTAATGAAAGAACAGCATGTGAGATGTCTCATATATCAAGATCGTTATAATATGCTCTCCAGAAAACCGGAGGAACAGCACATTGAATTTCTTGACAAAGAAAAACTTGGATTTATCGCTTTCTCACCATTAGCACAAGGATTGCTTACCAACAGATACATGAATGGCATCCCTGAGGATTCCCGTGCAATAAAAAGCGGAGTATTCCTCCATAGAGAAGATATAACTCCTGAGCTGCTCAACAAAATAAAAGAGCTGAATAAAATGGCTAATGATAGAAATCAATCACTTGCCCAAATGTCGCTGTCATGGCTGCTCGCCAAGAAGCATGTGACATCAGTCATAGCCGGAGCAAGTTCCGCCGCTCAGCTAACCGACAGCCTCAAGGCTATTGACAATATAGAGTTTTCGGATGCCGAGCTGCAAAAAATCGACAGCATAATCGGACTGACCGGAAACTAAAAAAACATTCGACAAAACATTCACAACCGATCGGTATATAATGGTATCGCGTGAGTGCTTTTAACCTCGCCAAGCACAAACGAGCTGCTTAAAGACCCGATGCAGTCAAGATCTCCTAAAATGCGAAGGATAAACTTCTGATAAGATTTCATATCCTTCGCATATATTTTCAACAAAAAATCATAATCGCCCGAGATATTATAACACTCCCCTATCTCCGGTATCAACTGCATTGCGTTCATTATCCTCATCGCATTATCATGAGTGTGCTGCTTCATCTTCAGAAAACAGAACGCAACAAACCCGCAATTAAGCTTCTCCGCATCAAGCACTGCCGCATATTTCTTTATATAACCATCGCGTTCAAGACGTTTGACACGCTCAAAAGTAGGCGTCGATGACAAATGTATCGCCGACGCAAGCTCCTTGTTTGTAAGATTAGAATTTTCTTGAAGCTGTTCAAGGATTCTCAAATCAATATTATCCAGTTCCTGTCCCATTCTCTATAGATTTTTTGAATAATATTCCTCAAATTATCCCATCCGGGACAATTTCCAAAACATATATTCCGATACACACGGCAAATATAGCTATTTTATCCAAAATTTAATTTTAGATTGGAATAATATTTTACAGCTTGTAATTTTGCCACATAAACAATTTGATTAATAATTCAAAAAACAGATACAATCATGGCAAAGAAAAAACTCCATTTTGAAACATTGCAACTTCATGTAGGTCAAGAGAATCCCGACAGCGCTACCGACGCCAGAGCAGTGCCAATATATCAAACTACGTCCTACGTGTTCAGAAACTCACAGCACGCTGCCGACCGCTTCGGACTACGTGACGCAGGAAACATATATGGACGATTGACCAATTCCACTCAAGGAGTGCTTGAGGACAGAGTTGCCGCGCTGGAAGGTGGCGTTGCCGCTCTCGCGGTAGCAAGCGGAGCCGCAGCAATAAGCTATGCACTTGAGAACATACTACGAAACGGAGACCACATCGTAGCCGCCGACAATCTTTATGGCGGATCTTACAATCTCATAGCACACACATTTGAGCCTCGCGGAATCTCCTCCTCGTTTGTAAACATCCATGATTTCGATGCAGTAGAAAAAGCTATAAAACCTAATACAAAAGCTATATTTGTTGAAACCTTCGGAAACCCCAATTCCGATGTCACCGACATAGACCGCATCGCCGATATAGCACACCGCAACAATCTGCCTCTTATTGTTGACAACACATTCGGCACACCCTATCTGATTCGCCCTATCGAACATGGAGCCGACATTGTGGTACATTCCGCCACAAAATTTTTAGGCGGACACGGAACAAGCCTCGGAGGTGTGATTGTCGATGGCGGAACATTTGACTGGAAAGCCAATGCCGACAAATTTCCCACTATAGCAAAACCCGACCCAAGCTATCATGGGGCTATATTTGCCGATGTCGCAGGAGCGGCGGCATTTGTGACTCGGATCCGTGCAGTGCTTCTTCGTGATACCGGTGCCACAATCTCTCCATTCAACGCATTCCTACTCCTCCAAGGAGTAGAAACCTTGTCGCTACGAGTGGAAAGACACATTGAAAATGCCATTAAAGTAGTGAAGTTTCTATCGGAACATCCCAAGGTAGCAAAAGTGAACCATCCCTCGCTTCCCGACCATCCCGACCATGACTTATATTGCAAATTATTCCCGAATGGAGCCACAAGCATATTCACCATCCAATTGAAAGGCACACAAGAAGACACATGGAAATTCATCGACTCTCTTGAGATTTTTTCATTGCTTGCCAATGTCGCCGATGTAAAAAGTTTAGTAATACACCCCTATACCACCACTCATTCCCAATTAACACCTGAAGAGCTGAAAGCTCAACATATCACTCCGTCCACAGTGCGTCTCAGCATAGGTACAGAACATATTGAGGACATACTTGCCGATTTATCGCAAGCCCTCGACAAAATCTGAGATATAGAGCATATACCACAAATCGTTATTCATGCAGAAGTAATACATATCTGCATGAATAACGATTTACATTAAGAGCCAAACAGTTTACTGCTTGCAAGCACTTGATAATATTATTTCATCTCACGCTTATCCCAAGAAGGATGTGCAGGATCTTCGGCTACAAGAGCTTCCGCTAGATCAATACCTAAAGATACCGCAAGCATCTCTCCATACTCTTTATCGGCATTATGGCAAGCTCTCACGTGGCGTTGTTTAATGAAAAGCGGAATCCCTTTCATCTGTGCTGCCGTATTGTCACACGTAGCTTTTTTATCATCAGCGCTCATCAACCGCCACAATTTACCCGGCTGAGTGTAGTAATCGTCGTCATACTCCCGCTCATCGTAATTATACATATCGCCGTGCAATTGCATCGGAGGTTCTTTCCGTGACGGAGTGTCACACCATTCGCCATAGCTGTTAGGCTCGTATGCTATAGTGGCGCCGTAATTATCATCCGTGCGCATTTGCCCGTCACGATGATAAGAATGGAACGGACATTTCGGGCGATTTACAGGAATCAAATTGTGGTTCACGCCAAGACGGTAACGCTGAGCGTCGCCATACGAGAACAAACGTCCTTGAAGCATCTTGTCGGGCGAAAAACCTATACCGTCCACTATGTTGGTGGGATTGAATGCCGCCTGCTCAATCTCGGCAAAAAAGTTCTCAGGATTACGATTTAGCTCAAGCATTCCCACATCTCGCAAAGGGAAATCCTTGTGATACCACACTTTTGTCAAGTCAAACGGATTTATATGGTATTTCCTTGCCTCATCCTCAGTCATCAACTGCACTTGGAGCTTCCATTTTGGGAAATCGCCACGCTCAATAGCCTCAAAAAGGTCGCGTTGATGCGATTCTCGATCCTTGGCAATAATAGCTTCTGCCTCTTTATCCGTCAGATTCTTGATGCCTTGCATCGTAATGAAATGAAATTTCACCCACGTGCGTTTATTATCCTTGTTTATAAAACTGTAAGTGTGACTTCCAAATCCATGCATATTTCGAAACGAAGCCGGTATGCCTCGTGGTGACATAGTTATTGTCACCTGATGGAGAGCCTCAGGAAGAAGCGTCCAGAAATCCCAATTTGCCGTCGGATTACGCATTCCGGTCCGCGGATCGCGCTTAATGGCATGGTTGAGATCAGGAAATTTCAACGGATCCCGCAAAAAGAACACCGGAGTGTTATTTCCCACAAGATCCCAATTGCCTTCATCAGTATAAAACTTCATGGCAAAGCCTCTTATATCACGCTCTGCATCAGCGGCACCTCGCTCTCCGGCGACTGTGGAGAAACGTACTAAGCATGGGGTCTGCTTGCCAACTTCTGAGAAGATGGATGCACGAGTAAATTCTGTAATATCATGAGTGACAGTAAATCGTCCAAACGCACCCGAACCTTTGGCGTGCATTCTTCGTTCCGGAATCACTTCACGATCGAAATGAGCGATTTTTTCAAGATACCATGGATCCTGAACAGTCATTGGTCCACGTAGACCTGCGGTCTGTACATTCTGGTTGTCGGCGATCGGGCGCCCGTTTTCAGCGGTCAGTCTTTTCTTGTCCATACAATCATAATGGGGGTTAATATCAATTAATAGTGACAATTACAACATCCAACCTCAGGAAAATGTTTGTTATCAAAATCAAATAGACATTAACATGACTGAACCAAAAACTATAAGCTTAAGTCCGGAACAATTCCGGTACACAAAAAACTGTACCAAAAACTGTACACAAATTTACGGAATTAAGTGGAATTTTGCGAAACGTGCCGGAAATTCAAGCCGTTTTGATTCCGCGTTTCGACTCCCACGATGTCACTCACTGACAGCCATTTACATCGCAACCATCTAACAGCCAAGGGGATAAAACAAAGGCGGCTTGCAGCCGCCAAGTATGCCCGTAGGGAGTCGAACCCTAATCGTCGGAACCGGAATCCGATATTCTATCCATTGAACTACGGGCACATTTTCCTATTATGGTGCTGCAAAAGTACAAAAGTTTTTGTAGTTTTGCAAATCAAACAATGATGACCCCTGATTTATTTTTCAGTAAATGGAAGTAAGAATAGAACCCTCTTGGAAAAAAGCGTTACATGAAGAATGGGATAAACCGTATTTTGCAGAACTGACTGATTTTGTTCGCTCAGAGTACGCATCGAACCGCTGTGCGATCTATCCCCCGGCCGGAAAAATATTCGCCGCATTTGACGCGTGTCCTTTCGATGAAGTTAAAGTCGTGATTCTCGGGCAGGACCCTTATCATGGTCCCGGACAAGCTAATGGACTTTGCTTTTCGGTAGGAGCCGGAATCCCTAATCCACCCTCATTGATAAATATTTTCAAAGAAATTCAGGACGATCTCAGATTGCCTGAAGCTCCTGTTGACGGCGATCTGACGAGATGGGCACGCCAAGGTGTGCTGCTATTGAATTCGACACTTACGGTCGAGGCTCATCGTGCGGCTTCCCATCAGGGACGCGGCTGGGAGCGGTTCACCGACGAAGCAATCATGAGGCTTAACAGAGACCGCGAAAACATAGTATTCATCCTATGGGGATCATACGCAATCAAAAAGGGGGCTTTCATAGACAGGAACAAGCATTTGGTAATCACATCGCCGCATCCGTCTCCCCTGTCGGCATATCGTGGTTTTTTCGGATCAAAACCGTTTAGCAAGACAAACGAGTATCTTGTAAATCATGGCAAATCACCTATAGACTGGAAATAATGGGCAAAACCGACATATCATTGCAGCAACGGCTGCTAAAAGCGAAGCAATATAAAGGCAACGGGTACAATTGTGCCCAATGTATGTTCATGGCATTCAGCGACATTCATAATCTCGACGAAAATACAGCTCTCGCTCTTTCATGCGGACTCGGTGGGGGTGTAGGCGGACAGCGGCAAATATGCGGAGCAGTGTCAACCCTCGCATCCATTCTTGGCGTTACACGCTACAAGAACCCCGCCGACAAAGCAAGTTTATATAAAACAATACGCGAGTGCAGCCAGCAATTTGAAGAAAAAAACGGCTCCGTAATTTGCGGTGAACTTAAGGGAGCTGAATCAAGAAAACCATGCATTGCCTATATTGAAGATGCAATTGAAATCCTGCATAACCGCCTAAACGAAGAGTAAGTGAACCGGGGCATCTCTTTCATATTATTTAGTATGCTCTCTTTGGCAATGCTTGCCGAGGACACCCTCGATGGCGTGTTCAATCCTCGCTTCAAAAGTCTGCATACAATTGTCGAAGGCAACGAGATGTCGCCCCCGGTTATTTCCCTATATGGCAATGACCGTGTGACAATCAGCTTTGATGAACTTTCTGATGAACGAAGCTATCTAAGATATTCACTCGTGCATTGCAACGCCCTGTGGCAACCATCAGGATTGGTCGAAAGCGAGTTCCTTGACGGATTCAATATCGGCGATGTGGAAGAATACAGCTATTCACAAGCAACCACAATAAATTACATTCACTATGCCATCACCATTCCGAACGAGCAAGTAAGATTCACCGTTTCTGGAAATTATCTTCTCAGAGTATTCCAAGAGAATAATCCAGACGAAATCATTTTACAAGCACGATTCTCTGTGAGCGAAAATCTTGCCAGAATATCCGGAGAAGTCACTCCGCGAACCGACATAGATTATCTCGGCAAACACCAGCAACTGAACTTTGCCATCGACACAAAAGATGCCGACATACGCAACATATACACCGATTTAAAAGTCATCGTGTCGCAAAACAGCCGTAAAGACAATATGCTCGTTCTATCAGCTCCGCAGAGGGTCTCAGGCGATATTGCATATTATGAGCATCTACGCCCGCTCATTTATCCTGCAGGAAATGAGTATCGACGTTTTGAAACCACCTCCACCACCTATCCGGGCATGAATGTGGAAGCTATAGCCTATGAATATCCCTATTATCATCAAAAACTATACGACGACTATCCACGCAAAGATCTACCATATCTTTACGATATGACTCAACACGGACGATTCAAACCGATGGACACCGACAATGGAGGCGACTACGTCATGGTTCATTTCGCCCTTGAGAGTGACCCGATACCCGGCTATGACATATTCATTGAAGGAGATCTGACCCATGGACGTTTCAATCCGGAAAGCATGATGCATTATGATATTTCCGACGGAAAATACAAGGCTTCCATGCTCCTGAAGCAAGGGAGCTACAACTACCAGTATCTTGCGGTTCCATCAGGAAGTTTAAAAGGTGAAACAGCCCCCATTGAGGGAAATTTCCATAACACTGTCAATGAATACGGCATAGGAGTATATTACCGCACTCCCGGCACGCGATATGACCGCTTGCTCGGATACTCAATACTCACCAATAATTAACCACTTAATTTATGTGTGACAATCAGATCACGTCAGAAGAAGAGCTTATGTTACAGATTAAAGATACCCTTGTTTCGCTCGACATTGTAGAGCAATTTTTTTGTTGCGACATTTCAAAGTGTCTTGGAGAATGCTGCATCGAAGGTGACGCAGGAGCACCAATCACCAAAGAAGAATATGAGAAGCTGAAAGAGATTCTTCCCGTCATATATGAAGACTTATCCCCTGCCGCACAACGTGAGATTGACGAAAACGGTGTTGGATACATTGATGAGGAGGGAGATCTTGTGACAACAATCGTCGACGGACGCAATTGCGTGTTTACCTGCTATGCTCCGGGAGGCGTGTGCCAATGTGCCATCGAAAAAGCCTATAATGAAGGTAAAATAAAAGATTTCCGCAAGCCGATATCATGCTATCTTTATCCGGCACGCATCACTGAATACCCGTCATTTACAGCTGTAAATTACCATCGATGGAAAATATGCCGTTGCGCTGAACTGCTTGGTAAGAAGGAAGGCATACGCCTGTATCAATTTTTGAAAGGTCCGCTCACGCAAAGATTCGGTGAAGAATGGTATGAAGAACTTGCAGAAACCTGCAAAATATATTTAGAATCAAAAGAATCAGACAACTAATAACTTTACTAAGACCAATGAGATTATCCACCATTTTAGTGTCAGCGTTGTTGGCATTGCCCACCTCAGCCATCTACGCTCAAAAAGGACACGAGGGGCACAACCACGCGCCTGCGGTTGAAATTCCGGCATCAGACATAACCAAAAATTCGCCTTGGAGCGGTAAAAATGTCGCATTCCTTGGCGACTCAATGACTGATCCCAATAATAAATCGACCGATGCCCACTACTGGAGCTATCTGTCAAAACTTATAGGGATAAATCCTCATGTATATGCACGTAGCGGCTATCAATGGGATGGAATATACAAAAAGGCAGAAGAAATGAGCAAAGACCGTGGCGACGAAATTGACGCAATAATAATATGGGCAGGGACCAACGACTACAACCACAGCAAGCCCATAGGCAGCTTTTTCACAGAAAAACTTGATTCCGTAAATGTCAACGGATCAATCCAGGTCAGAAAACACCGCGCACTATCGATGAATGACACCACATTCTGCGGCAACATAAACCGGGTCATGTCCTATCTGAAGCACAATTATCCCACGAAGCAAATCATAATAATGACTCCAATCCACCGTGGATATGCAAAATTCAGTGCTAAAAATGTGCAGCCCGATGAAAATTACGCTAATGCATGGGGGCTGTATGTTGACTCATACATCGATGCGTTGCGCCAAGCGGCATCAGTATGGGCAGTGCCTTTGATCGACCTCTATTCCGAGAGCGGCTTATATCCTCTTGAAGAAAATCATGGACAATACTTCCATGACTCACCCACCGATCGCTTGCACCCTAATGCCAACGGACATTACCGCATAGCACGTACAATCCAAGGAAAACTACAATCGATTCCCCCGTCATTCTGACATATAACAAGCCGGAGTTCCGGGTAGGGAAAAAATTAAGAGAGGCAAAATCTCAGATAGGATTTTGCCTCTCTTAATTTGTCTTGAAATAAAATTTCTTACAATTAATCTATTTATTTAACCTATTTTTCAACCTTGTTATAACGGGCATTGAGTCCTTTGATAACCTCGTCGGTTATATCCAAATCAGGATTGAAATAAACACCGGCAGCCTTGTAAAGAATAGCGTCATACTTCTTTGTCGCATTATATTCTTTAATAAACGATTCGATAGAATCGGTAAGCTGCATCTGCTGCTGCACCATCTCCTGCTGAGCCTCACGCTGCAAGCTCGCTATGTAGTTTTCCGCATCTGACTGCTTTTTGTTGAGATTCTTCATATCCTCTTCATAGCTTGCCTGAGAAAGATAACCGTTGTTATTCATTTTCTGCTGTATAGAGTTGGCAAGTTTCTGAAGTTCTGCTCCACGTGAACGCTGAGCGTTGTCAATCTTGCTTATGGAGCGTAATTGAGCTTCATTAAAATCTTTCGCTAAATTGTAGTGTGCTGCAATTGAGTCAGCATCGATATAACGGATGTTTACTGCTACTTTGGCGGTTGTGTCATCAACTGTTACAGATGAAGATGCTTTTTCATTGTTGGCGCAAGAAGCGGCAACAAAAGCCATCATAAGCATCATTACCTTGGCACTAAGTGCTAATTTCTTCATTGTTTTATGTGATATGAGTAATTTAGTTATTCTTATTTTTATGCACATCAGCAATGTCATGAGCGTGACCTATTTTGAATGTTCCGCCCTTCACAAAGAAGATTTTCACCCCTATCATCAGAACGGCGACAGCCAGTAATATTATGGTCAAAAACACTATTTTCACTGCACCAATGCTATTTTTCAGTGCAAATATAAGAAAGCTAAATCAATTTTGGTAATATCTGAATTTTATTTTGTAACTTAGAGTGCGAAAAGTTAATATTTTAACAATTTTATACAGTTTCGCACGACTTTTAAACAAGTATATTATCAATAAAACAATTACCGAGTATGACTATTAAAGATCTCCAACCCTCGTTGATTTGGACTATTTTTGATGAAATCACAAAAATTCCCCGTCCATCCAAAAAAGAAGAAAAAATTCGCCAATATCTGCTTGATTTTGCAGCAAAACATAATATCGCAGTCAAGACCGATGCCGTAGGAAATGTAGTAATGAGCAAGCCGGCAACTCCGGGTCATGAAAACGCTCCTACTGTCATCATGCAAGGCCACATGGACATGGTGTGCGAATCCAATCATCCGTTTGATTTCGACAACAACCCCATAACCACCATTATCGACGGCGAATGGGTTCACGCCGACGGAACTACCCTCGGCGCTGACAACGGCATAGGCATGGCGGCTTCACTTGCCGTGATGGCTGACAACAGCCTCGTGCATGGTCCTATCGAAGCATTGTTCACCGTCGACGAAGAGACCGGAATGACCGGAGCCAACAATCTCGGAGAAAACATGATGAACGGCACTATTCTTCTCAACCTCGATTCAGAAGACGATGGTGAAATCTTCATCGGATGTGCCGGCGGAATTGACACTACGGTGACATTTGACTACAAACGCGAGATGGCTCCTGCCGACAAGCACTGGTTCCACATCGAATTTGCCAACCTCAGCGGAGGCCACTCAGGAGGTGACATACACGAAGGAAGAGCCAACTCCAACAAGCTACTCGCCCGCTTCTTGTTCAATCTGTCACGTGACATAAAGATTTCACTGAGCGAAATCTCCGGCGGAAACCTCCGCAACGCCATCCCTCGTGCAGCAAAAGCCCTTTTCGGTGTGCCTAATGCTCATAAAGAAAGTGTGGTTGTGGCGTTCAACGAATTTGTCGCTGCAGTTGAGAAGGAATATGCCCACACAGATCCAAACATGAAGATCACTCTTGACTCAGCCGAGAAACCTCAATACGCTATCGACGAAGACACTGCAACCCGCCTCATCCGCTCACTATATGCGTGTCCTCACGGAGTGATTTCTATGAGTCATGATCTTGAAGGTCTCGTAGAAACATCAACCAACCTTGCATCGGTAAAAATGCTGCCTGATTCAAAGATTCTCATCACCACAAGCCAGCGCAGCTCTGTAGAATCACGCAAAATCGACATCGCTCGTCAGCTCGAAGCTCTATTCTTGCTTGCAGGAGCAAATGTGACTCATGGTGACGGCTACCCCGGATGGACTCCCAACATGAATTCTACAATCATGAAAATAGCAAGCGACGCCTACGAGGAGCTTTACGGAGTGAAACCGGCAATAAAAGCGATCCATGCAGGACTTGAGTGTGGACTGTTCCTCACCAAATATCCGCATCTCGACATGGTGTCATTCGGACCTACTTTGCGCGGTGTACACTCTCCATCAGAAAAGATGCACATCCCGGCAGTAGAACGATTCTGGAATCAGCTCACGCTAATTCTAAAAAAAGTCGCTGACCTCAAGAAATAAAACAGTCAACAACAATCCCAATTAAAACATAGCGGGACGTGCCATGGCACAACATTACCTGGCACGTCCCCTTTTTTCACTACCATGGATCTCCGCCACTTATTGATAGCCGGCACGGCGGCAATCAGCGTCATGGCTCACGCAAATGCCCCGGAAGAAAAGAATCTTTGCGATTCTCTCATCAGTGTGCCTGATTCTATCAATACAGAGGAGCATCCTCACGACACCGCCACGATAATACGGCTCACAGAAGAGGACTACCGGCGTGCTGCCGAAGAACTTGGCGTGGAAGTGGCAGCGATAAAAGCGGTGGTGCTTATTGAGGCAGGACACAAACTCAACGGATTTCACGCACCGAGAGTGCCGCTCATCAATTTCGACCTCACCATGTTTACCAAAGCCGCCACTCGCCGGGGAATCAAGCTAAACAAATTTAAGAAAACCCATCCGGTGGTATTCGCCCGTCCCGACAAAAAGAGGTATGGTTCCTATCAGGAAGCCCAACACGCAAGATTGACATCAGCAATGACTATTGACTCAATCGCAGCCATAGAAGGCACATTTTGGGGAATGTTTCAAATAGGAGGATTCAACTGGAAAAAATGCGGAGCTGAATCTCACACTGATTTTGTCGACCGTATGTCCAGGTCCGAATCTGAGCAGCTTGAACTATTTGTAAAATTCATACTCACAAATAAGCTGGAGAAATATCTAAAGAAAAAAGACTGGGCTTCATTTGCTCGTATATACAACGGCCCCTCCTACAAGAAAAGAAACTACCATAAACGCATGGCGGCGGCATACCGAAAATTTTCAAAAGAATAAATCGACTAATCGCCAAGACGGCGCTTCAAATAAAAAGAACGCGTGAACGCAAGAAACAGCAGCGTTCCTGATAACTGCATAAACGCGGCAACCCAAAACGCGGCTGAAAAATCCACAAACTCTGCAATCACACCTCCGGCAAGAATTCCTATCCCCATTCCAAAATCCCACGAAATGAGAATTGAAGAATTTGCAGTGCCACGTTGATCATGACGCGCCACTTTAATGAACATATTCAAAAACGCCGGATACATTCTTCCATTTCCAAGCCCGATAAGCAGAGCCGACACATAATAAGTCCATTCATTTATCGATAAAGCAAACAATACATATCCTGCAAGCGAAAGCGATACTCCCAATGCGCAGCTTTCCGTTATCTTGCCATTACGCAATGCGGTATGCCCCGACAACCGCGACAACACAAGTCCGAGGGAGAGCAGTGCGAAGAAGACTCCTGTACCGTCAGTTATCCCCAACTCTTTCTGACCATAAATTGCTACATAGTTGCTGAGCATACCCCAACACAATCCGAATAAACACACATTTATCGCCATAAGCCATGCTCGTGAAAGAAAAAAATGATCCAAATCAAGACGCGGCTTTGACTTCTTTATCTCGCGTTCAGGAATCCTGACCGAAGTGGAACAGAAGAAACCGACCATGGCAAGCAGGAGCGAAAGCCAAAACAGAAGACTGAAATTATCTGTCACACTATAAATATAAATCCCCGCCGACGGAGCCAACGCCATAGCAAGATTATTGCTTAGACCATAATATCCTATACCCTCATTGCGTCGAGACGACGGAAGTACATCTATAGCCACGGTGGAATTAGCCACAGTTGCCGCCCCAAACGGAATGCCATGCATTGTCCTCACAATGGCAAACATCAACAGTGTACCTGCGCCTATATAACCCACAAAACAGATAAAAAACGTAAAAAAGCATATCATGAGCACATTCTTCCGATTAAAACTATCCACGAAGAATCCGCTGAACGGACGCACAAGAAATGTTGCGATAACATAACCCGATAATACAATTCCTATCGTGTCTTTATCGGCAGCAAACTGCTGGTCGAGATAAATGGGTAGCAATGGAGTAAGAAGATAAAATGCAAAAAACAGCAGAAAATTAGAGAACATGACCTTGCAATATTCCGCATTCCACAATCGCTCCGTTGAAATCAGATTCTCATTCTCCACACCAGTCTTCTTATCGCAATTAGACTTTTCCATATCACTTTTCCACTCTTTATGATACTGCAAAATTACTCATAATTCCCATTACTTCAAAACCACATAAAATAGACAGAGGCTGAGAAAAACTCTCAACCTCTGTATGTTTAAAAAGTTATCGGCGTCGACCTCCAAATCCGCCGGGTCCGCCGGGTCCACGACGTTCATTACGGTCGGATGGCTGATTTCCTTTTCCAAATGTATTGAACCGGTAAGAGAATGTCGCCATGAAATAACGCGTGAGGGAATTATATCTTGTGTCATCGATATAGTTTGCAGTGATACTTCGTGACACGTTCCTTCTCTGCTGGAGTAAGTCATATCCTGCGATTGTGAATGTCGCAGCCTTACCCTTCAGGAACTGATAAGCGATAGAAGCGTTCCACATCCACTCTTTTTCATTATATCCCGCGGCATATCCCTGCGTTGCAGAGAACTGCAACGATGAATTAAGCACAAGTCCGAAAGGAGCATACCACGACGCATCAAACATTCCACCGTATGTCTGCACATTCTTATTTGAATTTTTCGATACTGTATTGTGCGTTGTCTGCCATGAATAGGTAGGACGGATCGTGAAATCGAAATTATCTGGACGGAATGAAACAGAAACTCGGGGACGCAAACTAAGAGAACCGCTGCGATTACGTACTCCATTGTTAAATCCTATTGACTGTGCATAGCTTGCTGATATATTTCCATTGAACGACCATACTTTATTACGGAACGGGAAAGAGATCATCGAGAAAACATCAGCCGACCAATTACCGTTCACATTCTCGTAGGTAGAAATTTGCCCACCGGTCTCATTATCAAAAGTAGTCTTGGAAACAATGCTGTTGCGCGTCATCGTCGCACGTGCCATAGCCATGATAGAGCGTTGTGCATCAGCATTGAAGTCATTGAAACGAATCTGTAGATTATGCGTGAACGAAGGATCAAGGTTGGGGTTACCGACTACCACTCGCAATGGGTTGCTCTTATCGGCTACCGGCTGCAACTGCTTGATTGACGGCTGACTGGTATTACCGCGATAATCGATATTCAAACTTCTTGTCTTACCCATCTTATAACGATAACGCAAATATGGAGCTAAGTTCCACACCCACCGTTCAGGGATATTACGTTCTTCAATTATGAGATCCCGGCTCTTTGACATAGCCGGCATAACTCCAACACCGAGGTCAAGATTATACATCTTATTAACTTTCTTAAACCCTACCTGAATACGTTGGTTGAAGAAATCATTGCGGAAACGGTTGCTCAAAGTGTCATTAGCCACAAGTTCATCCATCTCACGGTCGTACACCATCTTATCGGCATTATTCCATCGGTAGTTAGCACGATAGCTCACCGTGAAGAAATTCCCGTTTTGAACATTACCAATTGGTTCGGTCCAAGTAAGGCGGGCACCAAGTTGATTATTCCAAGTGTGATTGTCAGTGTACTGATCATACTCGTCAATAGAATCATTCAACAAGAAAAATTTATTATAGCTGTAACTATCCTCTTTCTCTCTGGTATCACTCAATGAATAATTCACCGAAACAGAGAACGAACGTCCCGGTCGTGAACGGAAATTGTGATTAAACCATATATCACCTGACACTTCGTAAGAATCGCCATCGGAACCTGCCAAGTTAAAACTCTTGGTAACTTGCGACCTATTGGCGTCTCCGGCGTATGTCATTGAAGAATCGGCACTTGTCGAATTATTGTAATTCAATCTGAAGCGTGGACGGAATTCAAGAGTTGAGAATGAATCTATCTCCCATTTCAATCGGAAGTTACCCTGCACATTATGTCCTTTATCGCGGGAACCGCTCTGGCTATTGTAAAATGAAGTAGAATCAGTGAACAGATATTGACGTTCACGCGATGTGCGTGAGCTTTCATCAGTGTGAGAATACATCAAGTCACCACCCACACGGAAAGTATCGTCAGATTTTCCCACATTGAAGTTCATACCGAAAGCCTGAGTCGTGGTTATTCCACGTCCCCCGCCAAAACGGTTAAAACGGTTTCCGTTACTGTCGGTAAATCCTTTTTGATTGATGTTGTTAAAGTTGCCTAAGAATGTTATCTGATTGCTGTTCCAGAAGCGGTTCACATTAAAGTCAACTTTATAATGATCATCTGTTCCGTATCCGGCATTAGCCACTCCGAAATATCCGTTTTTCATACCGGGCTTAACCGTAAGATTGATCACAGTCTCTTCCTCTCCGTCATCAACTCCGGTAAGACGAGCGAGATCACTTTTGCGGTCAACCACCTGAAGCTTGTCAATCATATTCACAGGAAGGTTCTGTGATGCTACTTTAGGGTCATCCGAGAAGAACTCTTTGCCATCCACAAGTATTTTAGTCACTTTTTTTCCGCCTGCGGTGATACCGCCTTCAGAATCTACCTCCACTCCGGGAAGTTTCTTAAGCAGATCCTCCATCACGGCATTAGGCTGTGTCTTATAGGAATCCGCATTATATTCTATAGTGTCCTCCTTTACTGTGATTTCAGTCTTGACAGCTGTGACTGTAGCCTCTTTCAACATAACGCTCGACTCTTTCATTACGACAGGGTCAAGAGTCTTTGTGCCCGACTCTATTGAAAAATTCCGATAAGCGGTCTCATACCCTATGTATGAAACTGACATGATGTATTTACCGCGATTGACATTACTGAAAGTAAAACCTCCACTCACATTGGTGGTGGCACCTTTTACAAATGAACTGTCCTTGGCGGCAAGCAACCTTACGGTTGCCTCAATCATCGGTTCGCCGGATGCATCTTTAACAACTCCCTTGACATTAGCCGCCGACACTGAGCCGACCGCAACAAGGGACAATAGAAGGATAAAAAGGGGGTTCCTGAGGAATAAACTCATTTTGGTAGTCTGTATATAGATTGTTAGAAAGTATTCACAATCCTTTAGACTATCTAACTAAAAAAGGTTTAATCGAAGTCGTCACTTTTTTTACTCAAATTCAGAAAAAGCCAATGGAAGAAGCGATTTTACCGACGGAAGCACATATATGCTGTCCGAACCGGCAAGAATCACCTTAACATCACCATCAGCAAGAGTCTCATATTCCAATAATGCTTGACGACAAGCACCGCATGGCGATACCGGAGCGGCAGTATATGCTCCCGAAGTGTCACGTGCGGCAATAGCTATGACTCGGAATTGAGCATCAGGATAACGTGCATGGGCGTAATATGCGGCAGAACGCTCGGCACACGTCCCCGAAGGATAAGCGGCATTCTCCTGATTGGCGCCGGTCACAATCTCTCCATTGGAAAGCAAAATCGCAGCACCAACAGAAAAACGACTGTAAGGAGCATAGGAATTATATGTCATTTCACGTGCCTCATCCACGAGCCGACGCTCTGTAGCGTCAAGCTCGTCGTAGGAGGCTATCGTTAAAGGGATAATCAATTGACGGATATCCATAATTGAGAAGAGAGTTTAAAGATTATATATCCCAGATGATATAAAGAGCGCCCCAGGTAAAACCGGCGCCGAATGCGGTAAGTATTATCTTGTCGCCTTTCTTCAGTTTATCTTTATACTCATCAAGACACAACGGTATAGATGCCGCTGAGGTATTGCCATAATGCTCGATATTTACAAGCACCTTTTCAGGGCTTATTCCTGAACGCTCGGCTACCGCTTCGATGATGCGGAGATTGGCTTGATGAGGCACCAGCCAGTCAACATCCTCAACACTCAGACCATTACGTTCCATTACTGTCAATGATGATGTGAGCATATCTGTCACAGCGTGCTTGTAGACAGCACGACCCTCTTGGTATACGAAATGCTCGCGGGCGTCAACAGTTTCATGCGATGCCGGAAGGACTGAACCACCGGCTTTCATCAGCAAGTGGGGCAATCCGGTTCCATCGATGTGGAAAACACCGTCGATTATACCGGTCTTGTCATCGGAAGGCTCGATAAGCATACATCCGGCTCCGTCGCCAAACAACGGACAGGTAGTGCGGTCTTCATAATTGGTCATTGACGACATTTTTTCTGCGGCAACAACAATTATTTTCTTATACATTCCACCACGAATGTAGGCTGCGGCGTCTTGCAATGCAACCAAAAAACCGGCACAAGCAGCTTGAATATCGTAAGCATACGCATTGGTCATCTTACATTCATGAGCTATGATTGAGCCGGTGGAGGGGAAACGATAATCGGGATTGGAAGTCGCGCAGATCAACAGATCAACCTCTTCGGGTGAAGTGCCGGTTGATTCGAGCAGTTTATTTACCGCCTTTATTCCAAGATAGGAAGAACCTGCGCCCTCTTTCTTTAATATACGACGTTCTTTGATACCCACACGGGTGGTAATCCACTCATCATTGGTGTCAACCATCTGCGAAAGCATCTCATTGTCAAGAATCTCTTCGGGAGCATACGAAGCTATACCTGATATTCTCGGATATTGCATGATATGACTGATTTATTGTTTATAAGTAAAAAAATATCTTCATGCCGGAACTCTTGACGGGCTCCGGCGATGAAGTAATCGAAGAAGAGAGAAATTTAACAGTTTAGACTGCTGCAGGCTTTTCGATAGCCACTTTACCACGATAGTATCCGCAAGTGGGGCATACAGTGTGGTAAATATGCCATGAACCGCAGTGTGAGCAAATTGCCAATGTGGGTTCAAGAGCCTTGTCGTGAGTTCTACGCTTTGCAGTACGAGTCTTTGATTGTCTACGTTTAGGATGTGCCATTTTCTATTATGTTTAGTTATATTTTTATTGTTCGTTATCCTTATTCTTCAATTTTTTCAATTCATCCCAGCGGGGATCGGAAGGAGCATCTTCAACCGGATCAATGTCATCAATCGATTCCATCAGTTCCTCAACCATCTCGCCATCCTCACCTTCTATGCTGGATGCCGGTGAACGGTGCTTACGCAGCAATGTGCTCATCGCACGATTACATTTACCCATCGGATGAACATGCTTGATGGGCACCGTAAGCGCTACCGTATCATACAGGATATAAGCGATGTTCAAGAAGTTGTCGCTTTCCGGTATCACAAGCAGGTTGTCAGAGTCATCATTGTAGTCTTCGCCATATTTCACGAATACATGGTACTCTGTATCAACAGGCCACTGCATTTCATCAAGGCATCTGTCACAGAGCAAGGTAATCTCGCCCGACACCTTCAATGTGAGTTCAAATACATCACCTTTCACATTGACTGTAGCAATAACTTTAAGGCGAGCATCACGTATGTCCGCGCTCTCCATATCCTCAAAGAATTGCTTGCCAAGTTCATATTCAAACTCGTGGCTTCCAGAGGGTAGTGATTTTAACGGCAGCTTATAAGCTGAAAACTTTCCCACTTTATATTTGTGTTATTAGTACAAAAATCGCCGCAAAGTTAAGGTTTTTCGCCCAATTAAGCAACTTTTACCTCATTTTTTCGCATCGACCCAATCAAGGAATCAGCAAAGAATGGATTTCAGCACCTGAATTCAAGCTAAATCATCTATTCCAAATCAATATGCGGTCGAGCGTGACCCCTGACGTTGATGGTATGAATGTCAATGTATGAGGACGCCCGTCGTTCTTAACCCTGAACTTGCGTATTGCTTGATTTTCCAGCACATTGAGTTTCCACTCCTCACTGCGACCACGAGTGGCATAGTCTACATTTTCAGCCACAGCTTGACCATCAATCGCCAAAGTGAAACTCAATCCTCCATCATCGACAGGATGAGTAGGCAAAAGCCTCACATCTATGGTGATCGAATCACTGCCACCTATCGCCGGAATATCAAAGTCCAAAGCAACATCCTTATCGACATCGACCGCCCCTCCGTTATAACCAAGATTATGACACGCCACAAAATCCCCCTTGCCATCCGAGCCATTGAATCTCGCTTCAGGCACGACAGCTTCAGGCACTGAATCAACAGCCATCTCGCAAGATGCCTTCCCGAATACTGGCAATTTTCGTGGAGCCATATCCATTATGCCATTCCACTTTCCTTCATTATGAATGCCATTGTTATATATTGCGGTAAGCGCGACTATGCTGTCATACGCCTCGTCACTCCTGCTTTTCGGAGATAGATCATAACTGCTCAACTGTGCATCGATAAATTTCAGATTCATCTGCGCTGCGGCTTGAACAGGATATTTTACAAGTTGGAAATAACAATCAGCCTTGTCAGTAGATACAACTTCTGAAATCGCTTCCACCTTATTCGAGATGGCAACATATTCATCACGTCGTTTCAACAATGAATCCACACTCCACTTGTTGCCCCTTATTGTGCTGTAATACTCCCGGTTCTTCTCTTCAACACGCGTGTTAGCCATAAATTCAGGTTTTTTAATGAAAGCGAGTCTGTAATGCTCATTCATGGCGGGCAGCAATTCACGTCCGGCATCATCGCCAAACTCACGCTTCAGAAACCCTTCCAAATGATTCTCAACACCATCGGCGGCAACCTTATCAATATTCCACGCCATATCCATGAAAAGCTCTATCTGATATTCCGCAGGCTTTATGTCACCAACATTCAGAATCCATATCCTGTCTATACCACGATTATACGCACTATGCATCTGATGAAACAGAAGATATGGGCTGAACGTGCCAAGCCATAGATAATCATGAGGCCTGCCCCAATAGGAAACATGATAATAGATGCCGTTACCGCCTTTACGCACACGCTCCGACTCAGTTGGAAAATGCTTTACATAGCCATAGTTATCATCACACCACATCAACGTGACATCATCAGGCACCTCCAGTCCGGCATTATATATGTCAAGCACCTCCTTATACGGGATAAACACCTGAGGCACTTTCGTCACATCGTCATTCACATATCGCTTCAATAGATCACGCTGATCGATGAAAACACGCTCTATGACTTTTTTCCGGTCCTTCACGCTTTTAGCGCCTTTCATCGCTCCGTCATGCACGCCGCGCATCCCCAAGGTATAGAAAATTTCCTGATCGGCAACCTCCTTTACTCTGTCTTCCCAAAACCGGTAAACTTCAGCGCCATTATTCACATAGTCATATTCCCCTTTTCCTCTTCGCGACCATTCTCCAGCCGCATTACAAGCCATAGGCTCACAATGCGAACCTCCGATATAAATGCCATATTTACGTGCCACCTCCCGGTTACCATCTGTCAGGAAAAATGGCATAGTGCATTCATGCATCGCAGGCCAGAAAGTATTGGCACGCAACCTGAGCATCAGCTCAAATATCCTGGAGCAAGTCTTAGGTCCTATTTTGCCAAGACCACATTCAGGTTCATAATTGTTGCCGCTCCATGGCATCAATCCCCAGTCCTCGTCATTAATAAAAATACCTCGATATGCTACATCGGGAGATTGAAATTCACAATAACCCGAGGACAAACTAAACTCCTTGAGAGCGACAGGCTCTGAATCAGCCCACCATTCCCATGGCGAAACACCCATACGGCGGCTCAACTCCATCACTCCGTATGCAGCTCCATGACTGTCGCTGCCGGCAACAAGAAGCGTGCCGTCGCCAAGGACTTTGATTCCAAACGCCTCCCATTTTCCATCAATGGAGTCAAGCATTGAAACAGCCTCGTGAAACCGGCATCGCAAATCAGCCGACAAGCCTACGACTATGTCCCCACCGGAAGACACCATTTCCGAATCGGCGTCAAGCACCTTGCCCATATCACGACAGAAAAGCTCTATAGCCGACCGAATCACAGGCTCAGGAGCAGCACCACATTCTATCTTCACCCTATCGCCACGTGCGATACGGAACTCTCCTCCATACGACTCAAAAGCCGCAATAGCAATGATCGCAAGCCCAAGCAGCATACACTTCACCGGCAACACGCCTGATAAATGCCTCTCCATAAATCCAAGTTATATGAATTTCAATTTATATGCCCATCAAATCTCGGAATATATCCATCGCAGCCACGATGTCGTCACTTTCAGGATATTGATTTATTTCTATTTCACCCGGAGCTGACAGAAGCGTGAAATTAATCTTCCCACCGGAATTTTTCTTATCATGACGCATATATTCCAATAGTTTATCATAATCGCGGCAATCTATAGCCGGCGCGCCGTAATTATCCCTTACAAAGCTCGCCACACGATGCAACACCGATGATGGAAATCCAAGGACGATGTGACTTAGCACAAGTTCCACGACACATCCCCATGCAACTGCATATCCATGAGGAACAGGCGCATTTCTTTCAAGCGCGAGACTCTCAAATGCGTGCCCAACGGTGTGCCCGAGATTCAAAGCCTTTCTTATCCCCTTTTCAAATGGATCCTGCTCCACGACACGTCGCTTCACGTTCACCGATTCTTCAAGCAACGATAAAAGTTGGACGACATCAAGTTTGTCCAACTCATAATCAAGTAACCTGTCTAATGATACGGCACTTTCGAGAAGTCCGTGTTTAAGCATCTCAGCATAGCCTGACTTAACCTCTTCGAGCGGCAACGTCTCAAAAAAGCGGGTCGAAATCACCACAGCATCGGCTTCTTTGAACACTCCTATCTCATTCTTGAATCGGTTAAAATTAACTCCTGTTTTACCGCCGACTGCAGCATCCACCGCCGACAACAATGTAGTGGGAAGATTGATGAATCTGAGCCCTCTCTTAAATGTCGCGGCAGCAAATCCACCCATGTCAGTGATGACTCCGCCACCAATATTGACGACAATAGAATGACGGTCGGCACCGCCCTGCTGCAACTCCTCCCATATTTTCGACAATGAATGGATGTTCTTATTTTCATCGCCGGGAGCCGTAGAAATCACTTGCGCCCGTGACACACTCGGAGACTCGGCAGCAATCAACGGCACCACTTTCTCTTTCGTGTTATCGTCGCATATAACAAACACTTTCCCGCCGAAACCCGACAGGATTCTTTCGAGTTCAGCCCCTACACTATTGGTAAATATTATATCTTGATGTTCCATTATTCCATTACATTAAATGATTCAATCAATTTAGGTAGATTGTCCCGCATCTCTTCCATAGAGAGATATACGATGTCAGCTCCGGCATCCTTCAACACGCTTTCAGGAATGGGACCGGTGACAACTCCTATCGTGAACGCTCCTGATGCCGAGCCTGCCTGCACTCCTATTGGAGCGTTGTCGATCGCAATTGAATCCTCGGGCGATACATTCACTTTCTCCATAGCCAGCAAAAACGGTTCGGGATGAGGTTTACCATGCTTCACATCTCGGGAAGTCACACGCCGGTCTGCCGGAAAAGCATCAGGAAAATCAGAATAAAGACGATTAAGCAAAGTGTTCTGTCCCGATCCTGTGACAAGCACCGTTTCCAGCCCCGCGGCACGCAATCCGCCGATCACATCAACTGCCCCCGGCATAATATCAACCGGAGGTAACTGAGAAAACAATTCCGTTTTACGATGGTATAGCTGCGCTGCCTGTTCCGGAGTAGCCTCATGCCCGTAAGCACGGTTGAACAGCATATTTATAGTTGCAACACCGGTACGACCCTCATAGAGAAAAAATTCATCACGAGTACATTCAATTCCTATTCCGGTCATAAGGTCATGCCATGCGCTGGCATGATTTGGCATCGAATCATAAAGCGTGCCATCCATGTCAACAAGTGCAGCTTTAGGGGCGAAACACTTCAACCCATGCCTCGCCATATACTTCAAAATTGCATTCCTTTCCTTTGTCATTCCGATATGTTTTGTTTTATTGAATCAGGAGCTTCTATCAGCCCCTCCTTGATAAACAGAAGCGAGTCGGCCTGCGAGATTGTATCGCCGGGCGAATCAAAATCGACCTTCTGAGGCTGAGCCTTAACTTTCAATGCTCCAAGACGCGCGTTACGAGCTCCGCTACGAAATACATTATCTATCTCCTTCAGCAAGTTCACCCTCGCCGTATCGACAATCGCGATTGTTTCTCCCGATTTGCCGGGCTTATATTTTGCGCCACCAAGTCTCACCTTCATCTTATCGGAGTTTCCCGACAGATTTATACCGAATTTAAACGGCACCGGCGATTTAAGCACCGATATATGATACTTGAAATTAAGAGCAAGATCATTGGAACCCATCACTGCAAGACGATATCGGTCGAAATCGAACACAAACGGGAACATCTCCACCTTAGAATCATCGATAAGCATTTCCACCGCCATGTGAGGTATGACATTCTGCTTTTTATTTTTAAACATCAGCCATTTTGACACAGTTCTGAATGTCTCGGCATCAAGCAGCACAAGGCTGTCGCCGGTCAATTTCACCGCCGCATCAAGAGATGGTATTACGATATTCATTGCGGAATCCACATCGGTGGTGGCTGCCACATCAGCATTGATTTTGCCCTGAAATGAACTCAGAAGCGGCATCATCGAATCGACAGCCGGCATCATCCCGATGAATTGCTTCACATCTATATTATTCAACAGAAGCCCGAATCCGAACCTTATATTTTTCTTATCAGGTGCAGAATAAAGAGCCGTCATCTTCGCGCTTCCTATTTTCGACTCTGCCGAAAGATTGCGCAGATTGACCGATCCGTTGCCTACAAGCAACTCTCCGTTAAAGCCATGCATGAGCATATCGGAATAGATTATATTGCGGGCATCGACCGTAATTTCAGCATTCAGATTCACCGGCACAAGCAATGCCGCAGTCTGACCGGATGCTACAGCCTGATCCACAAGAGAGTCAAGCTGCTCTGTATTTTCCACCTCAGCCATAGTGACCGATCCGTCACCTACACGTTCAGCAAAAGCAGCACCCTTATAAGATGCTTGAACCAGCTCATTGACATTAAGAGAATCGCTCGAAAGATGAATCTCCGCTCTTATCGGAAACTTCATGGCAAGAGCTCTTCTCAAGTTTTTCACCGAACCGTTTATCAAAAAATCAGAATGCCCTACCTTATATAATATGTCCTTAAACACCACACTATCGGTGGAAAATGCCACATTAAAATTGGAAAGACGGTTTCTCAACGGGAAGTATGGCGTGAACATAGCGCCATGTTCCGCTTTCAAGTTTCCTGAAACATTCCATTTCATGAGCATACGTTTCGTGGCGTTATCAAGTCCGAAATCCATCAATTCCGATGAAGATTCCATACGCGATCTCCTGAAACTTCTCTTATATATGGCGATCAATGAATCCTGAGGCAGTCCGGGATTAGCCTGTGCGATGGAATCATAACGCTGCCGCAGCCGAGTCTCAAGTTTGCCCAACGGGCGCAGATGAGCCGTCACGTCAAAACTGCCGTTGTTAAGGAAAAGGCGGTTCAACTTATCAAAATAGAAAGCACGCTTCATCCCGGCCTGGAAACGGAACATAGGAGCATGGGCATCCTGATTGAAACGGCTCAATGTGGCAAAAGCGTAAGTATCACGCAAACGCATCTTGGTCGTATCATCGGCATTATACGCCAGTTCCTTGGCATATATCGTAGCGCCAAGCGGGATAACCGTCATCGTGTCCTTAGGCAGAGCCTTGTTGGAACACCCTACTCCGGCACGCAAATCTTTTCCGGATATAGCAATTCCGGCAGCCCCAAAGGAAATAGTGTCAATCTTTACTGACGCAGTCAATAGGGAATCAACACGACTCGCATCTGACACAAACTTATTGTTGGTCCCTAAATCAATCAGAGTATTACGCGTGAAAAGCTCAATATCCCAATCAGGAACCGACACATCAATATCTTTCAACTCAAGGCTTCCATCAAGGAATATCTTATGAAATCCTTTCAATGAAAGATCGCGCTGCCGGAACCTGGTTGACGCATCCATGCTGACAGTACCTTTAACGATGCCCGGAACAAGAGATCTCACGCTTTTGGGCAATTTGGCGAGATGCGCAATAGCCTTTAGATTCCCCGTTACATACGGATTATCGGTCACCGATGCAATTGAACCGGAGAAATCCACACCTGCACCATCAATCTCAGCTCTTAATTTATCAACAGCCAATCTTGATTTATCAAGATGCCGCCCGTCAATCAATGCATCGGCAGCAAATTCAAACTCATTTATACGATATGAATCAACTAAAAGCGAACAAACGGGAATATCCACTGAAAGCTCCATCACAGGCAGAAGCGTATCACTCAAGCAATATGGTTCCAAGAGATTCACACGTGCAGCCATCATCATGTCTGACTCAACCGCAGGAATCTGTTCCCTCACTTTGCCGGGCAATAAGCCCATCGCTTCAACCGCAGAAAAAGGCTCGATAGAGAAATTGAGTTCTTTGATCCGCGCCGGAGCATTGAAATCAAGCGTCGTTGCCAACAATGAACATATCGGACCAACATTGATTTTAAAATCGGCAAGTCGCAGCATCAATGGCTCATCATTGCTCCATTCAACCGATCCTCCGAGCCCGACATTGACAGAATCAATCGAGATGCCCGACGGTAGCAAAGCGTCAAGCGAACTGTCGAGTGCTATTTTATAGCCCGGGGTACCTTCCTCTATCACATCCGACTCCATCAGATCCAATTTCACATCGATAGAATCAGGAACCGACACATAACGGATAGGGAGACTATCGTCTATACGGAACCTGTTCAATGAAATATCAGGAATTGAAATTGGAGAGGAAGCATCATCCGGCTCACTTTCTCCAAAAATATCGTAATTGCACACACCCTCGCTATAAGTGACTATATTGACCGCAGCACCTCCGAGCGTGATGTCATACAATTTTATTTTTCCCACAAGCAGCGCAGGAATATTTACCGATGCCGAAAAATTTCCCATCCTAAGCAGCGTGTCGCTCCCGGCAGGCAACTTCATCAGCTCCTGCGGTGTCAGCGAGCTGAAAGCATCACTTACCACTGCAAGCGAGTCGACTTCGAGACTGAGGCTCGGAAATGTGCTCCACACTGAAAGCTCGGCTTTCCCTAATGAAAACCGGGCAGAGATATTATCATTGACAACCTCTTCAACTATCGGAGTAAGTCGTTGAGGGGTGAGAATCCATGCGATTCCACAAAATAACAAAATCACGAGGAGCAACAGCACACCCACAACCCACGCGACAACACGTCCCATGCGTTTCAGAAAGCTGCATTTACCTTTCGCCACAACTTCCGCTTTGGCAGCATCAGCACTGCCCTCTTTTTCAATTCGCTTCTTTTCCATCTTACTTACGGGCAGTGATATGGAAACAACCCTGTTTACGTTCAAACTTCACATAACAGCGGTTCTCATCACGCACCGATTTCAAAATCTCCCCGAGAAGATTTTTCAAGTCCTCCTGAGTGCGTTCGACAGTGACAGTGTCACTGAAAAAACGGATGTAGCTTATGTCAAAAGTCGTTCCATAGCGATGTGCTGAATTAGCGGTGGCGTTAATATTGCGGCGGCGCAATTTATTGACCGCACCCTCAGTCCGAAGCACACTTGTCACTTTAAGTTTATAATCTCCACCGCCGCGAGCTTCAAGAGAATCATTGAATCTACGGCCTATTTCCGACAGCAATGAAGCCGCTTCCGGCACAAGATAAGGGACTGAATGAGTAAGTTCCTCCACATAATACTCGTCGCAATTTTCCACCTTCACAAGCGGGCGATTCACATTCCAGGCATCTTTAGGACCGTTGATGGGTTTAATACCCAAAGACTCGGCAGCCGGAAGCTGGACACTGTTAATATCATTAAACACAGCGCCAAGACTTCCCCCGATAGGATTTATCTTGAGCCGCACATAGGACGGAGTGGAAACTGAGTCATCGGAAATCGCCACCGAGTCCGCATCATTTTCCGTATTACCTCCGGAACAAGAACAACCCGGCATCAATGACGACAAAAGCATGACGGCAGCTACGCCGGTTGCAGGAACATAACGATTCATTCTATTATTATACTTAAGTATGAAAGTGTAAAATTAATCATTAATTTAATTATTGACAAGAAACAGGCGACAATACTTTCACAAGCACTCCCGCCTTTCCATTCATGAGAAATCTATCTACTATTGAATGATGGATTCTATTTTCGGCCTCAAACCGAGCCTGAGACCGAGCTAAATAATAAGTATTTACTTTTCACAGTGCAATTATAATCATTTTTGATAACATTTAAACAATAAAATTGCATTTATTTTTCGCAAATATGTTTTATAACATATTTTTACGCTTTTTCAGCACCAATAATCCGTTATTGGCTATCTATAATTTACCGAAATATTACAGAAATTTTTCCTTAATACTTGTAACCATGCATTATTTATCGTAAATTTGCAGAACAATAGCCGTAAAGACAACAAACTTTATTAATATTAATTTCAAATTTCAACACAACTATGTGGTTAACAAGCTCATCTATAGGGCGTAAATTGGTGATGGCGATTACCGGCATCTGCCTCGTCCTATTTGTAACTTTTCACTGCTTGATGAACGCAATAGCTATCGTGTATCCGTCGGCTTACAACGTGATATGCGAGTTCTTGGGCGCCAATTGGTATGCTCTTGTTGCGTCGCTCGGATTGGCGGTATTGTTCATCCTACACATCTGCTATGCATTGTGGCTCACCTTGCAGAACCGCAAAGCTCGCGGAAATGACCGTTACGACATTTCCAAGAAGCCTGCAGGCGTAGAATGGTCATCACAGAATATGCTCGTTCTGGGTATCGTGGTTCTTGCCTTCCTGGTAGTACACATGATTCAATTCTGGGCAAAAATGCAGCTTCAAGAGATCAGAGGCGTAGAAGGTGCCATACCCCCGTCGATGGGCACACTGTTCATTCAGGAAGCATTCTCACAGGTATGGACTCCGATTGTGTATATCATCGGATTCATCGCATTGTGGTTCCACATGAACCACGGTTTCTGGTCTATGTTCCAGTCTATCGGATGGAACAACAACACCTGGCTGCCTCGCCTGAAGACTATCGCCTGCTGGTGGACTTCTATCGTTGTCGTGCTTTTCATCGCTCAGGCTATTGTTTTCACTGTAAATGCCAACAATAACTATTATAAGACTGACGCAAATCTTCGCGAACAATATAAGAACGTCATGGGCGACATGGTAGGTATTCCGGTTGACCGTTACAAATATGATAACTTCTCATCAGCTCTCCGCAATCAGGAACAGCAACTGAAAGCCATCCTTGAGAACCCCTCACAGATGATGCAGATGGGCTTCACTCCCGAAATGGTTCAATCTGAACTTGAGAACATCGAGCCGGCAATGAAATTCCTCAACTACCTTGAAGGAGAGAATGCCCCTGCCGCAGCACCTATGGTACAACCAGAAAATTAATTAGCGATATGGAAACTACAAAAGAAAACGTAAAAGTGATGAATCCGGCTGATTCCAAAATCCCGGAAGGTCCTATCGCTGAGAAATGGACCAACTACAAGGCTCATCAAAAGCTCGTGAACCCGGCAAACAAACGCCGCCTCGACATCATCGTTGTCGGAACCGGTCTTGCCGGCGCATCTGCAGCATCGTCGCTCGCTGAAATGGGATTCAACGTGCTAAACTTCTGTATTCAGGACTCACCCCGCCGTGCTCACTCTATCGCAGCTCAGGGAGGTATCAATGCAGCAAAGAACTATCAGAACGACGGCGACTCTGTGTACCGTCTATTCTATGACACCGTAAAGGGCGGTGACTACCGTGCCCGTGAAGCAAACGTATATCGTCTTGCCGAAGTGTCAAACAATATCATCGACCAGTGCGTGGCTCAGGGCGTTCCTTTTGCTCGTGAATACGGCGGTCTTCTCGCCAACCGTTCATTCGGTGGAGCGCAGGTGTCTCGTACTTTCTACGCTAAAGGACAGACAGGACAGCAGCTTCTTCTCGGAGCCTACTCTTCTCTTAACCGCCAGATCAACCTCGGCAAGGTGAAGAGCTATAACCGATATGAAATGCACGATGTGGTTATGATTGACGGTCGTGCCCGCGGTATCATCGCCAAGAACCTCGTGACAGGTAAATTCGAGCGTTTCGCCGCTCATGCTGTTGTCATCGCCACCGGTGGTTACGGAAACGCATACTTCCTCTCAACCAATGCAATGGGATGTAACTGTAGCGCCGCTATGGCTTGCTACCGCAAGGGTGCATATTTCGCCAACCCGGCATACGTGCAGATCCACCCCACCTGTATTCCTGTGCACGGCGACCAGCAGTCAAAACTGACACTTATGTCAGAGTCACTGCGTAACGACGGTAGAATATGGGTTCCAAAAAAACTTGAGGACGCAAAGAAACTTCAATCAGGCGAAATCAAGGGATCACAGATACCCGAAGAGGATCGCGACTACTATCTCGAACGCCGCTATCCGGCATTCGGTAACCTCGTGCCTCGCGACGTGGCATCACGTGCTGCAAAAGAGCGCTGCGACAAAGGCTTCGGCGTGAACAACACCGGTCTTGCTGTGTTCCTCGACTTCAGCGACGCCATCAACCGCCTTGGCATCGATGTAGTGCGTCAGCGTTACGGAAACCTCTTCGATATGTATGAAGAGATCACCGACGTGAATCCCGGCGAAGTCGGAACAGAGATCAACGGTGAGACTTACTACAACCCGATGATGATATTCCCCGCCATCCACTACACTATGGGTGGTATCTGGGTCGACTACGAATTGCAGACATCACTCAAGGGTCTGTTTGCAATCGGCGAGTGCAACTTCTCTGACCACGGCGCTAACCGTCTCGGTGCATCAGCGCTCATGCAGGGTCTTGCCGACGGATACTTCGTTCTCCCCTACACTATCCAGAACTATCTTTCCGACCAGATCACAGTGCCGCGTTTCTCAACCGACACAAAAGAGTTTGACGAAGCTGAAGCTAAGTGTATCGCAGCTCAGGACGCCCTCTTGAAGATACAAGGAAAGCGTTCTGTCGACTCAATACACAAGGAACTCGGACACATTATGTGGGAATACGTAGGTATGGGCAGAACCAAAGAGGGTCTTACCACCGCGTTGGAAAAACTTAAGGAGATCCGCAAGGAGTTCCAGACCAATCTCTATGTGCCCGGCACTGCCGAAGGAATGAACATCGAGCTTGACAAGGCATTCCGTCTTAACGACTTTATCACAATGGGCGAACTTATCGCGTATGACGCTCTCAACCGCAACGAAAGCTGCGGCGGACATTTCCGTGAAGAGTACCAGACCGAAGAGGGAGAAGCTAAGCGTGACGACCAAAACTATTTCTACGTGTCATGCTGGGATTATCAAGGCAGCGACGAAAAAGCGCCTGAATTGATCAAGGAACCTCTCCACTATGAGGCTATCAAGGTTCAAACCCGTAACTATAAGTCATAATCCTCAAATTTTTAGAAAGTAAACTCAAATGGCAAATATAACTGTTCAACTTAAGGTTTGGCGTCAAGCCGGACCGAAGGAAAAAGGCGAGTTCAAGACTTATACCGTTGAGACCGATACGGATACCTCTTTCCTTGAAACACTCGATATACTCAACGAGCAACTCGTGGCTAACCACGAAGAGCCAATCGCATTCGACCACGATTGCCGCGAAGGAATCTGCGGTATGTGTTCATTGTATATCAACGGACATCCCCACGGTCCCGCAACCGGAGCAACTACCTGCCAGTTGTATATGCGTCGATTCAGCGACGGCGAGACAATTACCGTTGAACCTTGGCGCTCGGCAGCTTTCCCGGTAATCAAAGACTTGATGGTAGACCGCAACGCGTTTGACAAAATACAGCAGGCTGGCGGATACGTTTCCTTCAACTGCGGTGGCGCTCAGGATGCCAACTGCCTTCCCATCTCTAAAGTCAACGCCGACCTCGCCATGGATGCAGCGACCTGTATCGGTTGCGGAGCTTGTGTTGCAGCCTGCAAAAACGGCTCGGCTATGCTCTTCGTTTCGGCAAAGGTGAGCCAGTTCGCTCTTCTTCCCCAGGGTCAGGTAGAACGTGCCCGCAGAGCCCGTGCTATGGTGAAGAAAATGGATGAACTTGGATTCGGTAACTGTACCAACACCGGCGCTTGTGCCGCTGAATGCCCCAAATGCATTTCATTGAGCAACATCGCCCGCTTGAACCGCGAGTTCATCAAAGCCAAGTGCAAAGACTGATAATCTACACGTGAGTAATGGCTCAATAACCATTACTCGCACTTCTTCTAAATTTTTTCCATAAAAAGGAGAATGCCATCAATTTTAGGCATTCTCCTTTTTTATTTTCTTCACATTTTTTGATAAATTTGCACTACAAAATTCAATACCATCATGAAGCTGACAGGGAAATCATTTTTAATCACGTCCAAGGACTATCTGATGATAATAGTCGGACTGTTTTGCTATGCTTTCGGATTCACGGCTTTCGTGCTTCCTGAAAAAGTGGTTATCGGCGGTCTTGCCGGTGTAGGATCGTTGATATACTTCACCACAGGCATCCCCGTGGCAATATCATCCTATGCTCTCAACCTCACATTGCTCGCCATCGCTTTCCGCATAGTGGGCAAGCAGTTTGTCATCCGCACAATATTCGGAGCCACATTCCTGTCGCTGTTCATCGGTATTCTGCAACCGCTATTCCCGGAGCCGCTGATACAGCAGCAGACATTCATGAATGTCATCCTCGGGGGAATCATGTGCGGTGTCGGAATAGGAATAGTGTTCATCCATAACGGAAGCACTGGCGGAACCGACATCGTGGCTGCAATGGTGTCGAAAAAAAACAATGTCTCGATAGGACGAATGATGATTTATTGCGACTTCACGATAATCTCGTCAAGTTTCCTGCTGTTTCATCAGATCGACAAAGTCATCTACGGTTTCTTGGTGACATTCCTGGCTTCGTTCATGTGCGACCAGATCATAAACAGCAACCGTCAGGCAGTGCAATTCACCATCATATCCAACAAATGGGAAGAAATAGCCGATGCCATTAACAATGTGGCTCATCGTGGCTGCACCGTTCTCAACGGAATGGGATGGTATACAAAACGCGATGTGAAAGTCCTTCTCGTGATGTGCCGCAAAATAGAGTCGGTCAACATATTCCGCATCGTCAAGGCTATCGACAAAGACGCTTTCATCACACAAGGCAATGTGAACGGTGTTTACGGACAAGGATTTGATGAAGTTAAGCTCAAAATAAAGTCAGAGCACATCCAATCTGAAGAGGAAACCCGCCGTCAACAGGCTGAAAAATTCATCAACAGTTAAAAAGTTGAAACAGGGCTTCGTTTGTTAATCAATATTGAAAATTTATTACATATTTTTACTAACTTTGCAGCCTGCATTTTAATAAGAGATACTATCCGATAGAATAGTTATCGCAACCTCTGAAACGCTATTGAATATATTATGAAGCTATTACAAGCTAAATTGGACAAGTACCAGGAACCGCAAAAGGCTAAGGCTGCGGGTGTTTATCCTTATTTCCGCGCCATCTCAAGCGAACAAGATCCTGAGGTCATTATCAATGGGAAAAAAGTTCTTATGTTCGGATCCAACTGCTATACCGGATTGGTCAACCATCCAAAGGTAAAAGAAGCAGCGATAGCGGCTATTAAGAAATATGGTACCGGTTGTGCCGGATCACCCTTCCTCAACGGAACACTTGACATCCACAAAGAATTGGAAGCGCGCTTGGCTGCTTATGTTGGAAAAGAAGATGTGATGATTTACTCAACCGGTTTCGGAGTGAATCTCGGTGTGGTTTCAACACTCACAGGACGCGAAGACTATATCCTTCTCGATGAACAGGATCATGCTTCAATCATAGAAGGTCGCCGTCTGTCGTTCTCTCAATATCTGAAATACAAGCACAATGACATGGAGTCATTGGAAGCGCAGTTGAAGAAATGCGACCCCGACAAGGTTAAGTTAATCGCCACCGACACCGTATTCTCTATGGAAGGCGATGTGGCTAATATGCCTGAAATCGTACGTCTCGCAAAAAAATACAATGCTACAGTGATGGCTGACGAAGCTCACGGTATAGGCGTATTTGGCAAAGGCGGACGTGGCGTATGCGACCATTTCGGAGTATCAAAGGACGTGGACTTGATCATGGGCACATTCAGCAAGTCATTCGCTTCTCTCGGAGGCTTCATCGCTACCGACAAAGAGATCACCAATTTCTTGCGTCACCACTCACGCTCCTATATTTTCACGGCATCCATCACCCCGGCGTCAACCGCTGCGGCAATGGCTGCTCTCGACATCATGGAGACCGAGCCTGAAATCCAGGAAAACCTTTGGGCTGTCACAAACTTTGCTCTTGATGGATTCCGCCAGATGGGATGCGAGATAGGTAATACTTCCACCCCGATCATTCCGCTTTACATCCGCGACAACTTCAAGACATTCAAAATAACCCACGAGCTGCAAGAAGAAGGCGTATTCGTAAATCCGGTTGTGTCACCTGCGGTTGCTCCCCACGATACATTGATACGCTTCTCTCTCATGGCAACTCACACCAAAGAACAAGTGGTTGAAGGTCTCGAAAAAATCGAAAAAGTATTCCGTCAGAACGGCATCATCAAATAAAACCATTCTCTTCCCACTTAAGGAGAAAATAACTATATCCCGCAGGAGCTCCGCTTTTGGAGTTCCTGCTTCTTTTTTATGCGTCCTTCTATCGCCACTCTCGGTCAAGTGACATACCATGCACACAATGAACCTAATGCCATTGGAGCGTGTTATCATAGTCTAACTTCATAGAACAAGATGAATATTGACACATTATTTGACCTCTCGGGAAAAGTAGCTGTAGTAACCGGAGCAGGCGACGGAATCGGAAAAGGAGTATCGCTCATTCTCGCTGCAGCAAGAGCATCAGTCGTGGTAAGCGACCTTTCCTTAGAAAAAGCGGAAAAAACAGCGGAAGAAATAGCCTCAGCAGGAGGAAAAGCTGCAGCCATCGCCTGCAACGTACTCATCGCCGATGATTTGAATGCACTTATCGAATTTGCCGCATCTAAATATGGCACGGTAAACATTCTCGTGAACAACGCCGGACTCGGAGGCGGAGGGAAAGAAAATCCATTCAAAATAGAACGCGACTACATCGAACGCATCTATTCTATAAACGTATTCGCTCCATGGCAACTCGCCAAGCTCGCTGCCCCCTATATGCGCCAATCAGGCTACGGCAGCATCATAAACATCACCTCAATGAGCAGCATCAACAACTCACCCGATATGGCGGTGTACGCATCATCAAAAGCAGCTCTCAACCACCTCGCAAGCAATCTTGCATACGATTACGGAGCATGGGGAATACGAATCAACAATGTGGGACCGGGAGCCACGAGAACCAATGCGCTTACATCTGTGCTCACTCCCGAAATGGAAGCCAAAATGCTTGCCCACACCCCACTAAAACGCTTAGGCGAGGTTTCCGATATAGCTTCCGCAGTACTCTTCTTCGCATCCCCGCTGTCAAGCTGGATAAGCGGACAAACCCTAATGGTTAACGGTGGCGGCATACAGACATTAGATTAGCCACCATTCCATCCCATTATAAAACAAACAAGCTCACACCCCAAATAGGATATGAGCTTGCTTTTATTTTATGCCTGTTTTATTTATTCAGCATATTTCTTTACAATGATGCTCGCATTGTGACCGCCGAATCCAAATGTATTGGAAAGAGCTGCATTCACTGTGCGTTTTTGAGCCTTGTCAAATGTAAAGTTCAAGTTATAGTCAATTTCTTCATCCATATCCTCCGGATCATGATTGATGGTAGGAGGCACGATGTCCTCTTGAACCGATTTCACACAGAAAAGAGCTTCAAGAGCACCGGTTGCGCCAAGAAGGTGGCCGGTCATTGACTTGGTTGAACTGATGTTCAAATCATAAGCGTGATCGCCAAACACTTCCTTGATTGCCTTAACCTCTGAAAGGTCGCCAACCGGAGTTGAAGTACCGTGAGCGTTCACATAATCGATATCCTCGGGCTTCATTCCTGCATCCTCAAGCGCATTTTTCATCACAAGCTTAGCGCCCAAACCTTCGGGATGGGTAGCGGTCAAGTGATAAGCATCAGCCGACATACCTCCGCCGACAACTTCAGCGTAGATTTTCGCGCCACGTGCTTTTGCGTGCTCAAGTTCCTCAAGCACTAATACTGCCGATCCCTCACCCATCACAAATCCGTCGCGAGATTTGCTGAACGGACGCGATGCTGTTTCGGGGCTGTCGTTGCGTGTAGAAAGAGCGTGCATTGAGTTGAAACCGCCAACTCCGGCTGGGAAGATGGCAGCTTCGGCTCCTCCGGTCACGATAGCGTCAGCCTTACCTAAACGGATAAGGTTAAATGCGTCGATCAATGCGTTGGTAGATGATGCACAAGCTGAAACGACACCAAAGTTAGGTCCATGGTAGCCATATTTCATTGACACATGACCCGATGCGATATCAGCAATCATCTTAGGAATGAAGAAAGGATTGTATTTTGGCCCTGATTCTGCGTGCATTGCATAGTAACCGGCTTCCTCCTCAAAGGTATGAAGTCCACCGATACCGGCTGCGATTACAACGCCAACACGATTCTTATCGAGGTTCTCGTCTTCTTCAAGTTTTGCATCGGCTACAGCCTGATCGGCTGCGTCAAGAGCATATTGTGCATAAAGATCGAGCTGACGGAGCTTCTTGCGGTCTCCTATCTTCTCAGGATTGAATCCCTTTACCTCACAAGCAAATTGTGTCTTGAATTTAGAGGCATCAAAATGTGTAATAGGAGCAGCGCCGCTGACTCCGTCCAAGGCATTTTTCCATGTAGTGTCTACATCATTGCCTATAGGAGTGATGGCGCCGAGACCTGTTACAACTACTCTCTTTAATTCCATTTAAATAAGAATAATCGGAAATTTGAACTTAGGCTTTAGCAGCTTCAATATAAGCTACTGCATCTTTAACTGTAGTGATGCCTTCTGCCTTATCATCGGGAATAGTGATATCGAATTCTTTCTCGAATTCCATGATAAGCTCTACGGTATCAAGGCTATCTGCACCAAGATCCTTGGTGAATTCTGCTGCGTCGGTTACTTCGTTTTCATCAACATTGAGCTTGTCGGCAATAATAGCCTTTACTCGAGATGCAATTTCTGACATAATTTAAAGGTATTAATTAATAATAATGATTATCAAATTTTGGTGCAAAGTAAGCACTTTTATCCGAAATATTAAAACTTTTCAGTAGCAAATATTCGTTTTTTAGCCAAAACAAGACGTTTTGTCGTTTTTTTTATCCCTTTACTCCGATTTTATCCATGTTTTTCTTCTATTTCAAGCAATAATGGCTCATCAATTCTGCACTAAAAACCACCGGAAGGCACATTTTTTTCCACAATTCTCTAACTTTATGCCCTCCTGAAGCGTTATCCGTAAGAAGTACTAAAAATTAGTCATGTTTATGAGATTCAATTATGCACCGCTCCTTGTGACAGGAGCCCTGGCTGCCGGAAGCATTATATGCAGTATCGCCTGCAGCAGTCCCACATCAGAAAACAACAGTCCGGTAAATCCGGCTATTGTCAACTTTGAAGTAAATCAGACAGTAAAGTCCCTAACTAAAAATTATCTGTGTGAAGGCGAGGATGCCGTATTCGCCGACTCCCTGAAAATCTACAGCACCGTACAGCTATCAGTAGAATGGCCCAATGAATTAGGCAATAAAAACATTCGCACTCTTCAGGACTCATTGATTAAAAGCATATCCCCCGACTCCACCATCAGAGGCATAGATGCAGCGTTGACAGCTTCTGCCGACCGTCCAGAGGGCATCGACACCTATAAAATGTCACCGGTCGACAGCATTCCGCAATCAGTGCCATCTATGGTTTATACCAAGATGACCTCGGCATCAGTATTGTCATTCAACACCGACTATATCGTATATAAAGTAAGCAATTACGTTTATTCAGGAGGCGCCCATGGCATAACTGAATCCCATTACATCAACTATGACCTGAACAATGGGCAGGCTATAAATTTCGACAACGCTTTCATCCCGAACTTTGAAAGCAAATTGCTTGACGCCATAAAAAGCTCATTGATGGAACAATACTCCGTATCCACCATCGCAGAGCTTCAGGAAAGAGGCATCTTCACCGATCAGCTGTTTGTGACCCACAACATCTATCTCGACGGATATGATGTGGTGTTCCACTACAATCCCTACGACATCGGTCCGTATGTATTGGGCAATATCGACGTAAGAGTGCCTTATTACACAATTCAGGAGCTGCTCACGCCCAATGTGAAACAACTCCTGTCAAAAGCTTCGATTTAGCGGTCAGAGGATATCCGCTCGTAATCATAGGGATAACGCACGTCCCATAGAAACAGCGGATGTGGGGGCATCGAGGTCCCGGCGGCACAACGATTCTTTGCCGCCACAACATCGCGGAACTCCTCCACACTCATTTTCCCGCGTCCCACTTCGACAAGAGTGCCAACCACGGCACGAACCATATTCCGAAGAAAACGGTCGGCTGAGATGACAAATCGATGCCTGCCGTTTTCTATTTCCTCCCATCTCGCCTCAGTCACTTTACAGATATTGGTTTTGACATCGGTGTGCAGCTTTGCAAAGGAAGTAAAATCAGAAGTCTCCGTGAGTATGCGACCGCACTCATTCATCAATTCAAAATCAAGCCCGTTCTGCGGCTCTTGCCAACTGAATGCCGAGAGAAACGGCGATTTACCCGAATGCGTATAATAATGATAAGTGCGCGACACGGCGTCGAACCGCGCATGGGCATCATCATGCACCCTCCACATCCCCTCAATAGCAATGTCAGGACCACACAACGCATTCAATCCGGCTATGGATCGGTCGCTCACATTCACATCGTCAGCCAAATCAAGGTGTGCCACCATCATCCGGGCATTCACTCCGGTATCAGTGCGTCCGGCGCCGGTTATCTTGACCGGAACACGAAACACTCTGCTTGCCGCCGCCTCTATCGACGACTGCACACTCTCAGCATTAGGCTGAGACTGCCATCCATGGAATTTCGCTCCATTGTATGACAGCCTCATAAAATATCTGCTCATATAGTGCCTGCGGTTATCAGTCAGTTTCAAGATAAGTGTAGCCATAAAGTCCCGAGCGGTAATTGCTCAAGAACTCTCTGCCCTCCTCGGGAGTTATCTTGCCCGCCTTCATCGATGAAGTGACCCAGGTCTCCACATTACGCACAAGACGCTTCGGATTGTACTGCACATAGTCAAGCACCTCGTCTACTGTCTCGCCATATATGATCTGATCTATCTCATAACGGTCCTTATAGACATTTATATGCACGGCATTCGTGTCGCCAAACAGATTGTGCATATCTCCCAAAATCTCCTGATAAGCGCCCACAAGGAACACTCCTATATAATAAGGTGAATCCTTCTCCTTTATCTGATGTACAGGCAGAGAATTGGAAGTGCCGTGATTGGAGATATAGTTGGTGATTTTTCCATCGGAATCGCAAGTTATATCCTGGATAGTTGCCGTGCGGGTAGGCTTCTCGTCAAGACGCGCTATCGGCATGATAGGAAACACCTGGTCTATAGCCCATGAGTCAGGCAATGACTGGAACAACGAGAAGTTGCAGAAATACTTGTCGGGAAGCATCTTTGCAATTTTGCGCAACTCTTCAGGAGCATGCTTCATTGACGACGCGATCTCACCCACTTCTCTGGCTATCGACCAGAAAAGTTTCTCAATCTGAGAGCGGGTGCGCAGATCAAGCATTCCGAGGCTGAACAGGTCAAGAGCCTCCTCCCTTATCTGAAGGGCATCGTGCCAACTCTCAAAAAGACGAGGCTGGCTCAACTTGTCCCAGATGTCATAGAGTTCACGGGCAAGCTCATGATCCTCTTTCGACACCTCCTCCTTATCATTCCATTCCGGAAGGGAAGTCGTGGCAAGAACCTGAAAAATTAGTATGGAGTGGTGAGCCGTGAGCGAACGCCCGCTCTCGGTGATGATATTGGGTTGCTTCAAGCCATTCTTCACGCAAGCGTCAACCAATGCCGAAATAGAGTCATTGGCATACTCCTGAATCGAATAGTTCATCGAACTTTCACTTGAAGAACTTCTCGTTCCGTCATAGTCCACTCCTAAACCACCGCCTATATCGATATATTCGATGTCAAAACCCATCTTGCATAGCTGCACATAAAATTGCGTAGCCTCTCTCAATGCGTTCTTGATGCGGCGTATCTTGGTTATCTGGCTGCCGATATGGAAATGTATCAGCTTCAGGCAATCGCCCATGTGATTCTTCTCAAGAAAATCAAGAGCTTTGAGCAGCTCACTCGAGTTCAAGCCGAACTTCGACTGGTCGCCACCCGACTCTTCCCATTTTCCTGAACCGGAACTTGAGAGCTTGATGCGTATGCCTATGTTCGGACGTATGCCAAGACGCTTTGCCACTTCGGCGATAAGCACAAGCTCATTATGCTTTTCTACTACTATATATATACGTCGTCCCATCTTCTGAGCCATCAGAGCGAGCTCGACATAATCCTTATCCTTATAACCGTTGCAGATGATCAACGCGTTTTCGGCTATATTGGTCGCAAGCACAGCATGAAGCTCAGGTTTAGACCCGGCTTCAAGACCTATATTGAATTTCTTGCCGTGGCTCACGATCTCCTCGACCACCTGGCGAATCTGATTGACTTTTATAGGATAAATAATGAAATTCTGCGCTTGGTAATCATATTCCTGCGCAGCCTGCTTAAAGCAACGCGAAATTTTCTCTACCCTATTGTCAAGAATATCGGGAAAGCGTAGCAACACCGGAGCCTCAACATCTCTCACCTGAAGCTCGTCGATCACATCCTTCAAGTCAACTGATGCATAGCCCTCGCGAGGAGTCACTGACACATGACCCTTCTCGTTGATGGAGAAATACTTAAGACCCCACCCGTTGATATTGTACAGTTCGGCACTGTCCTCGATACGCCATTTTCTCATCGGCTAATCAATCTTTAAAAATGAATATAAAAATAATTAAAATACAAAGATAGTCACTTTACACCAACTTTGAAACAATTATCCCCAACATTTCACCACATCCTCCAAAATAACCCCCTCCCACACCCTAACGACCCTAATGACTTTAATGACTTTAAAGCCCCTAAAAAAAGAGAGGCCGCCCAACCATCATTGAGCAGCCTCGATATTAAAATGGACACTGTGAATAGTCAATCACTACATGATGCCTTGCTCCATCATGGCATGAGCCACCTTCATGAATCCGGCGATATTGGCGCCCTTCATGTAATTGATGTAGCCGTCAGGCTCTGTGCCATACTTCACACACTGCTCGTGGATATCATCCATGATAGTATGGAGCTTCTGATCCACCTCCTCGGCACTCCACTGCAAGTGCATTGCATTCTGGCTCATTTCAAGGCCCGATGTGGCGACACCGCCGGCATTCACAGCCTTGCCGGGAGCATAGATAGTGCGTGTCTCGATGAAATGGTCGATTGCCTCGGGAGTACATCCCATGTTCGACACCTCGGCTACAAGCTCAACATTGTTGTCGACAAGCATCTTGGCATCTTCACCGGCAAGCTCATTCTGAGTGGCACACGGAAGAGCGATGTCAACCTTCTGCTCCCACGGCTTGCGTCCGGGGAAGAATGTTGTGTTAGGATATTTTTCAGCGTATGGCTCAACGATATCGTTGCCCGAAGCTCTCAGCTCAAGCATATAGTCTATCTTGTCGCCTGAGATTCCGTCGGGATCATAGATATATCCGTCAGGTCCCGAGATTGTCACCACTTTAGCGCCAAGTTCAGTAGCCTTAAGGGTCGCGCCCCATGCAACATTGCCGAATCCTGACACGGCAACAGTCTTGCCTTTGATCGATTCTCCCTTGCGGGCAAGCATATCATTCACAAAATATATCGCGCCGAAACCGGTAGCCTCAGGACGTATGCGTGAACCACCGAAATCAAGTCCCTTGCCGGTGAATGTGCCGGTGCATTCGTCCACGAGCTTCTTGTACATTCCATACATATAGCCCACTTCACGGCCGCCCACGCCTATATCACCTGCGGGCACATCGCGGTCAGGTCCGAGGTTCTTCCACAATCCGAGGATAAACGCCTGGCAGAAACGCATGATCTCTCTATCGCTCTTGCCGCGTGGCGAGAAATCCGATCCTCCCTTGGCGCCACCCATAGGCAGCGTGGTGAGGGCATTCTTGAATGTCTGCTCAAAGCCGAGGAACTTAAGGATCGACAGGTTAACCGATGCATGGAAGCGGATACCACCCTTATACGGACCAATGGCATTATTGAATTGAACGCGGTAGCCGATATTAGTCTGAACATCCCCCTTGTCATCAATCCAGGTGACGCGGAATGTCACGATACGGTCTGGCTCAACCATGCGCTCGATTATACGGGCTTTCTCAAATTCCGGATGCTTGTTATAAACATCGCCGACTGAAAGTAAAACTTCTCTTACTGCCTGAAGATATTCCTTTTCTCCAGGGTGTTTTGCCTCAAGGGCACTCATGATATTATTAATATCCATAGCTTGTATAGATTTATGAATTGAGATATGCAAAAATAAAAATATAATTTTAAATAACGAACATTAAAGGCATATTTTTTCGCCTTATCTTAAAAAAATATTTCTCTGCCCATTTAGCAAACTGCCACCAACCGGCATATAAAAAGAGCGAAAACAGGTAAGTCTCACCCATTTTCGCCCATATTTAGAATGAAACAGATTACTTCTTGTCATGACGGACATTTCCGTGACGCGATCCGTCACGCCTAATGTCGCCATGATGTTTCGAGCGGTCGCCCTTCGTGATTTTAGCCTTGTCGGAACCGCAGCAACCGGGAGCCACGCCGTTGCCCTGAGGCTGAGAAACCGCGATGTTTTCAAGGAAGATCACATACTGGTCAGGACCGATGATATCACGCACCTGATGCAGATATTCAACCTTGTCGGCACGGCGAGCCGAGTCGCATGCCTGACGCGATTTCGGACACTGGTCTTTAGCCGCAGCCCTCTTCTCGGCACGTTGCTTATTAAGCTGCTCTATCTTTGCCTGCTGTTCAGGAGTTATAGTGGTACCGATAAACGGATGAAAATTCGGCAACACTCCCCCCGGAGGAACAACGCTCTTTCCGTCAGCCTTGCCCGCAGGACATACAGCCGTTTCCTGACATTTGCCGCAAGATGCATTGTTCTGAGGGGTCTGAGCCGATGCACTGAACGCAAGCATCGACACACCTAAACATATCGCTGTAAAAATCTTCTTTTTCATACTGTCTAATAATTTAATTTTCTTATAATCACAATTATCTGACATAAATAACAATCCGAAGTTTAAAAGCGGCTATGAACTTAACTTATTTTTCAATTTTTACATCTTGATTAATGAATACCAAAGCAACCCGGCAGCGGATCATACAAAACAAAAAAAGCCGCAATAGCGGCTTTTCGACAAATCTCATGAACGATTGTCAACGTATGCGGTCGTAGCTTCTGAGGGTATTCTCGTCAGCCTTGATGCGGCGATAGCCCCACACACTCAATATCAATGCCAGAATCGGAAGCGCCACGCTCCAGTTCCACACGGTTCCGACAGCATTTTCCACATTAATATAATATAGGGCACATCCGGCTATAAGCACCAGTAATAAAAGATCGGCAATCAGCACCACCTTTTTCTGCAATTTCAAGTTGCCATACAAAAAGATCGCGATAAACATGAGAAGCCCCACAAGAAGGTCAAGAATGAACAGAGGAAGTGCATTTTTAAGCGTTCCTGACACTACTTCATCGGGAAAAACAATGTCACACACGGGAATAAATGCAAACAGGCACATTGCAAGCCCGGCAAAAAACAGCAGCACCGACTGCCAGCGTTGTATTACCATAATCTATTAAATATTAATTATAAGAACTGCAAAATTACAACACTTCGACAAATAATTCGTAACTTTGCACTCACATTTTTGCGAAACAATATATTTCAACAACTACAATATGATAGCGGTCAACAATTTAACCCAACAATTCGGTAAGCGCGTATTATTTCAGGATGTCAACCTAAAGTTCACTCCGGGCAACTGCTACGGCATCATCGGAGCAAATGGAGCAGGAAAATCCACGCTCATGCGTATCCTTAGCGATCAGCTCTCCCCCACCCACGGTACAATCACCCAAGGACCCGGGGAACGAATGTCGGTACTTGAACAGGACCACTTCAAATTTGACGAATGCACCGTCCTGAACACCGTGCTTCAGGGACACACTGTGCTGTGGGATATAATGCAGGAAAAAGACGCAATATACTGCAAAGAGGATTTTTCCGATGAAGACGGCGTGCGCGCCGCTGAACTCGAAGAAAAATTCGCCGAACTCGAAGGCTGGAATGCCGAAAGCGATGCGGCTGCCCTCCTCAGCGGACTCGGAATCAAGGAAGAGAAACACCACATGCTCATGAAGGACATGAGCGGTAATGAAAAGGTGCGTGTGCTCCTTGCCAAGGCTCTGTTCGGCAACCCCGACAATCTACTCCTCGACGAGCCTACCAACGACCTCGACCTCGACACCGTGGCTTGGCTCGAAGACTATCTCTCTAAGTTTGAAAACACCGTGTTGGTTGTGTCCCACGACCGCCACTTCCTCGACTCAGTGTGCACCCACACTCTCGACATAGACTACAATAAGATGACTCTGTTTGCCGGCAACTACAGCTTCTGGTACGAGTCCTCACAGCTCGCATTGCGCCAGCAACAGCAACAGAACAAGAAAGCCGAGGAAAAGCGCAAGGAGCTCCTTGAATTCATCCAGCGATTCTCGGCTAACGTGGCAAAGTCCAAGCAGACCACCTCTCGCAAAAAGATGCTCGAAAAGCTCAACGTCGAGGAGATCCAGCCATCGTCACGCCGCTACCCGGGCATCATATTCACCCCGTCGCGCGAACCCGGCAACAAGATCCTCGAAGTTCACGGACTCACAGCATCCATCGATGGCGAAGTCCTGTTCAACGACGTGAATTTCCAGATCGAAAAGGGCGACAAAGTGGCGTTCCTCAGCCATGACCCCCGTGCCATGACAGCGCTGTTTGAAATCATCACCGGCAATCGCAAAGCCGACGCCGGAACATTCGAGTGGGGACAGACCATCACCACCGCCTATCTCCCCTTGGACAACTCGGCATTCTTCAACACCGACATGAACCTCGTCGACTGGCTGTCGCAATGGAGCGATGACTCAAGCGAGATCTACCTGAAAGGATTCCTCGGCAAGATGCTCTTCTCAGGCGAAGAGGTCATGAAGAAAGCATCAGTCCTCTCCGGAGGTGAGAAAATGCGATGCATGATCGCAAAGATGATGATGAAGGATGCCAACACTCTCATCCTCGACTCCCCCACCAACCACCTCGACCTCGAATCAATCCAGGCGTTCAACAACACCCTGCAAGGATTCAAGGGCAACATCCTTTTCGCGTCTCACGACCACGAATTCATCCAGACCATCGCCAACCGCATCATCGAGCTCACCCCCAACGGTATCATCGATAAGATGATGGACTACGACGATTACATCACTGATGAACGCGTTGCCGCCGCCCGCGAAAAACTTTATCCCGCAAAACACTAATCCCGGAATCAAAATGGTAAAACATATAGTCACCTTCAAGCTCAACGGCACCCCTGAGCAACGTGCCGACATAGCCCGCGCGTTCAAAGACGCCCTCATGGCTCTTCCCGAGCAAATCGACGTACTGCGCTCAATGGAAGTAGGCATCAACTCCAATCCCGCCGAAACATGGGATGTAGTCCTCACCGCAGTGGTCCCCACCATGGCTGATGTCGAGGTTTACGCAAAACATCCCGCCCACGTCGCTGCCGCAGCAATCCTCGGTTCCCACAAAGAAGCAAGAGCCTGCGTAGACTACGAATTCTAATCCGCCGCCCCACACACCGTGACAGCATAAATTTAATGTCCGGGGAGTCTATCACGACTGCCCGGACATTTTATATATTCCAACAAAACAGAAAACCTTTTCATATCCTTTATATCTTCATAACAAAACTAAACATCATTTAGTTCACCACACCACCAAATCCCCACTTGGGAGCGCCGGAGGCGTGAGGATCGTCCGAAGCCACAACGCTATGCATCCACGGAGCGCCGGAGGCGTGAGGGTTGTCCAGAGCCCCACATGAGCGCAGCGAGTGTGGGGGGGATAGCGAAACGACTCCACCGATCGGAGCCTCGGAGAGGCGATATAGGACACATCCCCCAACAGGAAAAATGTTAAAAATCACACAAATATTTGGTTGCTTGAATAAAATACACTAAATTTACCACCGCATATCGTCCGCGGAGACCCGATGTGGGTTTAGTGGGCGGGATGCACGACTTTTTGAAAAGCGTTTATCGACGCACAATCTTGGCTATCTGAAACTTCGCAAATTTCAAAATCTCTGTCAAGAATGTGGCAACGGTAGATGACTTATGTGGATATGTATATGAATCCACACACCGAGCAACGCGTGAGCGTTCTCCGGCGTGTGATTATACATATTTGCGTGAGGCCTCTGCAACACGTTGCTCGTTCTACGGAGATGGGCAATGCGAAGGCCTCAGATAGTGGGAGCGAGCAACAGATAAGGCTCTCACGCTTTTTTGTTTTACCGCCGACCTGTGAGCCAACGGCAAAACATTGGATAGCCCTCTATCCGATCTAATACCGAAAATGAACCGATTAGCGTCGCAACTTCTCCTCCTCTCCATGGTGATATGTTCATGGACGGTTGCTGCTGCGCAATTACCTGCCATTCAATCCGATTCTGTTCTTGAACGAAAAATCGCCATCGACTTCCCCATCAACTCTTGGGAGATTGACTCCGCATACTCCGACAATGCCGCCAACCTTCTCAATCTGCGCCGGCTCCTTTCCGAAACTCGCGCCAACCCGTTGATGTCGCTCGACTCCCTGAAAGTTTCAGGCTACGCATCGCCCGACGGCTCCCTGCCTAAAAACAAAGAGCTGTCGCTTCGCCGCGCCATCTCGCTCAGGCAATATCTCCATGACAACTGTGCCGTTCCCGACTCACTGATGCAGTTCGGAGAGAACATCGTGTCATGGAATCTCTTCCGCAACATCATCTCAACCTCCCGCTATTCTTGGCGAGATGAAGCCATGCACATCATGACCATCGGCAGCGACAACAATGCCGTTGACAATACCCGACGCATGAACCGCCTGAAAAAACTTGCCGGCGGCGAAGCATGGAGCATCATCAAACGCGACATACTCCCCAGGCTCCGCAGCGCCTTCGTCGTCACCACCATCATCACCATCCACCACCCCCAAGAAAACGAAATCCCCTCAACTCCCCCCTCTCAATTCTCAACTCTCAATTCTCAATTCTCAACTCAAAACTCCCCACTCTCGACTCCCGATTCACGACTCTCGACTAAAAATTCTCAATTCTCAACTCTCCATTCTCAATTCGCTTTAAAAACCAACGCCGCCTATCTCGCAGCCGGCGTCACCAACATCGGCGCCGAGATGGCAGTCAGCCGCCACTGGTCCATCGACCTGCCGCTCGTCTATAGCCCCTACACCCTGGCACGCGCCTATCGTATGCGCTTCCTGTACATCCAACCCGAAGCCCGCTATTGGCTCGACCACCCGCTCAAAGGTCACTTCTTCGGCGTTCACGCCCATGCGGGTGTGGCAAATGTGTCCTTCGACCACGACAACCGCTATCAGACACCCAACGGCTTCTATGGCGCAGGCATCAGCTACGGCTACTCGCTCCCCATCGCCAAGCGTTGGAGCCTTGAGTTCACTATCGGAGCCGGATATTTCTTCACGAAATACGACACCTATTACAACATAGGCACATCCATAGGTCAGCGATACAAGAAAGGCACCCCGCTCAACTACTGGGGAATCGACAAACTCGGCATAAACTTCGTTTATCGATTCGGACACAAATCCGCAAAAACAGGAAAGGAGGTGGCGCTATGAACATCTATAGCCTGAAATTCATGGTTCACAAAACCCGCCTGTGCTTCAAGTCATCATCCATCCTCTTCCGGTTGATCATCCTGCTGGCGCTATCATCATGCGACACCGTGCTTCAATACCCCGAGGGCGATGGCATCGACCCCACGCTTATCAAGACCCGCGTTGAGCTGGCGGTTGACTTCACGCCCATCAACGACCCCCTGCTCGCTTCCTATGCCGACGCTCGCACCGGCGACTTCGACGTACGCTATCAGGTGGCAATCTATGCCGCCAGCGGAGCGCAAGCCGGAAAGATGGTAGAGCGGAAAGTGTGGACCAGCAACATCCTCGAAGCCGGACCAACCACCGTCACCGCCGATGTCGAGCTCCATGCCGAGCGATACGAGATATACTCATGGATCGACTTCGTTCCGAGCGGCACCACCACCGATTACCATTACATCACCGCTGACCCTCGCAAGGTGTTCCTCGCCGATCCCAATGTGTGCGGTCTTGACACCCGCGACGCATTTTCCGGCACTACCCAAACCGATCTCACCCGATACCGCAATGTCAAATTTGCCGAGGTGACGATTCCTGTCGCCATGGAGAGGCCTTTCGGCAAATTCAAAATCGTCACCACCGACGTTAAGAAGTTCCTTGAGAGCTACAAGCCGCTCGGCACCTACACCGACATCGTGCCGGCACAAACCAAACTCCGATACACCTGCTTTTTCCCGACTGCCTACAACCTCGACACCCGTTACGCGCATATCGACGAATACAAGGTTGGAATAAACCACATTGCCGAAGTGATAGAACAGGAAGACAATAAAGCCACGTTATCCTACAATTACATATTCATCTGCAACGACAACACCACCGTCACCGCCGATGTAGAAGTCTGGAACAAAGAAGGAGAATACCTTATCACAGCCCGCAATATCCGCATCCCCATCCAACGAAACCGGCTCACCATCATCCAAGGCGAGTTCCTCACCAAAGACTACGGAACCGGAGGCACCGGAATTGACGACAGCTTCGACGACGAATTTGTAATCATAATCCCCGATTAACATGACCCCCACCCTTACATATAAAACAATAACACCCATGTGGGATTCAGATTATATCACCTCTCCGAGGTTCAGGTCTATGGATTTGCCTCGCCTTCCCCACACTCGCATACGCTCATGTTCGTCCCCACACTCGCTGTGCTCATGTGGGGTTTCAGACGATATCACCGCGCTGCGGCTCCATCTGCGGCACACTGATACTGACAGAGCGCCGGAGGCGTGGAGGTTATCCGAAACCCCGCATGAGCGCAGCGAGTGTGGGGACGAACATGAGCACAGCGAGTGTGGGCACAGAAGCCGCGAGTGTGAGGACAGAAGCCACGAGTGCTGGGACATGAGCCGCAGCCCTATGCATCCACGGAGCCGCGGAGCGGTGACATCGTCCGAAACCCCACATGAGCGAAGCGAGTGTGGGGACGAACATGAGCACCCCACTCCGGAGCATCGGAGATGCGATGTAATTGACACCATTTTAACAACCCTATTATTAACCAACTAAAAAAACATGACTAAAACCCGAAAAACAAACTAACCCCCGGCGCATACTTGCGAGTCAGGAACCGCAACGCGCAATCACAGCCCCCCGGGACCATGTCCCACAAAGAACATTGAAATAATTCATATAGTCCAAGGATTTTTGCTATATTTGCACTCACCATGAGCAAAGTATCAGCATATTATCACATCGTATTCTGCACAAAAGAGCGGAGGATGGTATTGCCGTTGGAATACCTCGACGACATATACCGTTTTATCAACAACGAGCTTTCAACCGCAAAATGCCCCCTCCTGCGAATAGGCGGAATACAGAACCATGTGCACCTGCTGATAGATTTGCATCCGAGTGTGGCGCTCTCCACATTGATGCAAAACATCAAGAGCCATACAGGAGGATGGTTGCGGAAAGATGCTCGTTTCCCTCTTTTCGATGGGTGGGCGCGCGAATACTACGCAGCCTCCATATCGGCAACCCACAAAGAGCCGGTAATAGAATATATCAAAAATCAGCGTCAACACCATCTCGGAACATCCTTCGATGACGAGCTCACCAAGATGTATCAAAAGTCCAATCTAAGCTACGACGACCGCGACCTACGTTAGCAGCCCATAGCCCTCGACCACCATCGTGGCACCATCGGTGCAACACATGGACAACGGATAGCACCGAAATACCATCGATACCGACGGGAGACCAGGTGCAACACCGTGGCACCAGCGTGATACCATCGATACATCACCTCTCCGAGGCTCAGGATAAATCACATCCCCTCTCCACCCCACACTCGCTATCGCTCATGTGGGGCTTCAGACGATATCACCGCGCTGCGGCTCCATCTGCGGCACACTGATACTGACGGAGCGCCGGAGGCGTGGGGCTTCAGACGATATCACCGCGCTGCGGCTCCATCTGCAGCACACTGATACTGACAGAGCGCCGGAGGCGTGAGGGTTCAGACGATATCACCGCGCTGCGGCTCCATCTGCGGCACACTGATACTGACGGAGCGCCGGAGGCGTGAGGGTTGTCCAGAGCCCCACATGAGCGATAGCGAGTGTGGGGTGGGGAAAAGGAGAGCACCCCACCGGAACCTCGGAGAGGTGATATAGCCCGACCGGGACCGACCGATACACCACCGGCGGTGGGGATGCATATACGACTATATGAAGATAAACCTTACCATGTGTGGGCGCTTGCGCCACACCCAGCTTGACACACGTGCGATTATACCGTTGCACAACGACAAAAAACAATATTAACCAAATCATTATAAACATGAAATCAAAAATTTTCTTAAGTGTGTTTGCCACGATTGCATCCATTACGATGCTCTCATCCTGTGCAAACGACGACCTTTCCCCTATCAACGATCGTGAGGGAGAAGTCGAGGTGACCATGACCACTTCTCTGCAAGGTGAGCTTACCACCTACGGAACATCCTCGGCTGATGGCGGATTGAAAAACCTTGCCGGAAAAGGTCTTTCTGTTCGTTATATAATGGAAGTTTATCCCAAAGGTTCAGACACGCACGTAGTCCGTATGATCAATTACAAGAAAATTGAAAGTGACCCTGAATCGGCGCGCTCAACCACTTTTGAAACCCGCCTCATGGCTGCTGAATACAATTTTGTATTTTATGCTGACATCGTACGCAGCATCTCTCTTAGCGGAGGCATACCTGAGGGACTTTCAACACCTTGCTATGGCAACCGTTACTTCTTCTCTAACACCGATGAGACAAGCGATGTGCTTATACAACCCGATCATAATAAAGACGCTGTAAATGGCAGTTTGAAATCTATCAGGGCAACAAATAACGCCGACCCGTATTATAATCACACTTCAACTGAGCAGTATGATATTTACACATGCAAAGAGAATGTTGACTTACGCCAAGAAAGCTCTCGCAGCTTTACGCTTAAACGCCCGTTTGCGAAACTTCGCATAATAACCACCGATTCTGATGAACTGGATGAAAATATGGTGCCTGATTGGAACCAAACAGTTGTAAATATCAACTCTTCTGACGCTACCAATAAAATTAATAACGAGTATAACGCTGTTGAAGGGACATATTCTGAAACAGACAGAGGTTACTGGCTGGCTTTTAACCAAACGACCAATGCTAATGGCACTGAAATATATGACAACGAAGCAACAGACGGAGAGAAAGCAGGCGAAAGAACCTTAGGTGTATTCTATTTACCTGTATCTAACGGTTCTTATAATCTTAACTTCGAAATTACAACACGAAAAGCTAACACTACGATTATAGATAATCTTCCTATCAACGTAGAAAATGTACCTCTCGTAGCAAATAAGCTGACTACAATTAAGGGTAAATTACTTACCAAGAAGTTTGTCAGCGAAATCATAATCGATGATGAATTTGAGGATCCTGAAACATCAATAGAGTTAGATAAGGAAGCTGCAAATCAAGAATCATTAATGTCTTCTTTAACAGGACAATCTGAAAGAATCACATATACCGGAAATGTCACAAAAGCAGATGGACTCACTTTAGATTTTACAAATTTAACTCGTTCGGAACCTGTGTACGAAGCCGGCAACACATCTGTGCTTACTCTGAACATCAGTTCAATTGAATAAGGTGCAGTTATTACAATTCTTGGTGGTGCAAACGCCCCTAAAGAGGTTGTTCTCAATACAGGTGCTAAATGTTCTGTTAGAGCAAACCTCACCAATACTCGTGTTACTCTTGGTGGCTCTTCTTATAAAAATATTGTTTATAATTGTGCAATGTTCCCACCGAGACCAACATTCCCAATTGATGCAATCTTCGTTGTAGATAACGACAGGGCGAATATTCCTCGTCCATCAAACAATTCAGATATGCATAAATTCATTCTTAGTGATGACTTCAAGATTAGTCAAAAGGCTTGTAACCATGAAAATGATAGCGAAATCAGTTCTTGGTTTGAAAACAACACCGAAAAGAGTGCATGGGACTATGTAGAAGAGGTTAAATAACCCATTAAATCGTGAAAATTGCAAAGCGGCTTTCGCCCGGAGCGGGAGCCGTTTTTTTATCAAATCATGAATAGACTACTGTTACTTTTTCTATTGGCACTGTTGCTCGTTTCATGTAAAGGCGAAGAGGATGAGCCTGTAGTTGACTCTACGGTTGAACGGACACTGCTTGTGTGGCTTGCCGGTGACAATAATCTGTCATCGGAAGTGCCACGCAAGATTTCCGCTTTGGCACAAGGCTATCTTGCCGCCAAGCAGCCCGACACACGGTTGCTCATTTATGCCGACCGCAGAAATGATTATCCGCAGTTGATCGAGATTACCGGCAAGGGGGAGCTGAGGATTCTCGCCACCTATCCGGCTCACAATTCGGCTTCGCCCGAAACTCTCAATCGGATGCTGACCGAGATGATGGCGACCGCTCCGGCAAGGTCTTACGGTCTTATTCTATTCTCCCATGCCACAGGATGGCTTCCTACAGGAGCATTGGAGCATCCCACCGATTATTTTGAGCCGAAGTCATTGTCGCGCTCTATCCTTGATGACAACGGCGACCAAATGTCGATTCCGGATTTTGCCAAGGCATTACCTTGCGCATTTGACTACATCCTGTTTGAGAACTGCTTCACCGCCGGAATCGAGGTCGCCTACGAGCTCCGCAACAAGGCTGACCGCATCTTTGTTTCCTCTGCCGAAATTCTTTCGCCGGGCTTTGAGGAGATATATTCCTCCTCATTAGGATTGTTGATGCAGCCCGATGCCGACCTGAACAGTTTCGCTCAAAAGTATTTTGAGTATCGCAATGCGATGTCGGGCAACCATCGATCAGCAACCGTCAGCGTAATCAACACTTCCGCAGTCGGAGCGCTTGCCGACTTGGTGCGAAGCATCGAATCATCCACCGCCCCAATCCCCGAAGAGGATCTACAGCTTATGCAGCGCTTCAACCGCCACAATTACACCCTGTTCTTCGACCTCGCGGAATATCTCGAAATGCGGGCACCTGACCGTGAAGCCGAAATCAGCGCCGCGATCAGCAATGCCGTTGAATATGCCGCCAACACCGCCACTTTCATGCCCGGCAGCAGCTACAACGGATTTCACATAGACCATCACTGCGGACTGACCTCCTACATCCCGCAATCCCGATTCCCTGAACTCAACGAGGAATATTATAAAACAGGCTGGCATAAAGCCACCCACTGACACCACCTCGCTCTGTCGAGCAGAATGGAGAATGGAGAATGGAGAATTGAGAATTGAGAATGGAAAATTGAGAATGGAGAATAAATAAAAAAATGCGGCAAAAAGTTTGCATTTTTAAAATTTATATTTAATTTTGCAACATCACACAACACAAATGAAGAATTTATCTACATATAATCAATATTGGTGGCACATCGGTAATAACTATCGATGGCAATAATCTCATATATATACGCACCAATTTGTATTATTCATAAATCTTATAGAAGCCATCGATTATTCGGTGGCTTTTTTCTTTGTAACTAAAAATTCAATATATCCAAAATGTTTACCATCAACCATCACGGACTACCGGTAGATGATGCCGGTTTTTACGGGAAATTCGGCGGCGCCTATATCCCTGAAATATTGCATCGCAACGTGGAGATGCTCACTGAAGCCTACTACACATACGTCGACACACCAGAATTTCAAAAAGAGTTCAACGACCTGCTGCGCGATTATGTGGGGCGTCCGTCACCGCTATACCGCGCCGACCGACTGAGCAAAATCTACGGCACCAACATATATCTGAAACGCGAAGACCTGAACCACACCGGCGCCCACAAAATAAACAATGCCATCGGGCAGGTGCTGCTCGCCAAAAGGATGGGCAAGACCAAAATCCTCGCCGAGACCGGAGCCGGTCAACACGGCGTGGCAACATCCACCGTATGCGCCTTGATGGGACTCGATTGCACCGTCTATATGGGAAAGACCGATGTGGAACGGCAGCAGCCCAATGTGGAGCGCATGAAGATGCTCGGAGCACGGGTTGAAGCCGTCACCTCAGGCAACATGACACTCAAAGATGCCACCAACGAGGCGATAAGGGCATGGTGCTGCAACCCCGACAGCTTCTATGTGATAGGCAGCACAGTGGGTCCGCACCCCTACCCTGAGATGGTCGCCTATTTCCAGTCGGTCATAAGCGAGGAGATAAAAAAGCAGCTCAAAGAGCATATAGGAAGAGAGAATCCCGATTATGTGATAGCCTGCATAGGCGGCGGAAGCAATGCCGCCGGAGCATTCTATCATTTCCTCGATGACAAGGATGTGAAACTGATAGCCGCCGAAGCCGCAGGACTCGGCGTAGACTCCGGAATGACCGCTGCCACGATGCAAGCCGGCACCGAGGGGATAATCCACGGAGCGCGCACGATGCTGATGCAGACACCCGACGGACAGATCATCGAACCATACTCGATATCGGCGGGGCTTGACTATCCGGGAGTAGGTCCGCTCCACGCCTATCTTGCCGAATCGAAAAGGACAACGGTGGTCGCCGTCACCGACTCCGAAGCGCTCAATGCCGCATTCCGCCTCACACGCACCGAGGGGATCATCCCCGCCCTTGAATCGGCTCACGCGCTTGCCGTGCTCGACCTGATGAAGTTCAAGCCCGACGATGTGGTCGTAATCAATGTCTCGGGAAGAGGCGACAAAGATATGCACACCTACATGGCTCACAAAAATGAAATAGAACTATAAAACACCGCTAACGATTATGAAACACCATCTTAACGTAAAGTCACTGATGATTCCCGCCGACATGGAGACACCTGTGGGAATATACTTGAAAATAAGGGATCTCTACCCCATGTCGGCTCTGCTTGAAAGTTCCGACTACCACACATCGCAAAATTCCGTGAGCTACATAGGAGTGTGCCCCATCGCATCATTCTCAGTAGCCGACGAGACCATAACCGCCACTTATCCCGACGGAAATTTCATATCGGAAAAAATATCATCGGGAATAGACGTGATCGACGAACTGAAAAAATACATCGACTCCTACGAACTCACCGGCGACACCGCTCCCGACATCAACGGGCTATTCGGCTACACCGCCTATGATGCGGTGAGATACTTTGAAGCAGTCGACATCACAAAGCCCGACAGCCTGTTTACAGGTATTCCCGACATGAAATATATGCTCTACCGCTACGTGATAAAACTCAACCACTACAAAAATCAGATGGTGATCTACGAGCATCTTTCCGATGGTGAAGAGTCGGCAATCGATGAGCTCGTGAGCATAATCCGCAACAACAATGTGGCGCAATACCGATTCCGCAGCATCGGACCGGCAACCTCCTCGATAACCGACGAGGAGTATAAGGAGATGGTGAGAAAAGGGATTTCCCATGCCCTGCGCGGCGATGTGTTCCAGATAGTCCTGTCGAGACGATTCTCCCAGGCATTCTCAGGCGACGAGTTCAACGTCTACCGGGCATTGCGTTGCGTGAACCCCTCGCCCTATCTGTTCTATTTCGACTTCGGAGCGTTCCGGGTGTTCGGCTCTTCGCCCGAAACACATCTGCGCGTGGAAAACGGCACAGCCTACATCGATCCCATCGCAGGAACATTCAAGCGCACCGGCGATGATGCCCGCGACCACGAACTTGCCAAGGCGCTCCTCGCCGATGAGAAAGAGAACGCCGAACACATCATGCTCGTGGATCTCGCCCGCAATGACTTAAGCCGGAGCGGCGGCAAAGTAGAGATTGACTTCCTGCGGCAGATACAGTTCTATTCCCACGTGATACACATGGTGTCGAGAGTGAAAGCGACACTGCCCGAAAACGCCGACGTGTACCGCCTATACGCCAACACATTTCCCGCCGGAACTCTCAGCGGGGCGCCCAAAGTGAAGGCGATGCAGCTCATCGACGAGATCGAGCCTCACAACCGCATGACCTACGGCGGCTGCATAGGCTACATCGGTCTGAACGGCAATCTGAACCAGGCGATCACGATACGCAGTTTCCTGAGCTACAACAACGTGCTCTACTCACAGGCAGGCGCCGGAATCGTGGCTCACTCAGTGCCTGAAAACGAGCTTCAGGAGACCAACAACAAACTGGGAGCACTGGTAAACGCGGTCAACTATGCAGAAACTTTCCTCATCTAACACATCACGACAATGAAACTGCTTATAATAGACAATTACGACTCCTTCACCTACAATATAGTCCATGCCGTGAGGGAACTTGGGATAGAGCCCACTGTATTAAGAAATGACCGGTTGACAATCGACAGCATCAACGACTATGACAAGATCATCATCTCACCCGGACCCGGCATCCCCTCGGAAGCGGGCATCATGCCTGAAGCGCTACGCGTCTACGCCGATAAAAAACCGATATTGGGCGTATGCCTCGGTCATCAGGCGATAGGCGAACGATTTGGTGCCTCGCTGCGCAACCTCAGCACGGTGTATCACGGCATCAAGACACCGGTGGATGTGATTGCCGATGATTACTTGTTTTCAGGACTTCCCAAACGCTTTAATGTGGGCAGATACCACTCATGGGTCATAGACCGCAACGGATTGCCGGATGACCTTGAAGTGACCGCAGTGAGCGACGACGGCGAGATAATGGCTATACGTCACAAGAAATATGATGTGAGAGGCGTGCAATTCCATCCGGAATCGATTCTGACACCGCTTGGCATTAAAATCATAGAGAACTGGATAAAGCATTGAATCGGAAATGCGCAATAACAACATCTAACAGGAATAAGAAATGAAAGCGTTACTATATAAAATGTTTGAGCACAAAAGCCTTTCGCATGACGAGGCAAGAGAGGTGCTCCTGAACATAGCCGACGGAAAATACAATGACTCCCAGCTTTCGGCATTCATGACAGTATATCTGATGAGAAGCATCACCATCGACGAGCTTACCGGATTTCGCGACGCGATACTTGAACGGAGACTGCCGGTGGAATTCGGCGACGTTAAGTCAATCGACATCGTAGGCACCGGAGGCGACGGCAAAAACACATTCAACATCTCCACGGCGAGTTGCTTTGTGGTTGCCGGTACCGGAAGAAAAGTGGTGAAGCACGGTAACTATGGGGCAAGCTCAGTGTCGGGCGCATCCAATGTGCTTGAACAGCATGGAGTCAAATTTACCGCCGACACCGACCGGTTGCAGCGATCACTTGAAGAATCGGGGGTGTGCTATCTTCACGCGCCATTCTTCAGTCCGGCGTTGAAAAGCGTGAGCGGAGTAAGAAAATCACTTGGCGTAAGGACATTCTTCAATATGCTCGGTCCGCTCGTCAATCCCATGCTGCCGCGTCATCAGCTCCTTGGGGTCTACAATCTCAAGTTGATGAGACTTTACGAATACATCGCGCAGCGTGACGGAGTGCAATGCACCATCGTCCACTCACTTGACGGATATGATGAGATATCACTCACCTCGCAGTTCAAAGTGTCGTCGCCCGAGGGTGAATCCATTTACAATCCGGAGGATATCGGCTTTGAACGATGCAGACAGGAGAGCCTGTATGGCGGAGACACCGTGCAGGAAGCCTCCGCAATATTTGACGATGTGCTGTCGGGAAATGCCACACGGGCACAAACCGACTGCGTGATCGCCAACTCAGCGTTCGCCATCCATACCCTCGACCCTGAAGTGTCGTTGAGCGATGCTGTGGCTGAAGCCGGATACTCCATAAAGTCAGGCAGCGCGATGGGCGCGTTCCGCCGATTTGTCGAACTCAATAAATAAATTGTGAATCATGAGCAATATACTTGACCGAATAGTCGACAATAAAAGGCGTGAGGTGGAAGCAAAATATGCCAACGGAGTGTATGATGCCTACTCAGCCGCGCAACTTTGCAACAAGAAAATATCATTCAGCCAATCGCTGCTTGACAGCGACACCGGGATCATCGCGGAATTCAAGCGCCGCTCCCCCTCCAAAGGTGAGATTCACCCCATGGCTATCGCCTCGGATGTGGTAAAGGGTTACGCCGTCAACGGCGCCGCCTGTTGCTCGATACTCACCGACACACCATTCTTCGGCGGTTCGCTTGACGATTTCGCCCAAGCAAGACTTGCGGCACCGGAACTTCCTCTGCTCCGAAAAGAGTTCATAGTCGACCGAATGCAGATTCTTGAAGCCGCATTCTACGGAGCAAATGCCGTGTTGCTTATCGCATCGGTTCTTTCGGCACGAGAGCTTGAGGAATTTACCGATTACGCCCACTCGCTGAACCTCGAGTCTCTTGTAGAACTTCACGGCATCGACGAGCTTGACAAGGCGATTGACTCAGCTGACATGATAGGCGTGAACAACCGTAATCTCTCCACCTTCTCCACCGACCTGTCCATGTCGGCAGCGATGATAGCCCACCTGCCGGAGAATGCGGTCAAAATAGCGGAAAGCGGATTATCGGACATCGAGGAACTTAAACGATTGCGAGATAAAGGCTATCGCGGTTTCCTAATAGGAGAATCATTCATGAAACACGAAAACCCGTGCCTCGCACTTAAAAATTTCATCAATGGCAATCACTGACAGCACACCACGGCACGCCGACATGATGATAAAGGTGTGCGGAATGCGCGATCCCCGCAATATCGCCGATGTCGCGTCGCTCTCCCCCATGCTCATGGGATTTATATTCCATGAAGGTTCACCTCGGAATGCTAAGGGACTTTCGCCGGAATGCGTGAAATCTCTGCCGGAATTCATCCGCCCTGTCGCAGTAACGGTCAACAAGGCTGATTCCGAAATCATGGATATATGCGAAGCCTACGGGTTCAAGATAGTCCAACTTCATGGAAACGAATCGCCTGAGCAATGCCGCCGTCTCAAAGAGAGCGGGCTCACAGTGTTCAAAGCCATAGGGCTGAAGGATGAATGCGTGGACTGGAAGCATGTGTCGGCTTACGAAAACGCTGTGGATATGTTTGTATTTGACTACAAATGTGAGTCGCATGGTGGATCAGGGAAAAAGTTTTCATGGGATATTCTCGCCGACTATCCTCTTAAAGTACCCTATCTACTGAGCGGCGGCATAGGTCCCGATGATGTCGACGCGATAGTCGCCGCCATGCGTCCCGGAATGGCGGGCATCGACATAAACAGTAAATTTGAGACCGCTCCGGGCATCAAGAATCTCAGCAAACTAATCAATTTTATCGTATCACTTCGTAAATTTAACGAATATGAACCGAATTCAATCCCTTTTTGGGAAAAAGCAAAATAATATACTCTCAGTGTATTTCACAGCCGGTTTTCCGACTTTAGACTCAACAAAACCGATCATCGAAGCTCTATCGCTGGAGGGTATTGACATGATCGAAATAGGCGTTCCTTTCTCCGACCCGATGGCTGACGGTCCTGCCATACAGCACAGCTCCACAGTCGCGCTGCGTAACGGCATCACTCTTCCCATGCTACTTGAGCAGGTAAAAGAAGCACGGAAATCGGTCGCTGATGTGCCGTTTATTCTTATGGGGTATCTGAATCCCATACTGCAATATGGCATTGAAAATATATTCATGAAATGTAAAGAGGCGGGAATCGATGGAATGATTATCCCCGACCTTCCTTTCGAAGAATACATGAATGTATATAAGCCGCTGTGTGACAAATATAATATTCCGATGATCATGCTCATCACGCCCGAAACATCGGAGGAGCGTATAAAACTTATCGATGAGAATTGCGACGGTTTCATCTACATGGTGTCGTCAGCCTCGACCACCGGAACCAAGGAGAAGTTCAATGATGAGCAGACGGCATACTTCAAAAAAATCAATGGCATGAATCTGAATCATCGCCGCCTTATAGGATTTGGCATCTCCAACAAGACCACAATGACGCAAGCCTGCGAAAATGCGTCGGGAGCAATCATAGGATCATTTTTTATAAAATGCCTTGAAGCCCACCCCGAAGATTTCTTCGCGGCGGTGAAACAATTGAAAAAAGCCATAGGAATATAAACGGGATCCCCCTACCGGCAACGATGGCGGCTTCGTGTTGGTGGTCTGTGCACATTGATTAAAGGACCAATTTCAAGCAGTCTTTCAGGTCATTTCCTGAAACTTAGCGAAGTGTACTTCGGGCGACTCCATCTGCTTCCGCTGTCGTT
>JAMPGZ010000013.1:0-58895 GCA_023663655.1 Lachnospiraceae bacterium
ATAGTCAGCCTCCGGCTGCACATCGTAGGCGATGCTGACATTCGATGTCCGGCATACGGTATGCAAAACAATTTCCAGAAACAATCCGGCCAGTTGCTTGTATAAGCCAAAATAAAGAGGTATCTTTGTCGTGATGAAAAGCCACGTAAGAGCGTGATAATGGAAATATATTAAGGGAGTGTTGATGAAAACTGAAAAAAATGACCTCCGCCGGCAGAAAATCGGTCAATTCAAGACAAATAAAAATAGTTAACGCATCTTAAATAAATCAAATTGATTTCTAACGAGTTGCCACCATTATCCCATTCAGTACGAATTTAGTACAAACACAGATTTCCCTCCCTCTGATATTCAGCTCCTTATTGTGTATATCACAAAAATTCAGTAATTTTGCTTGATTTACCTTAAATAACAGTGCGGAAAATTATACTTAAATCAATATACACAGTTAATATGAGAAAAGCTTTTTACTTGACCTTACTTGCTGCATTGGCAATAGTCATGCCGCAACAGTCGATGGCTCAGGTTCCGTCTTTTCCCGGTGCTGAAGGATATGGTCGGTTGACCACCGGAGGACGTGGGGGAGAGGTCTACCATGTGACAACTTTGGACGATACGGATGCTCCCGGATCATTCCGTTATGCTTGTAATCAGAAAGGCACACGTACCATCGTGTTCGACGTTTCGGGAACAATCTTCCTTAAATCAGCTCTGCAGCTTAGAAACGGCAATGTAACCATCGCCGGACAGACAGCTCCCGGCGACGGTATCTGCATCGCCGACTATCCTTTCACCATCAACTCAAGCAACGTGATTATCCGCTTCATGCGTTTCCGTGTCGGCAATCGCCAGGTGGCTAATCATGAAGGCGACGGTCTTGGTGCGATGGATCAGGCTAATATTATAATCGACCACTGCTCGGTGAGCTGGAGCATCGATGAATGTCTCTCGGTTTACGGCAGCAAGGACATCACCGTACAGTGGTGTATATCCTCCCAGAGTCTTCGCAATGCCGGTCACGCTAAGGGTAGTCATGGTTATGGTGGTAACTGGGGTGGTAGCGGCGCTTCCTATCATCACAACCTCATTGCCCACCACACTTCGCGCACTCCGCGCCTTGGACCGCGTCCCGGAACTCAGACCGATGAGCGTATGGATATGCGCAACAATGTCATCTACAATCACGGTAGCCTCGGTTGTTATGGTGGAGAGGGCATGAACGTCAACATCGTCAACAACTACTATAAGGTAGGTCCGCAGAAAAACAATAATCCTCAGCGTATAGCCGGTATCGGTATCCGCACCACTGAATATACCAAGCATGACACCCCAACGCCTAACCAATGGGATGTGATGTGGCACAAGTGGGGCACATTCTATGTCGACGGAAATGTCAATCCCGACTATCAGGCTGTGACCAAAGATAACTGGACCTATGGAATATACAATCAGATCGACAACAGCAAGTGTGACGGTACTTTCAACGAGGATGTGAAGCGCGATATGCGTCTCGACACCCCCATTGAATATCACTACACCACTACCCACACAGCCGAGAAGGCTTATGAAAAAGTGCTCGACTATGTAGGCGCATCTCTGCATCGTGATGCACTTGATGAAATAATCGTCAACGATGTGCGTAACCGCAAGGGCACTTTTGGCGACAATGGAATTATCGACAATCAGGATCAGGTGAAATATGCCGATGGTTCTACTGGATGGCCAGCGTTACAGCAAACTGCCGCTGAGGTTGACACCGACGGCGACGGTATGCCCGACAAATGGGAGACAGATAACGGTCTTGATCCCAATGACAAGACCGACGGTGCCAAAATCGGAGCCGACGGCTACACTAATCTCGAAGTCTACATGAACTCATTGGTGGCTGAAATCATGGAACGTGGTAATGCCGAGGGTAAACTCCTCTCTGGCAACCTTGAGTCATCCGATCCAGCCGTCGAGCTTCCTAAATACGAAGCTCCCGAGGTGGTGGACTATCAACTGAACAGTGCTACCTACAAGCAATCTCCGTCAAAGACTGTATGGGAATTTGAACACGGCTTTTCCATAACCAATACACGCGATAAAGGATATTCTACCGGTTCCCAGAATCGTATTAAATATTCATCAGGAGTTCAATACACCGTTAATATTCCCGCCGGAATGTCGGTGACAGGAATGGATGTTGAGGGATATAATAACTATACGACTGCCGATGCTTATTTTTCTGAAATAAATGGTGTTGATGGCAGTGCATATATTTTCCCAAGCACTAAGGATGCGGTGTCACATAGTATTGACTTTGCTTCTCCTGTGTCAAGTTCCGTCACATTCACCCCTGCCGGCAATCAGATTGTGCTTGCCATCTCTCTTCACGTGGCAAACGGATCATCAGGAATAGAGAATATTGTTGTGTCGGGCGATAATAACGGCGACAACCGCATTTTCAACCTGATGGGCGTAGAGGTCTCAGAGCCGCTTGCTCCCGGCATTTATATCCGCAACGGAAAGAAATTCATGGTAAAATAATCCTGCATACAACCCACCTGCCATAGGAGACAAACTCCCATGACAGCAAAAGCGACACCAAGAACCAATTCCGATTCTTGGTGTCGCTTTTTACTATGCCACCGCAATACGGCAGGGTTCCCTAAAGGAATTGCATAGCCCGATCAACAACCTGAAAGATACCACAACCGTCTGTAAGGCGGTACTTATGCTTAACCGCGGTATAGGGAGCCGCAGGCGACCTGTGCCCGGACAGCCGGATCGAAAAAGAAAAAACCTGAAAGGTTTTTCTATTAATTATCGTATATGATTGAGAAATAGTGACTTACGTAGATATTATAAAAGCATCCGACAAGAATGCGGAAAAGTAAGCTATCATGGGGTTTCATGGGAGCTAACTTGTGTCCATTGAGTTTGTTGGTTGAATTTTTAGTTTTTGTTCATCTTTATATCTCTATTGGGTTTGTTTAGTTTGACTCGGAGCTAATTTTCTCTTTTGCTCATCGGGATTAAATCGAATCCAACAGGAGAGTATGTTATCTCAATCGTTTCGATATAATTGTAACTTATTTGATGTGCGTTGATTTCTACATTTTCAACCTTGCCATTGATGTAAAATCCCTTATGACCGCGGACTTTATTGAGTAGTCCCTCATCATATTTTGCTACTCCAATCCTCATTTCAACAATCGAACCTCCAATGTTAATATTGGGTTTGATGTCAAAAACCATGCTTGTACCCGGAAAAGTTCTGATCTCATTGTCGGTGAAAACATAATTTTGAATGAATGGAAGATTTGCTCCTTTATATTCTTCCACATACTCGCCAAAAGCTTTTCCAAAATTTATAAGCACCTCCAATTTTGTATTGAAGCGGTTATAGTCACCAATTAATTGTTCAGTAAGTCTATTCTTGGCTTCTGAATTGTGTGCTTCAATATTTGCCACATACGGCCCCATATTAGAGGGCGTTTGTGGTTCATCTGATGATGAACTACATGACGGAAATGCCATGCATATGACTACGATCAATAACCATGATATAAGTTTCATTTTTTGGTTTGGTTTTTGAGTTGTTCTACTTGGGCAGCGAGAATGGCGATTGTTTTGTCTTTTTCGCTAATTGTTTTCTGGAGGGTTGCTATAGTGTCTACGAGGGTTGCAATGCGATTGACATCAAGAGAAGAGTATGTTTTAAACATTTCTCCTACGCCCGTTAATAACCAATTTGCATTTATGCGTTGGTCTGATTTTAACAAGGATATAACTTCGGTATAAGAAGGATAATGCTTGTCGTAGATTATTTGCCACAACCTATCAGCACTAATATTTGTAAATGCGGCCATAACCTCAATATCAACATTCAGAGTTATATAAAATTCGTCTTTATCCTCATTATTTCCAAAAATAGTCTGTGATACTTCAAGGAACCGACTATGTAAAGCTCCGTCATGTATTAAGGAATCCTTAGTAACACCGGGGGCATTTCGATCACCTTCACCAGTTGCAAGCCAATCTTCATTTACGCAGAAATAATTAGCAAGCAATATGATGTTTTTTTTACTCATTTTTACTTGCGAGTTCGTTTTTAATCGACTTAAAGCTGATTCAGACACGCCAGAGTGTTTTGCCAAGCTATACATAGTATCTCCGGTCAGTTTGCATAGTTCTAATATCCGAGAGTATAAATTCATATTTATTAATATATATTTGCATTATTTTACTTGCATTTACTTGCATTTACTTGCATTCTGACCTATCTTTGCAGCACGGTTCAAAACTAAAAGCAAATATAGCATTTTGGATTGAGCCTACAAAATTTAACACCAACCAATTAGCATTCAATATGACACAAGAAGAATTTCAGAATCTCACCGGCATCAAAGTTGACTTCGATGAATTTGAAGCAATCAACCAACTCTATTACGCCGAACGCAACATGAGCAAGGAGGCTTTCTGCGAATGGTTCAGGCAAGCTGCTTCAACAGCCAACGGCTACGCTATTCTGATAGCCGCCGGAAGCGAGTTGCTTCAAGGTGAGAGATTCCGTCAGGCAATCAAGCGAGAAAAAGATGAACTTGCCTTCTTCATGGCGGAGCAGGCTGAGAAGTACAGTTCAGCTGAACTCAGAGAGAAAGCCATCGAGTTGCTTGGCGAAAAGAAATACATCTGCTGGAAACTGAACGGCAAACGCTCACTATGGCAACGCGACATAGACCTCATTAAAAAACTAATCGACTATTGATATTAACCGGAAGGGGCAACCCTCCAATAATCACCGCAAGACAATGGAATATAACAACACCACCGAGTATGAGTCTGCACAATCACGCATCTCCGCTCTGCTCGGTCAAATCCGAGATCAAGTTCAGGAAATCGCCACCGGCGACGGCTCATCCGGCGTGGATGACGTGATCGCCGAGCAGGACAAGTCATTCTTCATCTTCAAGCAGAACGAGCTTATATCAGCCTACCGCGACCGCGACGTGCATGATGAACGCGATTCCTATATCGCCAAACTTGAACAAAGCCTTGCAAAGGCGCAAAAGGAATCGGAGTATGAGCGTAAACGCTGGCTTAAGGAGTGCATGGTCAACAAGCAGCTCAAAGCCGCCCTCAAATCATTGACCACAGTCCTCACGCAGGATTAACCTCGATCAAGTCAAAACCAAAAACCATCACGGCGCCCGAGAGAGGGCGATGCCGAGGGTCAAGAGAGACCCGACCCCGAGAGGGGTTTCACACGGGAGTGAGACAGTCAGGAAATGCCGCTGACTATGACATTAGGAACGGTTGAGGGGTCGCACCCTCCTCTCCCACTCATCAGACACCAATCTGAGAAGAGAACTTTGACGTACTGGAAATCCCATCGCATAGCGGTCAAGCCAAGCGGATGATGCCGATGCGATGATGAGTAGCCGCTGATAAATGAAGCAGCCGAGTAGCCCTGAAAGGGTGAAACGCACTTTAGACGGGTCAGTGCTACGATAAGCAGAATCCTCCCGGCTTATGCCGAATGAACAAAGAGGGAGGCGAGATGAGGAGCGTCCACTCGTGGAAAATGGACCGAGTTATAACAAACATTACGCGGAGGAAGCGTCCGCGATTAAATATTGAATGGTGTAGCTCAGGAGCAGAGCACTCGCTTTCATTGGCGAGAGGTCGACGGTGCAAAGCCGTCCACCATTCCTATGCATTTAAATTTAAACGGAATTGAAATGGGGAAATTAATTAAAAGCCTTCTCTTGCCAATCATAAAAAAGAGGGTTCTAAAAGTGACACAACAATTCGGAGATTACGAAACCGCAACCTCATACATCATCAATGCACCGCTTGAACAATGGCGGCTCCGATTATGGATAGTAGAGAATATTCACTATGAAAATGGATTGCCTTGCACTGATGAGAGCGTTTATGAATGGCTTACTCGCCGTTGAGAATCTTTTCTAATTCCTCCAAGGTGCAATCAATATCTACCGACTGGACGGTATTGTTGAAGCCTGGAGAGTTGAAATAGATTCGGCAATTGTATCCATTGATTTTTCGGATGTATGTGATTGTCGCTTTGTTAACAATCACGATTTCGCCGTTGGTCGTTGTAAATGATTCAAATTGAAACTCCATAAATCATTAATTTTTAGATGCATCACAAAGTTAGTGATTTATTTTGAATGGCATAGCTCAGACGGTCAGAGCGTCGGATTGAAAATCCGGAGGGCGCCGGTTCGAGTCCGGCTGCCATTCCTAATAAAATTCATTTTAAGCATGGATGTCAAACAGGACCAAGAAGTATTGAGCTCAGCTCTTTCAAATCTTCCTCATAGACCGGGGTCGCTTTTGACTTTAGATGAGATAGCAACTCTTCGAGAGATTTCCATTTTTCTGAATCGCCAATATGTTGCAATATCTCCCATAGCCGGTCATTACGAAGAAAGATTGGCAGTATCAACGATGCCACAGCGTTGTAAAGATTGCGAGGATATTGCACATTGCCCTGAGTGGAAGTTTCTTCCAAAATATCTCGCCACAGAGATATGCCCTCACGGTGTTCAATGGGATTACTCTGATAATACTCTTGACGTAGAGCGTGAGACTCGTGTAAAAAATTGTCTATATATCCACGGACCGAGAGGGTGTAACGGGGGTAACCAAATTGGAGCCATACTCTATGATCTGAGAGCTTTGACAAACAGAATAAGGATGCTGTGTGACACAGGCATTCTTCAAACCACTTCAACCCAAGAAGATTGCCAGACATCTTTCCGTCAATCAGGTGATGGCAAAATTCATGTGCGAATTGAAATATCCACTGGCACCAATAATCTTCATGTGTCGTAAGATATATGATATGACAATCATCCCCATTGCAACACATTGGTCCATCATAGCCGTGGCACACAAAAACTTTTTTAGTTGAATGCGCCGCTGACGAATTGATTAAGATGTATTCAACATAATCAAGTAGAGATTGGACTATGTGTGAATCATAGTTTCCAAAACCATCACTGTTCAATGTGATCATAATCATTAATTTTTTAGTTAGCACCTCAAAGTTAGTGATTTTTTCGGACGGCGTAGCCTTCGGGTGATAGTGGTCAATGCAGGGTCGACGCCTGCCGCCGTTCCTAACAAACACCAATATAATATGGAGAAAACGATAGACTACGAATTGAAACGTGGCGAGATGGTATCGCTCATCAGACAGATGGAAGTTGGGGATGTCCTCCGCTTTCCCATTACAAAGCATAATTCAGTACGCGGCACCACATCCAACAGTCTTGTTGTGGAGCGGTCCGAGGGATGCCGGTGGTCAGTTAGCGCTGACATCAAAAACAAGCAATCAGTAATAACAAGAATATCATGACTAATGAGAGGATATATTGAAGGTCTGAATAAAAAAGAGATATTGCTCGACAATATCTTGGCTATGATGTCGAGATTCACGTTTGGCAAGGAGCAAGCCGCCACTATCGTAGGCGGCGAGTCAAAACTTCTCAAATACATAGCTGACGGCTCGATTGAGTGTGAAAAACCTGCCAACAGCAAGAACGGCAAATGGTTCTGCAATGCAGCTCAGGTCCTCCAGCACTGCAGAAACGCCCGTCAGATCAAATAACAATTAATACTTATCGATATGAGTGAACAAACCAAAGAAAAAATATATCTGGCGCTTGCGGTTCTTGGATTTGTGACGGGATGCGTCATGTTTTTTGAATTGCTCAAGTGGTTTATGTGGGCTTGTTTTGAGGCAGGCATTCCCATGTAGTTACAGCCGGGGAGTTGTCGGTCAGAGACTGGCAATGCGGTGATAGCGAGTTCGACCCTCGCCCCCGGTACTACAACATCGAGAAGATGTCATATTTAATGCTAAATATTCGTAAGTGCAGCGTCAAGAGAGCCCGTGAGGGTCAGCAGCACGGTTCAAAAACTTGACAGCCGGGAAAGACCGGCAACTTGGAGCAGTGGCGCAATAGGTAGACGCAGAGGTATGGAAGCATGCAGAAACGTAAGTCCAGTAAATCCAGTGCGGGTTCGAGTCCCGCCTGCTCCACAAATTGCAAGAGTGCGCAATCTTGAAATGGCGGTCAGGAAAGACTGACGGGCTCCGATAGTGTAACGGAAGCATTGCCTGACGAGGAGGTGCGAGTTCGAATCTCGCCGGAGTTACTACATCATCATACATCATCAAAATGGCAAAATATCAACAGACTGTAAGTGCCGGCTCACGGCTCTACTACTTTGACGTGCGTGAGGACACAAAGGGTAATGACTATATCACAATTACCGAGATGAACACTCGCACCAAGAAACGCAACTGCATCTTCATCCATGCCGAAAACATTGACAAGTTCCGTAAGGCATTTGACGAAGCGGCTGCAAACGTCAGTAAAAGTTAAGGCGTAAAAATGGCGGTTCAAACATTTCTGTAAATCGCTCATCTGCACTATCTTTACATTAGCTAATCAACTATAAGTCAAACCAAATTAAACTCTTTTTATGGAAGAAAACAACATCAACATTCCTAAGATGCGGAAATTCATGAGCGATCAAATCAATGAGATTGCCGCCGCCCTCTCCGCCTTTCAAGGCTCGCTGAAGCAGCCTAAGCTCTCCAAGGAGGTAAAGGTCAAAACCAAGACCGGAGGCAGCTATACTTTCAAATATGCGGATCTTTCCGCTTGTGCGGAAGCTGCCGCCCCATTCCTCAAAGAAAACGGACTTGCGGTATCGCAAATCATCAGCGAATGGACGCTCATAACGCTTCTTACTCACACGAGTGGTCAGTGGATCAAATCCGAGCTTCCTATTTCGCTCAACAATGGGGCGGACTATCAGGCACTCGGTTCTGCGATAACCTACATCAAGCGATACTCCTACTGCGCGATACTTGGCATCGTGGCTGACGCTGATGATGATGCAAATGCCGCTTGCGGCAATGAGGCAGTGGTTAAAGACCGAAAGACATCATCTACCGCAGTTGCTGACACCGGAGCACAACAAGCAATTGCCCGGCTTGAACAGTGCAAGACAAAAGCTGAAGCAACAAACCTTTGGAATGAGTTGAGTAAAACTACCCCTGCTCTTTGCTCAAAAGGAAGCGAGTTCTATAACGCAGTGGCAACCGCGCTTCAAAAACTTCCCGAAAAATGAGAATAGCACTTACACAGTCGCCGGTGGTTTTCAGTGAGAATCCGCATGGCTACCGGCTTGGAGATAAGATGATGAGCGGCATAACGTCGCTCATCCATGAGGTGCTTCAGCTCGGCATCTATCCCGAGGCGAGCGATTTTGTGAAAAACGTGGCGATTCCACGTGCGGCGGAATATGGCACTGCAGTCCATCATGCCATTGAGGAATACGACAACCTCGGCATCAAAGTGACGGCACACCCCAAAAGCGAGAGATTCCGGCAAGGGTATGGCGATGAGTTTTGGAATGTCGAGGAAGAGCTTGAAACGTATATCAGACACCGTCAGGGCTTTGAGCCTATTGCAAACGAGTACACAGTCAGCGATGAAGTGCGTTATGCGTCTAATATTGACAATATTTGGATGAAAGTAGATACGCAAGGCATTTGGCTGATTGACACCAAGACCAATAACCTCAACTACTATCCCGGCGGCGAGCCCGCTCTTCAGGAGTATCTTTCATGGCAGTTGTCTATATATGCCTACCTCTTTGAGAAGCAAAATCCAGGGCTCAAAGTCGAGGGGCTTGCCTGCAATTGGCTTCGTCACGCCGACGGCGCGTTTTGGATTATCGAGCGTAAACCCGACAATCTCGTAGAGCTTTTGCTCTCAGTGCCGTGGATATACACTGATAGCGGCATAATTTATGATGGTGGTGAGGTTTCCAATATCCTGCTTGGAGAAACGGCACTCGTTCCTGCTCCGGAAGCGCAACTCATTCCGCAAGAGTTGGTGCAGATGATATACCAAATCACACGCCAAGCGGATGAGTCGAAGAAAGTCCTTGACGAGATGAAATCCCGACTACGTGAAGCGATGGAAAATAACGGTGTCAAGTCATGGGATAGCGGAATGTTCAAAGCCACGATTGCCAATGACTGCGTAAGTGAGACATTCGACACCACACGCTTCAAGAAGGAGCACCCCGACCTATATGAACAATACCTTAAACAGTCCACTCGCAAAGGTGGCTTCACAATCAAACTCAAATAAAACCTATTAACATAAAAAATGATTAAAACAAATGTTGAGGTTATAACTCCGGCTGTAGCTGCCGAGTACCTCAAAACTAACGCAAAGCGCCAGCGTCCATTGAACAAGGGCAACATCGCATTCTACGCAAGAATGATGAGTGATGGACAATGGCAACTCAACGGAGATGCCATCCGATTCGACATAAACAACGAGCTTATTGACGGACAGCACCGACTTGCGGCATGCGTTGAATCCGGAGTGCCATTCGAGACTGTAGTGGTTCGAAATATTAACGAGGACTGCTTTTATACCATCGATACCGGATACAATAGGTCAAAGGGGCAAATCCTTCAGCTCAAGGGCGTCCCAAACGCCAACGGAATCAGTGCCGCGATCACCTGCTTCATACGATTCGGACAATCTCGCACGACATCCTTGGATGCCACAAATTCAGTCAAGGCCTCGGCGAAAACTTCGTGGAACAACAAGGTGTCTACCGAAGACATCCTCAAGGTGTATAACCTAAGGCCTCAGTACTGGCAAGACCTCCACAATACTTCAAGGCAGATGTACGACAGATGTCGCCTTCTGACCAGCAGAGAGGTTTGTGGTATAATATCACATCTTAATCTTCGGTTAGATTACGACTACAGCTATGTGATGGATTTCTTTGAGCAGCTCTTCTACGAAGAAAGGACTGAGCGCGATGTAATCCGCAAGCTAAGGAAAAAACTAATTGACAGTTGCATGGGGGCAATCAAGCTCACATCGCAATATAAGACGCAGCTAATCATCAAGACGTGGAATTACTACAAATCTGGTGACAATCCCAGAATTCTCAGATGGCAACCTTCCGTTGAAAAAGAACAAACATTCGAATAAAAATGGAACTTATCGGAACAATACAAGAGGTGTTCCAACCTGTGTCGGGCACATCTCAGCGTGGCAATCCTTACACCACGCAAGTCATCGTCATCACCTACGGCGACCAATACCCTAAAAATCTCGCCCTTACGTTGATGACAAGACAAGTTGAAATGTACGGAGCCTATCTCGCTCCCGGGCAAAGGCTCAAATTCTCTTTTGAAGTATCATCTCGGGAATACAATGGCAGGTACTACACTGAATGCTCGGTATGGAAGATTGAATCGCTTCAGTCACAACAGCGATCTTTCCAAGCCGCACCGATGCCTGCACCTGCACCGATGCCCGGGGCTACACCTCAACAGCAATATTCGCAGCCACCTGCACCGATGCCATCGGCGGCGCCTCCATCGCAATTCCCGGCATCCGCACAACAGCAGATGCCGGATTACGCGCCACAGCAATACCAACAACCGCCAAGCAGCCAAGGGTGCAATCCTACCGCTGAAAATCTCCCATTCCCCAGACAGTAAGATATGGAAGTTGAACTCGTGAAAAAAGATGGCAATGTGAGCATGGAAAAGTCATTCGACTATCTATGCTCACGCTTGTCTAATGGGGTCTATACTTTGAAGATTGTCCGTAAGACCAAACCTCGTACCATTCCGCAGAACTCATTGATGTGGATGTGGTTCAAGTGCATGGAGGAACAGACCGGGCAACCGAAAGAAGATTGGCACGACTACTACGTTGCCAAGTTTCTATCTCGTCAAGTGATGATCGGGGATAAACTTGTATGGGTTCCCGGACGCAGTTCAACACTCAATACTATTCAGATGACTAATTTTCTCAATAAAATTCAGGCTGATGCGGCAACCGAATGGGGTATGAATCTACCTCTTCCGGCTGACCGCTTTTTTGCCGATTTCGTTGACGAGTATCAAAATAAATAATTCATACAAACGCACAATGTCAGACATTAAAATCCGAAAGGCTAAACTCGCCAAAGGCGGTACAGTCGAGGCATCATTTCTTGATCAGGACGGCAATGATGTGACCCTCAAAGGCAAAAACATCTGCCACTCAGACCTCAAAACTGCATTCGCCGGACTTGTTCCGTTCCTCGCCGACCTCACCGAGCAGAAGGAAGCCGACCGCATCGACTGGGACAATCTCGATGATGCAGGGACGGTCGAATCCCTCCGCTATCTTGAAGTGACGGGCTTCTCCCTCACCGATGACGATGTCAACCCTATGGTGACGCTCATCGGCAAACGAACACTACGCACATCAAAAGTCCTTAACCTCTGTGCTCCTGCAACGGCTCTCAACACTGATACCGAATCATACGAGCGGTGCGAAGAGCTTGACACCGCTATTCAAGTATGCATATATGAGGTGAAACTGTATCTCACCGAGCGTAAGTGGCAGATGAAGCAGAACGAATTCAACTTCGACAATCCCGAAGATCCGTTCGCGGAAGCCACACCTACTGAAGATGTTCCACTACCCGAGGAGGTCGAACACGTGGCATAACCGATGAAGCCTGTTTATGTCACTGAGACTCCCTCGGCTTTCCGGCTCTCATTTGAGTTTGACCAACGGCTTATCGAGCAGATCAAGAGAATCGGTCGATATATCCCCGGCGAACCGAAATGGGATAGAGAGGATAGGGTTTGGATAGTCGGCAAGAAACAGTCATTGGACCCGAGTAAGGATGCCCGGTGGTTCGTGTTCACCTTCGCTCAGTGGGCGGTCAATTTGAGAATAGCGTCGTGTGTCAAGGTTTCAACCGAGGCGCACGATGTTGTTTATGACATACCGCCCATGAAAAAGTTCACCGGTGAGCATTATATGCAGCTGAATCCGTATCAATACCAGTTGGAGGGAGTGCGTTACGCATTAGACCACAAGCGTTGTATATTCGGAGATCAGCCGGGATTGGGCAAAACCCTTCAGGCGATATGTGCGGTAGTGAAAGCTCATCGAGAGGCGCAACGCTACGGCGAATCTTTTCCCACTCTTGTAATCTGCCCTGCATCGTTGAAGATAAATTGGCAGAGAGAGTTCAAGAAGTTTGCCGGGCTTGATGCGATAATCCTTGATGACCGTAACCGTTACGACTGGCAACGCTTCATTGAGTTGAAGAACGGCAAGGGAGAATCTATATCCAGTGTTTTCATTGTCAACTACGAAAGCCTCCGCAAGTTCTTCGTTACCGAGGTAAAGCAATCATCCCGGTTCTCACTTTCATCGATTAAGTTTGATGACCGCATCAAGTTGTTCAAGTCAATAATCATAGATGAGAGCCACAAATGCAAATCCACCAAAACACAACAAAGCAAATTCGTTGAGGGCATTTGCCGAGGCAAGCAATGGATTTTCGCACTGACAGGAACGCCGGTTGTCAACAACAATACTGACCTTATTCAGCAGCTCAAGATACTTGGGCGGTTGGAAGATTTTGGAGGTTACAAGAGCTTTACCTCGCAATTCTGTGATGGACCGAAGCAATCCTCCAATCTCCGACGGCTAAATTACCAGCTTTGGATGACTTGCTTTTTCCGTAGGGAGAAGCAGAAAGTATTGACACAGTTGCCCGACAAGATGCGTCAGTACATCACCTGTGATATCACCAACCGTGAAGAGTACAATGCTGCCGAGGCTGACATCATCAAGTATATGCGTCAGTACAAGAATGCTGATGATGACAAGATAGCAAGGACAATGCGCGGTGAGGTGATGGTGAGGTTAGGTCAGTTGAAAGCGATATCGGCAAGAGGCAAAATCAAGGCTGTTTCCGACTTTATCCATGATGTTATTGATGGCGGCGAAAAGTTGATCATGTTCGCTTATCTGAAAGAGGTCGTTGACGCTCTAAAGAAAGAGTTCCCCGACGCGGTGACTGTCACAGGTTCCGACAATGTGACTCAAAAGCAAACAGCGGTTGACCGTTTCCAGAACGACCCCGATTGCAAGCTCATAATTCTAAACTACAAGTCAGGAGGTACTGGTTTGACTCTTACGGCTGCAAGCCGCGTCGGTTTTATCGAGTTCCCATGGACTTACAGCGACTGCGAGCAAGCGGAAGACCGTGCCCACCGCAACGGTCAGAAGAATGCCGTCAACTGCTACTATTTCCTTGGTGATAGGACTATCGACAACTACATGTATCAGGTCATCCAAACAAAGAAGAATATCGCCAATGAGGTAACGGGAACGACTACTCAGATAGAAGAGGATGCGGTCAATATTTGTATGAACCTGTTCAAAGACCGATTGTAAAACATTTCTAACCGATTAAATTATGAATGAAGAATGGAAAGACATCCCCGGATATGAAGGCAAATATCAAATCAGTAGCCAAGGACGAGTTAAGAGTTTCATCTCTGCACATAATGGAAGAACGCCAACATTCTCTGAAAGGATTTTGAAACCGGGCAAATCACGAGATGGATACCTTAAAGTAATTTTGATGGAAGATTCTAAAAGACAAAACTACTTTATACATCGCCTAGTGATGATGGCTTTTGTCGGAATCTATGAAGGTAAGCCACAAGTAAATCATATCAACGGAGATAAGACCGACAACAGACTCATCAACCTCGAATGGGTGACCGGATCTGAAAATATGCTCCATGCTTACAGGCATGGTCTTGAAAAGCCGTGCGACAATGGATTCAAGAAGCAAGTTGCAATCCTAAAAAATGGCGAGGTGTTAATGCAATTCCCTTCCATTCGGGAAATGTGTCGAGCGATGAAATTTGACCGGCGAAGTGTAAGACGAACCATCATAGGTGCAAAAAAGACCTATCATGGATATACATTCAAAGAACTATGAGGCATCTTGAAGAAAATACACAGATTGATTGTGTCACTTGGTTTCGACTCCAATACCCCAAGTTGTTCCCTTTCCTACATCATTCACCCAACGGCGGCAAGCGAAATGCGAGAGAGGGTGCGAGATTCAAAGCAATGGGAACAAAAGCCGGGTTTCCCGATATTGCAATCTATATCCCAGCGTCTGGTTATCATGGGCTATTCATCGAAATGAAAACCAGTAAAGGCAGGCAAACCGACACTCAAAAAGAATGGCAGGAACTTTTATCTCAGCAAGGATATAAATATGAGGTGTGCCGGGGCTTTGATGAGTTCAGACACATCGTGAATAAGTATCTAAATCAATATCCACTATACCGATGACCTTAATAGAACTCTTCAACCGATTTTGGAGTCTTAATAGGTATATCCCATTCAAGTCCTTGGATTGCCAAGTGTATATGTATCTCATATCCCAGTGCAACAAGCAGTATTGGAATAACCCATTTCAATTGCCGCAGCGAATAGTCGAGCGAGAGCTGGACCTCAAACGCGATGCGATTGATAAGGCAAAAAACAGACTCCAGCAACGCGGTTTGATCAGGATAAAGAAAGGGAAAGGAAGTGCTGCCCCATGGGTGGAAATAGTGGGAGTGAAATGTACGTCCAAAAGTCTTAAAGATGAATTTTGTGTAGATATATGGGACACAAATGATGACACAAATGAAGACACAAATGAAGACACAAATCCTACACAAAATGAAAATCCACATTATAATATAAAAGACAATAAGACTAAAAGACAAAAAGACTCTCTTTCTATGCCACTGGGCAAGCCGGTGGAGGGAGTGCTGGATTTAAAATTTGATGAACCGAAAAAGAAAAAAACAAAATCACGTACTCCGCAAGAATCACCACCAGCCCCAACGATTGAAGAGGTCAAGGCTCATTTCCTATCCCAAAGTGCCGACACCCGACTTGATGATTGGGAAGCCGAAGCCGAGATATTTTTCAATAATTTCGACGCTACTGACTGGGTAGATGCTTCCGGTCGAAAAATCAAACGCTGGGATAGCCGTGCCAATCGGTGGATCCTGGAAAAAGAGCAACGTAAAAAATCAAGTCAAACCAATGGAAAATTCCGACAACAAACCCAAATTAGCGCCGATAGGCGAGGAACTGAAGCTGATGGCAAGCCGCAAAAAAATTGGGATGCTTCGTTTTAGGTTCCCGACAACCGCTCAAGATGCATATCAGCTCATCGGAGCCTTCTATAATGCCGAAGTCGAACGTCGCGGTCGCAGATGCGTGTTCAGTGAGTTCACTCTTGACAAAATATGGAAGGTCGCTCAGATACTCACCTCCGACAATCCGAAATTCGGCTTAATCTTCACCGGTCAAGTCGGCAATGGCAAAACCACTCTTCTCCATGCTGTCAATGGCGCCGCAAGGTATCTTGTCGATCAAAGGAGAATCGACCCTGCCGAATACGGGTACCAGTACAAATCCGATTTTGGAATGGATTTCTTCAATGCTAAGCAATTAGTGCAGATCGCTAAGACTGATTGGAAACGGTTTGAATCAGTCATGGCAAAACCGATGCTTGCTGTTGATGAGCTTGGAGAGGAGCCTAAGACTGTGATTGAATACGGCAATGCCATAAACCCGATAATCGACCTCTTCGAGTATCGCTACAATCACCAGAAGTTCACAGTCATTACCACGAATCTTGACCCGGAAGAGATTTCTGAGAAATATGGTGCCAGAATTGCCGACCGTTTCCGCGAGATGCTTTCCGCTGTTGTTTTTGGTGATGAAAAATCTTTCCGGATATGAAAGAGAAGCTATGGGTAAGTTGGCAAACGAGAGATGCCGAAGCCATTGAGCAGATACGCCGTTATTTCGGGATGCCTCATTACACCACCATCAACGGACTGACACCCTGCGAGATTGACTCAAAGGATATTGCTATGCTGAAAGAGACTGCAAAACGCGGTTTCCTTTCAATCATCAACGAAAAATGGTGTAAAAATGGCGGCATTTATTCTTTCATATCTCGTAAATAATGACTAACTTTAAACTATAACAAACTACAAGTCAAACCATTAAAATAAACTTTATGGAAGTTAGAACCATTCCAATCGGTGAGGTGCATCCGTCACCGATGAACCCTCGCAAAACATTCGATGAGGATGCGATTCATGAGCTTGCCGAGAATATCCGGCATCAAGGACTGATCCAGCCCATCACAGTCAGACCCAAGATACTCGAGGGCATAGAACCTGGCAGCGGCGATGCCGTAGCTATCCCCGACGGATATGAGATAGTTTGCGGTGAACGTCGATACCGTGCTATGAGCATCCTCCATGCTGAGAACTCGGAGCAATGGAACTCAATAGCCGCAATCGTGCGAGAGATGACCGATGACGAGGCTTTTGACGCTATGATTACCGAGAACCTCCAACGCAAAGACGTAGACCCTATCGAGGAAGCCTACGCTTTCGGTCAGCTTCTCGAAAAGGGAAACACAGCTGAAGAGGTGGCTCTCCGCTTCGGCAAGTCGGTCAGATTCGTTCAGGATCGTGTCAAACTCAACAACCTCATTCCGGAGTTGCTTCTCAAAGTAAGGGACGGCTCTATGGTTATCGCCGCCGGCATGGTCATCTGTAAATTTGAGGAATCGTCACAACGCAAATTCCTATCAGCCTACGGCAACTATGAGAAAATCGGCAAGGACGCAGCTAACCGTTTCACTGCCTCCGAATTCATGATGCTCAACCGTTCCTCTTGGTATCAGCATGATGACAATGACTTTGAGGGTGGTTGCGACTGCAAGTGTGTTGAGTGTCCTATCAATACGGCAAATGCCAACTGTCTTTTCTGGGAGATGAAAGCCTCAGATGAGGGCAAATGCACCTGCCGTCCTAAATTTGAAGCCAAGCATCGTGCCTATATGCTTCACTTCATTGACGGAATGGCAGATGATCTCATTAAAAAAGGCGATGCGCTTGAATATGGTAAAACAGTCCTCATTGACACGGCAAGCTGTTGGAACGCCGACTCGAAGAGAATCCACGATGAAGTCATTGCTGACATCACAGAGAAAGGTTTTGAGGTAGTCAAGCCGGACGAGGTTTTCCGTAGCCGCGTCTATTACCCTGCCACTGATGACCGCATCCCCGAGATGCTCAAAAATGGCGAGTGCTACCGTTGCATCGACATTTTCAGCAATGGTGATTTGCCCTCTCCCAAAGTGGCTCACTACTACATCAAGCCAATCTCAAAAGACGCTCCTGCCACTCCCGGCGAAATCGCGCCTCCCGAAGCTGTGAAACTCGTTGGTCAGTACAAGCGTAATCTGGAGATCTGTAATGAGAAACTTGGCAAGAATCATTCCGACATGGCAAAAGAGATGGGTACAACTCGCCGCCGTGGTCCACTCAAAGATGAAGAGCAAATCGGATTCGACGCGCTCATACTAAGCCAGCTCCCTGCCGAGTTCTTCTCCAAGTATTACAAAATCTGCCAATCCTCGGGTATGCGACCCACAGTCCAACAAATCTACGACATCGCCAAGGGCAACGCCGATGACCGCGACTTATGGTATCGTGAGTTCCTACGAGTGAAGATGAGCGAGGGTTGGTATCCCGGAGCCCTCTCCGCTCATATCTGTTCCGAGGTAATGAGGCTTTGGAAACCCGATGAAGTTCAGGAGGAGGATATGAAAATTATCCGAGCCACCGAGAAAAAGAACGCCAAACTCAAAGAGCGGCTTGAAGAACTTGGCTACGATGTGTGGGGCAAGAAAATCAAAACCGAGAAGAAAGCCGACCAAGACGAGTCGGTAATCCACGAGACCACCTCGGACAAATCGCTTATGGAGCAGTACGAGGAAATGAAGAAGAAGCACCCCGACTCAATTCTCCTTTTCCGTGTCGGTGACTTCTACGAGTTATTCGAGCATGACGCGGCCACCGCCGCAACAGTCCTCGGTATCACTCTTACGACCAGACGCACCAAGGGCAAAGAACATCAGCTTGCCGGATTCCCTCACCACGCATTAGACACCTACCTACCCAAGTTGGTAAGAGCGGGCAAGCGAGTGGCTATCTGCGAGCAACTGCAAGACCCGAAGAAAAAGAAATAACACATCATCAAACCACCTACGGCACCAGTACCCACCTCGGATATTGGTGCCGTCTTTTTTCATCGACAAATGAACTATCAAGATATACTTGAAAGGAAGAAAGTGCGGCGTATCGAGTCGGGGTTTGATGCTCCGGATCTTAATCCCGCGCTGTTCGACTTTCAGCAATATTGCGTCCGCAAGATGCTCAAGATGGGTAAGGGGGCAATATTTGCCGGATGTGGCAATGGCAAAACTCTGATGCAGCTTGAATGGGCAAGGCGTGTCGCCGAGCATGAGGGCAAGCCGGTTCTTATACTTGCTCCGCTTTCGGTCAGCAAACAGACCATCGCGGAGGGTGCTTTGTTCGGTTATCATGTCGTATTGCACCGCGACCGAACATCAGATGATAATCTAATCATAACCAACTATGAACAGCTTGAAAATATAAATGCAGATGAATTCGTAGGCGTGGTGCTCGATGAATCCTCTATACTCAAGAACTTCACAGGGCATTACAAGAGGTTGTTAATAGATGTCTTTGCACACATTCCATACAAACTATGCTGCTCCGCCACTCCATCACCCAATGACCTCAATGAGATAGGCAACCATTCCGAGTTCCTTGACGTTCTTGATGCTCAGGATATGCGTTCCCGTTGGTTTGTCAGAGAGGATGGCATGAACAATTACCGACTTAAAGGGCACGCCAAATCCGACTTCTATGGATGGATAGCATCTTGGGCTATAATGTTCGAGAATCCTGCCGACATCGGTTTCATAGAGACAGGAAAGAAGTTTATACTGCCTCCACTCAATTATGTTGAACATTCGATTGAATCCGCACCCGAAGCTGGTTGCATATTCGCTTCAGGAATCGTAAATGCCACCAATTTCAATGCCGAGCTTCGCAAGACGATGCCCGAACGGATGGAGATGGCTGTTAAACTCGCACGTGAAGTTGAAGGTCAGGTCCTCATCTGGATTAAGCAGAACGCCGAGGGAGATATGCTCCGCAAGCTGCTTCCCGAAGCTGTAGAGGTCAGGGGCAATGACAAGGACACCGTAAAGGAAGAGCGGTTGAGCGACTTTGCCGCCGGCAAATTCAAAATCCTCATCTCGAAAGCGAAGATATGCGGTTACGGCATGAACTTCCAGAACTGCGGCACTCAAATCTTCACGGCTCCGGACTTTTCGTTTGAGGACTTTTACCAGCAAGTGCGGCGCTCATACCGTTTCGGGCGTAAGGGAGCGGTAAACATTCATCTTATAATCACAGACTCAATGGCAAACGCAAGAGCGACAATAGAACGTAAACAAAAGAACTTTGAGGAGATGCTTCATGAGATTAACCAGAATGTGAACGAGCAGAGCTACGGACTCCTCAACGAATATGAATATCGGGAATACAAAGATGACTTCGTGTTTCTGATGAAAGGCGATACTACAATCGAGATTAAGAGAATCCCCGACAACTCCGTTGACCTCATCATCTTCTCGCCTCCTTTTTCGTCGCTGTTCACCTACTCCAACTACATTCACGACATGGGGAATAACGAGAGCCACGAGGAATTTTTCGCCCAATACGCTTTCCTCCTGCGGGAGTTGTACCGCATACTGAAACCCGGACGTTTGATGTGCTGCCATACCAAAGACCTCGGCGTGTATAAGAACTCTGCCGGATATACAGGTATGTACGACTTCACCGGAGAGCATACACGCCATGTTTTAGTTGAGGGCTTTAAATTACACTCCAAAATCACAATTTTCTGTGATCCGGTCTTGGAGATGCAGCGTACCAAGACGCAACGCTTACTTTATAAGCAGGTGACCTCCGACAGTTCAAAGACAGGCATCGGAATGGCTGAGTATATCACCATTTTCAAGAAATGGGACGGTGATGAATCGGATTGGGAGCCTATTACCAATCTCAACAAAGAGAACTTCCCTCTTGAGACATGGCAGAAATGGGCATCTCCGGTGTGGATGGACATCAAGCGTACCGATGTGCTGACTGCGTCCGAAGGCACGGCGATGGGTGATGAGAAACACATCTGCCCGCTCCAGCTCGAGGTGATAAACAGGCTCGTGAATCTTTGGAGCAATGAGGGAGAGGTGGTGTTCACGCCTTTCTTGGGTATCGGTTCCGAGATCTACGAGGCTGTAAAGAACAACCGCCGTGGCATAGGATGCGAATTGAAAGACAGTTACTTTGATGTCGCCGTCAAGAACATTAAAAAGATAGAGGCATCCGCCCAACAAAAAACACTATTCGATTTCTAACCCACTAAGGCATGCAAAAGAACAAATCCCCTCCTTAGTACAATGAGTGAGACAAGTCAAACCAATCAATCCGTGGGAACAGTAATCAGTCATTACCATAACACATGATAGTCATAAACAACAAACTTGCCAAGGAGGTGCTTGCCAATGCCATCGCAAGCTGCCGTGTCGGTTCCGGCTCATCACCGCAAGCGTATCTGTTGCAGGCTCTCGTCCATCTGAATTTCATCTTTGAAGTAAGGAAAGACCAGGGACTCATCATTCCGAAAGATAGAACGCTTGACAAGTGGTCAAGCACGGAGATCGCTGTCGCGGACACGATAAATTGGCTTGTCGCTTTCTTGGAAAAGCTCAACTGTGACGACATAGAACAGTTGCTGAGGGATGTTGCTGACTACCGCTCACGGCATCCCGACTATCCCCAAGGGCAATGGCCTTACGCCAAAGTCTCTAAGTAGGTTTGGTCAAAGACTGTTTAAAGATGAAGTATAATCCGATGAAGTATTAAGCATAATGACACAAACAATCCCGATCACGCTCCTTGATTTCAATAAGGGGCAACTAAAAGGACTCCCGAAGAATCCCCGGTTCTTCCGGGACTATCGCTATGAGGCGATGAAAAAGAGCATTGCGGAATCTCCCGAGATGCTTCAGCTGCGCGAGCTTATCGTGTATCCATATCCGGAAGGACGCTACGTTGTGGTGTGCGGCAATCTGAGGCTGAGAGCCTGCAAGGAGCTTGGTTACAAAGAGCTGCCATGCAAAGTCCTTGACTCATCCTCCGATGTGAAGAAATTGCGTGAATATGCCACCAAGGACAACGTGAATTTTGGCGAGAACGACATGGACGTGATGGCGAATGAATGGGACAAGGATGAGCTTCAGGACTGGGGCGTGGAGTTTGCCATGGAAAAACAGACTGACAAGTTCAGGGAGCGATTTGATGCCATCACCGATGAGAGTGCCGTATATCCGTTAATCCCGAAGTTCGATGAGAAGCATGAGCTTTTCATCATATCATCAGCCAATGAAGTTGACAGTAATTGGCTCCGTGAGCGGCTGGGAATGCAGCGGATGCGTTCCTACAAGACCGGCAAAGTGAGCAAGAGTAATGTAATCGACATCAAAGACGTGCGCCATGCCCTTGAAGATAGTGATACCAAGCCATAAGCGACATGATAGGGTGTTCGCTAAGAAACTGCTCACCGACCCGATAATCTGCGTCGCAGAGAGTCAGGCTGACCTCTACCGGCAGTTCAATCCGGAGTGCGAGATTGTGACGCATCCCGATGATGTCATCGGGCTTGTTCCAAAACGGAATTGGATGGCAAAGCACTTCGGTGAGGTGTTCATGATTGATGATGATGTTCATGCTGTGAAAAATCTAATGGCTGAGAAAGGAGAGCTGACGGTTGTCAAAGATCCTGCCGCCATTACGGCGATAATCCGCAATCTCTATGATATAGCTTGCCTTCTTGACATTCACCTGTTCGGTTTCACATCAAGAATCTCGCCGGTGATGTATGATGAGACGGCATATTACTCGCTCTCAAATATGATTACCGGCTGCTCCTATGGGGTCCGTTACAATAAAAATGTGTGGTGGAACGAGGAACTGAAGCTGAAAGAGGACTTTTGGATCTCGTGCTACATGAAGTTCAAGGAGCGACGTATATTAACCGACCTCCGCTACAACTTCGCCCAGAAAGGCACGTTTGTCAGCGAGGGAGGTTTGGCGTCCATACGCAATCAGGAGGAAGAGCGGCGGTCGATCATGTTTATCAAAAAGCACTTTGGCGATAGCATAAATATGAAAGGCAAGACTCGCAATGGCAAGGATGAGACACGGCAGCTTGTGGAATATAATATCTCTTGCAAGTTCAAATTCTAACTCAAACGTCAGTAAAAGTTAATGCGTAAAAATGGCGGCAATTCCGTTGCCTGCTATCAGCTTTTTATGGTTAACTTTACTGAAAACAAGGAGATTAAACTGTGAGTTATGATAATTAGGACTATAGGAGGATATGACTTTTTCGAGGTCAGTTCCGCGATGCAGAAAGCCATCCGTCGAGCCGACGCGAGAGTGGCGGGATTCTTTGCCTTGGAGTTGTGGTCAAGCGGCTATCTTGATTATGTGTGGAAGCGTCTGTTCACGATCAGCGCCGAGGACTGTTATGGCATCATCACGAAAGAGATTGAGGCGTTATGGCAAGGGCATGAGATGGTCAACAAAGGTAAGAAAGACCCTAAAGGGCGTATTTTCTTGAGCAAAGCCGTCATTCTGTTGTGTGAGTGTCGTAAGAGCCGTGATGCGGATCATCTGCAAAACCTCATATACGACCGCAACGATGTGGAGGTGGATATGTGGATTGAAGATGTCAGACGCTATCCGATAGATATTCCGCCTTATACCTATGACGTTCATACCCGGAAAGGCAAGAAAATGGGGCGTACAAAAGAGGAATTTTTCAGGAATGAATATGAGGCTTTGCAGCCGCGAGTTCCGGGGCTCTTTGATGACCTCGTTCCGACACCAACAAATAACAACCTGTTTAACGGCACGGCTGACCAACAGTCCGAGCCGGTTTAATTTTTAACCTCTAAATTAAATGTATATGAATTTTGGAGAAGCAATTGAAGCCCTTAAGCAGGGCAAGTATGTCGCCCGTAAGGGATGGAATGGCAAGGGGATGTTCCTTTGGCTGAAACCGGCAGCAACAGTAAAAGCCGAGTGGTGTAAAGACCCCAAGCTGAAAAATCTCGCGGAAGCCAACGGCGGTGAAATCGAGGCGTTAGGCACGATCTGTATGTTTACGGCACAGCGTCAAATCCTCTCAGGCTGGCTTGCGTCACAAACTGATATGCTATCTGAAGATTGGGTGATAATTGCGTAGTTAAGATGAAATCACCGTCTATAGATGTGCTGCAAGCAACGATGGGACTACCGGCGAATGCGTTTCCGGTGGTGCCCGTCGTTGATTTCGGCATAGCGTTTAAGCAGAATGAATCCAAGCGTCTTCCAAAAACAATCAGTCCGGAGGAGGCTCAGGAGCTGTTTGGAATATCCGAATCAGTGAAAATGAATTTCGTGCCGCAAATGCTCATTGCAGTGGCTCTTGACGAGGTAGCCAGATTTATAAACCATTGTCGTGAGCGTCGCATAAGCGAGTTCAAGAAACACAACCGCCTCATGAAGCTCTGCGTGGAGGAATATACTGTTGAACTTCAAAAGTCGTATGGATCAGCGTTCAGTGCCTATGCCTCGTATGTGGAGCGATATTTTCAGTTCGTGGAGGTGGACCGTTTCAAAATGAGGTGCAGCATAAGCAACATTGTGAACCGGCAGTTGCCGAAAGAGTTCGACCGGGAGGCAGCCACATTCATTGCAATCATTCACAACCTCATCAACTATGCCGAGATGTGGGATGCCAAGATGGATAAGCTTATTGCCGCGAAACTTGCCGCTCCAGTACGTCGCAAGCAGAATGAGTATCTGCGGATGATTACTGCAATGTGCGTTGAGTTCGAGGAAACGTGGCTTTTGCAGATTAAGCCTGACGCAATGATTGATATGAATATGATTGTAATGGCAAACAGGGCATCCGTCCTTGCCGATGCAATCATCGGTGAGGAGGTGAAAACGTAAGTAAATGTTAAGGTGCTAAAATGGTGGAACTTATGATTGCATATTCCGCCATAAATGGCTAACTTACAGTATAATAAATTACAAGTCAAACTAATAAACCCATCGGTATGAAAACTCTTGAAGACTTCAAAAAACTCATTCCAATCCTTGTGGATCTGGTGAAGAACAATGACCATGAAATCGGAGAAAGTTGTTACGAACGCTATGAGGATAATTATGTGAGCTATGATGAGGACGGTTGGTTAATAGAAGTTTCATATCGATGCAGCGGAGAATGGAATATTGATGACGGTGATTATTTGACTCCTCCATCTCGCGAATTGATATGCGCGTGGGGCGAAATTACTGAAATCACCGCCTCTCACTACGATGAAGATACCGAAGAGGAAAGCGAGTTCAGCGGAGATGAGCTTGAAGAGCTTTGGAACGCACTCTCCGAGGAACTTAAAGATATAGCATAAGTCAAACCAAGTAAACAAACCGAAAGATGACAGTAAAAGAATTAATAGCAGAACTCCGGAAGATGGATCAAAGCAAATCCGTATATTTTCGGGATGGTCGAAAAATCAAGGCTGTGACAATGGTGACTAACTCCCCTCACACAAGAGGTATGGTGGTAGAACTGACCAATGAGGAGTGTGACCTTAAATGCAACCTGCGATGACCATAGAGGAACGAGATACAGCACGGGCGATTCAGATCATCGCCCGAGAGCTTAAGAAGCCTGCTCAACTTGCTCCCATTGATTGGGAACAGCGTAAGTGGGAAGCGGCAAAAGCAATATATGCTGCCAATTTTGGAAGCATGAATGCGGATGAAGCCGTATTTCGTGCTAATGAACTCATCGAAGAATACAAAAGTCAAACCAATAAACCCGAATAAGTATGGGATACAGAATCTATCCGTGTAAGGTCTATCGCGTTGAACGAGACTTCAAACACGGCGGTTATTTCAACCACCTGTCAGTACAAGTAAACCAAATGTTTAAAGAAGAGTGCGAGGACACTTCTTGGAACGGCAACGATTCAATCGAGTATGCCGATATGGTCTTTGTGCAGAAGAATGAGTTGGCAAAACTCATAGGTAAATTCGCAGATCCGGACCAAGGACAGTCGTTAATGAGCAAATATGGCATCTGTAAGGATTATACTCATTAGGATATAGTTAAGGTACTCGCTGAAATGCTTTCTGCGGCTGACAATACTAACGATTTTGTGGCATTCGTATGGGCATGAACCAAGACTACACATATTGCATAGGGGCGTGTCAGCCTCTATGCAATCGCTGTAAGCGACACTGCCCGCCATCAGTACCGAGCCACCCGAATCAGCAATGGTGGATGGCTCCGGCGGCGAAAGATAACAAATGTGTCAACTTTGATCCTAAAGACAATGGCTAAATTCATAGAGATAAAACAAGAGTGCTCGTTTGGAACCTTTCGGCGTTGTGAATACACTGGAGAACTTGAGATGGCGCGGGAGATAGTATATGAACAAACATATATCAACGTAGACCGCATTGAGACTATATTTCCCCAAGGCGATAGATGCGAAATCACTCTCATCGGAGGCAAACGGATAACAGCCATGCACTCTGCAATATGGGTGCTGGCACAAATCAACGGACAATGAGCCATCTTGATAAACCGACTTTCAGTTACATAATGCAGAAGAGTGGTCGTAGACCGAGCGTATGTAGCTGTGAACAGTGCAAGGCTCAATGCCACACTCCTTGCCTCGGCACACCGGAGGATATAGGAAAGCTCATAGACGCAGGATATGGTGATAGACTCGCCCCTACGACTTGGCTTGTAGGTATGCTCATGGGTGTATGTGATCGACCGATTGAAATGGTTCAGGCAAAGGTTGAAAATGGGTGGTGTACGTTCTATCATGACGGACTTTGCGAGCTTCATGAAAAGGGATTAAAACCAACCGAGGGCAAACTCAGCCACCATTCAATCAGGAGAGATAATTTCGAGCCAAAGAGAAGCCTCTCATGGCTTGTAGCTAAAGAGTGGCTGCCACTACAAAACGAACTTACAAAACGATGAACAAAGAAATTAAATTCAGAGGCAAACGCCTTGATAATGGCGAGTGGGTATATGGTCATTATTCAGATTATATACATCCTGATTGCGGGATTCCAAGACCGAGCATAATCTATACACTGCCAAACTGCGGCAATATGATTATTGCTGTTGACCCCTCCACCGTCGGTCAGTTCACCGGACTGAAAGCCGAGGGCGATGAGGAACTATATAAGGGCGACATTGTGGAGATATGCCGCTTTGACCATAACGGCACAGACCACTATTACATAGCCAATGTGGACTTCTATATGGGAGAGTTTATCCTCTGTGTCACTCACCGAGTTTACTATCAGTGGAAGAATAACGAACTACATAAGACGGTCAGCAAATACAAAGAAAATGAAGCCGCACCTTGTTGGAGTCTGTCTGAAATGTATATCGGTTGCTGCTACCCAGACGGCACAATCGGCAACTGCGAGGACATCAAGATAGTCGGCAACATCCATGAACAATCAAAAAAAATTTGAACGATGAAAATAGGACTTATTGACGTTGACGGTCACAACTTCCCGAATTTCGCTTTGATGCGAATATCTGCTTGGCACAAGTCGCAGGGTGATAGTGTAGAGTGGATAGAGCCTATATATTGGGATTATGATCGAGCATATCAATCTAAAATATTCACGTTCTCGCCCGACATAGACCGTCCTTTCCCATGCGAAGTTGTCAAAGGAGGCACTGGTTATGATATTCAAAGCCGATTACCTCAAGAAATAGAACAATCAACGGCTATGGACTATTCGCTTTATCCGCAATACAACTTCTCAATCCAATTCTTCTCCCGTGGTTGCATCCGTAATTGTCCGTTCTGTCTTGTAAAAGAAAAAGAAGGACATATACATGCAGTAGAACCCGTGCAGCTCAATCCAAACGGCAGACATATAGAAGTGCTCGACAACAACTTCTTTGCAAATCCTGAATGGAAGTTTGCCGTTGACTATCTGCTTGCTCAAAGGCAAAAGATCAATCTGCACGGAGTTGATGTACGCATCATGAATGAAGAGCAAGCGTACTGGCTTAATAAATTGCCGTTGCACAAAAGCATACATATAGCATGGGACTTGCCGCAGATAGACTTAACCGATAAACTCCGCGAAGTTATACGCTATATAAAGCCGTGGAAACTCATGTGCTATGTGCTTGTCGGATTTAACTCCACCATTGAACAGGACTTGTACCGCATCGAGCGATTGCGAGAACTTGGCATAAAACCCTACGTCATGCCTTACCGCGACTTTGAGAATAAAACCAAACCCTCACAATATGCGAAAGATCTCGCCCAATACGTCAACAAGCCTATGATTTTTAAATCATGTAAATTCGAGGATTTCTCACCTCGCAAAGGATTCAAGTGTAAAACTTATTTAACTGAACAAATATGAACACCCCGATAATAGACCTCAATGGTAAAACTTGTTTAGTGACTGCCAAGTGGAGTATCTTCTACGGCAAAGAAGTTGAAGCAATATCCTATGCACATCTAATCATAGATGGTCAGCCACAATGGAACTGCATCTGTAAGGACGGAAGCGGAGGAGGCATATTGCCACAAAACGCATTAAAACCAATAAACAATGGACATAGCAAAAGCAGATAAATTCATTTATCATGATATTCACGACAATATAACATACATATCCAAGGATTTTGACACTTTAATGGAAAAAGTCCCTAATGGTCTTGTATGCATTTGTAAGGCTGTTGTAAACACTGAAAGTGGACCAATGATATTTGAGATGGATGAAGCTTATTCGGGCGAGCCAATTATAATGCGTAGGTTCATGCACTATGATTCTTATATGAGTTATTACAAGCAAAATATAGTGGAATTATGAATAAACCAATAATAAACCCCTCGACCCTGAGCGAGGAGCAGAGAGAAGCAATCAGAAATGCCGTCAAAGAAATCAGAGAAGATGCCTTTCCGGTATGTGAATTTGAAGAAAAATTGATATTTGCAGAAGATGCAATATCATATTTTGAATGGCTATTCGGCTCAGATTTTTTTAAACAGAAAGGAGAATAACGATGAAAGCAAGAGTAAAAGCAACCGGCAAGATAGTTGAGGTTGAAAAGACCGTCTGCTATTGCGCCACATGGTCTGACCATGAAAGAATTTACAATAAGTCCGACCTCGACTTCAACCTCGACCCTCCACATCCCGAAGCGACAATCAGCGGGTGGATTGTACGTGACAAACAGAGCATCACAAGTATTTTGGCACATCGTGGCTCCAAGCTGTATTTGTGTCAGGAAAAGCCCGAAAGAATAGATTCAATGGGGATTTGGGATAAAGATAGCGATTATTATAGAATCCCTGATAACTTTTTCCCAAATATCACGTTTGAGTCAGACCCTCTTGAAGTAGAAATCCAAATTAAACCGAAGAAACAATGAAAAATAAACACTTAATCATCGTAGCAATCGCGCTCATGGCGATGCTTTGCGGATGCGAACAAATCAAGAATGCGCCACCCGAAAGCTCGATTATGCAAGACGCGGAAGAAGTCAAGACAATCGAATATCAAGGACACTCCTACGTATGCTATCGATTCTATTGCAAGTCGGGATATTCAGGCTGGGGTGGTGCATCCATCGTCCACGACCCAGACTGCAAGTGTGGAAAAGAAAAATAAAGATGACAGGTTATGAAAGTAAGTAAATGCGTATGCGATATTTGTGGAGCTGATAATGCGGACCACTACAGAATGCCGATGTATCGCACTTTTGACAGCAACGACGGCAAGACGTTTTTCAACTCGCCTAAACTGATTGCAAAGGATGTTGACCTATGCGAAAGATGCGCTTTAGCGGCTACTAATATTCATTCTGTTGGAGTGATGTGTGAAGAATATCAAATTTATCCCAACCCAATAATCATAAAACAATGACTGATCAAGAACTACAACAGCTCGCAAGAGAGTATGCGGAAGAATATTTTCCTGAACAAGATAGTGCATCAGATTTAGCTCGATATGATAGGATGAAGGATTCTGCCATGAACTTTCTGCACTGGCTCACCAAGACCCACTGCATCGTCAGCAAGGAGAAGGTGATGGCGGAATACAACGAGGATAAAGCCACTTACAACAGAAACAAAGGAGATCTCGGTTACTTTGAAGGGTATTGGGAGGGTCGAGTAGATACCTATGTAGAAGTTTTCGGTACAGAACTATTTGAGGAAAGGAGCGAGAAATAAAACAACAAAAACAAAGAAGAGAAATGAAAGATTTATTTGAATATTTTGAAAGTCAAGATTGGCACGTCTGCAGGGACGCTCACGACACACCGAAGAAGAATGGCATTTACCTTGTGGTCTACGAGGACGATAACGGTAAATATGTGGCAAAGATGAAGTTTAATACGAATTATGAGGTTTCATTCCTCTATGAGCCGAATGGTATATGGTATAGACTTGGACATAAAGCGTGGATGCCATACTCAAAATGTGATAAGAAATTGCTCAAACCGCTTAAATAAATGACAATGAATAACGAAGATTTTGTAACGTATGAGATAGCAGTATTATTAAAAGCTGATGGTTTTGATTGGCGGGTTACAAATGCCTTTAGTCAAAAGATTAGACTTGAACCATTCTCTATGGGTCGTCTAAAAAACGTCTCTTGTAAAGCACCGAAGAATTTCAATGACAATCGAAAGGGTGCCGGTGAAGGAATACTGTTTTATTCTCGTCCTACGCTTCACACGGCTGCCAAGTGGCTACGTGAAGAACTCGGGATTGATATAGTCATCAGTCCGAGATTCGATAGCAGCACCGGCGACCGCATAGGCTACTTTTGGAGATGGAGCCAGCGTACTGATGTGAATATGTACCCAAAAACGCATAAGACCTATGAGGCAGCCCTTTCAGAAGCAATCTCTACCATCTTAAATCAGATCACTCCACAAAATGAAGATTTATGAGTAAAGCCTTTTTAGCTGACATCAGCGACTTGCAATTAGAGCGATGGCTTCGCCGTCGCAATGCCGGGCAAATAGCTTGGCGTACAAGAGACGGCAAGGTTATTCCCATCAAGGACATGACCGATGAACACCTTGCCAACACTATTGCAATGTTAGACCGTAACGAGCGTGATAATTGGGAGTATGAGGAGGCTCGCGGATCTTGCTCAGAAGAAGACTTACGGATATGATCAAGCTACTTTACATCGACCTCTTTTGCGGCGCCGGCGGCACATCCACCGGCGTTAATTCTGCCCGTCTGGGAGGTGAGCAGTGCGCGAAAGTGATAGCCTGCGTCAATCACGATGAAAAGGCAATCGCCTCCCACCGTTCTAACCACCCGGAAGCACTACACTTTACCGAGGACATCCGCACCTTCAATCTTGGACCACTCATAAAACACCTCTACCAACAGCGGGCACTCTATCCCGATGCAAAGGTCGTTCTATGGGCATCGTTGGAATGCACCAATTTCAGCAAGGCGAAAGGCGGTCAGCCGCGAGATGCTGACAGCCGTACACTCGCCGAGCATCTATTCCGCTACATCCACGCCATAGATCCCGACTTCATTCAGATTGAGAATGTTTCCGAATTCATGAGCTGGGGCGATATGGATGAGAACGGGCGACCTATAAGCATGGATAAGGGACGGCTTTACATTCGGTGGGTCAACAACGTCATGTCTTGCGGCTATGAGTTTGAGCATAGAATACTAAACGCGGCTGACTATGGGGCATACACGATGCGTAAGCGGTTCTTCGGTATTTTCGCAAAAAGAGGACTGCCGATCTCATTTCCTGAACCGACTCACGCAAAGGGTGGCAGGAAAACAAAAAAGCCATGGCACGCGGTCAAGGAGGTTCTTGACTTGGATGACGAGGGCAAATCCATATTCAACCGCCGCCGCCCTCTATCCGAGAAAACGCTGCTGCGCATCTATGCCGGATTGGTAAAGTTCGTGGCAGGAGGGAAAGACGCTTTCATCATCAAGTGGAATTCGATAAACCAAAAGACCGGCAAATATATTCCGCCGGATCTTGAAGACCCGTGCCCGACGGTTGCCTGCCAGAATCGCCTCGGGCTTGCAAAAGTGGTGTTCCTATCCAAACAGTTCAGCGGTCATCCCGACAGTAAAAACATCTCGATTGATGAACCGGCTGGCACAATAACTTGCAAAGACCATCATGCCATTATCACTTGCAATAGGTTCGTCAGTATGCAGTATGGCAACAGTTCCGCAATGTCGTTGGATGAGCCTACCGGATGCGTGGTCACACGACCAAAACAAAGCCTCGTGACGGTTAATCGCTTCATCATGAATCCGCAATACGCTTCCAAGGGCGGCTCCGTAGATAATCCGTGTTTCACACTCATAGCGAGCATGAACAAACGTCCTCCATATCTGGTAACAACCAAGTCAGGTGAGGTGGGCATTGAAATCTATGATACCGATTCGCCGATGACGGTCAAAATAAAGGAATTCATGGCGATGTACGGCATCGGTGAAATAAAAGTGCGTATGTTCAAAGTTGAGGAGCTGCTTCAAATTCAAGGCTTCCCAAAAGACTACATACTGCTTGGCAATCAGGAGGACAAACAAAAATTTATCGGTAACGCAGTAGAGGTCAATATGGCTCGTGCCCTCTGTGAATCTCTCGCATCAGCAGTATAGCAATGGCAACACCAGAAGGCAATGGACTTGTCAGCATCAACGGCAAGCCACAAAAAGAGCGAGGCTTTTTCTGTATGCAGCTTGTGGCATATCTTGATGAGGAGGCCGAAATGGGCACGGAGTTTTATGAGGTACTATGGCACGAGCGGTTTGAAGCGGCCAAGCGAGGGGAGTGTCCATATCGGGACAAATGCCCCATTTACAAACGAACAGTAGAAAAATACCAAAATCCCTATTAATAATGGAAGAATCAAAAAACAAACCCACCAAGCGTGAGCGATTTGCCAAGATAGGCAAGGTCATCGCAGAAGTAGCAACGGCACTGATTAGCACAATCTTCAGTGCCGTTGTCGTAGTTATCCTCTACATCCTGTACATCCCCTTTGCGGTAGGGCGTGCATTATTCAACCGCAACGCCATTCGCGGCTTCTATTCCGACGTGTTCTATGCCGTGGATGGAATCAATCAACGCATCCGCAAGAGGGAGAAGGTGGAGAATGAGAGATAAGCGATTAAAGTTTTTGATTCGCAGCTCTGAATCGAATTCCATTGGAGTGATAAACGAGTTGCAGACAAGACTTGGACCCGAACACGCCAAAGATGCATATGGCTTATGAAAATCTACATATCCCTGCCGATTTCCGGTTTCAATATCGCTCGATGTAAGGAACGTGCCGATGGAGTTAAACTCATTATAGAACGCAAAGGGCATGAGGCAATCACGCCCTTTGACGTTTGCCCTGATTCCGATAAACCTTACTCCTATTGCATGGGAAGAGACATAGAGGCTCTTCTGGAATGTGACGCTATATTGCGGTGCGCCGGTTGGAGCAACTCCAAAGGGTGCGCGCTTGAGTCAGAGTGTGCTTATATATATCACAAGAAAATATTCAATCACGTCAACGAAATAAAACCAATCAAAAACAAACAGTCATGAAGAATCCGTTTTTATATAGTTGTGTCATGCCGGTTCTCCTGCTCGTGGCGTTCATCGTTCTCTAGTTGTGTAAAGTAATCGCATGGTCATGGTGGTGGGTGCTGGCTCCTGTTTGGATGCCAGTGGCTCTTGTGTCGCTCTTCGCCGTGACCTCATTCACCTACCTTTGGCTAAAGACGCGTAAAAGCTAAGCCGTTAGCAATTCGTGGAATTGTCAAGTGCTGACAATACAGCGATTTAGTAATATTCGGGATTTCAGGAATTTGCCGATTTGGATATTCGATTCTTTTTAGCAATATATTTGCGGTCATCATCAATAAACATCATCAGATATGACCCGTGCCGAAGACAGGATATATCCAAGCGACAACGAGCTTGAGATTCCGAATTTATTGTTGGAGCGGCAACCCCGCAATGGACTGCTCCTTCCTTTTGCCGGGTGGGGAGTGACCCCACGTGCCCGCCGAGGAATAGCCACATATCACTTCTATGTCGACGACTACCGATTCACCAACATTTGGCAACGCCCGGAGCGACTGGTGCAAAGTGGTTGTCAGGAAGCGGTGGAGCCTAACTTCTCGCTGTTCCAGACCACGCCAATAGCCTACGGACTGCAACTCCTGTACAAAAAGCGTTGGATAGCACGATGGCTTCAGGAGTGCGGTGTCCGTGTATGGGTTGACCTCAACGTGGCGCCCAAGTTCCGTGAGTTGAATAAGCTCGGAGTGCCGAAAGGTTATAACGCTTTTGCGACTCGCGGTCACGAGGGAGAGTTGTGTCATCTGGAAGCAGAATGGCAAATCGCAAAAGAGATTTCCGGAGTGGAAACGCCGAATATGATTGTTTATGGCGGCGGAGAATCGTGTAAATCTTATTGCAGACAACGAGGGATAATCTACGTTGACCCTTACCAAGTGGACCAACGCAACAGCCGCAAGGAGGAGGCCAACAATGGCTAAGGACGCAGGCAGTACAAGAGCATCAAAGTGGGAGGGAGACCTCTACACCGTTGATGGCGTACGTCACGAGTACGGAGATTTGCCTCGTGCCCGTCAAGAAGTTATTCAGCAGACCAAAAAAGAGGTTATAAAGGAGATGAAAGCGAATCTCAAAGATAAGTCAGTTGATTTGATGGCAGACGGAGAACGCTTACACGTTACATTTCCTGGAAGTGGTATTGAACACGTTGCCAACGACGCTATGCTGACGTTGAGCGGGAAATATTTCAGTAGGTCATCAATGGTTCACATAGATAAGATTTTGGCTCAATCTACTTATGTTCCGACATCTCACGAATTATATAAAACCCGTGATGATGGTAAAACTAAGTTCTTCCGATACCAAGACAGTCAAGGTAGAGGCGTGTATTTTGGAATAGCTCAAGATAATAATGGGCCTAAAGGTGCGACGCGACACTTCCTTTATACCGTTACTGACAAAGTGAAAAAATAGAAAGGCAACCTCCCTACATGGAATATCAATCCAGCGTGAGGTTGCCGAAACATAACGACCGCTTCAATAAGCGTGGCTCTTGAAGATCGGAAACACATTACATTCCACGGATAAAACCGCTTTCGTTATGCAAAATTACTCATTTTTAACGAACTAAACAAACCAATGAAAGTAATAATCACCGGCAGCGAGGGATTTATCGGCAGTGCCCTCTCGCTCGCCTTACAAAAGCGAGGCATCGAGGTCATAGGCATCGACCGGAAGAACGGTCAGGAAGCCGCCGACATCGCCAAATATATGCCCGATGACCTTGATGCGGTGTTTCACCTCGCCGCACAGACTTCCGTTTTCAACACGGATTTGATTCAGATCCGCAAAGACAACATAGACTCGTTCATGGCGGTGGTTGAAGCCTGTGCCAACCATCCCAATAAACCGAAGCTGGTGTATGCCTCGTCATCCACGGCAAATCCGCCGAATACGACATCACTCTACGGTATCACGAAGCATTTCGCCGAGGAGTATGCCCGAATTTACCTGCCCTCCGCCACCGGCGCACGCCTGCATAACGTATATGGTCCAAATCCGCGTCAAGGTACTCTTCTTTGGTGTCTGATGAATCAAGACCGCGTAACCATATACAACGATGGCAGGAACGTGCGCCATTTCACCTACATTGATGATGTGGTGGAGGGGTTGCTATATGCCTATGGATGCCATCTGCCGCTCATCAACATCGCCAATCCCGAAGAGGCATCGGTCCTCAACTACGCTCTCGGTCTTGACACCGCCCTGCATGAAGCCCGGATGCTCAACATCGGCGGCGACATAGGCATGCACGCAATCCTCAATTTAGTTCCGGAAATTCGGGAGAAAGACCGATTCGAGCAAGCCATTGACACACAAATTCCGATAGTTCCATTGGATTACACCTCGGTTCATGACGGACTGCTCAAAGTCGCGATTGATTTCTACAAAGGCAAACTCTCCAAAGACAACTGACAAATGGCTTCCACAAACAGCAATTTCAGGACTATCGCCCCCTCGCTGAGAGCGGTGAAAGGCTTTAGACGGCTCCTATCGGGCTGCTATGGCTATTTCACCGCCTTTCTCCAAAAAATTTTCAAAAGCGGGAGAAAGAAAAAGCAGCATCACAAACTTTCCCTATTTCTCGATATCTTTAACAGCTGCAATCCGTTCATGCTTCTTTTTAAATGGCTCATATCGTAAAATACAATTTCATTCCCGAATTATATACAATATCCATCACGGATTATATAACCACATCAAACTATGGCACGATCAACAAAAACATCTGACGGCATGACCGAAAAGCAAGAGCGTTTCTGCATTGAGTATGTCGATAACGGAGGCAACGCTTCCGAAGCATATCGCGTTTGTTATGACACCTCCAAGATGAAACCGGAGACCATCTGGGCGGCTGCAAGCAGGTTATTGGCAAATGTTAAGGTAACTGCAAGGATTGAAGCTATCAAGCAGTCACGTGCCGACCGTGCCCAGCGAGGACGCGACATCATCAACAACACACTCCTTGACATCGTGGAAACAACCACTGATGACCTCTATTACACCGATCCAAAGACCGGCAAGATGAAGACACGCTCACCTCAGCAACTCTCCAAGCGTGCCCGCAATGCCGTGAAACGCATGACAAACAACAATGGACGTGTGTCCTACGAGCTTCATGGGAAAGTTGAGGCGATAAAAGCCTATGCCGCCATCAACGGACTCAATGCCGCTCAGGAGGTAAATGTCAACAATCGAGGGAGTATGTTAGGGGAAATTCGCATAGGTTTTGATGATGATAGCGAGTGACGTAGTGAAAGCTAAATAGCCTAATATCGTTTCAAATTGTCATTTGAAGTGGAAAAATCCCCGAGAAAATACAAAACTACGTAAGCAAAATAGCTCCAAAACCTTTCAAACTGTCATTATTGCATGATTATCAACTTTAAGAAACTGAATCCGCTTGGATTCCACCTGCTGAAACTGTTCCAAGATCCGACAATCCGCCAGATAATTCTGATGGGAGGGTCATCGTCAGGCAAATCGTACAGTGTGGCGGAGGTATTCCTGTTGATGGCATTTTACGAGGGCGAGGACCAGCTCGTGATGCGTAAGGTCGGAGCCAGTATAAAAGATTCAATCTATACCTCGTTCAAAGCTGCCGCTGAACATCTCGGCATCTCTGACTTATTCCAATTCAAGGACGGGATCAAAGTGATCAAGTGCAAGTATAACGGCGCTGAGATCAAGTTCAAGGGTCTTGATGACTCAGAGAAGATTAAGGGCTTGGAGAGCATCAAGCGAGTGTTCATGGATGAATGGAACGAGTATGAGGAAAAGGACTACAAGCAGATGAAGCTCCGTTTGCGTGGCATGAAAGGTCAGCAGCTCGTGTTTGCCTTCAACCCTATCAAGGAAACGCACTGGATTAAAAAGAACGTATTTGACAAAGAGGAGTGGCACGATGTTTCGATGGAGGTAGAGTTAGGCGGTGTCGAAATTCCCTCACAGCTTACCGAGGTGAAGTCCTACCGCATGAACGCGCCAAAAACGATGATGCACAAGCGTACCGGCGAAATAATTGAGCATCCATCCGACATTGCCATGCTCCAGACGACCTACCTCAATAACTTTTGGGTTGTCGGCTCTCCGGATGGAACTTATGGCTATTATGACGATCAGGCAATCGCCACCTTTGAGCATGACCGCATACACGACCCCGACTATTACAACGTGTATGCCTTAGGCGAATGGGGAGTTATCCGTACCGGCTCGGAGTATTTCCACGCGTTCAATCGGGGTCACCATTGCAAAGTCGTTGAGTACGACCCATCATTGCCCATTCACATCTCCGTCGATGACAACCGACTCCCTTATATCTCTTACACTTTTTGGCAAGTTGACTATTCCAACGGCATTCAACTCCGACAGTTCCACGAGATATGTGCCACAAGCCCGGATAACTCGGCAAAGAAGTCGGCGGTATTAGTAGCCAAGTATCTCCGTTCTATCGGCTATCAGGATAAAATCTATCTCCACGGTGACTGCACCACACGCAACGGCAACACCATAGATGACGAGGGGCGCAGCTTCCTTGACAAAGTAATATCCACTCTGACCGATGAGGGATTTGAGGTAGTGGATAAAGTCAGCAAGAGCAATCCATCCGTTCCTATGTCGGGAGAGTTCATCAACGCTATATATGAGTATGAATTTCCCGACATCAGAATCTTCATTGATGAGAACTGCGTCACCTCCATTGAGGATTATCTGTCGGTGCAGAAGGACGCCAACGGTGGAATTAACAAAACCAAAGTCAAAAATAAGATCACGATGCAGACCTATGAGGAACACGGGCACCTCTCCGACACTAAGCGATATATTGTGTGCGACATCTTGAATGTGCAGTTTGTGGAATACTCAAATAAACGCAAGCGTAACCTCTATGCCAAAGATAATCTCATTCAGTTCTACAACCCGACCGCCGAAAACACATACAATGCCGAACTTGTCTATTGTATGCCCAATGTGGCTAACAAGTTCGTTATGGTTCACGGAAAAAAATGCGGCGAACATTGGCACATAGTAGATGTCGCGTTCTTTGAGACCTCATCGACTGAGGACATCAAACAACGCCTTAACGCCATCTCCTGTTCACCTACCTATCTTGAGGCAGGGAAACCTTACTATCCATTCGTGAGGGAGCTGAGGAGTGAGGTTGAGTACACGGTCAAAGTCATGCCGGAAGATGGAGATATAGACCGGCGCATAGCGGCAACGTCTGATTTCGTCAAGTCGAATATCAAATTCAACGAGAGTAAAGCGTCGGAGAGCGAAGAGTATTCAGCTTTCATGACATCGCTTCTGGACTACAACAAGGATTCCCAAAATAAGGAGGCAAGCGCTGTATTAAGCGGCTTTATAAAAGTCGCAATAAAATTCTTTTCAAACGGATGATTCGTGTAAATGGCGATATATCAATAAAATAAGCCCAAAAATCGCAGATTCTGAAAATCAAAGAATTTTCCATTTTGAGAAACCGCTTGATTAATGAGTTTACTTTGTTCGCAAATCAAGACGGATATGAACCTCATTCAAAAACTACTAGACCTGGACCTGCCTGTCAAGTCGGCAAATGCCACCTCGAAAGAGGTAATCGGCATTACCGACCGCCGCAGCGTGCAGTTCCGTCAGGAGATTGCATCGCCCTATGTTGCGAGCCGCAATTTCATGAAGTTGTTTTTAAGCGTCCCGGAGGTCTTTTTCCCCATAGATTTCATTGCGTCACGAATATCGAAGGCTCATTTTGAGCTGAAGAGGTCCAAAGATGACAGCGTAGTGTGGTGCAATCACCGTATGGATAAGATACTTGCTAATCCCAACTGTCTGATGGGATGGACAGAGTTGACCTACACTCACTTTGTTTACAAACTTGCAACAGGCAACGGTTTCATCCGTGCAGCTATGCCTGAAACATTACGCACACCAAGCACCTCAATATATCGTGCGTGCAACCATTTTTGGCCAATGCCCGCTCCGGCGATGAAAGCAGTGCCAAGCGACTACCGTATTCCACTCTTCGGTGTATGTGACAAAGAGGACATCATAAAGGAATATCGGCTTGAGCTTGCCAATTATGAGAGAATGGCAATACCTACTTGGCAGATATGGCATGACCGCGATGGCATAGCCTCGCTTACTGATACCGGCAATATGTTCCTAAAATCACCGAGCCGACTATTGTCCGTGATGAAGGCAATAAGCAACCTCATCGCAGTATATGAAGCCAGGAATGTGATTTATGTCAAGCGAGGCGGCATAGGATTCCTTGTTTCGCTCAAGAGAGATGAGACTGGCAGTACGGCGATGGACCCAAAGGAGAAAAAAGAAATCAAAGATTACCTCACTGCTAACTACGGCATCGGAGAGGGTCAGACCCCTATTGGAGTTACTGACGTGCCCATGTCCTTTGTACGCACCAACCTCTCAATCTCGGAATTGCAACCATTCGAGGAAACCTTGCAGGACGCTATCACCATCGCTGGAGTGTATGGTATTCCCGATGTGCTTGTGCCACGCAAAGACCATAGCACATTCAATAATCAGGCAAATGCGGAAAAGACCGCTTATTGCGGCGTGATTATACCGATGGCTCAACAGTTTTGCCGTGAGATGACATCGTTCCTCGGACTTGACCGAGATGGACTCTATCTTGATTGCAATTTCAGTGATGTTGACTGCTTGCAGGTTGGATTGAAGGAAGCGGAGCAAGTCAAGAAGCTCATCAATGACAGATGCCGTGTGCAGTTCGCAGATGGACTCATATCATTCAACGGCTGGAGAGCGCAAATACACGAAAGTCAGCTTGATGTCGAACTTTATCCGTGGGCAGGAAAACTCAAATTTGAAATGACAGACGAGGAATTAGCCCTCGTCGCCAAGATACAAGGAAACATAGTTATTAACCAAAACCAACCCTCAACGGGAGAAAGTAATCATGAACGAGAAGATGAAGAGTCTGAATCTACAGACGAAGACAAATGACGTTGATGAGAAGGGTATCGTCACGGTTGCAGTGAACGGTATAGGCATTGAGGACAGTCAGCACGACATCTCAATGCCCGGCTCATTCGACGAGACGCTTAAAAGCGATATCGGGCGTATGCGGTGGTTCTTGAACCATCGTCAGGATCTGTTGCTCGGTGTGCCGCTCGAAGGCAAGGAGGAAAATGGCAATCTTGTGATGCGTGGCAAAATCAATTTGGAGAAGCAGATTGGGCGCGACACGCTTGCCGATTACAAACTGTTTGCCGAACATGGACGCACTCTTGAACACTCAATCGGAGTGAAAGCCATTCAGCGTGACACAGCCGACAAACGCAAGGTACTCAAATGGTTCATGGGCGAATATTCGACCCTTACCAATTGGGGAAGCAATCCGCAGACATTCCTCGTAAATATCAAGAGCGCCACCCCGGACCAAGTGAGAGATGCCGTAGATTTCATCCGTAATGCCTTTAAGGAGCGCGGATATACTGACGAGCGACTTAAAAATTACGATATGGAACTCGGTCTTTTACTTAAATCTCTGGATGGAGGCACAATCGTTGCGTGTCCTCATTGCGGTATGCAGTTTGACTACGATGCGGAGCCAGAGCATACCTTTTCGCAGGCGGTCATTGACACAGCCTCAAATGTACTCGGATGGATTACCGACGGCATTGTCCGTCAGGAAATGCAGAAGCTCACTCCCGAAATCCGAGCCGGAGTACTTGCGTTGCTTGATTCATTCAAGGGCAAGTCAGATGAGCTCAGCACCAAGAGCATCACTGAACTGCTCCATTATGTGCGTTGCCCCCATTGCTATGCACGTGTTTACCGCACCAACAACATCATGCAAGCTCCCATTGAAAAATCATCAGACGGCAACGAAAAGGAGCAAGAGGATGAGGATAAAAAGCCTGTTGATGACAAGAAACCGGGAGATAAGAAGTCCGAAGACAACGAAACGTCGGAAGACAAAGATCCCGAAAAGAAGAAATCTGCTGATGACTTCTGGGCGACACTAAACGAATCTTTTAACCAATAACCCAATCATAAAGTATTATGAGCAAACCGATCACAAAATCCGACCTCGGCATCTCTTTCGAGGGTATGCCTAACGAGCAGCGCACTTTCATGGAAAAGAACCTTGATGCGATGTGCGCAGTAATCAACAAAGCTTTTGCCGGTCACGCAACACCCGACGAGGTAGAGGCCAAATTTAAAGCCATCAACGACTCCCTCAAAGGCTTCAATGGCGAGCAGTACGCGCAACTCATCAAGGACAATCAGACCCTTTCGGAGCAGGTACAGAAAATGGCAGAGACCATAGAAAAGCTCCAAAAGAAAGGCATTGCCATGACTTCCCTCACCAAGTTTGAGGAGAGCATCGACGCGATGCTTGACAGCGACCGCTTCAAGGAGTTCGCTGAGGGTCAGACCCGCAAGTCAGGCGTATTCGAGGGCTTCACGCTCAAAGACATTGTTTCTATGTCCGACAACTACGAGGGCGAACTGCTCATCACCCAGCAGCAGCCACGCGTCGTTTCGTCTGTCAACAACAAACGCCTCCACCTCCGCGATGTCATCACAGTCCTCACCGGCGATCCCCAATATCCCAACCTCGCTTTCACTCGCGTCTATGACTTCGACCGCAACGCCCGTTATGTAACCGAGAATGGCATGCTCCCCCAGTCCTCACTCAAACTCAAAGAGGAGAATTACACGACCAAGCGCCTCGGTACGCACATCCACATCTCCAAGCGTATGCTCAAGAGCCGCGCCTTCATCAAGTCGTGGATTATCAACATGCTCCCCGAAGCTGTATATATGGCAGAGGATTGGAATATGCTTTTCGGTAACGGCAACGGCGAGAACCTTGACGGCATCGCCAACACCAAGGGCGTTGAGTCCATCGAGTCGATCATCAACGGATCTATTGTTTCCGGTGCTGCAGGCTCTATCAAGAGCGTCACTCCCTACAACAACGGTAAGGATACAATCATTGAGTTCACAAATCCCGTGGACGCAATCCAAGACGGCATGATGATTACTCTCGCCAAGGCTACTGCCACTGAACTCAACAAGGCAAATCCTATCGTCAAGATGAACGACCGCCAAGTTCTGCTCCGCGATGTGGCTCTTGCCGCAGAGGAAGCTGCTCCTAACGCAATAACCTATACCGTCAACAACTCCGCTTTCCAGAGCATAGAGACTCCCAACAGCGAGGATGTCATCCGCACCGCCTTTGCCGTTATGAACATCGGTCAGTTCTATCCCAATGCGATTATCCTCAACCCCATCACCGTCAATGCTATCGAGAGCGAGAAGGACACCCTCGGTCGCTCACTCAACCTCGTCAAGGTTGGTGCCGACGGCGTGAAGCGTATCGGCGTGTTCCCTGTCATCGAGTATACTGGCATGCAGCCCGGCAAGTACCTTCTCGGCGACTTCAAGCAGGGAGCCAACCTCGTCGACTACACATCGCTCGCGCTTGAATGGGCGCAGGACGTGAATACAGAACTGAAGAACGAAGTCGTGCTCATCGCCCAGGAGGAAATCATCTTCCCCATCTATATGCCGTGGGCTTTCGCATACGGAGATCTCGCTGAACTGAAAGCCGCAATAACTAAATCTCTCAAAGGCTAATGGACTACATTCTTTCAGGCAATCCAAAGGACATCGAGAAGGTAATCCAAGAGAACCGCATCCGCATCCAGCGTGGAGTGATTGAATTCACTCCCCTGGCGGCTGATGCCGTCCCTTGCGATGAACTTCACACAAGCGATGAGTCAGAGGTCGAAACGCTCAAAGCACAACTCGCAGAGTTGGATAAATCGTACACAGCCATGAGCGAGGAACTCTCCGACGCTTGTTCCCGAGCTAATGAACTTCAGATCATCATCAACCGGCTCAAAGATGCAGGCGTTGACATTGACCTCATCCTCGATGCTCCAACAGAGATAGCCGATGTGAAGGCAGAACCCGAAGCCGACACCAAGGAACTGTCGGAATCTGATTCTAAAGAATTGGAATTGGAAGATTGCAAGGACGTGCAAGCTCTTCCCGAAGCCGACACCAAAACGCCCAAGATGAAACGATCCAAGAAAACTGAATAGCCATGCTCATTGATGTTTCCTATTTCACAGCCGGCCCTCGGCAAATCCTCAACGCCACGCTTGGCAAAGGCACTCCGAAAGAAAATGCCGTGATTGAGCAATACATCGCGGAATATCAGGAGGAGTTCCTTAGCCGTGTGCTCGGCGAAGATGCCGGCGATGCTATGCAAAAGTATCTTGATGATCTTGACAGCGACCCCGAAGCTGATACAGATAAGGATATGGATGCAGTGTGCTCCAAGCTGCGCAAACCGTTCGCTGATTATGTGTTCTTCTATATTCTCCGTGATTCCGGTCAGACGGCAAGCATTACGGGATTAGTGAGGCTCAAAGTAGCCAATCAGTATGTGGAGCCAATCGTGCGTCAGGTGTCGACATGGAATAGGATGGTCAATAGTCTCAATGTGTTCGCCGAATGGGTCGACAGTGGCGAGTGCCCGGTTCCCAGCATTGTGATTGACAAATATATGCTTGAACCCATCAACCGATTCAATTTATGAAGCCAAGACCCAAACCTCCGCAAAGCCGTGACATCACCAAGATTATTGAAGATGTCGTTGCAAAAGTCCATTCGGGGCTTGTTGTGGTCTACACAGATTACAATGAGGAAACCCACGAAGAGCAAGAACCCGGAATCAGCTACGTTTTTGGCAACACCCAATACATCAAGGCTTATCTGGACGAAATGAGCAAGGGGCAATACGGTACGGATGAAAAACTGCCGATGATAGCATTGTTCACCCCTATAGTGGAAGATCGGAACAATCCCGACTATCATGCAGTCGTCAAGGTCAACATCCTCATCGCTTGCAAGACCAATCGAGACTGGAGCAACGAGCAACGCCGTGATTATTCATTCGCCAGCGTCCTTCGACCGATATATGCACGCTTCCTCGAAGAGCTGAAAGCCGACGGGCGGTTGGATTTCGGGTATAAAGACAATATAAGGCACAGCTATTCGGAAAACTACTCCTACGGCAAATATGGGGCGTTCACTTCCACCGGGGATGAGGTGAGCGAACCCATAGATGCCATAGACATTCGCAACCTCGAATTAAAAATCACACATCAAAATTGCAGAATACAATGAAAGTAAGAACTTGCAAAGGCAATGCCCTCAGCACGGGCGTATCTGCCTGTCCCTATGATAGGGAGAAAATCATCATGGCAATAGTCGTGACACGCGGTCAGAAACTTCCCGCAGATCTTTCAGGTGATAAACTTGAAGAGTTGTGCCATGCTGACCGCCCGGCACGCATCATGCCAATAGCGCAATTCGTAGAGTATGCCAAGAGCGGCGGTGACCCCAACGTGTCAGCTGTCGGCTACGGTCCCAATCAGGTCAGCGACGTGAGTGCTCTGACTGACACATTCACTATGGGTGACTTCAACGACGTGCTCGCCCGGTCGCTCTCACGTACTATGAACACGCCGTTCGACGTGTATTTCATTGATAAAAACAACGTGATCTTCGGCATGGAGGACGGCACTGACACCCTCGCCGGATTCCCGATGGCGAGCATCTATCCGACAATCACGCAGTTCCCCACCTCCGGAGCCAAGTCGACGCTTCTTGTCAACTTCTGTTATCAGGATGCCCGTAAGGCGTTTGAAAACACCAATTATGAGCAGCTTGATTTCAATGTTCCATCTTTCGTGTATGGACTGACTCCGGTCAGGTTCCTCAAAGTTGATGAAAACAAATACAAGCTCGTGGAGGCTATCGGCGGACTCGACCGCACGGCTGAGTTCGGCGACATCATCGCTCAGACTCCCACCGCCGTCCTCAAAGGCGCTGCTACAGGTGTGACTTACGATGCCGCCACTGAGATGCTCACCATAGCCGGAGATGGCGAACCGATGCTAAAGTCACCCGCCGAACTTTATGAAGCCGGCATAAAAGGACTTGAGCAGGCTGTATGAACGAGTTGAGATTTGAAGGCGTGACTTTCATGAAATCCGAATGCGTGAAGATGAGCCGCGAGGATTTCATCAGCCGGCATCTTGACGTGTTCTGGATGGATCGAAAGGAAGCCACGCGAGGCAAGATGCTTGGCAAAGCCTATGACTTGATGGCGCCTCCGGTCAAGGCTGACACATAACTAACCGGGCGGGGTGGCGATGTCACTCCGCCTTTTTTCTAAAATCTATGGCTGATATATTTGACGTATGCGATATGGTTGTTCGGATGGTTGACGGCTTTGAGCCCGAGATTATCCAATGCCTCGGCGATAATGCGCTTATTGCCGAAGATGCGGTGCGAAGACAGCTTATAAGCGGAAAAGATGGGGAAGACAAATATCTAACCCCGACTTATGACGATGATCCATATTTCGAGGACGAAGATAGCCCATGGTACCATCGCTCTGACGATTATAAAGATTGGAAGAAAACCATAAAGCCGACTGTCTTTGGAATAAAAATGGAACTTCCGCCGCGCCCCGACAACGTGCCGAACCTTTACATCAACGGTAAGTTTTACAGTGATGTGTTTTCAACCATGCAGGGTGATGTCCTGTCTATTCAAGTTGAAGAGGACGGGGATGGACCTTCAATCGTGAGCAAGTACGGTGAGCAGATATTGCAGCTCAGTCCCACAGCCATAGGATATTTCAACAATACATACATCATTCCCTGCATCTGGAAATTCTTTGCCGATTGCGGGTATAACCCTGATTAATATGAGTTGTGCTTGTGAACATAAGAAGATGGATAGTGACCTGGACCGGATCCGGCGGCTTGCAAAAGCGTTCGCAAAAATGGAGCAGACTACCGTGGCTATAGTCGGAAACGAAGACGGCACGTACGGCTTTTGCCCCATAAATGAGAGAATTACAAAACCAATCATAGAATACATATCCGAATACTGAGATGGCAGACCATAAAATTACAGATTTCGTAGATCAATCAGCCATAGACGGATTGAAGCGTCTGAAGGATGAGTTGTTGTCAGCGAAGGAAGCCTATATACAGACGGCATCCGAACTTGCCAAAGGTTTGAAGGCTCCGGTTGACGGGCTTGACCAGTTGGAGAAGCTCACGAAACAGGTTGCTGATTTGCAGCGTCAGGCGGCTGAGGCGACACAAAAACATAGCGCCGCCCTTGCTGAACAGAGTAAAATTGCAGCCAACACCACCAATACAATTTCCCGACAATTGATGGAGCAGGAGCGTGTGAACAAAACCACCCGTGAAGCCTACACCGAGCAGGAGAAAGTTAAAAAGCTCCTTGAACATTTCCATGACACTTATGAGAGCCAGTTGCAGAGCCTCGTGAAAGTCAATGCCCAATTGAAAGCTAATTCCAAGGAGCAGAAGGACAATGAGAAGATGTTGTCGATGGGTCGCATATCCATGGATAAATTCACCGCCACGCAAGCTGAACTCATCGCGCAGCACCGTTCCCTTACGCAAGAGAAACGGACTCTCACGCAGATCATGACGGCAGAGGAGAAAGCCGCCCAATCGCAGGAAACCAGTTACGTGCATATGTCGCAGCAACTTGAATTGCTCAAAAAAGCCTATAAGGATTTGAGCGAAGAGGGACGTAATGCGGATTTCGGCAAAGAATTGGAGATGTCCATTCAGAACCTCGACGCCCATCTGAAAGATGTAGCTGCTGACATGGGCGAGTTCCAGCGTAATGTCGGCAATTACGCCATTGCCGGTCAAAAAGGCGTTGTGTCAACTGAAAGCCTGAACGCGGTTTTGGCTCAGGCTCCAAAAACAATTCAGGATGTGGTTGACCAGACCAAAATACTTGAAGAGGCAAGGCGTATGCTTGACAAATCTGACGCGAACTACGCTGACACGCTGCGTGCCATAGACGAGCAGTTGGCAAGCAACAAGGCATCCTTGACTGATGTGACCGACATCATCAACAAGGATGCCACCACCGTAGCTGAGGCTGAATCTCAGAATAAACGGTTGCAGGAAGCTCTTAAATACGTTGATCTCTCCGCAGATGACGCCCAACAGAAAATAGATTCCCTGAATCACAAGATTGACGCCAACAATGCGGTTATAGAGAAATCCACCTCAACCACCGAGAAAAAGGCGAAAGCCGAAAAGGAAGCTGCCGAAGCCGCTAAAAAACTTGCCGATGAAGAGAAGAAACTGGCTGAGGAGGAGAGAAAAGCAGCTAAGGAAGCGGAAGAATTGCAAAAGAAAAATGAGGGTGTGGCTGACACCTTGCTGAATCTCATCGGAATAAACACCAACCTCGGCTCATCTTTCAGAGGGCTCGGGGAAGGTGGCAGCGTCCTTGACGGAATTAACACAAAAGTGTCAGCCTTAGGCAAAACTCTGATTGGGTTGCTGTCAAACCCGTGGGTGTTGACTTTCCTCGGCATCGGGGGAGTTGTCGCAGGATTCAAATGGTGGTACGATTACAATAAAGGGCTTATAGAGGCATCACGCCTTACGGAGAACTTCACCGGCGCCACCGGCGCGGCTGCTGACAAGGTGACCGCCGATATGCAGACTCTTGCAGAGAAAATGGGCAAAGGGTATGATGTGACCATCGGATCGGCAAACACACTCGTGCAGCAGTTCGGAATGTCGTGGGATGAGGCATACAGGAAGATGAAGGACGGAATATCCGCTGGCGCCGATATGGGCGGCAATATGCTTGCGAACATTGAGAGGTTCGCTCCTGCTATGCGAGATGCCGGAGTCAGTGCGGATGAGTTCATGGCGATTCTCGCAGAAACCCGCAACGGCATCTTCAACGAGGATGGCATTCAGAATATCGTCAAAGCAGGAACACGATTACGTGCCATGACCAAACAGACAGAGGAGTCTCTGAACGCCGTCGGCATATCCGCAAAGCAGATGCAGAAGGATTTGGAGGACGGAAACATCTCCATGCTTGACGCTGTCAAGCAAGTGGCGGGCAAATTGAAAGAGATTCCGGAGAACTCTCAGGAAGCCGGTCAGGTTATGAAGAACGTGTTCGGACGCACCGCCGCAGAGGGAGGAACGCTGCTTATCCAGTCCATAGCCGACATCAATACCAACCTTGACAAGGCTAAAGAGAATATGGGCGAACTTGGCAAGGTCAACGAGGAGCAGATGGATGCCCAGCGGGAACTCAATGAGGTGCTTATGGCGGTGTTCAAGATGAGCGGCACATCGTTTGAGACAATGACAGCAAATGCGAAAACTTTCATCGTCCAGGGAATCACCGGCATCATAAAAGGCTGCGTTGACATTGTGAATTGGTTTATCGAGATATACAACAAATCCCAATACATCAGGACTGAAATTCACTATATAAAGGCTGTCTTCCTGACTTTGTGGGATGTGGTGAAAGCTGTATTCGCTTTGATGTTTAATGGTTTCAAGGCTCTTGGGGGCGCCATCGACGGAGTGTTGTCAATAATGAACGGCGATTTTTCCAAGGGATTTGATAAAATCAAGTCGTCAGTTGCCGACGGGTTCAAAAATATGGCTGACACAGTCATATCGACAGCCAAAGAGATTGGAACGGATGTTGGGGATGCTTATGCGGATGCGGTGAATTCCCGGCTTGAAAAAGTTTCATTAGAACTCGATGGCGATGATATTGATTCCGGCGATTCAAAATCTTCCACGCCAAAAAACAAGCCCACGCCCATCGGGGGAGGCTTGGATGAAAAAGAAGCCGAGAAACGAGCCAAGGAAGAATTGAAGCGTCTTCATGAGTTGGAAGAGTCTAAAATAGCGATACTGGAGGAGAGTCATGAAAAAGACCTTGCCCTCATACGGTTAAAATTCAAGAAGAAGCTCGATGAAATTAAAGGAAATGGCGATACCGAGCAAGCCTTGCGTATTCAACTTGCCGAGCATTGCGAGAAAGAAGTCGCCCAATGTGAACTCAATTACCAGCGGGAACTTGCCAAAATCAATCTTGAAAACCGCCTTGCGTCAGTTGAGGAGGGAAGCAAGGAGGAACTTGACCTGAAACTTGCCCAGCTTGAGTCCCAACGTGCCGCTGAGATTGAATCCGCGAAAAAGACCGGAGCTGACGTGAGCCTCATCAATGACAAATTCAATAAGCAGCGTGCCGAGATGCTTGAAGATTATGCGGCGAAACAGGTTGAGAAATCACAGCAGGCATACGCCGTTGAATCCGCTATTGCCGACAATGCCTATAATCAGCAACTAAACAAACTCAACGCCAAGTATGCAGAGGAGCTGAAAGCCGCCGGCAACAATCAGGCTAAGCGTGAGGAAATCATCCGGAAGCATGAGGAATCAGTCGCCCTTCTTACTGAATACTATGCTCAGCAAAAGGCGCAGGCATCCATAGACTCCATCGAGCAGATGTTGAACGCCGAGAATCTATCTGCCGAAGACCGCCTTAAACTTGAAGACCGCCTCGCTAAGGCTAAGATCGAATTAGAGAAAGCCGTCACGGATGCCGTGATTGCCGAAAATCAGCGTCAAGTCGATAATGATACTCAGGCTTATCAAAAACGTATTGCGAATGCTCAGAGGTGGCTGCAAGTCGCATCTGACGGACTCAACGCCATCAATGAACTTGCCTCAACCATATTCGATGCCAAGATAGAACGCATAGAGGCTGAACAGGATGCCAATACGGAAGCCGGAGAAGCCGAGCAGGAACGTATCACTGAACTTGTAGAGCAGAACGTCATCACTGAAGAGGAAGGGGAAGCCCGCAAGCGTGCTGCTGAGGAGAAGACCGCCAGGAAGAATGAGGAGCTTGAAAAGAAAAAGCAGCAGCTCAAATACAAACAGGCTGTTTGGGATAAGGCTAATAGCGTGGCTCAGGTAGGCATATCTACCGCTCTCGCCATCATGAACGCGCTTCAGATGAAGCCGTTCCCTGTTGGCATGGCTATGGCTGCTGTAGCTGGAGCCATGGGGGCGGTCCAGTTAGCGACAGTCCTTGCCACACCTATTCCTAAGTATGCCAAAGGTACGAAAGACCACCCCGGAGGCTTGGCTATCGTCGGTGATGGCGGTCGTCAGGAAGTAGTGTCATACGGCGGTAATATGTTCCTCACCCCCGACACTCCTACGCTCATTGAAATGCCAAAAGGAGCGGAAGTGTTCCCGGACGCTGACAAGTTCATAGCTTCCAATGCCGACCTCACAGGGGCAATGCAGCAGATAGGCGATAGCCCGCAGGTGATAGTCAATAATGATTATTCGGATCTGAAGCGTGAAGTGGCATTTCTCTGTTACCTGATTAAAATGCAGACGAGGGCGCAACGGAAATTTGCTAACCGATCCAATTATGAACATCTAAAAGTATTGTACGGATTATGATAAAATCGCTTTCAAAACTCACAATGCGGCAGTATATAGAGTTAGTGTGCGGAGATGTCTCTGTGTTGACAGGCAAAGGTGAGATTGCCGCTCCTGCCCAATTGCAAAAAACGAGAAAACGCATCATCTTTGAATATGCAAGGCTTTCAGATAACGCCGGGTCGAAGATATTCCTGTCTGACCATGCCATGAGAATCAAGGCAAAGGCAGAGCTTGTCTTGTTCCAATGCTTGAACAATGCTCTTGCACTCGGCGCGTTTGATGAGGTGCGTGGCGTGATGAAAGAATACGGCATCGCAAAGGATATGGATGACAATCAAGTGTCCGTAGAAGTCACACGGCTGCTTAAACGAGCCAAGACCAACGTCAAGCGTCATGAACAGGAGCAGATGCAAAAGGATGATGAGAAAGAGCCCACGGCTGATGAGATACGCATACAGTTTGACCGACAAGCCGCATCGCTGATGACCTACTTCAAGTTCCAGATTGATTTCGACACCATGCCGGCATCGCAATTCGCCTGCATGGTTGACCAAGCTCACAAGCAGATCAACGCTCAGATGGCTGCGATGAGCAAAAAGTAGCATCCACTTGTTATAATGAAAGGAGATGAACGGCGGTTTATCTCCTTTTTTTTTACGTTTGCCGCACTTTTGACACGCTTGTTAGTAATGCTCATAAACCCCTAAGAAAAAGGATTATGAGCAAGAAAAACAATAGAATAGCGGTCATAGTGGCACGCATCGGACGCATCGAGCGTAAATGTGACCGGCTTGTCGTCGAAGTGACATCTCTACGCAGGTTCCTGACACCTAAACGGTCGGAGATAGATGATGTCATAGACAGACTCCATAACACTGCCGTGGCTTTACGGAGACAAAGCCGCAGTGAACGACTTTACTACTTACGAAACGCACGGGAGGAATAGCCTATGTGTTTTGATGATGTAGTGATCGGGCATCTTGGTTGGATTGCCCGCGTTGCTTTCCGTTTCTGCAAAAACAAGTTCGATGCTGATGATCTCGCACAGGAGACGCTTTGCAGAATATATGCAAACCGCGAAAAATTCGACAACGCCCGCGACTTCAAACCGTGGGCGTTGACTGTTATGACCAACATCTTCAAAACTCAGCACGCACGGAAGGAGTGTGTGCCTTTCGTGGGGCTCGCTGATGATTTTGACGCGCCGTCCTCTGTGAGGGCTGACAGCCTCGCCAACTATGATGATATTCTTGATGCCGTCCACCGTAGCTCAAGAGTTTCAGTCGGAGTGCAATGTGTCTTGTTGTACGCCGAAGGGTATTCATATGATGAGATATCTGAGATGGTAGGAATCAGGACCGGAACAGTGAAGAGCAGAATCGCAGCCGGACGTGCCGCTATCCGCAACGCATTGGATGGATATTCAGATTGACATTATTTGACATAAGTTAAGGTGGTAAAATGGTGGATTGTAAAGTGCTTGCATTCCGATAATTATGACTATATTTATATTATAAATTAAAATATAAGTCAAACCGATTTAACACCGAGATTATGGAAAAAAAGTCAAATTTCAGAGTGAAAGTGATGAAGTATGCGTGGCAGCTTTGGCGTGTCACTAAGCAGGCGTGGAAAATCTGCATGATCAAGGCGTGGGAGCTTTATCGCCTTGCGAAGAAGATGCGTCAAGGACCGGTGCCGTTCTATTACAAGAAAGCCGACGGTTCGATACGCAAGGCGGTCGGAACTCTCCGCAACCTTCCTGCCGGTGTCACGCTTAACGGCAAAAAAATGACTAAGCCGTCATTCAAGACTTTCGCCTACTTCGACATTGAACGCAATGCTTTCCGCTGCTTCAAAGTGGAAAACCTCATTTGCATCGCAGCTTGATTCTCAATCTTCCAAGTGGGGCATCTGCTGATAACAGGTGTTCCCACTTGAAATTTACTTAAATGCCTGAAACCTACTGAAATTGCCGATATTCAGGAAGTTAAGCCTGATTTTTTAATATTCCGCAAATTGGAGAATTCACGAATTTGCGGAATCGCTTGATTTATGAGTTTACTTTGTGCTGAAACAAATATCAGCACAATGAAGACGAAACTGACACTGACCATAGCTGGCAAGGAAAACGAGCTTGCTTCCGATTGTTTAATGAATTGGGATGAAGTTCAATGCACCTGCAAACGTGCTGATTTCAGCGGTGTGGTACGGTCTTTCTCATCCAAGTTCGAGTTCACTAACGCCGCTTACGATATGCTGATGTCAGCATATCTCAATGACGGCGTCCGTGCCGATGTTGTCGTAGCCATATACGTGCTCAACAACGATTGGTCGTGGAGCAAGGAATTTGAGGCTCCGCTGAATTTCTCGACTGCTTCTTGGGACGGTTATGTTTTTTCCGTCAACTGCATCGATAATGGACTTGCCGCCCTTATCAAAGCTCGTAAAAGCACCAAATATGAATTTACCATAGGCGACGATATATTCCCAAACCAATCGTTGACTTACGATAGGATTAAGATGCTAAATACTGTTACTTATGGTATTGTAGGACACGGTACAGCTGAAGGTGGAGCAACGATTATAAATCATGCAACATCTTTCCAAAGACTTCCAACATACATTGTGAACGATGATGAAACATATGCTGGTTCGCCAATCGTTAGTCATGATGAAAATGAAGATAGTGGCTCGTGTTTCATTTCTTTGTCTCAAAGTGTTGCAGAGTTGGATATTAAAACGGATATAACATTCAATGGTGCATATAATATAGAAATTCATCTTTTTGAGTTTGATAGCAGCAATCCTGATTTCAATGAGTCATACGTGGATAAGGGAATTGTATTCAAATATAGTCAGCAGGAGGCAAGACAAAGAACATTCCTCGGTAAATTTTCTGATCTTGAGTCCCTTAAAAAAGCATATCCAATTCCTCCGGCAAATAGTTGGGCTGGAGTTGGAGAGCCGCCTTTGGATTCGCTTATAATTTCAGACTATGTTACACCGTATTTTGCTCCTGTTGTAGATGACGCAGAAGACAATGAATGGATTGCTGGTTCAAATGGATTTTATTTCTCTGAACCAAATTGGGAGGTTAAGTTTGATTGCCCTACTCAAAGATTCATTAAGCATTTCAAATTAAAGAATTTGAGTGCAGGTAAAAAGTATGCACTGTTCTACATGACTTTTGTGTCGGACAATGTAATAGACAAGACTACATACGCAACTGTAAAATCTACGATAAAAGCTCAATGGTTAGGGCGTGCAAATGAAATAACGATTGATGCTATTTCTCCTGAGAACTTACTAAAATCAATACTCAGCAAGATTTCAGATGATAGATTCTGCATAGATACCCAAATAAGTGAATATGACCAACGACTTGGTAAAACATATCTCGTTTGTGCTGAATCTATAAGAGGGATAAAAGGGGCTAAGATATACACTACATTCAATGATTTCTGTGATTGGTTGGAGACCGTATTCGGTTATGTCTATACTCTTGGTGAGCCGATTCCAGCTCAATACAATGGAATTATGCCAATCAGCGGTATTGAAGATGATTGGTCAGGTATTCACGGTACTGTGGTTGAAGGTTATTGCCCCAATGGTCGTTATGGTGAAGATCCATTTTTCATTCGTTCACATAATTGTTTCTGTGTGTGTGATAATCACGTTACCGGTAATATGTACACTCAATGGAAAGAATCCTACAAGTACAATGGTGAAAATGGTAAAGCTCGAAAAGACCTCATATTTGATGATGGTATGAAATACTATGTTTTGGATGAGATTGATGATTTGGTTGAATTCTTGGGCGATGCGAAATCAGCGTCAAAAATTGCCCAACAAATCAATTTCGTGCATCGCAGCGAATTGTTCCAAAACGAGAATCAGGAAATAGTCTTTTACGATGCCAATGAACTGCATTGCAAGGTGAATAACTCGATGCTTTATTCAGTCGTTGAGGTTGGGTATAAAAAGCAGGACTATGAAACTCAATGCGGTCGAGATGAGTGGAACTTTATGAACTATTATAATACAGGCATTGATGTAATAGAGAAAAAACTTACTCTCCAAAGTGCATATCGTGCAGATTGTTACGGTTTTGAATTCTTGGCTCAAAAAAGGAATCAAGACACTACTGACAACGAGTCAGATAGTAGGATCTTTTTTGTCTACTGTAACGAGGTTGAAGATGTTATTGAGAATCAAGACGGCTCTGGTAGTCGAGGAGATGCCACTGATTCGATTATTGGAGTGTCAACCCATCTTGTGTTATCCAGAAGTTGTAAAATCCAAGGGGCGTTGTCTGACACCGTTTTTAACGGTGAGTTCAGCCCTTATTACTGTGTCAAGGCTAACGAGGGTTATATCTCGGCTATGGCTCCAAACGTGACGCTCCAATTCGCATCAAGCGACGGCAATTCAGATATAGTCATTGACGGTGTGAAGACTACCGCTGACATAGCTCTTGGAGAAAGGCTGTTCAGCGAGATGGAATTGGATTTCACCGCTACGGACCTTGAAAGAACCATTGATTACAGCAAGCTCGTCAAGGTTGTTAAAAATGGATTGGTGTATTCCGGATTTTTTAAGCAGACGGAGAACTGCTATGCAAGACCCTCCGAAGTTGACTACACTCTAATCGTTAAAAGTATCGAGCCGATATGATAATAAGCCCATTCACACCTATATTCTTTGATGATTTCAAGAGCGATGGCATAGAGAGCAGGTACGTCCAAGTGTTCGCTCCGTCCGACCGGATACTCTTGGAGTGTCTGTGTTCCCCTGAGGAGGCTTTCGGATTATTGATAGACGGAACTACTGATAACGGAATTGAAGTAAGGGAAGAACTCAAATATAGCTCTTGGGCGCTTGCCGACGGCACTGAACTCCGGTTCGCTGTGATAACCGGTCTTAATTCCGGCTATTACAGGCTGCATCTCACTCCTACAGGGCACTGCAGCCACTATTTCCGTATAACGGACGATCGTGCTGAGCTTGCCAATACAACGCTCATCCAATATTCAATGAAGGACAACCGGCAGCGTCAGGATGCGGTGTTCGTCATCGACGGAATGAGATACTTCTTTGATTTCCGTGTTCCCGGCGGGTTCAAGGATAGCGGATGGACTTTCTCAGTGGAAAATGAGCAGTTCATCACATCGGAAGCTGATCCGGTTGAGCTTTTCGCATTGGAATCCACTCAAAAGAGATTCACGATGGGTGAGCAGGGAGGCGTGCCGGTATATTTTGCGGAACTGCTTAATAGACTGCTCACCTGCTCCTATGTGTATTTCGATGGTGTCAGATATGCCAGGAAAGATTCGTCAGTGCCAGAGATGACAGTGCAGGTTGAGGGGCTTGACTCATTCGTGTTCTCGCAGCTACTTCAGAAGGTAAACAACCTTAATCCTGCTATTGAGAATGCCAACCATCTCATCATGCGTCGCGTAGATGACACCATCTATCGTTCAATTCAGGCTCCTGAAGATGCAGTTACCAATCGTATAATCTATTAATAATATGACAGACAGCGAAAAACAAATAATCATTGATGCGGTTATCTCTGCGATGCGCACCAACTCGCGGACGATAGAGCAACTGACTCCCGTGGCTGCTCTATCTCCGGAAGACTGTTTTGAAATAAACGGAGGACGCAGAATCGCATATTCCGCGCTTACAGCCCTATTTGAAGCCATATCCGCTAAAGACAGGGATAAACTGCAAGTGGCGATTGACCGTAAGGAGCTTCGTAAGGTGTCTATTGACGCTTCACAAGATTCCGCCACCCTGAGAATAGAGAGCGTCGGCAAAACAATTCAGTGTTCCATCCCTGTAGCCACGTCCTCACAGTCAGGCATTATAACAGCCGCCGATAAAATTAAATTTGACGCTGCTTCCGAGAATGCGACAAAGGCATTGACCTCCGCAAATGCCGCAAAAAAGGTTACGGACACCGTAGGCAAACCCGGAGGACTTGCCACGCTTGACAAGAATGGCAAGGTTTCCGATGATCAGATCGGGGACAAATACAAGAAGACGGTTGAGATGTATTCCTCCTCATGGAAAAACTATCTGGAGACATCAGGAACCGATTACACGGAGGAGGCTGTCACGCTCGGTGTGTTCCATCAAGGACCTGATGATGATGTTGAGACTCGTGAACTTGACATATTATCGGCTACACATGAAAATGCTGGTTTGATGAGCGCTCGTGATAAGGTGAAGCTTGACGCTCTTGTCGAGAGTCCGTCTACAGTTCAGGTGATGACTACTGAGGAAGTGATGGAATGCTGTCATTAACGTATTAACAATTTTAAATTTTTAGATATGGGAAAATTTTTGGATTCAACCGGCTTGCACGTTGTGTGGGCGAGAGTGAAAGAGCTTTTGACTGCTACAGTCAAGGCTAATGTGAGTGACAGGCTCGGAGCAGCAGGGGGCATAGCAACGCTGGGCTCGGATGGGAAGCTGACAGGAAGCCAGCTTCCGGCATTGAAGTCGGTAAACGGTCAGAGCGTGGTTGGAAGCGGCAATATCGAGATAGACCTTTCCGTCTTCAAGGTGGTGGAATCACTTCCTGCCACAGGTGATGAGAGGAAGGTGTATCTGATTAAGGCACCGGAAAAAGCCAAGGCATCGAAAAACATCTACATCGAATATGCGTGGGTGAATGGCGATTGGGAGAAGCTGGGCGAGTATAAAGCAGGCATCGACATTGAGAGCTATCTTAAGGCTGAATACGAAGCTGATGAGCTTCATGTGACACTCGGCAATGTTGACGGAGGGCAGGTAGTTATTCAACCGGCAAACGGAAGCCGTGCGGGTGTGATGACCGCTGACGATTACAGTATGCTCCGCTCTGCTTTCGAGCTTGGCGAGGGCGGCGTTGTGTCAAAAGTCGACACGCCGAAACAAACCGCCGATGTGGTGACGGTGGGCGTGACCCGGAAGAACCTTAGCGGCAGCGTGGATGCTTTTATGATAATGGAGGATTCACAAACGCTTGTGATTCCTGCCGTGACCGAGGAAAAGGCGGGAGTAATGACTGCTGCTGATAAAAAACTTCTTCTTGAGGTGGCTCAGTTGTCATCGGTGCCGGATAGCAGCGATGTTACCTTTGAGGGTGATGACAAGCATGAGATTGTGCTGAACGGTTATGAGATTCTGGAAGACAAACTGTCAGGGATATCGCATACGATTAACTTGCCTTTGGCGGATGATTTGGATTGCGGATTGATGTCATCGTTCATGTTCAACAAACTTGCCGGTGTTGCCTCGGGTGCGACTGCTGATGCGGCGTTGAGCACGGCAGAGATTGAAGCGATATTAAAATGATAATTGAAAACTGGAGAGTGGGAATCGTCGCTCTCCAGTTCATGATTAAAATTTATATATGGGAAAATATTTAGATAAAACAGGATTACAAGTCCTATGGAATAAATGCCGGGAACTGTTTCAGCCTAAAGGTGATTATTTGACAGGTATTAAAACGGGCACTGTGACAACCGGGGCTGCGGGGAGCAGTGCGTCGGCTAAAGCGACAACGGTGAACGGGGTGACTACGCTTGATTTGGTGATTCCTAAGGGCGATACAGGTGCTACCGGAGCTAAAGGTGACACAGGGTTGACTGGTGCCACCGGACCGCAAGGAGCCACGGGAGCTACGCCCAACATCACCGCGTCAGCTTCGGTGGATGCCAACGTAGGCACACCATCGGTGACAGTGACCAAGGGGGGAACTGCCGCTTCACCTACTTTGGCGTTTGCGTTCAAAAACTTGAAAGGTGCTAAGGGCGACAAAGGCGATAAGGGTGATACAGGTGCTACCGGAGCTAAAGGCGATACAGGATTGACGGGTGCCACCGGACCGCAAGGAGCCACGGGAGCTACGCCCAACATCACCGCGTCAG
>JAMPGZ010000013.1:58995-65175 GCA_023663655.1 Lachnospiraceae bacterium
CTTCGGTGGATGCCAATGTAGGCACTCCATCTGTGACAGTGACCAAGGGCGGCTCTGCCGCTTCACCTACTCTTGCGTTTGCGTTCAAGAACTTGAAAGGCGACAAGGGTGACAAGGGCGACAGAGGGCTTCAAGGTCCTGCGGGAGTGAATGCGACGACTACGGCAGTGGCAACTACGACTGCTAACGGGTTGATGAGTGCGGTGGATAAAAAGACATTAGATTCATACAAGGACAGGGCTTCTGCTCTTATAGAAGCTATGTATGAAAATGGGGACTTAAACTATAGTGATGACAGTGTTACTATAGGAGAGGTATATGATGGGAGTACTTATCTATCTGTTTCGATGAATGCCGCAACAGAAGATACTGCCGGAGTTATGTCGGCTGCTGATAAACGATTGCTTGACAATGGCTGCGAATTTCACATACTGATAAAAACACGTCAGTATTATGGCGATGAATTAGGTGATGAATATGAAATAAGGTTCTCTGATTTACAAGATGTAGCAATCAATGGTGTGTCTAAGAGCACCAGTTCGAAATATGTGAAGCTAAGGGCACAATTAGATGAGTTGTTTAAACCGATAGCATATCCATATTTACCGTTCAGCTTATTAAATAAAGTGATAATAGAGTTGATGGATGCTAACGGTGAAACTTATATATTCAGGTTTGAAGGCGTTGATGGAGACGGTTGGTGCATATATTTGAATAATAGGTTGGTAAATAGTACAACCAAACGTAATCAGGGGTATTATTTATACCATGACGGCAGTGACCTTTTGATTGGGTACATCAATAAATAAAATAATTCGAGCAGGATATGAAAGGAAGTCATAATACGTTGACGTATGGTAATCCGGTGCGGTGGTGGGGATGGCTATGCTCGGCTGTGTGGCGGTGCCAGCGGAAAGGAATCGCAGAGCAGGTGGCGGCAGGGTGCCGGGTGTTTGACATACGGTTTGCTAGGCTTAGGAGAACTGACGGGGATGATGTGGAGAATATGTGGGTATCGGCTCATGGGATTGTGGATTTGAGGGTGAACCCTGTAGCGGCTATCGAGGAAATAGCCCAAAGATACCCGAGTGCTTACATAAGGGTGACGCTTGAGAAAGAGCGTGGAGAGGATGACCGAGATGAGTTCCGGCGGACGTGCCGGTGGCTTGAAGAGCGATTTTCAGATGTGGTTTTCTTCAACGGCAGGCTGAAACCGGGATGGGAAAAACTCTACACTTTCAAAAGAGAGGAATGGGTTGAAGAATCACTCGTGCAACATTGCGGCTCCATGTCAAACCAATGGTGGGGGAAAGTATTTCCGTGGCTTTGGGCAAAACTGCATCCTCTTGACGATGCGGAGCATTGCTTAATATTGATAATGGATTTCGTATAAAACTATTTAAGCCATAACACGCTGAATATACGTGTTTTGGCTTGAATAGCTAAATTAAGGATTTCCTCATTTTGTAAAACGTGAGGATTTTGATCTTTACTTTGCGATAGAAACCAATAACTATTTATCATGTACACAATTTTTAATTCTATCCGCTATGTCTGAAACCAATAACCTTTTCTCCGCGGCTATGGCAGCACTCGGCATGGCTCTGAGTGAGTTCTATGCACATCTCGCTCCGTGGCTTTTGCTTGGCATGGTGCTCGTATTGGTTGACCTGCGTTTTGGGCTTCTTGCGGCAAAAGCACGCAAAGAAGAAATCCGCCCATCTCGTGCATGGAGGCGCACTCTTAACAAGGCTGTAGATTACCTCTGTTGGGTTACGCTCGCAGAGGTGTGTTCACGCACATTCGGGGTAAGCATGGGTGTGCCTGTTGTGAGTATGGCTATGCTCTTTGTCATATACGGCATCGAGCTTAACTCCTGCGTCAACAATTATCTCGAATACAAGGGCATTAAGAAGAAGTGGAACTTCTTTAAACTTGTTGGCAAAGAGGATTTGCTTGATGACTCCAAACTTAAGAGTGAAACCCCCAAGGAAATAGAAGAAGCATGAGTAGGGTAATTCATTTGATTTTCGATTATGGACATGGAGAGAATTGCCCCGGCAAATGCTCCCCCGACAAAACATTCTATGAATGGCAGTTCAACCGTGAGATAGGCAAGGAGGTTGCCCGACAACTCCGAGCCAAAGGTTATACCGTCCACGAGATATGGACTCAAGATCATGAACCGCTATCAACTCCCGGAAGAATGTGCAACAAGACACAGCTCAACGCCGCCCTTAATTGGCGGTGGAAAGAGGTCAACAAACTATGTGCGCAATATGGCGCATCTAACTGTATCATGGTTTCGTTCCATTCCAACGCCGCCGGCGGTGACGGTAAATGGCACGACGCTTCGGGATTCTGCTCAATGGTAGGACTGAAAGCATCCGCCAATTCCAAGCGACTTGCCAAGTGCATCTATGACGAAGCTGCCAAATGCAATCTTCAGGGCAATCGCTACGTTCCTGCTGGTCACTATTGGGAGCAGAACCTTGCCATGTGCGACCGTACCTCTTGCCCGGCAGTCCTCACCGAGTCGCTGTTCTACGACAACAAGGGCGACCTCGCAATTCTCCAATCGGTCGACGGCAAAGAGCGCATTGTGCAGGCTCATGTCAATGGCATACTTAACTACCTCAGCACATGAAACATCTAATTTTAATCCTCATTCCGCTATTAGCATTGATGTCGTGCCGGACAACAATGCCGACAGTCACAACTGCGCCGATGATCTTGACGGATCACGATGAGAAAACAGTTGAACGTGAAGTCATCACCGAGATTGATACCGTGACTGTTTTCATTGAGATTCCGGCACAGTCAGCCTATCGCGAAACACCAGACAGTACAAGCCACCTTGAAACGGACTATGCCATATCAGACGCATGGGTAAACTCTGACGGAACACTCGGTCATACGCTCGAAAACAAGCTGCACTCCAAGCCTGTAGACGTGCCGGTGCCAAAAACGACTGTGAACAACAATCAGACGGAGGCTAAAATAAAAGAGGTGCCTGTATCGGTGCCTCAGCCTTATCCGGTGGAAAAAGACATCTCAAGATGGGAGTCATTCAAAATGGATTCATTTTGGTGGCTTTTGGCAGCATTGGCAGTTCTTGGATGTATTACTTTCCGTAAACCATTAGCTAAAATAATAAATAGCTTTCTAAGGTAAAAAGTGTGTTGAATTTTGGTAGCTGCGTCGTGATGACGTGGCTATTTTTCATTAAGTGCTGAACTTTAGCAGGTGTATAAGGTAATATTTGTAAGAAGGTGCTTCAATGATGATGTAGTTTGATGAAGAGTGAAGCGCCTGGGGTGTCGCGAGGCACCCTTTTTTGTTTTGAGATAAAAAAATGTCGAGGGGAACCACCCCCTCGACCAAGTCAAACCAAGTAAACTCCGTAGAAATTGTACTTGATAACGCAAAAATGGGAAAATTTTTCTAATTGAGGAAATTTTCTCAAAAAAAATATAATAATAATTTGGTTATTTACAAATTTATTACTATATTTGTAATGTAAAACAAAACCAAAAAGAAAGGAGGTGTAAGATGAAATGACAAGAAAAAATCAAGTGATTAGCCAAATATTCCGACTCCTTGCAATAATCGAAACAGAAGCTAATCACTCGACAGTTGCTCAGATAAGAGGACTTCTAAACGAGTTAATCAACATTTAAAAACCAGCCCCCGGGCAACCGGGGGCAAATTTAATAAAAAATCGAGAAAATGCCATACTTAGGAAAAAGAGAGATATACAATCCGGAGGAAAATGAAAAAAGCAGATCCGAAGTCATAAAAATAAAATCAGGAGCTGCGTGGAATGCTTTTGTAGAGCTTGAGGGGCTTGTCAATAAAACACAGCTTGCTACACAATATTTCAAGAGAACCCATGCATGGTTGTCACAGAAGCTGCACGGCTGCACAGTGCTAAACAGACAAAAAGCCTTTACCGAAGCTGAATACCATCAGCTCGCCGAAGCGTTCCGCGACATCGCCAAGCGTCTTAACGCACATGCCGACGAGATTGACGCAGCAGCAATGGAACAACTCGATGATTAACTTTATAAGCCCTTTGCCCCGAAAGCAAGGGCTTTACTTTGTTTACGTAAAAACGCCCGTGGCAGCCGAAGCTGACTCACGGGCGTTCCTCTCTCCTCGTTGCAAAGGTAAGGAAAATTTATTTCCTCAGAAACATTTTTTTATTTAAGCCACATTTTTTTTTCGATATTATTTCAAATTATCGAATACTTTCCGCATTGCTTGTGTTGCCATCGTTGGTGTGACTGTAATGTAGTGATACAAAATATTCTTCGTAGGCTTCATGCTATGTCCAAGTATGTAATCTATGGTGGATGTGTCTACACCGAGAGTAAAGGCGTGTTGTGCGAAAGATTTCCGGGCGGAGTAGAAGATTAAATTTTTTATGCCGGTAGCGTACGATATTGCACGCATTCCCTTCCATATAAGGCATCTGCAACACCTTTGGCGTTCAAATTCTGTAGCGGCGAATAAACCACGTTCATCAATATTGCGGTTGATTATTTCTTGAGCTTCCGGGCTTATTTCAAATTCCGTGCTTGAGCTTGACTTGGCAGTATTCTCTGTTTTCTTACGCTTGTATGACATGAAACCGTTCATTTCACCGAAATTAATTCTAAGAATGTCGGCGGCATTCATTCCTCCGAGATAATAAGAAAGCATGAACAAATCTCGTGCTCTACGCTCAGAGTGCGTTCTGAGTTCCACATCTCTGATTGTAATAATCTCTTCCGGAGATAGCCACACTGCACGGACAAGACTTTCCGGCATTGGAATGCCGTTGAAAGGATTCACTTTATACTCGACATATCCTGATTTTATGGCGTAATTCACGAGTGTTTTAAGGAATTTGAGCGTGATTCTCTGTGTTGTCGGACTGTATTTTTTGTCGCGGAGCCACATCGTGAAGCCGAGCACTGTAGAACGAGTGATTGACTCCATGATTGTTTTCGGAGGGATGAAAGAAGAGATGCGGATGAACCGATGGCGGTATTCGATCTTGGATCCATTTGATTGAACTACAATTTTCATATACTCATCGAACACGGAAAGCAGGGAACGCCGTGATTGCTTGGAGACGTCCTGCATGAGCGAGATTAATTCAGTCACTGTAAAACCGTCAATATAATCAAGCTCGTCGATTGCTTCCTGGTATTCCTGCATCAATTTGCGAAGCTTTGTGTTGAGGTACGCAGCATCAGGGCGTTTCACTATCTGCCCGTTGCGGAACTCGTTTTCAGAGTCGATAATGATGTTTGTAACTATGTATCTTACGCCTCCGTTGTGGGAAACGGAAATGCGAATCTTGTGTTTGCCGTTGCTAAGAATTTTAGCCGGAACTATAACTGCTGATATATTAGCCATTTACGATAAAATATGCGGAAAAGTGAATAAAATATTCCGACAAGAATAAGGAAAAGTTTATAATGAAATAAAGTGCTTTTGGACAAGTTTTGGACAAGTCCAGAGGGTAAAAAGTGCAACACTTTTCGATAGCATTACTGATATATCTGCGTAAAGTTCAGCTATTTATCTCAATTTTAGGAATTTTCGGATAGGATAATAGAAAAAACTGAAAGGTTTATCTTTCGGTAGCCGAGGGCCGAGCGAAGCGAGACCCTCGGAAAAATGTTGGGTTATAGGAGGTTTCTGAAAGAATCATCTGAGATATTTGGCTAATTGGTTGAATTTTACAAGATGAATCTTTCAGATTCAATTATTTTTTATCGATTTCCGGTAACGGAGTGTTAGCGATACCACCGGAAAGCGATTTGATGTCATATTGTTCGTGTCGTAAGAGAAGCGGTCAGTATGACCGCACGAAATCAGCCCAGTATGTAGCGTTAGCGGAATGCTGGGTAAATTGGTCGATAATTAAAATTAAGCTCTGTAAGAGCGAACCATTATATCATTCCTACGGAACTCAAAAAAACTGTGCGCTCACGATTACCCGGCATTTCGCTGACGCTACATACCGGCTGATATCTCACGTTCCTACAGAACGCTATGCCATCGCCCCGCCGATCATACCCTAACCACGAGTCCCGAACGCGACGATCCCATTGTACAAAAAAATCACCCGAGTGGGATAAAAAGTGGGTAAATCCCCTCCATCCATACACTACCTTTGTGACAAAA
>JAMPGZ010000014.1 GCA_023663655.1 Lachnospiraceae bacterium
TGGGCGATAATCGGAGCGCAACCGTGACGGGACTCTCAATCGCAGGTGGATACGGCGTGTTTTCATTCTCGGGATAATTGTTTGTATTGCAAAGGTAGTATAGGGATTGAGGGGATTTACCCACTTTTTATCCCACCTGTGTGAATTTTTTTGTTCAACGGGCTCGTCCCTCCGCAACTCGTGGTTTTTTGGGAGGGGTTTAGGGCGTTGGCGGACGTCTTCGACGCCCGTTTCGTGTTGGTGCCTTTCTCCGAGCCTCGGCTACGCCTCGTGGCGGAGCTCAAATTATTTTGCCGTTTCACGGCATTTTGGGGTTCTTTTCCCTCATCTCGTGGCTGAGGACGCATTGCTGTTTCACGGCATTTGTGGGTATTTTTCAGGGGCACTCTTTGCAGAGTGTATTTTGCGTGTGTGGCTTTCCGGGCACAGGTAGCCTGAAGCTCCCTGTACCACGGTTATTCGTAAGCAGTGTCTTTCAGGCATTTGCGGCATTTTCACATCTCATGTGGCGAGTGTATTGTCGTTGCTCGGCATTTTCGGTAGGTGTTTTGCAATCTGTATTCATAGAATTGTAGCAAGATGAATCTTTCAGATTCGATTATTTTTTTTTCGCTTTCCGGTGGTGTCGCTAACGCTCCGCCACCGGCTACCCAAAGATGAATCCATTCGGATTCGGATTTTCGGTTCATGGGGGTCTTGCTACCCAGAGATTAAACTTTCAGTTTTTCTCAATTTGACTATAGTATTTTTCAGGGTATGGGGTTTATGCGGAGATCAATCGTGGTGGTAGGGCTCTCCACGGAGGATGGTCATGGCTCGATATAGCTGCTCGGTGAAGAACAACCGCACCATCTCGTGAGAGAATGTCATTTTGGAAAGTGATATCTTATCATCCGCTCTGCCATAGACGGCTTTTGAAAAGCCATAGGGACCTCCCACAAGAAAAATCAACCGTTTTGCCACAGTGACCATTTTTTTGTCGATGAATGCGGCAAATTCTCTTGACGTTAATTCCTTTCCACGTTCATCGAGCAGAACAAGAAAATCGCCCGGTTGCAACGTGGCAAGAACCATCTCACCCTCCATCTCCTTCTGTCGCTCTTCGGTCAACGATTTAGAGGCTTTCACATCGGGCAGATGAGTCACTGAAAACGGCACATAATGCCCTATGCGTTTCACGTAATTATCAATGCCCTCCTGAAGATAGCGGGAGGCGGTCTTCCCTATTACAATCAGTTCTATTTTCATAATTCAATTCTTTATTGCAAAGATAGCAATAATTCCGGTGAGTGTCTATGATTTTGGGAATACCGCGAAAATAGTTATTTTTGCGCATAATTAACACTTGCTGAAATATGAAAACAAGAGACCAATTAATTGATGAACTGATCGATCTGGCATTTGCCGAAGATGTTGGCGATGGCGACCACACCACACTGAGCACCATCCCTGCCGATGAAATGGGCAAACAGCAGCTTATAGTGAAAGAGGAAGGAATACTGGCGGGAGTCGAGATTGCCCGGAAAGTATTTGAAAAATTTGACCCTTCTTTAAAAATGACGGTATTCATCAATGACGGTGAACACGTGAAACCGGGCGACATCGCTTTTGTTGTAGAAGGTAAGGTGAGATCACTTCTCCAGACCGAGCGCACCATGCTTAACATCATGCAGCGCATGAGCGGAATAGCGACCACTACCGCACGGTATCAGGACAAACTCAAAGGGCTGAAAACCAAAGTGCTCGACACACGCAAAACCACTCCCGGCATGAGACTGCTTGAAAAGGAAGCGGTGAAAATAGGGGGCGGCATGAACCACAGAATAGGTCTTTTCGACATGATTCTGATAAAGGACAATCACGTGGATTTCGCCGGTGGCATCCCACAAGCCGTATCAGCAGCACGCAATTACCTGAAAGAAAAAGGCAAAGACCTGAAAATAGAGGTTGAAGTGCGCAATACCGATGAAATAAATCAAGCTCTTGAATGCAATGTGGACCGCATCATGCTCGACAATTTCACACCCGAACGCACCCGTGAAGCCGTGGAGCTTATCAACGGACGTGCCGAAATCGAATCATCGGGCGGCATCACCATCGACACCCTCCGCGACTATGCCGAAGCCGGCGTGGACTTCATCTCGGTAGGAGCGTTGACCCACTCGGTGAAAGGTCTTGACATGAGTTTCAAAGCTTGCTGACGCCAAACATATCATCTACAGTAAAGCCTGCGAAAGTGTCAATCACTACGTGGGCTTTATCTTTTATACGCTCTTCGGGGAGAGTCGTGGCAAGCCCTACAACTGTAGCGCCCGAAGCCATTCCCGCCTCAAGACCTGAGACAGAATCCTCGAAAACAAAGCAGTCGGCAGGATCACACCCTATCCTCTCAGCGGCTATCTGATAGCCCTGCGGATCGGGTTTGGAACGCTGCACATCGGATCCGGTGACTACAGCGTCGAAAAAGTCGCGCAACTCCGGGTGTATTCTCCACAGTTTATTCATTTTTTCCTGACTGCTGCTTGTCACGATAGCAGCTTTTATGCTCCGTTGCTTCAATTCAGAAAGGAATTCAAGTACACCCTCACATACAGGGTAGTCCATCTCCTCTTCAAATTTATTTATACGCCGAAGCACATCGGCAGAAGCCTCGGGAGAAGGGAAATAGGTGGTCAATATTTTCTCAATCGTACTCCCCTTTATGTTCATAGCGAAATTGCTGTCAGGAATATTATAATCAATACCCAATTGACGGTAAAATTCCGTGTAAAGTCTCTCACTATCAATCAGTACTCCGTCAAGATCAAATAACGCTCCAGCTTTATTCATATTAAAAAAGATTAATTAGACCGCAAAAATAACAATTATCACACATCAAAACTGCCTAATAGATGTTAATTTTGTAGGATAAAACTTATTTTATGGCAAATTTGGAAAGCCCGATGTCGCTCGGGTCCAAGTCAATCAGCAGATTATTAGTACAGTATTCAGTGCCCGCGATCATAGCGAGCGTTGCAACTTCATTATACAATATCATCGACAGCATCTTCATCGGAAGAGGTGTGGGTCCGATGGCTATCGCCGGACTTGCTATCACATTTCCGATGATGAATCTTGTGGTTGCCTTCTGTACGCTCATCGCGGCAGGTGGCGCCACCATCACCTCAATATTCATGGGACAGAAAAATATATCACGCGCCACCGACGTCGTGAACAATGTGATGGTCCTGTGTCTCATAAACTCGGTGGTGTTCGGAGGATTGTCACTGATATTCCTCGATGACATACTCCTGTTCTTCGGAGCGACGGAAGAGACCATCAGTTATGCCCGCGAATTTATGACCATCATCCTGTATGGCACCCCTATCACTTATGTTTTCATCGGGCTCAACAACTTGATGAGAGCAACCGGCTATCCCAAAAAGGCAATGATCTCGGCACTTATTTCAGTGGGAGTGAACATCATCTTTGCCCCGATATTCATCTTCAAACTGAAATGGGGCATCGCCGGCGCCGCTCTTGCCACTTTGTGCGGACAGTCGGTGGCATTCGTGTGGGTGCTCATCCACTTCTTCTCAAAGAAAAGTTTCATTCACTTCCAGCGCAATAACCGATGGTTCACACCGGCGATAATCAAGCGGATATATGCTATCGGACTGTCGCCATTTCTCATGAATGTGTGCGCCTGCGTAGTCGTGGTGTTTATCAACAAAGCTCTTCTTGACACAGCAGGAAGCGCGGGCAACATGGCTGTGGGAGCCTATGGAATCATCAACCGCACAACGATGTTCTTTGTGATGATTGTGTTTGGCGTCACCCAAGGTATGCAGCCGATACTTGGCTTCAATTTCGGAGCCAATAACTGGGAACGCGTAAAGCGCACGTTAAAACTCGGTATGTCATGCGGCTTTGCCATAACTACTTTAGGATTCATCCTCACCGAATGTTTTCCAAATGCCATCAGCCGCCTTTTCACCACCGACCCTACACTCATCGACATCGCCCGGCGCGGATTCCGCGTGTACTTCTCATTCTACTCGGTAGTGGGAATACAGATAGTGATTCAGAACTTTTTCCAATCAATCGGCAAGCCAAAACTCTCCATATTCCTGTCATTGACACGGCAATTGCTGTTCCTCATCCCATTTCTGCTCATCCTGCCCAAATATTACGGCACCGATGGAGTGTGGGCAAGCATGTGCGGTTCCGATATACTTGCATTTATTTTAGCGATAGCCACTCTCTACGTCATGAACCGTCGCCTCAACAAGCATTTCTCCAACTTACAACCATCACAAAACAATTAAGGAATGACCGTCGATACCAATCTAAGGGTGTCCCCAGGGACTGCATCAGATTTAAAGAAACTCACCCAGATAGCAATTAAAGAAAACCGGCTTGATCCCAAAAGGGTAAAAGCATCGCACATAATCAAACGCTCCATCGACGCGCGCCAACGCAATGTGGTGGTCAACATCACACTGCGTGTTTGGCTCGACGAAGCGCCATCATCATTAAGCGCGGCATCACCGGTGGAATACCGAAAAGTAACCTCCGGGAAACAGGCAATTGTAGTCGGTGCCGGTCCTGCGGGACTGTTTGCCGCATTGCGTCTCATTGAGCATGGCATACGCCCCATCGTGCTTGAACGCGGAAAGGATGTCGACTCGCGAAGAAAGGATCTCGCAGCGATATCCCGCGAAAACAGAGTGGATCCCGATTCCAATTATTGTTTCGGCGAAGGCGGAGCCGGAGCATATTCCGACGGCAAGTTATACACCCGCAGCAAAAAACGCGGTTCAGTCGACAAGATTCTGAACATATTCCACCAGCATGGAGCGTCCGAGAATATACTCATTGATGCTCATCCCCACATAGGCACCGACAAACTTCCCGATGTGATAAAAGCTATCCGCAACACAATCATCGAAAATGGCGGCGAGGTGAGATTCAACACAAAGGTCACCGAGCTCATAATCGAAAATGAAAGAGTCACAGGCGTAAAATGCGCCGACGGCACTGAATGCCGCGGACCGGTGATTCTCGCCACCGGGCATTCGGCAAGAGATGTCTACAGAATGCTGCATGACCAAGGCATCGAGATAGAGCCGAAAGGGATTGCGGTGGGAGTGAGGCTCGAACATCCACAGGCGCTTATCGACCGGATTCAATATCACTCTCCTGAAGGCAGAGGGAAATATCTACCTGCCGCAGAATATTCGATGCTGACACGAGTGGACGATCGTGCCGTATATTCATTCTGTATGTGTCCGGGCGGATTCATCATCCCGGCGGCAAGCGAGCCGGGGCTCCTTGTGGTCAACGGGATGTCGCCGTCTTCACGTGGCACCCGGTGGTCCAACTCCGGAATGGTGGTCGAGGTCCTTCCTGAGGACGTGGAGGGAGAAGGGCCATTGAAAATGATGCGCTTCCAGAAAGATATCGAAACACGCTTCTTTGAAGATGCCGGTAAAACCCAGAATGCCCCGGCTCAACGCATGGTTGACTTCACAAAAGGCAAACTCTCAACCGATCTGCCAGCCACATCCTACGCTCCCGGCATACACTCGGCTCGCATCGACCGGCTTCTTCCGACTCCGGTAGCAGCACGCTTGCAGGAAGGATTCCGACAATTCGGCAACAAATCCAAAGGATTTCTCACCAATGACGCTGTGCTCATAGGATGCGAGACCCGCACTTCATCACCTGTTAGAATCTCCCGCGATTCATCAACGCTACAACACGTGAGAATAGCCGGACTGTTTCCTTGCGGAGAGGGTGCCGGATATGCCGGCGGCATAGTCTCTGCCGCAATCGACGGCGAAAGATGCGCCGACGCAGCCTCAGAATATATCAACACCATTTAGTCCGAGATTTTTTTTGCAATAATATTTCTTAATTAAATAGGGTGTTACGCAGATTTTTAATAATTTTGCACTTTGAATCGATAACTAAGAACATAACGTATGTCAGACATTAAGAAAATCAAGACCGCTCTGATTTCGGTGTACCACAAAGATGGTTTAGATGAAATACTTGCATTGTTAAACAAACAGGGAGTGCAATTTCTTTCTACCGGAGGAACCCAATCATTCATAGAAAGCCTCGGCTACCCCTGCGCCCTTGTTGAGGATCTCACAGGATACCCTTCAATCTTAGGAGGACGCGTCAAGACACTGCACCCCAAAGTTTTTGGAGGAATTCTTAACCGTCGCGACAATGAAGGTGACCGTGAGCAGATCAAGCAATATGACATTCCGGAAATAGACCTTGTTATTGTCGATTTGTATCCTTTTGTCGACACTGTGGCATCAGGAGCCAACCATGACGCAATCATCGAAAAAATCGATATAGGCGGAATCTCGCTTATTCGTGCAGCCGCTAAAAACTATAAGGACGTGATCATCGTCGCATCCAAGAACCAGTATGCGCCGCTTGCCAATCTCCTTCGCGAGAACGGAGCAGAGTCCACTATTGACCAACGCCGCTGGTTTGCTAAGGAAGCATTCGCAGTAAGCTCGGAATATGACAGCTCTATATTCAACTATTTCGATGAAGCTGACGGACCCTCGGCACTTCGCGTCGCTATCGACGGAGCCAAGACCATGCGTTATGGCGAAAATCCTCATCAGAAAGGCTATTTCTTCGGCAACTTTGAAAACCTGTTCACTCAGCTGCACGGCAAGGAGATATCCTACAACAATCTTCTTGACATCGACGCTGCCGTGAACCTCATCAGCGAATTTACCGATCCCACATTCGCCATCCTCAAGCATAACAATGCGTGCGGACTCGCCACTCGCCCCACTATAGCCGAAGCATGGAAAGATGCTCTTGCCGGCGACCCGGTATCGGCATTCGGCGGTGTGCTCATCTGCAACGGTGAGATCAACGAAGAGGCAGCCGAAGAGATCAACAAAATATTCTTTGAAGTAGTGATAGCTCCTTCTTACACTGAAAAAGCTCTTGAAATCCTGCAGCAGAAAAAGAACCGCATAATTCTCATCCAGAAAGCTCCTGTGACCGAGAAGATGCAGTTCCGCTCATGTCTCAACGGCGCTCTCGGACAGGAACGCGACCTTAAGATCGAGACTCCCGAGGAATTGAAACAGGCAACCAACCGCGCTGTCACTCCCCAGCAGGTCAAGGATCTTCTTTTCGCCAACAAGATTGTCAAGAACTCAAAGAGCAACGCTATTGTTCTTGCCAAGGGTGAGCAATTGCTCGCAAGCGGCGTAGGACAAACCTCACGCGTCGACGCGTTGAAACAAGCTATAGCCAAAGCTCATTCATTCGGATTTGACCTTCACGGCGCCGTTATGGCATCTGACGCATTCTTCCCCTTTGCCGACTGTGTGGAAATCGCCCACGAAGCAGGTGTGGAGGCAGTGATACAGCCCGGAGGATCAATCCGCGACAACGATACCGTAGAGTATTGCAACAATAATGACATGGCGATGGTAATAACCGGCTTCCGTCATTTCAAACACTAATCAGACAAAACATTTACTGACCAACACCAAAAATGGGAATTTTCTCTTTCACAAAAGAAATAGCCATCGACTTAGGTACCGCCAACACCATCATCATCCACAATGACAAGATCGTGATTGACGAGCCCTCAATCGTGGCACTTGACACCAAGACCGGCAAACTCATTGCAGTGGGTACCGAGGCGCAGCAGATGCAGGGAAAGGAGCCGGAAGGCATCCGCACCGTGCGTCCGCTGAGAAAAGGCGTGATCGCCGACTTCAACGCCGCCGAGCTCATGATACGCGGTCTTGTCAAGAAGGTAAGCACGAAAAGCAAATGGTTCTCACCGTCACTCCGCATGGTGGTGGGCATACCGTCAGGCTCAACCGAAGTTGAAATCCGTGCCGTGCGCGACTCTTCGGAACACGCAGGAGGACGCGACGTGTACATGATCTACGAGCCGATGGCAGCCGCTCTCGGTATAGGACTCGATGTGCAGGCTCCTGAAGGCAACATGATTGTCGACATAGGCGGCGGTAGCTCGGAAATCGCAGTCATATCCCTTGGCGGCATCGTAAGCAACAAGAGTATTCAGATTGCCGGCGATGACCTTACCGAGGACATCAAGGAGCACATGCGCCGCGCACATAACATCAAGGTGGGCGAACGCACCGCTGAACTCATCAAGATGAATGTGGGATCAGCCCTCACCGAACTTGAAAATCCGCCGGAAGATTATATCGTACACGGACCTAACCAGATGACAGCACTCCCAATGGAAGTGCCTGTAAGCTATCAGGAGATCTCCCACTGTATCGAAAAATCAATTTCCAAGATTGAAGCGGCAGTGTTGAGCGCGCTTGAGCAAACCCCTCCCGAACTTTATGCAGACATCGTACGCAACGGTATATGGCTCGCCGGTGGCGGCGCCCTTCTGCGTGGTCTTGACAAGCGATTGATCAACAAGATCGGAATCCCGTTCCACATCGCGGAAGATCCGCTTCTTGCCGTAGCCCGCGGAACCGGAGTCGCACTTAAGAATATCAACAAGTTCAAATTCTTGATTCGATAACTTATATCATAAATTTACGACCTGAGCGGGGAGTGCTGTGAAAAAACACGGCACTCCCTGACTGGGTAAATATACCGCCGCTTCAATAAAGTAATGCGTGACCTTCTCGACTTTTTATTCAAATACAGCAAATGGCTGTTATTCGTGATTTATGTGGTTGCGAGCTGTGTGTTGCTTTTCCGCAACAATCCCTACCAGCATCACATATTCCTCACCTCAGCCAATTCCGTTTCGGCAACCGTATATGGAACCGCCGAAAATGTCACGTCATATTTTCACTTACGCGACATTAATGATGACCTCCAGTCACAGAACGCGCGTCTTGAAGCGGAACTCCTCGAATTGCAAAAAAGACTCGGCAAGTATGAGCTTGAAGCCTCGTTCGATTCAATAATGAACGACAGCGTGAAGCTGCAATATGATTTCATCCTTGCCGATGTGATAAGCAACAGCATCACCCGTGGACACAATTATATCACGATTGAGAAAGGAAGCCTTGACGGCATCAAGCCGGAAATGGGCGTGGTGGACCAGAATGGCGTGGTGGGAGTTGTGAACGTAGTGGGAGAACACGCATCCCGCATCATATCACTTCTTAATCCAAAGATGAGATTGTCATGCAAGATAAAAGGGAGCGAATACTTCGGATCACTCGTGTGGGACGGGAAAAATCCCGAAGAAGCGGTGCTTGAAGAAATGCCGCGACACGAAAAGTTCAAAAAAGGCGACACAATCGTCACGAGCGGCTACTCGGCGGTATTCCCTCCCGGAATTCCCGTAGGCACAATTGTGAGCCATGCAAAAGAGCATGACGACAACTTCTATGCCCTACGCATAAAACTGTTCACCGACTTCAACCGGCTCAGTACCGTCCGCATTATCACCAATGACATGGTAGAGGAACTAAACGAGATAAAAGAAGGCGAGGAAAACGACTGAAATTACAATCAAAATGACAAAAACGATCCTTCAATTTTTACTGCTGTTCATCATTCTCATCCTGTTGCAGGCTATTGTGTTCAACAATATATGCCTGTTTGGAGTCGCTGTTCCTTTTGTCTTCATCTACTTCATAGTCCATCTTCCGGTAACGATCTCAGCCAACTGGCTTCTCACACTTTCATTCATAACCGGATTGACTATCGATATTTTCGCCAACACGCAAGGAATGAACTCACTCGCCTGCACCATAGTGGCAATGTGCCGCCACAGCATACTGCACTGGTATTTTCCGAGAGAGGATGAACTCACCATTCCCGAGCCGTCAATACGCTCGCTCGGAATAGAGGTATTTTCCAAATATCTGTTCACATTCGTCTTATTTTACTGCACAATCATATTCCTTATAGAATCCTTTTCATTCTTCAATATTTTCAGATTATTGTTGCGCATACTTTGCAGCACACTCCTCACATTCCTGCTACTGCTTGGTGTTGACAGTATGCTTTCACAAAGGAGATAATTTAATCTATGAGAAAAAACTACGAACTCGAAAAACGCAAATACATAATCGGCGGATTCATTGTAATCATAGTCCTCATATATATCGTGAGGCTGTTCAATCTACAAGTGATGGACAGCAATTACAAGCAATTTGCCGACTCCAATGCGTTCATGCGTAAAACTTTATACCCGTCACGAGGCATGATACGCGACCGCAACGGCAAACTTGTGGTCTACAATCAGCCGGCATACGATGTGATGATGATTCCGCGAAATGTCCAGGAGTTTGACACGATCGACTTCTGCAACACATTAGGTATAACCGTCGACGCATTCCACAAGCGCATTGCCGACATGAAGGACCGCCGCCTCAACCCGGGATATTCATCCTATACCCCGCAAAAGTTTATAACACAGATATCGGCGAAGGATTACGGCAGACTTGCCGAAAAGCTATACCGTTTCCCCGGTTTCTTTATACAGCAGAGAATACTTCGGCAGTATGTGACTTCTACGGCAGGAAATGTGCTCGGCAATATACGCGAGGTCAACCAGACCGATATAGAGCGCGATCCATATTATGCCGCAGGCGATTATTGCGGCGACCTTGGTGTGGAGAAAAGCTACGAGGAGTATCTGCGTGGAGAAAAAGGCGTGGAAATACTTTACCGCGACGCATACGGAAGAATCCAGGGACGATATGAGGACGGGGCACATGATGTGGCTCCGGTGTCAGGGCGCGACCTAACCTTAAGCCTCGACATCGACCTGCAACAATATGGAGAACAATTGATGCAGAATAAAATCGGGGCAATCGTGGCGATTGAACCGGCAACCGGCGAGATACTCGCGCTCGTCAGCAGCCCTACCTACGACCCTAAATTGCTTGTGGGCCGCGAGCGTGGGAAAAATTACCGCGCTTTGATCAATGACTTCTATAAGCCGCTCTTTGACCGTGCATTGAAAGGAGCCTATCCCCCGGGGTCAACATTCAAGCCCTCACAAGGACTTATCCTCAGACAAGAGAATATAATAACCCTTTCCACCGCCTATCCATGCTATCACGGATTCATCAGCGGAGGATTGCGTGTGGGCTGTCACGGACACGGCTCCCCCATCACCCTGCAACCGGCACTGCAAACATCGTGCAACGCATTCTTCTGCTGGGGGTTGAAGGCGATGCTTGACGGACACCGTTCAAAATACGGTTCTGTAGCGGAGGCTTTTGAAGTGTGGAAGAAACACCTCGTGTCACTCGGCTACGGCTACAAACTGGGCGTGGACCTGCCGGGTGAATCGCGCGGATTCATTCCAAATGCCAATTTCTACAACAAGTGGTATGGGGAAAACCATTGGAGCGCCAACACCATCATATCCATCGCCATCGGACAGGGTGAAATATCGGCAACACCGTTGCAGATAGCCAATCTGTGTGCCACCATCGCCAACCGAGGGCACTTTATTACCCCTCATGCAGTAAAAAGCATCCAGGACACTGTGATGCCTGAAGAGTATGTCACTAAAAGGTACCCCACCATCGACCGCACTTATTTTGAAGAGGTGGCGACCGGAATGCGCATGGCTGTCACCGGAGGTACCTGCCGCCTCGCCAATCTTAAAGACATCGAGGTGTGCGGAAAAACAGGAACCGCTCAGAATCCTCATGGAAAAGACCACTCGGCTTTCATCGGTTTCGCACCTTATCATGATCCGAAAATAGCCATTTGTGTCTATGTGGAAAATGCGGGATTCGGTGCCACCTACGGTGTGCCGATCGGATCGCTGATGATTGAGAAATATCTCACCGACACCATCGCACCGGAGCGCAAGTATCTTGAAGAACGAATGTTTAACTCTAACACTATTATAAGCAGTGGAGTCAAAAAACACTAACAGCTCGGTATTAAAGAACATCGACTGGGTCACAGTCATCATCTATCTGCTGCTGCTCATAGCCGGGGTGGTATCGATATACTCGGCAAGCTATGACTTTGACAACGCCTCGATATTTTCATTTGAAGAGTTCTCGGGGAAACAGATACGCTGGGTCGGCTGCGCGATCATTGCCGCATTGGTGATCCTGCTCATAGACTTCCGTGTGTATGAGACTTACGCCTACCCCATCTATATATGCTTGATTCTGCTGCTTATAGTCACCATATTCGTAGCCCCCGACATAAAAGGGTCAAGATCTTGGCTTGTGTTAGGACCTATGAGCCTGCAGCCGGCTGAGTTTGGAAAATTTGCCACATCACTGGCTCTTGCCAAATTATTCTCTTCCTATAATTTCTCCCTCAATTCAAGCCCGTCAAGCTATTTCAGGGCATTGCTCATCATCTTCTTGCCCATAGTCTTGATTCTTGCCCAAAAAGAAACCGGCTCGGCACTCGCCTACCTCGCCCTTTTCTTCGTCCTTTATCGAGAGGGCATGAGCGGACTGGTGCTCACGGCTGCGCTTTTCGCGGTTGTGTTTTTTGTCACCATCGTGAAGTACTCCGAGAATATGATAATGGGCATACCTTCGGGCGAAGTCGCGGTATTCATCATGATTGAGGTAATAATCGTGGCGATGATGGCGATGTACTGCAAAATCATTTGGGCGGCTCGGACTATTTTATTCTGGTTCTCAGGAACAGGAATAGCGGCATGGATTGCCGGATTGTGTGGCGTGGAAATTCCCGGAATGATTTTCTTCTTGAGCGTGATAGGCATTGCCATAATATACTGCCTGTTTCTGCTGTTCCGAGGTCCGGTCAAACGCATTCTCATCACTATCGGCGGAGCGGTTGTTGCCGTGGTATTCATGTTTTCAGTCAACAAAGTGTTCAACGACATTCTTCAACCCCACCAGCAGCAACGCATCAAAGTGTCGCTCGGAATAGTTGAAGATCTCCGTGGTGCCGGCTACAATGTGAACCAGTCAAAAATCGCCATAGGTTCCGGAGGTATGTTTGGCAAAGGCTTCCTCAACGGCACCCAGACCAAATTGAAATATGTGCCGGAACAGCACACCGATTTCATCTTCTGCACCATAGGCGAAGAAGAAGGATTCATCGGCACCACCATTGTGCTGATGCTTTTCCTCGCATTGATTCTACGCATAATAAGCATAGCCGAGCGCCAGCCCACCACATTCTCCCGTGTGTATGCCTATTGCGTCGCCTCATTCCTCATATTCCATCTCGCCATCAACGTGGGCATGGTGATAGGGTTGTGCCCTGTGATAGGAATCCCTCTGCCCTTCTTCAGCTATGGAGGATCTTCGCTATGGGGATTCACATTCCTTCTGTTCATACTGTTGCGCCTCGATGCCGCACGCCGTGAACATCATAATTATTGAACAATAATATATGCAACACTAATTTTCCTCATGAGAAATAATAAATCCGCTTATAGGCTCATGTGCCAGATTTAGCCATTTTATTAGTCTTTTACATAGATTTTTTGTAAGTTTGCATACAATTCAGAACTGAATAATTATTTAATGGAATCGCTTATATATGTCATCATACGCGGTATCGCAATTGGAGTGCTGATTTCAGCGCCAATGGGTCCTATCGGTATGCTTGTGATACAGCGGACATTAAACAAGGGGCGCCGCCCTGCTTTCTACACCGGAATCGGTGCAGCATTGAGTGATTTGATTTACTGCCTTCTCACAGGGCTCGGACTTTCATTCATAACCGATTTCATCGAAACCAACCAGCTTATACTTCAGATAATCGGCTCCCTCGTTCTGGCGGCATTTGCCTTGGTTCTATTTCGGAAAAATCCCACACGCAAGCTCTCCACTCCGGCAGAAGCGCCCGTGTCGGGATGGAAAGATATCGTGTCGGGATTCCTCCTCACCTTTTCCAACCCGCTTATTCTATTCTTTATAATCGGATTGTTTGCGCGGTTCAATTTCCTTCTGCCCGAATTCAGGCACTACCACTACGCCTCAGGCTATGCTTCAATTTTTGGAGGAGCGCTCTTGTGGTGGTTCACCATAACTTATTTTATAAACAAGGTCAAGTCTCACTTCAATGTGAGATCTCTGTGGCTAATAAACCGCATCATAGGTTCGATTTTGCTGATAATGGCATTAGTCGGACTTATTATGGGGTTAAAAGATTACTTTATCCCATGACGAATAATCACGAAAACATCAGCATCCCGTTCATAAAGGATCTCAATGAGGAAAATCTGGATGAACTCATCAGGACCATTGAAGGCAAAGGCATCAGGCAGACTATCGACTGCCTGGATTGGGAAAAACAATACCCCTACCACCCTTTGACCACTGTGTCACTAATCCATACAGCCGACAAACTCTACATCGACTTCTTTGTCAGAAGCAATTATTTAAGGGCAGTAAACTATCAGCACAATTCTCCGGTATATGAAGATTCAAGCGTGGGAGTGTACTTGCAACCCTCACTTGACAAGCCCGATTACTTTGCCCTTATGTTCAACTGCATCGGAACAATAAACGCATCCTACGGTACTCCGGGCAACAAAGAACAGCTTGGCTTGGATTTCATCAATAAAATCTATGTGTATGCTTCTTGCGGCAATCGTCCGTTCCAAGAGCTGGAAGGGCTTTTCAGTTGGAACGTGATTGTCGGAATTCCGCTCAAAGAGATGGGCATAGAGTATTCCGGAGACCCCATAACCGTCAAAGGCAATTTCTACAAATGCGCTTCAGGCACAGCACAGCCTCATTTCATCTCATGGCGCCCTATCGACACGCCGACACCCGACTTTGATGTGCCCGACTCATTTGGAAACATAATTTTACTTTGATTTATGAAAAAATTTATCGCAACTATTTTACTCGGCATTGCCGTATCGACAATGTCGGCTCAATCTTCATTCAGCCTCAAGGACCTGCTGAAAGGAGCATCAGACTCCACCTCATCATCTTCCGGAAAATCGCTTGGCGACATACTCGGCACCGGAACCGTAGGGTCGCTTGTCAGCAATATTCTCGGAAATGACAAAATATCACCTGCCGATATCGTTGGTACCTGGAACTATTCAGCCCCGGCAGTATCATTCAAAAGCGACAATCTGCTGAAAAAAGCAGGAGGCGCCGCTGCCGCTGCTACCGTCGAAAACAAACTGGCACCCTACTACAAGACCGCAGGATTTGACAAAATGGTGCTTACGGTCGAACCCGACAGCACATTCACCATGAAGCTCGCCCGTGGCTCATTGTCAGGAGAGCTCACAAAGTCAGACCAAGACGGTTTCATGACCTTCCATTTCAAAGCGCTTAAAATGAACATCGGGACTATGGATGCCGCCGTTTCCAAAGCCGGCAATACAGTCACCATCACTTTCGACATCTCAAAGTTGATGAAACTCATTAACATGGCGGCGAAAATTTCGGGCAATTCCACTATTTCAGGACTAAACAAATTGCTGCAAAGCTATGATGGAATGCAAGCCGGATTCCGACTGCTGAAAAGCAAGGAAGCGTCCTCATCAACTACTAAGAAAAAGTAATAGTAAACAAACATCTCAATTCAAAATCTTAAAAAAGAGTAGAACCGCATCGGTTAACATTCTTTTTTAAGATTTTTTGTTATTATGCCACTTGGCTCTGATGCATGAAGTTGTTAATTTTGTAATGCTATGGTCAATTTGTCACGCATATATTTATATCTATCGCTACTCGTTCTGGCTGTTTCAACCGGCGCGTGCCACAGTTCGCGACACGCTGCCTCCGGTAATGGAAAAAACTACCATAGCCAACAGCAATCTAAAGTGAACACAAAAAATCTTAAAGGGGACGAGCGGAAACTTGTTGAAGAAGCCATGACATGGCTCGGCACACCCTATAGATATGGCGGACAAGACTACTCAGGCACTGACTGTTCCGGATTGACCATGAAGGTCTATCACAAAGCCCTCGGCATAAAAATTCCACGCAATTCCGCCGAGCAGCAACGATTCTGCAAATCAATCAACAAAAAATCGCTCAATGCCGGCGACCTCTTGTTTTTCTGTACAGGAAGAGATAAAACGAGAGTCTCCCACGTAGGGCTATACATTGGCGACGGGCGTTTCATTCACTCTTCGGCAAGCCGAGGTGTCATAATAAGCCACCTTGAAGAACGATATTACGCCACTAAGTATCATTCATCGGGATTTGTAAGCCGTAAGGGCTATAAGCCGGCAGAAAACAAGCTCCCCAAAAAGGATAAAAAGAAAGCAGCTCCACAGCCTAAAAAAGCTCCGGAAACACAACCGCTGAAATTTGAGATTCCTAAGGACAAAAAAGCCGAGGTCGAACTGAATCAAGCCATAGAGAATCGCATCGACTCAATCTACAGCTCTTTTCTCGATTAATGGCTAAAATACCATGGATGATTGTTGATAGCGACAATTCCGTATGAACCCTCGTTTCCTATAACTCTGCGGGCACAGATATAACCGGGCTTGTCAACCAAAGCTGTGCGCTTCACCCGTCCAGATGATTCCACAAAATATCCCTCGGAATCATAGATGCCCACATGATTTATACGTCCCGAAGCATTTCCGAAAAACACCAAGTCACCTTGCCTATAATCATCAGGCAACACAGGCGAGCCGGTTTTTGCTTGCTGCGAAGCATCGCGCAAAAGTATTCTGCCAGTATTGTAAAAAGCCATTTTCACCAATCCCGAGCAGTCCATGCCCTTGCTCGACAAACCGCCCCACAGATAAGGGGTGCCCACATGATGCTTTGACATTCTTATTACCTCAGCCGCGGCATCCTCAACAAACACAGATTCAAGAGGCTTCACATAGTCCGACCTTATCCAGCCTGTTCTGCCGTCAGGAATAACCACACGGCTCCACCCTTCCGACAGTATTCCGGTCATAATATCGCCAGCGACGACATCGCTCACAACAACTGCTGCCGCAACAGTGTCTTCATACACTTTAACCTCTTCGAAAGAAGTGACAAATAATCGCGGTTCGGATCGCCAAGCCGCAAATGCTTCATCATCAAAAGATGTAAGCGAGTTGGATATGACATACCCCCTATAGCCGTCGGGCATCTCAACCTCCTGCCACCCTTCTTCAAGTTCCTTTATTATCTTTAGCGGCATACCCATCAATGCCTGTGTCGACATTTCAGCGCCATGCCGAGGCTCAACCCTGACATGGGCAACCGAGATATGAGGCAACGCCCACTGTGCCACAGCTTCAGCACAACACACGACACTAAATAATATCAGCAACAAAAATCTTGTCATTTCATAATCATTTTAGAAATGTAAATTTAATATTTTTTTCACTTGGCTAATCCTTTTTCAATGTTAAATTGTTCAAGTTATATAACGAGGACGATACACTTTTCTTATTAAAAACACTGAAAGGCAGCGACTCCGACGTTTGGTTTATTAATCTGTTATAATTCACTATTATGGGCAGCAAAGAAATTATAACATTGATGAGACTGCTCGAAATGAGCGAATCTCAGTGTACAGTGGGAACTTTTTCATTTTCCAACGGACTTGAATCAGCATCCAATATAAACTTGATAGCCAACGCATCCACCCTGCAACAATATGTGATGGCTGTATCCAGGCAAGTCGCATATAGCGACAGCATCGCTTCAATACAAGCCTATCGTGCGGCAGCCGATGATGATTATGACTGCATATTGCAAGCCGACGAGGAAGTGATAGCTTGCAAAACAAACCCTGAATCAAAAGAATTCACTAAACGGCTGGGAAAAAAACTTGCCGAAGAATCACTTTGTCTCATGGATTGCCCTATGATAGAACGGTTCCTCAACGACTTGATCAACGACATCACTCCCGGAACCTACCCAATAGCTCAAGCCATACTGCTATATCACACAGGGGTTTCCGAGATGGAGATGTTCTGTTCACAGCAATTCGGAGTGATAAATCTCATCCTTGCCGCCGCATTGAAGAGCGTGAAAGTCCCGGGATTTGACACTCAGAAAATAGCTTACAACCTCGCGCCTCAGGCTGCGCTTGATTACAAAATAATTAAACATCTGGATTTCTCCGACATGAAAGCATTCATTCCATACACTGAACTAAATGCATCATTCCACCGCACCGGATCCATGATGATGGCAATGAACTGAACCGACTAATCGATAAATAATAATTATATATGAAAAAAGTCATACTCCTGCGCCACGGACAGAGCCAATGGAACCTTGAAAACCGTTTCACCGGATGGACCGATGTGGAACTTTCCGAAAAAGGGAAAGAAGAGGCGCGAAATGCCGGTAAAAAGATACTGGAAGCCGGATTGCTCCCTGAATTTTTCTTCACTTCCTATCTGAAACGAGCCATACACACCCTGCAGATCGCCGCCGAAGTTCTCGACCGCGACTGGGTGCCTGTCATAAAGGATTGGCATCTCAACGAACGACATTATGGAGCGCTGCAGGGTCTCAATAAAGCGGAAACGGCTAAAGAATATGGCGATGAGCAGGTACATATATGGCGCCGCAGCTACGACGTGGCTCCACCAGAACTCACTCTTGATGATCCGAGATATCCGGGCAATGACCCTCGCTACACATTCCTGAGCTACGAGGACCTGCCGCTCACCGAATCACTGAAAGACACAATCGCCCGTGTGAAGCCTTGTTGGGAAGAAATCATCATGCCCCGCCTGCGTCATTTCGACACGATACTCATCTCCGCTCACGGCAACAGTCTGCGCGCGCTCGCCATGATGCTGCTGCATCTGTCTCAGGAAGAAATAATGAACACCGAGATTCCCACAGGCGCGCCTTGGGTGTTTGAACTCGATGACAGATACAGTGTATTAAAAAACTACTATTTATAATCACAACATCCGGTCACGTCATAATGACACATCGCTATTTTACCCGCTCTATCCTTCTGGGAGTGCGGGTATTTATTATAAGCGGCACTGTTTCAACCGTAAGCGTACTGGTATCCAATCCAAATCCTTTACCGGTGTCAAGCTCCATACGGCGAAGCATCGAATGCAGGTTCATGAGAATACGATCCGACGGTTTACATTGACTTGACGATGAAAACACACGTTTGATAACTACGAAGCGGAAGTCGCCCGGAATACCATAGCGCCGCAACGACGGATAGTTGCTGGTCAGGTCGAGCAAGCCGTCAGCCACCATATCCTCAACAGCCTGCCGGAAATATACGCTGAGCTGCGGCTGCACACAAAATCCGATGCGGAACTTAAGACTGACCAAAGTTCCGGGAATGATAACCGATCGCTCATACTCAAGAGTGTAAGGATGGTCAGTGAATTCAACTCTGATTATCCAGTAATGGTCGGCTCGCTTCGGTTGTTTGTTGATTATCGAATAAATAAGTTTGCTCTCCACCTTTCCTGCGTTCTCCGAACGACTTATGTACACGACATTGGATGCATACATCGGTATTTTATCATCATCTTTTATGTCAGAGATGATTCCTGTATAGTCATTGAAATCAAGATATTCGACATATTTACGCCTTATGATTTCAGCCTTGCGCCACACAATCATCACGGCACACACAATTCCGGCAATCAAAACGGTAAACCATCCGCCATGAGTGAATTTAAACATATTGGCAACAAAAAACGCGCCCTCGATGACTGTGAATACTACTGCAAATAGAGCGACAGCCCAACCGCTCACCCCCTTATTACGCAGATAGAGCGTAAGCAGCATCGTTGTCATGAGCATCGTTATGGTGATCGCAAGTCCGTATGCCGCCTCCATGCGTCCCGATGTCCGGAATATCAGCACCGTCAACACACAACCGACAAAAAGAAATATGTTGACAAGCGGAATATAGAGCTGTCCTTTCAATGTTGACGGATATTTGATACGCAATCTCGGCCAAAAATCAAGGCTCATCGCCTCGCTGAATATCGTGAAAGAGCCGCTCAACAAAGCTTGGCTTGCAATAATCGCCGCACCGGTGCTTACCACAATCCCTGCCGGAAGAAACCATTGAGGCATAATGCCATAGAACGGATTTACTCCTGAACCGATACTCCCTCCTTGTGAGATAATCCACGCCCCCTGACCTAAATAATTCAATATAAGCATCGCTTTCACAAAAAGCCAGCAATAAGTGATATTCTTTCTGCCGCAATGACCGAGATCAGAATAAAGGGCTTCGGCTCCGGTGGTACACAAAAATACAGCCCCCAATATGAGAACCCACCCGGGATAATCAACCAACAGCTTCACTGCATACCATGGATTGAACGCATGAAGTATTGCCCAATGATCACTAAGCCGCATAGCGCCCAAAATGCCAAGCATCAGAAACCACACAAGCATGAACGGTCCGAAAAAACGTCCTATCGACTTTGTGCCGAGACGTTGAATGAAAAAGATGCAGGTGATGATGAATAGGACTATCGGCAACACCGGAGCATCGGGTTTCAGAGCGCTGATACCCTCTACTGCCGACGTTACGGTCATTGCCGGAGTGATAACTCCATCGGCTATAAGAGCGCTCGCACCCACTGCCGCAAAGACATAAAGCCATCTTTTCCTTATACCTTTTATAAGCGAATAAAGAGCCAGAATGCCACCCTCTCCATTGTTATCGGCACGCAATGCGATGACAACATATTTAAGAGTGGTTTGCAGCGTAAGAGTCCAAATGACACATGATACAGCGCCAATCACATAATCGGCATCATGTAAGCTCCCTACCCCCATAATGGCTTTCATTACATATAACGGTGATGTGCCGATATCGCCAAACACGATTCCGATTGCGACAAGAAGAGCCGCAATGGTGACGCGATGGACCGACGCATTATGTATATCAGTCTTTGTCAACATAAAAATATATATTCATCGTCAATAATCAATGGAATCTTTATATATAACAATTCTGCCATGCGATTTTTCAATAGCCTCTTCAATTAGTCTTGCCGCAACGAGGATTTTTGCGTACTTTTGCACTATTGTAACAAGTACGCAAATATGAAGATAGCTATTGTAGGAACCGGTTATGTTGGACTCGTATCCGGTGCTTGTTTTGCCGAAGTCGGCATTGATGTGACCTGCGTTGACATTGACCAAGATAAAATCCAACGGTTGAAACAAGGCATTATACCCATATATGAACCGGGGCTTGACGATCTCGTGAAAAGGAACGTGGCTGAAGGACGCCTTCACTTCACTTGCGACTTGACCGACTGTCTTTCTGACGTTGAAGTGGTGTTCAGCGCAGTTGGCACTCCTCCCGATGAAGACGGATCGGCTGATTTAAGATATGTGCTTGATGTGGCTCGAACTTTCGGACAAAACATCAATAAATACACTCTTCTCGTCACTAAAAGCACAGTCCCGGTGGGAACCTCCAAGAAAATAAAGGAGACTATCGACCGTGAGCTTGCCGCACGAGGCGTGAACATTGACTATGAAGTTGCATCCAACCCTGAATTTTTGAAAGAAGGCGCGGCTATAAAAGATTTCATGTCGCCCGACCGTGTAGTGATAGGTATTGAGAGCGACCGTTCACGCAAAGTGATGGAACGCCTTTATCGCCCTTTCCTCCTTAATAATTTCCGGGTAATATTCATGGACATAGCATCGGCTGAGATGACTAAATACGCAGCCAATTCAATGCTTGCCACTCGCATATCATTCATGAACGACATAGCCAATCTCTGCGAGCTCGTAGGTGCTGATGTCAACATGGTGCGCAAAGGCATAGGCACTGACGCGCGCATCGGCAACAAATTTCTTTACGCCGGGTGTGGGTATGGAGGCTCATGCTTCCCTAAGGACGTGAAGGCGCTTATAAACACAGGCAAGGAATACGGCTACGACATGACCATCATAAGCGCGGTGGAAGAAGTGAACGAACGGCAGAAATCCATCGTCTACAATAAGCTCAAGAAAGCATTCGGCGGTGACCTCTCAGGCAAAAAAATAGCATTATGGGGATTATCATTTAAACCCGAGACCGACGATATGCGCGAAGCGCCATCCCTGGTGGTCATTGAAAAGCTGCTCGCCGACGGCGCGACAGTGAGAGCCTATGACCCCGTGAGCATTGATGAGGCGCGCCGCCGCATCGGCGACAAAATCGAATACGCCTCCGATATGTATGATGCCGCAGTGGATGCCGATGCAATAGCCCTGCTCACTGAATGGAAGCAATTCCGACTCCCGTCATGGGCTGTAGTGCGACGCACCATGAAAGGAAACATCATTGTCGATGGAAGAAACATCTATGACCCTGCGGAACTTCACGAAGAAGGATTCAACTACACCTGCATCGGCAAATAGACACACCGATAACCCACTCTACACGTTACGGCTCTGCTCTTCAGCGGAGCCGTAATAGTATGTACACCTTTCAAAGCATAAAGTCCATAGTGATAATTTTTAATTAATATTTTTAAATATCAGCCTTTTTCTTTGCATTTCTCACAAATTACGCCTATTTTTGTTTGAAATCAATCGTGAAACTCTTACGACCCTATGAAAAAATATTTTTTGCTGATTTCAGCCCTGATATTTACTATTATGCCGTCACATCCCGATATAATGGAGTATGCCAAAGGCAGAAGCGGAATAGCCCTGAAGAACGCGTTCCGAATACATTGCGCCCCGTTGAAATATGATCCTGACTGCTCATCGAAACTTCCTGACATATACCGTAAAAAGGATGAGATTATATTTGACATGATATCCGGTTCAAATATCTCCATCAACCAATCAAGCATAATACAGGTGGTTCCGTCGAAATGGATGGAGCAATCGCTATTGGAATCAAGCAGAATATCTATAGATCTCCACAATCTCGCATTCACGGAAAGCACAATATTTGTTGACAGAAAGACTTACCCCTTTGCTACGGTATTCAAAGACACGGAGATACACGGCAATGTGTACATCGGATACTCCTCTTTCCGCAATGACATGATACAAGCGGTAGAACCGCACAACAGCACGAAAGGCAATATCGCTCGAATCATTTTCTATGCAGTCACCATGTATCCCGTTTCACTATGGACTGATTGGGGCGGCTTTTTCTTCGACAATAATCCCTATCCCACGCTGACAAATGAGGCTGCCGACCTATATATGGAGTGGCATCGCAACGATCCCGTGGATGATGATGAGCTGAGAAGATGCATGGAAATAAAAGAGATGCAAGGAAATATAAATCCATTTGTCACCAATCCGGAGATAGCCGAATATCTATGGGGCGACAAAAAGGGCGAAATATACGGCATCGAATCCTCAAGAGTTCCCGAAATGCTGAAAGCAGTTTATTCTAAACGCAGTGACCCCAAAATAAATCTGTCCACGCCCTATCTGCCACAAGACACCCAATGGTGGATTGACCGGAAAAAAGTTGATGGAGATATTCTCACATCGTCATTATCGGAAGGTAAACATGAATTAAGATTCGCATCAGCAGAAAGTTGTGGAAAACTACTTATCACCATCACAAAATGAAAAAATCGGCACTATCAATCATTCCTATATGTTGCATAATGGCATCATGCAACAATCGCAACGATGACATCGGATGGAAATTAAGAAACCCCGATGAAGAAAACAAAAAGGAAATAATCGAGAATAAATCCACCCGGTTCATATCACCACAAGTGAAAATGGTGTATGACGACGGTGGAATAATGGTAAAGAAAAGCGATGCAACAATCAGTTTTTTCAACATTATAAATGGCGAAGAGGCAGAGTTCAAATATGTTGACGACAAGCCGTCACTCAAAATAAATGGAAAATCGGCAGAAATAAAAACCTGCGAGATACTCAACAAAGAAGATTCCGACATCTGGCTCCGGATCATAATGATCGACAATGACTCGATTGAAATAGTGGTAACCGACATCGACACTCCGTAGCCCCGGAAAATATGACAAAAAAATCAGGGAAAGCTATATCGCCATCCCTGATAGAGTGTTATGAAAATTATCACCTTTTATATGATCAACGTCGTGATTTCGACGTAATCTCCTCGGCAAACTTATTTGGGAAACTCAGATGCTGTTTCGGACGAATCATCGCATAGATTATGAGCAACACGCCCAGCAAAATGAACGGAATGCTCAATTGCTGACCTATGTTCAGTGTCATCGTAGCCTCGCGGGCAACCTGATCGTTCTTAATGAATTCGATGAGAAAACGAGGCAGGAAGATGCCTATGAAGAATATGCCGAGAATAAGTCCCGGACGCTCTTCGGCATTTTTCTTCCAATACATCCACATAAGCAACCCGAATAGAGCAAAGTAACATAGCGCTTCGTAAATCTGGGTAGGATGCACGGCTTGACCCTCATAAAATTCGTGCCATTCACGCGAACGCACAAACATGAAGCCCCAAGGCAAATCAGTGGCTGTACCGAATATTTCTGAATTAAACAAGTTTCCGAGACGTATCAACCCGCCCACAAGGGCTATCGCGATCACAAGACGGTCAAATGTCCATAACGGACTGCGTTTTGTCACGAAAATAGAATACAGAATCACCGCAAGAATTATGGCGATGGTTCCGCCATGACTCGCAAGACCGCCCTCCCATATATAGAGTATCTTTATAGGATCGGCTCGGTAGATATCCCATTCATAGAAAAACACATGACCAAGACGGGCGCCTACGATGGTGGCAACCACTACATATATGAGCAGAATCCCAAGCCATTTCTCAGGAGCGCCCTCATGTTTGAACATCTTGGCGACAATCTCATAGCCTACAAGAAAACCGATAGCAAACATAAGCCCATACCAACGTATGGTCAAAAAGCCGCTAAAAATTTCCGGGCTGACATTCCAGGTGATAAAATCAAGCATCGTTAAGAGATTATACTAAATGACGTAACAATTCCTCGCGATCGCCATGAAGCATATCAATCACGGGGATTTCAATCATCGTGTAAGCTCCGGGGCGTTGAATCATAGCAGCTCGGGCAACGCCAACCAAAATCTGTGCCGTCAATGCAGGATTATTGATTGACATATTGAACTCAAAACGCTGATTCTGGGTGATACCTGAAACTCCCTTGCGGACCATGTTCACACCATGACCCATATCCTTGATATCATCGACCGACGGAACGGCAAACACATGAGTCTCATCACTTGCAAAGTAAGGATCCTCTTTAACTGCCTTGGCAATATCCTCAATCTTATGTCCGTCCTCAACCTCCACATAGACCATGCGGCGATGGATACCGGTGCCGAGAGGAATAGTCATAGACAGAGCATTTTTAACACCGGGTTTTGACTTAACCGCCACTGTGTGACCCATGCTCATGCCAGGACCGAAATTAGTGTAGGTTATACCCTTGGGTGCCGCAGCCTGCATCAATGCGCGCACGATGGAATCACTTCCCGGATCCCAACCTGCCGATATGATAGCGACTGTGCCATGCTCCTTTGCGATAGCATCAAGATTACGACGCAAGTCCACGATACCGGTGTGGATGTCGAAACTGTCGACCGTGTTTATGCCCTTCGACAGAAGCACGGAAGCGTGTTTCTCAACCTCACGGGTAGGTGTACACAGAATAGCCACGTCAACATCATCAAGCTCAAGCGTGTCAGCTACTACTTTGAATCCGGCGAGTTCGGCTGGAACATCAGCCGGATTACGGCGCACGATGCCGGCAACCTCGAAATCGGGTGCCTGCATCAATGCGTCAAGTACAAATTTTCCAATGTTGCCATATCCAACTATGGCAGCTCTAATTTTCTTCATATAATTTATAAAACAATCCTTTATTCAGGCTGGCGACCGTTCACGATAGCCTCAGTATCGCGTGCGATCATGAACTCCTCATCGGTCGGGATCACAACAACCTTAACCTTGGAGTCGGCAGCGGAAATAACTTTTTCCTCGCCATGGCACTTGTTTGCCTCCTCGTCAATCTTAACGCCAAGATATGACAGGTGGTCACACATATACTTGCGGAGGCTCTCCTGATTTTCACCGACACCGCCGGTAAACACGATTATGTCAACACCGTTAAGCACAGCGGTATAAGCGCCGATATACTTCAAGATGCGGTACATATACATATCGAGACCCAGTTTCGCGCGCTCGTTGCCTGCTTCGATAGCGGCATCGATGTCGCGCATATCGGAAGATACGCCTGAGATTCCGAGAATACCGCTCTTCTTGTTGATGAGATTGCTCAGCTGCTTGCTGTCAAGGTGCTCCTTATCCATGATGAATGTAAGAGCTCCCGGATCAACGTCACCCACGCGAGTACCCATCATAAGACCTTCTACCGGAGTAAGACCCATTGAAGTGTCGATGCTCTTTCCATCCTTAACGGCAGTGATTGAACCGCCATTGCCGATGTGGCAAGTGATGATCTTCTGAGTATTGTAGTCAACACCGAGGAAATCACACACGCGGCGTGACACATAACGGTGGCTGGTGCCGTGGAAGCCGTAGCGGCGGATGCTGTACTTCTCATACATTTCGTAAGGAAGAGCATACATATAGGCTTCGGCAGGCATTGTCTGGTGGAATGCAGTGTCAAATACTGCAACCTGGGGCACTCCGGGCATAAGATCAGTGATAGCGTCGATACCGGTCATGTTTGCCGGATTGTGAAGAGGAGCCACATCATAGCACTCCTTGATCTTCTCGATCACCTCATCGTCGATCTTGACACTCTTGTTGAACTTCTCACCGCCATGCACCACTCGGTGTCCCACAGCGTCAATCTCCTTAAGGCTCTTGATGCAGCCGTAAGTGGGGTCGATAAGAATATTAAGAATGTCGTTTACTGCCTTCTTGTGGTCGGGAATAGACTCAACGATGCTCTTCTTGCTTCCATCAGGAAGACGGAACTTCAAGAATGAGTCGGGCAAACCGATTTTTTCCACTCCACCCTCGGCAAGAGTATTCTTATTGTCAATATCAATAAGTTTATATTTCACAGAACTGCTACCGCAGTTAAGAACGAGAATATTCATTTTTTGATTACGATTTAAAGTCTATGATTATTTACGTGATTTAGCTCCGATTGCCTGGTTGCAGGTGATGATTACTGTCTTGTAGATATCTTCGGGGAAACATCCGCGCGACAAGTCGTTGACAGGAGCGGCAAGACCCTGGAGAACCGGACCCACAGCCTGAACACCGGCAAGACGCTGCACAAGTTTGTAGGCGATATTTCCTGCTTCAAGCGACGGGAACACAAGCACGTCGGCTGTACCGGCTACATTGCTTCCGGGAGCTTTGCTCTTAGCCACGCTCGGCACGATAGCGGCATCAGTCTGAAGTTCGCCGTCGATCATCAATTCGGGATCAGCTTCCTTGACAAGCTTGACAGCCTCGATCACCTTGTCGACACGCTCATGCTTGGCGCTACCCTTGGTTGAGAAGCTCAACATTGCGATACGCGGTTCGATGTTAGCAATATCACGTGCTGTATCGGCTGTTGAAAGCGCGATCTGAGCAAGTTCCTTGGCTGTAGGATCGGGAAGAACGGCACAATCGGCAAATACCATAAGGTCGTCCTGACCGAAAGGTGATCCGTCGGGCAACAACATGATAAACGCACCTGATACAACTTCAATGCCCGGTTTGGTCTTAATCACCTGGAAAGCGGCACGAAGCACATTTCCGGTAGTGTTGAGAGCTCCGGCAACCTGACCGTCGGCATCGCCGTTCTTGATCATAAGACATCCGAGGTAAAGCGGATTCTTGGTTGTCTTGATGGCATCCTCCATTGAAATGCCCTTCTTCTTGCGAAGCTCATAGAAGATAGGAGCATAAGTGTCAATAACCTCAGGATCTTCCGGATTCACAATCTTGGCTTTGCAAATATTGGTGAGACCCAATTCCTTGGCAGCCTCGGCTATTTCTTCGGGGTTACCGATGAGGATTATATCGGCAAGACCTTCCGTGATAATACGGTCGGCTGCGGTAAGAGTACGAGGTTCTGTGCTTTCCGGCAACACGATACGCTGGCGTTGCTGCTTAGCTTTTGCGGTCAATTTTTCAAATAGTCCCATTTTCGATTTAAGTTTAAAGTAGATTTTTAATATTGCAAATTTACTCTTTTTTGCCAACAAATAGGCTTAAATTTATTAAATTTTCATTAGCTGAAAACTATTACGTCCTCAACCCGATGCAAAGATAACACCGTCGGCATCAAAATTTACCCACTTTTTATCCCACCCTCAATAAAATTTAAGGCTTTCCCATTAGTCCTATTAGCCCAATTAGTCTAATAAGTCCAATAAGTCTAATTAGTCCAATGAAAAAAAGCCAGGGCTTGAAAATTGATTTTCAAGCCCTGACCTTTTATCAATATTACGCTCAATTATTTAAGCGCGTTCTTTACTTGATCATTGGGAACCATTTCTTCTTTGAAGAAGTAGGCACCGGTCTTAGGTGATTTTTCCATCTTAATCACCTTGCTATAAGTACGTCCTTCACCTTTCTGAAGTGATGCTACGGTTTTCTTTGCCATATCTTAGGAGTATTATTTGATTTCTTTATGAACAGTCACACGCTTAAGAATAGGGTTATATTTCTTAAGTTCAAGACGCTCGGTTGTATTCTTACGGTTCTTTGTAGTGATATAACGAGATGTACCGGGCATACCGCTTGCCTTGTGTTCAGTGCACTCAAGGATCACCTGCACTCTATTACCTTTCGCTTTCTTTGCCATAATTCGTTATATGTCTAAAAATTTAATATCTTTACCGGTTAAAAATCCCTTTTCAGCAGCCTGCTGCATTGCGGCATCCAAACCGAGTTTGTTGATAATACGAAGACCGGCTGCTGAGATAGTCAGACGGATCCAAACGTCCTGTTCTACCCAGTAGAACTTCTTTTCAAATAGGTTCACGTTAAACTTACGTTTAGTGCGGCGCTTTGAGTGCGACACATTGTTACCTACCATTGCTTTCTTGCCTGTGATTTGACAAATCTTTGACATGGCTGTTTTTGTATCTTTACGTTGGTTACTAATTAACACTATCTGTAGTAAGGCCGCCATCTCAGTTCTCATATCATCGCTAAGTGCATCATTCTCAGCGATTTTACAGGATGAGCCTTAAAACATTGTGCAAAGTAACGAATTTTTCGCCAATTACACAAATTTTCCTTTCCTTTTCTCCATAAAATTTTTCAACATCACCTTTACTTTTTATCAATTATTACCGGAATCAATACATCAGAACAGTAATTCTGCCTGAAACACCCGCTTCATCCAGCAATACCCCGCTTTAAACAACCGCTAAATTTCACATTAAATATTTTTCACGCAGAAAGAGCCCTGTCAGTTCCCTCAAATTTGTTTATATTTGCAAAAAATATTGATGATGAAACAAGGTTATTTCAGAGTTGCGGCGGCTGTGCCGCACGTAAATGTCGCAGATGTCGACTACAATACGGAGCAAATCATGACAATGGCACGCGAACTTGCCTCTCACGGAGTAGAGCTCGCCGTGTTTCCGGAACTGTGCGTGACCGCTTACACCTGTGGCGACCTGTTTCACCAGACCACGCTGCTTGAAGCGGCTGATGCCGCAGTGGGCAAGCTCGCGGAACTTACTAAGGAGGTTGACACCGCAATCATCGTGGGTGCACCAAAACTGATTGACGGCAGCGTCTACAACTGTGCCATCGTGCTTGCTCACGGCGAGACAATAGCTGTAGTGCCGAAAACATACCTGCCCACCTACAATGAGTTCTACGAAAAACGATGGTTCCAAGCTGCTCCGGTCAATTCTTTGCAGCCCGCTCTCATCGAGATAAACGGAGCGAAAGTTGGCATTGAGATATGCGAAGACCTTTGGGCACCGCTGCCTCCATCGACCATGGCGGCACTTGCCGGAGCGCAGGTCATCGTCAACCTCTCGGCATCCAATGACCTCATCGGAAAATACAACTACCTCACTTCACTGATAAAACAGCAATCGGCGCGATGCATCGCCGCTTATGTGTATTCAGGCGCCGGATATGGCGAATCATCCACCGACCTGGTATTCGACGGCAAGGCAATAATCGCCGAAAACGGATCAATCATCAGCGCCTCTCCCCGATGGCTCCGCAAAGCCACCTACGAGATTGCCGACATCGACATCATGGCTATAAAGCGCGACCGTATGCACATCACCACATTCGGCGACTGTGCCGTGCGTGAAAACGCCGGTGCCGCATCGACAAGCGTCAATGTCGCGAAAAACAACGACAACAAACTGTTCCGTACCGTCGATCCATATCCGTTTGTGCCACCCACCGACGGACTGCTCAACGAACGATGCGAAGAAATCGTCAACATTCAGGCGGCAGGACTCGCCAAACGCCTTGAAGCCACACACACCCGCAACATCGTGGTCGGAATTTCCGGCGGTCTCGACTCCACGCTCGCCATACTCGTGGCAGCAAAGACTTTCGACATTCTCGGATTGCCGCGAACAGGCATACATGGAATAACTATGCCCGGATTCGGCACCACCGACCGCACCTACGACAACGCCATCTCTCTCATGAAGGCTCTTGGAGTGACAATCCGCGAGATACCTATCGCCGATGCCGTAAAACTCCATTTCCGCGATATAAATCATGACATCGACAACCATGATGTCACATACGAAAATTCACAGGCGCGCGAACGAACCCAAATATTGATGGATATAGCCAATCAGGTGTCGGGCATGGTGCTCGGCACAGGCGACCTCTCTGAACTCGCCCTCGGGTGGGCTACCTACAACGGCGACCACATGTCGATGTACGGCGTGAATGCAGGTGTGCCGAAAACGCTGGTGAAATACCTCGTAAGATGGTTTGCCGAAAATGCCGCCACACCCGAAGAGCGAACCACACTGCTCGACATCGTCGACACCCCCATCAGCCCTGAGCTGATCCCCGCTGACAGCAAGGGCAACATCACCCAAAAGACCGAAGACCTCGTGGGTCCCTACGAGCTGCACGATTTCTTCCTATATAATGTGCTGCGCTACGGATTCCCGCCGTCAAGAATATACTTCCTCGCCCAAAAAGCGTTTGAGGGAAAATACGACGATGAGACAATCAAAAAATGGCTCCGCACATTCTTCCGCCGCTTCTTCAATCAGCAGTTCAAAAGAAGCTGCTTGCCCGACGGTCCGAAAGTGGGAAACGTGTGCCTCTCCCCTCGCGGCGACTGGCGCATGCCCTCCGACGCCTCATCCGCCCTATGGCTCAAAGAGTGCGACCAACTATAAAAGAACAGCATCAATCGGTCCTTTGCGAGAACGAAGCCACCGAAATAGCATAAATTTCAATAGATAATATCCTTTCGCGATATTATCTATTAAAATTTTTACTATACCTACAAATGTACATGAGGGTGTGCATTATTTCAGGATGGCGGATGAGCCGGTTCCTGCGCCTCCCACCTCATCGCCGTGGTTGACCTTCTTGCCGTAGCCGAATGTGTAGGCAAGTGACAGTTGCAGACTGAAATGTGTACGGGTGTCGTAGTTGACCATTCTGTCCTTGTAATATTCATACCGGCATTTCGTTGTGCTGTAATCCCACGATGTGCGGAACGGATTTGCTATCGTAAGCCTCACGTTCAGATCCGATTTGCTCCATCCAGCCTCCAGGTTGAGCGAGCTACGGGTCTTGATGATGGTGTCGTAATTTGACCACAGGCTCGTGAGAGGCGAGTTGAAATAACCTGAGAAATAGAAATTTCCCATATAATATCGAACGGATGAAATGAGAATAAAGGGATTGTAGGTGACGGGCAGCGTGCCGGTGGCACGATAGAAGTCTTGTCGGGGCATAAGCTGGATCTGCATGTTTCCATCAAATAACGATGCCGTGGCTGAGATTCCCAAGGTTGTCCACAAGTGGTCGCCATTGTTCTCATAGCTACGGAGTATGGCGCGACCGTCGTCGTAAGGCGAATAAACCGGAGTCCAGCGGTCAAGCAATCCAAGGAAGCTGATATATGGCGATACCCTGAGCCACGACATAGCACTCCAGTTATAGTTGAGCGATGTTGACAACATCTTTGAGTAGCTCAGATTAGGATTGCCGCGATAATAAAGCACCTCATTCTCCTGTAGCACGTTGGGGCTCTTGCCGTTGTCGGGAATTGGCTCCTTGGAATAATTAATGTAGAAGTTGATCGAATGGCGGCGGTTGGGCGACCATCCTACGTTGACACTCCCGAATGGATATAGCTCTTCCTCTACCAATGCGTTGATCCGGTTTTTCTGATACCTCACTCCTATTCTGGCATCGGCACTAAAATTGTTGGTGTAATAGCCATATTTCACAGTTCCTCCGACAAAGACAGTCATGAGCCGGTCATACGCCGGATAGTCGCCGGTATAATTCACACGATATTCAATCCTTCCGCTAAATACGGAAAGATATAGATTCTGATTTTTCCCAAGATTTTTCATCAACGAAGCATCCAAATTAAGATTGGTAGCTTTTTCACGGGCGTTGTTCAATATGCCTGTCTCATGGGCAGTGTAATGAGAGTTCTGGATATTGTGCGTGTAAGATGCCGATGGATAAACCATAAGATTATATCGGCGAGGAAATGAGAAGAAGAATGACCCATAGTAGGCTACTGACTTCACATCGGAACTCTTTTCGGTTGCATAAGTCGACGGGGCGATGAGTTCAGGTGTAAAATCCACAGTACCTTCATTGTCATCGTTAGGCTTATCCGTATAGGTGAATGCGAGCGTGTTTTTAGTCTGAAAATTTTCAGAATCGTATGTCGCCCGGAATGTGACAGGCAGCGTGTTCTCTACGTAATGGCTGCCCGCAGTGGTCTGAGTCCTGTCGACCCATTCAGTCTTTCCCGTTTCAGGAGTAAGGAGATAGGATGATGTCCCGCTGCTGCCGGTATGATGGTTGTTTGTGTTGCGGCTTGCCACAAACAGGTCGTAGGTCATGCTCTTGTATTTAAACTTGGAGTAAACGGAAGCATCGCTCAGCAAGCCGGTGAAAAAACTCTCGGAAGCCATCAATTTTGTATATCCGCCATATTGATAAGACTGAAGGATAAAGTTGACCACGTTTGTCTCGCCCATGAATCTGGGGTCGGATGGCGAATATGAGAATTCAACACGGCGCACATCTCCGGCGCGCAGACCTTTCAGCTCCTCCTCTGTCGCCCGGGTATAATCGATAAATATCGCCACGGGACGACCGTCGGTTGTTTCCACGCTATTGTCAAACACCTTGATATTGATCTGAGGGATCGCCATGCGCCGCAAAAGGTCTATGGCATCCATGGCGGTGTTTTTCTGGCGTGGAGTAGGACGGTAGACAGTACGGTCAGAATAAGTGAGCATCTGCTCGCCGGTTACGGTCACCGCCTTGAGATTAATCGGCAAAGCGTTCATCACTACATCGCCGACTGCAAACGAACCGAACGACTTAATGTTAGGTTTGTAACCTAAGCACGTCAATTTACCTATCACATTTCTTTCGTCACAAGGAATTTTGAACCGCCCCTCGCTGTCGGTTATTCCGTAGGTAATCACGGCAGAATCCTTGGGAGCAAGAAGCATGACGGTTGCCGCTACTACCGGTTCATTGTCAGCGCTGATGGCACGTCCGGTATACACAAATTTTCCGTGCTGAAGAGCCTCGACATAGTATGTATTCTTGGATTTTACAACTGTCACAGGATTCAAGCCTATCGTCTGACGAATGGCATCGTAGGCATTATCGGCATTTACTGTCGTGCTTGTATTATAGTTTTCAAGTTCGTTGTATATGAAATTGATGTCGAGATCGGGATGGTTCTCCATGATCAGTTGAATCGCCTTAGGAAGCGGAGTTGAGTTAAAATGATAGGAGAAAGTCTCGGCGTATGCCATGACAAAGACTGACATAGCACATATAAGCATAATTATTCTTGACATGATGTCAGTCTATTTTAATGGTTTTATCCTTGATGGAGATATGTATTTGTTCGAAATTATTGAGACTTTCAACAACTTCATCAATCGACTGCGCCTGATTCCAACGGAAGTAAAGACGCAATGTTTTGGGAGCTTCATCGGAAAATTGCACCTTATAACCGTAGTATTCAGCGATACTGTTAGCGATAGCCTCCAGCGGTTCGTTGTCGAATATTATAGTTTCAGGAGCCATCGCAGGCGCTTCTTCTGAGGCAACTGTCGAGTCGTTAGAAACAATAGTTTCTTTTACTACTGCCGTAGTCTCGGCTAATGGCACTTCCGTCTTTTGGTTGAGAGCATAATTTACGCTCACCCCAACTACGGCAGCCACGGCGGCAAGTGAAGCTATGCCTATAGCTATGCTTGCAGCGACATTGCGAGAGAACAGATCAAGTATTCTGAAACTATTCTTTCTGTGAACGCGCTCAAACTCTTTCCATTCAGCATCAACATCCGGAGAAGGTATCGGCGTAAGCGCCGCCTTTGTCTTGTCAAGCAGGTCGTAAACCTCCTTGACTTCCGGATCGGCAAGCATAGCCTCCATATCCTTTTCGGAGTAAAGGTCGGGATGCTCGATAGCATCAAGCAGTCGGTCGATTTTATCCATTTTTAGATAGTTTTTTACGTAAGACATTTATTGCATGACGCAAATGCTTATAGACCGCAACCTCGCTGACACCCAGCGTTGTGGCAATCTCTTTGTAACTTTTGCCATCAGTGAAACGCAATTCCACCACCCGCCGGCAAGCATCGGTCAGGTCGTTTGCCACGGTCGAATGAATCTGTGCCATCGTCTCTTCATCAGGCAACTCATCATCGGCAATCTCCTGCTCATCAAGTGCATAAAGTTCCTTAATGCGTTCACGTGTGGACAGGCTGCGCAGATAGTTGAGACATCGGTTGCGCACAGCTTTCAGCAGATACTGTCCTGACACGTCGGTCAGACCGGCGTTGAGAAGCGACTCGAAGACATCGTGCACAATGTCACGCGCCACATCCTCATCACGCAGTATCAGCATCGCCAATCGGTGCATCGCTGTGTAGTGGGCTTTGAAAAGTTGTTCTATGTCATTTATTTGCGGCATAATAACTTTTTAGAGTGCAAAGCGACCTTAATGGTCGATAAGTTGTCGTCATACAGCTATAAGACACCTCACCAGCAAAAAACCTAACCTGTCAAATGAAAAAAATCGACTAAATCAAGGTAACTGAGACAAAATTACAAATAAATCCCGGGATTTCCCTTATCGAGAAGATATGGGATGATGCCTGACTTTCAGATTTCATTCTTTATGACTACCTTTGCATTATGATTTCGATAAATAACTTATCAGTAGAATTTAGCGCAAAAAGCCTTTTTGACGACATAAATTATGTCATAAACAAAAAGGACCGCATAGCTTTAGTCGGAAAAAATGGAGCCGGCAAGTCGACCATGCTTAAAATCATAGCCGGACTTCAACGCCCCACCTCCGGTTCCGTATCAGTTCCACAAGGCATCACAATAGGATACCTCCCGCAGCAGATGACCCTTACCGATTCCCTGTCGGTGATCGACGAGGTGAGAAAAGCGTTTTCCAAAGTCAAGGAATTGCATGACGAATTTGACAAGCTGAATGCGGAACTTGCCGAACGCACCGATTATGAGTCAACATCTTATAATAATCTCATCGAACGTATAACCAATCTCACCGAGCGTCTTGCCATCGAAGAGAGCGAGAACGGGGAGGCTGAGCTTGAAAAAATCCTTGTTGGTCTCGGTTTTAACCGTTCCGACTTCACCCGCCCCACTTCGGAATTCAGCGGCGGATGGAGAATGCGAATAGAGCTTGCCAAAATCCTGCTCATGCGCCCCGACGTGCTTCTGCTCGACGAGCCTACCAACCACCTCGATATAGAGTCGATACAATGGCTTGAATCATTCCTTACCACCAAAGCCGGAGCCGTGGTGCTCGTGAGCCACGACCGCGCGTTTATCGACAACGTCACCAACCGCACTATCGAAATCTCCTTAGGCAAGATATACGATTATGCCGTCAACTACTCAAAATATGTGGATCTGCGTCAAGAACGTCTCGAACAGCAACGCCGAGCCTACCAGAATCAGCAGAAACAGATACAGGACACCGAGGACTTTATCGAGCGTTTCCGCTACAAAGCCACCAAATCAGTGCAGGTGCAGAGCCGCATAAAGCAACTGGCGAAAATCGAACGCATCGAGATCGACGAGGTCGACACATCACACCTCAACCTGAAATTCCCGCCGGCACCACGCTCAGGCGACTATCCCGTGATAGCCGATGAGCTGGGCAAAGCATACGGCGACCATCAGGTGTTTGACCATGCCACATTCACCATAAAACGCGGCGAGAAAATGGCGTTTGTCGGGAAAAACGGCGAGGGAAAATCCACGCTGGTGAAGTGTATAATGAACGAGATACCCTACACCGGCACCCTCAAGATAGGACACAACGTAAAAATAGGATATTTCGCCCAAAACCAAGCACAGCTTCTCGACGGCGAGATAACCGTATTTGACACCATCGACCGCGTGGCAACCGGAGATATACGCACCAAGATACGCGACATCCTCGGAGCCTTCATGTTTGGCGGCGAAGCTTCCGACAAGAAAGTAAAAGTGCTGTCAGGCGGCGAAAAGACACGTCTCGCCATGATACGCCTCCTCCTTGAACCGGTCAACCTCCTTATCCTCGACGAGCCGACCAACCACCTCGACATGACCACGAAGGACATCCTCAAGCAAGCCATCAAAGAATTCAATGGCACGGTAATCGTAGTGAGCCATGACCGAGAATTCCTCGACGGACTTGTCGAGAAAGTCTATGAATTTGGCGGCGGAAAGGTCAAGGAGTGCCTTGGTGGAATATACGAATTCCTTGAAAAGAAGAAACTCGCCTCTCTAAGCGAGCTGGAAAAATCTAAACCGATACAGCAGCCTGCACAGCCAAAAGACACACCCAAAGCCAAGAAAGAAGAGCTTCCGGAAAAGGAAACTCGAAGAATATCCTACACTGAACAGCGTGAACGCGAAAAGATGATACGCCGCGCCGAAAAAAAGCTGAAGGAAACAGAAGCCCGCATCTCGGAAATAGAATCGGAAATCAGCGATATCGAGGCGAAAATAGCTGCGGGTGATATTGCCGGCGACATTTTTGACCGCCATGCAGCCCTACAGAAAAAACTGGATTACGCCATGAGCGAATGGGAGCTTGCAGGAGAAGAATTGGAAAAATTCAAAAATAATCTGTGACACGGTTCGCTCCGAGTCACAATCTCAAAAAACGCCCACACATGGACACTAAATCATTAGTCGATTCGGTTGCTAAGAAACTCAACCGCGACCCCAAAGATATTTCTGCGCTTCTGAGCGGAATGAACACCGTTATAAAAGACCATCTCTGCGAAATGGACACCGTGGCAATCCCGGGATTCGGCGAATTTGAGCCTGTAAAACACGAAGAAGAGGTACAACCCGACCTTTCTACAGGAAAGCTGATCCTGCTCCCACCCGCAATAACCGTGGAGTTCCACCCAAGCTCATTATTAAAACGCAAACTCACCGAAGCGCAATGACCCGTAAGATAACATTCCCACAGCTCGTCGAAGCTCTATGCGCCATAACGGCAAGCGACAACGAAACCGCGTCCGACTTCATTAAAGAAGTATTTGAATCCATAACCTCAGCGCTCGCCCGAGGAGAAAACGCTGCCATAAAAGGGCTTGGAACATTCATGGTCACCGAGGGCAACACCATCTCCTGGATACCCGACGAGCAATTGGCGGCTGCCGTCAATGAGCCATTCGCCTTTTTCGAGGCGGTCGAGCTTGAAGATGGAGTGACAGAAGAGACCCTTGCGGCAATACCCCCCGTCCCGGGTGTTATCGACAACGAGGCTGATGCCACACAGCCTCATAGCGAAGCCGAAGTTGAACAAGATATCATTGAAGAGCCTGACAACAGTTTTCCGGCTGATATGCCTCCTATACCCGGCACCAATGTACTACAGGAGCAAGACAACGACCATGATGAAGAGCCAGTTGCCACTCAGGTTGAACAAGAGGTCGCCACCGCACTGCCCACACCATCGCATGACGAACCCGTATATGATGACCCGGAGGAAGAATCAGCATATTATGATGATGACGAAGAGGAGGAAAAACCTAAACGAAAATGCCGACTGCATCCGTGCATGACATTCGTTGCCGGGCTTATTCTCGGACTTGCGATAGGATACTTCGGTGCGATATACGCCGGCGACCATATTATCGAATCGGCTGAGGCGATCAACGACGCATCAACCGCCGACACTATTGAAGCCCCACAGCAATCCACGGAGGTTCAGGATTCTCTGCCAACAGAGGAACCCACCGACACCACAACGGAAGTGTTGACTGCCGAGGAAGAGACCATGCCTTACCTTGCCATCGATACCGTGACCCCCAACAGGTATCTCACCACCATGTCGCGACAATATTACGGCGACTACCGCTTCTGGGTGTATATATATGAAGAAAACAAGGATGCGATCACCAACCCCGACCGCATAAATCCGGGAACCACCGTCATCATTCCCCGTAAGGAAAAATACGGAATTGACGTGAACGATAAGGAAAGTCTCGCCAAAGCTGAACGAAAATCTCGGGAAATACAAGCTGAAAAGAGGAAATAACACCGATGTTTTAGTTAGTTAAAGATTATATAGCTAAATTTAACAATCTCTCTTAACGCTTCAGTTGTTAGAATTTTTAAATTTGCACTCTAAGAGATACAAAGCATCTCTTTATGAATTGAAAATTAATAAAAACTAAACAATAGTTACTCGACAAAAACTAAATTTATGAGTGAAACAGTAAACATTCGGGAGCTCAACGACCTCGTCGCATCAAAAAGTGACTTTATAAATCTCGTTCAGCGAGGGATGGACCAAACCATAGTGGGTCAAAAACATCTTATCGACTCATTGCTCATCGCGTTGCTTTCCAACGGACACGTTCTGCTTGAAGGTGTCCCCGGACTTGCAAAAACATTGGCAATCAAAACATTGTCTCAGATAATCGACGCAAAATACAGCCGAATTCAGTTTACTCCTGATATTCTCCCTGCCGATGTCATCGGTACAATGGTATATAGCGTGAAAAATGAACAGTTCCAGGTAAAGAAAGGTCCTGTTTTCGCCAACTTCGTGCTTGCCGATGAAATCAACCGCGCGCCGGCTAAGGTCCAGAGCGCGCTGCTCGAGGCTATGCAGGAACGTCAGGTCACCATCGGCGAAAAGACTTTCCCGCTTGATGAACCGTTCCTCGTCATGGCTACCCAGAACCCCATCGAGCAGGAAGGAACCTATCCCCTGCCCGAAGCGCAGGTCGACCGTTTCTTGCTGAAGGTCATCATCGGCTATCCCTCAAAAGAGGAGGAAAAGATCATCATCCGCCAAAACATCACCAATGAGCGCAAGGAAGTGCGTCCTCTGCTCAAGCCCGAGGAGATTCTTGAAGCTCAGAAAGTGTGCGAGAAGATATACATCGACGAAAAAATCGAACGCTACATCGTCGACATCGTGTTTGCCACCCGTTTCCCCGCCGACTACGGCTTGAACGACCTTACCTCAATCATCGCATTCGGAGCATCACCCCGTGCATCAATAAGCCTTGCCAAAGCTGCGCGAAGCTACGCATTCCTGCGTGGAAGAGGTTATGTGGTGCCCGAAGATGTCAGAGCAATCGCGCATGACGTGCTGCGCCACCGTATCGGACTCACCTACGAGGCTGAGGCTAACAACATCACCGCCGACGAAATCGTTTCAAACATACTCGACAAAGTCGAAGTACCCTAATCGTTAAATCCCGCCTATGGATGCCAACGAGCTTCTGAAAAAAGTAAGAAAAATTGAGATAAAGACCAAGGGGCTGTCTCAAAATATCTTTGCCGGTGAATATCATTCAGCGTTTAAAGGACGCGGTATGACATTCAGCGAGGTGCGCGAGTACCAGTACGGTGACGATATCCGAGACATCGACTGGAATGTGACGGCTCGTCACAACCACCCCTATGTCAAAGTCTACGAAGAGGAACGAGAGCTCACCGTAATGCTCATAATCGACGTTTCGGGAAGCCGCAACTTTGGCGCGGTCGGAGAACAAAAACGCGAGATGATAGCCGAAATCGCCGCTACAATCGCCTTTTCCGCTATTCAGAACAATGACAAGATCGGCGTGATATTCTTTTCCGATAAAGTTGAGAAATTCATCCCGCCAAAGAAAGGAAGAAAACACATTCTTTTCATTATCCGTGAGCTGCTCGACTTCTCGCCTGAAAGCCAAGGCACCGATGTGGGGGTGGCTGTGAGATACATGACCGACGCTATCAAAAAGCGTTGCGCCACGTTCATAATATCCGACTTCATCGACAGCCACGATTATTATCAGGCACTGTCGATAGCCAACAACAAGCATGATGTCACTGCCATACAGGTATATGACAAGCGCGACGCACAGTTGCCCGACGTGGGACTCATGAGAGTTGTGGATATGGAGACCGGCGCCGACCGATGGGTGAACACCTCATCCAACAAAGTGCGCCAGTCATTCAACAAGTGGTGGTACGAACGCCAGCAGACCATGATCGAACGGTTCAACAAGTGCCGTGTGTCCCACACCTCTGTCGCCACCGACGAAGATTATGTAAAGGCATTGATGTCACTATTCAAAACTCGCGAACTGAGATAACAACCGTATGAAAATAAAGCATATAATATCACTTATAGCCGCCATTCTCCTGGCATGGAACGCCATCGATGCCGCACCGGTCACCATAAAGGCACAACTGGACTCGGCATACATATTGATGGGAAAACAGACTGCGGTCAACATCAACATTGTGCAGGACAAAGGCATGACAGGGCATTTCATCACCAACAACGGCGACACTCTGACCCGCGAGGTCGAAGTGATAAAAAACTATGCTCCCGACACCACAAGCCTGAGCAACGACCGCGAGGAGATTGTAAGGAGAGTCATCATCCAATCCTTTGACTCGGGTCTTTACACATTGCCGCCTTACGTATATGTAGTGGGCAATGACACATTCTCCACCACACCGCTCGCGCTAAAGGTAATGCCGGTGGACGTCGACACATTGCAGACCATCCATGATTATGCCGGAGTCGCCGAACCGAATACAAAACTATGGGATTACCTCCCCGACTTTGTAGTCGATTACTGGTGGGTCATGCTTGTCATAGCATTCATCGTGCTGCTTGTGGCTATATGGCTGGCATTCTTCAAGGGCAAAAAGAAAGTATCACTCGCGCCCAAGCAGAAACCGTTGCCGCCCTACGAGCTTGCTTTGCAACAGCTTGACAGATTGAAATCAGAAAAACTCTGCGAGAACGGACTTGAAAAAGAATACTATACACGCTTGACTGAAATCCTGCGTAACTATCTGGACAGCCGCTTCGGAATAAACGCCATGGAGATGACCTCGTCACAAATTATACGACAGCTCAACAGCAACACCGAGGCAAAACCGTCGGCTCCGATACTCAACCGCATTCTTGAAATGGCCGACTTCGTGAAGTTTGCCAAAGCGAGACCTCTCCCCGATGAAAACACATCAGCGTTCAACAACGCCGTAAAATTCATCGAGGACACCAAACCGGCACCTGCCGAAGAGGAAAACAAAGAAGACGAAAACAATGAATCAACTCCAAAATCAACAAAATAATGCAGCTCGCCCATCCTGAATATCTTTGGCTTTTCCTGATCTTCCTTCCTCTTATAGGATGGTACATCTGGAAGCATCGCAACGCATATCCGGCGATGGAAATCTCTTCGACATCACCCTATGCGAAGTTGCCGCGTTCCTATAAGGAATTCCTTCTTCACGGGCTTTTCTTGCTGAGACTTGCAACTATCGGATGCCTCATTATTGTTTTGGCACGTCCGCAGACCCGCGACAGTTGGCGCACCTCATCAACCGAAGGTACCGACATCATAATAGCTCTCGACATATCATCGTCGATGCTCGCCCGCGACTTCAAGCCCGACCGATTTGAGGCGGCGAAAGATGTTGCTTCCAAATTCGTTGCCGGGCGTGAGACCGACAACATCGGAGTTGTAATATTCGCCGGCGAAAGCTTCACCGCTGTGCCTATGACCACCGACCGCTCCCTGCTCGCCAACTACATCCATGACATCAAAATGGGAATGCTCGAAGATGGAACCGCTATCGGCGACGGTCTCGCCACTTCTATCAACCGCATAAAGGATGGAAAAGCCAAGTCAAAGAGCATCATCCTCATAACCGACGGTACTAACAACACCGGAAATGTGGCGCCGCTCACCGCTGCCGAAATAGCAAAGAAATTTGACATAAAGGTATATACCATCGGTGTCGGGAAAAACGGCATGGCTCCAATGCCTCAGCAAAACTACTACGGCGGAATCGACTACGTGAATATGCCGGTTGTGATCGACGAGGCTACATTGCAGTCAATAGCCTCAACTACAGGAGGAAAATATTTCCGTGCCACAAGCAACACCGTGCTGAAGGAGATATTCTCGGAGATAGACCAGCTTGAAAAGACCCAGATGGATGTAAGGCATTTCTCTCACACCGAGGACAACTACATGATGTGGGCATGGCTCGCCATCGGATTCTTCCTTCTCGAAATACTGCTGCGCCACACATTGTTGCGCACAATACCGTAAATGTTTAAAACTTAGGAATTAGCTCATGTTTAGTTTTGGAAATCCTCATTTACTATATCTTTTGTTCCTGCTGCCGGTTGTGGCAGGACTATTCTTTCTTGCCCGATTCGCACGGCGAAAGAATCTTGCCCGTTATGGCAAGATCGTGAATCTCGAGCATCTGATGCCCGAAGCCTCACGCTACAAGCCGGGAATAAAGCTCGTGCTGCAGCTCCTCGCCATAGCCATGCTCGTCATTGTCCTCGCCCGTCCACGTGCAGGAGCCAAGGAGGAGTCGGCTGAAGTCCAAGGCATTGAAGTGATGATATGCCTTGACGTTTCCAATTCTATGCTCGCATCATCCAATGATGACCCGAAGGGAGTTTCAAGACTTCAACGTGCGAAACTCGTGCTCGAAAAACTCATCGACAAACTTGACAATGACAAAATAGGACTCATCGTGTTTGCCGGCGATGCCTACACCCAGCTACCCATCACCACCGACTTCGTTTCGGCTAAGATGTTCCTAAACAGCATCTCCACCGAGATGGTTCCCTCGCAAGGCACCACCATCGGAGCCGCGATAGAGATGGCGATGAACTCATTCAGCCCCTCCGAGGATATGCAGAAAGCAATCATCGTGATCACCGATGGCGAAAGCTTTGACGACGATCCCATAGCAGCCGCCAAATCGGCAGCCGAGCAGGGAGTGCAAGTCGATGTCATAGGACTTGGATCCACCAAGGGAGCTTTGATTCCTATCGGCAGAAACGGACAGTTCCTGAAAGATGACGAAGGTAATCCTGTTACCACACGACTCAATGAAGAGATGGCTAAACAAATAGCGCAGACCGGCAACGGAATCTACGTTCAGGGAGCGTCATCAAGCGTCGTGAACGATGTGGCGGAACAGCTCGACACATTGGCTAAGAGCAATATCGAGAGAGTCGTGTATGCGGCAAGCGCCGAGCAATTCCCGGTATTCGCATGGCTCGCGCTCGTGTTCATAATACTCGACATATTCATGCTTGACCGTAAAGTGGGATGGCTCAAAAAGATCAACTTCTTTAGCAAGCAAACTAAAAAACTATGAGACGACTGATATTACTTATACTTTCCATCGCAACATTATCGCCGGTATTTGCCGCCGATGACAAGCCGGTTGACAACTCAACAAGGAAAGAACGCAACTATATACGCCAAGGCAACTCGCTGTACAATGAAAAGCGGTTTGCCGATGCCGAAGTAGCCTACCGCAAGGCTCTTGAAGAAAATGCAGCAAGCGAAACGGCGATGTACAACCTCGCAACATCGCTGATACGTCAGGCAGGAAGCGCCGATCCTAATTCAGGCAACAATCCCATGCAGGAGGCATCAAGCCTCTTGCAGAATCTCGCACAGTCGGCACAAGATGCGTCAATTGCCGAAAAAGCCTTCTACAACATGGGCAACATGGCGTTCAACCAGCAGCAATACGACCAGGCGATAAATATGTATAAAGGAGCTTTGCGAAAAAATCCCGACAACGACAAGGCTCGCCAGAACCTGCGTCTCGCCCAGCTGAAACGCCAGGAACAACAGAATCAGGATCAGAACCAGGACAACAAGGATCAGGACAAAGACCAGCAAGATCAGCAGGATAAACAAGACCAGCAGGACAAGCAGGATCAGAACCAGGATCAGGACAAAGACCAGAACAAACAGCCCAATCAGGATAAAAAGGACGAGCAGAAGCAGCAACCACAGCAACAGCAGGGTGGAATAAGTAATGACAACGCCAATAAAATCCTGAAGGCTATGGAAAACGAAGAGAATGCAACCCGCCGCAAAGTTCAGGAACAACAGAAAAAAGAAGCGGCGTCATCATCTCGTGTACGTGGCAGACAATGGTAAGCATTAGAATACAGTATTAGATTATGAAAATACGATTAATAGCATTACTCACATTCATCACCGCATTTGCAGGGATTCTGTCAGCCGAAACATCTTTCACGACAATCCCTCCGCGAAGCGTAATTGCCGGAAACAAATTCAGCGTCACTTTCCGGTTGAGAAATGCCGAGGGATCCGGAATCAAGGTCCCCAACATTGACGGCTGCACACTTATCTACGGGCCGGCTACATCCACCATGATGAGCTACGAGATAGTCAACGGCAAGCAAAGCTCCTCCTCAACCGTCGACTATTCCTATACTTACCGGGCGGTGGAACCGGGCGAACACACTATCGGCGAGGCACGGATCACCGTGGGCAACAAAGTCTACACCACCAAGCCGGTCACATTCATCGTGCTTCCTCCCGATAAAGCAGCAGCGGCAGGAACAGGTGCGCGTGTCGACGACATCAGCAGCCAGACTCCCGACAAAACCGTTTCCGCCAACGATGTATTCGTGAGAATAATCCTCAACAAGTCACGCGCCTATGAGCAGGAAGCCATACTATGCACAATAAAGCTGTACACAAAATACAGCATCAGCTCATTCCTCCCTACGACACAACCGGCATTTGACGGATTTCTCATCGAAGAGCTGAACCTCCAACCGCAGCTCAATGAGATGGAGCACTACAACGGTCAGAACTACATGACCGCTGTGCTGAAAAAATGCATCATATTCCCTCAGAAGTCAGGAAAGCTCACAATCAATTCAGGAAAATACGACATCACAGTCGTGCAGCATGAACGGTTCTCAGGATTCTGGGGAGGCTCACGCCCTGTAGAGCGCGACATTCACGTAAGCTCCAACTCGGCGTCGATCAATATCTCACCCCTACCCCAGCCCCAGCCCGATGGCTTCACCGGAGCTGTCGGCGACTACACCATCGACAGCCGCCTGAGCACTTCCACTTTCCGCACCAATGAAGCGGCATCGCTCATATACACGATAAAAGGAACGGGCAACATAAAATCAATCCGAGAACCTCAGATTGACTTCCCCACCGAATTCGAGCAATACACACCTCAGACTGATGTCGCATCGCAAGTCACCGGCTCCAATGTGTCGGGAAGCATGACCATCGACTACACTTTCGTACCTCAGAACGTGGGTGAATTCTCTATCGGAGCCGACAAGTTTGTATATTTCAACCCCGAGTCCGGAAAATACGTCACCCTCACCACTCCGGCCTACGACATTAAAGTGGCACAGGGAGCGGCGGTGTCATCAGGAACATCAGTATTCAACAAGCAAGCGATAGCAAGCAAGAACACCGACATCCTCCACATCAAGATGGGCGACCTCAATCCTCAAAAGACCCATCATTTCTACTTCAACTCATGGTGGTACATCCCGGCATATATTGTCATGGCTGCGATATTGACTCTGCTCATACTTCTCTACCGCAAGCAAGTGAAACTAAATGCCGATATACAAGGACGACGCATAGCCAATGCCGACAAAGTGGCCCGCAAGCGCCTGAAACTCGCAAAACAATATATGGCGGCTCACGACAACGACCACTTCTACGAAGAGATATTGCGTGCCCTGTGGGGATATTTCAGCGACAAGCTCGGCATTCCGGCTTCGCAGCTCTATCGCGAAAACATCACGCAGCAGCTCACTGAATACGGTGTCAGTCAGGAGCTTATCGCATCAGCAATAACCCTTATCGACGATTGCGAAATGGCTCGTTACTCACCGGCAAGAAGCGAGGAACAGATAGAGGAGCTTTACAAGCAGGCTTCCAACATCATGAATGAAATGGAACGCGTAAAACGTGCTAAAAACTAACGGAAATGAAAAGACTCATACTGACATTTGGCATAATCATGCTGACCGGAATAATATCAATGACTGCACAGACATTGACACAACAAGCCGACTCAGCATATATGAACGACAATTTCAGCAAGGCTACCGAGCTATATCTTGAAATAGCGGAAACTGAAGGAACATCTTCCGACCTTTATTACAACCTCGGAAACTCATATTACCGTCAGGGAAAACTCGGCAAGGCGATACTGTATTATGAAAAAGCCCTGAGGCTGGATCCCTCCAACAAGGACGCGAGAGCTAATCTTGAATTTGTCAACACCAAAATCACCGACGAACCCGGCGACCGAGGTATGTTCATATCAAATACCGTCAACGGATTCGCTCAAAAAATTCCGGCAAATACATGGGCGGGGATCGCAATCGCCACCTTCATCCTCCTCCTCGCAGCGATAGCCTTGTATGTGTTCACCTCCAACATTGCACTCCGGAAAACCGGATTTTTCGGAGGAATAATACTTCTCGCCATCTGTGTCATCGCAAATATATTCGCTTCGATAGCCACCCGCTACTCGACTTCATCAGCCGATGCCGTGATCATTGTACCCTCCACTCTGCTCAGCACATCTCCGCGTGTGCCCAAAGACCGCTCGGAAGAAGCACTTCTGCTCCATGAGGGAACAGTGGTGCAGATCATCGATTCAGTCACCACTCGCATTGATTCCACATCCACGAAATGGTATGATGTTCAAGTTGATAACAACAACAGGGCGTGGATAAACGGAAACGCCATCGAACGCATTTAAGAATATATGTTATAAAACACCTTTCTTTTATGCCATGAAAATTTGGAAATGTGATACAAAAAGATTAATTTTAACGACATCAAGAACTAATTAACGAATTACTAACTCATAAAATTAATAGTATCATGACTAAGACTATTTCCTTCAACGATCTTCGTCGTATTAAAGACAGCCTCCCCGATGGATCAATGCATAAAATCGCCGACCAACTGAATTGCACTGTACAGACAGTTCGCAATTATTTCGGAGGAAGCAACTACCAATTTGGACAGAACGTCGGCGTACACATCGAGCCGGGTCCCGACGGGGGCATCGTAGTGCTCGACGACACTACAATCTATGACATGGCTATAGCCATTCTTGAAGAGCAGGCTCAAGCCGCTGAATAAAACCTCCAATACAGTATAATCGCTGATAAAGATGTCAGAAGACCGCCTCATAACAGTGGCAATCCATACCTACGAGCACGCCGTCCAGCTCAAGAATCTTCTTGAGAGCGAGGGCGTGCCCGTTGTTTTGCACAACGTGAATCTATCCCACCCGGTGGTGTCAAGCGGAGTCAGGGTACGCATAAAAGAAGCCGACCTTCCTCTTGCGTTGCGCATCATTGAAAACACCGAGATTTTTCCACGGCCCGACACTCCGGCGGCAAACGCCCGAAAGGTATTCGTCGTTCCCATCGATTTCAGCCATCATTCAACCAACGCCTGCGACATAGCGTTTCACCTCGCCTATCGCCACAAGGCTACAATAAAACTGCTGCACGCCTATCTTGACCCATACGTCACCGGCGACGGGCAGCTTAGCGACTCCATGACCTACGATGTCGCCAACGCAGAGATGCATGAAGAGCTCGACTCCGAGTCCAAGAAACTCATGAAAGAGTTCTCCGACAAACTGCGTCAACGCATAAAACTCAGCGAGCTCCCGGCGGTAAAATTCACCACCGAAGTCGCCGAAGGCGTTCCGGAAGAAGTGATTGTCGAGTATGCCAAAGAAAACAGCCCCGAAATGATAATAATGGGGACACGAGGTGCCGACACAAAAGAAAGGCAGCTCATAGGCAGCGTGACAGCCGAGGTGCTTGATTCATGCCGCCGCCCGGTATTCACCGTCCCGGAATCGGTGACACTCAACCGCATCGCCGACATAAGCCACGTGGTGTTCTTCTGCAATCTCGACCAGGAGGATCTTCTCGCCCTGGACGCACTTTACCGCCTATTCTCCGAAGAACGGCTCGACGTGACAATAGTACACGTTCCGTCGAAAAAAGGCGCGAGAAATGCCGATTCGGCATTTGACAAGCTCATGGGATACTGCGCCGAGCACTACCCCCGATTCAATTTCAAAGCCACCCATGTGAGCCTGCCGGGAATCGTGGACGACTTCAAAGCCATCGAACAGCAGCAGCGGGTAGACCTCATCGCCGTTCCCAACAAGAAGAAAAACATATTCGCACGGCTCTTCAATCCATCCCTCGCCCATCGGCTGCTGTTCCACTCTGACATCCCCATGATGGTCATCCCCGTGTAATGCCCGCCGCTCCACTCACACGCATACAGCATAATCGTCACGATGATTCCATTCGACAGGATTTAGTTGACGATTTCCAACCGATAACATTTGTGAGATTTTCCTCGTTATAAAATAAAGACAAATTGATATGGACAATAAGACGCTTAAATTTGTGACGTGGCTTATCAGCAAACTCTCCGAACATCTGAAGATGCCGCAAAATGAGGTGTTTCAACGACTTTTAAAATCAGGAATACTTTACAACTATATAGTACCATCATACGATGTTCTCCACACATTCGGTTCCCGCTATCTAATGGAGGACATAACAGATTTTATGCGAGAGGAGGGGGTGCTTTGAGATGAAAGTCTATCACTCATCATTTACGTCAGTGAAGATGCCTGACACTAACCATTCGCGTGAATTTCTTGACTTTGGGAAAGGCTTCTACCTTACAACGCTATATGACCAAGCAGTGAAGTATGCTCAACGATTCAAGCGCAGGAAGAAACCTGCGTGGTTGTCAACGTACGAATTAGAATACAATTCGGAAGAATGGAAAATTCTTCAGTTCGACTCTTATAACCGCGAATGGCTGCAATTCGTCACAAATTGCCGTAGGGGTGAAGACAATTCTGACTATGATCTTATTATTGGCGGAATAGCAAATGATGAGGTTATACAAACCATTGAACGCTATTTTGCAGGAGAAATTTCGGAGAATGATGCTCTTGGATTGCTAAAATATCAGAAACCCAACAACCAATACTGCATCCGCTCACAGCGTATGCTTGATGAATGCCTGAAACATGAAAACAGTGTAGAGTTATGAGCGAAACTGAATTGTATCTGCGGGGAAATAAGAATGCAGCCATAATAATGGCAATATCTGACCTTTTCGGTGTTTCCATCAAAGATGCCACCAATATTTATTATCAGTCTGAGACAGCAACGCTGATTGAGGAAAAGGTAGCCGACCTGCATTGCCGCAGCGAGAAGTATCTCGCCACTCTTGTATGGGAAGAACACTTGGAGCACAATGCTCCATCTGATTCGCAAAAGGAGGATAAGTAGAATGGAGGATGCACCAAGCAATTCCTGACTCTACAGGGCTATACAGTTGTAAACGGCACCTATTTACACGGAAAATTTCTTTTATGTTTGGAAATTATTATTTAAATTTGCAGTCGTTTTTGGCTCAAAGGGTTAACTATGCCCTTGCTTAAACAAAAGATTAACATAACAACAATGATAACAATCACATTTCCTGACAAGAGCACACGCCAATATGAAGCGGGCGTGACTCCGTTTCAGATAGCCGAAAGCATCTCTCCGCGATTGGCTCAAGACATTTTAGCCGCAAGTGTCAACGGCGAAGAATGGGACATAAGCCGTCCTATCGAACAGGACGGAGAAATCAAGCTTTTCAAATGGGAGGACCCCGAAGGCAAGCACGCTTTCTGGCACAGCTCGGCACACTTGCTCGCCGAAGCGCTTCAGGAACTTTTCCCCGGAGTGAAATTCGGTATCGGTCCGGCTATTGAAAACGGTTTCTACTACGACATCGACCCTAACGGAAACACCATCACGGCTGCCGATTTCCCTAAGATTGAAGCTAAAATGATTGAACTCGCCCAAAAGAAAGAGGCAATCGTTCGTGCCGACATCAGCAAGGATGACGCGCTCAAGCTATTCGGCGACCGCAATGAAGAATACAAGTGCGAACTCATCAGCGAGCTTGAGGACGGTCACATCACCACCTATACACAAGGTAACTTCACCGACCTCTGCCGCGGACCGCACATCCCCAACACCGCTCCTATCAAAGCTGTGAAAATCACTTCTCTTGCCGGAGCATACTGGCGTGGCGACGAGAAGCGCAACCAGCTCGTGCGCGTCTACGGAATCACCTTCCCCAAGAAAAAGATGCTCGACGAGTATCTTGCTCTTCTCGAAGAAGCAAAAAAACGCGACCACCGCAAGCTGGGCAAAGAGATGGAACTTTTCGCGTTCTCTTCCAACGTAGGTGCAGGACTCCCGTTGTGGCTTCCCAAAGGCGCGGCATTGCGCGACCGTCTGGAGCAATTCCTCCGCAAGATACAGAAACGCTACGGCTATCTGCAGGTAATCACACCCCACATCGGCAACAAGGCTCTGTATGTGACCTCAGGACACTACGCAAAATACGGCAAAGACTCTTTCCAGCCCATCCACACTCCGGAAGAAGGCGAAGAGTATCTGCTCAAGCCCATGAACTGCCCTCACCACTGTGAGATATTCAAGGCTTACCCACGCTCATATCGTGACCTGCCAATGCGTCTCGCCGAGTTCGGTACAGTGTACCGTTACGAGCAGAGCGGCGAGCTTCACGGACTGACCCGTGTGCGCGGTTTTACTCAGGACGACGCCCACATCTTCTGCGCCCCCGAGCAGATCAAAGACGAGTTCCTGAAGGTTATGGACATCATCTTCTACATCTTCAAGGCTCTGAAATTTGACAACTACGAGGCTCAGATCTCACTTCGCGACCCGAAGAACAAAGACAAATACATCGGTACCGATGAGAACTGGCACCTTGCCGAAAACGCCATCATCGAAGCTTGCGCTGAAAAGGGGCTCAAGGCTCGCACAGAGCTTGGTGAAGCCGCTTTCTACGGACCCAAACTCGACTTCATGGTGAAAGACGCCATCGGACGCCGTTGGCAGCTCGGAACCATCCAGGTTGACTACAACCTTCCCGAACGCTTCCAGCTCGAATATACCGGAGCCGACAATCAGAAGCACCGCCCGGTGATGATCCACCGCGCGCCGTTCGGATCAATGGAACGCTTCGTTGCCGTTCTTCTCGAACACACCGCCGGACGCTTCCCGCTGTGGCTTGCTCCTGAACAGGCTGTCGTTCTCCCCATCAGCGAGAAGTTCAACGACTACGCTTATGAAGTGGCAAAACAGCTCAACAATGCCGATCTCCGCGTAGTGGTTGACGACCGAAACGAGAAAATCGGAAAGAAAATTCGCGACAATGAGCTCAAAAGAATCCCCTATATGCTCGTAGTTGGAGAAAAAGAAGCACAAAATGGCGAAATTTCTGTAAGAAAACAGGGAGAAGGTGATAAAGGTACGATGAAAATTACTACCTTTGCAGAATATTTGACCAACGAGGTCAACAACATGATTAATCAATAACAAAACTGAATGGATAACAAACCAGGCTATCAGGGTGGATTCAACCGAGGAAACAACCCGCAACGTAGAGGACCGCAAAAAGACAAGGAGCCCTACGCAATCAATGAACGCATTCGCGCCCGCGAGGTACGCCTTGTAGGTGACAATGTGGAAGCCGGGATATATTCTATTCATGAAGCGTTGAAGCTCGCTGAAGAGCAAGAGCTGGACCTGATTGAAATATCGCCCAACGCCGAGCCTCCGGTATGCAAGATTCTTGACTACCAGAAGTACTTGTATCAGCAGAAGAAGAGGCTGAAAGAGCAAAAGGCGAAATCAACCAAAGTCGTTGTCAAGGAAATCAGATTCGGACCTCAGACCGATGACCATGACTACAACTTCAAGCTAAAGCACGCGCAAGGCTTCTTGAAAGAAGGCGCTAAAGTAAAAGCCTATGTGTTCTTCCGCGGACGCTCAATCCTGTTCAAGGAGCAAGGAGAAGTATTGTTGCTTCGCTTTGCCAACGACCTGGAGGAGCTCGGTAAGCTCGAGCAGATGCCGGTGCTTGAAGGAAAACGAATGACAATCATGTTGTCGCCAAAGAAAAAATAAAAAAACAATGGCAGGGAAACCTGCGATAGTAATTATACACTCTTAAAATTTTCAAAAAAAATGCCAAAGGTTAAAACTAATTCCGGTGCCAAAAAGAGGTTCGCCCTTACCGGATCAGGAAAAATCAAAAGAAAACATGCCTTTAAGAGTCACATCTTGACTAAGAAGACTAAAAAGCAGAAACGCAACCTCACCCACTTCGGTCTCGTTGCTAAGGTCGACACTCACGAAGTGAAGCAACTTCTCGCTCTCTAATAGAGGCAACTGCACGACAATCTGTTTTTTAACTTGTGATTTAAACATCATTATTAACCGAATGCACAGCAACTAAAGAGCAAAACAAGCCGCTGACATTCAAAAATCATTACAAAAATGCCAAGATCAGTAAATCATGTTGCTTCAAGAGCACGCAGAAAGAAAATCTTAAAACTCACCCGTGGTTACTACGGAGCGCGTAAAAACGTATGGACCGTTGCCAAGAACACTTGGGAAAAAGGTTTGACCTACGCTTATCGCGACCGCAAAGATAAGAAGGGCAATTTCCGCTCATTGTGGATTCAGCGTATCAACGCTGCCGCTCGCGAAGAGAACCTCAGCTACTCTAAGCTTATGGGTCTCATCCACAAGTCAGGCATCGAAATCAACCGCAAGGTCCTCGCCGACCTCGCCCTTAACAATCCCGCAGCTTTCAAGGCTGTCGTTGAAAAAGTTAAGAACGCCTAATCGGATCCCCCTTCCGGGCTATAAACAGGCTGCGCTTTTAGCGCGGCCTGTTCTTTTTTTCCCCATCGGCAAAAAGCACAGTATTTATTGCTATATTTGCACTTATAAATCAATCCTGTCACACCTAAACATAATCATGGCGGAACACAACGACTTTGGAGCTTGGGGCGAAGAGAGAGCCCGGGAATACCTCATAACGCGCGGCTACACCATCATCGAGCATGACACCCGCAAAGGCGGCTCGGAAATTGACCTGATAGCCCTGAAAGATGACCGCATCATATTCATCGAAGTCAAAACACGCCGCGAAGGCTCATTTGATCCCATGGAAGCGATAACCCCCAAGAAAATACGCAGCATCTGCCGTGCCGCCGACAACTTTGTCAGAACCTACAACTACCGGCAGGAAGTGCAGTTCGACATTATATGCGTAATCGGAAGCTCCGAACATGACTACACCATCGAGCACCTCCCCGACGCATTCTACCCACCCTTAGGCTAAACATCCTCCGGCAATGCCGAGGAATGGGGGCATTGCCGGAGGAAATATCTCTCGGTAGGCATAATCGCCTGCTAAGGCGAGCCTTACGAATAGCCGCGGTACAGGGAGCCGGAGGCGACCTGTGCCCGGATATCCACGTGCAATGAACATCTCTGCAAAGAGATGCCCTACGACCATAAGGTCACTCTTTACAGAGTGCGTCAACCTCTTGATCCAACCGGGCACGGCTCGCAATACGCTCGCCGTACCGCGGCTATTCATAGGCATCGCCTTTCAGGCGTGTTTTGCCGTCTGTAGGACGGCAAGAGGTCAGCATGGTGCAAACGGCGTGCCGTCTGTAGGACGGCAAGAGGTCAGCCCGACATGGAGCACCAGCGGAATGCCGGGAAATGCCAGCGGAATGCCGGGGAATTTGGATGAAATATCAGATTAGCTCTGTAGGAGCGTAACGATTGCATCATTCATTGGGCACTCGCGAACACGGCAATGGATATTGGTGGTCAACATTAACGATGATTCTTTCAGAATCACAACAACCCAATTCACCTCCTCCGTACGGCTCGGCTACCGACAGATGTTTCCTTACGGAAACACAGATACCCACATTCAGATGCACACAGAGTTGCCGTCTGTAGGACGGTGATAGGTTAGCCCAACATGGAGCGCCAGCGAAATGCCGGGGAAATTGGGTGCATTTCCGGAGGAAATATCTCTCGGTAGGCATAATCGCCTGCTAAGGCGAGCCTTACGCATAGCCGGGTACAATGAGCCGTAGGCGAATTGTGCCCGGTAATTATCGAATAAATTTCATCTCTGAGAAGAGATGCCCTGTGCCGTAGGGGCACTCTTTGCAGAGTGCGTCAACATCTTGATCCAACCGGGCACAGCTCGCCAAAGGCTCGCTGTACCCGGCTAACCATAGGCATAGCCTTTCAGGCGTGTTTTGTCGTCTGTAGGACCACAAGAAATCAGCATGGAGCAAGCGGTGTGCCGTCTGTAGGACGGCAAGAGGTCAGCCCGACATGGAGCGCCAGCGGAATGCCGGGGAAATTAGGTGAAATATTAGATTAGCTCTGTAGGAGCGTAACGATTGCATCATTCATTGGGCACTCGCGAACATGGCAATGTCTACCACAAATAGCTCTATGTGCCTGAGCATGATATATCACTACATCGCTTCTCCGAAGCTCATAGATAGGTATGACTAAACAGCCCCACACTCGCGTTGCTCATGTGGGGTTAACCATGACGACACACCTCCGGTGCTTGTGCTCAATTTTGTAACACCATCCTTAAATTGCTGCTTTGACACGGTCGCCACAGGTGGCGGACCCTACATGATAGGAGCGGTTAGTTGACTTTGCGGCGGCGCAGCGACGGGTCAGGCTCATTCAGGAGGGCATCCATCTCGGGCGGTATCACGAAAATGTCATCCTTGTTCTTGGGACGCAACGCCTCATACCAATGGAAATTGTTCAGATAATAAATCGATTTCCTTGCAAGATAGAGCGGTGTCACAGTACCGGTGACTTCAGGCCAGAGGATCATCTTTTCAATCTGCTTGCCATCAAACCATGCGGTCAGGAAGCTGCTCTCGGTGTTGACTATCTTATTGTAGGTCGAGTCATTTTCCTGAGGAAGCGAGATAATCTCCACATTTCCGCTCACATCGAGCTGACGCATGTGCCCAAGACTGTCAAAACGGGCTATCATCTCCTTGCCGGAGATCTGATTGTAGAATTCGCCGTCGACGTGCTCGGCTACAAATCCGAACTCAGGTAGTTTAGCCCAGTCCACTGTCGAATCATTGAAATGCGCCATTATCACGCCGCCAAACACTTGACGCTTGTCATTCCACAGAATAGGATGGCGGTGCATGTAAAGCGTCGAATCACGCTCAAGCATGGCGAGAGAGTCACACAGCCCCTGCACATCGACACGCCAAAATCTCACCTTGGGATAGACCGTGATGATGTGGGTGGTGTCGGGATGCAGCGAATCGGGATAAAGGGAGTATGCCCTCACAGTGTCGCCGTGCATATACAGTGTGTCGGCTTTGCTGTATTCAAGCACACGCGCATGACCGGTGGCATAAGCGCTGTCATTAGCCTGATTATAGAAACCGTAATCGCCGTCGAGCGCCACGCTCTTCACCGAGTCGGTGAGAATCATGTTGCCCCACGACTCTCCGTAACCTTTCGTGTGGTCATAGAAAATGGTGTCACCGGTGAGAGTGCTGCCCCTGTTGGTAACGATAAGAGAACGGTCATATAGCTCTGACAGCTCATTTTCCGTGTCATACCATCCATTGTCGGTATATACGGTGGCGCTGTCGGTGACAATCACCGTGGGGCTCACCAGATTGGCGATATGAGTCTCGGTGTTATACTTCAGCACCTCGGTAGTGATGCGGAAATCCTCTTTCTTCTTATCCTGCAGCACCACATTGTAGCGGAACTCGGCATCCTTTGTGTCAGGGCTATATTCGCCATAACCCGATGTAAGCTCATTCTCCACATCGCTTATGGTGCCCTGCGTGTCGTAATATCCGAGATTAGCCGCCATATCGTAGTTAAAGATATAGGTGGTAAGCTCGACATCGCGATTTATCAATCTCACGGGATCGGGACCGTTGCCAAAGAACGTGGCAAGCTCGGTGTTGCCATCGTAGTCAAGCTGGTCGGCATAAACAAACAGAGTGTCGCCCTGCTCCATCTTGACATTGCCATAGGCTTGCAACGAGCCGACACCTTCAAAAAACAGGGCGCTGTCGCAATACATATACATCCCGCCCTTGCGGAAAAGCACATTGCCCACCACCACCTGATATTCCGAGCTTACACGCTCGTCCATATACAGCTTGTCGGCACGTTCAAGAAACACACGGTCGCCCTGATTCCTGTCCTCCTGCGGAATGGTAGGCTTGACAGGAATGCGTTTAGCCCTTTGGGAAACGGGCAGCACAACCTTCTCCCCGTTTTTCTGCACACCGAATATAAATGACGGCACTGTCACCGCAATCAATGCAGCGACAGCCCCCAAGCTTCTGTCAAGCTTCTTTCTCCGGTCCATCATCCCTCATTCAACTGTTATTGCTGCTTAATCCAGCCTTTATGTTTAAACTCGCAATCACGCCAGCCATCCTCAATGCGCACATAAGTGTCCTTGATTTTCTTTTCAATCCACTCATTGATGATGCGTTCTCTTTCGGAGTCTTCGTAAAGCTGCTTTATGAGCTGGTAATCGTCGCTCAGATTAGCCTTGTGTCCGGGAATGCGGGCTGACAATTTCACCATCGCCACAATATCGTAATTGCGTTTCGCATCCTTCATGATAAAAGGCTTGGAAATCTCGCCCACGCTCAATTTATCGACCACGCGGCTCACCTCCTGAGGCAACTGAGCCATTTCAAAACGCGATGTGGGAGGATTGACATTGTTGTTGATCATGATACCCTTGTTGTTGTGGGTGTCTTTGTCGCTCGACACGTAGGGCACCACATCCTCAAATGTGAATTTCTCGGCAAGTATCTCCGATCTAACCGTGTCAAGATGATGGATGGCATCGGTCAAGTCGGCATCCGAAACTTTAGGACGCAACAGAATGTGACGGGTGTTGATGCGGTCACCTCTCTTTTCAATCAACTGGATGATGTGGAAGCCAAACTGCGATTCCACAATCTTTGACACTTTTTTAGGGTCGCTCAAGTTGAATGCCACCGCCGCATAGTCGGGGTCAAGGCTCGCCTTGTTGATGAAACCGAGCTCACCGCCTCTGACGGAGCTTCCGGGGTCATCGGAATAGAGAATCGCCAATGTTGAAAAATCAGCCTCGCCCTTGTTGATCTTATCGGTGAAATCGCGGAGACGCGCCTTTACCTCGTCAATCTCCTCAACACGGATGGCGGGGTTGAGAGTGATGATCTGTGTCTCCACCTGCAACGGCACATAGGGAATGCTGTCGACCGGCAACTGGGCGAAATATTTTCTCACATCGGAAGGTGTCACCTTAATGTTTTTAGTGAGCGAACGCTGCACTTCCTGCACCATATAGGTGTTGCGCACAGTCTCTCCCATGGTCTCTCTAATCTCAGGCATTGAGCGGCGATAGAACTGCTCAAGTTTTTCCTGGCTTCCAAGATTGGCGATCATATAGTTGATGCGCCTTTCAACTTCCGATTGAATCATGCTCTCCTGCACTTCCACCGAGTCAAGCTCAGCCTGATGCAGAAACAGCTTCTCGATAGCAATATTTTCCGGAACTATACAATAAGGATTTCCTCCCAATTGCGGATTCTCATAGAGCATATTCTGGTACATCTCCTCAACCTCCGATTTAAGAATCGGTTGATCGCCTATCCACCAAGCCACCTCTTCCGCAATATTATTTTGTGCAACCGCCGATAAAGCCAAAGCGGCAAACGCACATATTGTCATTCCTTTTTTCACGTCTATATCTATTATTTGTTATTTTTATCCTGTTGCGCAACATCCGGAATGCCAAGGTCAATGTTCACCTTCACCAATCCGTCGCTGACTCCTTTCTCGTAGAGCTGCTGCCGAAGCCCGCGCTCATATTCGGGTCGATGCGCGCTCCTGAACTGCTGGACAATCATCTCCTCCACCAGCTCAAACGGCATCACGCTTCCCACCGGCAGAAACTCACTGACGGCAAGCATATACACCAGCGAGTCGCCTGTAATCTCAATGCGGTGCTCACCCGATGCCGGGATGGAGGCGAGCTTGCCCGAGATGTCGACCGGAAACTTACGCGCGGCGATGTGCCACGGCATCCACTCGTCGCGGAAATACTCGTATTCCACATTCTCATCCATGCTTGCCTGTTCCAGACGGTCGAGATCGTCGCTGTTTTTCGACATGACCCATTTTCTTATATTGGGCAGCCGCCGGTCATTAGCCGGCATCTTCACGAATATCCCTTTAACGATAGGCGATGTGGCACGATAGTCATCACGATTTTTCTCATAATAGCCGCGCAAAGAGTCACGATCAATCCCCTCCTGCGAACTTTCGGCATACATCGACCGGCTATATTCCCACATGATCAATTCATTTCGATAGTCCTCGACCATCTTGTCGATGCGTGACATATCGCCGATGTTTCGCGCCGCGATTTCACCCACAAGGCGCGCGTCGATCCACTGACGCACGTATGCCCTCACGAATTTGACGCTGTCATCATGCGACAACCCATAGGGAATGTCAGAATTAAGAGCACTTTGAGTCAGAACCTGACTGCCCACAACGACCAATGCGTGTTCCTCACCGGGAGCAACATCCGAGCCGAGGTTTCCGCAAGACACGGAAGCCGCGACCAATGGCATTAATGCGATGATGTGTAGAAACCGATTCATTGTCGTGTCAACAGCCAAATCTCATCAAAATTACTAAATTTTCGGCTATTGCACCTTCTTTAATAATTTTTTATCAACTTTTATAGGATATTCACCTTTAAGGCGTTCTACCCACTGCTTTTCGAGAAGATTCTGATAATCGGAGATTACGGCACCGCGAACATCCGACATTTCTTCAGGAGCGTCGATAACACGACCTTGATATAATGTCACATATTCCCACGGACCTTTAGCCGAAGCATCGCCCGACTTGAACACAACCGCATCGACCACCTTGTCGTCGCCCTTTGCAGCAAGCACACGCTCCATTCTGATCTGCTTGTCAAAACGGGTGTCAATCACATTGGCGAGCGTGTCGATAGATGGGTGTTCAGTCTCAAGATATTTGGCAAACTCTGCTCCGACTGAGTCATTGCGGGAATAAACCACATAACCTTTGAACTTGGGAGAAGCCCATGTATATTTCGATTTATGCTCCTCAAAATATCTTTTCAATCCATCTTCATCAGCGGCAGCCTTGCTCCACACCTCGCGGTTTGCCACTTCAAAAAGCATCATTCCGTCGCGGTATTCATTGTAAAGGTTGCGGAAGTTGGCATCAGTGTCAACAAGTCTTGCAATCTCGGCATCAATCAACCGTTCCTCGATCACCTTGCGCATGGCATAGTCAATAAATTCCGATGCCTCGTCAGAATCAAGCGATGCTGCCGGCAAGCCTTCCGCCAAAATATCGGCAGTAGTAATCTTTTTCTTAGCCACCTCCCCTATTGTGACAGGCGAGGACACCAATGCGGCACACATCACGGAGTCGAGAACACCTTTTCTATTTATCTCAGCTTTTATACCGTCGATTTCAGGAGTGAACACAAGCGCGTTGTAACGCTTTTTCAACCGTTCATATCCCGCCTTTTCAGCTTCATTATATCGACCGTCGCGTTTCATCGTCTCGATAATCTGGTCACGCACCTCGGCGAGCGGTCTCACATCACGATGCGCCAACCGCTTCACGATGTGATAGCCATAGGAGGTCGAGAATGGCTTTGATATCTCGCCATCGTTCAATGTGAATGATGTGGTTTCAAATTCAGGCACCATCATCCCTTTTCCGAACCAGGGCAGCATTCCGCCTTCCGACGCGCTTCCCGGATCTTCGCTGTATTGCTTTGCAAGCGCAGAAAAATCACCACCGGCGACAATCACATTATAAATCGAGTCAATCTTAGCCTTTGCAAGCTCCTGCTCCTCGGGCGACTTTCCTTGAGTCAATATCAGAATATGCTGAGCCTGTACCTCTCCGACATTTTTATGTTCTGAATCCACTCTAATCAGATGCAGTCCGAAGGGAGTCTCTACAGCACCTGACAATGATCCGACAGGGGTGTCGTAGGCAGCCTCTTCAAATGAATATGGCAACCTGCCTACCGGCATTATTCCAAGAGTTCCGCCATTGTATTTAACCGATCCGTCGATTGAATATTTCAAAGCAAGTTCTTTGAAGTCGGCACCATTCAGGATAGCGGTCCTTATGCTGTCGAGAGTGGCACGTGCCGCTTGCTCCTCTTGGGGCGTATTGCCTTTGTCGAGCATGATGTGGCTCACCTCGCGGTCGGTGAGCATGTGATTATAAGCAACATTCACAAGGCTGTCCTCAACAGACTGCACCCGCAGGTAGGGTTGAATCAATTCATGGCAATACTTGTCAAACTCGGACTTGAATGCGCTCGTCGTGTCGACACCTGCCGCTTGCGCATCAGCCACCTTCAGTTTATAAACAGAAAAGAGTTCGGCATACTCTTCCGGAGAAATAGGCTTTGCTTGCTGCCCGTTGCTCTTATGGTAGAAGTATTCAAACTCGCTTACCGGAATTTCCTTTCCGGCTATAGTCATAATAGTCTTGTCACTTGTTATCGCCATTGCCGGCATTGCTGCCGACAAGGCGATAAGTGACGCAATAAATGCGGTCTTCATATAAGTTCAGAGGGTATTACTGATGCGAGGCGCTGTAATTGGGGGCCTCGCTGGTGATAGCGACATCATGAGGATGGCTCTCGGCAACACCGGCATTGGTGATGCGTGTGAATTTAGCCGAATGAAGCTTGTCGATATTGACAGCACCACAATATCCCATACCGGCACGCAATCCACCAAGCATCTGATAAACCACCTCGTAAAGAGAGCCCTTGAATGGAACTCGGGCAGCGATGCCTTCCGGAACAAGTTTGCGGGTGTCGGTTTCTCCTGCCTGGAAATAGCGGTCCTTGGATCCTTTTTCCATAGCCTCAAGCGAGCCCATACCACGATAGGATTTATATTTACGTCCATTGTAAATGATGGTGTCGCCTGGCGATTCCTCAACTCCGGCAAGCATACCGCCGAGCATCACGCAATATGCGCCTGCGGCAAGAGCCTTCACGATATCGCCTGAATAGCGGATACCACCGTCGGCAATCAAAGGCACACCGGTGCCATCGAGCGCTTTAGCCACGTCATATACCGCGCTAAGCTGGGGCACACCTACACCGGCAATCACACGAGTGGTGCATATTGAGCCCGGACCGATACCTACTTTCACGCCATCGGCGCCATTTTCGACAAGATAACGGGCAGCTTCGCCTGTTGCGATGTTACCCACCACAACATCAATCTCAGGATATTTAGCCTTTACTTTATGGAGCACGTCGACCACACCCTTGCTGTGACCGTGGGCTGTGTCGATCACAATAGCGTCAACACCGGCAGCCACAAGCGCGTCAACACGATCCATCACATCGGCAGTGACACCGACACCGGCAGCCACACGAAGGCGACCGAGAGCGTCCTTGCAAGCGTTGGGTTTATCCTTTGCTTTTGTTATATCTTTATATGTAACCAATCCCACGAGACGGCCGTCGGCATCAATCACAGGCAATTTTTCAATCTTATGCTCCTGAAGTATTGCCGCAGCATGGTCGAGGTCAGTAGACTGAGATGTTGTGACGAGATTCTCCTTAGTCATCACCTCATCGATGAGACGATTGAGATTCTGTTCGAAACGGAGGTCGCGGTTAGTCACGATGCCCACGAGCTTGCGGTCATCGTCCACAACAGGAATACCGCCGATATGATATTCTTCCATCATCGCAAGGGCATCTTTCACAGTGCTGCCGCGCTTGATGGTCACGGGATCGTAGATCATACCGTTTTCCGCACGTTTCACAGCATGCACCTGGCGAGCCTGTTCAGCTATTGACATATTTTTATGAATCACACCAATGCCACCCTCGCGAGCTATAGCTATGGCGAGCGGAGCCTCTGTTACGGTATCCATTGCGGCAGAAACCAAAGGCACATTTAATGTGATGTTACGTGAGAACTTGGTGGTGAGATCAACACACCTTGGAAGAACTTCTGAATAAGCCGGAATAAGGAGGACATCGTCAAATGTCAGTCCATCCATTTTTACTCTATCTGCAATAAATGACATAAGTGGTAATTAATTTATTGCGCACAAAGTTACAGATAATTTTTCACATATAAAAACTCAGCGGTAAAAAACAGCAGTTTCTTTCCGTAACCTCATGAAAAAAAATATGTGCAGAGGCACAAACAAATCAGGGTAATCCGTCGGAGATCAACAGATTGAGATGTAGAATAAAACGGGATCCCCGCCGGCAACGATGGCGGCTTCGTGTTGGTGGTCTGTGCACATTGATTAAAGGACCAATTTCAAGCAGTCTTTCAGGTCATCTCCTGAAACTTAGCGAATTCTCGGGCGACTCCATCTGCTTCCGCTGTCGTTGTCGGTCGGGTTCTGCGGGCGAGG
>JAMPGZ010000015.1 GCA_023663655.1 Lachnospiraceae bacterium
GTCCATTAATCAATGTGCACAGACCACCAACACGAAGCTGCCGTCACTACCGGATTCGGGGATACGCATTCATTCCCCATACGCACCGAGGGCTCCCGACGACACACCCTTGTCCACAAAAACCATACGGCTCATAATTGTACTCTTGCGGTTCACACCGGCAAGAGCAATGCCATATCCGGACTTTTCTGTGATAATAATGGGGTATAAAAAAACATCATAATGATGCCGTGGGATACGACATCATTATGATGATATGAAATGCAGTGTAGTTACTATTCTTTAGAGTCGTCAGAAGCGGCTTTAGTCTTTCGAGTAGCTTTTTTTGCGGTGGTTTTAGCTTTCTTTACCTCCTTGGCTTTTTTCTCCGGTTTTTCATCTGATTCCTTTTCCGCCAAAGCCTTGCGTGTAGCGTGTTCTTCGTTGAAGTGTTCAAGGTTGTTGCGCATTGATGCCACTTCTTTATTGAGCACCTCTATCTCGGTTGCTTGATTGCGGATGGTGGTGAGCAGTGAGTTCAATTCCTCATTCTCGATAGAGAGCGGATACTGCTCTTCAACACGGACGATGAAATCGGCAAGCACATTCATGTAGTTGGTGAATGCCTGGAACGGGGTCTCGTAAGGGCTGAACATTGCGTGTACGGCTCCGTCGTTGAGGTGCTTTGTCGACATATAGAAGAAATGGTCACTTGCCTGAAGATAAGTCCAGTCCTGCTTAAGACGGCGGTCGGTACATAGACGCACACGCTCGGCTACGGAATAAAGTTTGTTGAACGCTTCGTTCTGCAGTTTGTTTCCAAGCCATGCGCTTGTGTCGCGAGCTTCGTCAGCCCAGGAGATGGGGTGGAGCACACTGAGAGTGTCGACAGCCTTGCACTTTGCCACTACTTCCGAAGGAGTCCAGAAATCGATTCCTTTCTGTTCGGCAAATCGTGGAAGCGCTTCAAGGAACTGGAATATTCCGCTTTCGCGCGGCTGTATCTCTCCAAATGTCTCAAGGCTCATGAAGAGGTTGATCACCTGTTCTTCAGCCGGAGTGTTGGCGATCCAGTCGATATACTTGTCGGCGGTCAATGGATATGCGTCCCACTCGTGGTTGCTGAAACGGAACGAGATATCATCGCTGAGTTTGTCATTCTTTAGCAGCAATTTAAGCTTGGGACAAGTCGCTGCTGAGTATACATAGTTGGGCGATTTCCATCCGAGGATGTGCTTGGCGCCTTCAGTCACGCAACCCTTGTAGCCGAGTTCATGAATCATCGGAGCCATTTCGTCGCAATAGATAAGCTCGGTATTGCGGAGCACTTTAGGATGCTGTCCGAACAGCTCGAATATCTTTTCATCATGGCTCTTCACCTGAAGGGCAAATTCTTCAGGATCGACGAGCGATGAAAGCGAGTGCGCATAAGTCTCGGCGAGGAATTCCACATGACCGGTATCGGCAAGTTTCTTCAGCAGGTCGATAAATTCGGGCACATATTGCTCAAATTGTTCCAATGCGATTCCTGAGATGGAAAGCGCGCAACGGAACTTGCCGTTGGTAGCCTCAATCATGCGCAGCAATGTTTCAGCAGCCGGAATGTAGCTTCTGTGCGCTATGCGGGTCACGATGTCGTCGTTGGCGAAATCATCGTAGTAATAATGGTCATTTCCTATATCGAAAAAACGGTATCTTTTAAGCCTGAACGGCTGATGAATCTGAAAATAAAAACAAATAGCTTTCATAAGCTTCGTAGTTTTAGGTATGTAATTGGTTTTCTATTAATTGCGGTGTAGGACTTTGTTGTAGATATCGATCACTTTTCTGCCTGCCTTATCCCATGTTATCTGGTTCACCTCGGCGAGCCCGTCCTCACGGAGCTGATTGTACATTGCCGGATAGGTGACGATAGAGTATATGGCATCAGCCATGGCGTCGATGTCCCAGTAGTCGGTCTTTATCACGTTGGTGAGGATTTCAGCGCAACCGCTCTGCTTGGAGATGATGGAGGGGACACCCATCTGCATTGCTTCAAGCGGCGAGATGCCGAATGGTTCTGAAACCGAAGGCATGATATACACGTCGCTCGCTTTCAACATTTCATATACCTGTTTTCCTTTCTGGAATCCGGGGAAATGGAAACGGTCGGCGATACCTCTTTCTGCGGCGAGAGTGATCATTTTTTCCATCATGTCGCCGCTTCCTGCCATCACGAATCTCACATTGTGATTGTTTTTCAACACACGAGCGGCAGCTTCAACAAAGTATTCCGGACCCTTCTGCATGGTGATACGTCCTAAGAATGTCACCACTTTCTCTTTTGCGCGTGGCGGATTGACGTTGAGCAGTTCCTCGCTCAACGGGGTCACGGCGTTGTGTACTGTAGTGACTTTATTCGGGTCGATGCCGTATTTTTCAATTACGGTGTTGCGAGTCAGATTACTTACTGTGATTATGTGGTCGGCGTGGAGCATACCGTCGCGTTCGATGTTATACACCGTGGGGTTGACGTTGCCGCGTGAACGGTCGAAGTCGGTGGCGTGTACATGGATCACAAGCGGCTTTCCTGTCACCTGCTTGGCATGGATTCCGGCAGGGTAGGTGAGCCAATCGTGGGAGTGTATCACGTCAAACTCTTCTGTTCTTGCGATCACACCTGCGCAGATGGAATAATTGTTTATTTCCTCAAGCAGATTGTCGGGATAACGTCCGGAGAACTCAATACATCCGAGGTCGTTAAGACGCATATAATTGAAGTCGGCATAGATGTGGTCGCGCAGACGGAAATATTCGTCGGGATTCATCACGTTGCCGATGCGGCTTTCAACGTATTCACGGCTGACATCGCGCCATGCGACCGGAGTTTGAGATGTGCCTATGATTTTGGCGAAACTCTTATCTTCGTCACCATGTGGCTTCGGTATAACAAAGGTGATGTCCATGTCGCCGCATTCCCACATACCTTTTGTGAGTCCGTAGCTGGCAGTTCCGAGACCGCCTAAAATATGAGGGGGGAATTCCCACCCAAACATTAATGCTTTCATGGCAAGATGTTATGCATTTAGTTTTTTTAGATTTCTTAGTGTGCGGAGCACTTCAGCCACGCAGGTGGCATGGGAAATGGCTCCTCTGCCGGTAAATGGAGGGTTGCCGTCATAAAGCTGGGAGATGGAGCCGATGCAGCCATTGCTCATTTCGTCTTCAAATCCTATGAGCATACGGTCGATGTAGCTTATGCCACTCATGCCGAATACTTTTATATAGGCGTCGGCATACATTCCGATAAGCCATGGACGGGCGGTGCCGTTGTGATAAGCCTTTATGCGGTCTTCGGGGCTGCCCACATAGAATGGATGGTAACCGTAGCTCTTCGGCGACAGTGTGCGCAACCCTTTTGGGGTGAGCAGCTCGCGGGTCACAACGTCGAGCACGCCTTTGCGTTGACGACGGTCGAGCGGTGAGTAGTCCATGCCCACAGCGATAGCCATGTTGGGTCGCACTGCAAGTTCGGAATAAGAACCGTTGACGTAATCGTGCAGATAACCGTAATCATTAAGGAATGTGCTGACAAATGATGATTTTGCTTGTTCGGCGAGTGTCAGCCAGTTTTCACGGCGGCTGTGATAGCCGTCAATGTTTTCAGTCAGGTTGGCGGCAAACATCAGCGCGTTGTACCATAATGCATTGAATTCAACCAGATATCCTGAGCGCGGAATGAGCGGCCAGCCGTTGATTGTGGCGTTCATCCATGATACCGGAGTGTTGGTGCCTGTGGTGCCAACGAGTCCGTTGGTGTCAACTTGGAGGTTAGGGTGTCCGCCGGCTATGATCCAGTCAAGAGCGTCGGCAAGGAAAGGAAGGTATCTTTCTCTTGCGGCATCCATGCCTGCCGATTTGCTGTATTGTTGGATGCTCCATGCTGCCCAAAGCGGCACGTCGGGAAGATCGATGGCATTGATGCGGCTGTCGAGCATCTCATTGTCCATGTAGTTGCGGTATGCCTTGGTGGCGGTCTCCATGATGTTATGGAAGTCTTCGTCGTGTCCTATGGCGAGAGTTGTGCCGGGTAGGGCGATGAAGATGTCGCGCGCTCTTATCTCTCCCCACGGATAACCCGATACGATGTATTCTCCATCGGGGTTCTTGATATAGAATTGCTTTGCGGCGTTTTTCAGGCAATTGTAGAAACTTGAGCGCTTGGTGCGGCTTGCTACTTCATGCTCATACATCTTGGCGAGTGAACGTGGCGATGTCTCGCTTACTCCTGCCGAGAAAATGATTGATTCGCCCTTTTTGATCGGAATCTCGAAATAGCCCGGCACCCACAGGTCTTCAGTGTAGGGTAGTCCGCGTTCGAGGTCTTTCACATATTCGATGCCGTTGTACCAATTGGGGTTGGAAACCCATGTGGGCTTGCGGCTGAATTGCATATATAGGGTGGGGAATCCGGGATAAAGGCAGAATCCCATGCCGTTGTTTATTTCTTGCGCATCCTGATTGAGTCGGTCGTTCTGGACCACGAGCTGGTTGGCTTCACGGAACGCGAGGAACGGACGGAACTGCAATGTGGTCGGTGAGTGCGCTTCGACGAGTGTGTACCGGATGAGGATGCGGTTCTCCTCGGAACTGAACACCATCTCTTTTGTCAGGATCACTCCTCCCACGCGGTAGGTGGTGCGGGGCACACTTTCACAATCATATTCACGGATGTACTTATGTCCGTTGGGACTGTACACTCCCCCGGAATAACGGTGTAGTCCGAGATTGAACGGGGCGCCGTGCTGGATCACTGTTTCATCAAGGGTGGAAAGCATGACAAAGGATTTATTGTCCATCTCGGGAATCGGGATGACAAGCAATCCGTGTTGCTTGCGTGTATTGCATCCTACAATTGATGAGCAATGATATGCGCCGGCTTGATTCGTTCGGAGCATTTCCTTTGATAAGGATTGCTCCAGGTTAATCATGAGGTTTTTATCAAATTTAAGATAACTCATTGTGTTATATTGTTGTATTTTAATGTTTAGGCTATTGAGTTTTTAGTTCAATGGTATTGTCATCACAATTTTAATGATATTTTTCGAATTTAGCAAAAAAATATTAATTATAATCGTTGTGAATTCATTTTTTTGAATAAAATAGCCGCGAAAAGGCACAACTTATGTCCTTAAACATATTTCCGACGGGAGTTATTATCGGACGGAACTCCGATTGCTCGGTCGGGGTGAATATCTTCAAGGATTTTGCGTGGCATTTAATTTCCATAGTGTCGGTTATCCTTACAGGCTCGCCGTCGATGTGTGCCGGTCCATCCTCTTTCCGGTATATTACAGCCGATGGCGCGCGGAAAGTGTGGATCAAAGTATTGCTGTTGATATAGCCGGTGAATAGATCCACACCCACTAAGGCGGTGTCGAGCGGGGTGCCGGCATGGACTATTGTTATGTCGAGCAATCCGTCAGTGATGCTTGCATCGGGAGCTATATAGGCGTTGTTGCCATATTGCGACGCGTTGCAGCAGGCTATGAGAAACGCTTTTTCAGTAAGGACGTGTCCGTTGGCGCTGACGGCATATACCTGTGGGTGGAATTTCACGTATTCGGAAATTGCGCTTTTTATGTAGGCGAGTTTGCCGCGACGCTGCTGACGTGCGAAATTATCGCTTACGGCAGCGTCAAACCCGACGCCGAATGTGCAGAAGAACGGACGGTCGTTCACACTTCCGTGATCGCACTTCACTATATTGTCGGCTGCTATTATCTTGAGGGCTTTGACGGGATCTATGGGGATCTCAAGATGCCTTGCAAGCCCGTTGCCCGATCCGCAGGGGATTATTCCGAGAGCAGTGTCGGTGTTGCAGAGGGCTGCCGCCGTTTCGTTGACGGTGCCGTCGCCTCCTGCCGCAAGAACGCCGTAAAAATTTTCAGCCACTGCCTTTCCGGCAAGCCTCGTGGCATCGCCTCCGGCACAGGTGTAGGCTGTTGTTATGTTATATCCAAATGGTTCAAGACGCTCTTTTACAAGATTTTCAATGTAGCCTTTGTCACCGACACCCGATATCGGATTAATTATTAATAGTAGTTGGCGTTTTGTATTCATTAGACTTTGAAATATACGAGATTGATACAAAGATACATTTTATGTACCAATAAAACAAATGACCCGCGTAATCATTGATAACGCGGGTCATATTTAAAAATTTTTAGCGTAGCTTCAGCCTTATTCCAATTCGGTGGGAATTGCCACGATTTTCAGGTCGTGGTTGCGGATAAAGTCAACGATATTGGATCGGATGTCGCTTGGAGCCACATCGGCTTCAATGCGTTGCAACGCGTTGAACACCGATGTTCCCGATTGATAGAGATGGCGGTAGCTTTTTGCCACGTCGTCAATCTGATCGGGAGTGAATCCGTGCTTGCCCATTATGATGGCGTTGATGCCGTAGTAGGATGCAGGATTGTGGGCAATCACCACGTAGGGTGGCACATTGCCGAGTATGCGGCAACCGCCTTTTATGAGCACCCAGTCGCCCACCTCGCTGCGTTCGTGAAGCATGGCTCCTGAGGATAGGATAGTGCATTTTCCTACTTTGCAGTCGCCGGCGATCATGGTGCCGTTTCCGAGCACTGTTCTTCCGGCAATCACGCTGTCATGACCGATGTGGCTTTCTGCAGCGATAAAACAGTCATCGCCGATGAATGTGCCGCCGGTAGAACGTATTCCACGGTTTATGATCACATATTCGCGGATGATGTTGTTGTCGCCGATATGGCAGTAGGTGCTTTCCCCTTTCCAACGGAAGTCCTGAGGGTCGGCTCCGATGATGGCGCCTTGGTAGACTTTATTGTGCTTTCCCATGCGAGTGCCTTTGATGACACTTGCATAAGGCATGATTTCGCAGTCGTCGCCAATCTCTACATCGGCATCGATATAAGCGAACGGATGAATGGTGACATTCTTTCCGATTTTGGCTGACGGATCTACGTGAGATAGTGGACTAATCATAATTTTTTAGGTATTAAATTTTTTATTTATCGTCCACCGCCTAATGCCTGATAGAGATTGATTGCTGCACGAGCCTTGGCATTTTCACAAGCGACTTGTGAAATTTGAGCGCCAAGAAGACTTTGTTGAGCGGTCAATACTTCAAGATAGGTTGATGAACCGTCTAAAGTTAGCAATTCTTCGGTATATTCCACAGCTTTTTCAAGTTTTTCTACCTGATGAACCAGCAATTCCGATTTTTCGCTATTCTTTGCATAAAGAACCAGAGCGTTGCTCACCTCGGCGCTTGCGCTCATGAGAGTGTGCTCGAAGTTGTTCATCGCCTGCTTCTGCTGTGCTTTTGCAGCTTCAAGATTGGAGATGAGTTGTCCACGGGCAAAGAGGGGAGCTGAAAGTGAACCGGCGAGCTGAATGAACCATTTGCCGGGATTCACGATCATTGAACCGAGAAGGTTGGTGAAACCGCCGTTGGAGGTAAGTGTCACACCGGGATAGAATGCTGAACGGGCTTGATTGGTGGCGTAATATGCAACGGCAAGCGATTGTTCGGCGGCACGCACATCAGGACGTGATGCCAGCTCACGCATAGGTACTCCCTCGCGGATGATAGCCGGAGCTACGAAAGTAGCGCCTACAGGCACATCCCAAGTGCGGGGTTCGGTGTTCAGAAGGAGAGAGAGTGTGTTCTGTGCTTCGTGAAGCGACACTTCAAGATCGGTGATTGAGCCGAGGATGTTGTAATAGTTAGCCTCGCTTTGCACCACCGCAGTCTCTCTTACTCTACCTGCAAGTTTAAGATTCTTCATCACCTGCACGCTTTCGTTCCAGTATTCAGCGGTCTGACGGCTTATCTGGAGCTGTTTTTCAAGCATGGCGATAGTGTAATAGCAGTTGGCGATTCCGGCTATGAGCTGTGAACGCACAGCCTGGCAATAAGCCTCGCTTTGAAGAAGAGCCGCTTTGGCGCTGCGGTTAGAGTTGAGCAACTTGCCAAACAGGTCTACCTCCCAGCTTACAGCGATGGGTAGCTGGTAGGTCCAGTTGATAGTTGAATGGTCGTATGACGCTCCTGCTCCGTTGGGAGTGAATGCAATTGACGGCAGATAAGACAATCTTGCTCCTTTAAGGCGTGCGTGAGCGATGTCGATGTTCAGCTTGGCATTCTGCAAGTCGACGTTGTTGTCGAGCGCTTTTTGAATTAATTGTGCGAGTGCCGGATCGGTGAACACGTCTTGCCATTGCAGGTTGCCGAATGCCTCGGAATTGGATTCTGCGTCACGAGCTTCGGCATATTGAGCTGTAGTAGCATTGTCGGTGGGCATATTGAACTTTTTGTAAATGTGGCAGCTCGAAAGAGCCCCCACACTTACAAGTATTAATGCCACACGAGATATTTTGTTGAACATATCGTTTCTTGGGTTATTTGATTAACGGGAATATTGTTCGATTTCCGATTGAAGACCGGTGTTGTCGGTGTCTTCCCACTTGAGCGGAGATATCTTCTCCTGGATAAGCTGGAATGCCACAAACAGAGCCGGCACGATGAGCACCTGAAGTATCATACCTATCAACATACCTCCGATGGCACCGGTACCTAATGCGCGGTTACCGTTAGCGCCTACACCGTGGGCGAACATCATCGGGAGAAGACCGATGACAAGCGCCAATGAGGTCATGAGGATAGGACGCAGACGGGCTGATGCTCCTTGGATGGCGGCGTTGACAACCGACATACCCATGCGGCGGCGTTCAAGGGCGAACTCTACGATAAGAATAGCGTTCTTGGCGAGAAGACCGATAAGCATGATGAGCGCGATCTGCAAGTAGATGTTGTTGGAGATGCCTTCAAAACCGGCGAAGATGAATGAGCCCATAAGTCCGAACGGAATTGAAAGAATAACCGCCCAAGGAATGATGTAGCTCTCATACTGAGCTGACAGAAGAAGGTAGACGAACAGAAGACAGAGACCGAAGATCATTGCGGTCGCGTTGCCTGATGTGTTTGCCTCCTCACGGGTCATACCTGAATACTCATAACCGTATCCCTGGGGAAGAGCTTGTGCGGCTACACGCTCAACGGCTGCAAGACAGTCACCTGAGGTGTATCCGGGCGCAGGCTGTCCGGTCACTGAGATTGAGGTAAACATATTGAATCGGTTCAGAAGGTCAGGTCCGTAAACTTTCTTAAGGGTAACAAAGTTAGACAGAGATGCCATTTCGTTGCCGTTGCGGATTTTGATTGATCCGAGTGTTTCGGGAGATACACGTGCCTCAGGAGAAGCCTGCATCATCACACGGTAAATCTTACCGAAACGGTTGAAGTTGCTGACATACATACCACCGTAGTATCCTTGCAATGTTGAGAGGATGGTCGACGGGCTGATGCCGGCTTGTTTAGCCTTTGCAGCGTCAATGTCAACCATGTACTGCGGGAATGCAGGGTTGAAGGTAGAGTAAGCCATCTGTACTTCAGGCTGCGCCATCAACTGCGCAAGGAAGTTTTGGACTATGCCATAGAATGATTCGATTGAACCTCCGGTCTTGTCCTGCATCTTGAGGTCGAAACCGTTGGTAAGCGAATAACCGGAAATCATAGGGGGAGCGAATGCAACGAGACGTCCGTCCTTGATCTTGGATGCCATTCCATAGATTTGCGCGAGGATTGCGGTGTTGGTCCTTGATTCATCGCGTTCTGACCAGTCCTGAAGTTTTACGATGATTGTACCATAAGTGTTACCTTGTCCTGCAAGGAAGCTGTAACCCATGATCTTCTGAGTGTATTTGACTCCGGGGATCTTAAGGATGTTTTCGTCAATCTGGTCGAGGATGGCTGATGTGCGTTCCTGTGAAGTTCCGGGAGGCATATCGAGCATAGTGAACAGGTAGCCGGTGTCTTCGTTAGGCACGAGCGTAGTCGGGGTGATTGACATCAACCACACGAGTACTGCAACAGAAGCTGCAACAGTTCCGAATGCGGTGATTTTGTGGCGGATGAAGAACGATGTAGCCTTGTCATATACTTTCAGCAAGCGTGAGTAGCCGAGTTCAAAACCGGCTTTGAAACGGTCGCTGAATATACCCATGATTGCTACGATAGCGCAGATGGCTGCTATCACGAGTTTCCATATAACCTCGAACTGATACCATCCGAGCACCATGAATGTGATGGTAGCGGCAAGGAATGCAAATGTCACCAACGGAGGAAGGTTGAGCTTCCATGCCGATGCATAGCGTTTTTTCATTGTCTTGGCAGCCTCTGAATAAGCTGTTCCCATGCGTTCTTTCAACGATGATTCATCGTCATGGGCTTTAAGGAACACGGCACAGAGGGCAGGGGAGAGGGTAAGCGCGTTCAATGCAGAGAGACCGATGGCGATAGCCATTGTCAAACCGAACTGCTGATAGAACACACCTGAGGTTCCCGGCATGAATGACACCGGAATGAACACGAGCATCATGACCAAAGTGATGGAGACGATGGCGCCGCCGATTTCGGTCATCGCATCGATAGAAGCCTTGCGGGCGCTCTTATAGCCCACGTCAAGTTTGGCATGGACCGCCTCGACCACCACAATGGCGTCATCGACCACAATCGCAATAGCAAGCACAAGAGCTGAAAGGGTGATGAGGTTGATTGAGAAGCCGATGATGTACATCACGAAGAATGTACCGATAAGAGCCACCGGGATGGCGATTGCAGGGATGATGGTTGAACGGAAGTCCTGAAGGAACACGTAGGTCACGAAGAACACGAGGATGAACGCCTCGATAAGGGTCTTGATAACCTCATGGATTGATGCTTCAAGGAAGTCGTTGTTGTTCATCGGGATAGCGAAATGCAATCCGGCAGGAAGATCTTTAGACAAAAGTTCTACCTCTTTTTCGCAGTCCTTGATAATCTGGGTCGCATTTGATCCTGCGGTCTGGAATATCATTGCCGAGGTTGCGGGGTAGCCGTTAAGTCCGTTGCTGAATCCATAGGTCACTCTTCCAAGCTCTATTTCTGCAACATCTTTAAGGCGGAGTACCTGTCCGTCGGGAGTGGCGCTGATTACGATATCGCCGAATTCTTCAGGCGATGTCAAGCGTCCTTTGTACTTGATAGTGTACTGGAATGACTGGTCGCCCTGCTCTCCGAAAGAACCGGGTGCAGCTTCCACGTTTTGTTCGCGTAGAGCGGCTGATACATCTGACGGCATGAGCTTGTATTGAGCCATCACTTCAGGCTTGAGCCATACACGCATTGAATAGTCGGCACCGAATGACATTACGTCACCCACACCGTTCACACGCTGCAACTGCGGGATGACATTGATCTTCATGTAGTTGTCGATGAACACCTCGTCATATTCGCCGTTGTCGCAATACAGTGCCACACCCATAAGCATGGATGTCTGGCGTTTTTGGGTAAGCACACCCACCTGAGTTACTTCCGAAGGAAGAAGGTTGGTGGCTTTAGCCACACGGTTCTGCACGTCGACGGCAGCCATGTCGGCATTGAAGCCCTGCTTGAAGTAGACGGTGATGTCGGCAGAACCGGTGTTGGTAGCGGTTGACTCCATGTGGGTCATGCCTTCGGCACCGTTGATCGATTCCTCAAGAGGAGCGATGACTGAGTTAAGCACAGCCTGCGCGTTGGCACCGGTATAAGTGGTCGAAACGCGGATTGTAGGCGGAGCCAAATCGGGATACTGGGTGATAGGAAGTGACGTTAGTCCAATCAAACCCAGCAACACGATAAAGATTGATATAACCGTCGAGAGTACCGGGCGGTTAATAAAAGTATCTAATTTCATGTCAGCTTGATTGTCTTGAAATGTAATATGTTGATAAGCTGTGTCGGTTTATTTTTCTGCCGCTTCTGCCTGAGGCTGTTCAGCCTGGGGCTGTGCTGCGTCGACCGGAGTGATAGTGACACCGTCTCTTACAGTGGTTCCGATACCCTCGATGGCGATGCGCTGACCGGGTTGAAGTCCTGAGGTGACGATGAAGTTTTTACCGTCGCTGATGTTAGACACTTGTATCGGAGTTGCCACAATCTTGTTGCTGTCATTTACCACATAGGCGAATCGGATGTTCTGAAGTTCGCTTGTAGCTCCTTGCGGGATGATGATAACTTCCTTGAAGTCGTTGGGGATGAGCACCTGTCCGGTTGAACCGCTGCGAAGCATACCGCTCTTGTTGTCAAACAGCGCGCGCACTGTTGCAGCTCCAGTAGTGTTGTTGATCACACCCGACACTGTGGCAACCTTTCCCTTGAGGGGATAGATTTCGCCGGTGGCAAGACGCAATGACACTTCAGGCATTTCCTTTACCGATGTGTTGAGCGACTTGCTGCCGTTCTGAGTCAGGTTGAGGATGTCCTTTTCGTTCAAAGAGAAGTAGGCATACACCTCCGAGTTGTCGCTTACGGTAGTCAGCGCCTGAGCTGATGAGGGAGAAGCGAGCGATCCTTCACGGTTGGGGATGCTACCGATCACACCGTCGCTCGGAGAAGTGACCACGGTGTAGGCAAGATTTTTGCGGGCATTCACCAGATTGGCTTTAGCTTGTGCGAGCTGTGCTTTAGCCGATGCAAGAGCATTTGCCGCAAGTTGCCATTCGGTGTCGCTGATGATATTTTTCTCGAGAAGCTGACGTTTGTTGCTTTCAGTCAACTGCGCATTTGAAACGGCAGTCTCGGCAACTTTCACTGATGCTTCGGCTGATTCAACAGCAGCCTGATATTGCACTTGGTCGAGAGTGAATAGTGTCTGTCCTTTTTTCACCTGCTGACCTTCGTCAACGTGTACCTTTGTGATGAACCCTGTCACTTGGGGACGGATGTCGATGTCAGTGCGTCCCTTAATTGTTGCAGGAAACGAACTCTCTAATTGAGAATCTCCGTAGCTTACACTCATTGTTTTGATTTCCGGAGCTGTTTGCTGCATCATCTGACCTTGTCCTCCTCCGCAAGAGGAAAGCGCCATTACGCAAGCCGATGCCAGTATTATTCCGGCAGACTTCGTTACGTTTAATTCCATAAAAAATTTGTTATACATTAATGATTTACTTTCTGTTCTGATGGTTCTATACTTTTTCAAGGTGCAAAGTTACTTATGGTTGTCGGTACAGAATATGATAAATGTCATATTTGTGTATATATTTAATTTTTTTTAAATAATATAATATTTTATTTGGTCAAATAGCGCTATTGAAGAGGAAAGTTTTTGTTCTTTCAGAATAAACAACTACTTTTGCTTTACGAAAATTATGAATTGATTTAAGAATAGTATTATGATTAATGGTAAACTTCAAGACGCAATAAATGCGCAGATTAATGCTGAATTTTGGTCAGGTTATCTTTATCTCTCAATGGCTATGCACTTTGAGGCTGAAGGAAATTCAGGTATAGCCAATTGGTTCCGTATTCAGTTTAAAGAGGAGCAGGCTCATGCTGAGATCTTCATCAATTATCTGAACTCACGCGGCGGACGTGTCATGCTTGAGCCTATCGCTGCTGTTGAAACAAGCTGGGAGTCTCCTTTGGCTGCGTTTGAGGCAACTTTGGCTCACGAAGAGAAGGTGACCGCTATGATCAACAATCTCTATGCTCTTGCCGAGGCTGAGCATGATTATGCTACCCGTGGTAAACTTGACTGGTTTGTATCTGAGCAGGTGGAGGAAGAGGAAACAGCCCGTAACCTTATCGACCGCCTCAAGCTGATAGGCAATGACGGTCTTGCTCTTTATACTCTCGACCGCGAACTTGCAGCACGAGTTTATAACGTGCCATCGCCGTTGGCTCAGCAGGATTGATTTTTATTGAAATAGAACGAAAGCATGGTCAGGTGCCTGACCATGCTTTTTTTGTTGGCATTACTGCTTTTATATGTGCAATCCCGTTCGGGATTTAGGGTGGTGGGGTTGAGTGTGTTGGTGGACATCTTCGATGCCCGTTTGTTGTGCCGGTTTTCACCGCGCCTCGGCTTCGCCTCGTGGCGGTGCTATGATTGCATTGCCGTTTCACGGCATCTGTGGGCATTTTTTAGGGGCACTCTTTGCAGAGTGCATTTGGGGGTGTGGCTTTCCGGGCACAGGTCGCCTTCGGCTCCCTGTACCGCGGTTATCCGTAGGCATTGTCTTTCAGACATTTGTGGTATTTTCCACATCTCATGGCGGCGGGTGTATCGCCATTGCACGGCATTTGGTGTGTGCCTCCGGTAGGTGTTTTGCAATCTGTGTTCAGAGAATTGTAGCAAGATGAATCTTTCAGATTCGATTATTTTTTCGCATCTTTCCGGGGGTGTCGCTGACGCTCCGCCCCCGGCTACACAAAGATTAACCTTTCAGGTTTTTTTTCAATCTGACTATCTTTCCGGGTACAGGGAGCCGAAGGATCCCTGTATCGCGGTTATTCGTAGGTGTTGTCTTTGTGTTATTGGTATTTTCCGGAGCGTATGCGGTAGAGGGTTTCTTTTGTCAGTCCGAGGAATGATGCTATCTGGGTGACGGTGGCATACTCCAATAATCTGGGATACCGGTTTATGACCCATTCATATCGCTCTTTGGCATTCATGCTTTGAAACACGTAGAGTCTTTCTTCAAGGTATGTGATATATTGCTGTAGTCCGGCGTGTAAAAATAGGATAGCTTCAGGGGATTTTTCGGTTTTGATGTTGTCGAGGGCTTCTTTGAGCCTGGAGGTCGGGATGTAGATTATTTTTGTATCTTCGAGGAAAGTTATTGTAATCTGTATCGGCTCATTTCCGGCGAAACCTTTTGTCAATAAATATTCGTCCTCAAAAGCGAATGCGATTGTGTGCTCTTTTCCGTCTTTGGTGTAGAAAGCACGTGCAGCTCCTTTTTTTATGTAGTAAGTTTCGATTAGCTGGTTACTGCGTTCGATAAAGCTCCCTTTTGGCATGTGATTCTCGACAATCAGGGCGCTTACCTGTTCGATTCTGTCGGGCGAGAGCTTGAAAATTTTTTTCAGATATTCAATAGGATGTGCCATGGGATTTCGTCATTAAATGAATTGTTTTATCGTTGAGGTGAATCTTGACCAGTATTTCAGACTCTTTTTTTCTCCTACGCCATTTATCAAATTGAATTGCATCAATGTTGTAGGACGGTTTTTTACCATCTCAAGCAGTGTCTTGTCGGAGAACACGAGGTAGGGAGGGATGTTTTCCTCTTTTGCTATTTTTGCCCGCAGTTCTTTCAGCGCCATGAACAGCCTTTCTGCCGGATTGGACGGTGTCTTTGGCTCTTTTGCCGTTTTCCGGGATGTGGATTTTGCCTGCGGGATTGTCGGGATGTATTTTGCCAGTTGGATTGATGCCTCGCCGCGTAGCACTTGCATTCCGAATTGGGTGGTTTTGAGGTGGTTGCTTTCGGCATAGGCTATGTCTACCACGCCTAACTGCAGCAATTGCGACAGATAGAAATTCCATTCGGAAAATGATCTGTCACGCCCCACGCCGTAGGTTTTTATCTTGTCAAATCCGCGTTCGAAGATTTCCGATCGCGCCGATCCGCGAAGCACGTCAATGAGCATTGTTATGCCCACTTTTTCATTTGTGCGTATCATGGCGCTTAATGCCATCTGTGCTATGGTTGATCCATCAATGCGTTCAGGCGGGTCGAGGCACACGTCGCAATTGTGGCAATCGTGGTCAAGAGTTTCATTGAAATAGCTCAGCAACACTCTACGACGGCACACGTGGCTTTCGCAAAATTCTTTCATCCGGGATAATTTTGCATTGTCGATTTCCGGTTTTCCTGATTCCTCGATGAATTTTTGAATTGCGGCGACATCAGCGAAAGAGTAGAACATCAGCGTTTCGGCAGGAGCTCCGTCGCGCCCAGCCCTGCCTATCTCCTGATAGTAGCTTTCGATGTTCTTGGGCATATTGTTGTGTATGACCCATCGCACGTTGCTTTTGTCGATTCCCATTCCGAAAGCTACTGTGGCGCATACAATCTTTATGTCGCCGCTGATGAACAGATTCTGTGCAGTGTCCCTTTCAGCCGGCGACAGTCCTGCGTGGTAGACTGTGCTTCCGTAGCCCCGCATATTCAACTCGGCGCTCATTGATTCCGCTCCCTTTCGGCTGAGGCAGTAGATGATGCCACTGTCGTCGGGATGCCGGTCGATCATTTTTTCAATCATTCTCATTTTCTCTTTTTTGCCGGGATTGGGCTTTACGGAGATCGAGATGTTGGGGCGGTCAAATGATGAGATATAGGTGAACGGATTTTTGAGATGCAGTTTTTCTACTATGTCATCGCGTGTGAGCTTGTCGGCAGTTGCTGTAAGGGCGATGATGGGGATTGACGGATAGTGCATCTTTATGGTTCCAAGTTCCGCGTATTCCGGACGGAAGTCATGTCCCCACTGAGATATGCAATGTGCTTCATCGATGGCAAAAAAACTTGTCCATCTGCTGAAATCATTGTGCTGCATTTCAAGCACAAGCCGTTCCGGCGACATATATAGCAGCTTGATGTGTCCACGATATGCTTCTTCCATTGCAAGCCGGTTTGCCGCGTCGGTGTTTCCGCTGTGTACTGCGGCAGCCGGAATGCCGTTGGCTTCCAGCGCCGACACTTGGTCTTTCATCAGCGAGATGAGCGGGGATACCACTATGCAGCATCCGTCAGCAATGATTGCCGGCAGTTGGTAGCATATTGATTTTCCACCTCCGGTAGGCATTAACACCATCGTGTCGCGCCGAGATGCTACTGATGATATTATTTCCTCCTGTCCCGGACGGAACTCATTGTAGCCGTAGAATTTTCTAAGCAGGGCTTTTGCTTTGGTAATAAAAGAATTATCTTCCACAGGTCAGAATGCGTTTTCTTCGCCACGGATGGCGTTTATGACTGTAAGAACGATGATTTTCAGGTCGAGGAAAAAATTCCAGTGTTCGATGTACCACACATCGCATTCGACACGCTTTTCCATCTGCCATAGTTCATCGGTCTGTCCGCGATATCCTGTGATTTGAGCCCATCCGGTGATGCCGGGTTTAATCAAGTGGCGCACCATATACTTGTCGATCAATTTTGTGTAATCGGTCGTCTGTTTGATCATGTGAGGTCGTGGACCCACTACCGACATATCGCCGAGCCACACATTGATGAATTGGGGCAATTCGTCCATGCTTGTGTGACGCAGGAATTTCCCGACTTTTGTTATGCGGGAGTCGTTGCGTGTGGCTTGCTTGCTGTCGCTTGAATCATTGACCTTCATGGTGCGGAACTTGTAGCAGTAGAATTCGCGTCCAAGGTAGCCGGTGCGTTTCTGCTTGAAAAATATAGGTCCCGGCGAGGAGATTTTCACCGCAATTATGATGGGGATGAAAATGAGTGGCGACACAATCAAGAATGCGGTTGAAAACAATAGATCGAATCCGCGCTTCAATACACGGTTTATCGGGTTTTTGAGCGGATTTTTCCGTATTGACAGTATCGGCACACGCCCTATGTTGGATAATTCACCAACTCTTGTCACGTAGGGGCTTACCTGAGGCACGTAGTAAAATTGCACGACAGAATCGTCGGCTATTTTCACGACTTTGCGGAAAGTGTCGGCATCCTCTCCTGAGATGGCATAGTAGATCTCATCGACATTATTGTCGATTACAAATTTTTCGAGAGTGTCCAGTGTGCCCATGTAGTTGCTGTCAGGAATTATGCCTTGCGACGGCGCGAATGTGCCAAGCACTCTGTAGCCGTATCCCGGGTCGGATAGCATCTCTTCCTGAAGACGTATGGCTGTTTCGCCATTGCCTATTATTATCGCCCTGGTGTAATTGATTCCTTTCTTCCGCAGGTGCTTGGTGCATAGTCTTGTTGAGATCCAGCCAATAGGCAATAATGCGAACAGCAGCGCATAGAACCATAGGTAGAATGACATATTATGTACCCATGAGTCAAGGAACGCCAGTATTGAAAAAAAGAACAGGGCATGAATGAATGCGGCTTCAAACGCGTGCTTCACGATTATGTCGAGATGTGTGGCACGGGTTTGGTTGAGATTGGAACGTATATAGGCTACAGGCAAAAAAGAGATGTTGACAATGAGCCATGTCACTTTCCACCTGAATCCTACCACGAATTCGTCAGATAAGCTTGCGATGAGGAATGCCAGGTTGACCATGAAAAACCCGACAAGCGTTTCTGCCGCGTGAAGATATTTCCCGTATCTGCCTTTACCTTGCAATGTATGGTTAATTTATAAAATGGATGGTTATTGAACTGCCTCTAAATATTTCGCTTGCCCTCGGGAGTGTGAGTGTGTGTCTCCCGGGAGCAAGTGAAAGTTATAAGGCTTAATCAGTGATACTGCGAAAGCGCGGTATCTTGAAGTTTTTTTGTTTTAGTGTATGGTTGCCGGTTTATCCGGATTATAGCTTGCTGTCGATAAGCTTTATTTTGTTTTCCAAAGCTGCGATGTCTTCTTTGATGCGCTGCATACGACGTTCAGTGTCTTTGAGCAGTGAGTTTCCGCCCTTGGACGTGATGTTGAAGAATCCGAGATTGTTTTCGTAGGTCTTCAATTCGCTTCGTTTCTGTTCACAAGCGCGGGCAAGACGTTCGCGTTCACGATAAAGTTTATTCTCATCGTTGGCTATGGCGTTAATGTCGTTGGCGAAATTAGCCATATTGGCACGGGTCTCTTTGACATCGAAATGGTCATAGAGCTTGTCGACGATTTCGCGATATGCATTGTAGACTTTGTCCTTGTCCTTGAACGGAACGTGTCCTATCTGCTGCCATTTAGCCATTGCGTCTTTGATGAGCTTTACAGCCTCTTCGCGTGGAGTGTCGAGCGGAATGTTTTTAAGTCCTTCGATCACGCTGTTTTTCTCTTTGAGATTCTGCTGCTCGGCTTTGCGCGTGCTTGAAGTGGCTTTCTTTCGGCGGTCAAAGAAATAGTCGCAGGCTTGCTGGAAGCGTTCCCACACCGCGTCGCTGTGTTTCTTGTCGACAGAGCCTATTGTTTTCCATTCTTTCTGGAGTCCTACAAGTTTGTCAGCCGTATTTTTCCAGTCGGTGCTCTCTTTGAGAGCTTCAGCCTTCTCACAAAGCGCTATTTTCTTATCGAGGTTGGCTGAGTGATTCTCTCTTATGTTTTTGAAAAATTCAGCTTTAGCCGCGAAGAATTTGTCGCAGGTCTCACGGAAACGTGCAAACAGGGTGTTGTTTACTTTTTTAGATGCGAATCCGAGCTTTTTCCAATCTTGTTGCGCCTCCAGGATTGTCTTTGTCATTTCTTCCCAAGCGGCATAGTTTTTCAATGATGAAAAATCGAGAGCCTCAACACGTTCGCATATTTCGGTTTTCTTTTCTTCATTCTCGCGTTCGCGTGCTTTGCGCTGTTCAAAGAAGTCCTGATAGCGTTTATTGATCAGCGCTGATGCGTCTTTGAACTTTTCCCAGATGCTTTCCCTTATTTCTTTTGCCACAGGGCCGGTTTCGCGCCACTTGTCATGGAGTTCCTGCAAGCGTCGGAACGCCAGGATCACATCGTTTTCTCCGGCAAGTTTTTCAGCTTCATCAATGAGAAGCTGCTTTTGCTCAAGATTCTTCTTGAAATCATAGTCGCGGAGATCCTTGTTGATTTTCAAGCGGTCATAGAATCGTTCTACAGCTGCCGAATAGTTGCGGTAGATATCGGTAGTTTCGGTAGGCGGAACTTCGCCGGCATTTTTAAATTCTTGTGTGAGCTCTCGGAAACGCGGGAATGTGCGGTTTACGTTGTCAGTGTCTTCGGCAAGTTTTCCAAGTTCATCGATTATTTCGAGTTTCTTTGCCAGATTAGCTTGTTTTTGAGCTTCCACTTCAGCTATGTAAGCCGCTTTCTTCTCTTTCAGCTCTTTCATTATTGACTGGAATTGCTCCTCGGCTTCATCGGGCATTGGCGCAAATGCAGCCTCCTCGTTTCCTTTATCAAGAAACGCTTGTTTTTCTACCGCAAGTTCGTTTTTGCGGATAGAGAAAAACGCTTGTTTGAGATGAGCGATTTCATCCCGAGATATTTCGCTGCCATCTTTTTGATTCAATTCTTTCAAGGTGGCAATAATTTCTTCTTTTGTCAAATGTTTTTTGTCATTTGGCTCATTGCTCTGTTTTTCATCGGCATCCATAGCTTCCACCGTTGCATTTTCTGCAATTTCTGTGGGAGATTCCTCTCCACCATTCAAGATATCCCTTTCGGTGTTTTCCTCCGGCAGGGAAAGGTCACGTAATTCCATAAGGTTATTCTGTTAAGTGAGCTGCAAAACAATTCTTTTTGCAACATCTATATTTCAATTCTCCAAATATAGTCAAAATTTTGTAAATGTACGCTTATAGCGATAAAAAAATCATCTCTGCCTATATATTAGTATGAAATTATTCATAAATTCCAGGCTGAGATGATTTATGTGATGAGGGGAAAATGGTGTTACTTGAAGTTGGCTGCGATTGAATCGGCAATATCCTTCATGTCCTTGCTGTCAAGAGAGAGCTTGTCTTTGAAAAAATTCATGTCGCTCTCCTTGTTGATGGGCACAAGATGGATGTGGGCGTGAGGCACCTCAAGCCCTATCACTGCAACACCGATCCTTTCGCATGGCAATGACAGTTTCATCGCTGCGGCAACGCGTTTGGCAAAAAGCTGTAGATCGCAATATTCCTCGTTGGAAAGGTCAAATATGTAATCCACTTCTTTTTTGGGAATGACAAGAGTGTGTCCCGGAGCTACGGGGTTGATGTCAAGAAATGCGTAATGCTTGTCATCTTCCGCAACTTTATAGCTTGGAATCTCTCCTGCTGCGATTTTGCTGAATATTGTAGCCATTGTCAGAATGATATTTCTACGATTTCAAATTTGGCAATTCCGGCAGGAATCTTGATTTCCACAACTTCACCGAGCTTGTGTCCGAGCAACCCCTGTGCTATAGGAGTGCTGGATGCGAGCTTTTTCTCTTTGAGGTTGGCTTCGCTGTCGGCAACGATGGTATATTCCATAGTCATGCCGTTGGCGATGTTCTTGATTTTAACTTTATTCAGAATCTGGACGATTTCGTTGTTGAGTTTGCTGTCGTCGATTATACGTGCATTTGCCACAAGATCCTTGAGCTGTGAAATTTTCATTTCCAGCATACCTTGAGCTTCTTTAGCTGCATCGTATTCCGCATTTTCCGACAAGTCGCCTTTGTCACGAGCTTCTCCAATGGCACGTGATATCTCGGGACGCTTAACATTCTCAAGATAAGCGATTTCATCCATTTTCTTTTTGTACCCTTCACGAGTCATGTAAGTGATGGCCATGATTATATAGTATTTAAGTTAGACTAAAAAATTAAAGAATCTCGACCTGCTGGCGAGACCCTTATCTCTAAATTTCGTTGTTAATTACACTACAAAGGTAGTGAATTTTTGGCGATAAAAAGAATTTGGGAATCTGTTTTTAAACATTTTTATAAAAATCCCCTTACTAATAGGTGTATTCCTCGACCTCCAAGTTTTGTATAGGTATATGCGAGCCGATATAATGCTCTTTTGAGTGGCAGTGGCTCGTGGGTCAATGTCTCTTTGAGCAGTCGTGATGATTCGGGGGAATGTTCGCGGGCATATAATGCGGCAAGTATCACGCGTCGCAGATTGATCCAACTTATATTCCAATTATTCTTCCTGAAATGTTTTTCCGCGATATCAAGCGCGTATTCCCATTGTGTCGAGCGTGATGAATAATCGGTGCCTGTTATCGATTCTTTCGATTCCATGACATCGACCGTGATTTCATCGCCGAGACGCATGAGCTTGGGATTTTTCCCGAGAAGCCTCATTCCAAGCTCGTAGTCGTCCCAGCCGAGCACAGTTGGATTCCAGCCTCCGGCGGCTCTTATCAGAGAGGTGCTCGCGGCATAGCGTTGGGTGGCTAATGTGGCATTGAATGTGTGCCGGAAAACTATGTCTTTGTCGGCAAACGGTCTTATCGATGTGGATCCATCTAAGGTATGAAACATCACATCCCAGCCGGCTATGTCAAGTTCCGGATCGTCATTAAATGCCCGGGCGGCACGGCTTATGTGGTTTGGTCGCATTATGTCGTCGGAATCAAAGAACATCACGTAGGGAGTTTTCACAAGCGACAGTCCCTTATTGCGTGCCGCCGACGCGCTTTGTATTGTGTTTTCTGAAGTGATGGTTATGTCAAAATCTTTAGAATGATGCCGCTCTTTCCATCGGCTTATCACCTCGAGTGAATTGTCGGATGAATTATTGTCAACCAAAATCAAGTTTATGGGGCGTGTGTCCTGATTGTATATTGAATCAAGTGTACGCTCGATAATGTGTGCCCGGTTGTACACCGGAATCACAATGCTTATAAGTTGGGACGGTGTTGTCATGCAGTGATAGGTTAGGATAGGGCACGTTTTAAATTAAGAGCTATATCCCGTATGATTGCTATTGAACTTATTGCTGTGAGAATGCGGCTTTTGGTTTTTAGCGTTATGCCATATTCTTTGGCGAGATTTTTGCCGATGATGCAACGCTGCCAGTCGCCAGAGTTGAAGGCGCGGGTTATTATGTAATGTATGTCGGTTCGGTAATAGTTGTTCAACTCTTTGTCGGAAACATGGTATTTCTGTTGTATGTAACGTGTGAGCCTCAATGTGCCAAGATAATAATCAAATGTCTTTGCCGCATCTTTCGGAGAGGAGATTGAATGGTCGCTAATACTGTAGTTGAGTGTGATGTCGGGTATATATGCTATGCGTCCTTCTCGCGAAAGAGCGGTTATAACCTGAAGATCCTCGCAGGTGAACTCTTTCCCTCTGAACAGATGATGATCCTCTGCGTATATTTTCATGAATGATTCACGGCGATACATTGCCGTGCATAGATGGACTATCGGAGCGTCGTCACGGCGTAGCACTGGAAGAAACAACGTGCCTTTTTCCATGACCGGTTGGTGATATTTTGACTTGTTGAGCTGAAAGGGAGTTGTCGCTCCGGTCGATTCGTTGTAATAATTCCACCCGGTATGTACCATCACGATGGAATTGTCGGAGTCAAGAATGCGGCACTGTTTGTCGAGCTTCCTGTTGTCAATCCAGCAGTCGTCGCCGGCGCAATCGGCTATATAGTCGCCGGTGGCTGCAAGTATGCAATCGAAATAATTATCGAGCAACCCTTTGTTTGGATTGTTCAGCAGGAGCTTGATTTTCTGCGGATATTTTGTGGCGTACTCCTTGCATATTTCTGCGGTGCGGTCGGTCGAGCAGTCCTCTCCGATGATAATTTCATAGTCGAAATCTCCTTCCTGGGCCAGAATGGAGTCAAGAGTGCGTGCTATGGTTCCCTCCTGATTATATGTCGCTACGATAATTGATACTTTCGGCGGTGTCATCTCTATTTTAAGTTGATGTTCTGTAATAAAACGAACCTCCAAGCGTTTATATTGTACCATAATTTTTCATTTTATGATACTTGATGTCTTGATTTCCACCATTTATGTGGATGGGATAGAACGTGTGGCACGGATGAATCTGCCGGAGATTGATGGCGTGAGATATATTGTGTCATGGCAGATGCCCGGCAAAGCCGAAATCCCGGCGTCGCTTAAACGTCATGACATTTCAGTATTTCCCCATGAATCAAAGGGGCTTTCTGTGAATCGTAACTATGCCCTCTCTAAAGCTGAGGGTGATATATGCTTGGTGGCTGACGATGATTTGATATACACTCCTCAGATGTTGCGTCGTGTAACAGCGGCTTTTGAACGGAATCCCGAGATTGACTTGGCTTTGTTCAAAATCGAATCCCCCGATGGTAAGCGTTACGCCGACCATGAATATGACCTTAGTCGGGCACCGAGGTATTTTTATGTGACAGAAGTCGAGATGGCTTTTCGCCGCGAATCGGTTAAGGGGAAGATATTCTTTAGTCCTAAGATCGGTCTCGGTTCAGACACGGGTGAAGTCTTGGCGGGAGAAGGGGAGATGTTCTATTTCACCGCGATGAAAAAGGGGCTGAAATGCCGTTTTTTCCCGGAAGTAATCGCTATTCATGAAGGGGTGACCACCGGTGCGTGTAAGAACCTGTCGGCCGGTGTTGAACGGTCAAAGGGGGTGTTTATTTACATGAAGCACCGTCATTCGTGGTTGCCGAGGATAATAGTCAACGCCTTGCGCGAGCACAAGCATGGGAGATGCCGTGTCGACAAGGCGTTGTTGTATTTGTGGCAGGGCGTTGAGTTTGCCCGGCGTAATTTTAATGCTGACGGTACCGACCGTTAGAGGTAGCGTGCTACCTGACTGTCGAGCTTGGTGAGGTCTTCCACTCGCTCTACCAATTCACCGTTGGAGAACAGATAGGTTGTGGGGAGTCCCATAATATTGTATTTGTTGGCGAGAGTGAATCCCTGTGTCGGTGGATTGTAGACTGTCACCCAAGGAAGATTTTTAGCTGATTGTTTCCACTGGAACTCGTCATTGTCCATCGATACCTGATATATTTCAACTCCTTGGTTGTGATATTTCTTATATGTGTCGGCGAGCAGCACATTTAATGCCGTGGAACCGTCAGATTGATAGGATGTGAAATTTAGTATCACCACTTTGTTTCCGTTGACTACATCCGAAAGTTTATGTTCCACTCCCTTGTTATCGCTCAGATCAAGATCGAAATATGACATTGTGGTTGCTACGATGGTATCAGTGGGCACACCTTTGCTCTTGTTTGAGAGATATATCCCTGTGAGATACCCTGTGCGGGGGTCGGACGGACGTTTTTCGCTGAAAGCGTTGGCTACGGCGCCAATTATGCGGTTGTCGCTTTTATTTGACGGGTCAAATAAGCGTTTGCCGTTCAACTGGCGGTTGATTATGTAGTAGGATACGATGCCTGAGGGATCGCCAATAATCATTCCTCCCAGTTCGCGTTTAAGCAGCGAGTCTGATTTTGTATTTCCCGATTTAGCTTTGCTCATTATCAGGCGGTCCACATTCATCAGCATTTCTGCTGCCGAAGAACCTGAAAGTTTGTATTCGGAATCAAATGATTTGGCATCTGATTCAACAGTTACCGACTCGATGCTGTCGATCGGGAAATATATTGACTTCCCGTCGAAGGTAAGACGGTATATGTCAGGATAGCCCGACGGACTATGCTTATAGGCAAAAGTTCCGTCAGATTTTACTTCAACAGTGTCAAGAGTGTACCAACGTCCGTTTTCCGATGCTTGTACAAGCATTTTGGATTCGGCGGCGTTGTCTATTTTGCCTTTTATCTCCCATGATTTTTCGGAGTTACAGGCTGCTAATGTGCCTAATATGGCGGCTGAAATTAGAATATGTCTCATACTATATACATCTTAGATGTTGCAAAATTACGATAAAAACAGATATTATGGCAATATGCAATTAATAAAAAATCATTATCCCATAATCTCTTTCATGCGGGCTATCGCTTCATATCCGTTTTTGGAAATGGAATGGTAGTGGTCGATGAAATCAAATAGCTGGTCATTTTTTTCAGGAAGACCTCTGACAGCGTCATAATCGGCATTTCTTATATTTTCATCGCCGTCGATGCCGTAGCTTATTTTTGTAAATTCGGCAAAGTCTTTCTGAGCATCCTGTCTGCGCAGCATTTCAAGCGACATGACGCTTTCTTCCCAGCGGTGTATTATGGAAGTTATGTCATCAGGTGTGACGTTTTCGATCGATTGTCCGTAGCAAGCCTTGAAATTGTCGACAACGAATTTCCACACATATTCAGGATATGCCTTATTCTCTTCTTCAAATGCCTGTTGCAGAAGATCGAGAGAATTTATTTCATCCGATTTTATGCGGGCGATCATATTGTCTACCCTTGACATTGGTATAATCAATCCTGCCATATCCGCCCATGATTCTACATCATCGGCACGTGCCGGCATGAGTTGTTCTCCTAAAGGAAGGGATTTGTCAAGTTTTATTTCGAGCAGACGTGACGAAATCACTGATCCGAAGAAGAAGTCGACAGCAAGCGCGTAGTATTGTTTGCCTCGGCTTATATAGTCGGGATTGATGGTGAAATTGTATTCATCAGTAATTCCCGGATTATCATTATAATCGTTAAGAAATCTGATTGCCTGGTATATGCGGCTTATGATTTTGGGGCTTAACGATGAGTAATTTATCTGGTCGTAGCGTTTATGGTCGGCAGCTCTTGAGTCACGGTTCTTCCATTTCAGGATGTCGCGTATAGTTCCTGCGGTGACAACATTTGCCCCCGGGATAACCATAGTCTTGCCATTGCGTTCAAACACATAGGAGTAGGGCAGTTTTACAGTATCGGGATGCTTGTAATGGCTTCCACCTATGAGGGAGAACTGTCCGAAACGCGCAGGCCACAATATGTATGCGTTGCTTGAGGTTTTACATCCTCGTCCGGCAATTCCCTGATGCACCGGTCCGGTGCGGTAATAGTGATTGCTCTGGTTTGTGCCCGATCCGGCATTGAAGAATGAGAAATATCCTCCTATAAGTAATGTGGACTTGTGCATCGACACGCAGTGAGGACCGGCAAATACTGCTGCGGCTTCTCCGGCGTGCATGATGCAGTTGCTGAAGAATAGCGAGTTTTCGGCAACAAATCCGTTGCTTAGTTCTGCACATTCTCCCACAAACACATTCTTTATGATCGAGTTCTTGTCGACTTTTCCGCCGGGCATCACGATGAAATGTTCGGCTATGACATTGGGCCCCATGAATGCTCGTGGGCTAATGGTGCCGTCCCATAGCAATGATGTTCCTTTGGTCAGTGTCTCTTCGCCGAAGTTTACATCTGTCGCTGAACCTAAATTAGTGATTTTGGCGTATGCTCCTATTCTGCCTCTTGATGATTTTTTGGATAATGCGTATGATGCGATCATTGCATCAAGTTTCTCAATCAACTTTGAGTCGTGGCGATAGAATGTGAGCATATAGGCGATTTGAGCCGAAAGCCGGTCATAAATCGCCACCTCACGGTTGCCTTGCTCGTTAAGCACATGAAGTTTGGTGCCGTTGCCGAATGAACGTGAACCGGTGCAAATGATCGACCCAACCCCGGCAATGTAGGCGCATTGCTCAATGTCATAGTTTATGATTCCCTGATTGACCCGTGAGATGTGCACATTGTCACCTACGGAGCAATTCTGTATTATAGCATCATATATTCCGGCAGGGGCTATGATTCCTGCTGTTCCGATTACCTGCTCATCGGTCAATCCGAGCGTTATATTGCCTGAGAATTGTGTTCTCACGTAGTGTGAGGCGTTGAATCCATCCTTCACCTTTATGAGATTCCAATCAGAAGCCGTACATCCATTGCGATGCATGGTGTCTATTTCTTCAATTGTCAGATTGCGGTACTTCATGTTGATTGGCTTTGTTTAGTTGGGTTATTCATCTGCGTTTAGCTCCTCTTCATCATATTTTTGGAAAAGGAAATCGTTGTATGGAAATCGTGCAGTGTGAACTTCCTTGGCTTTCTCGTATATCTTTTGCTTTAGTTCATCGATGTTTATCTGCTCTTTTGCTGAGATGAACAGACAGTTGTCGTTCAATTTCGCCATCCAGGTAGCTTTCAGGTCTTCAAGCGACATATTTTCTTTAGTCGCCGGAGTGAGGTCGTCGGCATCTTTGGGCTTGTAGGTGAATGCGTCGATTTTGTTGAATACGATAATCATTTTCTTATCGTTGTCTTCTCCGCATATTTCGTTGAGGGTCTTGTTGACAACTTCTATTTGCTCTTCAAATTGCGGATGGCTTATGTCGACTACATGAACCAGAATATCGGCATCGCGTACCTCATCAAGTGTTGACTTGAATGAGTTTACGAGATGGGTGGGGAGCTTGCGGATAAATCCGACTGTATCGGTCAACAGGAACGGCAGGTTGTCAATGATAACTTTACGGACTGTAGTGTCGAGAGTGGCAAAAAGTTTGTTCTCGGCAAAGACGTCGCTCTTGCTTAATAGATTCATCAGGGTGGATTTTCCCACATTGGTGTATCCGACAAGAGCCACACGGGTGAGCTTGCCTCGATTCTTGCGCTGTATTGATTTCTGCTTGTCGATGCTCTGCAATTCCGCTTTAAGTCGAGATATTTTGTCAAGAATTATACGGCGGTCGGTCTCTATCTGAGTTTCACCCGGACCCCTCATACCGATACCTCCTCGCTGACGCTCAAGGTGGGTCCACATTCGAGTGAGTCGGGGGAGCAGATACTGGTATTGGGCAAGCTCGACTTGAGTTTTGGCGTTGGCTGTCTGGGCACGCTTTGCAAATATGTCAAGAATCAGGCTTGTGCGGTCAAGGATCTTGACTTTGAGCTCACGTTCAAGATTCACAACCTGTTTTGATGAAAGGTCATCATCAAATATCGCAAGACCTATGCCGTTGTCCTCGATATATTGTCTTATCTCTTCAAGTTTTCCTTTTCCTACGAAAGTGCGTGAATTGGGAGAGTCCACGCGTTGCAGGAATCGTTTTTGCGTCACTGCGCCGGCTGTGTCGGCGAGAAACGCAAGTTCGTCAAGATATTCGTTTGCCTTGGTCTCATTCTGCTGTGGGGTTATAAGTCCCACTAAGACGGCTTTTTCTGAATTTTCAAGATTTATAGTGTTGTCAATCATTTCTTTAATAGTTTTGAGTAAGCATCTGAATCGTTAATTAGTTTTAGAGCTTCGTTGAAAGCCTCATTCTCTTCATTAACAATTCTGAAGTAAGAACTGTTGTCATATAAATCACGGGCAAGCAGCGCTTTCACCATTCTTTTCATGAATGATTCACTCTGCTTATATTGCTCCTCATTGTAGATGATGTCGGCTTTAGTGGCACGATCAATCAATCCTTGCATCATCTCAGGAGTTATCTCGAATTTTTCTGCAAATGTATCCTCATTTGGATAGTTTGCCTTAATCTCGTTACGGTGCTGGTCAAGATATCCGAGGACATATTGATATAGTGTGCCTTTGGCAAGGATATCGCGGTAATAGGGGGTGTACCACATTGTATCAAGCGGTACAAATCGGTCAGGCATTATGCCACCTCCGCCATACACTGTGCGACCGGCGTGCAGTGTCTTGTATTGTAGAGAGTCGGGAAAATGTATCGAGTCGGAGTGCATGAGCTCTCCGGCATCATAGCGGTGTTTTATGTCTTCCAAGTAATTGTCAATGTGTCCTTTAGTATAAGGTTTCTGGATCGACCTGCCGGAAGGGGTGAAGTATTTTGACACAGTGAGGCGTATCATTGAGCCGTCGGGGAACGGGAACGGGCGTTGTACCAATCCTTTGCCAAAAGTACGACGTCCTACTATAATTCCTCGGTCATGATCTTGGATGGCGCCTGAGAGGATTTCGCTTGCGGAAGCCGAATATTGATTAACGAGAATCACCAACTTTCCGTCACGGAATTCGCCATTGCCATCGGCAATATAAGTATAGTTAGGGGTTTTAGGACCTTCGGTATAAACAATCAGATCGCCCTTGTTGAGGAATATTGAAGCGATGTCTTTTGCGGCGTTTAAATATCCTCCACCATTGTCCTGAAGATCGACTATGAGGTTTTTCATTCCCTTGGCACGCAATTTTTGCAAAGCCTCCTTGAATTCGTCGGGTGTTTGCTCGGCAAATCGGCTTATGCGGATATATCCGGTTTTAGGATCAGCCATATATGCGGCATCCACGCTATAGATTGGAATGTCGTCGCGTGTGATGGTGAAATCGATAAGATTTGGCACTCCGGGACGCTTTACTTTTACATCGACAGTAGTGCCTTTTGGACCGCGAAGCCTCTTCATCACATCATTGTTTTTCATTTTCACTCCGGCAATGATTGTGTCATCGACCTCGATGATGCGGTCGCCCGGCAGGATGCCCACTTTTTCCGATGGTCCGCCTGATATGGTTTGGATCACATATAGTGTGTCTGTAGCCATATTGAACTGTATGCCGATGCCGCTGAAATTACCGCTGAGAGGTTCGTTTAGCTCACGGGTTTCTTCGGGAGTTGAATATGCCGAGTGTGGGTCGAGTGTCAATAGCATAGCTCGTATCGCTTCATCGACTATTGTGTCACGGTCCACCGGTTCAACATAATAATTTGCTATTATCGCTTCTGCGTATTGCAATTTTCTGTCGGGGGTGAACCTGATATCTTGCGACAAAGCGCTGAATGAAAATACAAGTAGTAGTGTGATTGTAGATATGAGCGATTTCATAGTCAGTCTTTTAAAAGTTCGGAATTAGGAACGAATTGGCTTATGTCATAACCATAACGGTCGAGATCTCGGACCATTGTGGAGCTTACATATTGCAGTTCCGGTAGAGTGTAAAGCAGCACCGTTTCGATGCCTGAGATCTGTCTGTTGGCATACGCGAGATTGCGTTCATACTCATAGTCGGCAACTGTACGCACTCCTCGCAGTATGAAATTTGCGCCATATTCTTTTGCCACATCTACGGTAAGTCCGTTATATGATGTGACTTCAACCCTTGGTTCATCAGCCATCATCGCTTTGATATGTCTCACGCGTGTTTCGGTGGGCTTATAGCAGCGTTTCGCGTCGTTTATTCCCACTGCGATTATTATTTTGTCGAAAAGAGCCAGTCCGCGTTCTACAATCGAACGGTGACCTATGGTGAACGGGTCAAATGTTCCCGGGTATAGCGCTATGCGTTCAAGAGATTTGTGAGTCATCTTCAATTACAAGATTGTCAATAATAAAATTTTGACGTTCAACCGTGTTTTTGCCCATGTAGAATTCCAAAAGATCGTCTACGGCATCTTCCTTGCGGAGTGTCACGCGGTCAAGACGTATGTTGGGACCGATAAACTCGCGGAACTCTTCAGGGGAAATCTCACCCAATCCCTTGAATCGGGTGATCTCGGCATTGTTGCCCAGTTTGTTTATCGCATCTATTCGCTCCTCGTCAGTATAACAATAATAAACATCTTCTGTTGGTTGCGAAGAGGATTTTTTTACGGTTCCCGAACGTCGCGTGGTCTTTCGGTTTCTCACGCGGAACAGCGGAGTCTGAAGCACATACACGTGTCCCTTTTTTATCAAGTCGGGACAGAACTGGAGGAAATAGGTGAGCAACAGAAGGCGTATGTGCATTCCGTCAACATCGGCATCGGTGGCGATGATCACCTGATTGTAGCGAAGATCGTCGATGCTTTCCTCAATGTTCAGCGCTAAACGAAGCGAGGAGAACTCATCGTTCTTATAGACTTCAATCAGCGGCATGCCATAGGTGTTGAGCGGCTTTCCACGCAGAGAGAACACGGCTTGGGTGTCGACGTTGCGTATCTTTGTTATCGAACCGGCTGCCGAGTCACCCTCGGTGATGAATATTGAAGATGCCATCTTTTTATCCTCATCTCCTTTAGTGTCGTTGAGATGGGTGCGGCAATCCAGCAGCTTCTTGTTGTTTATCGCCAGTTTTTTTGTTTTCTCTCTTATGGCTTTGGTGACGCCTGCCATTGCCTTGCGTTCCTTTTCATTCTCCTGGATTTTTTTCAGAAGGATGTCGGCGGTTTCAGGTTCTTTGTGCAGGTAATTGTCAAGCTCTTTCTTTATGAAATCGCCTATGAATTTCGCCACGGTAGGACCGTCGGGACCCATGTCGCGTGATCCGAGTTTGGTCTTGGTCTGTGACTCAAATACCGGTTCCTCGACTTTTATTGATATCGCTGCGACCATGCCGCCGCGTATGTCGGAATATTCAAAGTTTTTTCCGTAATGCTCTTTGATGGTGCGTGACACTGATTCGCGGAATGCCGATAGATGGGTTCCGCCCTGAGTGGTGTGCTGACCGTTGACAAATGAGTAGTACTCCTCGCCGAATTGCTTGGTGTGGGTGATTACCGCCTCGATGTCCTCTCCGGTAAGGTGGATGATGGGGTAGAGTGGTTCGGTCGTGAGATTTTCTTTGAGAAGATCGAGCAAACCGTTGCGGGAGTAGTATCTTTTGCCGTTGAAATATATCGACAAGCCGGTGTTGAGGAATGTGTAATTTTTGATTAGTTGAATCACATATTCGTCGTTATACCGGAAATCGCGGAATATCGAATTGTCGGGATGAAACGACACCATCGTGCCGTTTGGCTCGTCGCTTGGCACAATTCCGCTGTCACTTACCATCTCGCCGCATCGGAACTCGATGGTACGTGATTGACCGTCGCGTGTGCTGGTAATGCGGAACTCCGTGGAAAGAGCGTTGACCGCTTTTATGCCCACACCGTTCAGACCTACCGACTTTTTGAACGCTTTCGAGTCATACTTTGCTCCCGTATTCATCTTCGACGACACATCAGCGACTTTGTCCAAGGGGATTCCTCGTCCATAGTCACGCACTGATGCCGATGTCTCGGTTATCTCGACATCTATCTGCTTTCCGAATCCCATCATGTATTCGTCGATGGCGTTGTCAAGCACCTCTTTTATCAGCACGTAAATACCGTCGTCATTTTGTGACCCGTCGCCGAGTTTCCCGATGTACATACCGGGACGCAGACGTATATGCTCGCGCCAATCAAGAGTCTTTATGTCGTCTCCTGAATAGTTGTAGGATGGATTTTCGTCTTGGTGAATATCGTTAGTTTCAATCATGCTTGTGTTATTCCGGCTATGAGGTGTTTCGTCGGTTAATTTACAAAATTACAAAAAATATTGAAACATCTCAAAAAAATCATCTCACAAGGTGATTGCTGTGAACTTTAACGTATTTAGCAGCGATTATGCTATGCTGCGTTTCAGCCGCGAGACCGGCAAGGAGATTACCGAGATAAAACCCGGAAGTTTCTCCGACCTTTGCACTTATCTTTGGTGCTGCGTGGTGTCGGCATCCAAGCGTGAGGGCAAGGAGTTTGGGATGTCGCTGATGGAGTTTGCCGACAGCATCTCGCCCGACGACATGGAGGCATGGAGCCGCGCGGTGTCTGATGGCGATGGCGTCGATGACGGCGAAAAAAAAACCTGCCGGAATCTTAGAGCTTATGGGCTTGGCGGTGGGCTGCGTCGGAATGACGGTCGATGATTTCTGTGGATGCTACTACGACGAGTTTGAGAGCATCTGCAAGTCGTGGAGATCCATGACGGAGTCAAAGAACCGTGACTCATGGGAGCGGATGAGGTTGCTTGCCGCGATCAGCATCCAGCCCCATGTGAAGCGGAAGCTCACCCCCAAGCGACTCATGCCGTTGCCGTGGGACGAAAAGGACAAAAAAAATCGGCGAGAACAGCCTGAGCTGTCAGCCGATGAAAAGCGTATGAGGTTTGAAAAGTTAATAAACCGCAATCAGTGAATTAGATGAAATGATGAGCCTTTTAATCCTTTAAGAAAACATCATCACCACCAAATGTGTCTCCACAACCACGGTTTATTAGGATCCATATTTTTAAACCTTATATTAATGCCGATAACGATAATTATCGTACAAACAATGAAGCATACCACACAAAAAACATAGAATATCGCATAGCAAGGATAAATCTTTGCGAACTCCCAGAATAATTCAAAGAAGCCTTTCGGAGGAGTGGTAGTGATTATAATCATAACGCAGCGATTTTTAGAATTTTCTCAAATGTACAAATAAAAGCAGTAAAAAGCAAATAAAATGGCAAGCAACAGTGCGATTTCCATATCATTCAATGTCGCCGATGGTGAAAACGGTTTGAAAAAGCTGACGGTGGATGCCAAAGAACTTCGCAAAGTGATGGAGGATGTCGTAGGTGTATCTACAGAATTGGACAAAAATTTCATAAACTTTGCTGCTATAGCCACTGGCATAGATTCAGTAAGCAATACCTTGAGCTCATGGCTTGGCACATTGGACGGTTTTACCCAGCTTTACTCCGCTCAGATTGAGGCGGAGACAAAGCTTGCCGTCAATATGCGTAACACCATGGATGCCCGTGAAGAGGATATCCAGAGCATCAAGGATCTCTGCTCAGCTCAACAGCAGCTCGGTGTGATAGGCGACGAGGTGCAGCTTGCCGGCGCCCAGGAGCTTGCCACCTACCGACTGGAGGACATCTTCGATGCCCGTTCATTTTGTTCGCCTTACACCGCACCTCGGCTATCGCCTCGTGGCGGTGCTATAATTATTTTGCCGTTGCACGGCATTGATCCGTGGTCTGTGTCGGCAACCGCCACACTCCCTAATTGTTACGCAAAAATTACTCAGAGATTAGCCGCCCACCCGTTAATCTATATCATTAACCTCTAAACTCCGGCATTCCGCTGGTGCTACATACCCGACATCTTATGATGATTCGACTTTTGGGGCGGACGGAATCGACATCAGCCGCTATTGGCGATAGAATTGCAAGGATGCCTAAGATGAACGATAACATGATTATTGCTTGAGGTTGATATTTGATAGCAGCGTTATGTAGAGATGTATGGCTTCGCGTATTTCCTTAAGTTCGATGTATTCATCGGCGGTGTGTGAGCGTGATGAGTCTCCGGGACCAAGCTTCAATGACTGCCAGTTCATGAGAGCCTGATCGCTTAGTGTGGGGGAGCCGAATGGGGTGCGGTCGAGAAAAGCGAGACGTTTTACCAACGGATGCTCCGGATCTATAGATGATGGATTTAGCCTTGTGGAGCGTGGCGTGATGCGGCAGTCAGGAAGCTGCTCGCGTATAATTTGCAGAGTCTCTTCATTGGAGTATGCATCGGTTGTGCGTACATCAACTACCATTTTACACAGTGCGGGCACCACGTTGTGTTGAGTTCCGGCTTCAATCTGTGTCACGCTCAATTTTATCGGTCCGAGAGTTTTGGATGTGTCAGGGAATGTCATGTTGCGGAAGCCCTCAATCACACGGAGTGATTCATAGATGGCGTTCACCCCCTCATTTCTGGCTGCGTGCCCTGCAACGCCGTCGACCTCTACATCAAGCACCATAAGCCCTTTTTCTGCAATTGCCGGATTCATGCCGGTGGGTTCCCCGACGATAGCCACATCAATGTGCGGAAGTGTAGGGATCACACTGCTTATGCCGTTTTTGCCGCTTACCTCTTCTTCGGCTGAAGCTACAAATATGAGATTGTAGCTGCGGTCCATGTCGCATAGATAGCGGAATGCGGCAATCAGCGACACTAACGAGGCTCCCGCATCATTGCTTCCGAGTCCGTAGAGTCGGTCATCCTCGATGGTGGGGGAGAATGGGTCGCGTGTCCATCCGGCAGCCGGTTTTACGGTGTCTATGTGTGAGTTGAGCAGCAGTGTGGGCTTTGTTGCGTCATACTCCGGGGCATAGGCTATGACATTGTTGTTGACTCGAGTCACATTGTCGCAGATGTTTCGCATAAAATTTTCCACGATGTTGGCGGCAGCACTCTCATCGCGGCTTATAGAGGGCGTGGCGATCAGCTTCTTTAGAAGGTCGATCGCGTCATAATATAATTCTTCTTCCATGATGCCTGCAAAAGTAGTTATAATGCTCTTTAATTGCAAACTGCAATTATTAAAATTGTCTTAATGATTTAAATGGGATTTCGCAGACTGTCAATGAGTCGGCATAGCGGTTGTGGCGGCGTATGTCGAGGTCGCTGCCGAGCAAGAATGTGTCGGCATGGATCTTGTCGGCGAGTTTCACCACGTCGCCGCGGAACCCTCGGGCTATTATGCAGTAATCGGCAGTGTCGGCGGCGAGAGAGTCGGCGGCGGCAATTATGTAGCTTGTATTGTGTATCTCGATTTTTTGTCCGTCATATTTTAATCCGTCGCATTCCATCATTGAGCTCTCTATTGCTGTAATGGCATTTATCCTGTGTAATGACAGATATTCGCTGTATCGGCGCTCTATCTCTTTAGCAGCTTCTCTTCTGATTGTTGCCGGAGCCTTGGTTATTACGTAGGCATGGTTGCCGTTGCGATAAACGATGCAGGTGTGTCCTGCTGCTTTTGTTATGAAGTGTTCTTTGGGAGTGGATTTTTTCTGCGAGCAACCGAAGCACACCATTGTGACAACTATGCTGATGAAGGCTGTCAAATATGCTTGTTTGCGCTTTTTATATAGAGCGAAGATTATCAATCCGGCTGTCAGGAAGTAGGGAATCAGCACCCAATCATGCAGATGTATGCTCTGCAATGTAGCTCCGGGTAGTCGCGAGATGAATTCGATGAATGAAAACATCGATTTGTAAGTGAAGTCGATGATGCCACACAGCCAATCGGATGGTATTGAAAGGCATTCGAGTGCGATGAGGAGCATCCCGCCTCCTAATATAAACGGTAATATTGCGATTGTGGGGATATTGGCAATCAAAAAATAGACCGGCAGGGTGTGGAAATGAATCGCAGCGATAACTCCTGTGCATAGGGTTGCCGCTAATGTGGTCGCTATCAAGGATGTGATGTAATAAGCGAATTTTCGCTTGCGGTTTAAATTGATTGCCGGCAGAGTGATGATGATGGATGCCGCTGCGCAGAATGACATTTGGAAGCCGGGCTTCATTATCTGTGCGGGATTGGATAAAAGTATTATTATTGCGGCGAGCAGGAGTGCGTTTAACGCAAAGTTGCGTCTGCCGATGATATATCCGATGGCGACTGCGGTCGCCATTATCACCGCACGGGTCACGGATGGCGACAGTCCGGTAAGCGTTGCGTATATCCACAATATCAGAATAGATGCGGCTATGCGGAATTTACGTAGACCAAAAATATTGAGCGGTGAAAGCAGCAACAGGATGATTGCCGCTATGATGCCGGTGTGGAGTCCGCTTAAAGCGAGTATGTGGGCGACACCGGCATTGGAAAATGCCGTGCGTGTGTCATGGTCAAGGGTCGAAGTGTCGCCGATTATGGCGGCATTAAGAAATTCGTAGGTGTCATCGTTGAGGGATGTGCTGCCGAGTATTTGAGAGAGCAGGGGTTGCAGGCGTTTTATCTTCCATATCGCATTGGTGGAAGTTGAGGTTACGGTGACACTGTCGGGAGGCGCGAATGCTATGTATGCAATGCCGTTTCTTCTCATCAATGAGGCGAAATCATTCTCGAATTGATCTGATCTTGATGGACTCTTTAGCTGAGCGTTGAATTCGATGCTGTCGCCCGGATGGAATTTGTGCTCAATTGACGGAATGGTAAGCCTGATAAGTTCTCCGTTGCCGTTTTCCACGGTAAGGATTTGTCCCGAAGTGCTTTCCTGTGCTTTTTGGACTATGGCTGAATGCTTTGTTTCGGTATTAAAATGTGTCGTGCCGCGAATGCCGTTGATTATTAATGCATATACAACGACAATCGCGGCAACGGGCAATAATGGGATTTGATTGAGAAAACGCATTGGGAGAGAGGATGCGGTTCATTTAAATCTCTATAGGCATAGCGGGGCTACATATTTGGCGAGCAGGAATCCACCGCCTATGAGCCAAATGTCAAGAATGAGTGCGAGCACAAACGGCTTAGCACCTGCTTTCTTGAATTTGTCAATGCTGGTTTCCGCTCCGAGCGCTGCCATTGCCATTGTGAGAAGGAAAGTGTCGAAATAATTGATGCCATCCACAACCGATGCAGGAAGCAGATCAAGCGAGTTGAATCCAATCACAGCAAGGAAGCCAAGGGCAAACCAGGGAATTGCGACTTTACCAGCCTTTTTCCCTTCGCTTTCTTTCTTTTCTGCTTTAGTGGCTACCCACCATCCTAAGATGAGGAGCACAGGCACGAGCATCATCACACGTATCATCTTTACGATGATTGCCACATTGGCTATTTCTCCACCCATGGCGTTTCCGGCTCCAACAGCGTGGGCTACCTCATGCAGCGTTGAGCCACTGTATATTCCCATGAGCTGAGGGTCTAAGTCGAGTATTCCGGTGCGGTAGGCAATAGGGTATAGGAACATGGAGATGGTACCGAAGATGACAACAGTTGCCACTGCTACAGCGGTTTTATATGGCTTTGTCTGTATTGTGGACTCGGCGCCAAGCACTGCCGCCGCTCCGCATATACCGCTACCGATTGACGTGAGCAGGGTAAGGTCGCGGTCCATTTTCATCCACTTGCCAATCATCACGCCCCCTAATATGGTTACTGCTACCACAATGGCATCAACAAGTATGCCGGCTGTGCCGACTGCCGCGATGTCTTGAAGTGTCAACCTGAATCCGTAGAGGATGATACCAAGCCGTAGTATCTTTTTGGAACAGAACTGGATGCCCGGAACCCATGTTTCAGGCAGATGGTTGCGCAAACTGTTGGCATAGAGCATACCGAGTATGATGCCTATGATCATAGGGCTCAAAGAGATATCTTTGAAAACCTGTGCGTCGCCTATGTAAAATGCCGCGCAGGCAAACAATACAATAAGCAGAATGCCGTGTAGCATGCTGCTACGTTTTTCGCTAAACATTAGTAGATGTATTTATGTGTTTGATTTTATTATGAGTTCCATATCTGCCATGATTCAAAAGCTTGCAGAAGCAGCATCTCAAGTCCGTTCTTGACGGTCGCTCCGTGAGCTTCGGCTTTTTTCATGAATAATGTAGTGTCAGGATTATAAATGAGATCGTAACATATATGGTTCGATGTGAGCAGCTCGTAAGGTATGGACGGGCATTGATCCTCGTGCGGGTACATTCCCACGGGAGTGCAGTTGACGATGATGTTGTGGGTCGACATAACCTGTTCGTTAAGGTCGTTGTATGTGATGCGGTTCTCACCGGCCGTGCGTGAAACATAGGTGGGTTCGATTCCCAAGTTTATGAGCCCTTGATAGACAGCTTTTGCCGCTCCTCCGGTGCCAAGGATGAGAGCTTTCTTGCAATCGGGTGTGAGCAATGGGCGGAGTGAATTGGCAAATGCCGGGCAATCGGAATTGTATCCTTTGAATTTGAGGTCCTTGCCTTTTCCTCGTGTGATTTTGATGACGTTGACAGCTCCTATCTTTTTTGCATCATCATCGATGTCGTCGAGATAAGGAATGACCTGTTGCTTGTAAGGAATTGTGACGTTGAGTCCGGAGAGATTGGGATATTCCGATACGACTTCCATAAGGTCGCCTATGTCTGGGAGCTCAAACTTAAGATATTCGGCATTTATATTTTCCGATTCAAATTTCTGGTTGAAATATACAGGCGAAAATGAGTGAGTAAGTGGCTTTCCGATTATGCCAAAGATGCGTTTCTTGTTATCGTTCATAGTGACGAAGAATTACGATTAAAGTGCAAAGGTATATAATTTCAATTAAATAAATGTTTTGAGCGATGCATTATTTTAATTTCGGATTGAAAAATAGCAATAAGATAAAAATAAAAGCTTATAAAATATACTTTTTTTATTTAAATGTTGCTATGTCATCTTTTATTGCTAATTTTGCAAATATGTTACAAAACATAGTTGTGCATACAATATAATGATTAAAAAAAGTACGTTAGAAAAAGTAATTCAAGACGATTTGTCTGACATCTGGTCAATTCTTGACGGAGATGAGAAGCGTCGTATTGTGGAAAATTTCACAACGCATACATTCAAGAAAAATCAGATTATATATGCTGAGGACGAAATGCCCGAGAATCTATGGTGTCTGTTGAAAGGTAAGGTGAAGCTTTACAAGGACGGTATAGGAGGTCGCCAACAAATCCTGAGGCTTATCAGACCGGTGCAGTATTTCGGCTACAGGGCTTATTTCGCAGGGGAGTCCTACAATTCGACCGCTGCGGCTTTTGAACCTTCTGTTCTCGGTTCGATCCCTATGACTATCGTTGAGGATCTGATTCAAAATAATATCAAGCTTGCGTGGTTTTTTATTCATGAATTGTCAAGAAATCTTGGGGGTAGCGATACAAAGATCGTGAATCTGACACAGAAGCATATCCGTGGACGACTTGCCGAGGCATTGATTGCGCTGCGCGACAGTTATGGATATGAGGATGACAACGCCACATTGAAAATATATATGGCGCGGGAAGATCTTGCAAATCTGTCCAACATGACAACTTCTAACGCTATCAGAACCCTTTCGGGATTTGTGGCTGAAAAAATCCTTATCGTGGATGGCAGACGCATAAAAATAATGAATGAAAATGCACTTCGTAAAATTTCAAAGTTCGGATAATATATAAGAACGAAAATTGGTAATAATTGTGGTGAGCCACCGTGGATGATATTTTTATCATCCACGGTGGTTTTTTCTTTAGGAGTTTTGATTATTTGATTGGATGCATTTGAGTCCGGATGCGTCTAAACCGTGTTACAGTGCTAAAAAGTGCTCAATTTAAGGTGATTAAGCGTTCTGTCACAGTATGTGCAAATTAATGTAACAACTATGTAATTTGCATGTAATTTTATAATCAATTAAATATTAGATGATTATGTATTAACTATAGTTAATTAACATAAAATAGATAAGAAAAAGTTTCAAAAATGCTTGCATATTAAAAATAATGCGTATCTTTGTGGTGTAATCAATTTGTAACACGTTTGTGAATCGATTGCAAAAATATATAAACTGATTAAAACTATTCATCATGGCTTCTTCAACATTTCAAACTAAGTTACTCGACTTGCAAAGTAATCTATTGAATTTTGCTTATACATTGACCGCAAACCGCGACGATGCTTACGATCTTCTTCAAGATACAACTCTGAAGGCTCTTGACAATGAAGATAAATATGTTGACAATACCAATTTCAAGGGGTGGGTCTTCACTATAATGCGTAATATATTTATAAATAATTATCGTAAAGTAGTGCGCTCGGCAACTGTGATAGATCAGACTGAAGATCTTTATCACTTGAATCTTCCTCAAGACTCAGGTTTTGAAACTCCTGAAGGATCAATAGCTGCAAATGAGATTGGTGCTGCGATAAATTCTTTTGCTGATGAATATCGCATCCCGTTTTCGATGCACGTAGCAGGATATAAGTATAATGAAATAGCAGAGCAGATGAATCTGCCTCTCGGAACTGTTAAGAGCCGCATTTTCTTTGCACGCCAAAAACTTCAGGAGATGCTGAAGGATTACAGATAAATACCATTGCTTAAGTTTGAAATGTTTCAGAACCACGACTAAAGCACATTTACATAATTTTGTGATAATAGGTCACACTATCTAAGGTTTAAAAGATTGCATTAAAGATATTTGTCTCTACAATATATATGTACGATTTGTTGGAAGTTATGTATGAAAATCTATAATTCATGGTTATAAAAATCTATTGAAAAACACTGCAGCCGGGAAGCATTGCTTTCCGGCTGTTTTATAATGGAATATATTATTATTGCGATTGGCTTTACCAACCTTCATTTTGGATGAGATTGGTGTTGCGCTCCATCTCTACCAGTGGGATAGGCCATGATTCATGGCGTTTTTGATAAGTGCGTGTGTACATGAGGTCGCCAAATATGTCAGTGGCGTTTTTAAATGAGTCTTCAAGCATTCCCCATCGCTTTAGATCCCAGTATCGCTGTCCTTCTCCTGCAAGTTCAAATGCTCGCTCGCGTTGTATTCTCACTGTCATCTCCTCTTTACTGGAAACAGCGAGCCATGAAGCTCCTGAGTTAAGTTCGGGCATCCCTACGCGGTTGCGTATCTTGTTTAGCTCATATATAGCTTTATCGGTGGCTCCGCTTTCGTTATATGCCTCGGCAAGCATCAGAATCACGTCGCCAAGACGTATTAATGGAAACTCGTAGGGAGTGCGGTTGTACTCGCCCCAATATCCGTCAAGATTGCCCGTTGGGATCCATTTACGCCAGAAATAAGAGTTCCAGCCCTCTGAGTTGCGGATGAATGATTTAGCCTCCATTGGCGCTCCTCCTTTCGAAGGGTCGGCGAGCACAAACTGCTTGTCCATGGGGTTGGATCCTGCGTCGGTGCCGAGATAATGTGAGTAGGGGGTGATGACGTTGAGGCATAGGCGTGGATCGCGCAGGCGGTAAGCATCGGCAACTTTTGCAGTGTCGCATTCAAGAGTGTTTGTGACGGTTGTGCTTCCCTGGTCGATTGCGACGCTCATGTACTTGCGACGCAATTGTGAGTCTCCGGAATTAAATCCGGGGAAAATGTCATCCCAGTCAAATGGGCTTCCATCGGTATTCTCATACATATCGACAAGAGTGGTGGATGGCACGATGCAATTGCCTGCTATAAGTCGCATGGTCGATTTATTGCCGAAGTAAGACACGATGTCGAGTGCATAGCCCGCTGTGTTTCCATCGATGGATTGAATGGAGAAAATCATCTCAGGACTGTGTTTTCCGTTGTATAGGCGGAATAGTTCGTTGTAATCGTCGTGAAGAGAATAGCTGTAATTATTGGTCTTGTCATATACGATCTCTTCAAAGTCGGATGCGGCTTCTTCCCATTGGCGGTTGAAGAGATAGACCTTTCCACGCAATGCGTAGGCAGCTCCTTTTGTGGCTCTTCTCAGATCGGCATCCTCCCATTTTACCGGCAGTTTGGCGATAGCCTCTGTGAGATCGTCGATCACGTGGCTGCGTATCTCTTCGGCTGTGCTGCGAGGGGAATTAAGACTGGCAAATTCTTCGTTGATGTTACACGTCTCATCGTAGTATGGCACACCTCCCCAGCAGTTAAGCATTCTGAAATATGCCATGGCTCTTAGGAATTTCGCTTCTCCTGTCACTTGGTCGATTGTCTGTTGGCTTATTGGCATTGTCGCTACATTGCGTATCACGGTGTTGCACCGGTGAACAAGCTCATACAGGTACTGCCAGTGGTTTTGCACTCCGCCGCTATTGGAGGCGAATGAGTTGCCTCTGGATATGTCGGCCCATGGAGTGGTGCCATCGGCGATGTCGCTGCACATATCGAATGTGAACTCCATGCCGAAGCACCATTGCTCTTTCATTGCCGCATACATACCGATGGCGGCCTGGCGGGCGTGTGTTTCTGTTTTCCAGAATGTCGTGTCAGACATTTGGTCGGCAGGGGTGAAATCAAGTGATTCGCAACTGCCGAATAGTAAAAGTGATGATATCGTTAATAAGCTTATCTTCTTCATAAATAATTGAGGTGATAGATTAGAATGTCACGTTTATTCCTACTGAATATTGGCGTATGGATGGGTATCCGACCGATGCTCCTATTTCCGGATCGAATCCGGGGAATTTCGTTATGGTGAATAGATTGTCGATGCTGGTGTACAATTTGAGATTATGAATGAAAATCTTCTGTGTGATTTTTTGCGGCACGGTATATCCAAGCTGGATGTTTTTGCACCGGAAGTAGGCTGCGTTGTGTACAAATGCGTCACTGGCTATATTGTTTTTGCCGTTTGAGCTGTTGCGGAGTATTGGGTATTTTGAGTTATAGGGATTTTCTGGAGTCCAGGCATTGTCGGTAATGTCTTTGTTGAGCGATTGTCCCATGACGGTCACGAATCGGAAGGCTTGATTATTGTAATATACCTCATGATTACCTACCCCTTGGAACATGGCGCTGAAGTCAAATCCACGCCATGAAGCTCCTATGTTCAATCCGAAAGACAGTCGTGGCAATGTGCCGTGACCTATTTCCACACGGTCTTTAGTGTCAAGTTTGCCGTCTCCGTTAGCATCACGAAACAGGAAATCTCCAAGCTCAGGACGCTGATAGGTGGCAAAATAATCGGGATTTTTGTCGACAAGCGATTGTACATAGTCAAGATCGGACTGGTCTCTGACTATCCGGTCGACAGTGATGACATAAAGCTGGTTTATCGGCTTTCCTTCCTGTATTTTATATACCCCGTCGATTGAAGATACGTCGCCTTGGAATTTAGTCACTTTGTTGTTGACGAAACTTGCATTCGCTCCGATGTGATAATCAACATTTCCGATGCGGTCATTCCAGCTTATGTCAAATTCAAATCCTCGGTTATTGACTTCTCCGGCATTTTGGTTTGGCACAATGCTGGTGCCATGTTCCAATGGTGCCGGCAATGAGATTAAAATTCCCTTTGTGTCTTTGTTGTAGATGTCAATTGAACCATTGAGGCGATTGTTGAAAAAGGCGAAGTCCAAACCGAAATTTGTCATATAGGTTTTTTCCCATGATAACTTTGGGTTGGATAGAATCGTTTGGGCGAATCCTCCGGCTATATTGCCGTTCAAAACATAGTTGGCTGTGGCAAACAGTGACTGGTACATATAGTAGCTGGTGGTGGCATTGTTGCCAAGAGATCCGTAGGATGCTCTGAGTTTCAGCTCGTTTAGCCATGGGGATGTGCTGTTCATGAACGGTTCTTGGCTTATGCGCCATCCGGCGGAAACCGAGGGGAAATAGCCCCATCGTGAGTCGGGTGCGAATTTTGAAGAACCGTCGGCACGCAGGTTGACTTCAAGCATATACTTGCTGTCCCAGTTCAGATTTAACCTGCCGAAATATGACCGCATCGCCCATTCGGTATAATTGCCGCCTATCGGACCATTGGTGGTGGCGGCATCTATAGAGGTCATAGAATCGTCAATGAGGTCATATTTCAGGAAATGTTCGTTTTCGTCGCGGTCATATTCCTGGCTTGCTCCGGCGAGGATGGTGCCCTCGAGTTTGGAGAAATTGAAATTATAGTCGGCGGTAATCTCCGATGAGCGGAATGTGTTGGCGTAATTATATCGCCGGATATAAGTGCGCACGACACCCTCTCGTAGCAGCACCGGTCCTTCAAATGTGAATCTGAATAGATCGCGGTCGGTGAGATGTTGCTCAACCCGGCGGTCCCAATAATTGTAGGTGAAGGATCCTTTGAGGGTAAATCCCCTGAAGGGTTTGATCGATGCGTATATTTTTGTGACTATGCGTCTGGTCTTTGTAGGAAATTCTTTTTTGTAAAACCATTGCCGGCGATAGGGGTTGAAATTGCTCACATTTTCTTCCTCCGGATTCTGGATGCCTCCATATAGACCTGTTGACGGATCATAGAGAGTCATGCCCGGCACGGTGTTGAACGCACCTGAGCCAAAGATGACGTCACCGCCTGCCGTCGCATTTTCAGCTGCAGGATTATTCTTGTCAATATATCCGAATACATTTGTTCCTAAGGAGAGCCATGGCTTTATTGTGACATCAAGATTGGTGCGTAGTTGGTAACGCTCGTAATCAGTGTAGTAAATCATGCCTGGATTATTTATGTATCCGAGCGATATGTTATAACGCACGCGGCTGCCTCCACCGGTGAGGGATAGGTTGTGGGTTTGCACTACCGACGGATTGCGGTATATATGGTCCTGCCAGTCAGTGTTGGGGTAGATGGTCGGATTCTTGCCATTGTCATTTCTCCACTCGTTGATCTTGCCCTGTGAAAAGCGAGGTGCCTGTCCATTGGCTATGAGACCGGCGTTTTGAATCTCCATGAAATCGGCATAGTTTGTCACGAGATTCATCCGTTTTGCGACAGTCTCAAATGATATGTTGCCGTTGTAAGTGAGGCGTGGAGCCCCTGATGCGCCATGTTTTGTGGTGATCAGGATAACACCGTTGGCGGCACGGGAGCCGTAGATTGATGATGATGCGGCATCCTTTAGGATTGATATGTTTTCGATATCGGCAGGATTGATGTCGCTGATTGCTACACCTGTCATTCCGTCGATTACCACAAGCGGAGCCGAATTGTTGAGAGTGCCTTGACCTCTCACCATTATGCTATGTGATTCGTAACCGGGTGTATTGCCTCCGGAGTTGGTTACGCTTAATCCTGGAGCAAGTCCGGCAAGGGCATTTGTGGCGTTGGTGATAGGTCGGTCGGATAATGCATCGGCGTTTATTGCCGATACGGCTCCGGTCATGTCGACTTTACGTTGTGTGGCATATCCTACCACCACAACTTCGTCGAGCAAAGATGCGTCGGTGGCAAGGCTTATTACGTAAGAATCGCTTTTTGTGCCTGTGGGGATCTCTTTTGTGAGATAACCTATGTAATGGACTTGCAGAAGGCTGTTTTGAGGAATGTTGGAGATGCTGAAGTTTCCGTTCAAGTCGGTGGTGGAATTCAATTTGTCGTTGCCTTTCACATTTATGGTGGCGCCGATCAATGGCTGACCGCTCTCGTCGGTGACTGTTCCCGACACTGTGACGGTGGTGTTTTCGGCGTTTTCTTGGGCATCAGGCGATGCTGGCTGGGGAAATACGTGTGAAAAACAACACGTAGACAAAAGCATGGTCAAGATATATTTTCTCATTGCTATGTGAATTTATAGCAAATATACCTTCTCTTTTTATTCCTATGAATACAGTGCTAATAGAATGCGAAAATTTGTAAATGAAATGCAATATATGGTAATGAAATAAGCAGACCGGTGCCGATCAATCAATTTGAATGACGAGGTAATCGCTCAGATCCCAAAACTCTTCGGGATTTTTTATTTTCAGCATTTTTTGACCGTCAGTTGTGATGAGTTCGTAGGAGTCAGACGGATGATTGGTATATATCTTTGCCTTGTTGGAGTTGAGCTTTATTAATTTTAAAGTGCGTTTATCCTCTGCTATAAAGAATCCTCTGTCAAAATCCCCGTCCATAAGTTTTGTTTTGCGGAGAAATCCGGATTCTATTATGCGGTGCTCTTTAAGCTCTTTTTTGGTGGCGATGGCATAGAAACAGGCGTTAAGCTCATTTTCCAGCTTTAGTGATTCATTTCTTGACGCGTCGAGTTCATCGCTTGTTTCGGCGACTGTGATGTTGAGCGAATCGACGGTGTCGGTAAGACGCCATATCCTGTTGTTTGCGATTGAAAGTTGAGTCCTAAGGTGTGATATCTCTTCAGTCTGTGAATCAATTTGTGTTCGCAGCGCCTCAATGGTGCTTTGCAGGTCGTCGGTGAACAGCGATGACTTTTTCAGACGCTCTTCAAGTTCTGCCAACTCTTTCCTGCGGTTTTCGAGAGTTTGGTTTATAGCCGCGATATCGGCTAAAATCTGCGAGTGACTCGGAGGATTTTCCTTTGACTGGCTCCCGGTGAGCGTCATTATATTTTCAAGATGCTTCACTTGATTGGTCGCTGTTGCGATTTCTTTTACAAGAGCAAGCAATTCGTCACGTTCCGATACAGCGGTAGCGAGCTCCTGCCGCGAAGCCTCGATGAGCGATTGCTGATTGGACTCTTGGTTGCTGCATGACAGTAGTGTCGCTATTGCTAAAATATGGATGATTGAATGCTTCATGTCAATTACCTCTTTGTGCCTGTTGCAAAATTACACAATTTCTGTAGTTTATGAATGTTCTATGGCAGTATTTTATTCGGATAATAATGATTTTTTAGCCAGAATTCAATCATCAAGTTTTCAGATAAGCTTTGATTAATCTTATGCCTTAAAAATATCAAGGACTGCTCCGGCGGAACAGTCCTTGACTTCTTTCATAGGATTGATGTAGACGTTAATGTGCTTAGCGTCAGATTTGATTTAAATATGTTGCAAAGTTATCAATTAGAAATTGAAATGCAAATTTTTACAAACAAATTTTAACTGAAAATCCGCATTTATGTTGTAAAACATATATTTTGCGACAAAATCACCCTAAGTTAAGCTTTTAATTTGAATATAATCAAATATAATCAAATGCGATTGTCGGTTGATATTGAGATTTGGATAATGTGTTATCTTAGGAGCTTTTTATAAATAAATTCTCGTAGTTTATTAGGCATTATTCTTGTCGCGAATCTGATACATATATTTGTACAAAATTGGGATATTGAGATAAACCCTAATTTTCGGATTAGATTCTGGAATTTTATTTCGTTCACTGCGTGTTTAATTCCTCCTCTGCGCTTATACATATCGGGTGAGGTTCGGAAAAGCAGGATGCTATTTTGAATATTGTAAAATTTTGAACCATTCAATAGAAGTCTCACCCATAGATAATAATCCTCAAATAGAGGGAAGTGTTTGTAACCACCGGCAAAAAGCACTGAGCTTTTCTTGAACATAGCAGCAGGATGGTTTATCGGGCAGCGTTTTTTCCCGAATATATAAATTTCATAAGGGAATTCCGGTAATTTTCTTGTGGAAATTATATTTTTCGTAGTATTTTCAAATTCCTCAATCCATCCACTGACTACATCTGCTTCTTGATATTTATTGAAAATTTCGAGTTGTTGTTCAAATCGATTTGAGAAACATATATCATCAGTATCCATTCGAGCCACAAGTTCATTCGAGCAGTGTTTCAATCCCTCATTGAGTGCGTTTCCTAAACCGCCATTCACCGGAAGAGGCACTACTTTCAGTTCATTGTGATTCGTTTTATACTCCTCCACTACTGCATCCAGTTCAGGTGTCAAAGGACCGTCTTCCACAAGCACAACTTCATCAGGAATGACCGACTGATTGAAAACGCTGTCAAGACTTTGACGCAAATATTCAGGTCGCTCCTTATAATATAGCGACATCAAAACAGAGAATTTCATTTTAATCCGGTGATTATTATAATATTTTTGGATGAATTATTTGTTTCATAAGAGATAGGATGTTATTTTTGTATAAAATCCAAATATTTATGGCAACGAGCACCCATTATTCTATTGAAACTTCAACTTATTGGAATCTCATCAAAAATGTAAGCGATGAGGTTAAAATACGTCTTATTACACTTCTTTCGGAGTCGCTTCTCACCGAGGCTGTTGACAAATCTAAAGTGCATGGAAGCGATAAAACAGACAAGTTCTTGAAAAAATTTTATGGTTCTTGGCGTGATGGAGATAGCACCGAGGATATAATCAATAAAATCAACGATCGAAAATCGAGCAAGGAACCGATATCATTTGACTGACGATGGCTAAATATCTTTTAGATACAAATATTTGTGTATTCCTTATGAGAGGAAAGCATTGCCTTGACCGAAAAATCAGAGAAGTCGGTATTGAGAACTGCTGTATATCTGAGATAACTTTCGTCGAATTGATTTATGGAGCTGAGTGCAGCAATAATCCGGTTGAAGTTCATAAAATCGTGGAAAATTTTTGTTCCGACATTGAGATTGTGCCTATGAGCAATAGCATATATGAGTTTGCTCGACAGAAAGCCATATTGAGAAAAGAAGGGAATCTGATCGATGATTTTGACCTTCTGATTGCCAGTTGTGCAATAGCCAATGATATGGTTCTCGTCACAGATAATACCAAACATTTCGATCGGATTTCATCAGTGAAATTACAGAATTGGGTTCCTCGCTGACATTCCTGTGTTATTTTTGTCGAAATTTTCGATAGAAACTTATCAATTTAATGTCCGATAAGAGGGCGGATTGCATGGACTAAGCGGTTGTGTCCTTTTCTGCCGAGAATGGCGTATATCGCCTTATGGATACTTCGTTTTATAGTTGCGATAGCTCCGGGTTTCACCCATTTGCCGTCGAAGTGGTGGATGCAATATGTGTCATCGTTCGTGTCAATCCTGCCGATATTGTAATCTTTAGGTGAAAAATATTGGTATGGTAACACTTCCAATCCATGTTTCTTGGCTACTCGATTGACTAATAGCGGTACCGGACGCATATCAAAACTTCCAGATGGCTTAATAAATGCTCTGTCGTCATAATGATCAAGACATTCTTTCACCCATGTAGCACCTTTCTCTGCTCCAACCACAGCCGCCTCGATATCGCCACCTGCTTCTTCCCCCAATATATACTCGCGCGTGAGCAACGGATTAAAACTCTTGAGCACTTCTACATCAGCATCAAGATATATTCCACCATAGTTATAAAGAGCAAAAAAACGTATATAGTCAGCAGCGAAAGCATACTTCTTGTTCTCAAACGCTTGCTTTACCCATTGGCAAGATTCAATATCAAACCGCTTCCTATCCCACACCATAATTTCATAATCAGGAAGATGCTTCTTCCACGACTCGATGCAGTTTTCAATCATAGGTGGAAACGGATCACCGCTCAACCAGCACAAATGAATTATCTTGGGTATCATTGAGTCGCTTTTATGTAAGATAATCGGATTTCATCCCAATTTGATGGTAGAGTTTTTTGGTATTCTTTTATTCGCGATTGGAATGAATTATAGGAGTCATCCGACATCGTAGCCAGTAATTCTTGTATTTTAATATGGGAATTATATTCATCAACAATTATGGACATATCTCGAAGCTCTTTTGTTGTAAACTGACCTTCTGTTGAAACTGGAATGCAACCATTGGCAATAGCAGCCAATAACGATCCTCTTCTCTCCGATAGACCGTCAGGGAATGGCAAATATGCTATTTTAGTATTATTCAACAAATTTGAAACTTCAACATCTCTCTGGTTTAAGAAATAACGAATATTCAAGGTCCTGTATTCATTCTGTAAAGTTTCGAAATATTTAGAGAATTCAGGCAACAGTTGACCTATAATTATAATTTTTAATTCATTGGGCTTCGGATGCAATCTTTTAACAGTTTTGAAGAAGCATTCAAGTCCTTTATTTGGGCGTAAATGTCCAAAATAGCATATGTCATAGCTACGTTTATTCAATGGATTTAATCGACTCGGAGTATTGATATTTGATAATATTTTTATAACACTGCATTTATCTTTAATCCAGGGGAATTTCTTTTTTGAAAAATCCTGTTCATATTTAGTCGTAAATATAATTTTATTCGCAAGCATTAAAAAAGAAGTAGCTAATTTAGCCTTAAATTTTCTTTGAGAAAATTCATGCAAAACAACTATGAACTTTTTTTTAGAGAAAAAACTATAATATAGACACAGGATTTGAGGTACAAGACTCCATCCATACCCTTGTGTTGGATATTGAAGGAAGATAACATCACTATTTGTTGAATTTATCTTTTTCAAATGTTTCATTATAGATGAAATCTTCCAATTGGTGTCATAGTACAATTCCCAATCATCAGAAGCCCTAGCCATTAATTTTGACGTGTAATCGCCAACACCGCAAATATCTGGCGGATAAGATCCGGTTATCAAAAGATATTTCATATCAAATATTTAGATAATTGATTTATATGGAAGATATAAATCAGGATAAACATTTATTGCGTTATTTATCTGAAAATAAGGGCATATCTATGAAATGAATTTTCTGCAAATTTGTTTTATGATAAGTTTAATGCAACTGCCATTGAGAGAAAATCTATATCTCATCGTTAAACATACTCTTTTATAAAGGGGAATTTCAGGGAATTTTTTAAATATATCAAATAGTTTTTGATCTTTTTCCGAAATTATATCCTTACACAGGATATGAAAACTAATTATGGCTTCATAACTTCTTCTATCAACTACTGGTATCTCTGAGAAAATTCTTGTTATGCTGAATAAATCTCGAGGTTTTCTAATAAGATGACCTGACACATTTAGCTTATGCTGTCGATACAGCATTAGTGGGTAATCGGAAAAATGAAGACAATTAAAACACATTGCATAGAATGCGATTATTTGATCATGTAGCCATACTTTCTCCAAAGGGAACCGAATTTTACTAATAAGCATGCTATTCATAATTAATGAACAACCTTGCACACCTCCATTATTAAATAGAATTGATCGAAATGAATAATTCGGATTCTTCAAAGACCAGAGATTTTCTATTCTATTGTTATCATCACTATACCAAGTATAACCATTAAAACATACCACTTGAGGAAGTGAATTATCCATTTTGGAAATAATCTCATATTTTTTTTGCAAATTATCCGGAAACCAATAATCGTCTTGATCGCAATAGCATATAAATGGAGCATTGATATATTTATGTAAATGCCAAAAATTTTGACCGGGACCAAGACCTTTAATTCCATCATCAATTAGTATTATTCTCGAATCTTTTGAAAGATAATTATGGATTATGTCAATTGTGTTGTCGTTAGATCCATCATCGTGAATAATAAGTCTCCAATCTGTAAATGACTGAGAAATTATGGAGTCCATTTGGGTTGAAATATATTTAGCTCCATTGAAGGTGGCCATCAATATATCAATAGTAGCCATATTTATTTGAGTAGTTTTATAATTAGAATTTATTATGAGACGAACCTTGTATTATACAGATAAAACATTAAAAACTAACAATATCGTTCTTTGATTAAATTAGCTTTGAAATTGGAATGTATTTTATATTTGTCATACACATGCCATGTAATTAATAGAGCAACATAAAAAGCTTGATATGGCACGATAAAATCAGAAATAAACACAGATGATTTCATCATTAAAAAACAAATACAGACCAATAAAAAAAGAGGAAATGATTCACGGCGATAGAACATGAAAATAAGTTTTCTGAAAATAATGCCAAAAATCAAAGGGATGAAGAAAACTCCCAATATTCCAAAATCCATATAATGCAAAAAAGATGCGGTATAAGCAAAATTTCGTTGTTCAGACGGAGATATTGAGAGCCACGTATCGTTCATGTATTTTATGCAATTGTCATATGTCTTTAGTTCAAACCCTAATTTATATGTTGTGTTTTTTATCAAGGTAAAATATCCCGCGAAAGTTGCTTTACCATAGTAGGGCCCTTCAAATTTGGTGTAAAAATCATTTTCTAAAGCGATGTCTAAAAGCTGGTATGGTAATATGCAATATGCAACTACCATTTCATTTACAACAGTGGTCCCTTCTGAGATTGTTTCATAAGAAACATCAAATTTTCCTGAATCTCGATACCCGGTCATCACAATCAAGAAGAAGTAACATAATAGCCCCATTGCAGTTAATGCCATGACTTTCTTCTTAGTCCAATTTATTAATTTTTTTGAAGGATTTATTGATATGAATACTATTAGAAAATATATTACGAAATTAATAATATCACCTCGTGCTCCGCTCACTATGCAATATGAAATAATTTGAGCTGCGAATATTATTATGAGTAATAAATATTTGGGCTTAAATTTTATGAGACAGTAACAGAGTGTGACATTACAAAGATTTTTTAAAGGGAAAACGAAATATGAAAAAATGAAGTAAGATGAACTTTCCGCGAATAATTCCTGAATAACATATTGAATCTGATCCCCACTCCCCATTGTCAGCACCAAAATATCGAATGGAATCATAAATGCTGTAGATATAGAAGCTAGAAGCACGATGATCCAAGACTGACTTATTCGTTTTATAATATCACTCAGCTTTTGAGATTGAGTTTGTGCAAATTTATAATTTTTACCATGCCCAAGTAATAAGAATCCTAATATAAATCCGAATGATGCTAAAGTTACAAATAAGTATGTTTGTAAGCCTATGGGATAGTAATTGAATGGATTTATTATTGAAATTATCAATGTTATCCCCATGAAATAAACATAGAACATGATTATTATTCTAGACAATTTATCATGAACCCATACTTTAGCAACAAACCAAAGTATAATCCAAATGCAAAGAATAATTATTAGCATTTCCGATTATTTTATTTGGGACCTCTGTAGTATCCTGTTAATCCATGCACAAGACGTCTCCAATTTTTAGGGAGATATGTCAACCAGTATTTTAGAGGTATTCTAATGCCATTATGCCTCGTTTTTTTGATGCTATGATATATTTTATTATAATCAGCAATCCTATTTTTGTAAGAAAATTGTTTAATTGTAGAATTACGACCATTTTCGCCAATTGCCAATCTCAAATTAGGATTTAACCCTAAATCAGTTGCATAGCGTGTAAATTGTTCTTTTGTATTTGCGACAAACCCATTCTCACCGCTGATAAACCGTTCTTTAGGAGCTTCGCAACCATAGTAGACGACAGGTATCCTCATTAGCATAGCTAGTCCGAGATTGCCATCTAATGATGCATGGCAATATTCAGGTAATTGATAAAGAAACACATCAAAAGTTTTACATATATTAAACCACTCATCAAATGGTAAATATCCAAACATTTTCACATTTTTACGTTTCTCGGCTTCTTTATGTACCCAATTCCCATCTAATGGAACACCCACAATATGTAATTCTTTATTAGGGATATCAATGGCGTCAAATACATCAAACATATCAGATGGACATTTCAATAAAGTGGAGCCTCGACCAAAAATGACAGGGTCTTTTCCTCCTTTCAATTTGGGCTTAATATTCTCTGTCCGATTGATTAAAGTATCTTCAGCAGATAAATATATTAAGCTTTTATTATGGTCAGGGATAAATTTTATTAGGCTGTCGTTAAATGAAGTTCTATCTATAAAAACAAAATGTGAGGTATTCTTAATTTCATATGGACTAAGCATATACGGCCCAAATGAAGGATTTTGGCACGTTGTTGTAACGATAGGCAATTTTATTTTATGCTTACAGAGTTTTTTAACTACCAAATCTAGTATATTGCTCGATCTCGATTTGAAATAGTGAATTAAATCGAATTTTTCATGTGTAATAATATTGTCGATTATCTTATCGTCATATTCTAAAATTTTGATATCATCTTGAGCTGTATTTAACCATTTGCATATGACTAAATAATGAGGATTGGCTGGGTCTTTTATTTGTGAATATAATGCATCACTTGATCCGTCTTTAATGTCGTAGAAGCTGATAAGATATAGGATTTTCATTGTTGCTAATTCAAAAGTTATCTGATAATAATTCCATATGAATTGAAATAGAATTGCTGTCGGTTTCCATTGTTTTGAACCCAAACGATTTATACATTCCTAATGCAACCATGTTATTGAGCTTCACTTCAAGTCTAAATGCCTTGAATCCATGGTTGAAAACTGTTTCGATAGTTCGATTCATTAATTTATTGCCATAACCGTTTCCTCTTATTTCCTGGCTGAGTGCAATATATGTGAGGTATGCAAAATCTTTTTGTTCCCTATTTTCATAGAATATTGATAGCCCCATTATGTGGTTATCCATTGTGATGGCTAAAAATGAAGCTTTTTCGAGTACCTTATGAGCATATTCTTCCAAAGGAATATTCCCAGAAAAATCTGTAAGTTTAAGAAAATCACTTAGCTCTTCTATTGAAGGCTTATAATTAATTATTAGGGGAGTCATAATGGATAATTATTCAACCATAACCTTTACGTATCGATCCATGTCAGTGAGCATTGCCATCATTTGGTCAGAATTGTCAAATTTCAAGATTAATTCGCCGATGCAGTCTTGTGCATCACGGAATTTGTGCACTGAATCACCTTTCTTGATTTCGGTGACAAATTCCACGAAATTATTTTGTTTGAATTCTTCATCAAACCATATCCCGCTATATTTTCCGGTTTCATTAGCATGAACCATGTAATTTGCCCAACAACCTTTAGGTTCTGCCATTTTCAATCCGGAACAGTCGGCACCCATAGCTGCTTTTATCACATATTCCACCATATCCACCCCGGTTGCGTACTTTGTCACTTGTGGAATAAGGCTACCTCCGGATCTGGCTCCAAGTTCAAGAAGATATACTTTATCATCTTGTCCGACAATAGCCTCAACATTGTAGGCATTGCTTTTCATCCCTAACAATAACATGAGACGCTGCAATTGCTTTTCAAGGTCGATGATGTAATGCTTTTCCATGAGGAAAGGCCAAGATTCTCCGAGCGGAGCAAAATCCTTGTCAACCTTTGTGCTGTAATATTCGTTGCCGAGACAATGAAATACCAATTTGCCATCGACACTGAATGCGTCTCCTGAAATTTGATAACCCTTTTTCTCAATGAATTCTTCTATTAAAAATCGCTTTTCTCGAGAATAACTAAGTGCATCATCAACATATCTTTCAAGTTGACTCCAATCCGTGAGTTTGTTTATGCCTTTGCTTCCGGAAGAATCAACTGGCTTTACCATTACCGGAAGTCTAAAAAACTCACGGTCATTCCATGCTTGTTGGAAATCAGTATAGCCCTTGGCTTTTGGTACATTAAATCCATTATCAGTCAGGAATTTTCTGAACAAATCTTTTTTTGATAGAATTTCTACTGATTCGTAAGGAGATGTCGGCAAACCCAATTTTTCACATACATAGGCTGCTGTCGGAGCCGCTGGATCGGATGCGTAGGCAACTATGCCGTCAACATTCAACTTTTTTGCCAATTCTAATACGGCTTCCTTGTCAGTCGTGCTTACGTTATGGTATTCGTGTGCATATTTATGTCCCGGATTTTCAGGGAGGTAATCACAAGTGATGACATAATATCCTTGTTTCACGGCCTCTTTGATCGCATATATCTGATAAAGCGATCCACCAAGCATCAGAATCTTTTTCATTTATTAATCAGTTTGTTCATGAAACGGTTAATGCGATCAGTCCCTTCTTTGATTTTTCCTTCGCTGAGGGTGAACGCTATACGTATGTACTTGTCGCAGCTTTTTCCGTAAGCTATGCCCGGCACAACAGCAACGTGTGCGTATTTAAGCAGTTCAATAGCAAATTCTTCCGAACCCATGCCTGTTGATGAAATATCTATCATCATATAGAATGTGGCTTGAGGGGTAGAGCATTTCAAACCTGATATTTTATTAATTTCATTAAATAACAAGTTTCGGCGAGATGTAAATATATTCACCATGTTTCGTGAATATTCCGAACCGTGAATCAGAGCTTCAATGGCTGCATATTGTGACGGTAGCGGAGCACAGGCGCATACGTTCTCTTGCAATTTTGTCATTGTTGCGATAATCTCAGCAGGTGCCAATACATAACCTATGCGCCATCCAGTCATGCAAAATTCTTTTGAAAGACTATTTACTAAAATAGTTCGCTCTCTCATGCCATCAATAGAAACGATGCTCTTAAAAGTGGCATTGTCATATATTAAACATTTATAGACTTCATCGGAAATTACGACTAAATCATGCTCTTTTGCTAATTTGGCGATTGCTTCGATTTTTTCGTAAGGAATGATTTTTCCCGATGGATTGGATGGTGTATTTATTATTATCGCTTTTGTTTTGGATGTTATTGCAGCTTCTATATCTTTAACATTAAAACTAAGTTCATCAGCATCAGGATTGTCAACTATGACCGGTTTGCCGTAACATAAAGTCACCATTTGAACATAATTGACATAGTATGGTGCCGGAATTATGATTTCATCGCCAGGATTGATAAGTGATAAAAGTGAGAGATAAAGACCCTCCATAGCTCCGACAGTGACAATTATTTCAGAAGCAGGATTGTAGTAAAATCCCTCCTGTTTTTCATAATAACGGCTGATTGTTTCTCTCAGCGGAAGCAATCCTGCATTTTGAGAATAGCGTGTGTCTCCTCTTTGAATAGCAGCACAGCCGGCATCTTTTATCGCTTGATGCGTTGGTACATCAGGATCGCCCAATGTAAAATCAATCACGTCGTTATATTCTTTTGCCATGTTGAACAGCTTTCGTGTAAGTGAAGGCTGCACTTTCTCTGAAATCGCGGACGGTTTTATCATCTTATTAATGTTAGGTAAATGTATGTGTTTATTCTATTATTAGTTTAATTACTCTTTCCACATCGGCAGGGCTGAGGTTGTGGTGCATGGGGAGGCATATTACGGAGTCAGCCATGCGGGTTGCAATGGGGAGGTTGGCTTTGCCTGCGGAGGGGAGGCTGCGGTAAGTCGAGAAGTCGCTGATGAGCGGGTAGAAATAGCGGCGTCCGAGCACATTGTGTTCACGCATTTTGAAATATAGCTCATCGCGTGTCATACCATATTTTTCAGCATCTATGAAGATGGGAAAGTATGAGTAGTTGTAAGTTACGTCAGGACGTTCATTGAACATCGTGATGCCCTCAACGCCTGCAAGAGCCTCGCGATAGCGGTCAGCGACTTTGTGTCGTGCTTCGATAGCGGCATCAACGTGGCGTAGATTAAGAAGACCGTAGGCTGCGCGCACTTCGTCCATCTTAGAATTGATGCCGGGAGCAACTACCTCTGTTTCTCCGGCAAAACCGAAGTTTTTAAGATAATCAATGCGTTGTTTGGTTTTTGCATCGTGACATACGAGTGCTCCGCCTTCAACCGTGTTGTAGGTCTTCGTAGCATGGAATGAGAGAGTGGAGATGTCCCCGGCTTTTAAGATTGATTCACCGTTGATTTTTACTCCGAACGCATGAGCTGCATCATATATGATTTTGAGCCCGTATTTGTCGGCGATAGCTTGGATTGCCTCTGTATCGCATGGATTGCCATAAACGTGTACGGGCATGATCGCGGTTGTTTTTGGAGTTATTGCCGCCTCTATTTTTGCCGGGTCGAGGTTGCCTGTAGCAGGATCTACGTCAACAAACACAGGTTTAATGCCGTTCCACCATAGTGAATGTGTTGTGGCAACGAAACTGTACGGAGTCGTGATTACTTCGCCGGTGATTCTCAATGCTTGTAAAGCTGTTATCAACGGTAAAGTTCCGTTGGTGAATACACTAATATATTTTACTCCGAGGTATTCGCAAAGGGCTTTTTCAAGCTCCTGATGGTAATGACCGTTATTGGTGATCCATTTGCGGTTCCAAATGTCTTCAAGATATGGGATGAATTCTTCCAAAGGAGGAAGTAACGGTGACGTAACCGTAATTTGCTGCTTATTGTCCATAAACTTAATTGTTGTAAATAGATGCTTATCTTGATTTTATGAATGAAATCAGTTCACGACGGTCTTTTGACTTGGTGATTGATGTTATTGCTATGAAATAGACTATTCCGAGAATTATGCCGATGGTAAGTTGCAATGCGTCACCTTTGATGAATTGTATAGCTCCTAAAACTATTGCTCCCATTGAGAAGGAATAGAAAAGTGACGGAGAGAGATCCTTCATCTGTTTCAGAAAGCCCACTTGAATCAGTTTTCCTGTGTAATGGGTATTTATTATCAAGGAAATTAATGAACTTAATACAGTTCCCCAGCACATTGCGACAAGCCCGAGTGGTATAGTGCAGCATAATATGGCAATGCCAACACATTTTTTTACAATCTCTAATTTGAGGAATAAATCACTGCGTCCTTTTACTTGGAGTAGGTTGAGATTTATAGAATGTATGGGGTACCACATCATCGATAAGCATATTATAGATAGGAGTGTGGCTGCAAATTCCCACTGTTCTTTTAGAAGTAATAAAACTAATGGTTTGGCAACAGCAGCTAATCCTATCATTAACGGAAAAATTAAAAAGGCAGATAGACGAAGAAAGCGTCGATAGACAGACTGTAGCCGTTCATCGTCATCTTGAATAGTGCATAATACAGGGAACGTAACTCGTTGAATAATACCTGTAAGGTTGGATGATGGGAATGCTGCAAATTGTTGCGCTCTGGTATAATATCCTAAGTCGGAAGCGTTAAATATTTTCCCGATTACAATTAAGAATATATTATTGTATAAAGTGTCAATAATCCCCGAAGCTGCAAGTTTTGATCCAAAGAAAAACAGCTCTTTGAAAGATTTCCAACTATAAACCAGTTGTGGACGCCATTTTGAGAAAATCCACAATAATCCTACGTTTACAGCAAGATTGGTTATCTGGTACCATACGATTGCCCACACTCCCCAGCCTGTATAAGCCATAGTTATGCCGACGATTCCTGAAGCTATTGCCGCACTGAATGATGCTTTTGCTTGTGTCTTGAAATCAATATTAACAGTGAGCAATGCACGTTGCACCACCACAAATGAATTTATGAGTATACTTAGTGAGATTACTCGCGTTAAGGGTATGAGAATCGGCTCATTGTAGAATTTAGCAATCAGTGGGGCACTAAAGAAAAGGATAAGATAAAGTATCACTCCGACCGCTATATTGAAATAGAATACGGTTGAATTGTCAACCTCCGAACGATCTTGCTTACGTATGAGAGCTTGGGAAAAGCCGCTGTCGATTAATGACTGGGAGATGGCGATGAAGATAGTGAGCATCCCCACAAGCCCGTAATCTTCAGGAGTTAAGATGCGTGCCATGATTATCATGACAACGAACATCACTCCTTGAACCGAAAACCGTTCAATTGAACTCCACAAAGTGCCTCTTAATGTCTTGTGTTTCAGTGATTCCGACATGATTTCGGCTACGAGAAAAATGTGTGATTATATATTGTGATGTAGTTATGCCGGTTTGGAAAGTGATTCGGTTAGGTAACCGTAGGTGGTGGCGGTGAGCATCAGTGATGTGTATGCGTCGAGGGTGGCGGGATCGAGGGCTGAGACATCGTCTACGATGTAGTCGTTCACCCACTGGCGTTTCATTTCGTCTTGCCTGCTGCCTAAGTTTGCCGACAGATTTTCCTTTAGCATACGGCACAGCCTGTTGCAAGCCTCCGATAGAGGGATGCCGCTGAAACGCCGGTGTATTTGCAGCTCCCGCGTCCACTTGCTTAGTTGGTCGAAGTAGAAGAGGGCAAATCGGCGGTCGATTGAATTTATGTCAATGTCTATTTGGTCAGCAATCATGAGAGCTACGGTCGTCACCGTGATGCTTTTATCCCCCTTAAGCCAGCGATTTATTGTCTTAAGCCGCGTCTCTTTTAGAAAACGCAGTGGCGGGCGGTGATGGCATATTCTGTAGGTGAAATCGTATGCCGGTATTATCGCCGCGATATCGGCGAGCTGGTATCCGTCAATCGATTCTTCGACTGATTGCAGCCACCGGAGGGCTTCATTTTCCAGAATGCGTAATAGGGGAGAGGTGGGGCGAGGATAGCTGAAGCCTCCTTCGCTCTGATATATGCTCGCGAGCCACTGCTGGTAGCTGATTACTTCCGGAGCATTTGCGTAGTCGATGCTATCAGCGCTTATTATGTCGGGAAGATGCGTCATCTGGTGGTTATTTCAATAGTTCCACATCATTGGCGTCCACAAATAGCGACGCGCATCCGAGTATGTCGATGTTGACATACAGGCGGCTTGTGCCGTCGGCATCGCAGAGTATCTCGCCAACGAGATTGCGTAGCGGCCCGCGTATCACTCTCACTGTCTGCCCTTTCACGAAACGCTCAACGAACGAGACCGGTGTGTCGGAAGCGCCGAGCATGAATCTCAGTTTTTCGATTTCAGTGTCGGAGACAGTGGCGATAGGGCGGTGTGCTCCGGTGACGGCTGCGGCATTGTTGGTCATGAACCGGGAGATGAAAGGCATATTCACAAGATGCCGACGTTCCTCTTCGGTCGACTTGACAAAAAGCACAGAAGGAATCACCACACGTTCCACGGAGGCTTTTTTCCCGTTTTTCCACACGCGTGTTTCCTGCTGTGTGGCTACGTAGCATTCATATCCGAGTTTTGACAGCTGTTGAGCCGATGCTTTTTCGGTGTTGTTTTTCCTCATTCTGGCGATGAACCAATGCCTTTGCGGCACGCCTACGGCGCTGCCAACGCTGTGGTGCTCTGGCTCTAACATTCTGTCATTATGAATAATACCCACATTCATTTGACCCTTTTTGGATAAAGATAGTTGCCTATCTCTTCCCAAGAGATAATATACAGAAACACATGATTGAGAAAGATAAAGGGT
>JAMPGZ010000016.1:0-3529 GCA_023663655.1 Lachnospiraceae bacterium
ATTGTTGAAAACTAAATTGATTTGTTTCGGGCGATTTTACAGGAATAAAACATCAGTGCGGCATATCATTCTCTGACAGACCTCTGCCATTGTTTTGCCAATGTTGTGCCATTGCTTATCCGTTGACTCTAAAAAGATTATCTTTGTGGTTTTCCCCCTTTGGATCCTGAATATATGCCCACCGAATTGCCGCTGACAAGGCGCAGTTCCGCCCAGTCCCTGAGTTCCGATATTTTGAAATGCAGCCTGTGTCCGAATTTATGGTAAGGTATGTTTCCGGCGGAAGTTTCCTTATACAGTTGGCCCTTGGCTATGCGGTAGCCGTTGGAATTGAGAAATTCCAACGCTCCTTCTATATCCACCGAGTCTGAATCATGTTTTGGCTGAAACGCTCCTATTACTTTTTCAATACATCCGCAGACTGTTGTTTCTATAAGCTCCCGCAGTTGTTCCACGGAAAGTACCACAATGTTTGTATTATCCATTTATAAAGACATCGCAGAGGGTATATCCTGAGAATACGCCGTTTGGCGGCTGTGTCCAATCCAGACAATCGTTAATGTGAGTTTTATGTTAAGCATTACCGTGAATCACGGAGTTTCTGCGACATCGAAGAAATTAACACTTATTATACCCCTTTTGGTTCGCGTAAATCACGATATGGCAGTAGATTGGCGTAAAATTGTCACTATGTCTGTCAAAAAACAGCCGTCCTTCCCGTTGTTCGGAAAGGACGGCCATGAAAACCGTGTGTGAAGGGCTATGCCTGCGCCCAATTTACGGGTGGAAGGCTGTTGATTGCCTTATGCTTCAGCTCATCGACGACGTGCAGGTATCGCTCGGTCATTTCAAGTCCGGCATGACCCATAAGCGACTGTACCGTCTTGATGTTCGCTCCGGCATTAAGGATATTCACCGCGAATGAATGACGGGCACAATGCCATGTGATATTCTTTCCGATCTCAGCGGCCTTTACCCACTTTTTCAACTGGATCAGTCCAGTGTCCCATTTGGGCAGGTTGAAGATGGGTTGCTTGGGATTGCTCTTGCTTTCCGGTTTTCCGATGAGGCTTATCAACATCGGGCTGAGAGGGGTGACGACACCGCACGCCTTGCTTCGTCCGGCGACTTTGCATTGCTCAAATCTCATCACACCGTTGGCGAAGTCCACATTCTCAAATGTGAGTTTCTTCAAATCGCACCACCTTATGCCTGTGTACAGGCTGAAAAGGAAGCCACGTTTTACATCGGGGCAGCTCCAAGTGAACGGCGTTTCCGCAAGTTTCCGGATCTCGTCCATTGACAATATAGGTTTCTTTATGAGCCTCGCATCACGGCGGAAAACAATCCCCTTGCATGGATTCTTCTTCATCAGCCCTTCCTCATAGGCCGATGTGACAACCTTTTTGAAAAGACCGAAGCATCTGATGCCGCCTTCCCCGACCGATACCTTTTTCAGATACTCTATGTATCCTGTTATCATGTCGGCTGTCAGCAAGTCCATTCTCAGGAACTCGGTGTAACGCTTGTACTTCTGGATTGAATCAAGGAAGGCTATGAAGCGGCGGTAAGCCGTACCCAATCCAACCCGTGTCGGGCGGGCATATATCTCATCATCTCGATGCTTGCGGAAGTAACGCAGCAAATCCACTTCCTTGTCCTTTTTCAGACGGTAGCCCTCACGGTCTTCAAGAAACTCCTGCTCCCGCTCGAAGCGTATCTTTTCAGCGAGGGCAAGAGTATTGCGGTTCTGAGTCCGCTCCTGTGTTGTCTTTGGAGAGAGCCAGATATATAGATTCAGATTCTCACGGCGGCGGTTGTGTTTGATTTTGTATTTAGGCTTACCGGCCATAGCCCCGTCCGTATATATGACAGGGTTGCCCGCATCGTCAATGACCGGGGTTTCAGTGCGTCCGAGATAATACTCCAACGCAAGGCTCGCACGGCCATCTTTGAGGACAGTCTGCACGAGTTTGGGGTTCTGCTTATTCTTTGTTTCGACTTTTGCCATATTGCTATGATTATGTGTTTGAGCGCAAAGTTAATGCGCTATCCACTTATGCAAAAATCGCCCTATACACTTATTAACAAACGAATCGTACAAATTGTGTACTGATTGAGAAAAAATAGGCAAATTCGCCCAAATCGTTAGAAATCAGCAAATCTCCAATCCTCTGATTCTCAAATCAAATCAAAAATCCCCAATTTCTCAAAATAATACTCGTGACTTTACATATATTTCGCAATTAACCCTAATTTTTAACTATAAATATATTCTATACCGATATCAATTTTTACAAAAGATTAAATTATCTAATAATTTTTCGCCAATTCCATGAACAATTCAGGAGCAGGTGATGTTATGATGATGTGTAAATTAATAATCGACAATATGACTAAGAAAAGTATAAAAGGAACCCGTACCGAGCACAATCTGCTCGCTTCATTTGCAGGAGAAAGCCAGGCAAGAGCCCGCTATACCCTCTTTGCCCAAAAGGCTAAAGAGGAGGGATATGAACAGATTGCCGCCATATTTATGGAGACTGCCGATCAGGAATTGAGCCATGCGACCCAGTTTTTCAACCTTCTTGAAGGAGGAATGGTGGAAATCAAGGCTGCATATCCTGCCGGAGTAGTGGGCGACACTCTCACCAACCTGAAGGAAGCCGCCGCAGGCGAACATGAAGAATGGAGCGACCTCTACTCCAACTTCGCCCAGACTGCCGCCGATGAAGGATTCCCCCACATCGCAACATTGTTCAAACTCATCGCGAGCGTGGAAGTAGTGCATGAACAGCGCTATCTCAAGCTTGTGGGACGTCTTGAGACCGACACCGAATTCAAGTCGGCTGAAGATATCGAATGGCAATGCCGCAACTGCGGATATGTGCATAAAGGCAAATCCGCTCCCAAGAAATGCCCCGTGTGCGGAAAAGAGCACGGATGGTTTGAAAGAGAAAAGAAAAATTACTAAGATTCTGCCATACTGTTATTTTGTTATTCTAACGCCCGGGACTGATCATCTCGGGCGTGATTCTTTTATATCGGCATAAATGGACAGGATGTTGAGTTAGAGGACATCTTCGATGCCCGTTCATTTGGCTCACCTTACACCGCACCTCGGCTATCGCCTCGTGGCGGTGCTTAAATTATTTTGCCGTTTCACGGCTATAAGTCCCGTTTTTTTTTGAGAAATCGGTATCGTTGGCTACGCCCAAGGAAAGACGCAGGATATGGTTATCGAATCTGGAAGATTCATCTATATTTTAGATGGTGTCTCGAAAAGATGAATCTTTCAGATTCATCAACTTGAGCTTTCCGTACGTATCTCTGCGAGGCAGAGCGGCAAGCCGATGACGCCTATGGCTCGGCGTACGGCTACCCAAAGATGAATCCATTCGGATTCTGTTAACCACAACATCGCTGCTGTACCGCTCCAACAATTTCCGTTAATCAGGGGGGAACACAACATCATTTCGCTCGGCAAAGCTCAAATAAATTTGGCTTTGCTCTCGACTTATTCGTATCG
>JAMPGZ010000016.1:3629-60197 GCA_023663655.1 Lachnospiraceae bacterium
CTTTCGCTCGGCAAAGCTCAAATAAATTTGGCTTTGCTCTCGACTTATTCGTATCGTTGGCTTCGCCCAAGATACTTTCGCTCGGCAAAGCTCAAATAAATTTGGCTTTGCTCTCGACTTATTCGTATCTTTGCGGAACCAGTATATATTATCATGAAGAAAAAGATTTTGTCAATTTTGTGTGCCACGATGATGTGTGTGGCAATCTCGGCGGATGGCATCCATGCCCAGCCACGGAAGCAATTTCGCCGCAATATGCTTAAAGAGACCTCGGTCACATTCTTAAAATCAGATGAAGCGGCAAGAATAGCCGATCAGGTTCTTGCTTATCAGAGGGTGACCGGAGGATGGGCTAAGAATATCGATATGTGCGCTCCGATGACACAGGAGCAGCTTGACAAGGTGCTGTCACAGAAAAGCCGCATAGACGACTCGACCACCGACAATGGCGCTACCAATATGCAGATGACATTCCTCGCCCGAATGTATCAGGCGACCGGCGACAAGAGGTATCGCGACGCATTCCGCCGGGCGGTGGAGTATCTTCTTTCGGGACAATACGAGAATGGGGGCTGGCCGCAGTTCTGGCCCAATCCTCGTGGCTATCAGGTGCATATCACCTACAATGATGACGCGATGGTCAACACCATGAATATGCTGCGTGACATATCGGACCGCGTAACTCCGTATGACGGCAACCTCACCGACGGAAAGCTCAGGAAGCGTGCCGCCAAGGCTTTTGACCGTGGTGTGGAATGCATTCTCGCCACTCAGATCATGGTCGACGGCGAGCCGACAGTGTGGTGCCAGCAGCATGAGCGTGACACCTACGCCCCCGCTCCGGCACGAGCTTATGAACTTCCATCGTACTGCGCTCCGGAAAGCGCCTCGATAGTGAGGCTGCTCATGGGATTGCCTGATCCTGATGACCGCGTGAAGCGAGCCATACACTCGGCAATGAGATGGTTTGACCGCTACAAGCTGTCGGGTCTCGCCATACATCGTTACCGCACCCCCGGCGGCATCCACGACATAAAGCTGGTCAATGACTCCACGGCAGGAGCATTGTGGGGTCGATACTACGATCTTGAATTTTGCGAGCCTTACGTGTGTGACCGCGACGGTATTCCGCGTCGCCGCCTTGACCAGATAGGACATGAACGTCGCAACGGCTACAGCTGGTACAGCAACCGTCCTGCCGAGCTTTATCCCATATATGAAAAATGGGCGGCAAAATTTGATCCGGAAAATAGAGTTGCCGTAGACATAAACTCGCCCGGAGCCAATGTGACCGGCATCGTCACCCTCGACCGCAAGCCGGTCATCGACCGACAGGCATTTGACATCATCGTGAAGCCCGGCGAAAGCATCCAGCAGGCAATCGAGAAAGCTCCTGAGAATCCGGAAAAGCCATTCAAAATCCTATTATCCAAGGGCACCTACAACCAAAAGGTGATTATCGACAAGCCTAACATCGTACTTGTGGGCGAAAATCGCGACAGCACGGTGATCATGCTTGCAGAAACGGCAAAAACCCTTGCGGTAAAGGAATACAAAGGCAAACCGGTGCATAATGGAGTGATTGTGCTTCAAGAGGGCGCCGATGACTGCGTGATAAGTGGAATAACCGTGTACAACAATTACGGAACCACGGTAGAAAACACCACCACTCACCAGATGGCGATTTACGGTCGCGCCACACGCACCATCGTAATCAACAGCAATGTGTGGGCTGACGGAAATGACGCACTGTCATTGTGGGCGCCACAGAGCGGAGGGATGTACTATCACGCCGACCTCAATCTGCGTTGCCCCGGAGTGGACTTTCTGTGTCCGCGCGGATGGTGCTACGCCACTCGCTGCTCTTTCTATGGCGACAGCCGCGCTATAATATGGCACGACGGCAGAGGAAACCCCGACAAGAAGCTGGTGATAACCAACTCATCGTTTGATGCCAAGTCGCCTACTCCGCTTGGACGCTATCATCACGACTCCCACTTCTATCTCGCCAATTGCAGTCTGAGCAGCAACATTATGGACCGGAACATAGCCTACGCCTATACCGACAAGGTGCTTGACCCGTGTCCGTGGGGACCTCGCATCTACTATTCAGGATGCTACCGCGAAGGGGGCGACAGCGGCTGGCTCGCCGACAACACCCAATCGGCTCCCGGATCGCCGGAATACCACACGTTTACCGCCAAATGGACCTTCGGTGGAAAGTGGGATCCGGAAGCCAAGATACGCGACCTCTGGGATATTCTTGCCTACTGATTTTTACTAAATCTCATACAAGAAACTTCGGAAAAGCGGCTGAGTGACAAACACCTCACTCAGTCTCTTTTCCGAAGTCTTATTTTACACGGATGCTTCCTGGCAATCACTTCATTGTGTAGATGAGGATTGCCGAACCTTCGTTACGCAAGATGGAGTCTGACACAGCATCGGGCTTATTGAAGCCATGCTCAAGCTGTTCGTCAAGGAAATCACTGTTTCGTACAAGATAGAATCTACCGTTTTTAGCGGCATGTGGCTGTCCCATAAGGTTATGATAGTCTTCAGAAGAATTTTGATATATAGTTCCTTTTGACCTATCATACAAATATGTATTGCCGATATTTGTTTTTTTAACAGTAAAAATGGAAAATCGTTCGGTACATATAGGAGTGGATGTAACCGGTTGCAGCCCCTCGTGATCTACGATATCTGCTACTTTAGAAATGGATATTTTCTTATTTCCAAATTTTCTCTCATCATACGGCTTGGCGGTCTTGATTGCCACATTACCACTTACACTCCCATCAACAGCATCTATAACTGTATATCCATTGAAGCCGTATGACGAATAAATTATAGTGCTATCGCCATCCTTGAATGCTTGCGGCACCATGAATATATCACGATGCTCACCAAAAGGGAGGAATGCTTTTTTTATTTTCAAGTCGGAATCTGCGACATATAGTCTCATCTTTTGATACTCGTCAGGTACAACGGCACCGCGCACAGAAAGTTGAGCAAGGAGCAAATCGCCATTATACAGCATCCTTATACCCGTAATAGGAAATGGGGTTTTCATGCTTCCTATAAAAGCACCATCGTTAATAGAATATTTATTAACCAATTTAGCAAAATTATCCACAACCCATATCTCATCATCTGTTACAGCAAAGCAAGCAATCTCCTTATATTCACCTTTTCCATTTCCTATAGCAGCTAAATCATAGAGCCATCTGCCTTGAGAATCATAGACATGAATTATTTTCCTCCGCTGGTCAAGAATAAAAAAGCCTTTATCATTGATTTGCATATCATCAACACGCCCTATTGGATGCTCGATTGATCCATGCAGCGGCAAATATTCAACAGTATCTATAACTGATGAAATAAACGCCTTGTCATCTACCTGCGTCACATCGATTTCATTGAGTATGGCTATGTCTGATTCTGAGGCATTTCGATGTGTACACCCGAACAAAATCAGAGTGAGTGATAATGCTCCGAAATTAATAAATTTCATACTGTAATATATTAATAAATATATCTAAGAGGATGTTGCCAAACTCATTTATGTAATCTAAAGTTACAACCGTGATATTGTAAACCACACACAAACAAAATGAATGTGGAATTAGCCCTGATGTAACACCTTCAATGATTGCACTTGTCTTTTAGCTCAGCAACACCCTCTTAATTATTTAACCATGAACCTTACATTTACGTTCATTGCATCCACTTCCTCCTCCTTGACATGTTACAACCATAGTCGTACACTTACCGCCATTGTTACTCAATGGAGCCCCACATTCAAATCTACCTGATTCTGTGCCATCCTCGTAATCCCAATCGCCTTCGTCTTCTGAAATAGCTTCAATATTAGCAAGCGTAGTATCTGATTGTACAGCATTAGCTTTATTGGATTGCCATGCCATAGCTATACCTCCCATAAATGCAATGCCTAAAATAATTAAATTAATTTGTTTTTTCATGATTTATCAATTTTCATTGTTATTATTACTTATTAGTCAGTGTTTATCATTTCAACTGAAATAGCTAAGAGCTATTGATTAATTATCCGTTATTCTGTTTTGTAAATTATAAGTATTGGTTAGACTATTTAATTATATTTTGAGCAAAAAAACTGTTGTATCCCATTATTTTATTACAATTCGCCCTCACTTGTAAAATCGATATTTTTCACAAAGCCTTTTATACGCCAGAACATTGGTAGGTCAACATTCTCAAAACTAATCATTATTTCTCGTTCAAATTCCCCATTATAAGCACTATCCACGTAATGCTCTACATTAAGAACGACACGGCTCTCTGGTTTAATAGTATCACTAATTAGGCTGGCTTTAGTGCAGTCGCATGATGTGACAATTTTATCGACAATAACCATTTCATCTGAATTGTTGATAATATCAAAAGCCACATATTTAGTCTGACCGGAAAAAGTGACTCCAATATTTTTACATCGAACAGAAGAAGTAATAGCATCATAGCTAGCTTCTGAATTATTATTTTCTTTTTCGCCATTTATGATGTTTTCATACAACGTGTATACACTTTTGCTAAACGCTGGATTTCCAATTGCAACAACACGATTGTCAGAATCAAGCAAAAACGTCTTTAATTCCTGAGCTGGTGGCAACTGATTCATTTTGCTAACTTTACCATCTGTATCAATAACTACAGGTAAGCAAAAATAGTTTTGTTTCAACAAATTGACAATACTTTCCGCATCGCCAGTTTCAACCACCATAATGAATGAAACATCAACATCAAGTGATGAATTCAATTTGTCGACAATGTGTTGCCACATTGGCAATCTCATCTGACATTCGCTACATCCTATGGAATCAACAAATGTGATTATTTTATAATCTGAGTTTATCCAATTATAGTCTATTGTGTCTCCTTGCAAAATAAATGACATTGATTCCGGAAGATTGATCTCTTTTCCCATCCATTGCCTAACTACATCTGAAAAATTGTAATTTCTATTGCACGAAAATAAAATAGCAGTCAGCACAATTAATATTTTAACTATATTTTTTATCATGGCACGATTTATAATAATTTTGAAATTATACTATCTAAATATAATGAAAACACCTGATTAAAAATTTGTCAGGATTATCTATTTTTTGGTGGGTTTCCGCACCACCAGAATCGGGAAGATGATGAGCAGAGCGAGAAGCGACATCACGAGTCCACCCATTGTGCCTATGGCAAGCGGATACCAGAATGACTCCTTGGTCTCCCCTATTATGAACGGGATGAAGCCGAGGATGGTGGACAACACTGTGAGCAGTATCGGCACAATTTTTATGCGGAATGACCTGATGTAGAGTTTCAGCGAAGAGACTCGGGGATAGCTGCGACGCAGGGAATTGTACTCATTCAGCAGATATATGGCGGCATTGACAGTGATTCCTGCAAGAAGGATGAACGATGCAAATCCTCCCTGGTCAAAATTGAGCCGGAGCAGATAGAATATCGCAAACACCCCGATAAACGAAACGGGAATTATAAGGATTATGGCAAACGGCTGACGGAGAGAGTTGAACAGAATCGATGTGGTGAAAAATATTATGCCTATCACCAGAAGAATCAGCCAATATTTTCCCGACTCACCGGCATCGGAACGTCGGCGCGCTTTCTCACTCTCAGCTTTGTAGCCTACAGGCATCAATGAGTTGATAGTGTCAAGATCCCGCTCAAGCACTTTGTCGCCTTGCACATTTGACCCGATATATTCATATTGCAGACACAGCACATACTCCTGATTTTTCTTGACTATATCCTGTGGAGCCTTACGCTTCTCAATATGTCCTATGTCAGATAGCTTGAACACTTTTCCTCCCACTGAGAACGGTTGGTTCATAAGAGTGAATATATCATATTTCTCTCCCTGTACTGAATAGAGCCTGATTCTTTCCGACCGATTGCCTACAGTGACCTGTCCGCAATTCACCTCACGCCCGAAAGTAGGCTCTATCGCGGAAAATAGCTGCGTAGCCGTTATTCCATGCTTGGCGAGCATTTCACGGTCGACCACAAGATGAAATTCGGTATAATCGTCCTTCCAATATGAAAACTCCGACGCTACCGACACTTCCTTGATGCGGCGGTGAGTGAGCAGCGTGTCGCGCATACGGTAAGCCCAGTCCGACAGGTCATCATAGTTGTAACCGGTGAGTTTCACTCTATAGCTGCCGGCACTTTCCCTGACATCGTTGCTGAATCCCTGGTCTTCAAGTCCATACACGCTCCAAGAACCGCCGCCAAGGGTCAACGCCTTGGATATGATATCGCCTTTCAGCCGGTAAGGGAACCCGCTGTTGCGATGCTCTTTCTTGAAGAATACGGAGATTGACGCCCGACGCGCATTGTGAATAGAAGTCTGAAACTGGCGTATCTCTTGAAATCCGCTCAGATAAAGCTCCATTTTCTTTATCAATGCATTCATCTGGTCAAGGGTAGTACCATTGGGAAGCGTGGCATTGATGTTAAGCACCGGTTCACCCGGCTCACGATCCCAATAGGAACCGTTGTAGACCTTTTCGACAAAAAGCCTCAGCGTGCCACCAAGCACCACATCGACCACCGGCTTTATCTTTTCTTTATACAACGACGACCCGAACACGTCATTGTATTTCTGCGCAATCATCCCTTCACCATCGATTTTTTCAGGAATCATAAACACCGGAAGCCCGAAAGCGAGAACCGCAATGATGATGAAAGCGATGCGGAAACGCACGATAAACCGCACTGATTTCTCATAGATATTTGACAAGAACAACGAAATCCTGCGACGCACACGCAACAACCGTTGTCCCGTACTCTTTTTCCCTATGCGCAGTCTTTCCACCAGCGCCGGAACAAGGAAAAGCGACACGGCAAGCGACACGGCGAGGTTAATGATCACCACTATAACAAAATCCTGAAGGCTGAGCCGTGTCTTTTCATCCATGAAAAATACTACCGACAAGGCTCCGACCGTAGTGAGCGTAGCGGCAAGTATCGACGTGAATGCGCCGAGGTTGCGCCGACGGGTGTAGTGATCGGTCATCACTATGAGGTTATCAATGACAAGATTGAGCGAAATAGTGATCCCGGCAAGAGAATAGAGCTGTATCTCCACGCGGGTCATGTAGTAGAACACCACCGCCACCGCAAGATTGATGGCAAGTCCGATGGTGATGAGCAGGACATAGCGGATGTTGAACGATACAACAGCGACAAACAGCAGCAGAATAAGGACCGTGAGCCCCGAGCGGAAATATATTTTATTCAATTCGCTGCTTATCTCTTCGGTGGCATCGTAGGCGGTTTCAATCATATAGCCTTGCGGCATAGAGGATTTAAAGTCAGCCAATGTTTTCCTTACTTGCTCGGCAAGACGAAGCTGATTGGCATCCTCCTCGGAGGTAATGCTGACATAAATTGAATTAAGCCCGTTGATGCGGAAGTAGCTGGTGGGATTAGCTTCCTCATGGGTCACTGACACAATCTTATCAAGGGTGATATGCACATTTCCTGAGGCGTTGACCACAATATCCCGCGGATCAAATGACTCAGCATCGCCGGTCGACCGCATCGCCAATCTCATCCATTCATCCCCATCATCGCCGGCGACAGCTGCAATTCCAAGGAATTCGGTTCCGTAATGCTCCCCTATCGCACGGCGTATATCGGAAGGTGTCACTCCAAGCGCTGTCAAGCGGTCGATGTCATACCGCAACCGCCATTCCATAGGCTTGGCACCGCTCATTTCGACTTTGCTCACCCCTGGAATGCGGGACAGCAGCGGCTTAAGATTTTCCTCTCCAAAAGCCTGTATCTGCGCCGGATTGGATGGAGCGTTAAGCGTCAACGTGATAAAGGGACGCGCTCCATCCTTCTCGACCTGACGCATCGATATGACCGGATAACTAACTCCATCGGGCATATCGCTCCACGCTTGCCTGATGAGCGCAGATGTCTCGAAACGCACATTTTCCATATCGGCATGACGATCCAGCCTTATAGTGACTCGACCGCCGCCATTATTAGATTTAGAATCAATGCCTTTTACTCCAGTCACCCTCGCAAGAATCGACTCGAGCCGTGATGTCACTTCCGTTTCTACGGCTCGTGCTGAATTGCCCGGCATAGAGAAACTTACAGATAAGCTGGGAAGTGTCTGCGACGGAGCGAGCTTTACCGGCAATAGTGGAATGAGTGAGCATCCCACTATCGCGGCAGCTATAAAAGCGATTATTATCGTAAATGACCTTGCTTTCATGTTTTGGAGTTGAGAGTCGTGAATCGTGAGTCGTGAGTCGTGAATGGAGAGTTGAGAGTTGAGAATGGAGAATTAATTTTTGAAGTCGAATTGGTCGGAGAGTGATATTCCGTTTTCGAAATCGTGAAGTGTGAGACGTCTTATTTTATAATGGCTTAGCCAAAAGTTCTGGAGAGCTGAAATGTAGTTCTTCGATGCTTCTTGCCTGCGGTTGAGCGAGAGCGTAATGGAATTGATGTCGGCTTTTCCTATAATGAAGCGTTGCTGTGTCTGCACGTATGCCATGTCGGCAAGATCAAGAGCTTCCGACGCCGACGCTATGAGCCGTTGCCTCACTTCATAGTCACTGATAGTCATTATAATATCCTCTTCCATCGACAATTCGTCCTGACGGGCGGCTATGCGTGACACATTAAGATTGTTCTTAGCCATGTTCACTTTTCCTTTTCTCACACCCCAGTCGATAAGCGGCACCGATATTGACACCGATACCAGATCCTGACGCAATGGCGAGCGATAAGCTCCTGAAAAATCATCGGCGACCTGATTGAAACCGACCGACGCGTTGACCGACGCGTTGAATCTTGCTTCGGCTTTAGTCCGTCCCACTTCGCGCTCCCCTTCAAGTATGGTCTGACGATGACCGAGCAAAGTGGGATTGTTTTCCTTGGCATATTCAAGAGCGAGATCTACAGGAATTTCTATAGCCTGAGGGCGACCGGGCATTTTCACCACTATCTCCGTGTTTTTATCCATGCCCAGGAATGACGCGAGAGAAAACATAGCCCGCTTCAACGATATGCGCGAGTTTTCCAATGTGTTTCGCGCATTCACACGGTCCAGTTCAAGCGTGAGCAGATCGGCATGGGAGATTGAAGCGATCTTGTACCGACGCTTGCCTATCACATACATGGTGTCGCACGATGCCACATTTTCTTCGGCAAGTTTATACTCAACCTGGGCAAGAGCAAGAGCGAAAAAATAGGTCACCGCTTGTTCGCTCACATTCTCCATATTATAAATGAGCTGCTTCTTAGCCTTTTCATAACGCAACGGCTCTATTTTGCGTTCCCATTTAAACGTGTTGAATCCGATGAGACTCTGACGATAGCCTATACGCAAAGGCACTGATGAATATTGCGTGTATTTGTTCGCCCCGAAATTTCGCATATACTCCAGATCGGTTTCAAGATAGAACGTACCGCCGAAAAGATCGAAATTCTGTTCTATCTCCAACCCGGCTGACGCGCTGAACATCTGCTGCTCACGAAACACGTCAATGTTCTGCTCGGAGTCGTAACGCTGCGTCATGTAGCGGTAATATTTCGCAGGAGTGAGCGACAAAGACAAACTCGGCAAACGACCGGCACGATAGCTCACATACTGCCAATAGCTCGACTGATACATATTGCGGTAGCGGAAAGCCATGAGCGACGAATCGTTGGCAAGCTCGATGGTGCGCTCAAGAGTGAGAGTGACCGCCGACATTGCGGCAGGGAAAAGCATAAACGCGATAAAAACAGCGTATATTCTATTTATTTTCATGTTTGCGATATATTAACCAATAAAACAACGGAATTACGAAGATACTTACAGCAGTTCCCACTATCATCGAACCGATCATGGCAATGGCAAGCGGACGCTGGAGCTCGGATCCCATGTCGGAAGTAAACAGCACGGGAAGCATAGCGAATATAGTGGTGAGCGATGTCATGATAATAGGACGCAAACGGCGACGACCTGCAGTGTGAATAGCCTCGGTCAGCGGCATCCCGGCTTTGCGCAGCTCATTGATGGCATCAATCTTGAGGATTGAGTCGTTGACCACAATACCGCAGGTCACTATGATTCCGATTGCCGACATCAGGTTCAGACTCTGACCGAATATCATGAGCGCAATGAGCGCGAAGGCTGTATCAACAGGAATCTCAAGCAACACGATAAGCGGCTGAGTGAAACTTTCAAACTGGGCACAGAGGATGAAATACATCAGCATGATCGAAATGAGCAGAATCACGATAAGCTCCTTCATCATCTTGGAATTACTGAAGTAGCTTCCTGCAAATTCGACATCATGGGTGCCGTCGTCACGGACAATACCGGCAATATCATCAATCACCTCTTTTTCCATCCCTTTGGCATCAAATTCCACTGGCACATATTCACCGGCGCCTCCGGCAATTATGGTCTTGAAGTCACGGCTTTCCGATATCGTTATCAAGCTGCGCAGCGGTATTTCAGTGCGGACACCGCGCTTGTCGGCACGTGATTTCACGAATGCGTGGTTAAGGACTTCATCGATACCCTGCTTTTTTCCGGCTATGTCAATAGGCGTATATTCCTGAAATGAGCGAAGAGTGGATACGGAATTACCTTTGAATGCTGTACGCAACACTCTCTGCACTTCTGAATAGTCGACATTATAGAGTGCGAGCAGCTCACGATTGATCGAGACATCGATCTGATTGCGCATAGGTATCGGCACTATGGAAATGCCGGTGCCCTCCTCCAGTTTCTGATGCAGTCCGGATATGGCGTCGATCTCTGCTGCCGAATTTTTGACTGTGGTGTGAAGACGCGCCTCAATGTCAGCCTCGTCACTTGAAAATATTTTTTCAAATATATTTTCGGGGCGGTAAAATTTAACCGTTGCCGCCGGATACTCGCTTGTGACACGCGATGTTATGCGTTGTTGCAACGAAGCTATTTCATCCGGATCAGATGTCGTGAAATATAATTCCGATTCTGCCGAAGATAAATCGACATCAGATGAAAGCAAATAGTCCTGCGATCCTATGTATGCCGAATATGAAGTGGCTGCTGAATCGGTCAACAACGATGCACGCCGCCTATTCTCGTCAAGATTTATGTTTTCGTTCCAATCAATGCGTGCGATGGTTTCGGTGGTGTCAATCTCAGGCATCCTTTCCTGAGGCATAATAAAGAACAGAGCCACACAAGCAGGCACGGTAAGCAGCGTCATAAATATGAGAATCCATTTATGGCGGAAACAGAAATCAATACCCTTGTCGTAAGCATCAAGATACTTTCCGGTGGATGCTTTAACATGCTTAACGCCCGTGGTTGAATCACCTTTTTTAGTAAATATGTAATACAGCACCGGGAGCAAAGTTATCCCGACTATATAACTTGACGCAAGTCCTGCCGTGATGGAGAATGCCTGATCAGAGAAGATAGCGCCGGCAATACCGCTCATAAACACCAATGGGACGAACACTGCGACTGTAGTGAGCGAGGATGACAGCATCGGGGTTATCATCTCGTTTGTGCCGCTGACACATGCCGACATGACCGACTCGCCCCTATGACGGTACTGCGTTATATTTTCCGTGACTATGACTGAGTTGTCGATCATCATTCCCACGGCAAGTATAAGTCCCGACATGGAGATGATGTTGATTGACACATGAAACAGATAGAACAACAGAAACGTGAGTATCACGCCTACGATTATGCTTAATCCTATTATAAACGATGATCGCACACCTCCCATGAAGAAGATGCAAACGAAGAAGACAAGAATGAGCCCTAAAATCAAATTCTGTTCCAGATTGGAAATAGTGAAATCGAGCAGCTCGGTCTGACTACGTGTCTCAGTAAATTCAATGTCGGGATATTTCTCCGAGAAATACTCTATCGTGGAGCGAAGAGCCTCTTTCATCGCGTCCATGCTCTCCTCGCTATGTTTTATTATTGCAAGTGTCACGGCTCGCTTGCCATTGTGAAGCGAATATCCGGCAGGAGTGCGTGAGGTAAGTTCCACTTTGGCAAAATCACTAAGGGTCATCATTCTGTCACCTTTACGCAGCTTTATTCTCTCCACATCGGCTGCAGAACGCAGCAGATTGGTGACATGGATGTTGTACTCATAATATCCCTCTCGCACGGTCATTGAGCCGGGTTCAACATTATTGGCTATCAACGCCGCTTCCAACTCCTCGATAGTGATGCCCACCTGCGACATACGGTCGGCGTCGGGAACAATACGCAACACTTGCCCCGGCACCCCGGTTATATCAACCATAGCTATCTCAGGAAGCTGTTCGAGACGCCGCCGCACTATATTGTCGGCTATGCGCGACATTTCGGTGAATCGAGAATCGGAAGTGGAGAGTCGGGAGTCGTGAATCGGGAGTCGTGAATCGGGAGTTGTAAGGTTAAAGTCGGGAGTCGCAGAAGAACTCTCGACTCTCGACTCTCGATTCTCGATTCTAAATTCTTCATCCTTCAATGTCATTTGGAGATACACGACGGGGATGTCGGTAGCACTTGCTTTTACTGCTTTCGGACGACTTACCGATTTTGGCAATAAATTCATCGCACCATCAATCTTCTCATTCACCTCGATGAAAGCGAGATCGGTATTCACACCATAGTCCATTGTAAGCGACACCACTGCCGAACCGTCTCGTGTCTCACTTTTTATCTCACTCAATCCGCCCACCTGCATAAGCTGGCGGCGCAGAGGAGCGACCACAGTATTTTCAAGCTCTCGAGCCGATACATTTTCCTCAGCGACCTGCACTGTGATGTGGGGAATGGCTATGTCGGGAAGAAGCGACACAGGAAGCGTGACATAAGTCACACAACCAAGAATCACCAGAGCAAGGAATGCCATGATGACCGCAATGCGATGATTCAAAAGATATTTTATCATAATTCTTTTTTAATCGAGAGTCGTGAATCGTGAATCGAGAGTTGAGAGTTGCGAAGCTTGATTCTTTTTCTCAGAAAGCGTTTTAACGCTACTTGAAAGAATTAAATACAATTCGTTGCAATCTGCATAAAAAGAATTATATCTATCTTCATCCAACAGCCTTGATTCAAATATAATCTCAAGCCAGTATTTTGTTTCAGAGCACTCCTTAAGAGCAATACTCAATTTATTCCTAAAATCATTTAGACTAACCGCATCAAAAGATTCGGCAATATTTGCACCTATACTGGTTCCTGACCGAAGTATCTGATCAGCAATCGAATACTCTCTGTGCTCTTCACATAGCCATTTTTTCAATTCTATAATCCGTATAGCAAATTTTTTGGCTTTATCATAAGCAATACTCTTCTTCCTCATAACCATTCAATTCTATCCATAACTTTCGATTCACGATTCTCGATTCTCGACTCTCAACTCTCAATTCTCAATAACTCGAACCGGTGCCTCGTGAGCGAGATTGACGTTGCCGGAAGTGATGACTGTCATGCCTGAAGAGAGACCATCGACAATGGTGTATTCATTAAGATTTTCAAGACCGGTAGTCACATAATTCCATATCGCTTTATTGCCATTGACAGTAAAGACTACCTGACGCCCGGAACGGAGAACTACGGCGCTTTTAGGTACCACAAGCGACTCATCTACAGCACGCTTGACGCTGACACGCACATTCATGCCATCGATCAGCCCCTTGCCGCCATCGACAGTAGCCCACACCTTGACCATACCATTGTCATCGACCATAGGATTTATTTCCGACACTCTGCCCTGATGAGGGACACCGCCGGAAAATGGCGCCACCGACACAATATCGCCCTGCTTCACCATAGGAAGCTCGCTTTCAAGAACCGAGAACTCCACATCCATCGCACCGTCATTTATAATGCGGCACAAAGGCTCGGAAGATGATGACATATTGTTGGCTTTCGCCGACAGATTTGCCACTATTCCGCTGATAGGAGCCACGAGAGTCGATTCCTTTAGGTCACGCTTGACCGATTCGAGTGAAAGTTCAGCCTGTTCAAGACCGCTTCGCAAACGTGCGAGTTTCATCACCTCCTCCGGAACTTTCTCAAGATGCTCAGGATCATACCCCTGACCGATTATAACGTCCTGCATATCAAGACGTGCCGAAGCCACGGCATTCATCTCCTTCACCAACTGATTTTCGAGCTTATAAGCATCAAGAGTCGCGATTTTCTGACCTTTCGCAACTTTCTGCCCATTCTTGACATAAATAGATGATATCAATCCCGGCGACTGAAAATTGACATCTACTTTTTCCCGCGCGTTGAGCTTGCCATTGCTCACAATCTCATGATTGAACACTTTTTTAACGAGCGGCATCACCGTCACCTCCGCGATCTTGTCGGTTACAGAATCGGTAGCAATATTTGCCGTCGACTCATTACTGCTGCCATTATTACTTGATTTCTCGGAACAAGCTGCCAAAATACAGGCAAGCGATAATATGATTGATATTTTCTTCATGGTCTCAATGCTTATTGATGAATGTAAATATTCTTTTTTTGTCGGGTGATCTCCATCTTATTCCCGCAGTTCCCACTATAAATTCTTCCGGTACCAGTCCTATATATCGAGAATCTTTCGAATCGATAGCATGGTCACCTGCTGCAAAAAAGTAATTTTCTGTAAATATATATCTTTTTATTGGATTTTCGTTTAAAATTGCAACTGAATCACGCCATTCAAGTTTACTTTTCGTTTCCCACTCGATACAACGCCTGTATAAAAGCCAATGCCGGTAAGTCAATTCTATCGATGTCCCATTGCCTGGAATCAGCAATGGTCCCATGTCTCGGATAGTCCAGCCAAAGATTGAATCCCGAGGATTACATTTCATCCATGCTTTCCAATCACGTGGATCGGGATGCGTCTTGGCATAATCATCGACATACCGGCGCAAACGCTCTTGCTCCGACGCCACGCCCAGAGTGTCGGGGCAGCCTATCACATGATAATAGCAATTGCGTATCTCCAATGAATCGCCGGCAACGGCAACCGCACGTTTGCAATAATATGTATAAAGATTCATCGCCATGCTGTCACGATGCTTGTCGGAATCAAGATACGGGAAATTGAATATTACCACATCTCCTCGATCAAGTTTTCCATATCCCGGCAAGCGTCGCATGGTGTAAGGCTTCCCCTCAGCGGCATCAAATATATTGAATATCCGCGCTCCGAGTTTCCATTTATTCACAAGTCCGTTCTCATCAGGAAGCAATGTAGGCTGCATTGATCCGGAAGGAGTGTGGAAAGAACAAGCTGTTGTTATCTGAATCACCCAATACAACACATATAGAAACACCGCAGTCATAATGACCCAGTATAAAATATCGAATATCTTTTTTACTATTATGCGTATATTCACCGGTGATAGTTATTTGATTGGCGATTATCTATAAATTGGAATCAACGTGCATTTTATCGATTCCAAGCACCACATAAGGCACTTTTGCAAAAGTAAAAAATAAATTCAGTTAATCGACAATATTTTAGTTCGGAAAAAGTACGGAATTTAATTTCCGTACTTTCCCCGAACTCTAACCGAACTTTTCCCGAACTAACAATCATTTATATTCAAAACACCTAAACATCTGATCTACAAATGCAATTATTTATATTCAGTTTATATTATGCAACAGAAAAATACATCAGGACCATTAGCCTGATAAGGCATTGTGAAGATTGCGGAATAAATAAAATTTCATTCAAGAATATATTTCACAACGGCATCTTCTCCATTTCTTGTGATCAGCCCATAGAGAGCGCTGTCATCTTCCGAAGCCGAGATGCTGAAAAGCCGATCGTTGACACGGTATCCGGCAACCAATTCTCCATCCCAATTGAGTTTAAGGATGGTCTTGGGTTTCTTTACGCCTTCATCAATCTCTGCCTGTGTGCGTCCGTCATATAATAGATAGACATGGTTGGGTGTAGCTGACAGGCGTTTGTAATTGCATATATCGTTATCGTCCGATTTCAACACCGTGACATATTGGTTCGGCTTTTCAGTCTTGGCTTTAGGACTGAAAGTGAAGCGTTCATTAATCACTTTAAGATTGTCGCCGGTCATGTCGTAGAATGCAAGCCAATCGCTATAAGCGCCTGCTGCGACAAGACGTGTGCCCTGAGGATTAGCTATTATTCTGAATTGATTGATTAGACCGAAAGAATGTCGGTCTTGTATGTTAGTAGTGTCTCCGGGATATTCCCCGAATGTTTGCAGTAATGTGCCGTCGGAATCAACCAAAGCCAGCAATTTGTTGCCGAATACTCCTTCAGTTACGAATTTGGATCCTAAAGGCGTCACTTCGCCACCACGAATAGGCAGAAAATCGACTGTTGAAATGATGGAGCTTGAATCAAGTAAGATTTTGTCGGAGCTAATCTTGAAGGTTTGAGCTTTCTTTCGTTGAGTGTCGTTTAAAAAAAGGCATTCAGTGAGCGGATTGTAATAACGGTTCCTTGTGTTTATGAATTCAAACGGACCTTGCCCCTTGCGGGCGATATATTGAGGAGTTTTAACATCAAGATTTGAATAATAAGCAAGAAAGCAGGTATCATTGTAGTCATGGATCAAAACCCCATTCTTAACAGCTAAGATATCCTGCGGATTAAGGATATCGGCATCAGTAAGAATTTCCTCACCAGTAATAATCGGAAATGATGAGTAGTCAAATGTGCCTTTGGCTGAGTCAGATTGGTTGCACGAGGTGATTACAGACAGTGCAAATATTGCTGAGAAAAAATAAAATGGTCGGTTCATGTAAAATATCTTTTTAGTTTTCCAATTAAGAATCTATGCAATAAATAATCAGATCTTTTAAAATCCAATTCTTTTTCAATATAAGTGATCAATCATCAAATGAATATAAGACTATCACAGGATTTGATTCTTCATTCAACGAGTCTATCGGTGTAGGAATATTGTTAATTTCACAATGTTCAACTATATTTTCAGCGGAAACCACAGTTGCAACAATTTTTCCGTCGCTGTATTCCACAGCCGATGGAAAGAGAGAGAAAATACCCGATTCTTTACTCACGATTGGACCTTCTAAAAGAGTACCACGCCCATTTTTCACATTCCATATCAAAGCATTGCATGTCATACCCAAAATGAGGTAATCGCCGGTTGCACATAGAGTCGTGATGAGAGTCGATTTAGCCTTCAAAACATCCTTGAAAATTGTCGAGTAGTCACCTTCAGAAGAGACTTTATTCTTAAATATTCCACTGACAGAGAATGCTGTTGACATTTTTCCGGTTTCGACATCGTAGCATTTTATTTCGCCTGAAAGTGGAGTCAAGGCATAGATGTTCTTGCCATCTGTCGACATAGATTTCATTGCCCATTCATAACTGCCGTTGCTGCTGTAATCGGTAGTCTCGACAGCATTAAGCACCTTGGGATCGGCAGGATTCCATAATCCATAAAGTGGAACATTCTTCCTAAACGAGATGGCATTTGCCACAAGAAAACTCCCATCGCCTATCGGAGTCATTGCCATAGCAAACTTCAAGCAATCAACGTCTGTGATATCCTCTATCCATTCTCCATCGGTGGAATAAACACATATCTTATTTTGATTGCCCGACACAATGTAGACTTTTCCATCAGTAATACCGAAAATATTGATCGATTGATATTCACCGGGACCATTTCCTTGCCCGCCAATACTGCACAAGAATTTTCCGTTACGGTCAAATTTGTAAAGGTTCTTACGCTTTGATACCAAAAACCAATTGCCATCCTCGCGAGTTATGTGCGACACGGAGCCGACAAGGCACTCATCGGTGGTTTCAAGCACGATAAATTCCGTGGATTTAATTTTCAGCCCCACATGATTTAAATCATTATGCGAGCATTGCCCTATATCGAGATTTTTAATATCTGACGATGTGCCGTCAACATTTTTACATGACGTAAAAATGCTGCTCATGCAAATAAAAGCAACGATGCCGACACGGCATAAATCACGAATATACATACCATTCTAAAATTACTATTCATATATATACGCCATCCATTCAGTTAATGACCTGAATGGCATCCATAACTAAGAGTTTAGCGTTTAAGCTATTGATTTCTCAAATTATATTTAACCAGAACCGGATTGTCCTCTTCTGTTATCTGTGAGGCGATTTCGTGCAATACAGAATGCTCACCGGGAACCTTGTCATATTCCGCCAAGACTTTTGCATTCGGTGCTTGTAATACCGACAAAAAGAACCTCTGATTTTTATCGGATGTATCATAAGCATACTCCGACACAGGCATTCCGTTTTTATCCAATCTCATAACACCTTGGTGCAAAACGCCTGTTTTATCGGCAATTACCACTATAGGCAACGCATTTTCTGATGTATAAGAAAACATCAGAGTGTCGCCCCAATTGTAGAACGCATGGATATTTTTAGGCATATTTCCATCCAAAATCGCATTTGCTGCCGCCTTGTCAGCATCAAGGGCTACACTTCTGTCTCCAAGGTTTATTTTTGCGTATGGAGCCAATTCTCCATTTTGGGGATTAACCGTATATATGGTATCATTCAATGGAAAATACGTGAATATCTTATTCCCATATTCAAAAAAATTATTTCCTCCTGTAGAAAATGTGTAGCTGTGTCCACATAAATGCCGGTTGAATGGAACAGCTTCAACCATATCTCCTCCGCGTGCAGGCTTGAACTTATAGGAATAGGGCTTGTCGCTTGAGCCATCGGCATAGCCTAAACCGACATTCAACGCTACTCCATCGGGCAGTATTTTAAAACCGTTACATTTCGGCACTTCAATTGTTTCGAGTAATTCATCATCAAGGCTATATACATAAATCATGCCCTTCATCCCATCCAAGAGATGCAATTTTCCATCATATATATCAAAGTCGTACAAACGAGCATATTCTCCGGGACCCTCGCCAAGATGCTTATATTCACGACAGAAAGTTCCATCAGCATTGAATACGAGAATTCGCTTACTGCCATCGTTGATATAAATACGATCGCCATTGAAGTGGATTTTGTAGCACCTTGAAATCATGGAACTATCGTTGGTTTCAAGCAGAATATACTCGTCAAACTCAAATATAGAATCGAATGGCAATACTGTATTTCCATCGTATTTTGTACAGTCTATAGTCAGAAAATCGGATGATTCGCCATTAGATTTATGCGATTTGCATCCACCGAGCATAAAAACTGCTGCAAGCAAGAATGATATTTTTTTCATTGGTCTCGATTTTTTTGATGATCTTTTCAGAAGCAATAAATGCTATTTGCGCTTCTTCTTTTCTATATCGGAAAACACTTTTTCCAAAACCGACAAGAATATTGTGTCGTTTCTGACTGATATTTCTGATATTTCAGTTGGTTTTAGCTGCTTCATCTCAGCATTGGATATAGGCAGTTGCTTACCGCCGTGCTGAATCACATAAACCTCTTTTACTGCTGTTTTTGTTCCCTTCTTGTCAGTTGCGGGATTTCCACCCCATATATACAAGGAGAAAAACATCGCTGCTAAAATGATAATAAATCGTGTCATATTATATAAAATTTATTCAAGAGTATATTTCACCACGGCACCCTCTCCATTTCTTTTGATCAGCCCATAGAGAGCCCTGTCATCTTCCGAAGCCGAGATGCAGAAAAGCCGATCGTTGACACGGTATCCGGCAACCAATTCTCCATCCCAATTGAGTTTAAGGATGGTCTTGGGTTTCTTTACGCCTTCATCAATCTCTGCCTGTGTGCGTCCGTCATATAATAGATAGACATGGTTGGGTGTAGCTGACAGGCGTTTGTAATTGCATATATCGTTATCGTCCGATTTCAACACCGTGACATATTGGTTCGGCTTTTCAGTCTTGGCTTTAGGACTGAAAGTGAAGCGTTCATTAATCACTTTAAGATTGTCGCCGGTCATGTCGTAGAATGCAAGCCAATCGCTATAAGCGCCTGCTGCGACAAGACGTGTGCCCTGAGGATTAGCTATTATTCTGAATTGATTGATTAGACCGAAAGAATGTCGGTCTTGTATGTTAGTAGTGTCTCCGGGATATTCCCCGAATGTTTGCAGTAATGTGCCGTCGGAATCAACCAAAGCCAGCAATTTGTTGCCGAATACTCCTTCAGTTACGAATTTGGATCCTAAAGGCGTCACTTCGCCACCACGAATAGGCAGAAAATCGACTGTTGAAATGATGGAGCTTGAATCAAGTAAGATTTTGTCGGAGCTAATCTTGAAGGTTTGAGCTTTCTTTCGTTGAGTGTCGTTTAAAAAAAGGCATTCAGTGAGCGGATTGTAATAACAGTTCCTTGTGTTTATAAATTCAAATGGACCTTGCCCTTTGCGGGCAATATATTGAGGAGTCTTGACATCAAGATTTGAATAATAAGCAAGAAAGCAGGTGTCGTTGTAATCATCAATTATTACACCTTTCTCAACTGCTAAGATATCCTTAGGATTAAGAATATCGGCATCAGTAAGAATTTCCTCGCCTGTGATAATAGGGAATGATGAATAGTCAAATGTGTCTTTGGCTGAGTCAGATTGGTTGCACGAGGTGATCACAGACAGAGCAACTATTGCTGAGAAAAAATAAAATGGTCGGTTCATGTAAAATCTTTTTTAGCTTTCCAATCAAAGGTTAAATAACAAACCGTATAATAAAAACGGCATTATTCCGGGTAAATATAAGAAATTTTAGAGATAGAACGCAAATTTTTCAGTACGGAAAAAGTTCGGAATTTAATTTCCGTACTTTTCCCGTACTCTACCCGAACTTTTTCCGAACTGACAGCGATTTATATTCAAAACATTTAAATACCTGATAACCAAGAGGCATTATTTATATCGCGGTTATATTAAAGGGGCTTATACTAACAAGAAGCAGGATAAATCGAGGCAATCTCAATTCTGTCGCTGATACATTGTCCGAATTGATTAATTTTGCTCAAGATGCAACCGGAATTCAGTAGGACTCTGTCCGGTCATCCGCTTAAACATACGCGAAAAATGTGCCGGATATTGGAAACCGAGGTCGTATGCTATGATGCTCACATCATCGGACGACACTGCAAGTCTGTGCTTAGCCACATTTATCATGTGTTGCATAATGAGAGCCTTGGTGGTCATACCGGTCTCCTTCTTCACCAGTTCACCAAAGTATTTAGGCGACAGATTAGCTCTATCGGCAAATTCGCTGACCGACGGCAACCCGAATCCGTCGCCCTTGACAGGGGAATCATAATACTCTTTCAACTGACGCTCAAATTGCGACACTATTTCAGAGTTCACCTTATGTCGGGTGATGAACTGGCGGTCATAAAAACGGCTTATATATTCAAGCAGAAGTTGCAAACTTGCCGACAACACCGATGCCGAATGACTATCGACCGGATAATCAAGCTCCACATTAATCTTGTCAAGACAATCCAGAAATATCGCTCTCTCCGAATCGGAAAGATGAAGAGCCTCCATCTGGGAATAGTCAAAGAAATCAAAGCTAGCAATCTTTTCGCCAAGAGGAGTGCCATAAATCAGATCGGGATGGAACAGAACCCCTATAGCATCGGCTGGCATCTCATTATCTTTCATGATGACCTCCACACTCTGTCCCGGCGAAAAAGTCACCACCGTGCCTTCCTGATAGTCATATTGACGCCTACCGTATCTGACCGAACAATTGGCTCCGTTTTTAAGAAACAGAGCATACAGTCCGTAGTTCACTCTCACATTGTTAAGCACCCTTCCAGATTCTTTCAGATTGACCACCGTGACAAGCGGATGACGCGTTGGCAATCCATACACCTTATTGTAAGAGTCTACTGAATCAAATTCAATGGTTTCCATCTTCTGCCTGTTTGTTTATCTGTCACAAAAATAATCGAAAAATTTCACATTTCATTTCAGAAATCGGATTTTGGTAAGCAATTGCGAAATAATGTATAGCACCGGCATCACATTACACTGCAAAAACATGAACATAATAAATTTCGGGATGTTTATAATGTATAAATTAAGAGCCTGTTCATCATGAATGCTGCTGTTTCAACTCAACCGCCTCATAAAGAGCATAAGCACTATCTGCTGGGGATAATGAATCTCATCGTGCTGGTGCTTTCAATCATGCTGATTGTATGGATTTCAATCGACACGTTCAAAAGAGTCAATTTTTTGGAAAATCATCACTACATGACTTTCCAATTCTGGGTGTGCATAATCTTCATCATTGACTTTTTCGTCGAGATGCGTTACGCCGCCGACAAATGGCGTTTTGTGAGACGGCGAATAGTGTTCCTGCTGCTCTCCATTCCATATCTCAACATTATAAACCTGACAGACATATCCCTTAGTCATGACGCTATTTATTTCGTGCGCTTCATCCCCCTTGCCCGAGGTGCGCTTGCCCTATCGATAGTGATAAGCTACCTGTCGTCCAATGCCGTCACAAGCCTTTTCATGTCCTATCTGTCGATCATGATCCTCGTGGGTTATTTCTGCTCACTTATTTTCTATCAACGCGAGGCAGGGGTGAATCCGGAGGTCAATTCCTATTGGACAGCTTTGTGGTGGTCGGCAATGAATATGTCGACCGTGGGCTGCAACATATCTCCTGTCACTGTCTCAGGGAAAATAGTCGCGGTGATCCTGCCAGTGTCAGGTATGGTGATATTCCCTCTATTCACTGTCTATCTGACCGACTTCGTGACCCGGTCGGTGAAAAAATCAAAGGAAAAGAACGGCATATAACCGTCACCGTCGTCCCACGGAAAAGACAAACCGACATCCCAAAACACAAATCATCCTGCTTTTTACCCAAGGCGGGGATGTGTAATTTGACAAATGTTGCTTAACTTTGCATGCACCATCTAAAGAATCACATCACGCCAATGAATCATATAAAATCAACCGTCACAGCACTTCTGAATGGCTCAGGTCAAGTGATGTTCCAGCAGAACCCTTGGACGGGAATATTATTTTTAGCCGGAATATTCCTGGGATCCTACGAATGCCATTCTCCACAAGTGGCATGGGGCGCCATAGCAGGATTGACGGCATCCACTCTCGCCGGATTCATGACCGCACGCGGAGAGAATGCCGGCAAGCAAGGATTGTGGGGATTTAACGGAATCCTTGTGGGATGCGCATTCCCCACGTTCTTGTCCAACACTCCGCAAATGTGGGTGGCATTGGTGTTCTGCGCCATGCTTTCCACCTGGGTGCGCGATGGGCTCAACAAAGCGATGGCTCCGATCAAAATCAATTCACTGACATTCCCGTTCGTATTGCTCACATGGATATTTTTGCTCGCATCGCAATCATTGGACGGCATCAGCCCATCAGCCCTCCCCTCTCCCGAACTTGAAAATCTCTCCACGCTGCCGCTCGACACGTCAGCATCAGCTTTGGCTGAATATTGGCTCAAAGGCATCTCACAGGTGTTTCTGATCAATTCGTGGCTGACCGGCGCGCTCTTCCTTATCGGCCTGGCGATATGCAGCCGCAGGGCTGCGATATGGGCGGCAGCGGCATCGGCGATCGCTCTTGCTACAGCCATCGCATTTAAAGCTGATCCGGCTGATATCGCCAACGGTCTGTTTGGCTACAGCCCTGTCCTTACCGGTATTGCGATAGGATGCGTATTCGCCAGTCATAACACAAAGTCGGCAATATGGGCACTCGCCGCAATCATCGCCACCGTCTTCGTACAGGCAGGAATGAATTCCCTCTTGTCACCTCTCGGAATTCCGTCTCTGACAGGACCATTCTGCCTGACGACATGGTTGTTCCTCTTGCCTGGATATGATTTCAACACCAGAAAAAAGTAAAAATGGTAGGTATTCCTGAGTTTATTATAAAATAATACCGATAAATGGCTCTATATTTGCATCATTAAATAGTTTTAATTTTTCAACAGCAAATTATGAACAGACTAACCGGAGCGATAATTGCAGGAACAGCTTTAATTCTGGGATGCCGGCAATCAAACTCCCTAAATGCAGAAAACATGACAGCATCACCACAATCAAACGACTCTTCAATAGTCTACATGACTACCGAGATTTCCCCGGAGGCAATAATAAAATTGTATAACGCTTTGGGGCGAGAGGCTAAAGGCAAGGTAGCTATAAAAATATCCACAGGTGAACCCGGCGGACACAACTATCTGCAACCATCCTTAATAGCCGATTTCGTGAAACTCACCAACGGCACTATCGTAGAATGCAACACCGCCTATGATGGACGTCGCTCCACTACCGAAGAACATCGCCGTGCTGCTGAAGAACATGGATTCACAGCCATAGCGCCTGTCGACATCATGGATGCCGATGGTGATGTAAAACTACCTGTTGAAGGTGGTAAGCATCTGACATTTGACATCGTTGGCTCGCATTTCCCCGACTATGACTTCACGGTGATCCTGTCTCATTTCAAAGGACACGCTATGGGCGGATTTGGCGGAGCCGTAAAAAATATGTCGATCGGAATAGCATCGTCAAACGGTAAAAGCCACATCCATTCTGCGGGAAAAATAGACTCGCCCGAAACATTGTGGACAAATCTTGCCAATCAGGACGATTTTTTGGAATCAATGGCTGAAGCAGCCAAAGCGATTGCCGACCACTGCGGCGAAAATATCCTATATATAAATGTCGCCAACAAACTCTCGGTGGATTGCGACTGCGACTCCAATCCTGCCGATCCCGAAATGCACGACATAGGCATTCTCGCTTCGCTCGATCCCATAGCTTTGGACAAAGCGTGCACCGATCTTGTGAGATCATCCGACGACCATGGCAAAATACATTTAATCGAGCGAATTGACTCACGCCATGGAATGCACACTCTTGATTACGGAGAAAAGATAGGACTCGGTTCTCAGACTTACAAACTGATAAATCTTGACAAATAATCCCCTCACATTCCCACACTCAATCCCCGGCAAGAAAACCATACCGACATTTTTCATTACTTTTGTACATTGAAATGTCCAATATATAATGAAGCGACCTGCGAAAGCGCCGATTCCGATACACAGTCATGATGAATTGTCAAGCAATGGCATTCATATAAAGATTGTCACGCCCAACGATGTTGACCGCCATCCGATCGAATATGCGCATCGGGATGATTATTACATATTCGGCATCATCGTCAGAGGCTGTCTGTGCTGCGAAATTGATTTCAAGAATCAGATTATCAGAGAAGGTGAGATTCAGTTCATCCGTCCCGGACAAATACACCGATTCATCAACGGTGAGAATTTCGAGGGATGGATGCTGATGCTCGAAAACGGGCTTGTCGAAGACCAATACAGACTGATATTCGACGAGGCATCGGTAAACGGTGTCGCAACAACTGCCGGAGCGACTGAATTGGATGAGATTAAGACACTGTTTTCCATCATTCAGAAGATAATAAACCGCGATGGCGACAAACACGTCATCAAGCACATGATTTCAGCATTGGTTGGCATTATCGCCGGATGCTTCAGGGAATCTTGCCACCAACAACCAGCCTACAACAGTCGGCGTTCAGAAATAGTGCTTCAACTTGATTCTTTATTGCGCACCGAGCTATCGGCAAGCCACAGCCCTGCTTTTTACGCCCGGCGGCTACACCTTTCGCCGGTATATCTGAATGAAGCAGTCAAGAGCGTCACCGGCTTTAGCGTAAGCAATTATATACGCAACGAGATAGTGCTGCGTGCCAAACGCATGCTGTACCATACCGATCTAAGCGTGAAACAAATCGCCTACTCCCTCGGATTTGAAGATAATGCTTATTTCACACGACTTTTCACAAAAGCTACCGGAAAGTCGCCTATAAAATTCAGGGCAAATCATTGAATAGTCCAACAACTGACGTGTTGTGTCCATTGACCCGAAAGCGATCCTGAGATAATTTTGCAGCTAAAAAAAGCTGTTCAATGAAAAGGATAACAAAACTGCGCCTATGCGACTGGAGCTTGCTTGCCATTACGGTCGCAATTCTCGCATCAGGAGCGCAATTGGAAACTCGCATGGCGATGACCCGTATATGGGTATGGATACACATTTATCTCGGAATAATTTTCATCACCTGCATACTATGGCATATAAGCCTTCATCATAGACACGGTCCCAAAAAGGAGCGGCGCACCAAGCACACACATGGTAGAAAAAATCGGTTTCTCGGCATAACATTCCTGCTCACTTTCCTCAGTGGAATTATAGCCACCTGCCATTGGGCAGGAACCTACAGCCATTCCTCCATCGGCGGAGTACATGGAAAAGTCGGATTTCTGTTCATTATAGCCATAATCCTGCACATACGAAATTATTCCGGATTCTATTTGCCTGCAAAAATGACACGCAAAAAAAATCCCTGATGAATGGGTTTATTTTTACGTGACACCTATTATTATAATCTAATTTTTCATTAATTTTGCAGCCGTTTTTTAGGTACACGTATGAATAAAGGATTGTTTGCACTTGCTATGGGCACATTCGCCCTCGGCATTTCTGAATTTCTAATGATGGGCATTCTCGGCGATCTGGCGGCAAATATGAATGTCAGCATCTCTGAAGCGGGACATTTTATTTCAGCCTACGCGCTCGGCGTGTGTTGCGGCGCCCCCGCCCTGCTTTTCGCCCGTAAAATGGCATTGAAGAAAATTATGCTCATACTCGCGGCGGTGATTGCCGTGGGCAACCTCTGCGCTTCCGTCGCCCCTAATTTCTGGACCCTGTTTGCCGCGCGATTCATCTCCGGGCTTCCCCATGGAGCATATTTCGGCGTGGGAGCGATAGTGGCACGAAAACTCGCGGCGCCCGGCAAGGAGGTAAGCGCAGTCTCCTACATGATCGCCGGAATGACCGTGGCAACACTCATCGGTGTCCCAATGGGCACATTCATCAGCAACACCTTCACCTGGAGAATAGCATTTGTGGTGGTCGGAATGACCGGAATCCTCACCTTCTTCGCCCTCCACTCCTGGGTGCCACGGTTGCAGCCACTGCCCGACATGGGATTTAAAGGACAGTTCCGTTTCCTGAAGACATTGCCGCCATGGCTCATATTCGGCGGTGTGCTGTTCGGACAGATAGGCATCTATTGCTGGTACAGCTACATCGACCCACAGCTCACCCAAGTGGCGGGATTCTCCACGGCATCGCTCACATGGCTCATGGTGCTTGCCGGATTCGGAATGTTTGCCGGAAACCTAATTGCCGGCAAGCTCAGCGACCACTACAAGCCGTCGTGGGTGGCTGCTTGGGTTCAGACCTCGGCTATCCCCGTGCTTCTCCTGTTTTTCTTCCTATGCCACTACCCGGTTGCCGCCGTTCCGCTCATGATGCTCGGCACCGCCGCCCTTTTCGGCTCAGGCAGCCCGTTACAGTCATCCATCGTGGGATATGCCCGAGGCGGTGAGATGCTTGGAGCCGCCTGCATCCAGATAGCCTACAATGCCGGCAACGCTATCGCCGCATGGATAGGCGGCAAAGTGATCGCAGCCGGCTACGGCTACACGGCTCCATCAATCGTCGGACTCCCCATCATCCTTGTCGGCTCCTCGCTGCTGTTTGTCCTCTATGCCCGGTACGAACGTCGCGGCATAAAGCCGAAAGTATAAAAACAATCAGGGGCGTGCCAAATACGGTACACCCCTGATTGTTTGGATTATAATCGGATTTACGTCAGAACTTATAGCCAAATGTCACGGCTATATTCTGAGTGTCGATGTGGCTGTCACGGTCCATCACGCGGGTGAGATCAGTGCCGTAGGAGGCTGATGCGAATACACGGCGATATTCAGCACGCACGCCCACATTCCAGCCGAGCTGGAAACGACGCCACTTCCTGCCGTCCATATCATCTTCCCCATCGGAAAACAGGTTGCCCACATCGCGGAACTCACCATCTTCATCAATAGTGATGTCGGTGACCCATCCCGACAGATGAGCCTTCATATCGAGCCCTACGTAAGGCACAACAGCCCACTTGTCATTGATCTGCCACTTGTAAGCTATATTAACCGGAACAGTCAGAGTCACCATCTGCATACGTTGGCGATACTCTTCCACCGTTTCCCATACTCCTGCTCCATTCTTCATGCTCATAGTCTGATGGTCGGAATAAAACATGAACTTCATCGAGCCTCCGGTCTCAAGATATAGCGGAAGTTTCTTCGTGAGCCGGAATCCGTGCAGATAATTCACACCGAAGCCAAAAAAGCTTCCCGAGTCATCATCCTCCACGTCAGGACCTTCTGAATTGAAATGTATTTGATTGGCAGAAACACCCACGAGGTTATATCCCTCAATGGCTTCTACCGGCATACAGCATCCCACAATAAGAGCCGCAATGCCAATTCCCATCTTTTTCATAACGTATAAATAAATTCTAAATATTAAATCTGTATTTCAAAATCTCATCAAAAGTATAATAAATCCACCAATCTCGCAAATTAATCTGCAAAACACTTGAACTTTCATCATTAATTAAGGTGGTACATTGTAAAAACAATGCACCGCCTTAGATTGAAAATTATCTCATTAAACTTTTTCAAGATCAAGAATTAAGATTTCATCATTCTGCCGAGAGTCCAAATGCAATTATACCTGTATTATATGTTCTCATATAATATTCTGTTTCAAATCCATTTTGATACTCTATTATCGGATCATAGAAATATATTTTTACATTGCCAAGTTGGTCATCCCCATCAGTCCTCGTTAATGAAACCTGCCGAGTCTCTTTTGTCGTATTAGAGTTTGTTATTTCTGTATTTATCTGCCCATCACCTTTAATTTGATCAAGTCCTAAACCGTACTTCACACTTCCATTCACCTTTTGAGTTGAAACTTTAGTTAACTCAAATGAATGCGAAATAGTTTGAGTAGCTCCTGTGTCTCCCTCACTTACAATAACATATCTGGTAGTTCCTTCTTCCGACAAATCCCATTTACCAAAAGACAATTGACTATTTCTTGGTATATAATATCGCTTCATCGTAAAATCATTTGGATCAATATGATAAGTATAACGGCTATGACGAAGCTTAGTTGGATTTCTGTACGTCCTATGTAAATTGAAATCCCAAATTTCATGAGGCTTGGCTAAGACATGAATCTCTTGGGGCCACGTGCTTGTAGATGACACTACATTAAATTTAAAATCATAAGACCCGTCAGTCCAAAATTTTTCTATAAGCTCCTCTTCCGTAAAATCTCTTTTCTTTCGACTAATTTTCTCCGTTCTAATTTCAGGATCATCCGAGTTACTTCCAAGATATGAATCCGTTATCTGAAAATATGCCTTTGGATCTACTTCAAGAAAACTTAGATATTCACTTACAGTCCGGTTCAAATTGCCGGTATTATTGTCTGGAGTTATTCCATAATATATGTAATCTCGCTGTAATGCCATTGAACGGTTGCCACTCTCATAGGAGTAGAAGTGATTAAATGCTTGAATGGCTCTTTCTCCGGGCACATTCCTCGGTACACAAGATAGCCTTGAGCCACTTTCCGAAGATGCGAATTTAGAGCCGTCATAGTATGGCGATTTAAACTTTACAATCGGATTATTTGACCGCGAACCAGTTACTGATTCTACTCTGTCATTTTCTGAAACGACAAACACATGGAATCCCGGAACTTCACCCTTTTCAAGAGAACACACCATTTCCCCATTGACATACAATTGGCGATCTATAGCTACCGGAATTTCTGAATCTGTCACATCCATTGATTCGGGAAACACATTAAACATAAATATCTCAGGAATCCTTATGTTCAACATCGGTACTGTTTGCTCTACTTTTAGCATAAATTCTTCTGATGAATACGATACTAAGATTTCTCGTAACGTCGTTCCTGCAATTTCTGTATCTTTTGTAAGAGCATAAAGTACATCATAATTGCGATCAAATTGTTTTAAAGACTCGTCCTTCAAAAATTTACGGAGATCTTGATTCTGGTAAGTAGCTTTCGACAAGATAGACGCAAAATCAATCATCAAATCCTGTTTGTCTACCAAAACGTCCTCATTACTAATACCATTGTCTACTATCGGTTCCTCGCTATTGCAAGATATAAAACCGATCATGCCACCTAAAATCAAAGTGTAGCAGAGCACTCTGCCTTTCGACAAAGAAAAAATTTTGTTCATAAATAATTCAAATTAAATTGGTTTATTAAAATATTAGATAACCTACATAGTGGTTATCCTTTGATGTGATAATGTCAATTTGATAGGTGCCGATTTCTTCATCTATAGGAATAATCACAGAAGCATCAGTACTCACTGATTCATCAAACTCGTATGAAATATTATAATTACGAACATTAACAGTTGCATCATCTTCCGAAATCATAAAATCCAAAACAATACACCCATTAATATAACGTGCTATTACATTTCGTCTTTCGGGCATACGTTTTCTATGCTTCCGGTCATTTTCAACTCGTGTGATTGGAATGTCAGTATGAGTTTTTTCTTCCGCATTCACGAAAACACATCCACTCAAAAAAATAGAAATCAATAATAATTTTAACAGTTTAGTCATATACAAATTTTTAATAGTTTTGATAATGCAAATTTATATATAACCACTACCCTTTTTCAAATTTCAAGCACCAATTATTTTAGTCACACAACCATATAATATATTGACAATCAACAGAATAACACCTCTAAATTTCTTTTTATTTTATTCATAGATAACCCTCTAAATATCAGTCAATTACGTCCACTCGTATCAACTCATTGATTTTCAATTGGTTATCTTAGATTTTCAATAAATAGTAGTTTATCAGGAGCATTTGAATTTTCAATTTTAGCTTTTATACGCCGTTTTCTGGTATAATAACTCGACAAAGTCAATCCTGAAAGAAGAGCAACAGTACGAGGTGACAAATTTGCAAAAACAAGCATTGCAAAATTTATATCATTCTCACTCATACTCTCAAATTGGCTTTTAAATTTAAACACTATATTGTCTTTGCATTCATTCAGACAATTTTCTAACTTAGACATTGCCTTGGGATCTATAACTTTATATATTTCCTTCCGAATTGAATTAAATATAGATAACTTTATTTTTTCTCCTGCTTTCTCTTTTTCTACATATTCATCGCAAAGAATGCTCAGTGTCTTAAAATGATCTTCAAATAAATCTTTTGCTAATTCACTAATTTTCTCATTAGCTGCAACTTGATTACATAATTTCAAATTAAGATTCTCCAATTGTCCGTTTTGTTCATTTATCTTATTAGATAAGATGAGATTACTCTTTTCATGTACATTCAATTTTTTAGATAAATCATGAATCTCATTAACTCTCTCAACGATTTGATTATTTTTATACTTTACATGCTGAGCAAAAATTACGATAATGAGACTAAGAATAGTTATCCCTATACCTCCGGCAAGCCAAAAGTTTGTTTTAATTCTTTTTGAATTTCTATGTTCTTTTATCGCTCTATTTTTGTGATAGGTACTTTCTGAAATAGAAAGCGATTGCCTCAACACATCTCTTATGATTTCATTTTGACGATTTGATACAACTAAATAATCCTCCAATGCATCCTTATAATTCCCATTTTTAGCCTCAAGCATGTATTTTGTTTCAATAATCCATTCCTGATTATGCCCCAATGTATCAGATTCTATTGCCATAGAAAGATACAGATAAGCACTGTCAGCCTTGCTTTGATCAATATAAACTCTACTAATCAAGCAATATTCTATTGGAGATATAGCTTTTTGCTCGTTGAAATTTTCAAGCATCGCAAAATGCCGTTTTGCATCCTCCAATCTATTCAATTTTATACATGGGTAAACATAAGATGCACATAGCTGCCTCAATAAAAAGCTATCAACATGATATTTTGAATATTCAGAATTGATACTATCCAATATTTCAATACTTTTATTCCATCCATCATCTGTTTTAAGATTACTAAATGAGTTGGCTAAATCGAGCATAGCCCATTCCTTCGACAAAGCCTGATTTGATTTTTGATAAAATAAAACTGCCTTTTGCCTATATTTTATTCCCATTTCCGGATTATAGGCATCATCATATAGATCAGCCATCAATTCATATATTCTGGCAAGCCACAGATTATCATCCGCTTTAATTGCTGCTTGTTCAGCATCTAATGCCAATTCAAGGCTACGGTTATCATTTCCGGCATTTTCCAATATACGTGCTTTATGAAAACACGCATTTGCCAATGCCCTATGATTGTTTTTATGTCGATAGTGTCTCACAGCCACTGAGATGAGTGAGTCATCAGTCTCATCGATGAAATTTTTATAGCGTGCCTGAGTCAGCAAAAGAGCGTATCGAGCTCTCTGACTTCCACTTGACACCATCTCCGGATCAATAGCTTCCATAACTCTCAATGCCGAATCGGGCATCATCTCCATCATCTCATCGGCACGCAAAAGGGCTCTATCCACATCCCTGTTATCTCCACAACCGGCGATGAGACAGCACACCAACAATGCAAAAATCAACGACACAATTCTCATAAATGCAAAGATACGAATAAGTCGAGTGCAAACGAAAATTTATTTTCAGTTTGCCGAGCGCGAGTATCTTGGACGAAGTCAACGATACTAATAAGTCGAGTGCAAACGAAAAATAAATTCAGTTTGCCGAGCGTAAGTATCTTGGACGATGCACACCCAAAAATGCACTCGGCAAAGAGTGCCCCTAAAATTGACACGTAACGGAATTGCGGGGTAATACAAAAAAGATGCGGAAGAAAGCATTGCCACTCCCGCATCCTGTTATAAAATCAAAGTATTTTTTTACTTGCCCGCTTTAGGATTCCATCCGTCAGCACCGCCAAGCACCTTGGAGATTTCATAATCCTTGGTATTCTTCAATTGCTTGCCGAACGAAGCTCGTTTTGATGCGTTAGCTCCGGCGCCACGGCTGCCATATTCAGCATAATTCACTGTTTTTTCAGCATCCTTCTTTCCCCAATTATGCCAACCTTCAGGAGTGATGTGTCCGTCCATAAGGCAATTTATGAACACAGCCTGGGCGTAGGGGCGCCATGGACGTGAAAGATACACCTTGTCCACTCCAGGCTCGGCTGTGATGTTGCAGTCATAGAACACATATCCGTAGGGAGTCCCCTCGGGGGTCGACGGAGCAGTAAGATAGCCATGACGCTTGCTGTGAATGCGGCAACCGTCAAAGACTGCCGTCGATGAGCCGAAGATGAAGTCGACAGTACCCTCTATGTAACAGTTCTCATAATACTGGCGTGAACCCTTTCCGTAGGTGTAAAGAGTATCCTGATTGCCGGTGAAACGGCAATTCTTGAAATGCGCGCGGTCGCCGCTTACAAAACAAGCCACAGCCTGACCCACAGGACCTGCCGAATTGTCAAATGTGATATTCTCGGCATAGAAATCAGGACCATAGATATAGCATGAAGCAGAGCCTGATGTGCCTTTCTCCTCACCAAATTCATTGAGGGTCTTGGCAAAGTCATCATAAGTCAACACCGTTCCCTCCTGACCGATAAGCGAGATGTTGCGTTTGGTTTCCGGGATCACGATCTTCTCCTTATACACACCCGGACGTACAAGAATAGTAGTGCGGTTCTTGCGGAAATCAGGCACAGCGTCGATAGCCTCCTGAACGGTGAAGAAATCACCGCTGCCATCCTTTGCCACCACATAATCATAATGACGCACGTAGGGAGCGAGTTCAGGAACCACCTTGGCGATTTCATCGATAGTCAGTCCGGCTATCACACGTCCGCCATGCACATTAAGGTGAGTGTTATCCTCCCTTCCCTTGGGAATCGCAGGAACAGTATTAGGCTCAACCCACATGAACAAAGCCTTAGAAGCCTCGGGACCGAGTCCCTCCACAAGATCGTGGGTGATCTTGTTCATGTCGACGAAAGGCACATTGAGCTCACGAGCCACATTGCGGGGCGACTCAAGATAAGCCCCATGGGTGTCGATAAGTTTCATTTCGGCAGTCACAGCCTCTTTGGCGCCGTCGGCACGCTTCGCATCAGGATTGGCATAGAACGCATCATCCTGCTTCACAGCGGCACTCACTGCATTGGCATCACCCGCTACTCCGAAATTACGGCGTATGATCGAGTTGAACAACACCGGCTTGCCACCCTTGGCACGGGTTTCATTGACAAACTTGCGAAGGTTGTCGTCAAATGTGGAACCCGGATCAGTGTGGCGGTCAGCCTTAGGCTTCTCGTCGTTATGTCCGAACTGGATGAACACATAGTCGCCGGGGCGCACTTTGTCAATGACTTTCTGCCACAGTCCGCCGCCTATGAAGCTCTTGCTGCTTCTGCCGTTCTGGGCATGATTGTCGACTACAATATCTTCCGAGAGGAAGCCCGGCAACATCTGTCCCCAGCCTCGTTCCGGATTACCGCCGGTGAGCACTTTATTAGCCATAGTGGAGTCACCGATCATAAAAATAGTTGTCTTGTGCTGGTCAGCCTTGAATGCCGTCAACAGCAGAAACAACCCACAAAATAAGGTCAAATATCGTCTCATGGTTATAAATAATTGATTATTCAAAATTAGTCATTTTCTTGCAAAACGCAAAATTCAGCTTTCGCCGGCAATCATATCCACCGCCACTTCCTTGAACAGATAACGCCGCTCATTGAATGCCTCATCGACCAGACACAATGTACCGTCAGGAAGCACATCGGCAATTCTCGCATGAAATCTCTCTCCGGTCGATGCATCGATATACCGGTTACCATCCTTGCGCCACAGCTCACTATTGTAGGCACGGTGTATCTCACTGCCCGGTGATTCAAGGCGGCTATAAATATCTTCAACTGCGTTGCGCAGCACGTCATCGACCGCCACCTCTCGATTGATGAGATTAAACAATGACACCGGATTGGGAGCGTCGCTCACAAACTCACGTTGGTTCACATTGATCCCGATCCCGATTATCGACCGGTTTATCTCGCGATTGGAAATGCTGTGTTCAATGAGGATGCCGCATATCTTCCGGTCGCCCACATAGATGTCGTTGGGCCACTTCACCTTCACCTCCTCGGAAACGTCTCCGAGAAAGCGTCTAAGCGTGTCGACAATGCCAAGCGAAACTGCTTCTGAAATCACAAACTGCTCCGCAGCCTTTATGCCCCGACGGTTGAACATCAACAGCGAGCAAGTGACGTTAAGTCCCGACGACGCTTCCCAGGAATTGCCACGCTGCCCTCTTCCCGCCGTCTGTTCACGCGCCACCACGACCGTGTCACGCTCCAGTTCGCCGGATATGCCCGCAAGATATGTGTTGGTCGAGCCACAGCTCTCCAACTCTATTACATCAATCATCTCATCTGCGCATTTACCGAATGATACAAATATACAGCCATACCGATAATGGCGATTCCTATCAGCACATACAGCAGCCGGGCATAGCGCCGTGGCATTCCTCCGGTGAGCACTCTCACATTGCCGCTATTGAAGAACCAGTCCCAGCCGCCGATTCCTGCGGCGATGGAAAAGACTCCTCCGCAAGCAAATATGGCACACAGCACGTAGGTGGCTGTCACCACGCTCATCACGGAAGTTTAACAGTCAACTCCCTCGAACCGTTGTCAAGCACTTTCAGCTCAACCTTAACGGTATCGTCGGGCAATATATCCTCAATGCGTTCAGGCCATTCAAGGAGACACAGAGCGCCTGAATCGAAGTAATCCTCAACACCTATGTCAAACGCTTCCTCAAGATTCTCCAGACGGTAAAGGTCGAAATGATATATCAGCTCGGCTGTAGTGTCGCTGCGATACTCATTGATTATAGAGAACGAAGGACTTCCTGTGGCATCCTGCTCCACGCCAAGCGCATTGGAAAGCGCATTGATGAATGTGGTCTTACCGGCTCCCATCTCGCCATAGAAAGCATAGACGGTTTCATCGCCCATGACCTCCACAAACTCCTCCGCTGCACGGTCGAGGTCATCGATGGAATTAATGATAATTTTCTTTTCTGTCATTTCTGTTATATCTTTTTTATGTTTTCTATTTTGCTGTCATCGTCACAAGCGGCACCACCATCTCCTCAAGAGAAATGCCTCCATGCTGGAATGTACCATCGTAGTACTGCACATAATAGTTGTAATTATTGGGATAAGCGAAAAAATCATGCCCAGATGCGAAAATATATGCTGTGGAAACATTCGGAGCCGGCAACCCGAATACTGACGGACGCCTCATCTCATACACATTTTTGGGATTATAATTCAGATTTTTCCCAAGCTTGTATCGCAAATTGGTATTTGTATTCTTATCCCCTATCACCTTCAATGGGTTGTCGACCTGGATAGTACCATGGTCGGTGGTCAGAACGAGCTTGCGTCCTGTAGCAGCGATTTTTCTAAAAAGTTCGAGAGCCGGAGAGTGACGGAACCACGACTCGGTGAGCGATCGGTAGGCAGCATCGTTTGACGCAAGCTCCCTTATCATCTTCGACTCGGTGCGGGCATGGGAAAGCATATCCACGAAATTTATGACAATCACGTTAAGGTCATTGTCGAGCAGATTCTTGAAATTACGCACTATCTTATCTCCCTGCGCCGAATCATTGAGCTTGTTATAGGAAAATTTTACCTTGCGGCGGAACCTCTCAAACTGGGTGGCGATCAACGGCGACTCATTGAGATTCTTGCCCTCATCCTCATCTTCGTCAACCCAAAGATCGGGAAACATTTTCTCAATATCCACAGGCATCAACCCCGAGAATATAGCGTTGCGGGCATACTGGGTTGCTGTGGGGAGAATGGATGTGTAAAGCTCCTCCTCAAATGTGAACATCTCGGATAGCATCTGCCGCACCACACGCCACTGGTCAAGACGGAAATTGTCTATTACAACAAAGAACACCTTCTCTCCGGCATCAAGCATCGGGAAAAGTTTCTTCTTAAATATATCGGGACTCATCAACGGACGTTCATTGGCGCCTGTCATCCACGACTCATAATGTTTCTTCACAAACTTGAAGAATGCCGAGTTTGCCTCATCCTTCTGCATTCTAAGCATCTCAGCCATGTTGGAGTCGGCAGCTGTCAATTCAAACTCCCAATAAACAAGTTTGGAATACAGCGCATACCAGTCTTCAATCGTGCGGCATTCATTGATGAGCATGGAAATCTTGGCAAACTCCTGACGGTAGTCGCTTGTAGCCTGCTCGCTCACAAGCTGCTCTGAATGAAGATTCTTCTTGATCGACAGCAATATCTGGCTCGGATTCACCGGTTTTATAAGATAGTCGGCGATCTTGCTCCCTATCGCCTGGTTCATGATGTTCTCCTCCTCACTCTTGGTGATCATGATCACAGGAGTGAGAGGCTGATACTGCTTGATGCGGGAAAGAGTTTCAAGTCCGGTAAGTCCCGGCATATTTTCATCAAGGATCACCAGGTCAAAAGTTTCCTTCTCGACCATGTCGATGGCATCCCTGCCGCTGTTGGCGGTAGTGACATCATATCCTTTACTCTTCAGGAACAGTATGTGGGGCTTCAACAAGTCTATCTCGTCATCAGCCCAAAGTAGTCTATGCTGGCTCATTGCGGTTAGTTGTCTAACAGGTCATCATCACCCTCCGATCCGGCGGGATAAGCGGGATAAACGCTCGGCTTCGGCGCCACAGGCTTAACCGGCACCTTAGGCTTGGCGGGAGCCGCAGGCTGCTGCTTTTGCACCGGAACTGCAGGTTTAACCGGCACCCCCGGCTTTCCTCTTACGGGAAGTGAATCGGGCACCACCTTTATAGCAACCGTATCCACCGCCACGCCTGGAGACAATGGCTTGATGCTGTCGACATCAGCCGGCTTAACAGTGTCAGGCACGGCAGGCTCAATATCAGGCTGCTGCACCTCGGTCTTTTCAGGCACCGAAGGCTTCGGCTCTTCAAGCTCAAGCTCATCGCCATCATCCTCGGGAATCTCCTCAGGACGGTCACGCACTATCATGGAGCCGTAATCCTCATCAGCCAGTCCCGGTCCACCCTCCACAGGCGCCTCTGCTGCCTGTTCATCGACATATCGGAAATACTCTTCAAATGTGCGTCCATGCTGCAACAGCGTGTCGAAGTTCTTTACGCTGATCATGACAGGACGGACATTATCGGGCAATTCCAATCCGGAAGCCATCACGGAGCGATAATGTACCAATTCGTCAAAGTTAGCAAATCCTTTGACAAGAAGCAAACCGAGACGCCCGAAATTCATCGGTTCAAGATCATAATCCTTCACGACAAACGAGCTGAAATTATGACGGGCGACATCAAAGAGCAATTGATTGCCCGACACCTCATCGGTAGGATAAACCAGTACAAGGAGCTGAGGATCATCAGGATTCAGGTCAAACTCCACTGAATCTCCCTCTACCGACAACGAGTCATTGCCGAGACGCATATCCCACAGCATTCCACGGCTGTTGCTCACACCGCTGTGCAGCTTCCTGCCCTGCGACAATCCTCGCATATAATCGGATGCGAGCGGCGACACATCACTCTCGGGATAACGCTCAAGAAGCATTGTAAGCACCTCCTTGAACTTATCCTGATTATTTTCAGTGACATAGCTCAACGCATCAATAAACATGAACTTAGGCATGATTTTGCTAAGCGGATATTTCTTCAGCATCAATGCAAGAGCATCATGCACTTCATCATTGCGGTTGTCAAGATAAGCGGCGTATGCTTTTTCATATATGGCATTCTGCTCGGAATCCATTTTACGAAGATTCTCTATGTAATTGGGGTCCCTAACAGCCATGCCGTACTTCGACTCGGGGAAATCCGACAGCATCAACGCCCGGTAACGCTCGGCACGGTTCTTATCTCCTATTCTCATGTACATCAGATACATATTGTAATATATATCCAGACGGTAGACATTGTCAGGATACCGTTTGAGCAGTTTGTTCCACTCATCGACAGCATCATCGTAAGCATCAAGTTTATCCTTCAAGATTATGCCTATATTGTACATTCCCTCCTGAATCACATCATTTGCCGTGATCTTCTCTTGAGGCGTGGAGGGTATCTGCTTAAGATAATATTCCGGGAAATGCGGATCATTAGGATCATTCTTGGAGGAAGATTCTTCAGCCGCGTTATGACTATCAGTATCCTCTGCCACTTCATCAGCCTCCTCTTCCGCATCATTATTCTCAAATTCATCGAAACTGAACGACGATTTATTGCGGCGGCGCCAGTCATCCTCAAGTTTTCGCGAACCCCATCGCTTCTGGAAATCAGTTTTTCCGGCAGCGAGAGTGGCGCTGTTGTAGAAATACCATGAGTCGTCGGTGTTCATCACGTATGTTGCCGGAGCCGATGCAGCATTGCCGGTGTTGGCTATGACGCTTCCGTTGGCTTGCTGCTGGGCGAGATACTCCTCGCGCTTCTGCTTTTCAGCCTCCTCTTTCTCCTTTTTGTTCAATTCATCGATAATCTTATTGACCACCGCAAGTTGCTGCTCATGGGTCATATCAGAAAGTCTGAGCAATGAGTCATTGAGATTCACATTCTGCGTGTATATAGCAAGCTCATCAAGTACGTCACTACGCTGACTCAGCAATTCACGATCAGGATAATCCTCGGGAAGAACAGGCACTGCCTCGGAATAACACGGCTGTGCCAGATCATACTCTCCTCGGTCAAAATAAAGATTTCCGAGCGTAATCTGGCATATAGCTTTCTCAACTCCGTTTCTGGTGGATTTTTCCAACGCAAGCTTGTAGTTGTCGATAGCCGAAGCGGTATCCCGCCGCGACAGATATAGATTGCCTATCGCATAATAGATTTGGTCAAGATATTCCTTGTTACGGTCATAGCGTGTCATGCGCTTCAACGCGTCAACCTCAGGCTTGATATTCTCCCCCTCATAAACCTCGCTCTGCTTTATTCTGGCATTAAACTGCGTGCGATACGAAACCGATGCCGATGCCGCACGCTTGAATGCCTGGTAAGCGTCACGCTTGTTATTCTCACGGGCATAAAGCTGCCCCAACAGAAAATTAAGCCTCGATTTCTGGGCTCCGGACGATAACGGAATCAAATCCTTGATATAAGGAATCGCATTCTGCGGCTCAATTCCTCTCAGATACAATGCCGCGTAAGCCATATTATAGAGCCGTTTCAGCTCCTTGTTGACAAGCTGATCCTTAGGGGTCTTGACGAGGATATTTTCAGCCTCATAGTCCCACCCCATGTCGCAATATGCACGCGCTTGCCACAACCGAGCCTCAGTGACCGTCGACGGCAGCCATGAAAAATGTTTCGATATGTAATAAAAAGTCGATGCAGCCCCAAGAAAATCGCCATTGTTGAACTGGGATTTGCCAAGCATCATCCAAGCATTGTGAAGAAACGGATTATATTCTTCCCTACGCATCCATTCCTTATATTTTGGATCGGTCGATTTGCCGGGCTTTCTCGCCGGTTTCTTTTTTATCGACCTCAACTGGATCGCTTTCTGAGCCTTCTCGATAGAACGGGTGAAGTCGCCCTGTGGCTGAGCCACACCCTCCACGCCCTTGGCATCGGTAGGATGGACAAACAGCAGACGGGTATAATCATCCCTGTAAGCATTCTCAAGATCATTCATCGTTATCTTGTAATGCTCATCGCCATTATAATAAATATTATAACGGGTTATGAACGCCTGGTAATTGCGCGACAACGCCGTGTTTTTACGAGGGCCGCAGCTCGCCATGCCAAGCGCCACAAGCAGGAATACTATTATCGGAACATTCTTCACCGTTGAATAAACGCTCTACTTCAAATTTTTATTGCATCGCGCGCCGTTGCGAAATATCCTTGCTCACACGAGCCGCAACATACACCGTCACTTGAAGAAGGACGATTATAGCGGAACATGGCACATCGCCGAGCGTGGAAAGAAGAAGTCCGCCTACCGATGTTGCAGCAGAAATGGCTACCGATGCTACCATTATGCCCGAAAAACGACGCACCCAAGTCTCGGCAATCAATATCGGCAACGTGAGCAACGCTATGAGAAGCATGATCCCGACAAGACGGATGGTTAGAACCACACAAACGGCGACAAAAACAGTCATGGCATAATTGATGAGCCGCACCCGCAATCCCGATACCTTTGCAAAATCGCTGTCAAAAGCGCAGGCAAGCACAAGTTTATTGAAACAACCGATGAAAAGCAACAGAATCCCCGTGAAAATAGAGAACGCCCACAAATCGGATGAGGTTATCGTCAGGATATTACCGAAAAGAAATCCATTAAGTTCAGGGACATAACCCGGTGTCATGAACACAAACAATATACCGACAGCCATCCCCAATGCCCAAATGACGGCTATAGCAGAGTCCTCTCTCACATGATAACGGTGGGAAATCCACTCTACACTCAACGACGACGCAATGGCAAATACCGACGCCATCGCCACCGGATTGACACCTAAGAAATACCCCATGCCGAGACCGCCGAAACAAGCATGGGTCACCCCACCTGTTATCGACACGAGCCTACGGGTGATTATGTAGGTGCCTATAATTCCTCCGGCTATGCTGATTATTATGATACCAAGCAATGCATTGCGGAAAAACGCGTACTGTAGATATTCCATAACGCTCTTTTTACTTTAACGATGAGCGAGCCTCGGCAACAATCATAAGAAGTTCCTCTCTCACAGTCGTCGGCAGCTCGATGCCGCGCAACTGGATGCTCCGCCCCCATCCGGCAATATCTTCAGGAAGCAATGTGAGCAGGACATCGCGGAACTGCTCAATCTCATCCTCCGCATAAGAATCAGCCCCACGACCTTTGAACACGTCAAGCTCCTCATCGTCATAATACACAATCTCAGGGCTTACCGAGGCAAGCAGCGAATCCTTCTCACAAGTGATGTGCATCCCGCAACACTCCTCTTCAGGCTCATTATAAGCCGGTTCATCGGCAGGTGACGATTTACGGTGACGGCGGTCAAATAGATAAAGCACACATCCCGTCACCAATAAAGCGGCTAATATTATAACACTCACCTCCATAGCTTAATCCTGATTCACTTCATTGACCTCATTGATTGTAAAGCCACAGTGCCGCATATCATCCCAGAAACCGGGATAGGACTTTGCCACTACTCCGGCATCCCTGATGATCAATCCTGGCAAAAAGAATGCAACAGGAGCAAACGCCATAGCCATGCGATGATCCTTATAAGTGTCAATTGCCACCTCTTCCATCGCCACCGGAACACGCTGACCGTTCCAAGAAAGCACCGAGTCATCCTCACACTCTATCAAGAAGGATAATTTTCGCAACTCTACGCACAGAGCGTTCAAGCGATCGGTCTCCTTTATCTTAAGAGTTGAAAGCCCGCTTATGCGGAACGGAATATTCAACGCACAGCAAGTGACTACAAGAGTCTGGGCGAGGTCAGGCTGCTCCGACAAGTCGGCTATGAACCGAGGAGTTATATCGGGCGATGCCGAAAGCTCAAGCCCTTCTGCTGAGTCCCATTCCGATTCAATTCCGAAACTCTTGAAATATTCAGCGACACGGCTGTCGCCTTGCAAACTTTTTTTCATCAAGCCGTCAAGTTTTATATCGCCGAAAGAGAAAGCGCCGATCTCAAACCAATAGGAGGCAGCCGACCAGTCGGCCTCGACTTTATACTCAATCGGCTTATAACTGCCGGCAGGAATTTTTATCGTGTTGCCCAACACCTCGCTGTCGACTCCCCACTCCCTCATTATCGAGAGCGTCATGTCGATATAAGGACGAGACACCACCTCGCCTGTCAGAGTCAATGTGAGCCCCAATTCCATGTAAGGAGCCGCCATAAGCAGTGCTGACACATATTGCGAGCTTACTGAACCATCGAGAGTGATCGATCCTCCTTTAAGACGCTTCCCTTCAATCTTCAGCGGAGGATACCCCTCCTTTCCTGCATAAGCAATAGAGCCACCACACTCATTCAGTGCAGCCACCAACGCTTTTATAGGGCGTTGCCTCATCCTTTCGGAACCGTCAAGGACAACTGTTCTTCCCGGTTTAGCCACAGCGAAATATGCTGTAAGAAAGCGCATTGCTGTTCCTGCCGCACCTATATTTATCGTTCCGCAGTCATTTTCTGAATCAAACGCCGTGGTGAGAGCCTCGCGCATCACATCAGAGTCATCACACTTAGCGACTCCCTCGACTCTGCCTTTATTGTCGGTCAGAGCATTGATAATCAGCACCCTATTGGAAATACTTTTTGATAACGGAAGCTGAATTTCAGCTTGAATCTCCTCAGGAGGAAATATTTGATAGTCCATAATAATATATTTTCAGCGTTAGAAAGTCGATGCCCCAAGCCAATTAAGCCACTCATCGCGTGTGCCGTTGAAGGTGTTCAAATCAACCTTTGAGTCGCAGCCTTCAGTCCATCCTAAATGGCTGTATTGCCATATAGCCCAACGGTCGCTATCCTCCTCATCCAAAGGCGGATTGGAGAAAGAGCATATCCAAAGTGGATAGTCGTCGAAACGATCTTTCAAAAATCGTTCATATCCGTCTTTGTTGGTATAGAACATCACATTGTGTCCGTTTTGATGCAGATAGCATATAAGTGCGCGCAGCCTCTCCACGATATCATCGGTTGAGATATGCTTAGGATTACCCCATTCCTCGATGTCGATCACTGCCGGAAGATCAAGTGTCTTTCCACGCAAGCTGTTCAAAAAGTTCATAGCCTGCATCTCACCGTCAGTGTCAAACCGGAAAAAGTGATAAGCTCCTACTGCCTTGACTCCCGCACTGCGGGCTTTGCTATAGTTGGCATGGAATTTAGGATCCTGGAATGTGGTTCCTTCAGTAGCTTTAAGCATCACAAAATCAATGGAGTCTTCAGCGAGACGCTGAAAATCCACATCTCCATTATGCGACGACAAGTCAAGGCCCTTTACCGGATATACCGACGCATCGAGTGTCACATACCGAGGCCGTGCTGAAAGCCAGGAATAATATTTAACTCCTCCAAATAAAGCCAGCAGCACAAGAACAGAAACCGATGTCCATAAAAACCTTCTCATACACTACAAAAGTAGTGAAAAATCATGTAATTTTCACACCGGCAGAATAAAAATGTCAATGCCGCATCGCAACTTATATGAAGTTATTCACCGGAATTCATACATCATATCTGACTAAGTATCGAAGGATCTTTTATTTTCGTGTCTTCTGCAAACAAAAGAATTTTGGATATTATCTCCGCAGTTTTTGGATCTTCGTCAAGGAAAGGCAGGAATATTCTGCCTCGCCTTTGAGAATGAACCGGCAGCACAACTATCTGAGCTCCTCCTTCTTTATGTATCACTCCGCTCCCGAGGTGGATGTTATAGGACGCGAGCTTTCCTGACACTTTGGCAAAATTTCCCGATATGGTGACATTGGTGATACCGAACATAGGCATGGCGTGTTCTATGATGGCTCGACGCATCTCGATTGTCGAGTGACTTGTCTCCGGATCAACTCCTCCGGCATGAGCCACGCTGACAGCAAGATCCACATCCCTCATGATTTCTGAAAAAACCACAGGAAGCAGATCCGCTATTTTTTTCTCCTTGAAACTGCGGCGGTCATAAAATGCCACATATTCCAGCGTCGGAGCCTCTATATCGGAAGGAGAGAACCAATCAGCCATAGCATACATCACAGCCGTCACATCACCATGGAAACAAACTTTCTGCAAGCCATTTTCATAATCAACCACCCACTGCCGTTTTTTCAGTACCGCCGCCGCACGAGCCGGCATTATCTGATTACCAGAATAGCGGTCAGACCGCGACTTTTCTTTTTCCTCAGCTGTAGGAACATACAATTCACGGAACACCTGCTTGAAAGGCTGACGCCAACAGCGATCAAACAATGCTTTCTGAAAATCACTCCAAACACCACCCTTCATCATGTCATAGGGATGTGCTATACGCAATGTCTCATCAGCAGATATCTCGATGACCTCACCGTGTGCCGATATGAGAGAAACGCCGTCATCAGCCGGAAATCCAAAACTTCCATCCCCTTTCATCATGACAAGTCGCGACAGCATACTCCAGATGACGGGATTCTTTACAAGAGAAACCATCTCCTCTCCGGTGAATACGGTAGAATTGACCATGGCTGTCTCAAGAAGAGCCCTGCCACGCACCTGCTGATCCTTAAACTGCTTGTAGATCTCTTTCAACTTCACCACATACTTGTCTTTCTTAAGCCTCGCCGGTATGCTTTGCAGTTTCTTCCCGTTGCTTTCCACCACAAGTTCAAAGGCATCATTATTCAGCAAAATATATACTGTGACTCCGTCAATCTCTTTTGGGGTGAGGAATTCCGACACTTCTTTCACAAAATCAGATTCAAGGCTCCACGTCATGCGTGTGACATCGCCAAATCCTGATGTCCGTGCAAGATTTTCAAGAGCGAGCTTGACAGCTCTTCCTTCACTGGCTTGACGCTGTGATCCAAATTGCTTGCTTTCCTTCAAGAATTTATTTAAAAAGGCATAACGCTGACGAAGATCTTTCATACGGTTGCGTCCAAGAGGTATAAGCCCAAGAGCCACCACAAAATCTTTATTGCGCTTTTGGGCAATCTCCTCCATTACATCCTTTCCTTTAAGATTTCCGAGTACCGCATCCGACAGTTTACGTGAGCGGGTGTGACGATTGCCATCCGATATATATTTCGCAGCATCATACACAACCTCAAAGTGCTTTTTGCCAAGCTGCTTGTAAACCTCTCTGAACCATGCCACATCAAACGCTCCATCAGCAAAGTCTTCCGGAGCAACAGCAGTATATCGTGATATGTGCGATCTGACATTACTGTTTAGGTTTTCCCCGGTATGCGCAAGGAAATAATAAGCCGCACTGGTGAGCCCGTTCCATCCTATCGTCTGCTCCACAAGCTCAAGCCAACGTGGAGAAAACATTGCAGCCTCAACGAGACGCTCATCGCTTATGCCGGCTTCCTTCACAAGTTTCGACAGAGATTCAGGCGTATCATCTTTCGCTGGACAACATACGCTGAGAAGATAGCTGAACATCGTCTTCTTGCTATCACCACCCATGTAAAAATTATTTACAGGTTTATCTCGCCCGAGCCCGAGAAGAATAGCTATAAAGTATCCGGCTCCTTTAATCACGCATATCTCTTTGGCGAGATTAGATACAGCCGTAGGGGTGTCACCTCTTTTAAGCTCTATCTCAAGTATACGATCCACTGCTGCGTTGACCAACTCACTTGCCGCCGGAGAAAGGCGAGGCACATCAGGCTGACTGTCATAGCGTTTTGGGGCTTCAGGCAAGCATGATGTCAATGTCTTGACCACCTTTGGAGAATTTTCCCTGCCAATCATCTCATGCCAGAACTCTCGATCGGTCATACGCCCCATTTCCCATAGGCGCACATACTCCAAAGGAGCTATAGTATTGAAACGCTCCTTATAATCGAGTTTCCGATATAGTTCATATCTGGCAGAGAATGACTTCATGAAAAGCTCATCATCACTGCGTTTCCACCCATTAACGAGCTGATTGTACAAAACGCTCAACGGGAATACCAGATAGATGGGGTGTGGCTCTGCTCTTTCCCATCTGAATGCCAGTTTTTTATAAGTATGCACCAACTCCTTTCGATCCACTTTCATTGCAATTACCGACATCACATCGGCACAAATCCTATATGTCTCGGCGCAACTTCCGTATTCTCCATACAGACATTCACACACCTCATAAGCAAGATTATAGTAAGGCATATCACGCAATTCCTCCTTTCTGCGAAAAGTACCGCAAAAAATGCGTTTTACACTGGCTATGAAGGACTCTTCGTGGTTCTTACGATGGAAAGCATCGCCAAAAATACGTTCCATCGTCGCAAAGAAAGGCTCGTCGGCAGAATCGACAGAAGATGTCGCGATAAAAAGCTTGAGCAAATCAGACGGAGCGTCTATGTCTTGTTCGTAAAATTCCTGCCACATCTCCGGCAGAGCAAGTGCCTTCAAATCATATCTATACCTATTCAGCTTCACACAGTTGCCAAGCCTGTGCCTTTCTCCCCACGAATCACTGAACTCATGATCGGCATGCTTCTCTATAAGCAACATTATCTTAAGCAGAAGTTCACTCGCTTTGTCTGAATCGGCAAAAGTCAATGCTTTCCCAACCCGGAATCCCTTAGGAATAACCAGCTTTATGCACAGTTCCCCTGCCGGATCATATAACCCATAACCATTACTGCTATTAAATACATTGACCAATGAATTTTCCGAATCAAGAATCGAGTCAATAAGAACTTTCTCCTTTGATGTAGGTCGTGCTATAGCCTTGACTTCAGCGAACAATTGCCCACACAATTCCGCGCGTTCACCCTTGTCAATCCATGTCTTCAGTATATCAAGTCCTGCAAGACGGCGGTCAGCAATCTTGTCAGAGAGAAGCCTTTTAACCGAAGCGACAGCAGTATCATCAGGCAGAGAAGATAATATCGATATGATGGCAACTCTCATTGATGAGGCTTTAAGCCGCAGATGGCTCTCCAGCATAATGTAATCTTCATCGGAAAGTCGATGTTCCTTGTGCAATCGGTCAACAATTCTGCAAGCAGCATCTCTTGCCGCAGAGCTATGGTCGGCAACAGCATTGACAGCATATTCTATCTGCTTTCTCGTAGAAGCATCAGCCAAAAGGTATTTTATAAATACCGCTCTCCCATCCGGATTCATGTATTCCACAAATTCAAGAGCTTTTTCCTTATATTTTTCCGAACCGAGCAGAAGAGCAATCTTACATATATTTTCGGCAACATCTCCGCGCGACAACTCCTTGCATATCCATGGAAATACATACGGACTAAATGACTCTACAGGCTTCATCGATTTCAGTAATGCCACAAGAATATCGTAATCACGTAAAGCTTTATCACGTGAATCAAAAAACTTATTGACATGGGGCACATGACCGAAATCACCATAATTACTCACATAAAAACCGGCAAGATACATAGGCAACGTGCCAGCCATTATGCCATGGTCATCACTGCGTTTCTCCAACGCTTTCGACACTAATCTATTCTTAAGTCCTGGAGCACCTGTAGCATCAAGCAAAAGCATGGCAGCTTCCACCCGATAGGCAGGAGCTGACTTTATAAGTTTGCCGATTGGTTTCTCAATATCTCTTACATCATAGAATGACATAGCCCATAGGGCGAGATACACTTCCACGGCATCCGAGCTTTCCAATGCCGCAACCCGCTCCTCGGCAGAACCGATATAACGGCACACAAGCTCCACAAATTTATCGGATATACGCTCAGGCGCATCAATCCACCCAAGTCCGGTAGACACTGCAATGCCTCGCTTCACTGCGGCAAAACGCTGTAGACCATTCTCCCTTATCACATTCATCATGTGAATGAAACTATTGGCGCAACCCTCATCGACAGTCTCAACAATCGCTTGGCGCAACCCTTCCTGCTGACGTGCTGCGAGCAACAACCGCCCTTCAAGCTCAAGCAACTCCTCGTTGCCGCTCATGGCGATTGCCCTGAAATGGGCGTAGGTCATGCGGTTAGCATTGTTTTCCGAGGTCATAGCCTCCGTCAAGTAGTTGATACACTCCCTGTCGCCGGCATCAATCATTGCCGCAAGCCACGGAACTATGGATAATTCAGGATTCAGATTCTTAGCTTCCTCAGTATTGCGTCCGCCACGAAGTATCTCAATTGTTGAAAATCCGGTGGCTTTCAATTCCACGAAATTTTTTATATCACGTGTCAATGAACTGTTTATATGCAACGATACAAGCGGGCAGCGAACCGACCGACGGTAATATCCTGTTGTATAAGGCGATTTAGCCTTTATCCTCATATACCGTTGCAGCAACCGGCTCCACTCCTCTCCGAGAAGATACACTGCGACATCCTTTAATTCGCTGTCAAACAGATATGAAACATCGGTTATGCCATAGCGTTCAGCACAATCACGCAAGCAATTTTCAAAGCCGCAATAATCGAAATTATTACAGTCAGAGTAACGCAGAAACTCCGCCACCACCTCGCGTGACTTTCTACTCAACCATGAAGTATTGGCAAGATCGCCTGAAAGTTTATCGAAATAACCCCCACACAGATCGTTGATTGTTTCATTCCACGATATTTTCATATCAAATATTAATTTATTAAGCGGTTTTCAAATTACCATAGTCTGCCGGCAAGCAATGTAAGCCTCACAACAGTCAGTATATCACCTTCATTCAAGTCGATGACCGTATCCTTTCCTTCAAGAGGAGCTCCATTAAGAAACATTCGGAAAAGTCCGTCATCATAGCATTGCAAAGCATTTGCCACAGCCTCATCGGGGTCCACCTGCCGTCCGTTGTAGACTATTCCAAAAGCCACTCTGCCTGTTTCCACGAGGTCAGCCATGCATTCATATCCGATAAAAGCTCTTGCATTGTCAGAATCCGGCTCCCCGGGGGCAGACATAGCCCGGCGATTGAAAGACGCCACAACGCTTCTGACAGCAGACTCAATCAATTGCCCCACTGTCGCCGGTTTCCCTTCGATATCCATCTCTACTGGAACAATATCCTGCCTGACACGTCCCGGTTTCTTTTGTTCAAATAATATTTTCATAACATTAAACGGTAAATGGATATGCCGGCATAACTCTTTAATGACACTGCCGACCAACAATCACAAAGTTAACCATAATTTACGACAATTGTGACTCAATACAAAATATTCACATTGCTTATCTCGTGATTTTTCGCTAAATTAGCAATCTGATAAAACTAAAAACACATCTATGAGACAAAACGGCAAAATGAAGATATTATACAAGCGTATATTGTTGAGCTTTACGGCACTTGCCGTTGTCGTGCTGATTTTCACAATCGCAACAAACCGTGCAGTGATCTCTGAGACAGAAAACCGCATATACCGGAATGTCGATTCGGCACCCCGAAACAAGGTGGGACTTTTGCTTGGAACAAATCCTATAAACCGTATCGGCAAGCCCAACACTTATTTCACCAACCGGATAAAAATCGCCGCTGAACTTTACCTCGCCGGAAAGATCGACTATATTCTTGCGAGTGGCGACAACCACAGGAAAGAATATAACGAAGCGACAGCAATGCGCGACTCACTCATGGCTCACGGTGTACCGGAAAATCGCATAATTCTTGATTTTGCGGGATTCAGGACACTTGACTCGGTCGTGAGAGCAAAAGAGGTGTTCGGATGTGACTCGCTGACTATCATCTCACAAGCCGACCATTGCGCAAGGGCATTGTATCTCGCCGAAGCAACCGGCATAAACGCCATCGCAGTTGCCGCCCCGTCACTCGCAGGCAGATGGGTCAGAACCCGCCTTACTCTGCGCGAATGGCTCGCCCGCGATAAAATGATGCTTGACCTATGGTTTGGCAAAAGACCGCATTTCCTTGGCGAAAAGATTGCGATTCCTGAATTGCCGAAACAGAAAAGCTACTCAACCAACAATGAGCTTGAGATGACCGTCATAGGGCTTGACAAACTAAAGGTTCCGGTGGATTCAATAGTGGTAAAGATGTCAAACCACTCTGACCAAGAAGCTACATTCGGAGAATGGTACAGGATTGAACGGCTGGAAAACGGGAATTGGACATCTATTCCTTTTAACGATGACTTGATGAAGATTCTCCGTGAGAACGATAATGTAGCGGTTATGGTTTTTCATGACATAGGTTATGGAATTGGACCACATTCCACAAGAGAATACATCAACCCCACAAGCGCATATAATGAGATAATCACACCGGGTAAATACCGATTGTCAAAAACATTCCATTATCCTCCAACTCCAGTTATTAAAGCAGACACTGCATACGTGGAGTTTGAGATAAGATAAATGTGACGGCAAATGTGGCATATTCCGATGATTTTTGCTAATTTTGCAACATGAAAAATATCCGAAATTTCTGCATAATCGCACATATCGACCACGGCAAGAGCACTCTTGCCGACCGCTTGCTTGAGTTTACAGGAACCGTAGCGCCCAAAGACCTACAGGCACAGGTGCTTGACGACATGGATCTGGAGCGCGAGCGTGGCATCACAATCAAGAGCCATGCTATTCAGATGATGTATAAACTTGATGGCGAGGAGTACACGCTCAATCTTATTGATACTCCGGGACACGTGGACTTCTCCTATGAAGTGTCGCGTTCTATCGCCGCTTGCGAAGGCGCCCTGCTTATAGTCGACGCCTCACAAGGCATTCAGGCTCAGACCATCAGCAACCTTTACATGGCTATCGACAATAACCTTGAGATCATACCTGTGATCAACAAGGTAGACCTCGACAGCGCCAAGCCCGATGAAGTGGAGGATCAGATAGTGGATCTGCTCGGCTGCAAGCCGGAAGAGATCATCCGTGCTTCAGGAAAAACCGGCATAGGAGTGCCTGAGATACTCCAAGCCATAGTAGAGCGTGTTCCCGCTCCACAAGGTGATCCCAAAGCACCATTGCAGGCATTGATTTTTGACTCGGTGTTCAATCCGTTCCGAGGAATCATAGCTTACTATAAAATCATCAACGGCACTATCCGCAAAAACGATTTTGTAAAGTTCGTTGCCACAGGAAAGGAATATCACGCCGATGAAATAGGCGTGCTTAAACTTGATATGTCGCCTCGCGAAGAGCTTTCAGCAGGAAATGTGGGCTACATCATTTCGGGTATAAAGAGCTCGAAAGAGGTTAAAGTCGGCGACACGATCACTCATGTCGAGAATCCGTGCAGCAGCTCTATCGAAGGATTTCAGGAGGTAAAGCCAATGGTGTTTGCCGGCGTATATCCAATCGAGACAGAAGATTTCGAGAACCTGCGTTCTTCACTTGAAAAGCTGCAACTGAATGACGCTTCCCTCACCTTCAGCCCTGAGTCTTCGATGGCGCTCGGATTCGGATTCCGATGCGGCTTCCTCGGACTTCTGCACATGGAAATCATTCAGGAGCGTCTCGGACGAGAGTTTGACATGGATGTGATCACCACCGTGCCCAACGTATCATATCGCGTATATGATAAGAAAGGTAACATGACCGAGGTGCACAATCCGTCGGGCTTACCCGATGCCACACTCATCGACCACATCGAAGAGCCATATATACGTGCGTCAATAATCACCGCCGCCGACTTCATCGGCCCTATCATGACTTTGTGTCTGAGCAAACGAGGCGAGCTAATCAAGCAGGAATATATTTCGGGCAACCGCATGGAGATGATCTTCGATATGCCGCTTGGTGAAATCGTGATCGACTTCTATGACAAGCTGAAATCCATTTCAAAAGGATATGCTTCATTTGACTACCATATCCATGATTTCCGTGAGTCAAAACTTGTGAAACTCGACATCCTGCTGAATGGCGAAAGCGTCGACGCTTTAAGCACCCTCACCCATGTGGACAATGCCGTGACTTTCGGCAGGCGTATGTGTGAGAAGCTGAAGGAGCTGATTCCGCGTCAGCAATTTGACATAGCGATCCAAGCAGCAATAGGAGCCAAAATCATTGCCCGCGAAACCATCAAGGCTGTGCGCAAAGACGTGACAGCCAAGTGCTACGGTGGTGATATCTCCCGAAAGCGCAAGCTTCTTGAAAAACAGAAGAAAGGAAAGAAACGCATGAAGCAGATCGGCTCGGTTGAGGTGCCTCAAAAAGCTTTCCTCGCCGTGCTGAAACTTGATTGATGTTTTATTTGTTATAGTAGGGTAAGAACAACTATTTATTTCTACCCTATCTATGACAGATGATATTTTCAATGCCGAAAGAGCATCAGACAATGTATTCTTCACAGCCAAGCGGTCGTTAAAGCGTCATGCTACCGGTGGCAATGTGCTGATAGGCACCACATTATTAGCACTTATAGTAGCCAATATACCCGGAATAAATGAACTTTATTCCGAATTTTGGACACAAGAGATACGCCTGCAGGTGGGCTCGTTCAATATTTTCAGCCACGGCGGGCACCCGATGAGTATGCTCCAATTTATCAATGATGCCATGATGGCATTGTTCTTCTTTACGATAGGGCTTGAGATAAAACGCGAGGTGCTTGTCGGCGAATTAAGTTCCATCAGGCAAGCTCTTCTTCCTATAATCGCCGCTGTGGGAGGAATGATTGTGCCAGTAGGCATCTATATGGCTCTTTCAGCAGGAACCGACTACATGGGAGGCGCGGCAATCCCGATGGCTACCGACATCGCTTTCACGCTTGGAATACTCGGGATGCTCGGCAGCCGGGTTCCGGTGTCGTTGAAGATATTCCTCACCACTCTCGCCGTGGTGGATGATATAGGCGGCATTATCGTCATAGCCTTGTTCTATTCAAGCCACATCGAAGTAAGTTTTCTTCTTTATGCAATAGGGCTGCTCGGAATGCTTTTCCTCGGCTCAAAACTCATGATTCAGAGCAAGATTTTCTATCTGGTGATAGGAACAGGAGTGTGGTATCTGTTTCTTAACTCAGGCATACATCCTACCATAGCCGGCGTACTGATAGCATTCTGCATTCCGTCGACACCGGTGCTTCCGCCAAAAAATTACATCAAAACAATCCGTACACAGATCGCCCACTTCAATGCCGCCGATGATGAAGCGCTTGACCGCCGCTCCATCCTGACAAAGGCACAAATGGACCACTTGAAGGAGATCGAGTCGGCTTCAGACATGGTCATCTCCCCTCTTCAGGATCTTGAAGACTCGCTACATCCTATTGTAAACTATATAATCATTCCTGTATTCGCTTTCGCCAATGCCGGTATCAACTTGTGGGGATTTGACCCATCGTCATTGTTGAGCGGCATAGGGGTTGCCGTGATTGCCGGGCTCGTGATCGGAAAATTCCTCGGGATATTCCTATTCTCATGGGGGGCAATAAAACTGAATCTCGCGCCCATGCCCGACCACACTAATTTCAAGATGCTTTCCGGAGTGGCAGTTTTGGGAGGCATAGGTTTCACTGTGTCGCTTTTCATCGCCAGCCTCACTTTTGACGGAACAGGCGCTGCCGGAGCTACTTTGCTTAACAATGCCAAGCTCGGCATCATCGTAGGATCGCTGCTTGCAGGAATTTTAGGCTACATGATTCTCCGTCGCACACTTCCTAAAAGCATCACTCATAGCAGAAGTTGAAAGCTATAAGGGATTGGTGGCTGACAACATCTCTACCACATCGGAGGAGTAAAGTCTTCCGACAGGGAGTTTTTTCCCGGTGCACAGTTTGATCTCCTGTTTATTGAAACTTACAACTTTAGACTTAGAGACGATAAATGAGCGGTGTATTCTCAGGAAATCGGCAACAGGAAGCATGGTGCCGATGTTTTTCAGAATGATGCGCGACACGATGCAAGTTCCGTCAATGCGGAATATCTTGGAATATCCCTCCATCGCCTCTATATACAGGATTTCCGACAATGGAATATTCACATTGTTATATTCCTGCTTGACGACTATGCTACGCGGATCCTTGTCGGCAGATGCCGTCATACCCTTGCGGCGCATGGCTTTCGAGAACGCAGTCTCAAAACGGGCAAATGAAAATGGCTTATGAAGATAGTCCACAGCATCAAGTTCAAATCCGTCAAGGGCATATTTAAGATATGCGGTGGTAAATATAAAGCAGGTCTCGGGAGGCAACTGAGCAGCGATCGACAGCCCGTTAATGTTTTCCATCTCAATATCCAGAAAAACAATGTCGGGAGAGAGGCGCTTTATCGCGTCAAGCCCTTGATTGGGATCAGAGAAAGTCAACAGGTTTATGCCTCCTATCCTTCCGCAAAAATTGGCTATTATATCAAGCGCGAGCGGCTCATCATCGATAGCAATACAATTAATATCTCTCATTATCTAAGATTTATTGAAAGGTTGACATTAAACATCCCGTCGGATTCAGACGTTGTCAAAGTGTGCTTTTTAGGAAAGATTCCATTAAGCCTCGCCCGGCAGTTCTCAATCCCGACCGACATATCACTATGAAACTCACTTACGTGCTTCATTATATAATTGGAGGTGCGGAACTCAAGCATTCCCGAATCAAGAGCGAGTGAAATCGATATGACACAGTCCCGGCTTGTGGAGGCGCCGTATTTAAATGCATTCTCAACGAAAGTCAACATTAACATGGGCGGAATCATCACATTTTCGTCATCCACCTCATAGCTCCATTTGACAACAGTGTGTTGGTTGAGCCTTATTACCTGCAAATCAATGTAATTCTGAATATAAGCAATCTCATCTTTCAACGGCACATATTCATTTTCAATCGTGATATATGTGTATTTCAGCAACTCTGTGAACTTGATAAATGCATCTTCAGCCTTTTGGGAAGTGCCTATCACAAGGCTATATAGAGTGTTGAGCGTGTTGAACAGAAAATGTGGGCTTATCTGAGCTTTAAACATCGCCAGCTTAGCCTTGTCGCGCTGAGCTTCAATTTTCTTTTTCTGCAATAGCTGGTCATAAAGCTCTATCACAAAAGAGGTGGTCAAGGCATATCCCATCACAAGCGAAAACATCATCCATAAGCTTATGGTAATGCTGTAGTTGCGGATGCGGGTCTGATATTCGCTCATCGCCGGAGTTATGAAATCCATTTCCGGAAGAGGATACAAAGTGAGCAGATAATTGCACGCTATCAAAGCACCCAACACCAACCCTATCCTCTTGTAATTCCTTGAAATGAGCAGCATCGGCATATTTATCCATTTCACCACAAAATAGCTTCCATAAAAAAGCAGACAGGATAATATGAAGAACAGAGTCCACTGCTGCATCCAAGAATGAGCCGGACCGAGGAAAATCAATACCGGCATGAAAATGGCACAGAAGAAAATGTCGATTATAAGAGCCGATTTATTTTCTATTGATTTCATGACGCAAATTTAATACATAGCGCCAAGAATGACAAATTTACATCATCTCATCACCTCCATAAGCCCCGATAATATTATTGACTCATAACCATATTTGCACCTTGATTCTTAGGGAAAAGAAGCGCTCCATTTTAACATTTAACTTGATTTCGTTTGTAAATTAATTAAATTTTGATAACTTTGTAACGCATTTAACATGAAACACATTTTTTGATAGGCAGTTAATTCCTATGCACTGGGCGGCTACATCATAATTGATTCATGATGTAGCTCCCTTTTTTAATAAATAACTGTAACCCGAAATCAGCTCCGGAATAAGGGAACCACACTATTTCCAAAATACAATTTACATCTACTTACCTACAATAGACTTGATCCTCACCGATCTATATCAGCAAAATTCCATCCTGAAAAATTTCCCGGTGAATAAGGTTGGAAAAATTTCCGCAAAAATCTTGATTAGCTCCAAAACAATTACTAATTTTGCATCCACAAACGAAAGGAAAGATGCCGGAGTGGTCGATCGGGACGGTCTCGAAAACCGTTGTACCCTT
>JAMPGZ010000017.1 GCA_023663655.1 Lachnospiraceae bacterium
TCGGTCGGGTTCTGCGGGCGAGGTGCCTGTCGGAGTACTCCAACGGATCCGTGCATTCGCGGCGTGGCTCTCGGGGCTGACTGTAGCCGGCTGATGTCAGCGTCCTTCGGGCGTGTTGCCGTGATTGTGGCGGAACCGTGACGGGCTTCCCTTCCCGCAGATTGATACCGTTATGTTTGGCAAAGATAGTGAGGGTTTGAGAGGGATTTACCCACTTTTTATCCCACCGGGTGAAATTTTTTTCAACGGGCTCGTGGAATGCCGTGGTAAAAATGTAGTTTGCAGTACTGCAAGAGGTTCCCGGCATGTAGCGCCAGCAGAATGCCGAGGCATGGATAATTCCCCAAATATTATGGAGTTCCGGAGGAACGATACAATTGTGTCGCTCTTACAGAGCTTAATTAAATTTCGGATCCATTTACCCGGCATTTCGCTGACGCTACATGCCGGGCTAAACTCTTACGGTCCTACAGACCGATTTTGTATTGGCTGTTTTGTAGTTCCGATTGTAGGACGTCTTTGACGTCCGTTTCATGGTGGTGCCTTTCTCCGCGCCTCGGCTACGATTATAAGGTAAGTGCCCCCACACGAGCAACGCGAGTGTGGGGGTTGAACAGGATGGAAGACATTTGGTGTTAATGTGGGGCGGATTAACCTTTCAGGAGTTGTTGGAGTTTGGTGAAGAGGTGGGGCAAGTAGGATTTGAGTTGGGTGCTGTCGGTGATGTATTTGATGCGGGTATTGTCGTCGCTTTGCTTGAAGCCTTCCGCAATGAGGATGTCATTGAGGCGGTCAAGCAACTCGGATTTCTTGGGCGAGCCTTCTTGGGTGAACTCCAGCCTAAATCTTTTCAGACTCCAATCTTTTTCAGGATCGGTTTCGGCATAAATGTCAATGAAATGGTTGCGGCGGTCTACTCTGTAGCCGTAAAAGTACATATAGGGAAGCTCATCATTTACTTTCTGCTCGTAATAACCGATTTCGTCGAAGGGCTCGGTCGGGGTATTTTTCAGTTCGCAGTACAATCCCCAAGTGTACAGCTCGCAATGGTAGCCTGACAGGCGGGAGGAGCGCATAGGCAAGATTCCTTCGCAACCTTCGCGACCCTCGATTCCCCAGAAGAAAGAGATGAAGCCCTGCTCACAGTAATCGATTGCCGAAGGATGTTTAATCAGACAATCACGCCACTGCGATCCGGTAGATTTACCCGCGAAAACGGCTTTCAGGGATTCATTAGGCAAAGAAGCATCGAAAGCGGGATCGTCAAAAACGGCTTTCACGAAACCACGCCGTTCTGTTGCCTCCTCATCCTTGTCAAGCCTGAGATGACGCTTCCATGAGAAATCACGTTTGACGTTATTCCGGGATGTTGCGGTGGAGAGCAGATTGTAATGCTGATTATTTGACGGAAGATAGTCGCCCTTAAACAGCACCGCTCGTTCAAACCGATATCCCGCGTCATTGACTCTATCCTCATAGCTATTGGCAAACACAGCCTGAGCATCTTTTGAATATTTCACAAATTTGGCAAAATAGTCCACGTCAGCATCGTCGGTCCAGTCTACCCCATTTTCTTTTTTATAGAATTCCCAGATACCGGAAAATTCAAGTAAGAACCCGATCTGTCCGTTAAAGTATCCGTGGCACTCTGCCTCAAGAATCTCTTTCAGCCATTTATCGCCATTATCGCGCAGGATTATCGACGCTTTAATACGCTCCTCTTCCACAAGCCATGTGGGGAACCCTTCCATGGGCTTACCCTCGGCAAGATGTTGCAGAATCGACGGCGCTTGATCGAGCAGCCGGTGAATATTCTTGATCGCCGATGAGACTTCAGAAGCGCTGTCAATACGGTTGTTATCGGCATTTGCCAAATTATAAACAACACGCATCCATTGATTTATTCCATCATCATCGCCATATTTCAGGAGATACCCGAGATAGGCATACAGCATCACACGGTCATTGTAATTCAATTCCCTCGGAGAGAACAGGATTTTCTCCATCAACGAATTGAGCAGGAAACAGTGTCGGAAATCGGGGGAAAGGGATGATTGAGGCTTTCCGCCTGAGGCTGCGAGCCTATCCATAGCATCGATCAAGAACTCAGTGCTGTCGAGCGACAACGCATCGCCGTCACGTAAAGTGATGAATGAAAGCATCTCCCTGCCTGACTGATTGACAAGGAGCACAAACGCGGGATCGGTCTCCCCTTTTACCTGCGGATGACGTTCGATGTATTTCAGCGATAACAGGGCGCTGATAAGATTTGCCATGCGATAGTCACACATCTGTCCGCAGTCAAGCGATGAGTCAGCATCCTCGTCATTACGGTATGCCCATATCATATTGATCCATGCCGAGTCTATGCGCTCGGCAAAATACTTGTCGAGCGGCAAGGATAGAGATGAGCCATCGTTCAGGAGGCGTTTGCGATATACCGATCTGCCTGACTTCCGAAGCTCCTCTCCGATATATTCCGAATATCGTGCCTTGAAATTTTCAAAATCGGTGAGCGGTTTGCCGCGAGAGTTCATCTTGATATACAATTCATCAGACAGATGATAGCGATCCAATTCCATAAACATGAATGTGATGACCGGCGACTCCAGGTCAAGGAGCTTGGGCAAGAAGTCGGCTCTGTCGTGAAACAGGCTGTGTATCGCGTCAAGCATATTGAGCATTGACATAATCGTAGGATCACGTTTCCATGAGAGATGAAACCAATTTTTGTCAGCGATGATTTCGCTTGGGGAATGGAGAATTGAGAATGGAGAATGGAAAATTGAGAATGGAGAATTGGGGAATTGAGAATTGATGTTGTGGAGCATGAGGGCGTCGCAGAATTCGCCGGAGCTGGCACGTGTTTTATAGGTAAACCGGCAGTGTTGCCGTGACTCATCCAATAAAGCCTCGTCAAATCGCTGCCTTAGAGAGCTGTCGGGGGTGATGCGGCTGAGATACCAGTGCAGCAGGAACAATGTGGTGAGTCTCTGCTGACCATCCAAGGGGATAAAGGCATTGTCAGACACATTGCCGTAGATGAAATCGAGATCTCTCCCGGGCACACCTTCATCAAGATAATTATACAACGCCTTAAGGAACTCAATCCTGACCTCCTTTACAGCTTCACGTCCTTGAGCATATTCGCGTTGCAACATGGGGATGACAATCTTGAAATCATTCTCCACGAATAGCTTGAAAAATGAGGTTCTGTCGCCTTCTCCTGATATATTGTTCTTCTTCATGTCATTCATGATTTTTCCGGTATAATGTAATCATTGATAGTTTTCTCGATGGCATCACGATAATGATTGCCATCCTCCTCGGTCCAGTTCTCAAGGCTGTTCACTCTCGGAGAATAGTATTTAAGAAATAGATTTTTTGTTGCGATAGGCACGAAGACACCATTGCTGTCATTCTCGATTATGCGTTTTCGTTTAATGGGGAAAAACGCATTGCCATAGCTGCGGTTGGTGGCATAATCCAGCAGAGCCAAGTTGGAGATGTTGTCTTTGTCAGGAATTGAGGCATCCTCCTCGTTGAAACGCTTCTGGAATTTTGAAAACAGATCAGAAGCAACATCCTTATCGGGTTTATCGTTTTTATAAAGAGAGGCTACCGCAAGCAAATCATTCTCCAATCCGGTATCGTAACCGGCATCTCGGACAGTCTCTTCAAGCGCGTCAGGTGTAAAAGCGCTTAAATAAAATTCCAAGATATCCTTACACCACATTGAAATTCCGGATTTTTCCAATGTGCGGTCGGTCTGCGAGCACACGTGCTCAATGTCCCATTTTTCAGTTTTAAAGCGATTGAACGGGAAGCGCATATCGGAATTGTCTTTCTGCAACACGGTCAATATATTGAACAATAACAGCACCTTCTTCACATCGGAACGTGAATCGTAGGACAATTCGGAAATCTTAATGCCGCTTACAGTTTTGCTGACTTTCGACCGCAGATACTGATGGCGAAACTGCGACTTGTCGCACCGACTCCACTCAGCCATCAATTCCTCAATCTTCACACCTTGTTCCAGCAGGTACCCTATTATATGGTATAGTTCCCGATCCATGTACCACTCATTCAAGAGGTTGTAATACTGCTTGACTTTGAGCCAAACTTTTTCAGCGCCATCCGAAGCGATGAGTTCCTGAAATATGTCAAAGGTGTGGTATTTGCGGCTTTTTTGAGTGCGACCGCTTATTATGTCAAATATGAATTCTATACGGCTTGAATATTTCAGAGGGTTGTTGCTGCGATTCAGGAAATGCCAGAAACTTTCGTCATGAAGATGTTGCTCAATCAAGTTCCACTCAGTCGAGAGATTTATTTTCCTTAATTCCGCATCGGAATCGCCGAAGTTTCCCCTGCTTAAAAACAGAGCTTTAACGAGTTCGGCATCGGTAAGCGGTATTTTACCGATGTTCAGGCGGGTAAATATATCGACTGAAGATGATGTTTCATCCTCAGCGACCTCATACCATATCACTCTTATATTGTTGGCTTTGTCGATTGTGACACCGTTGCTCTCAATTCTCTTCATTTTAAGCAACGCGTCGAGCATATCCCTCCGCAAAGAGTCATCAGCCTTACTTTCAAACCATGAGACAATCGTCAGATAAGCCTCATTCATGAAATGGAAATCGATATAAACGTCGGGGCTTACTTTGGGGCTCTTTATATTTGCCAGAAATTCACGGGATTCCGGTCTTGTCTCATACTCGATGCCATACAGCCGGAAACTCGGATAATTATATTTTACACCATCACCAAAGTATTGCAGCAGGAGATTGAGGGTGGTGAGACGTTGCTGTCCGTCAATGACCTCATATCGGTCACCTTCGATTTTACGCACCACTACGGGCTGCAAGCAATAAAACTCGCCGTCCTTTTTGTCTCTCTTTATGAATTCGGCAAAGTCATCGAGCAATCGCTCGACCTCAACAGGCGACCAACGGTAGCCGCGTTGGTAGTCCTTTATGATGAAATCCATGCTTGATAGCTCAGAGAGTGTTTTCAGCTCCAGCCGGTTTGTGCCTGTCAATTGTTTATGTTCCGTCATTTTGTTATGTTTTTATGTGTATCGCTTCTTCGAAGCTCAGGTTGTTGTGGTTTCTATAGCCCCCACACTCGCGGCGCTCGTGTGGGGGTTGGGCAGGATGGAACACCTCCGGTGTTCGCCTCACGAGCGACCTCCTTTTCGGGGATGGTCAGGGGCACTCCTTGCAGAGTGCATTCCGGGGTGCAAGTCTCCGGGCACAGGTCGCCTGCGGCTCCCTATACCCGGCTAACCGTAAACATTGCCTTTCAGGCGGTTATGAGCACATCCGGAGAGATGATTCTCTGCAAGCAGAGCGGCTAAAACCGATAACGCTTCGCTCGGTGCCCGAATAGCGATGGATTTACCTTTCTGGTTTTTATCATCAACATATCGCATCTCCGAAGCTCAGGTGCGTACTGTTTCTTAGCCCCCACACTCGCGTTGCTCGTGTGGGGGTTAGGCATGATGGAACACCGTAGGTGTTCGCCGCTATTTCGGGTTTATGCGGACGCGATGTATCGCGTCCCTACTGCCAGTCTTTCATTGACTTGCGGAAGTCGTAATTGGCGATGAGGAGGTTGGCGATGGTATCGATTACTTTGTGTTCTTCAAAGTGAGATGGCTTTTTCAGTTCAATCCAGTACTCGGGATTGTTTGTGATGTCGCCTGACATCCATCCCATTTTGTGGATGTAACGCAATTCATCGGTAAACGATGTAAAGTAGGAAGAATATCCATCGTAGGTGCGTCCTTTAAGGTAATATTCTGATTCAAGGAGAGGAGTAAGCACTGAATCAAAGCCAGCCAAAGAAGACGCCAACCGCTCATCGGTCATGATTTCATCGAATGACATATTCGTCATCCTTTCCGGTCTTGCGATGTGGAAATCCATCCACAGCTTCAACGATATTTCATTATTTGAATTTATCGACGGAGTAAAGGTGATGTCAAAGCTTGTGTCATCATCAATCCACATATATATGCCTCCATTGCCGGTGTTTCGCTTCAACTTATATAGTGTGATATCGGGACGCAGGGCATTGAGGCGCTTAATCATATTGTCATACAATTTATAGATAAGATCCTTCTGGTCAAAATCCTCTGCCTTAAAAGAGGCATTGACACCGGTCACTGATGATTTGTCGAGCACTTGCTTAAGTTTTAATCCTATTGTCTCAGGATTTGATTCATTAGATTGTCCCATAATTTTTATAATCATTAAAAATAACGACATTATGTCGGGCATGTGCTGAGTGAGATACTTGTCGGTGGCACACGCCGCCTCAAGAACGTCGTCCCACTCCTTGAATTCAGGATTGTCGGCGTTGACGCTGATTCCTTCTTTATGCGCGAATGCCTTATCCCACAGCATGAATGCAGGTCGGTGCACAAGCAATCGGTATATCTGAGGATAGCATATCTGAATTGCGACCACGATGAAGTTCAAGAGTTTTTCGTCAATCGTCGGCACCTCTTTTTGAGAAGCTCCGCACTGAGCGATGCAATCAAGCAATGAAAGCGTGTTGATCAATCGCTTTATAGATCGCGGATTTTTACCGACAGATGATTCCACCACCGCCGAAAAACGGGTTATTACATTGGGGTCGGACGCGTCAAAATCATTCAGATAACCGATATCAACCAACGCTTTCAGGACAAAGTCCATAGGACGATAACTGCTCACCGGCAAAGAGAAGGGAACCTGGATGATTTTATCGAAAAATGATCGGAATTCCCTTTCGTTTTTATCGGTGAGTTTGCCAAATTTAGGTTCAAGTCCCTTGACCACCACATCATAGTCAATGGCAAGAACAAATATGCAATTGTCAAGAGTAAACACATTTTTAAGCAGCTCAAGAATCTCCACAGCAACAGGCGGATTAAGTCGGTCAAGATCGTCGACAAACACTATCACGCCTCGCTTTCCATCAGCTTCAATACGCCGCTGTATGGCTCGTTCAAGCTCGATTTTGAGTTCCGACAAGGATGCGGTATCGTTTTCGTCAGATCCAAATGGAAAACCCGGCTGAATATTCATAACATCACCTCCCATACCAACAAAATCAAAACCTGTAAGATTCTTCGCAGCAAACTGCGCACCACGATATAACGCATTTCCGGCACCTCGCATAAACTTTTTGAACGTCTTTTTAGTGTCAGAATCATCTTTCGTCAATTTTTGCACAAGCCTGGCAAGAATTCTATAGACTGTAAATTCGGGCGTAGACATCATAGAATATTCCCATGTGTTTATGCTGACACCGATAAACGGTGCGTTATCTCCGATACAAAGACTACGCTCCAAGCGGGTCATCATGGAGGTTTTTCCACTACCCCACTCCCCTTGCAGGGCAATTGTGATCGGGGCTGATGAGTTTTCTATGAATTTAATAAGTCCGTTGACATAGCGTTCGGTGCCGAAGTCATTTTCCATCTCCTTGAAAGGCATATCGGACAAGGAGGTTTTTCCAGTCTGTTTCATATAGCAGGTATTATTTGGTAGTGTATTATTGGTGTTTTTATTCTCCGGCTGTATCAAAAAAGAGGACACAGCACTCTTTATCAGCATCTTTTCGGTCGGGCTCTGGTAAAGCCATTGGGTCAAGAATTAGAAAAAGCAGCCTGTGCCCCCCGTTGGGAGGACGCACCAAGCAAGCTTTGACCTCATCATTCGACCCATTGTTAGATTTACCAGATTTAACCGAATCAAAATTTGGTCATTGCGCGTTAATGCAAATCGTTATGTATATCTTTCGTATGTCTGTTTCGTAATTACATATTATGGTTATTTCTGCAAAGATACGATTTTTTTCCATACTCGAAATATGCTACACAACATATATACCACGGGGGCGCGCAGGCTGCCATTGCAAAGTTATAGCGGAGATGTATCAAAAAACAGCGCAAGATCGGGCAAGATGGCGTATGGTTAAAAAAATTATATAAATTGTGGATGGTTTAAACTTTTTTTCCTCGGATGTTGTTCTTAGAGTATAAAATGACAAACGAACATTTAAAAACTCAACTATTACTTAATGTTTATGAAAAAGGCTTTATTAATGATTGCCATCATGCTGGGTAGCGTGACAGCTTTCGCACAGATTAACAAGAACGAGGTGAAAAAGCTTCAGGAATTTTTAGCTCAACCAGCCGAAAAGGGAGGCACAAATGCATCACAGCTTAAAATCACAGACCTCAAGTCGCCGGCAACATGGGAAGGTGTGACAACCTCCGGAGGCCATGTAACAGCGATCGAATGGAAAGATAAGCATCTTGCAGGCTCACTCGATCTTTCAGGATTTACCGCTCTTACAAAAGTAGACGTTTCACGTAACGCTCTTACTTCACTCTCAGTCGACGGCGATGCAGCACTTACCGAACTCAACGCATCACGTAATAAACTTTCAACCCTTGATATCGATGGAACTTCAGCGCTTACCAAGTTGACCATCTACCGTAACCGCTTGACCGAAATCAATATCGCCGGTTCACCGCTCATCCAGAACATCAATTGCTCCAACAACCTCTTTGTGGAACTTAGCGTAGCTAATGCCACCACATTGAAGACCCTCAACTGCCAGGGCTGTCATCTTGAAGCATTGAATGTGCAGGGTTGCTCAAGCTTGAAGAACCTGTATTGCGGTTACAACAAGCTCACCAGCATCAACCTCTTCGGAGTTGAGAGCCTCCAGAACCTCAATGTGGACGACAATGAGATTCAGAACATGATCGTATCAGGTCTGCCTTCTCTTGCCACTTTCATCTGCAGCGACAACCGTATGGCAACTCTCGCCCTCCGCGACTGTAACGCTCTTCTTGACATCGTATGCTCTTACAATGACTTGACCAGCTTCACTGTAGATAATTGTCCTAACATCCAGTTTGTAGACTGCTCTTACAATGACTTGACCCAATTGACATTGAGCAACCAGACTTTCCTACAGAGACTTATCTGTAACAACAACCAGCTGACCATGCTTGATGTATCATTTGACCAGTCACTTACTTACATCAACTGCCGTTACAACTACATCAACGACTTCCGCACCATCGCCTGCGAGAACTTGAGAATGGTTGCCTGCCAGTGGAACTACTAAAATACCGGATGTTGAGTAAAATCTGATATAAACACAAAAAACCTGAGATGCGGTTGCATCTCAGGTTTTTTCTTGTTTAAATGAATGACAAAAACCGATAAACGATCGATACAACAACCGGCATCAGCATAAGCTGCTGACTGAACGCCATAATCAGAGATAGCAGGGGAATTGCAGACCTTCGCCAATATTTATTTGAACAAAATCAAGAGAAGGGATGTTAATAATCTGAAAAGCAGCGAAATTAGAAGCGGTAAATGTTTGGCAATTCAGATATTCTTTCGTAATTTTGTAACGAAATATATAACTAAATATGGAAACGACAAACACTATTCACATCCCTAACCCATCCAAGGAATTGGTCGCTTTCATAGAGAAAGCGCAGCGACGAAAAAAAGAGCGCATGAAGAAAATTTGTGAAAAATATCACAATCTTGTTAATGGCTGATGGAGACAATTGAAACTTTAATCCCAGATAATAAGGGCAACCATTTAGTGGTTGTCCTTTATTTTTACGATGACGATGATAAAAACGGCACGTTTCAGATTCCAAAAGAGTTTTCCGATTTGGATATTGCTGATATAAATATACGGAAACTTGATTTGAACCGACCGATTGGAATCAACTCATTCTTTGATATGTGCCATTGGCTGACTGAACAGTTTGTTTTGTTTCCAAACGCTGTATTTTCATTTATTTGTTCCACTGATGATTTGAACACTAACCATACAAATATTAAACCTGAACAATACAGATGGCATCTGTTTGAAAATTTGTTTACACGCAATCAACCAAAATTAACCGAACTCGGAATCTACGCCAAAAACATCATAGTAGGTCCTCCGGAATTCCAAACATACGCAAAAGTTTTCTATCGAAATAAGCATACTCCAATAATTCATATTGTAGCTGACCATCTTCAAAATAAGTGGTCATAAATTTGATGCTTCAAAATAAAAAACTCATAATTGGTACATTGGGTAACGATAGCAAGGAAAACAAAAAGCCCGATTCACTCCTTGTGGCAGGGTAACATCGGGCAATATTGGTTTATTAAATCCAAAAAAACTAAATAAGCGGAGTGACCGAGATTCGAACTCGGGATACCCTTTTGGGGTATACACGCTTTCCAGGCGTGCCTCTTCAGCCACTCGAGCACCACTCCTTGGCTTTAAGCTGTGCAAAGTTAAGAATAATTTTGAATTATTCCATCCTTTTGCTCCAATTTTTACATCTTACGGCAACGGTTTTTTGAGATTTTCATTATCCCTGCATGATATGGGAAACAGAGTCGCGGCGAAGACCGCAACAGCAGTGTGGGTCAGTCATTATGCTACAATCCGTTTTCAGGATTCCTCAGATGAGTAGCGTATCTGATTGAGCGGACGGAGCAAATTGCACAAAATGCGGCTCCAATAAGTCTCAAAGTCCTCTTTCACTGCCACAATACCCTGCTCGACAAGCTCTTCGGGCACATCCTTTATTGATTCCAAGAAATTGTAGAACACTTGAAACAGATCGGCGAGTCCTTCCGAGACCGATGCCGCAATCGGAGTATCGGAATATTTCATATCCTCCTCAAACACTTCAAGGTAGGTGTCATCCGGTCCAAGAAGATTCTCAATATTGCGGCGCAACGCCTCATAATAATCCTCTTCAAGATGGCTGTCAATGTATGCCTCTTCGATAAGCGCGGCATCAGTGTTGACATCAGTCGCCGTTATATATATGCGTGGCAGAATGCGGAGCATGGCTGCGACAAAATCGCTGCGGTCCATTTCGCGGGCATTTTCAACGCTCTGGCAATATTCATTGCACAATCCGATGAAAGCAAGTGAATTGTTGTTAAGTATCTTTTGCTGAGCCATAATTTTTTGCGTATAATTTGTGTTCTTTAATATATGAATATACTCCTGAAGACATGAAAAAGTTCATATCCTTGCCATCTTCAATGCTATCGCGGATGAATGTGGAGGAAACTTCAATCTCAGGGGCTGATATGAAACGGACATTTTCGCAGTCGCTGTGTTCAGGCAACGGAAATCCGGGACGCGGATAAACCATCAATCCAAATTCCTCCAGTATGCTCGCGCTCTCCTTCCAGTTGTCAAACCGCGCATAGTTGTCAGAACCGATGAGAAGGGTAAAATCACAATCGGGGTATCTACTTTTCAAAAGCCTCAGAGTGTCAATCGTATATGACGGGCGAGGCATCGACAGCTCCACATCGCAGAATCTCACCACCGTTGAGTCACCTACGGCAAGCTCAAGCATACGGCGGCGATCCTGATCATCTCCCATTTTCTTTCCAGCCTTAAAAGGATTTGCCGGAGATAACGAAAGCCACACCTCATCAAGTCCGCAAAACTGCGCCACATAAGAGGCAAGCATAAGATGCCCCGAATGCACCGGATCAAAGGACCCGCCGAGTATCGCTACTTTACGCCGCTTCACTTACTCACAAAAGCGCTTATCAAATCATGCACCTGCCCGATGGCAGTAGCAAGATCGTCGTTCACAACCGAATGGTCAAATTGTGGAGCAAAACTGATCTCATACGCCGCCTTCCCCACTCTCTCCTCAATCACTTCGGGAGAATCGGTAGCACGTCCGAGCAAACGCGAACGAAGAGCCTCGATCGACGGCGGCTGAATGAACAAAGTCATGGCTCGCTCGCCATACAAGCGCTTCACGTTGAGCGCACCCGCCACATCAATATCGAGCACCACATTGTGACCGCCGTTGATTATGCGATCTATCTCACTGCGGAGAGTACCGTAGAAACGTCCGGGATAGACTTCTTCATATTCCACAAATTCGCCGGCATCGATACGTGCCCTGAACTCGCTCTCCGACAGAAAATAGTAATTCACGCCGTGGACCTCGCCCTGACGCGGATTTCGGCTTGTGGCGGATATGGAGAATTGCATATCAATGTCGCCACGCTCCAGCAGAGCGTTGATGATAGTCGACTTTCCGCATCCCGAAGGAGCCGAGATAATAATAATCCTGCCGTTCATGATCTACATCACATTAAGCACCTGTTCCTTGATCTGCTCAAGTTCATCTTTCATCTTAACCACGATCTTCTGCATTTCGGCATGATTGGATTTAGACCCGAGCGTATTTATCTCACGTCCCATCTCCTGGGTTATGAAACCGAGCTTTTTACCTTGTCCATGACCATTTTCCATAGTCTCCATAAAATAGCTCAGATGCTGACCAAGGCGCTGTTTCTCCTCATTCACATCAAGTTTTTCGATATAGAAAATCATCTCTTGCTCAAGACGGTTATTATCAAAGCTTATCGAATCGATCTTAGACAGATTCTCCTCAAGACGCGCTCTGATTTTAGCCACTCTTTCCTTCTCAAACGGCTCGATCGATCCGAGAAGAGATTTTATGTTGTCAATTTTTGCTGTAAAGAACTCCTCCAGCTTTTTGCCCTCTTTCTCTCTGAACTGCATCAACGCATCGATAGCCGAAGTCACGGCTCCGATCAATGCAGCCCCCTCTTCTTCAGTCAATGCGGCAGGCAGTTCGCTCTTCACCGTCTCCGGGAAGCGCAGAAGCACGCTATACCAATCGTCGGGCCAGGCGATGCCGAGTGTGCGAGCCATCTCCTCGACCTGCGCCTTATAGGCAGCCATGAGCGGAATATTGAGGCTCACGGTAGTCTCGGCGCCTATTGATTCAGAATATATCTGAAAATCAACCTTTCCGCGCTCAAGCCTGGATGCTATGAGGTTACGCATATCAAGTTCCTTCTCACGAAAAGCGGCAGGAACTCTTGAGGTAATGTCAAGTTGCTTGCTGTTTAGAGATTTTATCTCCACTGTAATCTTCTTATTAGGGATTGTGGCTACAGCTTTGCCAAATCCGGTCATGGAAAGTAACATGGACTATTATTTTTCACAAAGGTATATAAAAATTTTCGTATCTTTGTAATAAAAATAACAACGAATGGCGGTAATAATAAATATCGAGACCTCAACTGACGTTTGTTCAGTCGCATTGACTTTTGACGGTCAAGCAGTGACAAACCGTGAAGATTACCAAGGTCACAATCATGCCACAATGCTGTCGGGCTTTATCAAAGACTGCATGGAGGAAGCCAAAGAGAAAAATCTCAAAATCGACGCTGTTGCCGTGAGCATCGGTCCTGGGAGCTACACAGGACTGCGCATCGGTCTTTCCGAAGCCAAAGGTCTTGCCTACGCCCTTGACATACCCCTCATCGGCGTAAGCACCCTTGAAATAATGACGGTGGCTGTGATGTTCAGCGATTTCTTTGACGAGAATGTGATGTTCGCTCCTATGATCGACGCGCGGCGCATGGAAGTGTACACCGCCGTGTACGATTATGCGATGAATCCGCTGAAAGCTCCGTCGCCCCTTATCCTTGATGAAAATTCCTATATGGAGTATCTCGACAAGGGACCTGTGATCTTTTTCGGCAACGGCTCCGACAAAGCACGGGAGCTTCTTCAAGCACACTCCAACGCCAATTTCATCACCGAGATACACCCGCTTGCGTCCAACATGATGGCACTGTCGGAAAGGGCATTCATGAGGAAAGAATTCCTTGACCTTGCCTATTCCACTCCGGAATATCTGAAAGAGTTCCAAGCCACCGCGCCAAAATCCAAATTAGGACTATGAAAGTCATCGACCTCATCACAAACAATAAAAGCACCGGATTCTCATTTGAGGTTCTGCCGCCGCTTAAAGGGAAAGGCATCTCGCAGTTGTTCAAGAATATCGACGTGCTGCGGGAATTCAATCCGCTTTACATAAACATCACTACCCACCGCAGCGAGATGGTCTACAAAAACACGCCCGACGGTCTTTACCAGAAAGTCAGCGAACGCAGCCGTCCCGGAACAGTTGCCGTTGCCGCCGCCATACAGCAGAAATACGGCATCCCGGCGGTGCCGCATCTCATTTGCAGCGGATTCTCCAAGATAGAGACCGAGTATGCGTTGATCGACCTCAACTTCCTCGGCATTACCAATGTGCTCGTACTGCGCGGCGACAAAGCAAAACACGACAGCCGCTTCATACCCAATGAAAACGGTTATGCCCACGCTTCGCAACTCCAGTCGCAAATCAACGAATTCAACCGTGGATATTTCATCGACGGCACTAAAATGGACATAATCACCGGCGACACATTTTCTTATGGAGTCGCAGGATACCCCGAAAAGCATGAAGAGGCACCACACCCCGACATCGACTTGATGTTTCTGAAAGAGAAAGTCGACAATGGCGCCGACTATGTTGTGACACAGATGTTTTTTGACAACGAAAAATATTATGACTTCGTGCGCCGCTGCCGCGAAGCCGGAATAAACGTGCCCATCATTCCGGGATTGAAGCCAATAACCACGCTCAACCAGTTGACCATGCTTCCGAAAGTGTTTCATGTGGATCTCCCGATGGAACTGGCAAAGGAGCTTCTTAAATGTAAAAACGACGAGGAAGCCAAAGAGGTGGGTGTGGAATGGTGCGCAACGCAAACCCGCGACCTGATGTCGCACGGTGTGCCAAGCATCCACTTTTATTCATTGAACGCCACCAGAAGCGTGGAACGAGTAGCAAAACTGACCTATTGATTAAACTATGAAATTTTCCGATATTCCTGCCCATGAGACGGCAAAAGAACGTATAAGAGCGATGGTCGACAACGACCGCATCCCCCATGCACTGCTTCTCGAAGGTCCCACCGGTATCGGGAAATTCGCGTTGGCACGCGCCACCGCACAATACATCCATTGCGAAAACCGTCGCAACGGTGACAGTTGCGGGGAGTGTCCGTCATGTCTGCAACACGCGTCGTTCAATCACATCGACACTCATTTCGTGTTCCCTATCGTCAAGAAAAAGAGCGGGTCGCCATCCTTCTGCGACGACTTCATCGAGGAATGGCGCAATTTCATGACCGACAACCCTTACATGGACTTCCAGCAGTGGATGACCTATCTTGACTCACCAAACACCCAGCCGGTCATATATGTCGACGAAAGCGATGCTCTGATACATAAACTGAGTTTCACAACCCACAATTCCAAATATAAGATAGCATTATTGTGGCTTCCGGAGCGACTGCATGTGAGCGCCGCCAATAAATTGCTGAAACAGATTGAAGAGCCATTCAGCGACACACTCTTCATCATGGTCAGCAACAACGCCAAAGAGATACTGCCCACCATTTATTCGAGAGTGCAGCGCATCGAATTGAAACGGCTTTCCGATGATGTGATCGCACAGCAACTGATCGCATCCTACTCGCTCGACCATGATGATGCGATGGCTATGGCACATCTCGCCGAGGGCAACATGATACGGGCTAAAAATTCGCTCAACCAATCATCGGAAAACCATCATTTCCTGCAATTGTTCATGGCTATGATGCGTCTCGCCTATCAACGCCACGTAAAGGAGCTCAAGGAATGGGCTGTCGACATATCAGCGCTCGGCAGAGAAACCGAATTAAGATTTTTTGAGTATTGCATGAGGCTCATCCGGGAAAATTTCATCATGAATCTTCATGTCAACGATCTGAATTACATGACCAAAGAGGAGGCGGCATTCAGCTCCAACTTCTCCCGATTCATAAATGAGCGCAACGTGCTGAAAATAACCGATGAACTGAACAAAGCCGCAATCGACATCGCCGGCAACGGCAATGCCAAGATCGTACTGTTTGACATGGCGGTGAGAATGATCATATTATTAAAAGCCTGACGACTGATGGAGCCGTTCTTAAGCAGAATAGCAAAAGCCTACATCGAATCCGAGCGGAAAGAGCTTCTCGACTACTGTTTCGTGTTTCCCAACAAACGAAGTGTCACCTTCTTCCGCCACTATCTTGAGCTGCACAACCGCAGCGGAATCCCGCTCATAGAGCCCAAAGCGACTACCATCAGCGACTTTATCTCTGAATTTTCGGATTACACGGAAGCTCCGCGCTATGACGTGCTGTTCACCATGTATGACGAGTACCGCAAGATATTCCAAGGACTTAGCTCAGAATCGACAATGGAGGATTTTGACCGCTTTGTCTTTTGGGGAGATATGCTCATCAGCGACTTCAACGATGTCGACAGATACCTTGTGGAGCCTGCCGAACTGTTCCGCAATGTAAAGGATCTGCGCGAAATCTCGTCAGATTTCCTTACCGATGAACAGAAAGATATAATCAAAAAATACTGGGACATAGACTTAGGCGAGTCCGATCCTGAATCATTCTGGAAGCATCTCACCAAGAAAGAAGAGATGGGTGTAACACGCAACACCTTCATAAAATTGTGGGAGATACTTCTGCCTCTGTTCAACGCCACAAAAAACAGTCTTGCCTGCCGAGGACTCATCATGCAAGGAGCGCAGTACCGTGAAGTAGCCGACAAATTAAAAAAGTTATCGGCAGAGGATATTCTCTACAGCCGAATCATATTTGTGGGATTCAACGTATTGTCAAGTTCCGAATTGTGCATATTCGAACGCCTCAACAATTTAGGCATAGCCGACTTTTATTGGGACTTCGACTTTCCGGAACCGCTGCGGAAACTTTCATCCCCGGCACGCTTTCTGAAAAACTACGTAAAGCGTTTCCCTTCGATCTATGACATAAAACCGGCTTCGGTGCCGACTCCTGAAATCGAGATTATAGGCGTGCCGTCAAATATCGGACAGGTGAAACTCATAGGCAGAATGCTGAAACAGAAAAGCCGCATCAAGTCCTATTCTTCAGTCGACACAGCAATAGTGCTTCCATCGGAAAGCCTTTTCATCGACCTGCTCCACTCAGTTCCTCCGGAAATAGGCCCCGTCAATATCACCATGGGCTATCCGCTAAAAATGACATCTATAGCCTCCCTGATGAGAAACGTGATGTCGATGCACCTTAGAGCTAAAAAAGTGCGCGACCGCTGGTGCTATTTCCACGAAGACGTGACGGCTATACTGAACCATCATCTCGTAAAGCAATTTGCCGAGGAAGAGTGCCGAGAGATATGCGACAATATCTCCCGCCGCAGGCTCTTCACAATTCCTGCCGACGATATAAGGGAAAAATATCCGTCGCTGCAATCAATATTCTTTCCGGTCGATGATCTGAAGAAAGGGATGCAGGTGTTTGATTACGCGCTTAATCTCGCTGATGACCTACAGCAAAAATTGAGCGGCATCGCTGAGCAAGGAGGAGAAATGGAGATCGAGAGTGGATTCCTCACCCGCTACAGGCTGTCAATAGAACAACTTCGCAACGCAGTGGTGAAATATGGCATAATCATGCACGAGAACACATTCTTCCACATGATCGAACGCGCCGTGTCGGGTGAAAGCGTGAATTTCGTAGGCGAGCCGCTGTCGGGATTGCAGATCATGGGAGTGCTTGAAACTCGTGCCCTTGATTTCAACAACATCATCATGCCGTCGATGAACGAACGAGTCTTTCCCCGCAAGCATTACAGCCGTTCATTCATACCCAATGTGTTGCGCCGCAGCTTCGGATTATCGACCACTGAATTTCAGGAGTCAATCTTCGCCTACTACTTTTACCGCCTCATCTCAAAGGCTAAGAAAGTGACACTGCTGTATGACGCGCGCACTTCCGGTCTTAAAGGCGGCGAAATGTCACGCTACCTCTATCAGCTCGTGTATCTCTATCCGGCAGATAAACTTCGCGTGAGACAAGCGTTCTATGACGTTCCTCCGGTGGGCGACAGCAAGTTCTTTGAGATAAAAAAGACACCCGAAATACTGTCAAAAATAAACTGCTTCCTATCCGACGCGCCACAGAAACGCTACCTTTCACCATCGGCTATCAACCAATATCTCAGTTGCCCGATGCAATTCTATTTCTCACGCGTGGAACGCATAGCCACCAAAGAGGAGATGAATGACTACATGGATGAGAGCATATTCGGAAGCATAGTCCACAAAGTCGCTGAGCTGTGCTACAAGCAGCTACGCGGCAAGGAAAAAGAGATTTATATCGATGCCGAAGCCCTCGACCGGATAAAGAAGGAACACACGACGCTTGAACGCACAGTGACCTCGACCATCAACCAGCTTTATAACAATCTACGCTCAGAGGGTGCCGAAAACGAGCCATACATAAATCTGACAGAACTTCAAGGGGAAGCCCACGTGCTCGGACAAATCATTATCGATTTCATTCTGAAACTGTTTGACCGCGAAAAGGAGCAGCCTTTCTATTTCATCGAAGGCGAGAAAGAGTTCAGGACACAACTGCCATTGGGCGACGGAAGATATTTCAACATCATGGGATCAATAGACCGTGTGGACCGCATCATCAACGCTGAAACCGGAGAAAGCCTCACACGCATCATCGACTATAAGACCGGAAGCGACTCCATCAACGTCAAGAAGATCGACGATCTTTTCAGCGCCCCTACCTCTTCCGACGGTCATAACAAGGCTGTGCTGCAATTATTTCTGTACTGTTTCGCCTACAACCACGACAGCCACAGCAATGAAGCGATAATGCCGATGATATATCTCTTCCGGAAATTATACACCGAGTCAATATCTCCTGTCACCATTGAAGGCTCTCCGCTCATGGACTACAGAGAGTATGCCGAAAAAGTCAACGAAGAATTGCTCTGCCGCCTGAGAGGATTGTTTGACTCCAATGTTCCGTTCTCGCCACAGCCTCACAGCAGCCATTGTAAATATTGCGAATTCAAGTCGGTGTGCGGATTAGCTATTGAACAACGATGAGCGGACTATACATACACATCCCATTCTGTGCCTCAAAATGCAGCTATTGCGACTTCTATTCGATGCCGCTCAAAAGCCCTTCCATTGCCGAAGAGTATGTAAATGCCGTCATCAATGAATTCCGCATGAGAAATCAAGAACTCACCGACAGTATCAGCACAGTCTATATAGGTGGCGGCACACCGTCGCAACTCCCTGCCGAAGCAATCACCTCGTTGATCGACCGGCTTACGGAACAAGGGTTGGATATGTCGACCGTAACCGAATTTACCATCGAAGCAAATCCAGAGGATATAACTCCACAATGGGCACAAGCCATATCGGCAACCGGAGCCAACAGAGTGAGCATAGGCATCCAATCGTTTGACGACACGGAGTTGCGTACCGTAGGGCGGCGGCATGACGCTCAGCGTGCCATCGACGCAATCGACACATTGAGAGAAGCCGGAATAACCGAGATAAGCGGCGATCTCATTTATGGTTTGCCGGGACAAACTGCCGTGAGCTGGGAAAAGTCGCTTGACAAGATTTTGGAACTTAATCTGCCTCACATCTCCGCCTATTCCCTCTCCTACGAGCCAGGAACCCGACTTTCGGCAATGCTCAATTCCGGCAAAGTAAAGGCTGTTGACGAGGAAACATCGGTGACAATGTACAAAAGCCTCATAACCCGCATGAAGGAGAGCGGATACGTCCACTATGAAATTTCCAATTTCTCACTTCCCGGTCATGAAGCGATACACAACAGCGGATATTGGAAATTCACCCCCTATCTCGGGCTCGGACCCGGAGCACACAGCTTCGATGGCAAAATACGCCGCAGCAATCCTTGGAATCTGAAAAAATATATACGGGAGCTTAACTCGATGAGAATCATTGCCGAGGAGGAAGAAGAGGGTGAATGTGACCTTGTGAATGACTACATAATCACAGCTCTGCGCCAATCATGCGGAATCAGCTTCGACGATATGTCACGCCGCGTAGGGTCATCGCCGGTGGAAATTCTCCGAAAAGCGGCAAAGCCATTTGTCAATGCCGGAACACTCATTGATGATGGCTGCAGATTGAAATTTCCGGAAGAGGCGTGGCTCATATCCGACATGGTGCTTCGCGATCTGCTCCAGTGAGCCGGTCAAAACAGCTGACGGTGTTGGCTCTTCGGTCAATTTTTATTAATTTTGTATGAAACATACATCAACAGAAAAAATCATTTAAGCTTGCTTATGGAAATAGCTATAGGAATAATATTGGGAATAATATTAGGAGCTGCATTTGTCAAAATCACATCTCGTGGAAAGCAATCCGAGATTGACTCTATCGCAAAAGAAAATATAGCGCTTGCCGAAAAATTGGCAGAAAAGGAGAACGAGGTTTCCGCACTGAATGAGGTGAGGGTAAATCTCATATCCCGCAACAGCGGATTGCAATCGAAAATAGAGACTCAGGAGAGCCTCGCCAATGAATTGAAATCGCAGATTCTCAACGAAAGAGAGTATGCCAACAAAATAATAGAAACATCCAACGAACGCATCAAAAAGGAGCAAGAACATTCATTGCAGATGCGACAGGAGAGCGACCGGCAGTGGGCACTGAAGTTTGAAGCCCTGAAAAAAGAGATGCAAGCACAGGCTTCTGAGCAACTTGCAGCCAGACAGGACTCTCTTCAAGAAGCCAACAAAACACAGCTCGATCAACTGCTACAGCCTATCAAGGAGCAATTTGAGGCGTTCAAACGGTCGGTGGAAGAGAACAAAACACGCAACGAAGTAAACAAAAAAGAGCTTCAGGACACATTTGAGTCGACAATGAAGCTGTTTCAGCAGCATCAAGAAAATGCCATCAGGACATTAAAGGAACAAACAGAACGGATAGGCAGCGACGCGGCTAATCTCACACGCGCCCTCAAATCAGAGACCAAGACTCAGGGCAACTGGGGGGAAATGGTGTTGGAGACAATACTCGAAAACAGCGGTTTACATAAAAACGAAGAATACTTTGTGCAGGAAAATGTAAAGGACGAGGAGGGCAACAATCTGCGTCCCGATGTCGTGGTGCGGTTCCCTGAAGGACGCTCGGTGGTCATTGACTCAAAAGTATCGCTCACGGCGTATGCCGATGCCGTATCAGCCGAAGATGACGATTCACGCGAGCGGGCACTGAAAGAGCACGTGAGGAGCCTTAGAAAACACGTCGACGAGCTCGCCGACAAGAAATATGACCGTCTTGTCAATGACGCTATAGGTTTCGTGCTTATGTTTGTCCCTAACGAAAGCAGCTATATCGCAGCAATGAAACAACAGCCCGACCTCAGCCGATATGCCTATCAGAAACGTGTCATCATCATCTCGCCGAGCAATCTGCTCATGGCTCTGCAACTCGCATATAATCTGTGGCAATATGACCGTCAGGGAAAAAATGTAGAGAAAATAGTGAAAACAGCAGCCGATCTCTATGACAAACTTGTGCTATTTGAGGACAGCTTCATGGACATCGACACACAGATAACACGTCTGCGCAACACATTCTCTGAGGCACGCAACCGCCTGTACATAGGCAAAGGAAATGTCATGACCCGCATGGAATCGCTCATGGAGCTCGGGGTGACACCTAAAAAACGCCTCAAAGGCACCGATGCTGCCGAATAACGCATACTAAAATACGAAAAAACAGTATCCCCGCCAACAACGATAATCTTACCGGGCACAGGTCACCTGCGGCTCCCTGTACTGCTATCCGTAAGAATTGTCTTTCCTTATATGCCGCCGCGATGCGGATTGTGTCAGATTTGATTTCGTTTCAATTTTCCGGCATAATTTAAGAGGGTATTAGTCAATGATTATTCGATAAAAGCAAATCGCACAGGACGACGGCATTGTTATGTGCCTCGTCATGTGACGAGTAGAGCAGGGTCACTCTTGGCTTATCACCAATTGCCTTTTTCAAATTTGCAAATGCCGAGTTTGACAGCAACTCTTGTCGGTATCGCTCCTCAAATTCATTCCACTTCGCCGTCGGATTGGCGTGAAACCATTCCCGTAATTCGGTTGAAGGGGCAATCTCCTTGTCCCACCAATCATAGTGGAATGTCTCATGCGATAGCCCTCTCGGCCACAACCGGTCGATGTATATTCTGAACCCGTCATCGGGAGATGCAGAGTCGTACGCACGTTTTATGCTTATAATCTGTTCCATAATAAGTGTAACAACTCAGGCAAGAATAAGTTGTCGCGATTCGGATTAGGTGTGCTTCTAAATAATAAGAGATAAGAATTACGTGAGTCCGAAATAAGAATTCACATTATTAAGTATCAAAAATTACACCAACCTAACATCAAATGACATTATAACGGGCTAATGCATTGTACACGCCATTATTATCAATATCATCGGTAATGTAGTCAGCTACTGTTTTCAGGATTTCGTTGGCGTTTCCCATCGCAACGCCAATACCGGATTGTTTAATAATCGACAAGTCATTTCCTCCGTCTCCAAATGCCATAGTCTCTGAAATGTCTAAGCCGCGATATGCCGCAATCTCTTCAAGACCTTTTGCCTTGCTTACTCCTCTGGCTGTGAAATCGGCAAAATCAGGACACCATCGTCCCGACTCAATTCCCGGGAGAATTGCCAGCAGCTCCGATTCCTGTTCTTGGCTGATGAACGGAGTCAACTGAAGTATTCTCTGAGCTAACACATCATCAATGGGCAATTCTGACACAATATCCGGCACATTTAATAATTCACTGACATGCAAGACTTTCTCAGGATCGGATGCGGTGTTGTACATTGTAAGGCTTTTTTCACCGACGACCATACACGGGAATCCCCATTCCCGTGATTTGTCTATGACATACATGACTTCATCTTTTGGAATAGGATCGCACGAAATCACGTTATTGCCCATAAAGCAGTATGCCCCATTGGTAGTGATATAGCCGTTAATCAGATGCTTTATCTGTCCAAGATTATTAATCAGAGGATATGGTCTTCCGGTAGAAATATATATTTCCACGCCTTTGGCTTTAGCTGCCTTTAAAGCCTCAACGGTTGAATCGGGGATGGAATGCGTCTTGAAGCTGACGAGAGTGCCGTCTATATCGAAAAATAATGCTTTAACCATGATAATCCATTTTTTGATGACCTGAATGGCATATCTTGCCGGGGTTTTATATCAAGTCTGTATTTTTATATGTATTAATATAACAAAGGCGATCAACTATGGTTGATTACTTTTTTCCGCCATATTTCTTCTCGAAAATAGAGAGATGTTCTTCACCCCACCTGAGCATGGAGTCGATTATGGGGAGGAGTGATTTTCCTAACTCGGTAATATTATATTCTGAGCGAGGAGGCAATTCGGGAAATATGGTTTTGTCGACAAGTCCATCCTCAACCAGCTCTTTGAGCTGTATGTCAAGAACACGAGGAGCCGCCTCAGGAAGGCACTTATGGAGTTCACTGGGACGCATGGGCTCACCGCTGCGCAGTTCATCGAGGATGCACGACTTCCATTTCGACTCAATAAGGCTCATTGTCAGCCTCAAAGGACAATCCAAGTCCACAGGTATTTTCTTTTCGTATGCCATATATTACTTTTTTTGTCAGATTCCGGATGCAAAGTTAGTCAATATGTCTGATAATCAATATACCGAAAAAATTTTCGGTATATGAATAATTTTTCGGTACTTGATTGAAATGTAATACCATTATAACTTTGCATCCGTAAACAACACTTAAAATCAACAAAATATGAGAAACGAGATCAAGGAATACGAAGCAGTGGCTAAAGCAGCAGAAAAATTTGTGAAGAGTGTAGCCGAGGGCAACAGCTCATACGCAAAACAACTTTTCACTGATGATGCAGTTCTGTTTGGCATGCTTGACGGCGTGCTTGAACATGGTTCCATTGAGCAATTCTATCACAATGTCGACTCAGTGGGCGCCGGTGAAAACTTCAAGGCACGTATCGATGTTCTTGCCGTAGAAGAGACAGTAGCTGTGGTACGCGTGCTTGAAGAGGGCTGGGGAGGACGCATCGACTTTACCGACTTCCTGCTTCTGCTTAAACTCAACGGTGAGTGGAAATGCGTGGCTAAAGCCTATAACCAGAACTCCAACACAATAAAGAAATGAAAAGAGGCATAATCTACTTTATAATTTCAGTTACCATGTCAGCCTGCTGTAATGATAACAACAATGGTGCGTGCAGCGACAACTGCAACGCTGAAACCGAAACTACCGTTGTAGCAAAACCTGAAACTCCGGAGGGAGTTGTAAAGGCAATCGAATACTACATGGAGGGTGGACGCAAAGCATCATCAGAAGTGGCTAAAAAAGGATTTGCCGAAACCGCCACTATGTCATGGAACGAAAACGGAAAACTACAGAGCGTGCCCATTCAAACACTTTTCGACGGATTTGACTCGTGGCAACCTACCGATGCAACCTACGAGATAATATCATGTGAGGTGGCTGACGATGTGGCAATGGTGGCAATCGACTCACAGTTTGGCGACGCCAAATACACCGATATGTTCACTCTCGTGAAAGATGGAGAGGACTGGAAAATCGTGAGCAAAGTATATCATACAAAATAACACGCCTGACAACATCGGACTCAGAATTTTAGCATCAGAGGCAGTGCAATATTTAGGTAATATTGCACTGCCTTTTTATTTGTTTTTATCATAGGCAATAATAAATATAGGTGTAATTGCGGAATTGTTGAGTAATTTTATTAAATTTGCACGATTTTTGACAATTCAACTATTGCCGGAAAAACTAAAACAGTAATTTATTAACCATCTAAAACCATAACAGCTTATGTTAGTAACATTAGTGATTTTGTTCGTGGTCGGCTATATGGCGATAGCCCTTGAGCACCCGATCAAAGTCGACAAAACAGCATCCGCCCTGTTGCTCGGTATGCTCATGTGGGTTGTTTATGCCCTTAATGCTGAAAAAATTGTGCCGATAGTGAGCGGCGCTGAACTTCAAGAGTACATCGAATCAGCCAAAATAGGCGGCGAGTCGTTGGCTCATCAATGTCTTCAGTACGTGCTCAACGTAGAGATCATCGAACATCTCGGCGACATCACCCAGACACTGTTCTTCCTCATCGGAGCCATGACTATCGTGGAGCTCGTGGATGTTCACGGAGGTTTCTCGGTGATTACCAACAAAATCACAACACGCAAGAAACGCCGCTTGTTGTGGATCATCTGCTTTGTGACCTTCATTCTTTCAGCCGTTCTTGACAACCTCACCACCACTATCGTCATGGTGATGCTTCTGCGTAAGCTCATCAGCGATCAGAAAGAGCGCTGGCTATACGCCGGCATGGTTGTGATCGCAGCCAACACCGGTGGCGCGTGGTCACCTATCGGCGACGTAACCACCATCATGCTGTGGGTGAAAGGCAACGTAACCAGCGGAGCTCTTATCAGCTTCGTGCTTCTGCCCAGTATCGTGGCTGTCATCCTTCCGCTTCTCATCGTCTCGGCAAAGTTGAAAGGTTCAATGAGCGATGATATCGCTTCGGCAATACCCAATGACGGAGTGGTCACTCCCCGTGAGCGTAAACTGATATTCTATCTTGGAGTTGGTGGTCTGCTATTCGTTCCGGTGTTCAAGTCAATCACACACCTTCCTCCGTTTGTGGGCATTCTTCTCGTGCTGGGAGCATTGTGGGTGTTCACTGAATTGTTCTACAACCGCAAGGGTCTTTCCAAAGATCAGGAACATAGATTGCCGAGCATCATCTCGCGCATCGATATGTCGTCAATTCTTTTCTTCCTCGGCATCCTTATGGCGGTAGCCGTGCTTCAGGCAACCGGCATTCTTGCTTCAGCAGCTTCTTGGCTCGACGCAAAAGTACACAATGTGTATATCATCAACATTCTTCTCGGTATTCTTTCTTCCATTGTCGACAATGTGCCCCTTGTTGCCGCAGCTATGGGTATGTATCCCGTTGAAGCTGCCGGTGCCACAGGCTATGCAGCCAATTTCGTGGTCGACGGCACATTCTGGGAATTCCTCTCCTATTGCGCCGGCGTGGGTGGCAGTATGCTCATCATCGGTTCAGCAGCCGGTGTGATCGCCATGGGACTCGAGAAGATCAGCTTCGGTTGGTACTTGAAACGCTTCACTCTGCTGGCTCTCGTAGGCTATCTTGCCGGTGCCGCAGTCTATATACTTGAAGCGGAAGTGCTGAAACCAATGTTTGGACTATAGATTTATTTAATGCATTTTTCCTTAAATAAATAATATTTACAACTCTCATTATAGTAATTTAGGGAGCCGGCATTCGTGATGAATGCCGGCTCCCGCTTTATCTATCTTTTGCCTCTGACCAAGTCAGTCTTCGCTTATCCACTGCCTTACCAATGGCAGGAAGAATCCCACCGATACTACCAGCATCACGCTTCCTATGGACAGCAGATACATGACATCGCCCATCGTCACCTCAGCAGCCCGTGTCATGACATAGCCGTGGTGAGCGGCAAATGCCCCCAACAGCACTATCGCAGCAATATATGCCGCATATTCAATCCACGAGTATGTGCCTGTGGAACGCTTTTCGGGAAGACGGTTCATCACTTTCTTCACAAACCAGGGATTGCCCGGAGCCTGCGGAAGAGATTCCTTGAATAGCGCTTTCAGTTGCTCATCTTTCATATCCGTCATTTTTTAATTCAGTTTCCAATTTCTTTTTTGCTCTTGACAGCAGAGACTTCACTGTGCCCTCAGGGATGCCCGTGATCTCGACAATCTTCTTCAACGGGTAGTCCTGCATATAGAATAACAACAGCACGCTGCGCTCCTTTTCGTTAAGGGATGCGAGCACCGCCTGCAAATCCATTTTCGCATCGGCACCGTCATGAGGCAGCTCGCAATCGTCCTGCACCACATAGGAGGGTTCGAGCCTCAGCTCCTTCCGGTGCCGGATGTGGGCATAGTATTCATTGCAGGCGATGCGGAACAGCCATGTCTTAAATCTCGACAATCCCTTGAAGGATTTAATCGAGAGATAGGCTTTCAAAAATGTATCCTGCGCCAAGTCGTCGGTCAACGCGGCGTCGCCGAGAGTCAGGTTGAGAATAAAACGACGCAAGTCGTCGTTATATTCCACAACGAGCCTCTCGAATGCGCGCCGGTCATCGCCGGCAACGCACTGAGCTATCAACTTTAATTCATCCCACTTAGTCAACATTATCCTTCTTGTAATCATACATGAAGAATGCAGCCATCTTTCCGGCACCGATGATAAATGGTATCAGCATCAACGGAGCCAGCTCCTCGCGACCTACAATCATGAAGAAAGCAAATAGCCCTATGCTCCATGCCAACCATGCGACAGCCGATTGAAAGCGTATCTTGCGCGGACGTGACTTGTAGAATTCTGCCGGAAGCTGGTGTCCCGACACGACCGACTCATATATCACGCGGTTGCGGTCTCTCTTGGTGCGGTATATGAAATAGCATATAAAGAACACCATCAGCACCGGAGCGATAAACACTCCTATCACGGAAATCAGAGCTACCGGCGCCACAAATGAGGGCACGCCATCATCATAATCATCCTCAGGAATGTTGATATTGACGATTATATTTCCTGTTGAATCAGCTTTCACATCGGACAACACACGGCGTTCACCGTCGTTATCATTAATGACAATCTTACGGAATGAGGAATCATTCAATTGGTCCATAACCTCTTCAATGCGTTCAACCACTTCATCTCTCACGTCGGAACGATGCCTGCCTGCACATGACATAAGTAAAAATGCCATCACTACAAAAAAAGTCAATTTTTTCATATCTGTTTTTTCGTTTTTTATTTTCTGTTTATCTCTTAGATGCACGGCGATGCCCGAAGGTTGCATCAACTAAACTTTTTCATCTCAACTATCGTTATTTTTTAACAAATTTAATTGTTTTATGCAGGAAATCGTCCAAATTTCACTCAATTTCAGATGATAAGGCAACGCAAAATGAAAATAATGTTTCGTTTGCTCTCGACTTATTCGTATCTTTGACTTCGTCTTAGATACTTTCGCTCGGCAAACTGAATTTATTTTTCGTTTGCTCTCGACTTATTCGTATCTTTGCACAAAATTTTTTATAATGCACATTTTGTCTTTTTATGAAATTTAATCTACGTACGAAAGCTCTCTCCATTTGCGCCGCCATGGCATTGGGGCTAACAGCCGGAGAGCTCGACAGCCTTTACTACAAGGTCGAGGGGCAAGTAAGCTTCAGTGGAGGGAAACACACTCCGTTTTGGCTCGTCAATAACCGTCAGGGACTGTCGTCCATAAAAAAGAACAACGGATATCTCCGTGCCGGCTTGTTTCGTCACATTGACGAGGAAAAGCGTTTCTCATGGGGAGCCGGAGTAGACTTGGCTTGCGCCTACAACTTCACTTCGTCGTTCATCATCCAGCAGCTTTATGGCGAGGTGAAATACCGCTCGCTCAAGCTCATGGTGGGAAGCAAGGAGATTCAGGGCGAATTCAACAACCCACGTCTAAGCAGCGGAAATCTTCTTTATAGCGGAAACGCACGCCCCATACCGCAAATAAGAGTCGGTATGCCAAAATATACAATTGTGCCGTGGACCAAAAACTGGCTGTCGGTAAAGGGATATATAGCGTATGGAATGTTCACCGACGACAATTGGCAGAAAGATTTCATCTCTCCCGGTGCCAAACACACCAAGCACGTGCTATATCACAGCAAGGGACTCTTCCTGAAAGTGGCTAATTTCGACAAATTCCCCGCATGGGTGGAAGGCGGACTGGAAATGGCGGCACAATTCGGCGGACAGTCAATCTCAGGTTCAAATGTGATTGATATGCCCAACAAACTAAAGGACTTCTTCAAAGTATTCTTCCCCACCAGCGGCGACTCAAACACTCCATTCGGCGAGCAAGCCAACGTGTATGGCAACCATGTGGGAAGCTGGAACATAAAAGCAGGATGGAACATCAAGCCTGATCTCACCGCAAGCATTTATTACCAACACTATTTCGAGGATCATTCAATGATGTTCTTCGACTATCAGTGGAAAGACGGATTGTGGGGCGTGGAAGTAGCTTTGCCTAAAAATCCATTTGTGTCGACAGTGGTCTATGAATACCTTTACACCAAGGACCAGAGCGGTCCGGTGTACTGGGACCACACCGACAAAATTCCGGAGCAGATAAGCGGTCGTGACGACTACTACAACCATTACATTTACTCCGGCTGGCAGCACTGGGGTATGGGAATCGGAAATCCGCTCATCATTTCGCCCATCTACAACGCCGACGGCACCATCATGTTCAAGAACAATCGCGTCATAAGCCATCATCTCGGCTTCTTGGGCAATCCGCTCAGCGAACTTGAGTACCGCGTGCTGGTAAGCTATACCCGCAGTTGGGGCACATACAGCCAACCGCTTGACGATGTGATGAAAAATGTGAACGGACTTCTTGAAGTGACTTACTCGCCCAAGAAACTTCCCGGAGCTTCGGGAACTCTCTCATTCGGAATGGACGGAGGCGGATTGCTCGGCAGAAGCAACGGCGTGATGCTCACACTGAGAAAAACAGGATGGTTCTAAGTAACAATCTCAAAAAAAGAAACAAATGAAGAATATCAAGAAAATATGGCTCATAATCCTGGTGTGCATCATAGCATCAGCGTCGACTTCGTGCAGAAAAATGTCGGAAAACGGAGATCTTGACGGACAGTGGCAAATACTCAGCATCGAATATTTGGGCGACGGAACCGTCACTAACCCGAAAGGCTACTATTATTGCCTTTTCCGGTCGGTGGTGAACCTTACCTCACGCACCAATCCGCTTCAGGCAGGCAATCTGATCTACAAAGAACGCAAGCTCACACTATCCATGCCCTACTCCACTGTTGAGCAATTGGCACCATGGGGCATGAACGCCACCGAGACAACTTTTGATGTGAAGCAACTGTCAAAGGACAAAATGACTTTACAATCAGATTATGCATTAATAGAATTCCGGAAATTTTAATTAACTTTGTAAATTAAAAAACTGTCTCTTATTAAACTATATAAATAACTGAAATGAAGGTACTGAAATTTGGTGGCACTTCAGTAGGAACCGTTGAAAGCCTGCGCAATGTCAAGTCGATTGTTGAGTCGCAGACTGAACCGGTGATTGTTGTAGTGTCAGCACTTGGGGGAATCACCGATCAGCTTATAAATACAGCCAAACTGGCAGCTAAAGGCGATATCTCACACCTTGAAAGCTATGCGCGCATAGTGGAACGGCATAGGGAGGTGATAAAAGGCATCGTGCCCGAAGCGCTTCAAATGGACGTGTTGTCTATTGTAAATCCCATTCTGGAAGAATTGGGAAATATATATCGCGGAGTAAGCCTTATAAAAGACTTGAGCGACCGCACGCTTGACATCATTGTAAGCTATGGCGAACGCTTGTCGTCGGTGATTATCTCACGCATCATAAATGGAGCTATGCACTTTGACAGCCGCAATTTCATCAAAACCGAAAAGCGGTGGGACAAGCACGTGCTCGACAATGAGACAACCCAAAAATTGATCCACGAGGTCTTTGACACCATCGACTTCAAGGTGGCTCTTGTACCCGGCTTCATCTCAAGCGACGCCGACGGCAATGTAACCAACCTCGGCAGAGGCGGATCGGACTATACAGCCGCAATTCTCGCCGCATCGCTCAACGCCAACACGCTTGAGATATGGACCGATGTTGACGGATTCATGACCGCCGACCCAAGAGTTATAAACGGCGCTCTTGTCATCGACCATCTATCGTTTACCGAAGCGATGGAGCTTTGCAACTTCGGAGCCAAAGTGATCTATCCGCCCACAATCTACCCGGTATTTCACAAGAACATCCCCATCCTCATCAAAAACACCTTCAATCCCGACGCGCCGGGCACCCGCATCAGCGACCGCCATCCATCGCCGGAAGGGAAAGCGATCAAAGGCGTATCGTCGATCAACGACACTTGCCTCATCACGATTCAGGGTGTAGGTATGGTAGGAGTCATCGGTATAAACTCACGCATCTTCAACACACTTGCCCGCAACGGCATCTCAGTGTTCCTCGTGAGCCAGGGCGCGAGTGAGAACAACACCTCATTCGCCGTAAGAAACGCCGATGCCGACCGTGCCATCGCTGTGCTTAAAGAGCAGTTTGCTCCCGAACTTCAAGACGGCACATTGAGCGAAATCTCAGCCGAGTCCAATCTTGCCACCGTGGCAATCGTGGGTGAAAATATGAAGCATACCCCCGGTATAGCCGGAAAGCTCTTCAACACCCTCGGCAGAAACGGTATCAGCGTTGTCGCCTGTGCGCAAGGAGCCTCGGAGACCAACATATCATTTGTCATCGATCACAAAGACCTTCGCAAGGCTCTGAATGTGATCCATGACAGTTTTTTCTTGTCTGACACGCAGATCTTAAACCTGTTTGTTGTCGGAATAGGAAATGTGGGGCGACACTTGCTGTCGCAAATCCACGCTCAGGAAAAGAATCTTCTTGAGAACAAATCATTGCGCCTGCGACTTGTAGGGCTTGCCAATTCAAAAAAGTGCATTTTTGACCGTGACGGAATCGATACCGAGAACTATCTCGAACGCCTTAACGCATCGGATATAGAGGCTACTACCGACAATATCCGCAACGGAGTCATCGGAATGAACATATTCAACTCCGTGTTTGTCGACTGCACTTCAAGCAAGGATATCGCGGGATTATATTTCGATATGCTCTCGCACAACGTCAACGTCGTAGCCGCCAACAAAATCGCGGCTTCATCGAAATATGACTCCTACGCCAAGCTGAAGAAAATAGCCCGCAAGAAAGATGTGAAATTCCTGTTTGAGACAAATGTCGGCGCAGGATTGCCCATCATCAACACCATAAACAACCTCATCAACTCAGGCGACCGTATACTGAAAATCGAAGCTGTGGTGAGCGGCACGCTCAACTACATATTCAACGTCATCAGCAGCGACATACCCTTGAGCCGAGCCATTGCAATGGCTCAGGAAGCCGGATATACCGAGCCTGATCCACGCATAGACCTGAGCGGAATAGATGTCATCAGAAAACTTGTGATTCTTGCCCGTGAGGCGGGATATGTGGTGGAACAGGACAATGTGGTGAGAAATCTCTTTATCCCGGACGAATGTTTTGAAGGCGAGGCTAAAGATTTCATCTCAAACGTGACTAAAATCGACCGCGACTTCGAGCAGAAGAGAGCCGAGACCGAGAAAGAGGGCAAAAACTTGCGGTTTGTCGCTTCGCTCAACAAAGGGAATGTGAGCGTAGGACTGCAAGCCGTTGCATCAGATCACCCGTTCTTCAATCTCGCAGGGAGCAATAACGTGGTGCTGATTACCACCGAGCGCTATAACGAATATCCCATGGCTATCAAAGGTTATGGCGCAGGCGCCGTGGTCACAGCCGCAGGAGTGTTCTCTGATATAATCGGAATCGCCAATATACGATAATATGAAATACATTATTGTCTTAGGCGACGGAATGGCTGATGAGCCCGTCATGGAGCTTGGCGGCAAGACCCCGTTGCAAGCCGCCGATACTCCGGTCATGGATATGCTCGCACGAGAAGGCAGATGCGGGTTGGTGAAGACTGTGCCCGAAGGAATGCATCCGGGCAGCGAAGTAGCCAACATGGCTGTTTTAGGATATGACGTGGCTAATATCTTTGAAGGTCGCGGAGTGCTCGAAGCTGCCAGCATTGGCATCGATGTTCCGGAAGGATATATGGCTATGCGATGCAATCTGATCAACATCACCGATGGCAAGATCAAGAATCATTCAGCCGGACATATCTCCACCGAAGAAGCCACCGAACTCATCAAGGCTCTCAATGAAGAGCTTGGCGATGATGTCGTGAAATTCTATCCCGGCGTATCCTATCGCCATCTGCTTCTGATAAAAGGCGGAGATAAACGCATCAGTTGCACTCCTCCCCACGATGTGCCGGGAGCGACAGCAGCCGAGGTTATGGTGAAAGCCGATTGCCCGGAAGCTGAAGCTACAGCCATGCTCATAAACAGCCTCATCATGAAATCGCAGGATATACTTAAGAATCATCCTGTGAATCAGAAACGCCGTCAGGAGGGTAAAGACGCGGCAAACAGCATCTGGCCTTGGTCACCCGGCTATCGCCCCGCCATGCTCCCACTTTCACAAAAATATCCGGTCAATAACGGAGCTGTCATCTCGGCAGTCGACCTTATATTCGGCATAGGAGCATACGCAGGACTGAAAGCCATAACCGTAGATGGCGCCACCGGATTATATGACACCAATTACGAAGGGAAGGCACAAGCCGCGATCGAAGCGCTGCGAGGCGACACCGATTTCGTGTTTCTTCACGTAGAAGCGAGCGACGAAGCCGGTCATGAAGGTGATGCGGCACTTAAAAAGCTGACGATAGAATATCTTGACCAAAGGATACTCAAGCCTGTCATGGAAGCGGCGACGACATTAAGCGAGCCGCTCACTATCGCCGTTCTACCCGACCACCCTACCCCATGCCGTCTTAAAACCCACACTTCCGATCCGGTCCCGTTTCTCATCTACAAGCCCGGAACTACCGCCGACAGCGTAGAATCATTCAGCGAAGCCACCGCCTCGCAAGGAAGCTACGGACTTATTGACGCATCTCAGTTTATGGGTCTTTTATTTTCTTAAACACCGACTTATGAAATATTATAGCACCAACCACCAGTCTGACAAGGTTTCATTATCTGAAGCCGTGGTACGCGGACTCGCTCCTGACCGGGGGCTGTATATGCCTGAAAAAATCCCCACCATTCCGGCTGCGTTCTTCAAGCACATAGGAGAAATGACGCTGGAAGAGATAAGCTATGTTGTAGCCAACACACTGTTTGGGGAAGATATAGACTCTTCGATACTCAAAAAGATCGTGTCAGAGACTCTCAACTTCAACATCCCGCTGAAGAAAGTGGATGACAACAAATATTCGCTTGAGCTGTTCCACGGACCTACACTTGCGTTTAAGGATGTGGGAGCAAGATTCATGGCACGATTGCTCGGACACTTCAATTCGCTGGAAGGAACGGAAGAAGTGAATGTGCTTGTCGCCACATCAGGTGACACCGGCAGCGCCGTGGCAAACGGATTTCTCAATGTTCCCGGCGTAAATGTGTATGTGCTCTATCCCCATGGTAAAGTGAGCCGCATCCAGGAAGCCCAGTTCACTACTCTTGGCGCCAATATCACGGCAATTGAAGTCGACGGCACATTTGATGATTGCCAGGCTTTGGTGAAATCGGCGTTCATGGATGCCGAGCTTAACGAAGCGATGAAGCTCACCTCGGCAAACTCAATCAACGTGGCTCGCTTCCTCCCACAGATGTTCTACTATTTCCATGCCTATGCCCAGTTGGTAGCGTCAGGCGTGAAAGGCGACGAGGTAGTTGTGGCGGTTCCGAGCGGTAACTTCGGAAATATATGCTCGGCACTCATAGGAAAACGCATGGGACTCCCCATCAAACGCTTCATTGCCGCCAACAACCGCAATGACGTATTCTATGAATACCTGCAAACCGGGAACTACAATCCGCGCAAGTCGGTGGCAACTATCGCCAACGCCATGGATGTAGGCGATCCGTCCAACTTTGCCCGCATTCTGGACCTGTATGGAAACTCACATGCCAATATATGCTCCGACATAAGCGGATGCACATATACCGACGAGCAAATAGCAGAAACAATCAACACCACTCTGGAAAATAACGGCTATCTTCTTGACCCGCACGGAGCGGTTGCCTATAGAGCGCTTTGCGAGCATCTGGCACCGGGCGAAACCGGAATATTCCTTGAGACAGCCCATCCGGCAAAATTCAAGGATACCGTCGAAAAAATCACCGGCACCGATGTCAGTATTCCTGACAAGCTTTCCGCATTCATGAAAGGCGAAAAGCACTCGGTGAAAATGAGCTCGCAGTTCCCGGCATTCAAGAAATACTTGCTGTCGCGGCAGGTGAAAGCATGACACTGACCGGCAGAACCGATTCCGGTCACATTTGCGTGCCAATCAATTTTGGCACGCAATTTGCTATGTGAATTTCGTTCAATGACATTATCATACCATTAGTAGATGAATCATACTGAAGACGACCAACCGCGATTTATCGCACTCAATCAGATTGAAATAAACCTCAACGGCGAGATGACCAAGCCCGATTATGACGCGCTTCCCATTCTCGCCACCCATAATCTTGTGCTCTTTCCCGGAGTCACAACTCCGCTCATTTTAGTCAGAGCCTCTTCGCTTAAACTCGCTAAAATGGCGGCTGATACCCAGACTCCTATAGGTGTCATTTGCCAACGCAGCGCCGACATTGAGAATCCGGGGATAGACGACCTGTATCCCTACGGTGTGGTTGCCGACGTAATCAAAGTTTTTGAACTCCCCGACGGACAGAACACAGCACTCGTGAGGGGAAGGGAGAAAATAATGATTGACGCGTTGCAACCCGAACAGGTTGACAGCAACGACTTCCTGCGACTGAAAGTCATCAGAGTCAAGGATCAGAAGCCACGTTCAGGCGACAAGACATTTGCCGCTCTTTTCGATGCCATAAAAGATCTTTCCCTCAAGTTGATCGCCGAAATGGACGGTCCCGACGAATTTGTACACAATATCAAGAATCATCCCGACAAGATAGGGCTGATAAATATGCTGTGCAGCCAGTCGCCGTTCAGTTCCGAACAAAAAATCATGTTCCTTGAAGAAGAAAGCATAAAGGAACGTGCCAAAAAATTGCTTGCCGCCCTCACCGAGCAGGAAAGTATGTTTCGCGTCACTCACAAAATCCAGTCTGACGCTCGTGCCCATTTTGACCAAAACCAGCGACAGGCATTCCTCCAGCAGCAGATGGAAGCTATCAGGCAGGAACTCTACGGCGACAGTGACGATGATCAGGACGCATTGAGAAAACGTGCCGAAAATGTAAAGTTCAGCGAAGCCGCAGCCAAAGCCTTTGCCAAAGAGCTTGACAAACTTGGCAGACTGAATCCGCAAAGCCCCGATTATGCGGTACAGTACTCATATCTGGAGACACTGCTCGATCTGCCGTGGGAAAAATATTCAATTCTCAACGAGGATATAGCAATCGCTACTGAACAGCTCGACAAAGACCATTTCGGGCTTCCGAAGGTGAAAGAGCGCATTCTTGAACAGATTGCCGTGCTTCTCAACAACCCCGGCGGAAAGGCACCGATCCTATGCTTCGTAGGACCTCCCGGAGTGGGAAAAACATCATTGGGACAATCCATCGCAGCCGCTTTGGGTCGTTCCTATCAGCGAGTGTCACTCGGAGGCTTGCATGACGAAGCGGAGATACGCGGACATCGCCGCACTTATATCGGAGCGATGCCGGGGCGCATCATCGATGCCATAAAGCGTGCCGGCGACTCCAATCCCGTGCTTCTGCTTGACGAGATTGATAAAATCGGCGCCGACTTCAAGGGCGATCCTTCAGCGGCGCTTCTTGAAGTGCTCGATCCGGAACAGAACTGTCACTTCCATGACAACTATGTCGACGTGGACTATGACTTGTCGAAAGTGCTCTTCATAGCCACCGCCAATACCCTGTCCACACTGTCACAACCGCTGCTCGACCGCATGGAGATCATCGACCTCTCAGGTTACCTGCTTGAAGAGAAAGTGGAGATAGCCAAGCGTCACCTGCTTCCGCGTGTCATAAAAGAGCACAACCTCAAGCCTAAGGATGTCAATATCACCGATGAAGCCTTAGTGGACATTGTTGAAAAATACACTTCCGAAAGCGGAGTACGCCAATTGGAAAAGACCATTTCCAAGATAGTGCGTAAAGTGATTCTTGCACGTATGCAAGGTAAAAAGGTGCCGGCTAAAATCCAGCCCAAGCATCTTCACGATCTTTTAGGCGTGGAAAAATACAACAAGGACCGTTACGAAGGCAATCAATTTGCCGGTGTGGTGACAGGACTTGCATGGACTGCCGTGGGCGGCGAAATTCTGTTCATCGAATCATCATTGGCTAAAACCAAAGGTGAAAAACTGACTCTCACCGGAAATCTCGGCAATGTGATGAAAGAGTCGGCGACAATCGCCCTCCAATACATCAAAAGCCATTCGGCTGAGATAGGAATTGACGACGAACTGTTTGAGAAATATCAGTTGCACATCCATGTTCCGGAGGGAGCCATTCCCAAAGATGGTCCGTCTGCCGGAATCACTATGGCTACCTCAATCGCATCGGCATTCACACGACGCAAAATACGTCCGTGTCTCGCCATGACGGGTGAAATCACTCTCCGTGGGAAAGTCCTGCCGGTAGGTGGTATAAAAGAAAAGATTCTTGCCGCAAAACGTGCCGGCATCACCGACATAGTTTTGTCAGGCGACAATAGAAAAGATATCGCCGAAATCGATGCAATCTATGTTCAGGGATTGACCTTCCACTATGTCACCACAGTGATGGAAGTGCTCAACATAGCCCTTCTTGACGAAACCGAAGGAACACTATAACAATTCTGAAACAAACATAATATAGGCTGCCCGACAATCGTCAGGCAGCCTATATTCGTTGTGTCATTACCGACTTTACAAGCCGTTATATTGATAAAGAGTATACTACAGATTAATTTTCACACCTACCTGAAGGAGTCCCTGTGCTCCGAAACCGGCTTCACCGAAGAGAGCGATCTGCGGAGTAATTCCTACATAAGCTCCGATTGGTGAAATCTGGAATGCAAAATAACCCTTGTTCTTAGAATCACCTTCGTAAGTTTGATGAGTGATCACCGAACCGATACCAACGTGTCCGTATAATGTCACGATGCTGTTGCGATAGTAGTTATACTTACCATTCAGCATAAGCACGTGGTAATAGAACTTATTCTCGGAAAAATGTTTGCGTGACGAACTTGAGAATGAATATGACGGACCGATAGTGAATCCTGGAGCCACATTGAAGTTAGCGCCAAAGTTGACGGCACCCCATGCAGTGTTGACATCACCACCGCCATCGTGGCAGTCCATAGCGTCCATCTGTGTGTATCCACCGTAACTTGCAGTCAAATCAAATGCGTGAGCCTGTGATGCTGAGAACAATCCAACAGCAGTCAGCAATCCTACTAAAAATTTTTTCATTTTAATTCTTTTTTTAATGTTGAAAATATCTTACAATATGCTTAACAACATTAAATGCATAATGGTTGAAATAACCCTGAATTTTTACTTAAAAAATATGGAAAAACGGGTGATTCCGTCATCACAGGTTTCCAATGAAAAGCGGCATCCGTGCTTGTGAAGCACCTCGCTGATAAACATCAAGCCTATCCCCTGACCGTTGCTCTTGGTTGAGAAGAACGGACTGAACAATTTTTCAGCCGCTTCGGCTGAAATACCGGGACCATTGTCAGCAATCACCACCGACGGTGGCAAGGCACAGGTAGTCACCGACACCTCTCCGTCGGCGCCCACACTCTCCACTGCATTCTTCACAATGTTTATAAGCACCTGCTCAAACAGCACTGAATCGACATCTACATAAATAGGCATCTCGGATAGCTCCATCGAGAATCGTATGTCATGCTTGACACACATACTTTCCAAAAGCACTCGGCATGACGATACTACATTGTTAAGGTCGGCATGGCTGAGATTGGCATCGGGAATCTTCACGACATTAGCAAAATTGGTTATGAAGCCGCTGAGCGACGCACAGCGCTGCCGGCACACATCAAGCGCCTCGGTCATTGCCGGATCGACACCCTCATCCTCCATCACATCGCCCACAGTGTCGATCACAGAGCGTATGCCGCCCATCGTGTTGTTCACTTCATGAGCTATCACCCTTATCACTTTCTCATAGGATTTCTTTTCAGCTTTCATCACCTCTTCGGTGAGACGTTCAATCAACATGAACGGGTGCCGATAGCCCTTGTCCATGAATGACAGTCGTGAGCATCGGTATATCATTGATGTGTTCAACCTCACGGTCTCTGTCTCGTCATTTTCAAGCCGTGACAGAACTCCACCCAACTGCGACCGGCAATCGCCCAATCGCATTCCGTTGATGTTGTATGTTGAGTCATATCCCAGAAAATTGACGGCAGCATTATTGGCGGTCGCTATCGTTCCATCATCTCCAAGGATGAGAATACCCATAGGCGACTCCCCGATCAACAGGTCAAGAAAATGGTTCTGCTCCCTCACGTGCAAGCGTTCCTCCTTGAGGGCGCTCATCATGCCGTTGAACATATCCACAATCCTGTCGGCTTCATATTGTCCAACCCGTGAGAGGCGGCTGCTGAAATCCTGTCCGCGCAACAAGTCCACGCCATTGGCGAGCGATCTCATAGGCTTCACGGTCATTCTATAAAGCGGAATAAGCAACAGAATATTCACGCCCAACGCTCCGGCAAGCAGATAAAAACTCCAGTCATATCCCGGAATGTCAAGATAGCATACGGCAACCGCTGCAGCCAAAATACATACCGTCATCAACAGAAAGACCCACAACACTCTCATGACCCGGGCTACTTTTATAAGGTTATCCCATATTTTTCCATCCGCCTATAAAGCGACTGACGGCTTATGCCAAGCAATGCCGCGGCTCTCGACACATTGCCTCCCGACTTGCTCAATGCCGACTCAATAGAGGAACGCTCGACATCATTCAGCTTTTTGTCGCTTGAAATGATATTCCCCGAAGTGGGTGTCTCTACATACTGGCTTTTGAAATCAATGTCGGTGAGACGCGGCTTGTCGGTGACAAGCAGTGTGCGGGATACAAGGTTTTTCAGCTCCCTTATATTTCCCGGATAAGGCAGCGTTTTCAGATACTCCATAGCCTCATCCGACACCTCGGGCTTCATCCTGTCCTGATTCGTGCAAAATTGCGATATAAGATGGTCAACAAGGAGAGGAATATCCTCCACGCGCTCACGAAGCGGCGGGAGCACCACCGTGATGAGATTAATGCGGTAGAACAGATCCTCGCGGAATGTGCGTTCCGCCACCATCTTGGCAAGGTTGGCATTGGTAGCACAGATGACTCTCACGTCAACTTTGCGCGGAGTGCTGTCGCCAAGCATCTCAAATGTCTGCTCCTGAAGCACCCTGAGCAACTTGACCTGACTGTTAAGATCCAGCTCACCGATTTCATCAAGGAAAATGGTTCCCTTGTCGGCAACGGCAAACCGCCCCTCGCGGTCAGCCACAGCTCCGGTAAAAGCACCCTTCTTGTGTCCGAACATCTCGCTCTCAAACAACGACCTTGATATACCGCCGAGATTGACCTTCACCATCTGATGAGCGCGCCGGCGACTATTGCGGTGAATCGCTTCAGCTATAAGTTCCTTGCCGGTGCCATTCTCACCCATAATCAATACCGAAGCATCGGTTTTGGCTATACGCTCGATAGTGTCAAGCACATTGAGCAATGCCGGCGACTTGCCTATTATGAACGAGCGGTCGAAACCGGATTCAGCCGCCACACTCTCCTGATTCAATTCAAGAGCTGTAGAGATGCGGTGAAGCAGCATCTTATTGTCCCACGGCTTAGTGATGAAATCAAATGCTCCGGCATGGATGCCTTTCACAGCGAGAGGGATACTGCCCCATGCTGTCATCAATATCACAGGCACATCGGGGTGGAAGATCTTGATCTGCTTAAGAAGCGTCAAACCCTCATCGCCCGACGTGGCTCTTGAAAAATTCATGTCGAGCAACACCAGATCGGGACGCGTGCCACGCACAATCTCCATCGCCTCATCAGGACATGAAGCCAAAGCGGCTTCATATCCGTTTCTGCCAAGCAGAAGTTTCAGCGACAGCCTCACGGCATTATCATCATCTACAACAAGTATCATAAGCGCAAATTTAATAAAAATGAAGATTTAACGCATCACAATCTTCTCAATATCCGCTTCTATTCCGGTATTGCGGCTAAAATCCCACAATGTGAGGCTACGAAGCTGATAATAATAGTACCAGTATCGGTAAAGCTGATTGATATAAGCCTGACGCGACTCATCCTTGCTCACCTGCGAGTCATTGAGATCGAGAGTCGAGATTTTGCCTATCATGAATGTCTCCACATTGGTGTCGTAGCGTTTCTGCGCGATGGTGTCGGCACGAAGCGATATTTCAAGTTGGCGCTGCTGGTTGTTGAAGCGCTCGACAAGCACAAACAGATCCTGGTCAAAGTCCATCTGTTCCTTTCTCAAACGGCTTTTCACAACATCGCGGTTGCTCTCTGCGACCTTCACGGCTCCACGGCGCTTACCCCAGTCAAGAATGGGAATTTTGAAGCCTATTTCCAGAACTTGATTATCTTTCAGCTTATCGTAAGCCGAACGGAATTCATCGGCGGTTCCGGTATAACCTATCTGTGCAAACATGGTTATCTCTCGACGGTTGCCTTTAGCCTTTGCCACCGAATATTCAGCCTCAAGCTGGCGGCGGCGTATGTTCTTAGTGAAATAGTTGTTGGCGTGGGCTTTCTCGATCACATCGCCATAAGTGATCAGAGCCTCGGGAATATCCTCGGGCACCACCGGCTCAAGATTCACCGACTCGTCAAGATCAAGGAATGAACGCAGCTTGAACATTGCCGCCTGATAATCGCTCTCGCAATTGGTCATAGATGACTGGGCGTTGAGCTTGTTCAGTTCAAGTTGCAGAAGGTCGTTCTCGCTTATCTGTCCCATCGCGCGCTTAGCTTTCGCCACCTCATATAGCTTGGTGGCATTATCGAGATTCTGACGCGCTATGCTCACATTCTCCTTGGCAAGCAAAAGATTGAAGAAATTGTCGATTGTGGAGATCGCCACATCCTCGGTAGCGCTCAGGAATCGGGCTTTAGCCTCTTCGTAACGCACCGGTTCGATCTTGCGGTCCCATTTTATCTTGTTCACTCCAAATATAGGCTGACTCAGCGTAAGCGCCACCGGCACCGACATGAACCGGTTGTACTTATGCCCGTCAAGCTGACGCAGGAAGTCTATCGACGTGTTCAACGAAAGTTTACCTCCGGTGAGCCATATATTCTGATCGATCGACACCTCGCCGCTCATCTGCAAGTTGTTGTTGCGCACAAATGTGTAGGATCCATCCTCCTGCTGATAGGCACTGTAGCTTTTGCGATAACTTGGAAGTGTGGCGTTAAAGTTCATCTCAGGGAGAAGATCGGCGCGGTAGGTGCGATAGCTCCAATAGGATGTCTTCAACTCATTAAGCGCCACTGCGGCATCCACGCTCTGCACCCTCGCCGTGATTATCGCTTCTTCCAGAGTTATGCGGCGAGTGGTTGTCTCCTGAGCATTCGCCGAAAAACCGGCGAATGCAAGGAGAACCGCTAAAATTGCTTTATAATTCATCATCATTATCTTCTTCGTTTTAGAGGGTGTTATTCTTCTGAAAGAGCCTGTGCCGGCTGAAGCTTCATAGCCTTATATGCCGGAATCGCGATGCCGAGCGCCACCATCAACGCCATCAGTCCCCATGAGATGAGTACGCACACAGTGAACCTTACAGGCTCAAAATAAGCTCCGCCATAATTTGAGTTCAACTCAAAATAGGTCAACGCATAGTCCAGCACTGCGGCAAGCGGCACCACCACCAGCAACAGCAATTCGCCCTCGCCTATCATGCGTCGGAACACGTCGCCCGAGGTTGCGCCATTGACTTTGCGAATGGCAATCTCGCTCACACGCTGCTGTGTGCGGAACCAGAATGTGCCAAGCAATCCGAGGAATATATTCAAGAGCAGAAATACGATTCCCACGATATTGTTGCGGGTGTCATTGTAATTCGACCGCTGGAACTGGTCACGTATGTCGTCAAATGATTTTACCGACGAGATATAATAATTTCCCACCCGAAGGCTTTTCCAGGAGTCAGCCATTATATTTTCGGCGAAATCCTTGTCCATATTATCTTTAACCCTGACCACAAGCTCATTAAGTTGATAGTAGTATTTTTCCGGATAAGTCCACAACATTGACACCGAGTAGAATCCCTGAGAGAAATCGCTGTATCTCACCACTTCAATCGCAGCTCCGAGCTCAAGAGTGTCGCGGCTCGCCGAATTGGAAAACTCCCTGCCCACGAAAGCGTCAAGATGCTCTACGCCTTGATGGCGGAACAAATTGTCGGACGCAAGAAACAGATGGGGATTCTTTGAAAGCATATCGGCAAGTTGTTCCGGAGTCTCACCATTAACGCCACGATACTTGAAAACCTTAATAAAATCAGGGCTCACATAACGGCGAATGCAGTAGCCCCCGGTGGAAAATGTATCGACTGCCAGAATGGTTCCGCTGTTGCTGCCATTGTAAGGATAGGCATTCTGTCCCAATCCCACAGCCTCTATTTCCGGACGGGTCTTCAATCGGTCGACAAGAGCCACAAGGTCGTCATTCTGACGTTCAACAGATTCATAGGGTACATAGTCGGGGCTTTTCTCACTCAACATGTCAAAACCGAGCAGATAGCAGTGTTCGGTATCAAACCCGCGCGGCTCATTGTAGGTGGCTAATCTCGTATACCCTTCGTCAGCGATATACCATATAACCACACTGACAATCAACAGTTCTACGGCAAGCCACACATTGCTCTGCCACTCGTTGGATATCTGTTTCAATAATTTACGTTTCATAGCAGCACATTATTTGACTTTATTATTCAAGGCATTGACCACATTAACCCGCGATGCTTTCCATACCGGCACCCCTGCGCTCAACAGATTGAGCAGGAAGCAGAACAACAACGCCCATCCAAATGTGGACCAATGAATCAATATCTCAAGATTCACACGCCCCGATCCGAAAAGCCCCTCTTTCCAGATCAATGCGAAAATCACACTCAACGCCAATCCAAGCACACCGGCAATGAGACTTATGATCAGATTCTCAATGAAAATGTCGGTAATGATGGCGCCGCGTTTCGCACCAAACGCCCTTCTGACTCCAATCTCTTCTCTGCGGCGACGTAGACGGCTGTGAGTCATGTTGCTGAGATTGATTGCCGGGACAATGAGAAGGATGGAGAACACAATCAATTTGCCACGCTCCACACTCTCCATGTCGGGATTCAGATTAGCCCACGGCGTATTTGCCGCCACATATTGAGTGTAGGGACGCCCGCGCTGGATGAAATTCCATCCTCCGAGCTTTATCTCATCGCCGAATTTAGCGAAATTCTCCGTAAGCTCATCCCTTATTTTCCCGAAATCATCGGCATTTTCGGCAAGAATTATCACGCTTAAGCCTCCCATGTAGTCACACCAGGAGAAATCGCCAACATTGGTGGTGGTAAACGGCACCCACGCCTTGGCGTATGCCTTATCGGCAAGCTCCGACACATCTTCAACCACACCGCACACAGTATAGGGAACATGATTGATGAGCAACTGACGTCCCACTACATCAACCGATTTATAGAGCTTTCGCGCAAGCTCCTCGCTTATGACCACCACCGGAATGCCCGATTCGAAATCGGCTCGCGAAAACGGCTTTCCGGCAATGAACGTAAAGTCCATCACATTCCAGAAACGGTCGTCGACATCGCGAAGATCGGCACCGAAACTCCCCTCTCCGGGAAGCGAGAACGCCGCTTCTGAAGGATGAACCACGAAAGCAGTGACTGCTTCAGGTGTTTCAAGGGGATAGAACACCTGCCTCACCGTATTGAATCCAAGCGGACCATTGGAACTGTCATCCGTGCCCCAAGTATCGTGGGATATGCTTCCGAACTTATATACAAGCCACCTGTCACGGTTGCTTTCCGGCGAGAATGACGAGACTTTCACTTCATCCATCATCACGATCACCATGATGAGCAGGATAGCAAGCGCCGTTCCGATAATGGAAACGACACTTACCACCGGCTGTTGTCGGATTGAAGCTAAAGCCTGTTTAAAATAATTGTATCTCATAGTAGTTTATTTTACCTGACGACCGTCAAAGAAACGAATGATGCGGTCGGTCAATTTAGCTTGTTCTTCATTATGTGTCACCATGACGATGGTGCGGTTATCCTCCTTGTTGAGAGTGTGGAGCAGCTCCATAACTTCCGTACCCATCTTCGAGTCGAGGTTACCGGTAGGTTCGTCGGCGAGAATTATCTCGGGATTTCCCACGATGGCACGGGCGATAGCCACACGCTGGCACTGTCCGCCCGACAACTGCGACGGCATGTGACGCATACGGTGGCTCAATCCCACACGGTCAAGCACCTCCTTGGCACGGCGGTTGCGTTCGGCAGCACTCATCGAACGATAGAGCAACGGCAGCTCAACATTGTCGATCACATTGAGGGAGTTGATGAGATGGAAACTCTGGAACACGAATCCGAGTTTGGCATTTCGGAATGCGGCGAGCTTCTTGTCGCTCATTTTCTGAAGCGTTGTGCCATCGATAGTCACCGTGCCGCTTGTAGGCTCGTCGAGCAGACCGATAATATTGAGCAGTGTGGACTTTCCGCAACCAGAGGGGCCCATGATGCTCACAAATTCGCCCTTTTCGATATCAATGTTCACATTTTCAAGAGCGAGAGTTTCAATTTCGTCAGTGCGGTAGATTTTGTTAATACCTTCAAGTTTAATGATTGCCATAATATTCTGATTTTTTTATTTGTTTTCAAATTAAGTTCTATTTCGGAGAGTGAGGATTTATTCATCTTTAAGAGCATCCACCGGATTGGTGCGGCTTATGCGGCGCGCAGGGATATAGATGCCTATCGATACCGTGATAATAAGAGCGACATAGATGATTCCGGAAACCACCCAAAAATGTGACCAGAAGAAATCACACCATTGTGGCAACACCGATATTATGGTGTCGGAATGCCCCCAGAACACACCCTCGGCTTCATATAGCCCATGCTTCTTAGCATAGATGCAATATAGACCGCATCCTATGATCCAGGCAAGCGTGGTCATGATCCACCCTTCGCTCATTATCTCCCGAAGCACGTAGCTCGGAGTGGCGCCGAAGGAACGCATGACGCCGGTGTCGCGGCTGCGGGTTCTTGTCTGCAAGTAGAATGTTCCGATAATGCCGAGGCACAGATTCACGAAGAAGAAGAGCGCCAACGCCAGCGAAATCACATATTTGTTTCTTACCTCACGAGCGGTTGAATCGCGACGGTCCTCAAATGTCATCGGAGAGTGGGCATATACATTTCCGGCTTTAAGCTCGGAGTTAACAACCGGCGAATAGTCGACGATGAACCTGTCGGGACTAACACCGGGCTTGAGCCTTATCACAATCATAAGATCGCCTGCATACTTGACCTTTCTCTCCTTGTCATATTTGTAGATGATGGGGCTGCGTCCCATATAGGAGCGGTAGATAGCTTCATCAGTCACTCCGGCGATAAGCTTATTGCGGTCCCAGTCAAAGCGTTTTGATGTGGAATCAGTGCTTTCATTAAGATAATGTCCCAACGGATTAATGCCGGGGTGCATGACATCGCCCACGCTACGGCTTATGATTATATCGTTGCCTGACACCGGCGGCTCGTTGAACACATTGCCGTCAAGCCCTTTTATGCCGAAAGTTTTGAAAAAATCAGTGTTAGGGAAAAACTTCACCACCACATAACATCCGTCGGCAGAATCCTTGGGAAAGCTGCTCACATTCAGAGAACCGCTCTCAAATACCTGAAAAGAAGCTATGGTCGCCGCCTCCACCTGCTGATTGCTTCTCACCTTGTCGAGCAGACGATGCACGTCGTCCATGCGGGTTTCGGCGCTCGCCTCGTCATAGCCCCTGCCTCCCTCGGGAATTTCCAACAGGTTCAAAGTCACAAGACGATCCACATCATATCCTGAGTCGAGCGAGAAATAATAGCCCGAAACGATTGCAGGATCAAGCACAACCCATGCGACTATAGTGATGAGTATAAGCTCGATCAACACCCACGCATTGCGACGGCGGCGAGCCCAGAGATTCTTAAAAATCAACTTTATCATAATTCTATTTCTTAGCATTAATGGATGAAACAATAGGACGGCGCAGAGCGAACTTCACCGGAATGTATGCCGAGAGAATGTTCAATATTATGCATATCAGCAACGCGCCGAGGAACACCGCGGGAGCAAAAAGCATTTCGCCTGTCACATCAGCCTCAACAATGTCGCCGAGATAGTTCCAACTGTTGCCTACCAATCCGAGAATCGTTCCCTTGAATGAATATAGCACTATCCATGCCACCACAAGCCCTACAAGTCCGCCGAAAATTGTGAGAATAAGGTTCTCAAACATCACCTGCCGGCATAATTCCGACTTGCTGCCGCCGAAACTGCGACGCAATCCCATCTCTGCCATGCGTCGATCCATCTGACCCCCTATCATGCCGCTTATATTTATCGCCGGGATAATCAGAAGCACTAACAGCAATGTGAGATACGGTTTTATATTAGCCATCAAATCGGTCTCCTCATTGTCTTTCCTGAACACCATTTCAGTGTTGCTCACCAACTCATTGACTCTCGTGACCCAGCCTGTGGTATCGGCTGCATTGATCTTGCGGAGCATATCGTCCATCTCTGCCTTAAATGCCTCTTTTTGTGCATCATCTTTCATTTTGAAGGCAAGCATATATCGTCCCAGAAGACGTCTTGCATTATTTTGATTTGACATTCTGGTATAACCATCCTCCGCTGTATAAGGGCTGAAGATTTGAGCGAATGAGCTGTCAAACATCGATGTGCCGGGCTTAACAACCCCCACAATCTTACAGTTTATGTAGCCGAACGTGATATCCTTACCAACCGCCGACTCAGGACTGCCATAAAGACGGTTGGCAACATCCTCGGCAATCACCGCGCATTTTATCCCTGCATCCATCTCAGCCTCTGAAAACGGACGACCTGCAAGAAACTCATATTCATACAGCTTGAAAAAATTCGGGTCAACGATGTTTCTCAGCACTTTGAAGTCGCCGCTTCCATCGGCAGGCTGCACAAATGTAGCCATCGTGAACGACATGACCGACATATATTCATAATTGTGCAACTTAGAGATAAATTCATCGACAAAAGGCAGCCCGAGAGATCCCATCGACTCGCTGCTGGTAGCTTCGTGCCGCACTGATATATTCTTAATGTACATTGTGGTGTCGCGGTTATACTCAGGATATATCGGCGCCAGTCTCACATAATAAAGGATAGCAAAAATCATGGTAAATGCCACCGCAAACGCCACACCGCCCACGTAGAGAGAGGTGAATCCCGGATTGCTTCGGGCCTCTTCGACAGTTTGCTTAAATGATTGGACTAAATTCATAATTACACTTTTTATATCATTCTTTTTTATATCATTCTTTCATTTTTACTTCACTTTCACTTTAGAAGAGTCCTTGAAACGCTTCATGTCGTTAAGAACCACCTTGTCACCCGGCCGGAGCCCGCTGATAACCTCGACATATTCATAATTGCTTTCACCGAGCCTCACTGTGCGGCGCTCAAGTTCATCGTCGGAAGTCATCACAAACAGCTCGTAGGATCCCGGACCGGTATAGAATGTACCGTTCTTTATGCGCGTCACATCCTCCATCAAGTCGCATAAGATATACACATCGGTCTTAAGTCCGGAACGCAACCCGCTGTAGTTGTCATCGTCAAGACGCACGGTGAATGAAATGACACCGTTGCGGGATAGCGGAGTGACATTTGCCACAAATCCCGGAAGCTGCTGTCGACCTAACTTCACCATCGCTTTTGACCCCACTCCTATACGGTCGCCATAGGAATCGGCAAGCTCGCCATCCACCTTGAAGTGGCTGAGATCGGAAATTATGGCTATCTGCTCCCCTTCCGAAATCTTCTGCCCTATCTGATCGTTGACATAAGTGAGAGTAGCTTTTCTTGGAGCACGTATGCGGGCATCGTCAAGAGTGCGGTTCATCTCACCGAGATTCTTTTCGGCTATGTTTATCTCAAGATTTTTCACTTTAAGATCGGCATCAGTGATGCGGCGCTCGCTCTGAAGTTTCTGACGCATCTGCTCAAGCTCCAATTTTCCGGTGTTGAATTTCAATTCAGCCTCTTTTACCTTATCCCCCGTACCCGATCCGAGACTGTCGAGATAGCGTTCATTGCGGAGTTCGACCTCCATGCGGTTCACCGCCATCTCCTTCACTTTCACCTGCATCGCGAGATCCTTGATTTTTGTGTCATTATTCACCTGCTGCTGATCGAGCTCATATCGTTTCATCTGAATCTGATCCTTGAGCTTGTTAAGTTCCGTCTCGGTGCTCTGCAAATCAAGTCTCAACAACGGAGTGCCCACATCCACGCTGTCGCCGGCTTTGCAATACACCTCAACCACGCGAGTGCTGATGGGTGAAGTTATGATCTCTTCAAAAGCCGGTACCACTTTTCCCGAACCTGTGATAGAAGTCTGGATTGAACCGGTATCAACCGTGGCAAGCATCAGGTCACTTCGGCTCACACTTGCACGCATAAGCACCATCAGCACCACTGATAATATCACCACACCGGCACCTCCTATTATGTAAGGAAGCATCTTTTTAATTTTTGCTCTTCTTTGCTCTTCTTTAGATATCTGTCTGTCCATTTATTAAAAATTTTTCTTTATGCCAATTAATATGCATTTACCGCGCCAAAAACACAATTCGCTAATTATCAGAATTTTAATGTTTCAGCGACTGTCCGAAAGCGGACACTTTTGTAACTGTCCGCTTTATTGTACGGACAATCGGTCAATTTTTTCCCCACATTTCCTATCTTTGCAACTATGATTACCACCGAGCCATTTAAAGTTGAAGCATCAACTCTCACCGGAATTATAATGAGGCAATGGATCAAGAAACATATTCTGATTCTATCGCTTCCCCCTGTCATACTGCTTTTCTTCGGAACTCTTTTTGATTTAAGGCTTGTCATTGTGGCACTCATGTATATATTCGTCATCATCCCGCCTATAATGATGATAGTGTATTTCTACCATGCCATGTCGCCTGAGGCTCGATACTCACTCCTACCCCACACTGTGTCGTGCGACAGCGAAGGTTTGCATATAAATTACCTCCCCATTGATGACACATCACTTCCGCGTGACCCGGAAATTATCTCCTGGCCAAAAATTTCTTCATATAAAATCTCATCAACAGGAATTACTATATTTCTCTCATTATCAACCTATTCAATAATCTACATCCCTTACATTGTATTTGACGACAAAAAAAAATTGCATTCCATGTGCAATTTTATCGCCAAAAATTTGCACAGTTAGAAAAAACTCCATACCTTTGCACCCGTCAACCACAAGGAGAGATGGCAGAGTGGTCGATTGCGGCGGTCTTGAAAACCGTTGAGGGTCACACCTCCGGGGGTTCGAATCCCTCTCTCTCCGCCAATATGCAAACAAAAAAAATCCTGTAAGTGAGCTACTTACAGGATTTTTTCTTTTTAGGCAATGCCTGAAAATGCCATAAAAAGGGTGCATGGTAACCCACCCGCCATTGCCGACAAAGAAAGACAACACCGCACTCCGCGCATTGGCTGTCAGCAGCAAAATCACCAAAGCCGACATTGTTCAGCTTGGCAGAGCCATTCACGCCGCCGCTTATAGTTCTACCGGAGTTACAATCTACGAGGTCATCTCCGGGCTTGCCGCCCTGTTCGGTATGGAAATCAGCGAGGCATACGCCAATACCTGCTATGCGGATATGAAATACCGGTGCAAAAAGAGCTATACAGACTTTATCGACAATCTCCGCGACACCTTCCTTGAACGCATAGAAAGAGACCTCGACAAGAAAAAGAAGAAAGAAACAACCACAGCATAACAACATCGTTCCGGCACTATAAACCGTCGGAACGTATTTCTTCACAAATTTGTGAATTTGAAAAACTATCATTAACTTTGCATCGTTAAATAACTGATATGATAGTCACTTTTGAACAGAGCTACCTCAAGGAGTTATATGAAAACGGCAAGACTTCCGATAAGAAGCATCGTTTTCAGCCGAGTATCGTCAAACGGTATAAGGATAGAATCAGCTATCTGATGAAGGCGACTTCAAAAGAGGAACTTTATCCCATCAAGTCCTTGCATTTTGAGGCTCTACACGGAGATAAGAAAGGACTATTTTCGGTAAAAGTCAACGATCAATACCGCATTGAGTTTTCTTTGACTGAAAATCGTGAAGAGCCAATCCTGACTATCTGCAATATTGTTGAACTCTCAAACCATTACGACTGATATGATAACACTTCCGAACATCGACCCGTCAATGATTGCAAACAATCTGACACCCTTTGAGCCGACTCACCCCGGAGAACTTATACGCGATGAGTTGGAAGAACGTCATTTGACGCAAGCCAAACTTGCCGAACAGATTGGAGTGTCGCCATCGTTGCTGAATGAGGTAGTCAACGGCAAACGTGGCGTAAACACCGAACTGGCTCTTTTGCTTGAAGCAGCGTTGGGTATATCCGCAAATATGTTCTTGCAACTTCAGGCAGATTACAATATGCAGGTCGCAAAGTCTGACTCAACTTTCATGAGCCGCCTTGCAAATATCCGCAAGATTGCAGCGGTATTATAAACCGCTTTTCTGCACCACGCTGATGATATAGCGAACACAATCATCAACTGATTTTTGAGGATTGGCGAACTTGACTGCAAATAATGCGTCATTCTCGGCTCTCTTTTCAAGGTATTGCAGAATGGTGTCAGCAAACGCCATAGTGCCTTTGTTTTCATTCTTGTTTGCCATAGTCGTAATTTTTAGAATGTGGTTAATATCCAATAGATTGTCAGTATCGCTGTGAGTATTGATATTATCCAACTGACACCTCGTAGTATCGGTCGTATCAGCACCCAATAGATGATTACGCCAACTATCGCAACCACCCAAAAGACGACCCTTTTTATGCGGTTGAGACTGGAGATGGATGCTCTTAGATAACGGTGCATAGTGGCGGCGTATAGTAAAAAAACTGTGTTTAGGCATATAGATAACATCACACAGGTCTATGTAAATTGAAATACGGAATCCCCGCCGGCAACGATGGCGGCTTCGTGTTGGTGGCCTGTGCACTGAGCCAATTTCAAGCAGTCTTCCAGATCATTTTCTGAAACTTAGCGAAATATATTTCGGGCGACTCCATCTGCTTCCGCTGTCGTTGTCGGTCGGGTTCTGCGGGTGAGGTGCCTGTCGGAGTACTCCAACGGATCCGTGCATTCGCGGCGTGGCTCTCGGGGCTGACTGTAGCCGGCTGATGTCAGCGTCCTTCGGGCGTGTTGCCGTGATTGTGGCGGAACCGTGACGGGATGCCTCTCCCGCAGATTGATGCCGTTATGTTTGTTGGGGCAAAAATAGTGAGGGTTTTCTGGGAATTTACCCACTTTTTGTACCCATGTGTGAATTTTTTTCAACGAACTCGCCCTATCAGGGACTCTTTGAGTGTGTATGTCCCCTCTCCACTTTCCACGGCTTCGCTCGGCTCAGCCGCGAGTTAAAGAGCGGGTCCCTGTCATAAGTCCCAGAGGCAGACCTAAAATACTTGAAAGTTCCATAGGCAATATGGGTTAAATTTGACAAATCTTGCATTGGGATTGTCTCCCTCTACAAGAGCTGGGAATCGTTCCTCGACAATGCAAAATTACTACCCGTTTCGAGTAGAGTCCAAGTGGTAAAAATCAAGAAAATGAAGAAATTTTGATGTTTTTTAATGCTGAATATTAGATTGTTAGGTAGCGAATGATATACGTAGGTAAATCAGTGGCAGCAGAATACCATCCCCCCATTTCTGATTTTGGGTGATTCTTTGTGATTTGGGGCTGCATGACACGAAAAAAGCCCTGCCGAAGCAGAGCCTTTATAGATTTATATCAGTATAACGACGAAATAGAGTTATTTCTACCTAATTTTAGATAGGATGTCATCAGGATTCTGATGCATTTGGCTGAATGCAACGATTTTCTTGCCAAGGTCTTTGATTGAGCCTCCGATGAAATAGATAATATCGTCTATTATAAGAAAACGGTCGTGTACGTTTGAGCAATGATGAACAGTGATTGCCGGATACTGGGCATTATGCCTATGCAAATCATTCTCTATATGGGAATGTCTTGGGTCGGTATAAATTGTTGCAGTTACGCCATCGGCTCTCTTGTCAAGAACTTTTAGAATCCTATCGTCCACATAATTGTCAATAAGAATGATTCTTGTCTTTGCCTTACGCACTAAATCAGAGATCAGAGTATATGCATCGAAAATCTGACCGTCAAAGAAGAATCCCTCAATTGGTTCAGCCTCTTTGTTGTCAAGGCGAGTCAGCACCTCGTCAATCTTCTTGTCAGTCTCGGATATGTGACGGTGCAACAGAAGATGATTATGTTCCAATGTTTCCAACCGTTGAAACACATGCTCATTTGCCTGCAAAAAGCTCCGCATGGCAATAAATGCCCTCATAATGCGAATATTGATCCCGATAGCTTGCTCAGACCTTAACACACTACTAAGCATGGCAACTCCCTGTTCGGTAAATGCATACGGTTTTAACGGATGCCACCATGTCCGTTGCCGGAACTTGAGGTGCAATTTTTGCACCTCAAGTTATCGAGTTCCTCAAGGGAAAGTTCCATCATAAAATCTGCCGGAAAGCGAGATATATTAGATTTCACGGCTCTTTTGAGGTATTTGGTCTCAACTCCATAAAGGCGAGCTAAGTCGCTGTCGAGCATTACCTGTTGCCCTCTGATGACGTATATCAAATTTTCAATTGGCATTAAAGCCGAAGCTACATTTGCATTTCCGTCTGAGGACTTCATTATATCATTGTTTGATTGGCCTTCCATCTGTCAGTGTTATTGTAATTGCATCCACGAAGTGCTCGTGGCTCCAAAATCACTATCGCCGCAAAATTACGAAAAATAATCGGTATTTCAGTCGATTACACTGCAATACCGATTGTCACGATATTATGATGCCACTCTTAAATCTTCAAACTATTCTTTCAAGTCGTCAAGTTTTTCCAAGAATTTTTCATCCTTCTTGGATGGACGTCTCCACAGTTCCGTGTATTAGCGAAGTGTACTTCGGGCGTGTTGCCGTGATTGTGACGGAACCGTGACAGGATGTCTCTCCCGCAGATTGATGCCGTTATGTTTGGGCAAAGATAGTACATGGTTGAGGGGGATTTACCCACTTTTTATCCCCATGTGATAATTTTTTTCAACGGGCTCGCCCCATCCGGAATTCGTGGCGGAGACTGCATTGTGGCGGCTATTATTCAGGACTACTCTTTTCAGAGTGCATTTAGGGTGTGTATCTTTCCGGGCACAGGTCGCCTACGGCTCCCTGTACCACGGAAATCGTAAGCACTGCCTTTCAGGCTTTTGTATGCATTTTATCTTGTTTGTAACAGGGGGTTTGTTTAGTGAACGTCATCAACGCCCATTTGGTTTGTGCCTGCTTTCTCCGCACCTCGGCTGCACCTCGTGGCGGAGCTATTATCGCATAGCCGTTTCACGGCATTGATTGACAACATGGTTCGGCACAATCCCGGTAATATGTTGCATTGCTCGGGATTGGTCTTGTTTCTGTGTCGCTCTTACAGGGCTTGTGGTTAATTTCGTACCATTACCACGGCATTCCGCTAACGCTACATACCGCTGATATCTTGCGGCACTCCTACTGCCCGATTTCGTCTTGGCTGTTCTTGTCAATTGGGATTAGTGTTGGGAATTGATTAAATTTGCGGTATGATTTCCCGAAACACTATATACTCAGAGACTGAACGGTTAATATTACGGTCATGGATGGCGGATGATTTGCCTCCGTTTATTGCTATGAACAAGGATTCGAGGGTGATGAAGTATTTTCCTTCGCAATTGACAGAGGAGGATACCGAGGCGTTTTATAACCGTATTCAGGAGGAATTCAATAGAAATGCCCGGGGACTTTATGCGATAGAACTGAAAGAGACCGGAGAGTTCATCGGATATGTGGGGCTTCATGAAATTGGATTTGAGGCTGACTTTACTCCCGGCGTTGAGATTGGGTGGCGATTGGCGGCTGATTTTCACAATCAGGGATATGCGACTGAGGCTGCGAAAGCTGTTTTGCAACTAGCTAAACACAGCGGGATAAAAAAATTGTATTCTTTTACTGCTGAAATCAATAAGCCGTCAGAGCGAGTGATGCAGAAAATCGGCATGGGAAAGATTGGCGAGTTTGACCACCCTAAACTATCGACAGCCTCTCCCCTTTGCCGACATGTCTTATACAATATCGATCTTTAACGAATTTGCTGATGGAGATGAAGAAAGTAATAGTAATCGGATGTCCCGGAGCGGGCAAGAGCACTTTCAGCCGTAAACTTTCGGCAAAAACGGGGTTGCCACTTTATTATCTTGACATGATTTGGCATCGTCCTGACCGCACCGTGATTGGAAGAGAGAAATTTGACAATTGTCTGGCTGAAATTATCGCAGAGGAGAAATGGATTCTTGACGGTAATTATGCTCGGACACTCCCATTGAGGCTTGCTCATTGTGACATAGTGTTTTTCTTTGATCTGCCGTTGGATGAATGTATCGAAGGGGCTAAGTCACGTCTTGGGAAAGAGAGGGTTGATATGCCATGGACTGATGATGAGCTTGATCCTGAGTTTTTGCAATGGATTATGGATTTTCCGCGCGATATAGCACCAGAAATCAAAAAATATCTGGAGTGTTTTGATAAATCAGTAATCCGTTTTCGGTCAAGAACCGAGGCTGATAATTTTATAGATTCATTGTGATGGAATAAAACCGGATAATACCGGCATATTACCAATATCACCTGTCATTATATAAATATAAGTTGCGACAGAAATCTGAATTAGTCAATCCTATCACATTTACCGTTTCTGAATAGATTTAGAGTGACGGCTGGAAGTGTTAAAATCCTAGACTCTAAACATTTGTTGAGAGTTTTTATTTTTAATTGCTATAACTTTGTGCATTTATTCCGCACAAATCAAGATAAACTATGGCGAAGATTATCACATTAATCATATTGTCGGCTATTGGCTCAATTCCTGTGCATGCGCAGGAACAAGCCGACACGTTAAAGACGCAAGAACTGAATGAGGTGGTGGTGCAAGCACAAATGCAACACACTTCGTCGGCAAAGTCAACATATACGCCTACGGGTAAGCAGAAAAACGCGGCGCAGAACGCAGTGGATCTTCTGCGGCAGATGGCGATACCACAAATCAGGATAAACCCGATTGATGAGACAGTTACCGACAATGTAGGCGGCAGCGTAGCCATTTACATCAATTTCCTTGAAGCATCCAAAGAGGAAATGGAAGGACTGCGAACCGCTGATGTAAGACGTGTGGAATATCTTGAATTTCCTACTGACCCTCGTTTCCGTGGAGCTGAGAGAGTGATAAACATTATCGTGCAGGAATACACATACGGAGGCTACACAAAGGTGACTGCTGATGAAAATATCCTTGTCGGCTTGTCAAGCCGAGTCAACATCTTCTCAAAGTTCTCTTACAAGAAGATGACCTACGACCTGTATGCCGGTGCCAACAACTGGAACAACCACCACATTGGTAGCACGACAGAGGGCATTTACCGTTTGACCGGGGAGGACGGCAAAGAAATTTCGCTAACCCGTAAGGAAACACTTGAATCGTCACATTATAAGCAGAACCAATATCCTGTAACTTTCCGCGCCACATACAACAGTGCAAAAATCCAGATACGCAATCTGCTTGCTTTTACAAACTTAGGAATACCCACAAATGAATATTCCGGCAAACTGGAGTATTCGCCCAATTCAGCTCAGGGATATTCTTTTGAGCGGAAGAATCCGAACCGTTCCAACTCAGTCGCTTATTCTGGTACCTATTTCTTCGTTCTGCCAAAGGGATATTCAGTTGACTTCTCTCCATCGTTCAACTATACCCACGGCAACGATTATACTGATTATGCTGCATCAGAGCAGCCAACAATATACCGTCATGCTAAAGAGAACGCCTACAACTATCGTCTGAATCTGTATATCCGAAAAAGTTTCGGACAGAAACACTCTATAATGTTAGGTGGAAACTATGGCGACAACATCAACCGTCTTGAATACACCGGAGACAACGGATATAGAGACAAATTCCATAACGCTTTTGGCGCAGGTATGGTCGGCTACAATTTCCAGACACAGAAAATATCAATTAACCTTGATGCCGGTCTTGCTTGGGAGAACAGTGATATAAACGGAAAGAAAAACAGTGACACTTATCCGTTCACTCATATAAATGTGCGGTATGTTCCAAATCAGAAAAACAGCTTCTCCGCTTATTTCCAGTATGCGACTAACAGCCCCGGCATCTCAGAGAAGTCATCTGACCTACTCCGAGAGAATGAACTGATGTATATTACCGGTAATCCATTACTTGAAAATTGCAGACACACAACAGTCAATCTTGCATATACTTGGATGCCGTCAAATGCCTTCGGCATGAGCGCATACGGTCGCTATTTCGGTATGTATGACCGTCAGCTGCTTACATATTCGCCCTATGATAATGGGAAGGCTCTGTTGCGTTCATATATCAACGATGGCGATTATCTCAATGGGGAGATAGGATTGGCCGCGAACTGGAAACTGCTCAACGGAAAACTTCAGCTATACGCCAACCCCAGCCAGTCGTTCTATAAATCAACCGGCATCTTCAACGAGAACTGCAATTCATTCCGTGTTACAGCTCAGGCAAGCTACTATCTCGGCAGCTTCTATTTTCAAGCCTATTACGAAAGTCCACAGAAAAGTATGTTTACATCTTCGCCACGAATAAACAAAGGGCGTAATTTCCACAGTGTTACCGTTGGATGGGCAAACGCAAATTGGAATCTGCGTATCATGGCTGCCAATTTCTTCAATAAAGGATGGAACGGCGCGACAAACACCACCGTTTCACCATATTATAGCGAGCGACAGACTGTTATCGGCACATCATCGCACCCACGCATAAACTTCACCGCCACTTATACATTCGGCTATGGCAAGAAAGTACAACGAGGCAATGAAGTCGGCGAACAATCAGGAGCTGCTTCCGCAATCTTAAAGTAAAGAACAGCTAATCGTACAAATATATTTAGACATCTATCATTGATATTGCCGATTTGCATTACAAAATTATTTAAAGACCAAGTTGTCATGAGACTTCCAAGTTTGTGACTACGTGAATTACAATATTTTAAAGGCGAATCATATCCCAAAGAATAATTGTGCCCATACTTTCAAAGGAGCATGGGCACAGTTATTATAGTGTATATTTTTATGGTTGCAGTCGTGTTTCCTTTCGGAATATCTTACGGATTGTGCGCCACTTTGGGAATATTGCAGAAGGGCGTATCGGACCATAACTCACGGCAATTATGACCAATGACAAGATAGCGGCAATAAGCAGCCAGCCATATATTTCTTTCATCGAAATCACAAGTGCGTGTTGCTGGACTGTTCCGTACATTTGACCGAGGGGGATATGAATGAGGTCGGTATTGAAGTCTGTAAGACGTGCTGAGATGAGAGAAGCATTTTTAGCCATTGTATGACGCAAAAACTCTCCGATAAGAGCGGGACCAAGAGTCGCACCCATCACAGCACCCGTAAAGCCGTTGACTGTCAATGCCTGAGGAAATACAAAGAAATGCAGTCCGCTCTGAACAATCGAGGTCAGGAACACGATGGAGATGACCACCGATGCGAACCCACGAATGAAGAGCGGGAAGAAAAACATCTCCTTTTCAACACCGTAATCTATCATGAAATAGAACCATCCGAGATACATGGCTGCAAAGGCAAATGCGATGGCAGTCATCGTCTTATATCTCCACTTATGAAGGGCGAATGTGAAATAAGTAAATGCACATCCTACGGCAATCCCGGCAAATACATACCAGTTGAGGTCGATAAGATTGGTTTCATCAAAACCGAGAATTGCGGCTGCATAACTATGTTCAAACACATGTTCGGTAGCCATAAGAGTGAAGAAAACCAGATATATCAAGGTTGCCCGTATGACATTTCGGTTTGTCAAAGCCGGAAAAGATATATAGGGATGATGAAGGAATGAAGCACGCCACAGATTGATGGTAAGGCATACCACGCCTAAGATTGTCGCTCCGACAATTTCCTCAGCTTCCCACCAATCGTAGAAGTTGCCGTACACACATATAAATGTGAAGCACAACATGAAAACACTCCACAGTGCGGCACCTATCC
>JAMPGZ010000018.1 GCA_023663655.1 Lachnospiraceae bacterium
CTGACAGTTGCCGGCAGGTGTCAATGCCTTGGAGCGATGGGCGATAATTGGAGCGCAGCCGTGACGTGACTCTCAATCGCAGGTGGATACGGTGTGTTTTCATTCTCGTGATAATTTGTTTTGTCACAAAGGTAGTGTATGGATGGAGGGGATTTACCCACTTTTTATCCCACCTGTGTGATTTTTTTTCGGTGGGGTTGAGGGTGTTGTCGGACATCTTCGATGCCCGTTTGTTTGTGCCGGCTTTCACCGCGCCTCGGCTTCGCCTCGTGGCGGTGCTACGATTGCAATGCCGTTTCACGGCATTTGTGGGTGTTTTTTAGGGGCACTCTTGCAGAGTGCATTCGGGGTTTGGGGCTTTCCGGGCACAGGTCGCCTTCGGCTCCCTGTACCACGGTTATTCATAGGCATTGCCTTCCAGGCATTATAGGCTATGTCTCGTGGTGGCTATGATTGTAGTGTCTTTCAGACATTATGGGCTATGTGTCGTGGTGGCTAGTGTATTGCCGTGAAACGGTATTGGTAGACAAGATGATGGCTCATCCGGTAATATGTTGCATTGCTGTTGCTCGGCTTGTTTTTGTGTCGCTCTTTCAGAGCTTGGATTTTTATTTTGCCACATTAAACCCAGCATTCCGCTGACGCTGCATACTGGGCTGATTTCGTGCGGTCATACTGACCGTTTTGTCTTGGGTATTTTTAATTTGTGGACATCTTCGATGCCCGTTTCGTGTTTGTGCCTTTCACCGCGCCTCGGCTTCGCCTCGTGGCGGTGCTACGATTGCAATGCCGTTTCACGGCATTTGTGGGTGTTTTTTAGGGGCACTCTTGCAGAGTGCATTCGGGGTTTGGGGCTTTCCGGGCACAGGTCGCCTTCGGCTCCCTGTACCACGGTTATTCATAGGCATTGCCTTTCAGGCATTATCGGCTATGTGTGGTGGTGGGGAGTGTATTTCTGTTGCACGGTATTTGTGGTGTTGTCTGATGGTGGTGCGGTTGTTGTGATGCGGTGTAAAAGCAAAAAGGGTATGGCGGTGAGCCATACCCTTTTTTAGGATCTATAATGATGATTAGATTCCTTGGAGTTTGAATGTGATGGGCAGAGTGTACCATACTGCGACTGCCTGTCCATTCATCTTACCGGGGATGAAGTCGGGAAGAGTCTTAACAACTCGCATAGCTTCCTTGTCAAGATCGGGGTCTTTACCACGTGCAATCTTCACTTCTCCTACCTTACCGGTCTTAGTAACCACGAACTGTACGATGACACGACCCTGGATGTTGTTTTCAGCTGCAACAGGAGGATATTTCAAGTGCTGCTGAATGTATTTTAGAAGTTCAGCGTCGCCACCGGGGAACTGAGGCATCTGCTCTACGGCATTGAACACCTTGTTCTCTTCAACGGGCTTCTTTTCTTCAACAATGATTTCATCCTTGTGTTCACGAACCACGTTACGGTCGTCGGTACCTTTGTCGAAGTCGGTCTGACCGAATGCGGTAGTGGTCTCTTTAAGTTCATCGCTGGATTTAACCTCGTCGTCGGCGCTAACCTTGTCGTCCTCTACGATTGTGATCTCGGTCACCTTAACGGTGTTGAGGATTTCTTCGGGCAGAGCCTGGGGCTGTTCTTCTTCGTAACGCTCCTGTTCGGGTTCATCTTCCTCTTCCTTGTCCTGTTCGTCGGTCGAATTGTCAAGGTTGACGAGAGCCTGTTCAGTGAGGTCCTCCGGTTTTTCTTCAGGCTTTGGCAGCACAGTGTTTACCAAGAGGGGAAGAATAAATGCTATAGCAATGATAATCACTACGACGATCATCGCCTTATTGTGACGAGCATCCGAGCCTTTACGCAATTCATAGGCGCCAAATTGCTGGTTTTTACCTTCAAATACTATGTCGCGCCATTCTTTTGATGAAAGATCTACATCTTTTGCCATTTTCTTTTGTCAATTAATTGTTAAACCATTCATCACTTTTTCGGATTCTTTGCGTTGTAGTCAGCTATCAAGATTGAGTCAGTCTTGTTGATATTGTCAATCTGGTAGCGCGAAATCTGATTGATCTGCATTTCGTCGAGAGCGCCGATCAAGCTTTCCCAAGAAGCGTTGGGACCTGCTTTGATAACGACAACGGGACGGTCGGTGATGAGCGAGTCATTACGGATTTCCTTAGCTCTCTTCTGATACTCTTCGTCAGAAATGGTCTTATTCTTCCAGTCGTTCTTCAAGAGCGCGATTTTACCAAGCACGGTCTTGTTTCTGTCGTGAAGAATTTTGCGGATACCTTGAGTTTCACCGTTCTGATTTCCGATGAACTTCTCAACCTGCAGTGTGCTGTTGTCGAGAATTCCGTCGTTGTTTTCGTCAGCGACATCGGGTTTTCCGAAATAGTAGTAGATGATGTGAGCCGGACGACCGGTTTCTTCATCATACTTCACATTTCCTTCGTCATCGCGTTCGGTGTCAAGGATTAGGGTTACTGCTTGCGATTCCTTAGCTTTGTTCTGTTGCTCCTGCTCTACCTTTTCGTTTGACGGAAGAGATATCTGCAGAGTCTGCGATTTGATCATCGTGGTACAGAGCATGAAGAACGTGATAAGGAGCATATTCATATCCACCATCGGGGTGAAGTCGACGTGGATTGACATCTTCTTTTGGGCGCCTTTTTTCTTTTTGCCGCCGTCGGATTGTTCTATCTGTGCCATAATGATTAATCGTTTTCAGTTTTGAGTGCGGTCATCAAGCTAAATTTATTCATCTTCAAGGTCTGCAGGTTGTCAAGGACATCATGTACAGTGTTGTAGGGAGTGTCCTTGTCAGCTTTGATTGCGATACCTTCACCGCTCTTGATTGAAGATTCAAGATTGGGGTTGGATGAATTGTAGATGGCGCGCATCCAGATTTGGAACTCGTTAGGTTTTGTCAAGTCCTTGTTGTCATCGATTGGAATACCGGTGCTCGGATTATTCATGTCGGCAATGACTTCATCCTGCTTTATCTGCGGGAGGTCAAGGAATGCGGGAAGATCCGCGATTCTGATACCAAACATATTCATCTTAGAGAACTTGGCTACCTGTTCGTTAGTGAGCTGCACTTGTTTACTATGGGTCTTGTTATACTCGGAAACCGCTGTTCTGACGAGCTCGGCTCTAACCTTTTCGCTTGAGAAGGTTGAGTCGGCGTCACCGGCAACCGATAGGAAGACCTTCCCCTCAGGTGAAATGAGGACAGTGGTGGTGTTGGTTGTGGGCACTTTTATTTCCGACACAGATGACGGAGTAAGCACCGTAACCGGCTCCTTCTGCAGGAAGGTCGAGGTCAACATGAAGAAAGTAAGCAAAAGAACAGTCACGTCACTCATCGCAGTCATGTCGATGAGGGTACTCTTTCTTTTAATTTTTACTTTTCCCATTGTTTTTCTGTTAATAGATTTTTAATCGAATATTATCTGAAAGACAAGGGATTAGTGAGTAGCAGCAAATGTTTGCACGATTGAGAAACCGATTTCGTCGATAGCGTAAGTCAAGTTGTCAATCTTGTTGGTGTAGAAGTTGTAAGAAATAACAGCGAATGCACCGGTTGCGATACCGAAGGCGGTGTTGATAAGTGCCTCAGAGATACCGGTAGAAAGTTCGGTTGAGTCAGGAGCACCAGATGCTGCAAGAGCCTGGAATGACTTGATCATACCCATCACAGTACCGAGAAGTCCGACAAGAGTACCGAGAGTAGTAAGAGTAGCAACGATGGGGAGGTTCTGCTGAAGAGCCGGCATCTCAAGAGCTGTAGCTTCTTCAACTTCCTTCTGGAGAGTTGCGATTTTCTGCTCTTTAGAAAGAGTGGTGTTCTTGTCCATTTCTTCGTAGCGAACGAGAGCTGCTGCAACAACAGCTGCAACGCTACCCTTCTGCTTTGCGCAAAGAGCCTGTGCACCAGCGATGTCGTTTTTCTTCAAGCAAGCTTTAACGCCGGCAACGAACTTAGAGATGCTGCCTTTGCCTTTTGCGCTTGAAAGGGCGATCCAACGCTCAACAGAGAGCACGATAACAGTGAGGAACAATGTTTGAAGGATAGGCACGATGAAACCACCTTTGTAAACTGTACCCCAAAGGTCTTGCGGGTGACCTGCTTCGTCGAAGTGCATGTCATGTCCGAACCAGAAGATGAACAAGCAAACTGCAACGATGAAACATGCAACGATTACAAGAAATGCGTTCTTAATACCGCGTACGTTAGAACCTTCGTTCTTAGGCTGTTTTTGAGCCGGCTTGGCTCCAACATTAGGCTTTTGATTTTCCATAATTGTTTGAATGATAATGAATTAAAGTTATGTTAAAAGTTTTTGTTTAATAGTTTATGCAAGTGTCGTGTTTCGTGAGTTTCCATGGTCCCTGTCAACAATCAGCACCCGTTTTTTGTTATTAAAATCAGGGTGTCAGCTTGTCTCGGCATTGACTCTTCGATCCTTCTTCAAGCATTCCGAACCGTTATTCTACGGCTTTGGATGTGCAAATTTATTATTATATTTCTAACAATCCAAATTTTAAGTAGTGATTTTTTAGGCGTTTCGCGGCTTGAAATTATATATTAATCCTTAATCGTGTTTTATAACATAAATTTTTGTAATTTTGTGGTTGGAAAATGTAAAAAGATGCATTGGATTGCATTAATGCGAAACTCATAATATTATATACACGTGGCAACTCTTACTGATGAAATCAACCGCCGGCGCACTTTCGCCATCATTTCTCACCCTGACGCAGGAAAAACAACCCTCACCGAGAAACTTTTGCTTTTTGGAGGCGCGATCCATGTGGCAGGCGCTGTAAAGTCAAACAAGATAAAGAAAACCGCCACATCCGACTGGATGGAGATCGAGAAGCAGCGAGGCATCTCGGTTGCGACTTCGGTTATGGGTTTTAATTACGGAGATTATAAGATTAATATTCTCGACACTCCGGGCCACCAGGATTTTGCCGAGGACACCTACCGCACTCTTACCGCCGTAGACAGTGTTATCATTGTGGTCGATGTGGCGAAGGGTGTGGAGCAGCAGACTCGCAAGCTGATGGAGGTGTGCCGTATGCGCAACACTCCTGTGATCATTTTTGTCAACAAGCTCGACCGTGAGGGTCGTGATCCGTTTGAGATTCTTGATGAACTTGAGGCAGAGCTTAAGATTGCCGTGCGTCCGCTCTCCTGGCCTATTAATATTGGAGCCAAGTTCAAGGGTGTGTATAATATATATGAAAATTCTCTTGACCTGTTCACGCCGAGCAAGACTCAGGTCACCGAACGAGTTGAGATTGAATCGGTCGACGATCCCCGCATTGACGAAGCCGTGGGGGAGAAGGATGCCGCGAAGCTCAGGGAGGATCTTGAACTGATCGAGGGTGTGTATCCCGAATTTGACGAGAAGGAGTATCTTGCCGGTAAGGTGGCTCCGGTGTTTTTTGGTTCGGCATTGAACACTTTCGGCGTAAAGGAGCTGCTTGACTGCTTTGTGAAGATTGCGCCGGCACCGCGGGCAGTGATGGCTGAGGAGCGCGAAGTGAGTCCTAAGGAGGAACCGTTCTCGGGATTTGTGTTCAAGATTCATGCCAATATGGATCCCAACCATCGTTCATGTATCGCGTTTGTGAAGGTATGTTCGGGTAAATTCGAGCGTAATGCCAATTATAAACATGTGCGTTCAGGCAAGATGATGCGTTTTGCAGCTCCTACCGCGTTCATGGCTCAGAAGAAAAGTATTGTCGACGAGGCTTATCCGGGCGATATAGTGGGTATTCCCGATACGGGGAACTTCAAGATAGGCGACACTCTGTCGTCGGGAGAGAATCTTCATTATAAAGGATTGCCCAGCTTCTCGCCTGAGATGTTCAAATATATAGAGAACACCGATCCCATGAAGTCAAAGCAGCTTGAGAAGGGCGTGCAGCAGTTGATGGACGAGGGTGTGGCGCAGTTGTTCACCAACCAGTTCAACGGAAGGAAAATTATCGGAACTGTGGGGCAGCTTCAGTTTGAGGTGATTCAATACCGCTTGCTGCATGAATATGGCGCGACTGTGCGTTGGGAGCCTATATCGCTTTATAAAGCCTGCTGGATAGAAAGTGATGATGCCGATGCCCTGGAAGCGTTCAAGAAACGCAAGCATCAGTTCATGGCGATTGACAGGGATGGACGGGATGTGTTTCTCGCCGACTCAAACTATGTGCTTCAGATGGCGCAGAACGATTTCCCTAAAATCAGATTCCACTTCACAAGCGAGTTTTAGAGCCTTAACGGCTTATGCCTGACAGGAGGTTGAGGACTTGTGGCAGGAGCGGCTGCACGCCGTCGTTCAGTATCGTGAATACTCTTTCATGAGGCGATGCGACAGTGACCGCTTGTGCTGCTATGCGTAGCTTGACTTCCTGCGGGGATAGATTGTTGCGTTTCACCACGCGGTTGATGCGGATGTCTTCGGGTGCGGTCACTTCCCACACTTCGTCGACCATTTCGCTTATTCCGCTTTCGTAGATGATGGCGCTTTCCACCCATAGCGGTTCAGCCGGATGTCTTTTCCTCCATGCGGCAATGTCGCTCTTCACGGCTCCGTGTACTATTGAGTTGAGGCGTTGCAGCTTTTCCTTGTCGGCAAAAACTATTGCTCCAAGGCGCTTGCGGTCGATCTGCCCTGACGGAGTTATTGCTTCGGGGCTTATTTCGCAGGCGATTGCCGCCTTAATGCCATTGTCGTTGTCCATCAGGGTTTTGGCTCGGCTGTCGGAGTCATACACTCTGTAGCCGAGTGCGGTGAGGATGTGTGACACTACCGACTTGCCGCATCCTATGCCGCCGGCTATTGCTATTAACGGTTTCATTCGATTGCCACTTTGTGTTCGGTTATGTATTCCACGCTGTCGGGGATCGCTTCGACGGAATGGTATGATTCCGGAAGCAGAGACAGCCTCACCGGAAGTTTGTCGGAGGAGTTGTGGGCTATCTCTTTGTAGTCGACGTAAGCGTTTATTTCGTATGGCTCTGAGTTATATTCGCTCATCGGCACGAGATATGCAATCTCGATGCGAGATGGGAATGTGTGCATACTTATGTTGTCGGGCAGGTTTTTGGCTATTACTGTCGCCATCTGCTTGCGGGCTATCAATGGTTCTACAGGAACTCTCACCGTTATTTCATCGGGCACTATTTTCACTCCCGGTATCGGCTTTATGCTCACGGTGATGGATGTAGTGTCGGATAACGAGCCGCGCACTATGGGCATTGTCTCTACCGATTTCAGGTTGTGGGGCAGGTCCTCGACTGAAAATAGCCACACTGAGTCAGTGCTTGTGGTGATCGGTCCGTTTATTATACTGCCGAATATGGGCTTGAGGTCGGCTATGACCTTCACCTCCACCTTTCGCCCGGGGCTGGTAGTGTAGTTCAGGCTTATCGAGTCGGGCAGCATGGTCACTATCTGACTTCCTGCACCGAAATAATCGCGCAGTCTTGCCCCGAGGTCGGCTTTATTGAGCAGGAATTTGTTTTTAGCCGATGAATAGTCGGTCCAATTTATTTTCATTGGTTTTACACCACCCATCTTATATTTCATGAGAGCCGACCCCTTGTCGCGCACACTTACTTTCAGCACCTCGGGCAGATTGGTAATCACGGTCACGCTGTCGGGGATTCCGGCTATTTCGACAGGCACCTCTATGTCTTCCTGCATTTCATTGTTGAGAGTGAGCAGGAGCCAGAACACATAGGATATCATGAGGAAAAGAAGGAACAGCAATACCTCCTTTCCGCGTGCCGAGGTTACTGCGTCATGGATTTTTGAGACTAATCGTGTCCAGCTTCTTTTCTGTGGCATAGTTCCTTGTGTTTTTTAGGGAGAAAATAAAAGGCTCCGTGAAGCCCTTTTACAGGATTTGCACGGAGCCTCTCATTATTGTATTTTAAGCTAATTGTTTCCGTCGTTTTGCTTCACGGCTTCCTGAGCTTCTGCTGCAGTGGGGAACACCGATCCCTTGTCGATGGTGATGCGCACATTGTCGGCGATTTCAAGAACGAAAGAGTTCTCTTTCACGCCGCGTATCTTGCCGTGTATTCCACCGGCGGTTATCACGCGGTCGCCCACGCCGAGTCCTTCGCGGAATTTCTTGATTTCTTTCTGCTTTTTCTGTTGAGGACGGATCATGAAGAAATAGAAGATGGCGATAAGAGCCACGATCATGATCAGATTCATCATTCCGCCATTGGCTGCATCTTGAAGAGCCACGAGATTGTATACCATAATAGATTTGTTTTATCGTTAATGTTGTTGCAAATATAAGAAAGATATTTCAATCTTTGACTATAATCTTTCTGTTTTTTAAATTGGAGATGATGCTGTAGAGCATTCCGGTGATAAATATGCCGCTCTTTGCTGTGGAATAGTAGTTGGCGATCTCGGTGTATTCGTTGACAGTGACCAAAGTGGGCACGGAGTCAAATTTTATCAATTCGGCGATGGCTGTCTCCAGTATCACTATGTCCATGAACGCGAGACGCTCGGGGTCCCATGTGCTTCCCACGAGGCATTCGTCAATCAAAGCACGGTATTCATCCTGATTGCGTATCACTGCCTCAAACAGCATCGGTCCGAAGCGGCGATCCTCTTCGTCTTTGTATTTGGGTGAAAGACGCACCTGTGTGCCGCCGGCGGCAGCATACGACTTGATTGTCTTAAGCGCGAAAGAACCCATTATGGCAAGGTCATCGTTCCAGTACACTGACATTGACTCCATTGCTTCGGCGAGCTCGTCGCTCTCGAGAATGATGTTTTTGAACAGGTGTATCCACAATTCGCAATCGGCGGCAAATGATGATTCCTTTGACTCCATATAGTTGTTGTAGGCGGGGCTCTCGATTATTTTGTCGAGAAGTCGGCGCAACATCACGTCATGATCGGTCCAGTCCACCGGAGTTTCATTCTTGTATGCCACAAAATTCGGATTTTCACGCAAAAGTTCGATGAACTTGTTCTCCACAAATTTCATGTTGGGGTTCAAGTCGTCGTGCGAGGGCAGATATTTGTGTTTCGCCTCATCGAGTTGCCGTGCGCGCATATCGGTCAGGTCGATCATAAGTTGCAGAAGACTCATGTAGAGTTCATAGCTCTTGTCGAGCGACGCAGAAAGTCCTCGGTTGGCATCCACGAGCGAGCTTCTTGTGGTCGAATAGTCATTGAGTGTCTCCTCAAGCATATTCAACGCGAGGTCATAACCCACGTGGGTGAAGTCGGGATTGGAGTGGATGAGTGCTTTGAGCTGCTCGTTGCGCAGGAGGATGGTGTGGAGTATGGTTTTCCACATGGTCACTTCGTCCTGAATCTCAGGAGCCTCTTTCTTGCGCTGATATTCTTTGTAGATGGATGATTCCTTCACTTCGGCACGAAGACGTTCGCTCATGGGGCGCAAAGCATCGTAGAATGATTTGTGTCGCAATGCGATCTCCTTCATTTCATCATCGTCAGCGAGAGCTTTGGCGATTGATGTGACATCGTATTTTCCGCGAGTACCGATGAACTCGAAGCGAGGACGCCCTTCGAAATTTACGATACGGAATCCCGATGCGTCGATCAACAGCAGAAGCAGGTCACAATACAGGGAGTAGGCATAACGCTTGTCACGTGAATGCGATTCCGGTTCCGGGAGAGTCTTGAAATCACTGCGGGTAAGCAGATAGGAGTATAGCATCTGCACCACTTTCATTCTTATCAGGATTCTGTTTATCATAATTCAAAGTTCTAATTATTTCCGGCTGCAAAGTTAGGCATTTTACCCCAAATAACAATCCCAAACAACCAAAATAATTCAATTCCCAATTCTCAATTCTCCATTCTCAATTATCCATTCACGACTCACGACTCCCTATCGCGCTCCAGCAACCACAATCACCGGTTTATGCGGGTTGAGATATTTTTGAGCCATTTCTCCGAGAAGGGATGGCGTGAGAGATTGTATCGTTTCCACCTGCCGCTCGAAATAACCTTCGGGTATGTGCGACAGTTTGGCGGTGATGTAGTAATCCATCATGTCAAACGGAGTGTCAAGCGACGAAGCGAGTCCCGACATGAGATGCCGTTGAAGGCGTGTTATTTCTCCTTGCGTGAAGTCGCCCGAAGCGAGCCGTTCCACCTCTTTCAGTGTTTCTGAGATCAGGGCGTCCACAGTCGAAGGGTCGGTGGCGCTCTCTATTCCTATTATGCCGCCTTCGGGATAGCCCATCAAAAAAGATGTTATACCATAGGTAAGCCCCTTGTCTTCGCGTATGTTGCTCATTAACCGGCTGCCGAAATATCCGCCAAGAGCCATCACAAGCATTCTCAAAGGGATATAGTCGGGGTTGGTTCTCAAAGGCGCCGGATATGTGATTCTTACCGAACTTTGGAGAGCGCCATCTACAGCCACGTAATTCCTGTCTTCTGTTGAACCGCAGTGGAATGGCTTGATATTTAGCTCGGTTGCTGAACTGTCGGTTGCAATTTGTCCGAATGACTTGTTGACGGCAGTGAGCAAGTTGTCGTCAATGTGTCCCGACAGAAACAGTTCGAGGTTTCCGTTGCCCGGAGTAAATATGCGTCTATGCCATGAACGTATGTCATCGATTGTCACCCCGGCTATTTCCCCGGGAATGTCGTATCTTGCCAGTGGATGTGAGGCTCCCATCATCAATTTGTTTGACATCCGGGAGGATTGCGCCTCTACTTTTTGCGCCATCAGCTCCGCTTGATGGATACGGCGTTCACGCACGGTTGAAAATTCCGATTCGGGAAGGGACGGTTCGTGGCACATTGCTGCCATCAGCGGTATCACTGCCTGAGCCTTGGAGTTGAGGGAATAAAGACGCAGGGTGGAGTAATGGGAGTCGGCTGAGACTCCTATTCTTGCTCCGTTGAATTCCAATGTATCGGAAAATTCCTCTCCCGACATTCCTCCGGCACCCTCTCTCATGAGCTGCAAGGTGAGGTTGGGCACTGAATATTTTTGACATTCGGCATTGCCGCCTCTCCACACGGCGGTCAGATTGAACACCTCCTGGCCGCCTTGGTTCATTATATTTGCCACGACACCATTGTCAAGCTCTATCCGGGTCACGGGCGGCATTGACAGAGTGGTGAAATCTCTCACTGGGGGAGCTATATTTCGGTCAAGCATGGCGGTTATATTTTTCCTGAAGACAATAACCGGCAAGCTCGTTCAAGGTCTTCCGGAGTGTCGATGCCTATAGTGCCGCAATTGCTGATTCCCACTTTTATCTTGAAGCCGTTCTGAAGCCATCTGAGCTGCTCCAGCGATTCAATCAGTTCCAGATTGCTTTGCGGAAGTTGGGTTATCTGCTCCAATGAGTCAGTGCGATAAGCATACATTCCTATGTGGGTGTAGAACTGCACTTGTTCAGTCCATTTCTCTTTTTCGACACCTCTCACATAGGGGATGACCGAACGGCTGAAATACATGGCAAACATATTTTCATCCATCACTACTTTCGGTGTGTTGGGGTTGAACAGAGCGTCGATGCCAAGTGCGGGATCAAACGGACGCACCAATGTGGCGATCTGTGTCGACGCATCGTCGAAACATTTCTTTATCTCTTCAAGCTGCGACGGGTTGATGAATGGCTCATCGCCCTGGATATTTATTATCACGTCGGCATCAGAACCAATGTTGCGATAGGCTTCATAGCAACGGTCGGTTCCGCTGCGATGAGTGGGTGAGGTCATCACTACGTTGCCACCGAAAGCCTTGACTGCATCAGAGATGCGGTCGTCATCAGTCGCCACCCACACATCGTCAAGCGCTTTTTCAACCTGGCGGTAAACACGTTCAATCATTGTCTTGCCACAGATGTCGGCAAGCGGTTTTCCCGGGAAGCGAGTGGATGCGTAGCGGGCGGGTATAATTCCTATAAATTTCATTTTTGCGTGAGTTTATTTTTATCGGCGTTTTTTCTTGGCGCTTTCAGCATTGAAGGCGCAAGGAATACTCCGATTATAAGATATACATAGTAAGTGATTATTCGCCAGAAGAGGGCTATTATGAGCGCGATGCCCGCATTGTGGAGCATATCGCCGTAATATTCGGTGAAGAGCCATTCGCTTATTCCGCTGCCTCCGGGGGTGGGGCTCACCATGAGCACGACCCACACTACAAATTGACGACCGAACACCACAAGTTGGTCGGCGGCAGGAACGAAGCCTAAAAACAGGGCATTCACGACCATGAAGCGTGAGCTCCAGGTGAGGATTGTGGCGGAAAACACTTTCCACCACCATTTTAGGGGACGTGTGCGCAATTCCTGTGAGGCGGCGACCATGTTGTCGCCAAGAGCTGCCACGGCAGGTTGCCAACGGCGAAGCCATCTGAATTTGAACAGGAATATCAGGGCATTCTTTATGCCGTTGGGTTTGACGAATATTCCTAAAAACAGGAGGGCGGTCCATGCCACAAGCACTGCGTATACAATCCAGAACACGACTTTCAACCCTGTCTCAAATGAGTTATCGCTGAATCCGAAGAGTTGATCCTGAGGAATGAGGAGCATTATGAGCGGACAGGCGAGAGAGAAAAACAGCTCGTCGAGAAACAAGGTCGTAAGCATGAGAGTTGTGGCTCTGCCGAGATTTATCCCTTCGTGATGCAGGAAAATCATGCCCAGCGATGAGCCTCCTACTGCCGATGGTGTTATCGCCGATGTGAATTCACACATGAAATTGACACGCAACGCCTGTCGCCAAGTTATCTCCTTGTCGGTGAGTGTGCGGAAGCGCCATGTGAGTCCGAAGTCTCTGCCCGCCATGAAAATCCAGGCAAGCACGATGCATAAGATGACGCGGGTGTCGAAATGCACTGATTTCCACACCTCGACATTGAATTCGTTGTGGAAAAGCCATGCGATGACGCAGAGTCCGATGAGAACCGGCAGAATCACGCGCCAACGGCTGAAGTCGGAGGAACCGGTGTTGCCGGTGTTGTCTTTAACGGCTGCCATATCGCTCAATTATTTCATTATATCTCATAGCAACTTCTTCCATCACCTCTTTCCATGAGCGTGTCAGTGTCGCGGCTGCTCCTTGTCCCGCCCGAAGTATTGAGCTGCGGTCGTGTGACAGGCTTCTTATCTTGTCGGCATAGCTTTCAGGGGTGTTGTCGCAAAGGAATCCGTTTTCTCCGTCACATATCACTTCGGCTGTGGTTGAGCCGGCGAGAACCAGCGATGGTGTGCCCATCATTGCGGCTTCCCTCACAACGAGAGGGGCATTGTCGTAAAATGACGGAAACGGGAATATGTCGGCAGCGGCATAATATTCTTTCAGCATATCTCGGTCGGAGATTATGCCGTGGAGAGTTATCCTGTCCTCAAGGTTCAAGTCGCGGATGAGCGAGTTCATCTCATTAACTGCATAGCCGGTGCCTATGAATGACGCTCTGACAGGTAAATCGCGCAGCAGCGAGATAGCTTTTATGATGAGCATCACACCTTTTTCTTTGATGTGCTGACCCACAAAGAGGATGTGGAGCTCGTTGTCTTTTATCCCAAGACGCATTCTTGCGTCTTTTTTCAGTTTTATTATCTCATTGAAGTTTTCTGCCTCCATGTCTATGCCGTTGTCGACAACCGTCAGTTTTCCCCGGTAACCATACTCTCTGACGGTTTCCTCCACTTTAGCCTGAGGAATCCACACTTCGTCGGCGGCATTGAAAAAATCCATCACGCGTTTCATGATTCTCTTCACCATCCATTCCGGTAGCGAGTGCTCAAGATCGGTGCGGTACTTGGAATGAAATGTGGCTATGAGTGGCACGTTATGGTGGCGTGCGGTGTATACGGCAAGCCTTCCCGATGAGAACGGGCAGTGGGCATGGACGAGTTTGAACGGAGTTTTCCTGAGTTTGTGCCATATCATGAGATCCAGCTTTGGATAGCCGTATCGATATGGCTTTCGGGAGGCGATGGGCAGGGAGAAATATCGGTATATGTCGTAAGTGTCGGGCACCTCGGCTTTCTCAGGATTCCATGGTGTCACCACACACACTTTCTTGCCCATAGATGTGAGCCAGTGCGCATAGTTCTCGACTGTGAGGGTTACTCCGTCTAAAACCGGTGGAAAACTGTCGTTGAATATTCCGTATATTTCCTGATGTCGCTTCATTCCGGATATGTTAAACTCTTCCCTGCAAAATTAGTGAAAAATTGTCACAAATCCGGGACTTTACGCTTTATTCAGGATTTTATTTCAAGGATGAATCTTGTGCCATGCTTAAATTCTCCATCTATCGACAGGCTTCCGTTCAGCTTCTCGGCGATAAGCGAGCATATAGGGAGTCCGAGTCCGTCGCCGGTTGTCAGATCCTTTATCTCGGAGAATGGCTTGAATATCGTAGCCTGTTTTTCTTCGGGAATGCCGCATCCAGTGTCGGTAACGATGAACTGCATGGTTTTAGCTCCTCGTTTTTTGAACTCAAGAGTGATTTTTCCTCCATCGGAAGTGTGGATTGCTGCATTGTCAAGAAGGTGCAAAAGAATATTTTCCACCGCTTGCTGATTGAATTTAGCCGACATTTTAGGCACGTTTGCCGTTAAGGTTACCCCGGGCTTTACATTCGGTTTCACTTGCTGAATCACAGAGTCGCTGAATTTAGTTAGATTCACCTCTTCCGCATCATATCTTTCGTCCAGTGAATTTTCAAGATCAGAAAGTGTTTGTATATGTGATGAGAATTCATTCAGCGCTTTAACGGCAGGTAGCGACTGGTCGAGCGTGTTCAATGTCGGAGCCATCTGTTCTGAGATGTTGTGTATGAATTGCGCCTTCAGTTGATTGTGCTCGTTAGCTATGGCAAGGTTTTTCTTCGCTTTGCGTGACGCTGCTATCTGCCGCAGCAACAGAATGGCACCCAGCACGAGGATTGCCGCAAGAGCGCATATTATCACGATGAGGGTGACAATCACGCCGTTTTTCACCGTGATTGTGCTGTCTTTTTCGGCGATTGTGCTGTTTGCCTCTTCAAGTTTGCCTGTTATTATGCTGAGTTCGTCGTCCTCGCGTATTTTTCTTATGGAATCATTCCATTGATTGTAGCGCGCGTAGGAGCGGCTCACGAGTTCCGCGTTTTTTGAACGTGTGGCTTGGCTTATCAGTTGCTTGAAGCATTCATCGGCTTTATTATAATCCTTTTCATTCTCATAGCGTGATATCAGCTTATTTATGGCTGCATCACCGGCAGCGGCTTTGCCGAATGTGTAATTGAAGTTAGCCTCATTATATAGCAGGTCATTGTCGAAGTTGTTATTTCCCGATGCTTTGGCTATGGATTTCATGCGGTTGAGCCATTCGGCAGCCTTGGCGCTATTTCGGAGTTTCATGTACATCGTCATTCTCTCCTTGGCGGGATAATACATCAAAGCGGCGTTGCCCGGATTGGATGCTTTTGAGTCCAAAAGCATTCTGTCGACATTGCCGAGCTGTTCAAAAGCTTCTTTATAGTAGTTCTCTCGATGGTATAATGATGCGACTTTTACCCCGGCATCCACAGCCTTGTCATACGTGCTGTCGGCGGCAAATTGGGAATATGCCTGTAAAAAATTATATCTCGCCTGGGTGTATTCTTTGTTGTCAAGATGTTTCTGTGCTTGCGTCATGAATTTGTCACCACGGTTTTGAGCCGATACGGAATTGCTGATGCATAACAGAGTCAGGAATAGCAGAGTGATAAGTTTTTTCATTTTTAGTGGTATAATTTCTTTACAAATATAAGGAATTTGCCGACAAGTGGCGATACGGGCGGAGATATTTTTTTGCAAGCTGTCTTATTTTGAAAAATATCTGCCACAAAATCGGCGGAAGGGTTAATTTTGTCATTGTTTTTAACTTTAATTAGTTTAAAATGTCATTTTTACGAACTGGCATTTTATTTGCTCTTTGTTATTCATTAAAATATATATTTCTAAAACTATGAGTAATCAGAAAGGTAAAATTGGGGTAACCACCGAGAATATATTCCCCGTCATTAAAAAGTTTCTATATAGCGACCATGAGATTTTTCTGCGTGAGCTCGTTAGTAATGCTATTGACGCCACCAATAAGTTGAAGACTCTTTCTTCGTTTGGCGAATTTAAGGGTGAACTTGGCGAGATGAATGTCAAGGTTTCCGTGGATAAGGAAGCCGGCACTCTCACTGTGAGCGATCATGGTATAGGAATGACCGCCGATGATATCGATAAATATATCAACCAGATCGCTTTTTCAGGAGCTGAAGAGTTCCTTGCCAAGTACAAGGATAAGGCAGAGAGTATAATCGGACATTTCGGTCTTGGATTCTATTCTGCATTCATGGTGGCAAAGAAAGTAGAGATACGCACATTGTCATATAAGGATGGAGCAGAAGCGGTGAGCTGGGTGTGTGACGGTTCTCCTGAATATGAGATGACCCCTATTGAAAAAGCTGAGCGAGGCACTGACATTATCCTGTATATCGACGATGAAAACAAGGAGTTCCTTGAACAGTCGCGCATCGACACTCTGTTGAAGAAATATTGCCGTTTCCTTCCGGTGCCTGTAGTATCGGGAAAAGAGCAGGAGTGGAAAGATGGCAAGTATGTGGATACTGATAAGGACAAAGTTATCAACAACACAGAGCCGGCATGGACCAAGAAACCGGCAGAATTGACCGATGAGGATTACATGAAGTTCTACCATGAACTTTATCCTGGTCAGGATGATCCTTTGTTCTGGATCCACCTTAATGTGGATTTCCCTTTCACTCTCACCGGTATTCTTTACTTCCCGAAGATAAAGAACAATATCGATGTGACACGCAATCGCATCCAGCTTTACTGCAATCAGGTGTTTGTGACCGACTCAGTCGAGGGTGTCGTGCCTGAATTCATGATGCTTATGCAGGGTGTGATCGACTCTCCCGATATTCCTCTGAATGTGTCAAGAAGCTACTTGCAGAGCGACACGGCAGTGAAGAAAATCTCAACTTACATCACCCGTAAGGTGGCTGATCGCTTGGAAGAGATATTCAAGAACAATCGCGAAGACTTTGAGAAGAAATGGGATGATATAAAGATATTCATTGAATATGGTATGCTTACTGATGAAAAGTTCTGTGAGCGTGCCATGAAGTTCGTGCTTCTAAAGGATACCGACGGCAAGTACTACACCCTTGATGAATACAAGACTTTGATTGAGGCTAACCAGACCAATAAGGATGGCGATATAATTTATCTCTACACCACCGACAAGGTAGCGCAGTACAATTATATCCATAATGCCACCGACAAGGGTTACAGCGTGCTTGTGATGGATGGACAGCTTGACAACCACTTCATAGGACTGCTGGAACAGAAACTTCAGAAGTCTCATTTTGTGCGTGTGGATTCCGATATTATCGAGAATCTTATCAGCAAGGATGATAAGAAGGTTGCCGATCTTGACGCTAAGCAGCGTAATATCATGACCACTCTGTTCAAATCGCAGATTCCTGCTGTGGAGAAGGCTGAATTCCTTGTCTCTTTTGAAGCGTTGTCATCAACAGCCGCTCCGGTGATGATAACTCAAAACGAGTATATGCGACGCATGAAGGATATGGCGGCGATGCAGCCGGGTATGTCATTCTATGGCGAGCTGCCTGACAGCTATAATCTGATTGTGAACACCGAACACACATTGATTAAGGAGATTCGCGATGCCGCCGATGCCTCTATTGGAGCATCTGTCAATCCGGTGAGCGAGGAGATTGAGAAAAAGAATGCTGAAATCACAGCTATCCGTGAAGCCGCCAAGGATGGGAAGATGAGTGATGAGGATTCCAAGAAGACTTCCGACCTTGAGGCTGAGGTCAACAAGTTACGTGCTGATGAAACTAAAATCATCAGTGACTATGCGGCAGGACAGCCCAAGGTGAAACAGCTTATCGATTTGGCTCTTCTGGGCAACGGATTGCTGAAAGGACATGACCTTACCCAGTTCCTGAATCGTTCCTACGAGCTGCTGGGCAAGTAGAAAATAAGCGGTAAGATAATATAATCTTCCGGGATAATTGAAACGGAAGGGCGTGTTGAAGGTATTCGGCACGTCCTTTTTCCGTATAAGAGCTTTCCCTAAATGAAGTTAAAAGTGTTCTGAAATCACATAATCTATTGTAGGAAAACGGGATTATTGCTAATTTAGCGAAACAACGGTGTAATTGGACTGATGATTACGATTGTGCATTAATAGGTAATCATCAACAGCATTGGAAAAGATGTTATGAAATGTAATTTTGCTAAATTGGTAAACGGACTCCTCCTGCTATTGCTCACAGCAGGATGTGATGCCTTTGAGTCTCATCCTTATTCGACAAAGATAGAGGGTAAGAGGAATATAAACACGGTAAATTCCGAGAGGATAGAAAAGATGAACCTTGTCCCTCCCTTTAAGTTTGCGTTCATTTCCGATACACAGGGGATGCTCGATGACACCAATGATGCCATGAAGGCGATAAAAAAGATGACCGGCATCCAATTTATGATTCATGGAGGAGATCAAACGGATTTCGGCGTGATAAAGGAGTTTGTGTGGAGCCGTAATGTCATGGAGCGTTCCGGACTCCCTTTTGTCTCGGTGATCGGAAATCATGACTGTCTTGGAAACGGTGACGATGTCTTTGCCTATATATATGGTCCGGAAAATTTTTCATTCAATGCCGGGGGAATGCATTTTGTGTGTCTTAACACGGTCGCTCTTGAATATGATTATTCACATCCTGTTCCTGACTTTAATTTCATTGAAGAGGATATAAGGAGGGTGGATTCATTGAATCGTATTTATCCTGACAGCATCACCCACACGGTTGTGGCAATGCACGCTTGTCCTTATGATCTCCAGTTTAATAACAACGTGGCGAAGCCGTTCAATAATTATATACTGATGTATCCCGGCATGGGCGAGGATGACAGCACTATAACAGCAGAGGGGCATCCGCAGTCAGGTAGCCGCTCACGTGCGTTTTGCATATACGGACATAAGCACAGTTATTCGATCGACGATATTTATGACAATGGAGTGCTTTATTATCGTTGTCCCGACATAGGGAAAAGGTCGTTTCTTGTTTTTACAATAACGGATGAGGGCTATGAATTTGAAAAAGTGGACTATTGATTCTGTTTCGCACAGGTTTGTCGCATTGTTTTTTGCCGTGGTGTTTCTGTCAGCGTCGAAAGTCTGCCCGCAGGAAGCTGTCGTTGATTCCGTGACTTGTCATGTCGACTTGACTGAGCAGGCGGAACCTGTGTCGGAAAGTAAATATGAACAGAGATTAAGGCGGCATCAATCTTGGGTGCAAAAGATGATTCCTGATATTCTCGTGTTTCAATATGCCGGAGGAATAGGAACCTACAATCTCGGTGTGGGATGGGATTACGGCAAGCATGACAGGTGGGAGACTCATTTCCTCGTAGGGTTTATACCCTCGCGATATAATCTGAACCATTATTGGACCACCACGTTGCGTGAATGCTATGTGCCATGGAGAGTGGATGTGAATCCATATATAAGGATGCAGCCGCTTGTGGTGCAGTTGTCGATAAACTCGATTCTGCATGGCGATTTCTGGGCGTCGGAACCTGACAGGTATCCTCACGGTTACTACAGTTTTTCAAGTCGAGTGAGATTTCATCTCGGGTTGGGACAACGGTTCACATATAAGATTCCTCAAGAAAAGCGCTATCTGAGCCGTGAGGTGTCGCTTTATTATGAAGTTTCCACCTGTGATCTTTATGTGAGGCAAAAAATAAGGAATCGCTCAATACCGCTTCGCGATATAGTTATATTGTCAGTAGGAGCTATCTGGAAGATTTAGAGTCATGATGCAATGCGAGTATAAAACAAAAGCCCGGAAAATCCGGGCTTTTGTTGATTTATTGAGATTAATCGGTGAGTGGAGAGTAGTCGCGAGAGTAGCGAAGCATCTGCGGAGCGTATCCTTCGTCATAGGATATTGTTACATCGGTGACATTGCCTTGGTTGTCCTTTACAAGCGAGTAGACCGGATTCACAAATCCCTTGTAGGGAGCGATATTAAGGTGTGCGTATCGGTCAAGCACTTCCTTGTGGATGGCGGGATCTACCTTCACGGCGTATTTTTCAACGAGGTCTCGACCGGCTTCGTAGTCGCCTTCGCTCTTTATGCGCTGAATCTCGCCAAGGAGTTCGCCAAAGAGTTTGCGAAGCGCGGGATAATCGTTGATGCGGATGTAAGTTTTGCCGTTGTTCTTCACATACTCGATGACATTTGCATCTTTTCCGTGTTCATACGCCCATTCCGAGATGAGTTTGCGGTTGCGCATGTGTGCTTCCTCAACATCCTTGCCGGGTTCAATACGCATAAGCTGGGTCATGAGCCCGTTGAGGATATACTTGTAGTACTCGGCTTTGTATGCGTCAGGATTGTCAAGCAGTCCCAACTCGATCAACTTGGGATCGGCGAGGTAGTAGAGAGCGAACAGGTCGGCACGAGCTTCTTCAAGAGTAGATCCGTGGGCTTTGAGCGCGTCAGGGTCTACACCGGGGAGAATTTTACCAGATCCGTGTCCGAGACATTCATGAAGGTCGGTGTGCAGATTATCGGTTATGAACAGATAGTCATCAAGCAATTTTCCGGTTTCTGCGTCGATTACAAATTCTTCATTGAATCCGTTGCCATGCGATGCTTCATCGTATGCTTGGGTGATGTTTTCAAGTGTCACAGACTTTGATCCGTGTGATGCTCTGATCCAGTTGGCATTGGGCAGATTGATGCCGATAGGGGTTGCCGGGTATGAATCGCCGGCGAGAATTGCCGCAGTGATGACCTTAGCCGAAACGCCTTTTACTTTGTCTTTGCGGAATGCCGGATTGATGGGGCTGTGGTCTTCAAACCACTGTGCGTTGGCGCTTAATTTTTCAGTGCGTGATGACGCTTCGTTGTTCTTGAAGTTCACGATCGATTCCCAAGAGCCGGTCATGCCCAGCGGGTCATCGTAGGATTCGATGAATCCGTTGATGAAGTCTACACGTGCGTTGGTTTCATCAGCCCAAAGGATTGAATATTCATCAAAGGTTTTCAGATCGCCGGTGGTGTAATATTCAATCAGCTTGTCCATATAAGCCTTCTGAGCCGGGTTTTCGGCATATCGCGACGCTTCTTTCAGCTCGTTGACTATGCGAGAGATTGCATCGGAATAAAGGCCGCCTATTTTATAGGGCTGTTCCACTACTTTTCCGTTGAGCTTGACCTTGCGGGTGTTAAGTCCGTAGGAGATGGGGGTGAGATCGGTGGTGTCCTTCAGTGCTGCGTAATATGCTTCTACTTCGGGTTGGGTAACGCCTTCATATATGTTGGTGGCGGATGTGAGGATGAGATCCTGTCCTTCTGCCTGATTCACTTTTTTAGGCATGAACGCGGGATCGAATATCACCGACATGAGAGTGTCGATGTTTGTCGGCTGTTTTGCTTTAGGGAGTTTTGCCACTTGCTCGCGAAGGAATGTCTCGGAAAATTCGGGGGTGAATTTATCCATTGAATAATGGTGGTGGATTCCGTTGGCAAACCACACTTGCTTCAGGTATTTTTCAAAAGCCTTGAAATCTTTGCCGTTTCTGTCGCCTGAAAAGTTCTGATATACATTTTCAAGCATCGTGCGTAGCGCAAGATTATACTTGTTGTTTTGATCCCAAAGGATGTCTCTACCGGCAAGTGCCGCTTCATTGAGATGGTAGATGAGGAGTTTCTGGTTGAGTGGTAGGTTTTCAAAGTCAGGCACCTTGTAGCGGAGCACTTCTATGTCGGCAAAACGGTCGACCACGTAATTGAAATCGTTGTCAGAAGCCATTATTGTAGATGTTGATGCGGCGACAATTAAGAGTCCTGTCGCCAGATTGTTAATCAGATTCATTATATAAATAGGTGTTGGGTGGTTATTCTACATATAATATAAGTCCCTTTAGATATTCACCTTCGGGATGATAGATGTTGACCGGATGGTCGGCAGGCTGGGTGAGCTGGTGGAGTATGCGTACTTTTCGACGGCTTTGAGCAGCCGCAGAGAATACGGCAAGACGGAATTGCTCGCGGTTCACTGCCTGGGAGCAGGAGAATGTGAACAATATTCCTCCGGGTGCAATCTTTTCAAAAGCCTTGGCATTGAGCTTGCGGTAGCCTATGAGGGCGTTGCGAAGCGCGCTGCGGTGCTTGGCAAATGCCGGCGGGTCGAGGATGATGAGATCATAGGAGGTCTCCATTGAAGAGAGAAATTTGAATGCGTCTTCGGCGTATGACGTGTGTCGCTTGTCGTCGGGGAAGTTGATAGCGACATTTGCATCGGTAAGAGCGATGGCTTTAGCCGAACTGTCGACCGAATGCACGAGATTGGCGCCTCCGCGAAGAGCATATACTGAAAATCCGCCTGTGTAGCAGAACATATTCAGAACATTCCGGCCGCATGAATATTTTTCGAGCAGGCTGCGGTTGTCGCGTTGATCCACGAAAAATCCGGTCTTTTGTCCTTTCAGCCAGTCCACATGAAATTTCAGCCCGTTTTCCACTGCGATGTTGGTGGAATATTTGCCTATTATGTAATCATTGTGAGGGTCGAGCTGAGCCTTGAACGGCAGGGTGGTTTCCGACTTGTAATATACATTTTTGATGCCTGCGTCGGGGAGGTTGACCAAAGCGTTGGCTATTATATCGCGGGCGAAATGCATACCCGGGGAGTGAGCCTGCACTACGGCGGTGTCACCGTATATGTCGACAACGAGTCCCGGCAGGAAGTCGCCTTCGCCATGAACAAGCCTATAGGCATTGTTGACCGGAGAGGATAACTTCAGAGCTTTTCTCACATTGTAAGCTTCCGCCAGGCGGCGAGAATAGAACTCTTCGTCGACCGAGCTTTCTCCCCATGCGAGTATCCTGACTGTTATGCTGCCTATCTGATAATGTCCTGTTCCAATGACGCGTCCGTCGTGGGACACTACGCTCACCAGATCGCCCTCTTCGATGTCGGAAGGCTGTGAGGCTACAGCGCCGGAAAATACCCAAGGGTGGAATCTTTCAAGAGATTCTTCTTTCCCTTTCCGTAGTTTTATAACGGGATAATTCATAATCAGAATGTTATTTGAATATAAAGCGGTAAATATCGTTGCCGTTGGCATATAGCAACAGCAGTATCAGGAACGCCATTCCGGCAACCTGCATATATTCCATGAATTTTTCACTCGGTTTGCGGCGTGATATGATCTCGTAGAGCAGGAACATTATGTGTCCGCCGTCAAGCGCAGGTATCGGAAGAATGTTCATGAATGCGAGTGCTACTGACAGGAATGCGGTTATTTCCCAAAATGAGAGCCAATTCCATCGTTCCGGGAACATGCTTCCTATGGCTCCGAAGCCGCCGAGGCTTTTCGCTCCCTCGGCAGTGGCTACGTATTTCATGGAGCTTACGTAGGAGACGAGGCGGTTGGTGCCGATTTCCCAGCCTTTGGGGATGGATTGGAAAAATGTGTAGTGGCGAGTTACCACAGGATATATGTCGGTGATTGGCTTCAGGGTGATACCTATCTTTCCTGCATCGTTGATCTTTATGGGGAGTGTGGCGATGCTGCCGTCACGCTCCACTGTGAGTCCTGCGTTCTTGCCTGCGCGTTTTGACAACTCGGCAACAAATTCAGTGTATGACGGCGTTGAAGTCGTGTCTACTTTTATGATTCGGTCACCGGGAAGCAGTCCGGCTTCATCGGCGGGCTCGCCATTTACCACGCCGGCTACGAAAACCGGCACTCTGTAGGTGAAGAATCCTTTGTCGTCATTCAGCCGGAAGATGAAATTTTCGGGTATGGGGATGTTTATCGTGTCCTTGTGGTTGCGCAGCACTGTAACGGTATCGGCTTCAATCATGTCGAGGAGGTAATCGCCGTTGGTCATGTCGAGCTTGTGTCCGTCGGCAAATAGCGGAATGTCGCCGTCGCGGAATCCTGCGGCTTTAGCGGCTTCCACATAGTCCATTCCTTCGTAGGCTTCTTCGACCGGGATATATTTTTCTCCCCAGTGCCAAGCGATTCCTGCATAGATGAGTATTGCCAACACGAAATTCATGAGAACTCCCGCTACCATCACCAGAAGGCGTTGGTATGCCGGTTTTGACCTGAATTCCCACGGTTGTGCCGGTTTTGCCATCTGCTCCTTGTCCATTGACTCGTCGATCATTCCGGCAATTTTCACATAGCCTCCGAGCGGAAGCCAGCCTATACCGTATTCAGTGTCGCGCCATGTTGCCCTGTCGGAATCGGCTTGTTTATCCGATTTTTTAGGTTTGTATTTGAACAGGGAGAACCAAGGGTCGAAAAACAGATAGAATTTTTCGACTTTTATACCGAACATTCGGGCGAATATGTAGTGCCCAAATTCGTGTATTATGACAAGCAATGCTAATGCTGCGACTAATTGTGCGGCTTTGATGAGAAATGTTTCCATTTGTTGTTATCCGGATGTTTTTTAGATTGTAGTTATTATTGATTCGACATAGCGGCGTGTCTCGGAATTGGTCGCCACATAGTCTTCATAAGACGGATTCTGGATGTAGGGCATTTTTTCAAGAGCAGATTCGATGAGGCGCTGTATGTCGGTGAAGCCGATGCGTTCATGTAGGAATGCTGCTACTGCGATTTCGTTTGCCGCGTTGATCACGCAAGCCACATTTCCGCCGCGGTCAAGCGCGTGATAGGCGAGGTTGAGCAGAGGGAACCGCTCAGTGTCGGGCTCAAAGAATTCAAGGCGGGAATAGTCGCTTATCGATAGTCCCCGCTGTTCAGTGGGTAGACGGCTCGCATCGCCTAAAGCGTAGCTGATGGGGATTCTCATGTCGGGCACCCCTAATTGCGCTTTTACGGCGCCATCGACAAATTCCACCATTGAGTGTATGATTGATTGAGGATGTACGACGGCTTTTATTTTGGATTGCGGCACGTCGAAGAGCCAACGAGCCTCGATGATCTCAAACGCCTTGTTGAGCATTGTCGCGGAGTCGATTGTGATTTTTGCTCCCATAGCCCAGTTGGGATGCTTGAGGGCATCCTTCACGGTCACGTTGCGCAGTTCGTCGCGGCTTTTGCATCGGAATGGTCCTCCGGAAGCTGTGATCAACAGCCTCTTTATGTCGTTGCGGTCCTCGCCAACCAAAGACTGGTAGATGGCGGAATGTTCGGAGTCAATAGGCAGAATGGTGGATTGTGATTCTTTTAGCCGTGAAGTCACAAGCTCGCCTGCAACGACGAGAGTCTCCTTATTGGCAAGGGCAATCCTGCGGTTGGATTTGATGGCTCTCAGTGTGGGTTCAAGTCCGCTATAACCTACAGTCGCTATGACGGCAAGGTCGTAGGGTTCCTCTTCCATTGCGTCGGCTATCGCGGCACTTCCGGCTGCTGTGCGTATGCCGAGCGGCGACAGTGCGTCATGAAGTTCGCTGTACAGAGATGTGTCGGCGATTATCGCGATATCCGGTTTGAATCGGATTGCTTGTTCAATTAATAGCTTCACATTATGACCGGCTGCGAGCAGGTGGACTCTGAACCGGTCGGGATATTCAGTGACGATTTCAAGGGTCTGCACTCCGATTGAGCCGGTGCTTCCTATCAAGGCGATTTGCTTCTGTGTCATTGGTCTGTTTAAAAGTTATGCAAATTTAATCCAAATTCGCCTATAATAAAAGAGGTGTATTAAAAAAACGGAATGTAGTCCCATGGATTCAACGAAGTTCCTTTGTGCCAAAGTTCAAAAATCACCTGTGTGTCTTTTTCAGCGCTATTGTCTCCCGAGAGTCCGATAGGAGTCCCCGGCTCGACTTTCTCGCCGGTGTTCACGAGCGATGACGCTATTCCCGAGTATTTTGATATGAAACCGTTGGGATGCTGGATGATTACGGTGTATCCACGTCCGAAAATTTTGTGACAGTCGATCACTGTTCCTGACAGGACTGATGTCACGGGTGTTTTGGGAGCGCAAATGAGTGTGACTGAAATGGCTTGCTGCTCACGCGGAGATGTGGTGTATGCCCCTGCTACGGGAGGAAAGAAGTCCAGCCCTTCGGCGGCGATGGGCGACAGAACCTTTAGATTGAATTTTTCCTGCTCCTCGAAACGACGCACAAATTGTTTTTCCGCCACAGAAGCGGGCAGTAGTGAGTCGATCTCCTGAATTGAGTCGGCGACAATTGATGTCGCGAGGTCTATCGTGTCGCCAGGCATATTCAGAATGCGTTGCAAGTTGGCGATATATGATGAGTTCAATTCAGTGTGGGTGAGCAATGAGTCTACCCTTATTGAGCTTGCTATCACCTGCTGGCGTTGAGATTCTTTCAGGTATCCCGGTAGGAGAGTTCTCACCGGTGTTAATAGAATGAGCATTGACACCATTGATGTGATTGCTATAAACATTATTATAATAGCGATAATCACTTTCAGCCTTGAGAAGCGGATGGTCCAGATAGTGTTAAAAGTATTTTCATTAATAAATGATAATCTGAATCGGCTCGGTGTTTTGAAAGAATGCCGAGTTTTCTTATTTTTTTTAGCCGTGCTCATTTTTCTTGAAATCTTGGATATGCAAATATACGGATAAATTCGGTGAAGTAGCTAAAAATGTGATTTATTGGGGTTATAAATGGAATAAAATAATCGAATGCTTAACAAATCAATGTTAAATTTTGTACGAAAAAGTTGCAAGATATTAGGTAAAGGTTTACCTTTGTGAAAAAATTTGCTGAACAAAGAAGAGTGGATTTGCGTTAATATGTCAAAACCGATTGGAATATACGTTTAAAAATACAATTCGTTTGGAAATTTTAAAATAGAGGGTTTTATAATATTTTGTATAAATTAAAAAAAGAAAGAATGAAAAAGAACATCCTTTTAAGTTTTGCTGCCTGCGGAGCCATGCTCCTTTCAGCAAACGAAGCTAAGGCTCAAGAAGCAGTAGTCGTTGAGGATATCGTATTTGGCGAAGTTGCTGAATGCACTGACCACTATTATTCTCAGAAGAAGGACAATTGGTTTATCCAAGTAGGTGCCGGTATGGAATTCCCTATCGTTGAGCACGCTCCTCACTCTGCTACTCGTCACATCACAGCTGCTTACGGTGCAGGTTTCGGTAAATGGTTCTCTCCGTACTTGGCATGGCGTCTCAGCGCACAGGGCGGTGCTTACCACTTCAACGCATCTGGCGCTTATCGTAAAGCTAAATTTGTTAACGCTAACATCGACTTGATGTGGGATATGTTTAACTCATTTGGCAATGTTAACACAAAACGTGTATTCAGCATGGTTCCGTTCGTAGGAGTTGGAGGTTCTTACTCTTGGGACTTCACTGGAGATCCTAATGCTTACACTCCGATAAACAAGGGACGTCACAAAACTAAAGTATGGCAGGTTCCTGTATCAGTTGGTTTGCAGCTTCGCTTCCGTCTGTCAAGTGTAGTTGACTTCTTCGCTGAAGGCCGTTACTCATTCTACGGTGACACTTTCGACGGTATCGCTTACGGAACTAACTCAATCGATATGAACCTCACTGCAATGGGTGGTTTCACTTTCAATATCGGTGGCAAGAACTTCAAGTCATTCAATCCTTGCTCTTATCTTGGTTACATCAACCAGCTCAACGGTCAAGTTAATGACCTCCGTGGCGAACTCGCTGCTACCGGCGCTGCTCTTGCAGCTGCAGAATCTCAGCTTCCTTGCCCCGAAGTTGTAGCTGTTGAATGTCCTGAAGTAGGCGCTCCGTTGATGTCAACTGTACGCTTCACTATCAACTCTGCTAAGATCACTTCTATGGAAGCAGTTAACGTATACAACACTGCTCAATGGATGAAGGCTAATCCTGATGCTAAGGTGATCGTTAAGGGTTATGCTGACAAGGATACCGGTACTGCCGCTTACAACATGAAGCTTTCTGAGCGTCGTGCACAGAACGTATACAACATGCTTGTTAACGAATATGGTATCGATGCTAACCGTCTTACCATCAAGGCTGAAGGTAGCGATTCTCAGATCTACGATACTAACAACTGGAACCGTATCGTAATCTTCTCTCAGGACTAATAAACTGATAGAAATATAGAAAAAATGACACCGTCGGATGGCGGTGTCATTTTTTTTATCATCTATTAGCGGGATTTGGACGCTTTTGGGATTATTTAATATGATTCTGGCACTAAATTTGCTATATTTGTTGTTATAATGATAAATTGCGAACAGATCATGCCTGATATACCCCATAAAGTAGAATATTATATAGGTCAGCGTCGATTGAGAGACGCTTTTACGGAGCTCCGCTCCTATGTGTCAAAGCTTGGCGATTGGCGTATAACAGATGAAGTCGATAGGGTGGAGCAATCCTACTCTATGATGTTGCGTTATGCCTCTACCGGAGCCGATGATCCCGGAAGGGAAGAGGTGTACCGGTCGATAATAGCGGAGATATACAGTATTGTAGACAAAGTATCACGTAGACTCGACCAAATAAAATCACCTACGCTATATTTCAGCACAGTCAGATATGAGGACACCATGGGCGATGTGGCGGTTTCCGGTCTTATTGAAGATTACCGTGGCAAGTTGATGGAAAATTCAATCTACAGCCGGGTTATGTCGGGCGGTGCTGGAAATAACACTGACTCAGGGCTTGACAAGGAGGGACTGGAACGCCGTATTTTTAATAAAATATGGACTTCGCTGCCGTTGCAGCCGGGCGACATGGAGTCGATATCGTCAGTGTTCAGCGCCGATGATGTGCCGGTTTATTTTAAGGAAATGCTTATCTCTGCTCTGTTGCTTGGATTGACTGAGTATTATGATGAGCGGAAATTGCTGTTGCTGCTCGACCTATATGGAAGCTCATCGTCGCAGAAACTTGCGGTGAGGGCGTTGTGTGGTGCCTTGATGGCGATGTTTATCCACCGCAACAAGCTAAACCCGATGAAGTTGGGTGCGAGAATCAAGGTGATGCGCGACACTACCAATTGGAGCAAGGATGTCAAGATGGTGTTTCTTCAGTTCATAAGGTCGCGCGACACTGAGAAGATAAACCGCAAGATGCAGGACGAGCTGCTGCCTGAAATGATGAAACTGCGTCCTGATATTGCAAAACGGATGAAGAATACCGATAGTTTTGCCGATCTCGGTGCTCTTGAGGAGAATCCTGAGTGGCAGGAACTCTTGGATAAGTCGGGTATAACCGATAAAATAAAAGAACTGTCAAAGATGCAGGAGGAGGGGGGCGACGTGTTCATGTCGACTTTTGCCGGATTGAAAGGTTTTCCATTTTTCAATGAGGTAGCCAACTGGTTCCTTCCGTTCCACACCGAGCATTCTTCGGTAGTAGCATCATTGGGCAATGATCTTTCGACTATCGGGACGCTTGTCAATACATCGCCGTTTTTGTGTGACGGCGATAAGTATTCGTTTGTTTTCGCCTTGTCGACCGTTCCGGCATCTCAGCGAAAGTTGATGTTGTCGCAATTCGATGCCCAGAATCTCAATGAGCTTGAGTTGCGGGCTGCGTCGATGTCCACAGCTGATACTGAACGCGACAATATCGCGAATAAGTATGTTCAGGACATATACCGTTTCTTCAAACTGTTCCGCAGGCGCGGCGAGTTCAAGGATCCGTTTGTACGCCCGTTGAATCTGCTAAGTGTGGAGTTGCTTGAGGAGGATATGACCGACATTGAAACTCTGTCGGTGGTGAGTGAATTTTATTTCAACCGAGGATATTACGAAGATGCATTGCGTGTGTTCAAGATGCTCAGTGAAAAGATGCCTCCTAATGCTCAGGTGTTCCAAAAAATGGGATATTGCTGTCAGCAGAGTGGAAGCATAGCATCGGCGGTGGAGTATTATGGACGATCCGAGTTGCTTAATGCTGAAAGCCTCTGGACGTTGAAACGCATGGCAGCCTGCTATAAGATGCTTGACCGTCCTGCCGACGCGCTTGAATATTACAAACGCATTGAGTCCAAAAAGCCTGAAGATCTGTCGGTGGCGTTGAACATAGGTCATTGTCTTCTTGAGTTGGATCGTCCGGCAGAGGCGTTGCATTATTATTTCAAAGTGGAATTTCTTGACGAGAAGTCCACACGTGCCCTCCGTCCTATAGCTTGGGCGTCGTTTGTGTCAGGCGATTATGAGCAGAGCCGTGCCTATTATGAGAAGATTTTGTCAGATTCACCTATGGCTTCCGACTATTTGAATATGGGGCACCTGTATCTTGCAGCCGGAAATGTCAAGGAGGCGATTAACTATTATAGTCTGTCGATCGACAATGACAACGGAGATGTAGAGTCATTTATAAAAAATTTTAACAGCGACGCCAAGTATCTTGTCAATTCAGGTGTGGAGGAGTCTCTTCTGCCGCTCGTGGTTGACGCGATACTTTATGCTCGCGACTAAGATATTGGTGTGAAACCTCTAAACCAATAATATGAGAAAAGTAATTTTTGCTGTATTTGCATTATTCACAATTATGGGAAAAGCGCAACAAACTCCGGCAGCAGCCGGCAACCCCTTTTTCGGGGAGTATTCAACGGTCCATGGCACGGTGCCATTCGACCTTGTGTCAAACAAATATTATGAGGAGGCTATCGACCGGGGCATGGCTCTCCAGAATGAGGAGATTGATGCTATCGTCAACCAACGTAGCTTTCCTGATTTTGAAAATACGATTGTGGCGTTGGAGCGCACCGGAGCTGATCTGAATCGTGTGCTCAATGTGTTCTATCCCCTTTTGTCGGCGTTGAGCGATGATGAGATGATGGAAATCTCGCTGAGGGTTTCTGCGAAACTGTCGGAGCACTCTACGGGAATATCGCTGAATGAGGGATTGTGGAACAGAATAAAGCAGGTGTATGAAAACCGCGATAAGTTCAATCTTGGCGTTGAGGATGCCATGCTGCTGCAACGCACCTATGATTCATTCGCTCGCAGCGGAGCTAATCTTCAGGGCGAACAGCGTGAAGCTTTCCGCAATCTTTCCGCAAAATTATCGGATCTTACCACCAAATTCGGGCAGAATGTCCTGAAGGAGCTAAACACTTATGAGATATGGCTCACAGCCGATGATCTTGCCGGACTTCCCGAAAGTTCGGTGGAGTCGGCATCGGATGCAGCTAAGGCAAAGGGTCGCGAGGGTGAGTATCTGTTCACTCTTGACCAGCCGGTGTATTCCGCTTTCATGAAATTCAGCTCTCGTCCCGACTTGCGTGAAAAATTCTATCGTCTGTATAATGGACGTAACTCCAAGGGTGAATACTCCAACATGGAGATCATGAGCGAGATAGCTGATACCCGCCGTCAGATTGCGGAGCTTTTCGGTCATAAAACTTATGCCGAATATGCTCTTGAAAGAACTATGGCTGAGACCCCTGAGAATGTTAATAAATTGCTTGAGCAATTGACTGAAGCCTATAAACCCGCACAGCAGCGTGAGTTTGCCGAGATTGAGAAGTTTGCATCGGAGCTTGAGGGTAAGCCTGTCAAGCTTAATGCCTGGGATTACAGTTATTACTCCAATAAACTCCGTGAGGCTAAATATAACTATGACGAAGAGGAATTGCGCCCCTACTTTGAACTGAACAATGTAATTGACGGGGTGTTTGGTCTTGCCACCAAGCTTTACGGTCTTAATTTTGTTCCCAATCCTGATATACAGGTGTATCATCCTGATGTGAAGGCATTTGATGTGAAGGATGAAAACGGCGAGTTCATAGGAGTCATCTACACCGACTTTTTCCCTCGTGAAAGCAAGCGTCCCGGAGCGTGGATGACAAGTTTCCGTGAGGAATATGTGGGTGAGGATGGTAAAAAGATTCATCCTCACGTGACAATTGTGATGAATTTCACTAAGCCCACTTCATCAAAGCCCGCTCTTCTCACTCCTTACGAAGTGGAGACCTTCCTTCACGAGTTTGGTCATGCTCTGCATGGACTGCTCGCCGACACTAAATATGCATCGCTGTCGGGAACAAATGTGTATCGTGATTTTGTGGAGCTTCCGTCGCAGTTCAATGAAAATTATTTGACCCAGAAGGATTTCCTTGACGGTTTTGCGAAACATTATCAGACCGGCGAGCCGATTCCGCAGAATCTTGTTGATAAGATAATAAATTCATCTCAGTTTGGAGCCGGATATGCTTGCTTGCGTCAGCTTGGATTCGGTCTGACCGATATGGCATGGCACACTGCTACATCTAAGATTGATGATCCCGTGGCGTTGGAGCGTGAGGCTGTAAAGGATGTGTCGATGTTTGATGATGTTGACGGATGTCTTTTCTCTCCGCAATTCAGCCATATTTTCTCGGGAGGATATGCAGCCGGATATTACAGCTATAAATGGGCTGAGGTTCTGGATGCCGATGCATTTGCCATGTTCCTTGAAAATGGATTGTTTGACCGTGAGACTGCAAATAAATTCCGCAATAATGTCCTTTCCCGAGGAGGAACTGAGCATCCGATGACTCTTTATAAGCGATTCCGTGGTCAAGAGCCTACGATCGACGCGCTTTTGGAGAGAGATGGAATAAAGCAATCTAAAAAGATGCCCGAGTTACCGCAACCGGTGCCTTCGCAAAAAGATTAAATTTAATAGAGTCGTTTCATGAACGGAACAGCTCTGCCGCTCGTGTCATTGATTATGCCGGTCTACAATGTGGACCGGTATCTTGACGCGTGTCTCGACAGCGTGTCTCGGCAGAGCTATCCTAATCTTGAAGTCGTCATTGTTGACGACGGTTCAACCGATGGCAGTGCCGCTATATGCGATGCCTGGAGCGAAGAGAGCAGGTTCAGGACTGCTGTGTACCATAATGACAACAATGGAGTGGCGGCGGCACGAAATTTCGGACTTGATCATTGTCACGGCGATTTTGTCGCTTTCTTGGACAGCGATGATGTGATCGGTCCTGATTATGTGAGCAGGCTTGTGGAACTTATGCGATCGGTTCTTGATGCCGATGTGGCGATGACTTCTTTCGTGAGAGGCATTTCTCCTGAAAATCAGGATTGGACCGCCGGTACGTGTGTTTCCGTTATTTCAGGGGAGGCAGCGCTGCGTTCCATGCTCTATCAGGTCGACGGTACCGACAGTGCAGTGTGGGGCAAATTGTTCCGCTCCGATTTGTTTGACGGCATGCGTTTCCGCGACGGGATGCTGTATGAGGATCTTGAGTTGCTCCACAGATTGCTGCAGCGAAGCCGTGGCGTGGTGAAAAGCGATGCGGTCAATTATTTCTACCGTATAAATCCGTCAGGACTGACAGGCAAGCTCAACTTCAATCTTCATCGTCTTGATGTGCTTGCTGTTACGGGGGAGATACATGACTCGGCAAAGTGGCGACCGTGGTTTAAGGCTGCCCGCGACCGGTTCTTCAGTGCCAATTGTAATATGTATGCGTTGCTTTGTGCCAACGGAATGGCTCATTCAGCCTATGCCGACACTTGTTGGCAGGCGATAAAAGAGCTTCGCCGTGGTTCGCTTTTCGACCGTCATACACGGATTAAAAGCAAGGCTGGAGCTGCATTCTCTTATGCCGGACGCCGACTGTTCAGAATCATCAGCTATTTTACGATATGAGGAGGGTTCTTACACTGGTCGGCATGGAGTTTGATGGCGCGTGTCGTGAATTGGCACGGATGGTAGCCTCTTCCGGCTTCAGTCCCGACGTGATCATCGGGATTAAATCAGGCGGAGATGTCATAGGCAAGGTGATTGCCGATTGTTTCCCGGAAGCTTGTTATGCTGCGGTAAGCGCTTCCCGTCCCGGTTCAGAGACGAAACGTCGAAACGGGAACTTGTTGTCCAAGTTGCCTTACTTTGTTACTGATGTGCTGCGGATAGTGGAGTCTTACGCGCTTTCGATGTTCGAGCATGGTGATTCGGAGCGAGATGTGACATTGCGCTTTGACAAAAAGAGCCAGAGTTTATTGAACAAAAATGGGTGTAAAGTCCTTATTATTGATGATGCTATAGATTCCGGAGCTACTCTCCGGCAGGTAAAAGGAAAGTTACTCGGGATGTTTCCCGGATGCTGTTGCAAGAGCGCGGTTATTACCGTAACGACTTCTTCACCGGTCGAGAAGCCCGATTTCAGGCTATTTAGTAATAAGTTAATACGATTCCCATGGTCTACAGATTTGAGGAGATGACACCCACGGTAGTGATTGATTTAGACGGAACACTGCTTGATTGCAACACATTCCGCAGGTATATAATGGCTATGTCCAAGACGATGGCTTTAAGATGTCATATCTATGACCTTATGGTAGTTGTCGTATTTGTGGCGTTGCGCGGTGTAAGGGTTATAAGCCATGCCCGCATGAAGCGTCAGGTGCTTAAAACCACCGGCAAATATGCCACCGAGGAGTGGCTGCGCGAATTTTCGATGCGTCTTTTCGATTATCGTAACAATAGGGTGCTTGACGTGATACGCTATTATAAGGAGAAATCCTATGGAGTGATTATCGCCACTGCGGCTCCGGCAAATTATGCCACCTGGATCGCTGACCGCGTTCATGTGGGAGTGTGCCTTGCCACCCCTATGGATGTCGACGATGACTGGGAAGAATTCAGCGGAGAACGGAAACTTGAGGCTGTCATGCAGTATCTCAATAAAGCCGGCGGGGAACTGACGACAGTTGTCACCGACCACTACGACGATCTTCCGCTGCTTAAATATAATCTGGGACGTAATATCATCATTTCTCCATCGAAGAAAACATTGCGCAAGCTCGAATGGGCTAATGTGAGACATGAGATAGCGTGTTGATTAACCTTGATAACTCGTTGATAAGTTGCGGTTATAGGCACTTGCGATTAGATAAATCATTGCTATCTTTGTGCCGTGAATAAAAACGGATTTTTAGATGAGTGATGTCATAAGATTGCTGCCTGACTCGGTAGCGAATCAAATTGCGGCAGGAGAAGTGATCCAACGCCCGTCATCGGTAATCAAGGAACTTGTTGAAAATGCCGTTGACGCCGGTGCCACTATCATAAAAATAATACTCAAAGATGCCGGAAGAACATTGATTCAGATTGTTGATAACGGTTGCGGAATGTCGGCTACCGATGCACGTTTGGCGTTTGAACGGCATTCGACCTCCAAGATCGTCAAGGCTGATGATCTGTTTGCTCTATCAACCATGGGATTCCGTGGCGAGGCTCTTGCTTCGATATGTGCGGTGGCACGTGTTGAGCTGCGCACCATGCGCAAGGATGACGTGATGGGCACAAGCATCGTTATCGAGGGATCGCGTGTGGAGAGCCAGGAGCCTGCGGCATTGACCCCCGGAAGTAATTTCATGGTCAAGAATCTTTTCTTCAATGTTCCGGCAAGACGTAAATTTCTGAAAAGCGATCAGGTAGAGATGGGACACATATTGCGCGAATTTGAGAGAATGGCACTTGTGAACCCTTCAATAGAATTTGAACTGGTGCATAATGATGTTGTGCTTCATCAATTGCTCCCCTCGACGTTGAAGCAGCGCATTGTGGCTCTTTTCGGCAAGTCGATGGACAAGCAGCTTGTGCCTGTGTCGACCGACACATCGCTTGTGGGCATAAACGGCTTTGTGAGCCGTCCGGAAAATGCGAGAAAGCGCGGAGCACTGCAATACTTTATGGTGAACGGGCGAAATATGCGTCATCCTTATTTCCATAAGGCGGTGCTGTCGTGTTACGAGCAGCTTATTCCTGCCGAGGAACAGCCCTGTTATTTCATAAATCTGAGCGTGGATCCGGCTACGATTGATGTGAATATACATCCCACGAAAAGCGAGATAAAATTTGAGGAGGAACAGGCGATATGGAAGATTCTTGCCGCTGCGATCAAGGAGGGGCTGGGACGCTTCAATGCAGTTCCGTCGATAGAATTTGACCTTGAAGATGCTCCTGAGATACCGGTGTTCAATCCCAATGCCGACGCTACCCATGAACTAAAGCTCGACACCTCCTATGATCCGTTTAAAACCGGTCGTGGAGCAACAGGAACCCGTGCGTCGTCAATATCAAGCCGGGACTGGGAGTCACTTTATAAAGAATTTGAGCGGAATCGTGATGAAGGCTATGCCGGAGTGAAGGCAAGCACATTGAATGACTTTCCTGAGGATGATGTCGTCGAGACCAGGACGGAATCGACTGTGCTCTTTGACGAGCATGAGTCAGCACCCGATGTGATGCAGCTAAAGAACAGGTATATACTTTCTCCGTCTAAATCGGGACTGATGGTGGTGGATCAGCATCGGGCTCACGTGAGGGTGCTTTATGAGAAGTATATGGAGTCGGCGCAACAGAATAAGTTGAGCACGCAGCGGGTCATTTTCCCTGAGGCTGTTGAGCTGTCGGCTTCACAGAGCCAGCTTCTTGAATCGCTCACCGATACTTTGTCCAATCTTGGCTTCGAGCTGACGCGTCTTGGAAATAATGCGTGGGAAGTCAATGGGGTGCCATCGGTGATGAATGATGTTAACCCTCAGGAATTGCTTCTTGCGATAGTGGAGACTGCCGATGACACCGGCAAGGAGGTTGCCGATACGCTGCTGTCGCGATTGGCGGGAGCCATGGCTAATGTAGCTGCGATCAAATCGGGACAGCCGTTGTCGACACAGGAGATGGAGAGGCTGCTGAGCGAGCTGTTGCGTCTTGCCACGCCTAATTATACCCACGACGGTAAACTGGTGCTTAAGATAATCACCACTGATGAGATCGGTAAAATGTTTATGTAATACCTGAAAAGATGGTAAAACCGGGCATTATTGGCGTGTGCAGGCTATTTTTGTCGGTATCGTGGTGTTAATCTGAAAATTCTGTGTAAATTTGCGGTAAAATTTTTTATCAATGAGAAAGAAGATTCTTAGTTTAGCGATATTTTCAGTGCTTTTTTGCGCTTTCAGTAGTTCTGCACAGTTTCGTTGGGGACCTATGTTGGGGTTGGATATAACGAATCTGAAATATAAACAGGACTTGATTTCGATTGACCGATCCACCGGATTTTCAGCCGGCGTAGTGACAGAGCTGATGTTTCCGGGCATAGGTTTCGGTATAAGCTCAGGTTTATATTATGAACAGAAAGGCGCTACATTGAATTTGGGAGAAAAAGCTATATGGGCATCTGAAGGATATGGCAAGGAGCGTTCCTATCTCCATTATGTGACCTTGCCTATACACTTGCGTTTCAAATGGACTCGAATGAGCGGACTTGAGGATTATGTGGCGCCTTTTGTGTATGGAGGTCCCACATTTGGAATCCTTGTAGGACATAGCCAAGTACACGCGTTGAGATATGCCGGCGGAGATGTAGGCTTGAGTGTAGGCGGTGGTTTTGAGGTGATGCGTAAGTGGCAAATTTCATGCAGCTACACCTGGGGATTGACCTATGCTGAGAAAACCCGTCTTTTGGATGATTTCAGCGGCAAGAACCGAGCATTGAGCATTCAGGTGTCCTACCTGTTCTGATCGTAATAAAAGCTAACTCTTAACCCCGTTGCTCTTTGTTTACAAAGAAGAGTAGCGGGGTATTTCTTTTAGGAATGCATAGCTGTTGTTGCTGTAATCTATAGCGCAGCAATAATGTACGATTCCATTGGATACGAATAGATAATCGGCGTGCAGTACCATGTTGTAACGCACGATTTGGTCAAATACTTTCTGACTTATGGAAATTTCCGGCGCCTTGTATTCTATGATCACCATCGGTTTTCCGGAATGATTGAATACCACGCTGTCGCATCGACGGCGTGTTCCATTTAGAGTAAGTCCTATCTCGTTAGCCATCAATGCGACGGGATAACCGAGATGCTCGATGAGGTGGTTCACGAAATGCTGTCTCACCCATTCCTCAGGCGTGAGTGCGATGAATTTTTGCCTTAGACGGTCATATATCTTCAGCGTGCCGTTTTCTTTCGTGACCCTTACGTCATATTTTGGCAGATTTAATTCCATGCTCGATTGCGTGTCATCAAAAATTTGAGTAAATTTACGAAAAATATCTCACATATCAATTCTCATGGCAGCAGTCGGAACTATAGCCCAGTATGATGAACTTATAAGGCAGATCAATGCCGGAAATCTCGCCCCTGTATATCTTTTGCATGGAGAGGAGGGATATTTCATTGATGAGCTTCTGAAGCGTTTTGAAGCTGTCATTCCTGAGGGGGACCGGGATTTCAATCTCTACACATTTTATGCTCCGGAAACGAGCTCCGATACTATCATGGACGCGTGCAGACGCTATCCAATGATGTCGAGTTGCCAAGTGGTTATCGTGAAGGAGGCGCAGGCGGTGACTGCGGCACAGTTGAACCGACTGCATCTTTATGCCAAACAGCCTTCAGCCACTACGGTTCTCGTGATTGCTTGCCGTGGCGAGAAGTGCAAGGCTAAAGAGTTGATAAAGGAGGTGAATAATTGTCGCGGCGTAATCTTTGAATCGGTGCCATTGAAAGATAATGCAGTGGGGCCGGCGATAGGGAAGTATATCAAAGACAAAGGGCTTAACATAGAGTCTAAGGGACTTGTGATGTTGAGGGACTTTGTGGGTTCCGACCTGTCGCGTATATATAACGAGATCGATAAGCTGACAGTGGCATTGCCTGCCGGAGCGTCAGTCACTCCTGAGGTGATTGAAAAGCATATAGGTATAAGCAAGGACTATAATAATTTTGAGCTGATAGGAGCTTTGGCGAGCAAGGACTCAAAGAAGGCGTTTACCATTGTGAATCATTTCAGACGTGACACGAAGAAGAATCCGTTTGTGGTCACGATAGGCACTATATGGACATATTTCTCTAATTTGCTTGTGTTGTTGTATTCCAAAGATAAGTCAGATGCCGGATTGTGTGCCGCAATAGGCCGCAAGGGTACATGGCTTCCGCCGGATTACAAATCGGGTATGCGGAATTACAACGCATGGATGCTGATTGAAATTCTTCGGGCTATAAGGGAAGCGGATTGCCGCAGCAAGGGTGTGGATTCGCGCATGGATCCATACGACCTGCTTAATGACCTTGTGTTTCACATACTGACCGCATCCGGCAGGATATGATAATATGACGTATGAGATGTGTGGTTTACTTGAGGCGATAGGAATATCCCAACGTGACCATTATCGACATGGATCTTGAAGCCGAGAATGTATCGGCTCTGTCATCAGGGAATATGTTTCCGATGCCGAAATAATACCTTGCTTCAAGGCTTATTATGTTTCTGCGTTTTATTGCCACTTCCACGCCTGCGCCGCCCGAAATTCCATAGTCGAATTTTTTGGTGGGTTTCATCCATAGTTGATCGGTCATTCTGTTGTCGGGGAAGTCGGGATACTGGTCGATATTGTGTACATCGAAATTAGCCTTATATCCGGTCCCGATCAGATAGCCCACTTCCGGACCCGCATTGAAAAATCCTTTCACCACCTTTCCTCCGAAAAAGAATGAGGTGAGAATCGGTATCTGGATATAGTCGAGGTGGCGTTCAAAGGAGTAGGGGGCTCCTTCAAAATCTTCTTTCCATCCACGCTGTTCATAATTTATTTCAGCAATGAATCCGAAATTGCGTTCTTCCCAATATTTCATTGTGATTCCGGCGGTCTTTCCTTGAATCATCTTTTGCTTGGTGCCCGGAGTGAACGACATTTTCGACATTGTGATTCCGGCTTTGCCTCCGATGGAAATTTTAGAGGTGTAATGAAGCTGTCCGAATGCATTTCCGGATATTAGGGCAAGCAGCAGGGTAGTTATTAAAAGAATACGTTTCATTGCAATACACGTTTGTCAATTAAACCTGACGGACGGAAATTGACAAAATACAGCAGGTCGTTCACTTTTCCCTTGGCGTCGTCTTGCTTCACGAAATGGAAACCGCTCTGGATTCCATTGTGGAATGTGTTGCCGTCAAGTATCTCAATGTCGTTGTCTATCGCCGACAGAAGGAAGAAACCGGCGTCAAATCCGAGTATTCCCTGTACCGGCACAGCCGCCATCATCGGCGAGCCATAGACTGATGAGTATTTCTCGTTTATGCGTTTGCTTCGTGAGTCTGTTTCGTCGTTGAAGAAACGTGAGTACACTGTGGCGTTCATGGTGTGGAGGTTCTCAAGGGCATCGCCTCGGAATGTGATCCACTCCGGGTAGCCAAACAGCCTTATGGAATTGAAGTCGGTTGAGCTCTCACGATAGTTTTTGAGAGCGGAGATCACATGGTTGAACTCGCTCACAGAACCTGAGACCGGAACAAACACATAATGACCGTCGCTTTTCAGCGATGACAGATCGGATGACTTCAGGTAGCCGCTATAGTTTATTGTCTCGAAATTCTTTCCTGTTTTGTTGAGGCTGTATTTTAGCAGATTTACAAATTCCTCTTTATCATGCTTGCCTTCCTCTGAACTCAAAATGACCGGAGTGTAGCCGTCAAATTCTTCAATGAATGATTTTACCGCCTGCTGATACATCTGAGAGTGGGGGATGTTGGCTTGCATTATTCTCGGATTATTGACGTAATCAGTGTTCTTGACTGCGAAAATGTTGAGAATCGTGGCTGATGTGGTGTCGGCGTAGGATGCGAGCATGGAGAGCTGCCGGTCATTGTCGGGGACTATGATTATGTCGGTTCCGGCAAATTCAGGGCGTGAGATGATGTTTCGCACGGTGTCGATGCTGTTTGCCGAGTCGTATGCATCGATGATGATTTCAGTCTTATTATTTTTCAGGCTGTCGGCTGCTAAAAGCATTCCTTTGAAAAATTCAGTGTATAGCTGTGTCTGCTTGTCCTGATTTGATTCATTGAGCATGAACGGCAGAATGACTGCGATCTTTACCGGGCTGTCGGCATCAGCATCTTCTTCTGTCGCCTCTTCTGCATCGGTGTTTTCGGTTTCGGTTGCTTTCGGTGCTTGTGTGCTGCTGTCAGAGATGAATATTCCGTTGCGTCTCTCCGGTTCTTGTGGTGCCGGTGCACTCTGCTCCTGTGGCACAGGTGTCGCTACCGGAGCCGGCACTGTTTGTGCGGATGCTGCCGTAGCTGAAGTGTTTGCTGAAGGGATATTTAAAAGGATTCCGGTTTTCAATCCTGATGCTATCTGAGGATTGGCGGCGATGAGCTCTTCTTCCGAGATGCCGTAATGACGAGATATGCCATATATGGTCTCTCCTTTCTCCACGAGATGAGCATCGGCAGTGGTTATGACCTTCGGAGTTTCTGAAACAAATACCGGAGCAGGCTTCTTTTTTTCTTCCACGCCATATTCCGAGACAGGGAAATAAAGAGTCATGCCGGCTTTTAATCCGTCGCCTACCGATGGATTGTGACGGACAATCTCGTCTTTCGACATTCCGAGCTCACGGCACAGCCCGTAGATGGTTTCTTTCGGCTTTACTTCGCGAAAATAGTATTGAGCGCCGTTAATATCTTTGATGGGAAGATCAAGAGCACTGGTTGTGAACGGAATAGCTGCAAACGCCGCTATCAGCGAGGTTTGTGCTGCCTTACGGAAATATTTGAAAGATAGTTTCATAAATCCTTACAATGATAATTGATACAAAGGTAGTAAAGTTTTTCTTTATAGCCAACAAACGGCACTAAAACGCATACCTTAAGGCGACGCATTTTTCCCATTGGCGACACACAAAAAAAAAGCGGCCGCATCCAATGGATGCAGCCGCTAAGTACTGTTTGCACGAATGAGGATTACTTGCGGATACCAAGTTCCTTCTGGGCGATGATTGCACGGTAACGTGTGATGTCTTTCTTGATAAGATAGTCAAGAAGACGACGACGCTTACCTACCAAAGCCTTAAGTGCGCGTGCGGTGGTATAATCTTTGTGATTTGACTTAAGATGTTCAGTCAAATGAGCAATACGAACCGAGAATAATGCTATCTGTGCTTCAGGTGAGCCAGTATCAGTCTTGCCCTTACCGTATTTCTCAAAGATTTGTACTTTTTCGTCAGAATTTAAGTGCATTCTTGAGTTGATTAAAAAGTTAATAAATATAGTGTATGCTCAAACGAGCATGCAAAGGTAGTCATTATTGCTAAATTAACAAAATTTTAATCCAAATTTTTGTCTTTAGCGGGATTGCGGAAATGGATTTTACCCTCAAGATACTCCTGGGTAGCGATCAAAGTGGGCTTGGGGAGTTTCTCGTAATAGCGGGAAATCTCAATCTGCTCGCGGTTCTCTGAAATCTCTTCGAGGTTGTCGTTGAGAGAAGCAAATTCCTGAAGCTTCTTTTCAAGGTCGTGTTTCATCTCACCGGCGATTTGATTGGAGCGTTTGGCGATAATGCACACTGTCTCGTAGATGTTTCCGGTGTCCTCCGACATGCTGATCAAGTCGCGGGTCGTGGTGTTTAGAGGTGCGTTGGATTTCTTGTAGTCCATCTTCTTGATTTATATTATGTAGTTTTATTGTTCGATATATTTTTCTGCGATTTTAAATATATTGTCTGCCTCCTTGCGATTGTTGGTGTCAGGGTAGTTGTTGATGAAAGAATAATATTCATCGACCACATCGCGGAATCGGTCAGCTTTCCTTTCGTCGATACTGTTGAGGGCTTCCTGATAACGTGCTTTAAGAATCAGCAGCTCAAGCTCTTCTTTGTATTTTGAATAGGGGTAGTTCTTGATGGCGTTCTGTGCTACGATTATAGCCGAGGCGTAATTGTTGCCCAGGTAATTGCCGAGATTGTAATATAGCTGGGCGTTTTGCAGCTCCTTCAGAGTCAATTTGTCCTGTAGCTCGAATATGGCGTTTTGGGCAACCGGAATCTGATCGCTCTTTGGGAAATGGTCGATAAACGATTGAAGCTCCTCGATGGCTTTGATTGTGCCGCTTTGGTCGAGCTGTGGTTCGGGAGAGTCAAGATAGAACCCGTAGCCGCAGTAAAAGCGTGCCATTTCCGTGTAGGTGCCTTTGGGGTAGCGGGTGTAGTAGGTGCGGAAATATGCGCTTGAATTCTCGTAGTCCTTGTTCTCGTAAAGGCTGAGAGCCAGAAGATAAAGTGATTCTTCTGCATTCTTGGTGCCTTTGAACTGGGTTACGATGTCGGTAAGGACGGTTGCCGCGTTGGTGTACTTCTTGTCATCGAAAGCGCGCTTGGCATATTCAAGCTTAGCCTCGTTGTCAGTACTTTTCAAAATTCGCTGGTACTCGCCGCAAGATGTCAAGGCAAGTGAAATGGCGGTTAATGATATATATAGGTATCTGCGCATATTATGCATTCAAGTATTCAAGCCGCAAAGTTAACAATAAATTGTGAGCAATTCCCCAATAATGACCTATTTTTTTTGTCACTATGGAAATTATCCGTTTTTTTAAGGCTAAATTTCATGTTTATAAAGGTTATTCTCGCTATTTTTGCTAATTTTGCATTTCATTGGTGTAGAACCGCATTAAATGAATAATTGTGGAAGAAAATAAGGTAACTGATAAACTGCGATTTATAAAGAAGCATCCGATATTGTTCAATTTCCTGCTCATTATACTTGCCGGATGGGCGGTGGTGTGGATCACCCTCGTCGTGCTGGATGTGTGGACAGGACATGGAAAGTATGAGGTGGTACCCAATCTGCACGGGCTCTCCTACACGCAGGCTCAAAAGGCTCTCCTCGCTACAGGGCTCAGGGCTGAGCTCTCCGATTCGCTCTACGACAATGCCACAGCGCCGGGAACAGTGCTTGAGCAGTCGCCGAGGGCAAAAACAAAAGTGAAGCCTAACAGGGTGGTGTATCTCACCATCAATGCTTTTTCTCCTAAGATGGTATCTGTGCCGACGTTGACCGATATGTCGTTGCGCCAGGCGAAATCGGTATTGGAGGGGCTTGGTATCAAAAATGTCAGAGAATCCTACGTCGAGAGCGAATATAAGGATCTGGTGCTGGGCGCTAAATTCAACGGCATACAGTTGAAGCCCGGCGCACGTATTCCCGCCACTGCTACCGTCACGATTGAGGTGGGACGCGGTATTGAGCTTGATGACGATTCTGTAGCCGAAGGTGAATAATCCTTACGTTAAACGATTGTAGAGCAAACGCATGGAGGACGAATTGAATTTACAACCCGAGGACGGCGACGAATTGTACGAGCATTTCCGATTTGTTGCCGATAAAGGACAGCAATTGCTGCGTGTCGATAAGTTCCTTGTCGCAAGACTGGAAAAGTCGTCGCGCAACCGTGTGCAGCAAGCCGCCGACGCAGGGTGCATTCTCGTAAATGGAAAGCCGGTGAAATCCAATTATCGCGTTAAGCCGCTTGATGTGGTGACGGTGGTGATGGACAGGCCTCGATATGAGCTTGAGATAATCCCTGAGGATATTCCGCTAGACATCGTGTATGAGGATGAGCATCTTCTGGTGGTGAATAAGCCTGCCGGACTGGTGGTGCATCCCGGACACGGAAATTACCACGGCACGCTTGTCAATGCTCTCGCTTGGCATTTCAAGGACAATCCTGACTACGATGTCAGCGACCCTCGCATGGGGCTTGTGCATCGCATCGACAAGGACACATCGGGATTGCTCGTGGTTGCGAAAACCCCCGATGCGAAAACCCACCTCGGAAAGCAGTTTTTCGACAAAACCACCAAACGTGAATACGTAGCGGTGGTGTGGGGACGCCCCGCTCCGGCTGACGGCAGAATCGAGGGCAACATAGGACGCAGCCTGAAGGATCGCTTGCAGATGGCGGTATTCCCCGACGGCGATCAGGGAAAGCACGCGGTCACCCACTATTTCACCATTGAGCCGCTCGGCTACGTGACGGCTGTGAAGTGTGTCCTTGAAACTGGCAGAACACATCAGATACGAGTCCACATGAAGCACATCGGACACCCGCTGTTCAATGACGCGCGATATGGAGGTGACCAGATATTGAGAGGAAACACCTCGTCCAAATACAAGAAATTTGTGGAAAACGCTTTCGGGATATGCCCGAGGCAGGCGCTTCATGCCCGCACATTAGGATTTGTGCATCCGGCTACCGGCGAGGAAATGTTTTTCTCAGCGCCGATTCCGCCTGATATGGTGGCGTTGATGGAGAAATGGCGTAATTATTCAGGCGACGGTGAGATATAATTATCGTTAAGCCCTGTGACCAAATAGAAGATTAAATTGTTATCATTATTACGAAATATATTTTGTCATGATAGAAGAACAACGACAATTTGAGGACATAGCACCTTATCCCGACAGCATTTTTCAAGAGAAAATGCAGCATTTGGTGGAAGAACCCGGTTTTGAGCACGCTGTAAAATGGGTATTGCCCGAAATTGATTATCGTGAATTCTGCAACGAATTGCTACAGGTTAAAGATAAAGATACTTTTCAGAAGAAAATAATGGCTCCTTTCCTGGAGATGCTTGCCGCGAAGACCACTTCCGGAGTTTCCATCGAAGGATTGGACCGGGTGGATCCGTCCAAGGCATACACTTTTATCACCAACCATCGTGATATCGTGCTCGATACCTCTTTCCTGAACCTGTGTTTCCTTAGGGCTGACTACCCAACCACTCAGGTGGCTATCGGAAACAATCTGCTCATATATGAGTGGATCAACGACCTTGTGAGATTGAACAAGAGCTTCATTGTCAAGCGCGATCTCCCAAGGGTGAAGGCTCTTGAGGCTGCAAAGGAGCTCTCGGAATACATTCACTACACCGTCGGAACTGAAAATCAGTCGGTGTGGATCGCAGAGCGGCAAGGCAGAAGCAAGGATTCAAGTGACATGGCGCAGGACAGCCTCATTAAGATGCTGGCGCTTGCAGGAAACAAGGACTTCAAGGGTAACATCTCGGAGATAAACCTCATGCCGGTGTCGATATCCTATGAATATGACCCGAATGATTATCTGAAAGCCCGCGAATTCCTTCTGCGCCGCAATGATCCTGAGTTTAAGAAATCGCAGCGTGATGACCTGTTTGCTATGGAAACAGGGTTGCTTCGCAATAAGGGTCGGGTGCATTTTACAGTGGGATGCCCCATCAGTGAGATGATTAAGGATCTGGATCCTGAGATGGATAAGAGCGCCATGGCGAGGGAAATATGCAATATAGTCGACTGTCAGATTCATTCCGGCTATGAGATTTTCCCGATTAATTATGTGGCTTATGATAAGTTGTATAACACCGATGAATTTGCTGCGAAATATTCCGATGGCGAAGCTCGGGATTTTGAAAACTATATCCAGAACCAGTTGACCAAGGTTGACATTCCGGAGCTCACCGCCGAGGATAAGGACTATCTGTATCAGATGATGCTCACCATGTATGCCAACCCGTTGAGAAACAAGCTACAGGCGCGTGACCAATGTCATGATTCCTGCAGCAGCATTATGGATAAATAATACTAAGTTGATTATGAGACTCCCTGTGTTGATTGTTACCGTGCTTATACTGATAGGCATTTTTGTTGATTACTATATCTGGAAACAGATCGTGGCAGCGTCTAAGCGGCGTTGGCAGGGCGTGGTATATGCTTGGAGTTCTCTGTTCATGCTTATATTTGTGATCGTAGCTGTGTGTCTGCCTCGTCGATCCGGAAGTGATGCCACGCTCAACTGCGTGATGTGGATGCTTTACGGCTACTGTACCATCTATATCCCGAAGTATCTTTACTGCATTATAAGCTCCATCAGGGCGATTCCCGCATTGTGGCGTTCACGGCGTCGGTGGAACTTCTTCCAGCCGATAGCGGCTACAGTGGCGGTATTGGTATTCATAGTGATGTGGTGGGCGGCTATTGTCAATCGCATCAGTTACCAGGTCAAGGAGGTGGAAATTGAGTTCGCCGGTCTCCCCGAGGATTTCGACGGATATAAAATAGTGCAGTTTTCCGATTTCCATGTGGGCACCTACGGCTCTGACACCGCCTTTGTAAGCGAAGTGGTCGATGTGATGAACGGACTCGGCGCTGACGCGATTTTCTTTACCGGCGATATTGTGAACAGGCGCACTGATGAACTGCTGCCGTTTGTGAAACCGTTGAGCCGCCTTCATGCTCCTGATGGGGTTTTCTCGATTTTGGGAAACCATGACTACGGCGACTACAGCACTTGGAAGTCGGAGGAAGATAAAGCGGAGAATCTTGAAAAAATGAAGTCCTTGCAGGGTGGGATGGGGTGGAACCTCCTGAACAATGAAACCGTGTATCTCCATGAAGGTGCCGATTCAATAGCGCTTATAGGCGTGGAAAATTGGGGCGAGCCACCGTTCAATGTCTACGGTGACTTGGACAAGGCTTATCCATGTCAGTCCGATAGCATTTTTAAGATTCTTCTCACCCACAATCCTATGCACTGGGTGGAAAAGGTTGCCGACAATGACACTGTCAATATCGGTCTTGCTTTGTCGGGGCACACCCACGCTATGCAGATGCAGATTGGAAATTGGTCGCCCTCTAAATGGCGTTATGACACTTGGGGCGGGGAATACGGTGATAAGTCGGGTGAACGCAAGCTCTATGTGAACATCGGCTTAGGCACGGTAGCTATTCCTGCACGTATAGGCGCTACCCCCGAAATAACGCTGATCACCCTTAAACGGGCAAAATAGCCCACTGTCTATTTTTTATTATGATTTCTGATTTTTCTAAAATCATCGCCGGGGAGCTTGGACTTGACCATAAATCGGTGTCAAATACACTCAAGCTGCTTGACGATGGAGCCACAATACCTTTCATAAGCCGATACCGTAAAGAAGCGACTGGCGGGCTGGACGAAGTGAAAGTTCACGATATTAAGCTGCGTTATGACTCGCTTGTGAACATTGAAAAACGAAAAGAGACCATCTTGTCGACCATCGGACAGCTTGGAAAATTGACTCCCGAATTGGAAAAACGCATTGCAGGGACTTTCGATTCCGCTCAGTTGGAGGACATATATATGCCGTTCCGTCCCAAAAGACGCACTCGTGCGAAAGTGGCTGTCGATAGAGGGCTCGAACCCTTGGCAAAAATTATAATGGCGCAGAATATCTCTGATCCTGCCGACGCGGCTGCGAGATTCGTGAAAGGTGAAATTGCCGATGAAGGAGCCGCGCTTGCCGGGGCTGCCGATATAATAGCCGAGTGGGTCAGTGAAAGCGAAAGAGCCAGGGCAGCGGTAAGAGCGAGATATAACCGCACGGCGGTGTTCTCATCAAGAGTGGTGGCAGGAAAAGAAACCGATGGAGCCAAATACGAGAATTATTTCAGCTATTCCTCCCCTCTACGCTCGATATCATCCCATAGACTGCTTGCGGTGATGCGTGGAGCCTCGGAAGGATTTCTCAAGATGTCTTTATCTGTCGATGACGATGAGGTGATTGATAAATTGGTGTCGATGTTTGTTAAGCCTTCGGCTCACAGGAAAGTCGCGGAGTTTATTCGGAATGCTGTGAAAGATGGTTATCGCCGGTTGCTGCGGTCGTCAATTGAAACGGAACTTCTTGCTGCGGCGAAAGAGAAAGCTGATGATGTGGCGATAGCTATGTTTGCCGACAATGTAAGGCAGTTGCTGTTGGCGCCGCCATTGGGACACAAAAGAGTGCTTGCCGTCGATCCAGGATTCCGTACCGGTTGCAAGCTCGTGTGTCTGGATTCCAATGGCGATCTGCTTCACACGGAAGTCATATATCCCAATCCTCCGAAGAATGATCGTCGAGGGGCTGCGGCTAAGGTGAGCCGTCTGGTTGAGGTATATCGCATTGAGGCGATTGCGATAGGGAGTGGAACGGCAAGCCGGGAAACTGAAAATTTCTTCAGTTCCATACGCTATCCGCGTGAGGTGAAGATATTCATCGTGAATGAAAATGGTGCGTCGGTATATTCTGCATCTAAGATAGCGCGTGAGGAGTTTCCTGACTACGATGTGACGGTGCGTGGAGCGGTGTCTATCGGGCGCCGTCTTATTGATCCGCTTGCCGAACTCGTCAAGATAGAACCCAAATCCATTGGAGTGGGGCAATATCAGCACGATGTGGATCAGGCTAAATTGAAAGAGGCGCTTGACTATACGGTCGAAAGTTGTGTGAATTCGGTGGGAGTCGACTTGAACACGGCTTCTAAGGAATTGCTCGCTCACGTATCAGGAATAGGACCGGCATTGGCGGCAAGCATTGTGAACTATCGCTCGGAACACGGCGATTTCAGAAGCAGGCGCCATCTGCTTGACGTGCCCCGCTTGGGAGAAAAAGCATTTCAGCAGGCGGCTGGATTCTTGAGAATACCGGGGGGCGACAATATCCTCGACAATACCGCGGTTCATCCTGAAAGATATGGATTGATCGAGAAAATTGCTGCCGACCATAAATGCGTGGTCAATGATTTCATTGCCGATCCGAAGCGCTTCGCCGCGATCGATTTCTCTCCTTATATAAATGAAACGGTCGGACTGCCCACTTTTAAGGATATAATAAGTGAGTTGGAGAAGCCGGGACGCGATCCCCGTAAATCGGTAGGTGTGCTCGAATTTGACGAGCGTGTAAAGACTATCGATGACCTGCAGGAGGGAATGGTGCTGAATGGCATTGTGAACAATGTGACGGCATTCGGCTGCTTTGTCGATATAGGGTTGCATGAACACGGGTTGGTGCACATCTCGCAATTGACCGACCGATATGTAGCCAATCCGGCTGAGGTTGTGAAGCTCCATCAGCACGTAAAAGTGAAAGTGATGGAGGTGGATCGGGTGCGTGGGAGAATATCTTTGTCGATGAAAGGTGTGGAGCAATGAATCATTTCGTAATAAGTCTTGGCAGCAACTCCTCTGACCGCTGTGAGAAGATGGAAATCACGTTGAGCCACCTGAAATCGGTACTGCAAGTCGAGGAGTGCTCGGAAATATATGAAACACTCCCTTGGGGCGGTGGCGATAGAAGTTATGTCAACTGTGTGATTGCAGGTTCGACAACCATGGATATGGAAAGTCTCAATTCTTTGGCTAAGCAGTGGGAGATGGAGTGCGGCAGAAATGCAGAAACTAAGCGTCTCCATATTGTCCCTATTGACATCGATATTGTTATATGGAATGATGCCATACTTCGACCAAAAGAACTTACCCGCGACTATTTTCTGAAAGGCTACGACAAAATTTTCCACTGATCACCGTTTCCGGATGCACATGGCAAATAAAAATTTTATTGGCTTATTTCTGGATGTCGAGCTATATCCGATGGAAACGCAATTCTAAATGAATGTTAAAAGTGAAAATTTTATGCTGTGGAAATATGTTGTAAAACATATAGTTATCATTTTATAACAAATTTTCCTCAAAAAAAGTTCGCAAAAATATTTGGAGGTTTCAAAAATATCGCATAACTTTGCACTCGCTTTTGAGAACGAAACGAACTCCAAAGCAAAACGAAGGACATTGACATGATTAAATAGACAAGAGTAGTACAAGAGCATTAATAAATAATGCCTCAAGTCAATTCAAAGCCAAATAAAGCGACGACCGAGCCGAGG
>JAMPGZ010000019.1 GCA_023663655.1 Lachnospiraceae bacterium
GCCAGCCCTAATTTTTTATTCTTTCAAAAAATTTTTATCGGACAGCAATAATTAAGTATTTTAACGCCATAATCGTGCATATATAGCACTATTGCCACTCTGTCAATAGTGACCTTAGAGTGTTAGGGCATCTCTTTGCAGAGATTATCATTAGGTTGGGCTGTCCGGGCACAGGTCGTCTGCGGCTTCCTATACCCGCTACGCATAAGGCTCGTCTTATCAGACGTTTAACCATCCGACAGCAATGTGCGTGGAGGCAGCGTTTAACCGTGGTCGGTACGTATTTGCGGGGAGGGAAATGCCTGGAAGGCTTACACTTAGCACGCGAGCCGCAGGTGAGCGGTGCCGGGAGGGTTAGCGTGAAAGGCTGAGGTTGAATGTTATGCCGTAGCTGCTGTTGGTGGTGGGGAAAGCACTTGACGAAATAAGCGGAGTGTTGACCTGGTGGTCAAAGAAGGCTCCTAAGGTGACGCGGCGGCTCATTACATAATTAGCCGAGAAATTGATCGACAGCGAGCACGTGCCTGAAGTCGCCTGTGCATAATTGGATTCAATGCGGCGAATAAGCGCTTGGCTCTGCTGCACCGAGAAGTCGGCATTTACGGTAAGGTCATTGCTTATGCCTCGTCCCGAGCCTTTCATCTTCAACACCGTGTTGAACCCTACAATCTTATATCCTACCCCCACGGTGACATTTTTTGTCTGTGCCTCCACAAGCTGTCCGGCATCAGAGTTAAGAGTCAATGTGCGGCTGTCGCGATACTCGGCATTGAACTTCAAATCATTTTTCAAAGTTACCGAAACGCCGATTAGCGGAGCGAAACGCTCGGTAATCGCCACCGATGATATATTATAAGGTGAGGATGGCACAGGCTCGCCGGAGAGTTCGTCGAGGGTGAAACCAAGATTTCCATCCACACCCATCCAATTCAGATAGGAGGAATAGGAGCCCACGGAATAGGTGCATTGATAGGCATGAGTCAATGTGATAGCCTTGAAATGCTTGTTGAGACCGCCTATGCGGATGAGCCCGTCGTAGGTGACACGCCAGTTGGGCAGCACCGATGACAACGACGGGAATGGCGAGAGATAAATCTTGGATGCGTCGGTACCGGTGTAAGCCGCGAGGAAAGCCGGAATGAGCACATCGCTGCCGGCACGGTTCACTCCGCCTATCGCCGGGTCAAACTCACGTCCTGCATTAGGATTGTCCTTCATGAAACCGCCCATGGGATAACGGGTGCCATGATATTTGCGTTCGATGCGCTCGGCAACGATAGGAATATTTTTCAGGAACTGGTCGAAAGCATCGCTCTGATACCCGTTTTCAGCCTTTGCCGTACGCAACGCCGTGGCTATCGCCACGTGGGTCTTGGTATAGCTTCCGGTGCGGGTGATCGGCATATCGTCATACATGAACTGCATCTGATTGGTGCGGTTATCGGTACGATTGGTGGTAAGTTTGATCTTAAGCCCCCTTATCGGTTCAAGGTCAAGTTCAAAATTAAACTCATTGGTGCGCGAGAAAATCGCCGGCGAAGTCTGTCCGTCGTCCACAAGCAGCCATCCGCGCTCTTTGGCTTTCGTCACGTAACTCTCATCAGTGAATCCAAACGCGAAACCGAGTCCCGGCGCCAACGGACCATGGCTATTGTTCTGCCCGAAGATATCGCCGATGTTAGGTCCAAACAGCGGCAGCGACAATGACTTGGAAGAACGCACCCTCACATTGGCGCTTCGTATCATCATTCCAAACCGCGTGGCGTGCTGGGCGATGTTGTCCCAAACATCGTTTTCTCCTTTAAGCAACTCTACAATAGAGAACTTTATATTCTTGTCGCCTTGAGTGAGAATCTCGACCGAATTATTGTCCTTCACCCGCGATTTGATCGGGAACGGCTTTCCGTCGGTAGTGGTAGCGGTGACCTTCACCTTTTTAGTCCTCAGATTGTGGATAATCACAGTCGATGTATCGGGCGACAGCTTGAAAGTGCGTTCAAATTTCTTTGCCTTGATCGGCACAGTGCTGCGGCGCGTTGTGGAAAAACGCTGGTTCACCTTCTTCAGGTAAGGGAACTTATTGTAAAGTCCTTCAAAATTGATGCGTCCGTCATAATTCCATGATCCCTGATTGCGGATAGTGTTTCCGGTCTTCACGCCTTCGATCTCGGTGCCACGGTCCCAATTGTAGGTAGCATTATAGCTCACCGATCCGGAAAGGAAGTCGATGACAGGGATGCGCGAGAACGGGGCACGATAAGTAGCCACGAAATTCTGATTATACGCCCACGGAGTTCCCAGATGCAGGATGCTCTTTATCACGGTATCTTTCCACTCCTTATAGCGGTCGGGGAACAATTTTTTATTCACCGCTCCTATCGGCTCCTCGATTCTCGCCGAAGTATTAGAGGTGAAAGAAAGATTGAGCGATTTTGTGAGATTCCATGAAATGTTGAGCTGACGGTCCCAAAGGAAATTCTTTGACACCGAGACAGGTAGTTTGAACATCTGATCCACCTCGCTACGAGTCTGCTGCTCATAGTAGTACCTCGACATAGTTGTGAGGAAAGAGATATTAGCCGGCAGATAGTTGAACTCCCATTCCTTAAGGAAACGGGCATTCTTGTTCTTAGACTTAATCTTAGCGAACGGCTTCACGCCTTTAAGATAAGGAGTCCAGGAATATTGCAACGATCCGCGGTAGTCATTGGTGTTCTCATATTCAGTGGTGGGATCCATCTCCCTGCGCTTGTTGAAAGAGAAGTTAAATGTGAAGTTTGCCGGATCCCACGGCTTCGGCGAAGCGCTCTGTACATCAAACTTCAACCCCGAAATACTGAAACTCTGCACCGTTGAACGCTCAACCGCATAGTTCATGATAGAGTCACGTTCGGATTTTGACGATGCATCGTCAAGAGCGTCCTTCAACAGCACGTCCTGATCGAGAGGATTATACTTGGGCGAAACCTTCTCCTTGGTTATCGAGTAATAGATGGGGGCACGCAATTTCACCTTCTCCGGCACAAATCGGCCAAGATCAGCCTGCACGGCGAAATTGTACTGGCTGTAGTCATCCATGCGACGGGCATTGAGCGGCTGATCCACACCACCGAATCCGGCAGTCTCCATGTGGGCGCCGAAATTCAGTGTGGCGATGTCAGACATACCAAGGTTCACGTTGCCTTTCGCCGCCCATCCACCGCTCTCATCGAAGTCGGTGACCTTCAATTCATTGACCCACACGATTCCGTCACGCACTGAACGGGCATTATTACGCACACCTATAAGCATCACACGCACATCGCTCAGAGAGGGATTGCCCATGACCGCCATGCGGTTTTTCTCATTATCCGGGTCACGTCCCGTGTAGAGCGTGGTAAAGCTCACAGTGCTGTTTTCCTGATTCTTTGCTCTGTTACGCTCTTTTTTCAGCGACACGAGATTCTGCAAAGCAAAATCCATGCGGTTGTCCAATGGCCACACCTTATAGCGACCCTCGCTGTTGTCGGGATATTTGTTAGCCGAAGTTATGTGGGGAGTGAGCGACAACGGTATCTCATATTCATAATAGTTGTTCTTTATGTCCGATCCGAGACGGATGAACAGCGACAGCTCGCCCGACCTCAGATTGGTGACATCGTCAATGAGGCTCTCGGCATGAACCCACATCTGCATACGCTTATAGTTACGCAAATCATGGGATGTGTTGCGATACACGCCTCTCGCATCGCCAGCCTGCAGCCCTATCACTTTCAATGACATCGACTGCTCGTTGAGCTGAGTGATCTGCGACTGTCCCGGGTCGGTGATACGCGACACACCCGGAGGGAGCACATAGTTGACCGGCTCGCGTCCGGCATTCTCCTCGATGTTCACGACTGAAATGTCGAGCTCACCCTCGGCAGGTGTGTCACCACGACTGTTGAGATTGAAATCGTAGGGGCGCCATTCGCCTCTCACGAGCTCCAGCGTGGCGAAACGCAGATGGGTCACCGCCTTGAACCCTGTCATGAACATACGGGCGAAACGGATGGTGGAGAAATCGTTGATTGAACCCACGATTCTCTCATAATCGCTCAAGGGAATCTTGAACTGATACCACTCTACGGTCTGGTCATTGCCGTCACGCGTGCGCACCAATGACACCTGCTTGTCTGTGATGTAATTCTTGCCCACCACAAGATCCTCGGGGCGTATCGACACCTTGTACTGGAAATAGCGCTCATACTCGTTGAGCGTGTTGTCCTGATTGATATCCTCGACATCAGGCGAAGTGCGCGCCGACTGATAGAGCGGTTCCGGAGCATCGCTTGGCGACAGTGAGTTGCCCTCCACACCATTGTAGTGCTTGTAACGGTCAAGAATGCCAAGACGCTCGTCGTCATAGTCGCGACCGCGATAGAAGTGATAATTATCTCCGGCGGGGTCGTTGAACGCCGAAAATTGATCAGCTTGCATCCGCTCAATCGCAGCAGGCGACAGCTTGGCTCGCAATTGGTCAAGATAATTGGAGTAAGAGGAAAAATTAAATTCCTCAGCGTTTATCAATCCGTCAAGACCCACGTCCTGCACGAGTCGAGAACTTGCATTGTTGTCAAACGCATAGGTCAAGGAATTTTGTTGCGACACCCTACCCCACACGGTTTCTGTGAGGAATTGGTTGTTGCCGTCAAACGGTATTCCGTTCTCGTAGGATTTCAATCCATCCTTCAGAATATCCTCGCTGATTTCGCCGAAGTTAAGATACAGGTCGCCACCTTCAAGATTAGGGTTCTCAGGGTCGAGGAACGGGTTCATCATCCAAAATTGCACGTACTCGATATTGGCTTGCTCAAAATTGGTGTTGTCCATCTTTCTCATTATACCACCCCAACGCTTCTCGGGATAAAGCAATGCCCCTTGATCATCGATATTCACCGCGTCAAGATTATAGGGACCGCGCTCGGTGGGATAATAAGATAGGTTGAGAGTCTGCACAAGATCAGTCTCTCCATATCCCAATTCACGGTCGGGGAAGATCTCGGTCACCTTCACCTCACGCACGTAAGGATTGGATAGCTGCTTTAGGTCGGAACTTATGTAGCCCGGAGCAAGCGAAGAGTTGCGCTGAGTGAACATACGGTCAATATAGTACCACGCCAGCAATGCGCGATTTTTACCATAGTCCACATTATTTGACAGCCCCGCTTCCGGGAAAAGGGCATTATTACCTCCCTCATAGGGCGTGGAGGCGAGGGTCCAGGCGTAAGGCGACCGCAGATCGATACCGGTTTGAGTAGACTCGAAATCATCCACATAAGAACTGCCCTTGTTGGAGCCCGACTTCTGCTTGTGAGGCACAAGCTGAGCGAACTCGCCCTGCACACTCAATGTGGATGGCTGTGTGGCATTGACCGTAGGAATCTTGTTGAGAAGATTGGTGAGCCACATGAAATTGGTGTTATATGCGAAATTCAATCCCCATATAGTGTTGTTGATCACCTCATCGCCTATGTTCACCTTTTCTGTCAGCGCCTTCTCAGAGAAGTGCATGATGGTAGCGCCGATGTTGAAATCCCGGTTGAAACGATAGTTAAGGTCAAGACCGAGGAGGGTCTTACGCTGAGTGCTGAACAAAGACTGATTCTCAAGGGTCACGCTTATGCTTTGCCCTGAATCGATGATACTCTGATTGGTAATAGTGACAATTCCCATCGAATAGTCGACGGTGTAATCGCTGTTTTCAACAAGCCGCACGCCGCCTGCCATAACCACTACCGATCCGCGCGGCACATTCATGGCATTCAGCCTGATCTGCGAGCCTGCCGATGCCTGATACTCTCCGGTCAGGACAAACTTGTTTTTGTCGGCAAACTGTCGTGCAACCACCAGCGTCGAGTCATACAGTTCCTGATACACATATTTCTCGGCTATCGCCGGATTACCAATTTTTGCGGCAAGATGCGAGCCAAACGGCTCAACGACAGGAAATATGATCTTTCCGTTAGACGATTGTATGGTGTAGCCTTCGAGGAAGTCAAAAAATCCGTCGGGGTTGGAAGACTCGTTGGAGTCCAGCCGGTCAAGATTCATGACCTGCAAAAGCGGCTTGTCGCTTATTCCCGGAACCGGGATATAGTTGATCTGAATACCGGTAGTGTCGCTCAGATACTTGATGTTCATCTTGAAATTAGCCTTCTGCACCTGATAGGCACCCAGCGAATAGACATTCTTCATCATGAGATCCCACATGGGCAGTTTCGGCGTGGTAGTGGTGCTCTTGAGCATTTTGACGAAAAGCGCCTGGTCGCTCACCGTTATATCGGATGAAAATTCGCCCACCTGATATATCTGCCCGTGATAAGTGTATTCGTAGGCTACGGCAAGCACCTCGTCGGCACGTAGAGCCGACTTCACCGAAATATAGCCTAATGTTGAATTGAGGGTGTATTCCGACGGCTGCAACAACCGGGCGCTCTCCACCTTCTCATAGTCTTGACCTCCCTCTATGCCATAAGCCGACAGCGGCTCAAGCGCCTGTGTCACGGTGTTGATGTTACGTGCTCCGGGATATTCTGTCTTTATCACATTGAGCAGATTATTGGAGTTGTTTGCCGGGTTGGAGAGTGCCTGATTGGCGATCCAATGGTCATTGCCCAGCACACGGTTTTCGCCGATATCCATGAACGACACGATGTTTCGCGACTGGTTATAGTTGCCGCTCTTGTTGGTGACCCACACCTCGATTCGTGTGATGTTCACCCCTGAACTCACGAATGGGAGCTTGGACGCGAACTGATCATAATTGTCACGGAAGAAATGGGCAAGAAAATAGTGACGGTTCTCATCATACTTGTCGGCATCGATGCTGAACTTGGTCAATTGCACTCCGCCCTTGGTGTTGATGCTCTGCGACTCGCTGTTCTGTTGCGACACCAAAGCGGTTGCAGTCAATTTACCGAACTGCAATTGCGACTTTATACCGAACAGAGCCGTACCACCCCTTATGAGAGAGGAACCGGTGGTCATGCTCACATTACCCGCCTCGATATTCTTGACAATGTCATCCTCCTTGCCCTCATATTGGAGTTTGATATTTTTTGAGTCAAAGTCAAATGTGGCATCGGTATTGTAGTTCATGGAGAACTTCATGCGGTCGCCGACTGTGGCGTTGACTGTTGCCTGGATCTTTTGGTCGAAATCAAAATAGGTCTTGCGACGCGATGTGAGAGAAAGTGCGGGATTGTCGGTCTTATTGGTCTTTATTCCGGTAGAAATCTGGACGGATCCCTGGGTTTTCAATTGCACACCTCCGGGACCGAATATTTTCTCAAGAGGGCCGAGGGCAAAATTCATGTCGAGCACGTCGAAAGGCTCCTTGTCCTTCTTACCCTCCACCAGCTCGGAATTGCGGCGGTTGAAGTAAGAGAGCATAGACCGTCGCATCTCCATGTTGTTGTATTGCTCGGCAGTGAGGATGAACGGCGTGGCGACCTCATGATCGCCCACCTTGGTGTAGATTATATAGCATCCTGTCGAGGGATCGTATTCCGCCTCGGTCCTCACATTGGAAGGATCGGCAAGGTCAAGCGCCAACTCCCCCTTAGCCAGTGACTCATAATTGGGCGGGAAAGTCGGGCTTACGGGAAACCGTGTCGCCGACGAGTCGGGGACGACCACCACCGGCGATGGAGGAGGCGGTGGCGGCGGCATAAGCGGGGTGGGATCGGGCTGATAAGGCTTCGCGTGCATGAACACACCGTTGGCGGACCCCAGCAGAAAGCCAAGCCCCGCAGCAAAAGCCATTATCTTTTTCCACCTATGCTTCATATTCAGCGTGTTTCCGCACTATAGCATTGTACGAAAACAAAAATATGCCGCAGATTCTCTAAAGCATTGAAAGAGCTTGCTTTATTGCCACTTCCACTTTAATAGCAGGAGTAGCGTCAAATATCTTTTTCAGCACCTTCTGCGACTGTTGACGAGCAAATCCGAGCATAAGCAGAGCGGCAAGCGCTTCTTCGTATGCATCAGATGTTTGCGTCGGCTGAATTATTAACGAATCATCTCCGGCTTTTATTTTATCTTTCAAGTCAACAATCACCCTTTGAGCGGTTTTTAACCCTATTCCTTTCACATTTTTAAGCCGCTGATAATCTCCGGATACAATCACTTGCTCCAGTTCGGCAACCGGAATCGACGACAGGATGACCCTTGCAGTGTTGGCTCCGACCCCCGACACACCTATCAAAGAGCGGAACATAGAACGCTCCCTCTCCTCAAGAAATCCGAAAAGCACATGGGCATCCTCGCGAATCACCTCATGAACGAGCAGTTTCACCTGTTTCATGCCCTCCAACGCCGCATAAGCAGTCAATGATATGTTCAATTCATACCCTACTCCGGCAGCTTCGACCACCGCATAAGCCGGGGTCAAGTCGGCAAGTTCGCCCCTTATATAATCAATCATATATCAGTCTTATATTATTTTTCTACAAATTTAGCCATAAATCGATGTCCCGCAATCATCTCCCGCCAAATATTACATTCTAAATATCCCGATGTAAATGAATATTTATGCCGAAACGACCTTTCAGCACCTTTCAGATGTTAATATAATGAACTTTAAAACAACTGATTTTTATATGAAAAGATTCATTATTTGCTTTGTAGCCCTCATGATGGGCATAGGACTGATTTATGCCGACAAATACACCATAAATCGAGATAATCTGCCCCAAAACGCTCAGGAAATGCTTAAAGAATATTTTCCTAAAGCCAAAGTGGGTATGATAAAAGTGGACAAGCATCTGCTCAAGAAGACCGATTACGACGTGAGACTTGTAAACGGTACCAAAATTGAGTTCAACAACGCCGGAAAATGGACTTCGGTAGATTGCAAGAACCGTGCGGTGCCCCAAGGACTTATACCTAAGGCAATCCGCAATTATGTCACCAAGAAATTCGACTCGGTGAAAATAGTGAAAATCGAGAAGAAAAGTTTCGGCTACGAAATCACACTTTCCGACGACGTCGAGTTGAAATTCGACCTGTTAGGCACCTTCAAAGGCGTCAAAATGGACGACTGACACAATATAATCGGTTTCCAAAGTACAGCTTTACATATAGCCGGTCTGAGCGTGTATGGCGGGAAAATAAGTTCTAAAAAAGCGAGGCGATGCATAATGCACAGCCTCGCTTATCATATTACGTCCTGATTTCGCATCAACGAATCACCACTTTTTCGGACTTCATGCCTTGACGGCGGATGAAGATACCGTTTTGCGGATTTTCGACTTTGATACCGTTAAGGTCATAATATTCAACCTCTGCACTTTGATCCATATCAATATCTTCAACAGCCGACGATGAGCCGCTGAATTTCACAATAAGCTTACCATTACGCTTGTCGGCGGTGGTTACAAACTCACCATTTTTAATAAGCGGCAATATATTCACTCCATCAAGAGTTGCTGAAAGAATCTGTTCACCCTCTTTCGGAGTGATGATAAAGCGTACTTTTCCGTCACGAGGCACAAAAACAGTAGAACCATCGTTGATTGGCGTTGCCGATGTTGTGGTATTGCGAGCTACATTGCGGCTTGCCTGAACACCGGAGAAAGCCGAAGCAGCAAGTTGGGGTTCTATTACTTCCGGTGTCTCGGTTTCAACATTATCTGTTGAAACTTCACCTTCTCCTGTTATCTCAACCGCTATATCATTACGCATTTCGCAGAAACGTCCCCAAAAATTAGAGAGGAGATAATCATCAAACGATACAGTGGGAATGGAGAGAATGCATTTGTCAGTGTTGATACCGGATATCACAGATGAATTCTCAACTGTCGGAGGCTCTATGGCATTCACCGTGAGATTACGCAAAGCACGGCACCGTGCAAGAGCTCCCTCATAAAGACGGGTGGTTGTAGAAGGAAGCGATACACTGCGGAGCGATGCATTGTCAGCCATCATGTAGCTTGATATTTCAGTTATGCCTTCAGGAACTATAATGCTTGTCAATGCCGTGGAGCGCAGTGCTCTGGAATCTATAGCTGTAAGATTCTGAGAGAAACGGAAATCATAAAGCGAGGAGCAATTTTCAAATACTGACGAATTTATCACCTCGATATTATCGGGAACATACACACGGTCAAGGTTAGCACAATCGGCAAACAAACCTGAGGCGAGATTGTCAAGCTTACCGGGAATAAACACTGATTCAATTGCTGTATTCGCAAAAGCACGTGAGCCAAGAGATGTCAAGGATTCGGGAAGAGTCAAATGGTCTGTAATAGGCTGATTAAGAAATGCCTCATCTCCTATTGACTGAAGAGTGGCAGGAAGATCAATACGCTGTTTAAGATTGTAGCCTTTGAAAGCACGCGAGCCGATTGAAACAAGTCCTGAGTTGAAAGTCAGCTTCTCGACAAGTGCGTCGGCAAAAGCCTCATCGTCTATAGTTTGTAAGCCATAAGGGATTTCTACTTCGCTGATGGAAGTTCCTGCAAAAGCACGGGAGCCAATTGACTTCACACTTGCAGGTATAGAAGCTGATTTAAGTCGAAAACATCCGTCAAAAGCTCCGGCACCTATCTCTTTGGTGTTTTCCGGAAGAAGTAGTGAAGTGATTTGAACCTTTCCTTTCATAGCATTTTCCGGAATCGATTCGATTGAGGCGTCGCTCAAATCCAGTTGAATGAGTGCCATCATATTATTGTTCATCTGCTCAAAGTCAGATGCGTTGATAGAGCCATGCACCTTGAGGTTCACCACCTTTGAAGGAGCCATATTGCACTCTTTCAGAAGATCGGCAGAAATTTTGCCCGATTCCGAGACTGTTACTTCTGCCACGTTGCCCATATTGGAAAAACGAAGGTCGGTCCATCCTGCCTTCTGCTTATAAGCATTCTCGGTTGCGAGGTCGTCCACTATAATTATTCCATCATGCTCAAAATCACATTTAGGGAAAGTAGTAGCGGAAATTGTCGGTGCAGTTGCCGCATGAGAGATCACCAAAGTAGCTTCCGGAAAATCAGCTGCAACCGATTTTACCGAGGTGCCCAACTCAAGCACCCGAACTTTATTTGAAATATACTCATATTTTGGAATTGATGATATCCCATTCCCAGTTGAAATATATTCAATACAACTCATTGCCAATTTCCAGTTCTTGAAAGTTTTTACCGTATTTGGGATTTCCAATTCTGATACATATTGATTATTAATATAAAGATTATTTACACCATGACCGGGAAAAGCATCAGTCAAATCAAGGTTGCAAAATTGGTCAAAATCACATAAATAAATAGAATTTACCGTATTGGCAATTTGATAACCAACTGTTTTTAACGATTTTGGTAATCTTATTGAAGTTATTCCTGTAAATTCAAACGCACCCTGTCCAATTGTTTCTACCGAATTCCCTAAAATTACATTATCAATCCCCAAACAATTTTGAAAAGCATTATTACTAATATTGATAACCGAATTAGGTATCGTTACAGATTTGATTTTACTACAATTTTGAAAAGCACTACTTCCAATGGATTTCAATGAATTACCAAATGTAACTTCTGTTAATGCGGAACAATCTTGAAATGCAGCAGACTCAATATTAACCACAGAGTTTGGGATAATGAGAGAACTCAGACCTTTACAACCATTAAACGAGTAATAACCAATGTTTACAATTGAGTTTCCAAGATTGAGCGTAGTTATTCCTGAACAATCTCGAAAAGCACTACTCTCAATTGAAGTAATAGCATCTCCCAACTCTAGTGAAGTCAAATTTCTACATCCATAAAATGCATTAACGCCGATCGACTCAAGGGAATTGCTCCAAATAACATTTTCCAAATTCACACAGCCAAAAAACGCAGATGAACCTATGGTGATAATAGAATTAGGCATCTCAACTGAATTTAGATTGGTATTTTCCAAAATCTCCATACTATAGGTATCTCTATTAGCATTGAATAGGGACTCCCCTATCTTTGTCACAGGAATGCCGTCATACTCAGCCGGAATGATTACATTCTTTTCATTCCCTTTATATCTGATTACAGACAGATTATCCCCAAATTTGGCATAGTCCCAAAGCTCAGTTTCCACATACATATTGTACCAGTTACCTCCTATTGATAAGCCATAATCCTGACAATTCTCATCGGTTATAAGTATATCCGACCAGTTATATAATGTTGCAGAAAATCCGGCAAAGGCATTTGTCGCTATAGTTGTCACTGATTTCGGAATAGCCATCGAACGTAATTGATAACAGCCATCAAACAAATAACTCCCAATCCGCTCAACTCCATCGGGAATATTTATTGTTTTCAAATTCGAGCATGCCATAAACGCCCGACTACCTATTTCTTTTACTGTAGCAGGGATATTAAATGACTCCAGACTTTGACAACCTTCGAGCAAGTAATCAGGCAATACGGTGAGACTCTCGGGAAGAATTACGTCCTTGAGATTGGTGCATCCTTGGAAAGCAGAGGATCCTATTTCAATCACTGAAGCCGGTATTACAATTGATTGCAAGTTTTTACAATAGTAAAAAGTGCTTGAACCTATAGAATTAACCGTGTAATCAATCCCGTCATATTTCACCGAGGAAGGAACGATAAGATGCCCTTTAACATAGGAGCTATTCTCATCGGAATATCGATACTTACTTGTCAATTGGGCTGTGTTTTTTTCACCTTGGCTAAGAAAGTAATAGAGACCGTCAATCTCCACTTCACTTTGGGCGATGAGCCATGACGGGATGAGCAGTGCGATAAACGCACACAAATACAAGCGTAATTTTTGTTTCATAAGAATGCTGTGTGCCTATAGCTCCCCGGATTTGGCATTAGATTGGTTTATAAAATAAAAGACGTGGGTCGCTCAATCCTGCTTATCCCACTCTTGAGGCCCTGAGACTGCCTAACGGAAAGGATAAGCAGTCGGTCAGCCCACGTACGGATTATATATAGCCCAAAAGGGCAAGCTGTAGCACTACAACCTGCCAAAGGGTCAGCTATATAATCTGCCCTGGACGCTTTCTTTCTGCCCTATCTTCTTTCCGTTTTGAAATTTCTCAGGTTTCAAGAGTCGAAGACAGCGTTGGAAAAACGCCTTTTTCTATGTATTAACCCTCCCTTTCCGGTCGCTGACCGACAAGAGAAAGTTTTGTTATTCAGCACTCTTGCCAAACAACAATCGCAAAATTAACAATATTTTTTGATTCTCAAATATTTACACCGCATTTTTCGTCAAGAATAGCGAAAATTTGCAGTGTTTTCCAATTAACGGCATTAATAAGACTGATAACATCGGCACCGCTCTTACAGAGCTAAAAACATATCACATCCGCTATCCCGGCATTACGCTAACGCTCCATACCTGAGATCTTGCGGTCCTATAGACCGCTGTTCCCTCCAATCATCGGCTTCACAACTACAGCATGGTGCATAAACATAAAGCATCGCGGCAATGTTACCGTGGCATGATTTAACACCTCTACGAGGAAATAATATAAGAGGAAATAATATAAAAGGAGGCTGTGCAATCACAGCCTCCTTCCATATTGATAAGTGAAGAAGATTAGTCGATCTTCATTTTGTCGATGTAGTCGCGAAGAGCTTGGTTGGTAGGATCAAGTTCATACAATTTTTCGTAGTATGCCTTAGCCTCTGCCATATTCTTTTCAGAAACATAGAATGATGCAATCTGAGTGAAAGCCTCGCTGTACATATCGGTACGTTTGGTCTTGTTTTCTGGATCGGCATCGAGCAATTTCACAACTTCCAGATAAGCGTCAGCCATTTCCTGAGAAGGCTTGCTTCCGTTCTTCACGAGGAAGATACGAGCTTTGTTACGCACGGGAATAGGATTGCCGGGCACCTTTTCGATAACCTTGTCAAGAGTAGCGATAGCATTGTCGATAGCCTCAAGCTTTTCAGGAGAACCGTCTTCCGAGGTAGCAGCCACGTTCTGATAACGGTTGGCAAGGGTCACAAGGTCGTTGGTCACATAATCACCCTTATCGATGAATGCCTTGAACACTTCAAGAGCTTTCTTATAGTTTTTTGCACCTGAATAAGCGGCACTGAGCGACTTGTAAAGGTCGAGCTTGTCAGGATTTACTTCAATAGCCTTTTCATACTCAAAGATGGCGAGAGAGTCCTTGCCAAGTTCCTGAAGAACTTCGGCATAAGTAGAATAGTCATTGGATGTGAACTTATTCTTGGTATTATCCATGGCGAAGAACTTGTGAGCCTGATTTTCAGCGGCTGCAAAATCCTTCAACGCTGCCATATCAAGGAATGCGATACGCTGCAACTGGAAGTTCTGCGGGTCGGTAGCAAGAAGCTTGTTGGCAAGAGCCAAGCTCTCATCATAGTGCTGACCATAGTAAAGGAGCACAGAATAACGCACCTCATCCTCTACGAAGTGGTTGGGGTTTTTGATATAGTCTCCATAAGCGGCAGCAGCCTTTGACCACTGGTCGTTCTGATAATATTTTTCAGCAAGTTCACGCTGACCGAGAGCCGAATTTGGAGTGATGGCAAGAAGCTCGTTAAGCTTATCGATTGCAAAATCGGGGTTCACGTTGAAGTAAGCGTTGGCATACTTCACGTAGGCAGCGGGCTGCTCCTTAGAATACAGGATAGCATTCTCATAGTTACCGGCAGCATCGCCCCAAGCCTCTTCAGCAGCCTTGCGGTCGCCGCGAAGGATGAAGATTGCAGGGTTCTTCTTATCAGCCTTCATAGCCTGCTCGTCATATTTAGTGATCTCTTTTGCATATTTCACCGGATCAGCGTTGAAATAAGCGCGACCGATAGCCACCATCACGCCGGCATCCTTCTTATTCATCTTCTTAGCTTCATCAAAAAGCTGTTCGGCAGCCTTCACGTTTCCGTTGATCAACTCAAGTTCACCAAGTCCCACCTTATTATAAGGGTTCTGAGGATTTGCCTGAAGACCTTTTTCAAAATCGGATTTTGCAGCAGCGTAATCCTTATCCTTTACAGCAATGGCTCCAAGATAATAGTAAGCTTCAGACTTATCAGTGGAAGCATCATTAAGGTTACGCTCCAAAAGCTCCTTAGCATTCTCAAACTGATCGGCCTTGAAGTATTCAACTCCATCCTTGTACCCCTGAGCCGATGCACTTAGTGCCCCGGCTACGAGAAGGGACATCAAAAGTTTAAATTTCATGTCGGTTAAATCTGTTTTGTTATTTGGTTTATAATGTTATTTGTTTTTCATTTAATATAAGTTCACCATTCTGGGCTGCACACGAGCCGGAAGTATTCCCGTGCGCTGTATAATCTTCTGTCCTATAGTTCCGGTCACAAAAGAGAAGAATCCGTGGGACAGGCTTCCATTAACTCCGGTACTGATCATATATATCGACCGGTAGAGGGGATAATTGCCTTGATATATGTATGCCTGATAAGGTTTATAGGCATGGATATCGTCGTCACGATGCACTTTGAGCACCTTCACGGCAGGATCAAAATCAGCAACTGTAGTGTCATTTTCGCTCAATGACTTGATACGCTCCTCGCGAGGAAGGTCGCGGGTGCGCATATCCGAGCTGATCCAGCTAACACCGATTATGCCTATTGCGCCCTTGCGGTTCTGTACCTGCGAGAACACTTCGAGATTGGAGTGCTGCGCATACACGTTGTCGCCAAACTTGCCTCCGTGAAGCAATGAGTCGCGCATATACTGCACGGTGCTTGAACCCTCATCGTCAAACACCACCTGGATTTCACCAAGTTTATTGGGCGAAATTTCATTCCACTGGGTCACACGACCTGAAAGGATGTCGGAAATCTCGCTGATGCTCAATTTCTCGATCGGATTATCCTTGTTCACGATAAGCGCGATGGCATCAACCGCTATGCGGCTGGTTCTCACAAGCTTCTTCTGACCTTTCAGATAGTCGACCTCTTTCTGATTAAGCTCTCGCGGAATGACGATAGTCTTAGTCTTGAAGTCGAGCAGAGAATCCACACACGCTTTTTCAGATACATAATACGGGATGATGTTGGCACGACCTTTTGTGGTGTACTCAAACACATCTATTTCCTGATCCATTATATTCTGGAAGCTCGCGTCACACACAATCGTGGACAAGCCTGAGGTGCTTGTGTTGGTAGGATCCTTGCGGCAACTTTCCAAAGAAAGAAGCCCCGACAAAACCACAAGCGAGGCAAGAGCCTTTATCATTATTTTCATCGCATTATTTTATCATTATTCATTTTTCAGAATCAGAGGGTATTCAGTCCTCGTCTCCAATATTTCGATCTATGCCCTTGAACTGACGGTAAGCGCGCCATAAGCCGTAGACAATAAACAGAATACCACCTGTCCATCTAAGCCATTCCCATGGACCGCTCTCCCACTGGAAGAAGTTAATCAACAACAGCACACCCATTCCCACATAAATGACAATCATGAATATACCAAATATGGTACGCGCTGCCTGAGATCCATTGTTTTTGTTGCCTTCGTTGCTCATAACTAAAAAGTTTTAAATATTCTTAAATAAAATCCGGTCAATTTTTTAACTCGTTTTTTGACCTCCTTTATTTAAGTAACATTCTGCGTCATTAATAGTTCGCATAAATCCCGGTTAGAATTCATCCAACCATTCGAAATTATTCAGCGAGTAAAGTTAAACAAAATTTTTGCAATTTGCTAATGATAATTTCACATATTAAACACTATTAACAAGAATTTTCTAGTTTCTGCACTTTCGATTTGTTATATTTGCATTTAAAAAGACATTATCTCATCCAATATGCACGCACCACTGGCAGAACGACTACGTCCCAACAATATATCCGAGTATATCGGACAGAAACATCTTGTGGGTCCCGATTCAATCCTGCGACGAATGATTGAATCAGGCAATGTTGCCTCATTCATCCTATGGGGACCTCCGGGTGTAGGCAAAACCACACTCGCTAAAATCATCGCCGCAACCACCGAATCACCGTTCTACACTCTCAGCGCCGTGCATTCAGGCGTAAAAGAGGTGCGTGAAGTCATCGAGCGATGCAAAGCCGATGTACGCAGCATGTTTTCCAAAGGACGTCCCATACTGTTCATCGACGAAATCCACCGTTTCAACAAATCCCAGCAAGACAGCCTTCTTGGCGCTGTCGAGAGCGGAATAATCACATTAATCGGCGCCACCACTGAAAACCCATCCTTCGAAGTCATCCGCCCGCTTCTATCGCGCGCACAAGTCTACGTACTGAAACCTCTTGACGAAGACGACCTGAATGAGCTGCTGCACCGAGCCTTGACAGTGGATCCGATACTGAAGGAGAGGAAAGTGACGGTAAACAGCACCAAAGCGTTATTCCGGTTTTCCGGTGGCGACGCGCGCAAGCTCCTCAACATCCTTGATCTCGTGGAGCAATCCACATCACCGACCGAAGAGATCATAATCGACGACGAGGTGATCACCGACCGGTTGCAAGAGAATCCGCTCGCCTATGACAAGGATGGAGAAATGCACTACGACATCATCTCGGCATTCATAAAAAGCATAAGAGGAAGCGACCCCGATGCCGCCGTGTATTGGCTCGCCAGAATGATCGAAGGAGGTGAAGCGCCGGAGTTCATCGCCCGCCGTTTGGTTATACTCGCATCGGAGGATATAGGACTCGCCAATCCCAACGCGCTGCTCCTCGCCAACGCCACCTTCGACGCTATCCACAAAATAGGATGGCCTGAAGGACGGATCCCATTGGCTCAATGCACCGTGTATCTTGCCACCTCACCCAAAAGCAACTCGGCATACCTGTCAATCGATGCCGCACTCGACTTCGTAAGGCAGACAGGCAACTTGCCCGTGCCTCTGCATCTGCGCAATGCTCCGACCGGATTGATGAAGCAGCTTGACTACGGCAAAAATTATAAATATTCCCACGACTATCCCGGCCACTTCGTGCGACAACAGTTTTTGCCCGATGCGGCAGAAGGTAAAAAATTCTGGCACCCTTGCGACAACATGTCGGAAGAACGCATGAAGGCACTTCAGGAATCGCGTTGGGGCAAAAAATGAAAAAATCAAAAAGCTGTTTTAAAACAGCTTTTTTTCTGTCACAAAATCCCAAAAACGGAGTCTTTATATCAGATCATGGACGCAACCGAGTTTCGACATATCGTGCTTCCTCAATATGAACTGATGTACCGGATAGCTTTTTCGGCAATCGGCAATAGCGAAGATGCACAGGACGCTGTTCAGGACGCTGTGACCAAATTGTGGGTCAGCCGCAGCCGTCTTGCAAGTGTTGATTGCCCGAAAGCATTCATACTGAGAGCCGCCAGAAATGCCGCCATCGACTTGCTTAAATCAAAAGCGAACACCACGGCAAATACCGACGAGCTCAACGAAACACCGGAGGAAAGAGCCGACATCTCTGATGCCATCGATGCTAAGGACTCACTGCAACGAGTGAACCGGCTCATCGAAAAGCTCGACCCCCTCCAACGCGAGATACTCTTGATGCGCAGCCATTCCGGACTATCACTCGCCGAGATCGCTGAACTGAAAGGAATCTCCCACGACAATGCCCGCACCATTTTGTCGCGGGCAAGAAAACGACTAAAAGAATTATATAACCGTACAATATGACACCGAAAAATGACGAAATAAGACGGCTTCTATCTCTATACTATGCCGGCGATTCCACCATCGACGACGAGCGCGCGCTTGTCTCGCTGATGAAAGAGCTGACAGAGTGCCCTGATGATATTGCCGCCGACCGCGATATAATTCTCTCTCTTGAAGAATCACAGATCGCAATGCCGTCATCCCTCCCCACGAAATTGGATGCAATCATCGTCGGACTCGACTGCAAGCAACGCCGCCAAAAATCATGGACTAAAGCCCTCGCTTGCACCGCTGTAGCAGCTCTGCTCGTCGGCATAGGGTGGGTCATAAAACTTTCGGAACCCAACCCTTATGAGGTGACCGACCCCAAAACCGCATTCAATGAAACCCGACGCGCGCTTCTTTTGGTGTCCGACGGTCTCAACAGCACCGACGCACTGCTCAACGAGGTCAACACAACACTATCTGACATCGACTTCTCCCAATATGATGCAGAGGATGAAAATAATGATGAATTTATCGAGGACGAAATCAACCAACCTGAATTATGACTGAACTCAAGCACATATTAACAGCGACTATAATATTTCTGTGTGGAATGTCAGTTTCAGCACAGAACAATGATTTTGAAAAAATAGCCCGTATCCCCAACGTGGAGTATGTCTATGTGTCAAAATCGATGCTGAAATCTCTTGAATCACTTGACAGCGCGAGCGAGTTCAATTTCATACGCTCGGCTAAGGAGCTCAACAGCGTGGAAATAATATCATGCGATAATGCCGACAATATCGCAGAGGTGAACGACAAACTATCTGAAGCCACCAACGACCTCGAACTCCTGTCAAAAGTGAAGTCGGAGAACAAAAATATAAACATCTACGGCAAACGCCATGGCGACGGACTTTCGGAGATACTTGTGATATCACCCATGCACGAAAAAGTCGTGGCTGTTTTCATCAAAGGCAACATGGATGCCGAGACATTGAAAGCAATCGCCGAAATAAAGCAATAGGAAATCTCAAATTAATAATATAACACGACAATTAAATACTTCAAAAACAGCGAAAGGGCGTCCCGGGATGGAACGCCCTTTCACTTTATGACAGAATCGGTCAATTCATGAATTTAGGGGCCTCAAAGAACAGTCCCAGCGAGATTCCGAAACTCCAATGATTGCCCGGAGAAGAACAATAATCGGCATAAGCGGCAAGATGGGCAAATGACAATGTGTAGACAGCCGACAACTCACCGAAAAATTCAGGATCGGAAAACCAGTTTCCATATCTCACCCCTACGATTCCGGTGTGAGGGTCGGGAGCTGTGGGAATGAGGCGTCGCCACGGCATGAAAGCATGGAACTCGCCACGGAATTGCAGCATCGATCCGAAATTATAGATAGGCTGCACACCCACCGTCACAAATTGCGGAGCGCGCAGATCGGTGATGAAAGAATTGTAGGTCGATGGCGTGGGATGGAATGCCGGCGACATCACGATAGCGCTGCCGTAGTCATCACCAATCTTGCCCGATGCGGCAACAATATTCCCTTCAAACCCCAGCGCCCACTTCTTCGAGAGATTCCAGTAATTCTCATAATTGAATTCAAGCTGCACAAGTCCGCAATTATCCCTTATCTCACGCGCCTCGTCATTTTCCGGCAAAAACGAGTATCTGCCATATACGCCAAAAAGCGTAGCCTTCATGTAGCGTCCTTGTGTGGCATAACGTGTATTATTAAGGGTGTTATACTGGTAATTCGCTCTTATCTGACCCGGAATATAGGTTCCACGGTCACGCTTCATGTCAGAAAGTTTCATTCCGTTAAAAAACCGATTGCTTATACGCCCTACTCCAAGGTCAAATTCAAGTTTTCCGCTACGTCCCATCTCCATGCCATAACCTACACGCCCGTAAAGTTCTGAGCCTATGACAGCCGTTATGTCATCATCGTAAAACATACGTTCGTTGTCATTAGTCTTTTTCCTTGAAATCACTCCCTGAGCTTTAATATATCCCGGAAGAGATGTCTTGGTCATCATCTTGAGATTCACCGCAGCGGCAAGATAGCTCTGACCTATCCAGGCATCGAGAGCCGAACTGATGGAATTGAAGCTGAAAGTATTGTATCCTGCCGAAAGAAAAAGCATCGATGTGGTGGAGGTACTGAAATAACCGCCTATTCCAAACTTATATTCATTCTTGACTTCAGCCTTGAGATCAAGAGTGAATAAGCCGGTAGAATCATTGACTATGGCATGAGGCACAAGATTGCCGAGCTTCCCGGGAGTGATAGCCCTGTAATATGAGTTCCGCGCCCGCTCCAATCCGAATGTATCAGTCCTTCCTTTTGTAAAAAGATATTTTATGTAGGCATTTTGCGCCGGCGACGCGCCATGCACTTTCACGGAGTCAAACTCCACCACGGGGGTTTGCTTCACAAATTCCAGCCTGCGCCGCTCAACATCATCGCTTGACACCCGAGCCGTGACTCTTGACTTTATCGAGTCCATCATTTTCTCCGCTGTCTCATAGCCTATTTTCTCTATCTCCCGGCAAGCAGGAAAATCAAGGAGACCGAACTGATGCACCGGCACATCCATCTTTATGCCCCATTCTTCGGGCAGAGAGTAATCATTGTTCTGGATAATCATGTCCTCCACCTGCTGCATGATATTGTCAGGATTAGGCTTTTTATCAGGACCGCTCACATTGACACCTATCATAATGTCGGGATTGAAATCATCATGCATCACATCCACCGGAAAATTATCATATATGCCTCCGTCATAAACCAGCACTCCGTCCATCTCTATCGGGCGGAACACGATGGGAAATGACATGGATGCCCTTATCGCATCGGCAAACGACCCCGACCTGCACACAATCTTATGCTTGCTGTAGACATCGGATGTGACACACCTGAAAGGCACGAAAAGATTATCGAAATTTCCTCCGCATTGTGCCGTGTATTTCGCAAAAAGATCCATGAACGCAAAATTCATAGGCAGCGGATTGATGATACTTGTCGGCAATATGCTTTTCGCCGGCACACTGTCACTAAGATTAAGATTGAATCCGGCAAGCTGCGGCGTTGGCTCAGGAACGGCATAATAATACACCAGCTCGGGATCAATCTGCCCCGTCGACCAGTAGCTGAAACTTTTCGACTCAAGCAGTTCCATCATCTCCTCAGGAGTGTATCCGGCAGCATACAGCCCGCCCACAATAGCGCCCATCGAGGTTCCGGCAACATAATCAATGGGAATTCCATTCTCCTCAAGAGCCTTTATGACACCTATGTGCGCTATGCCTTTCGCTCCACCGCCACTAAGCACCAGCCCCACACGTTGCCTTGCAAAGCTGTCAGGAACTATTGTCAATAAAAGAGCGCAAAGCATCGCAATGCGTCCAATTCTCCATCTGAAATAAAAAAATCGAGCCATAAGTAGTAATAATGTAATGAACCACATCACATTATTAACACTTACGGCACAAATAAGGTTGACGTAAAAACTATGTTATTCAAGCATGAAATTTAACCAATCCCTCCATAGGTGTCTTGATGATCACATCAATTTTAGCATCAAGGGCATCGGCAGCCTCAACGAGGACATTTTTATAGTGGAAGGCTATTGAGCCTACAAAACTTACAGGAAGATTGCGATAATGGTCATACTGCGCCACGTTTCTCACAAAGAATGATTTGAATTCGTTGAGCACAAGACGGTGTATAGCCGGTTCCTCTATATTCTTAAGCAAGAAAGGTGTCACTGAGGCGAGGAAACGGTTTGCCGACGGCTCCTTGTACACACGGCGTATGATGGTGGAACGCTCAAGACGATACTCGTCCATAAACTTATCGCACAATTCACGAGGAAGCTGGTTCTTAAGAACATCACCTATGAGATGACGTCCCAATACAGCACCGCTCCCCTCATCGCCGAGCACATAGCCAAGCGGGCTTACATGATCCTTTATCTCGCGTCCATTGTAATAGCATGAATTGGAGCCGGTGCCGAGAATGCAAGCTATGCCCTCACGGTCGCCGAAAAGCGCGCGTGCGGCACCAAGCAGATCGGAGTGCGCCTCGATTGTGTCAGCCTTTATATTATGTCGGATAGCCCGGCGCACATTCCTGCACACCTCTTCATCAATGCATCCGGCACCATAAAAATAAACCTCGTTCACCTGATTGGCAAGGTCGCCAAGCTGCAATATCAATTCATCTTCAAGATATTGTGATATCTCTTCTTCGGTAAGCATCAGGGCATTAAAGCCTGAAGTGAAAATCTGCTTAACCGGCTTACCCCCATCAAGCAAGCACCATTCAACCTTGGTGCTTCCACTATCTGCAATTAGTTTCATTATATTGGTTTTCTTCTTTATCGGCTGCAAAATTAATAAAAAACATTGAATCCAAGTGAATTTTTATAAATATTTTATGCACAACAGCCATGGCAAGGCTATAAACGACATAACAAATCTACATCACGAGAAAATTAACAGACTGCCTACGGCTATTTTCTGCCTGTTTATGAGTGAATTTGAATGTTTTTTGTTTAATTTGCAGAATAATTTTATGCGTATGAAAAAATATTTACTCCTATTTACTTTGACTACATTGATGTTCGGAACATCCAATGCCGAACAATTGACACCCCAACAGGCATTGGAACGCCTCAACACACACGGAAGCCGAGTCGAATCATCGAAAATGCAACTGGCATACACTGCATCGGAAAGCAACATAAATCAATTTTATGTATTCAATACCGGCATAAATGACGGCTTCATGATCGTTGCCGCCGATGATTGCATAAGTCCGCTCATAGGTTACGCCGACAGCGGCAGCTTCGACTACGGCAATTTGCCTGACAATATGCAGGCATGGCTGAAAGAATACCAGCGACAGATCGATGCCGCGATAAAATCAGGATCCACAATCTCCCGTGCCACAACCCAACGCACCGCAATCGCCCCGATGGTAAAGACTCAATGGAACCAAAACGCTCCATACAACAACGATTGTCCCATGGATGGCAGCAGCCGTTCTGTGACCGGTTGTGTCGCCACCGCGATGGCACAGGTAATGAAATATCACAACTGGCCCCCTAAAGGAAAAGGCTCAAACTCCTATCAATGGGAAAATTCAGCCGGAGAGACAAAAACTCTGACAATGGATTTCTCCTCGATCACCTTCGACTGGGCAAATATGTCGAATACCTACTCCTCAAGCAGCACAGCAGCCCAAAATGCAGCAGTCGCAAAGCTGATGGCAGCCTGCGGACACAGCGTAGACATGGACTATTCAAGCCGTGAGAGTGGAGCCCCGTCTCCCCTCATCGCACCTGCGCTCATCAACTACTTCGACTATGATGGCAATATTCAATATCTCATGAGGGATTATTACGGCATACAGGAATGGGAAGAGATGATCTATGCCGAGCTTGCCGCACGACGTCCGGTGATATATGACGGTTCAACCGCATCCGGAGCGGGACACGAATTCGTGTGCGACGGATACGAAAACGAATATTTCCACATCAACTGGGGCTGGGGAGGCATGAGCGACGGATATTTCAAGCTCACCCTGCTCACTCCGGAAACACAAGGCATAGGAGGCTCAAACTCAGGATACAACTTCCATCAAGGGGCTGTATTCGGAATCCAAAAGAACACAGGAAATCCGGCTCCATCAAAATCACATTATGTGACATCCCAAGAATTCACAGTGCTTGACAATATGTTCACCGAAACCGGAAGCAAAAAGTTTCAGAAAACCGAAGCAATAACATTCGGAAGCGGATTCTTCAATATGTCGCCCAACACAGTTTTCATGAATTTTGGATTGAAGCTGACAAATGTCTCAACCGGCAAAACATCCTACAAGAAATGCGCGTACTCTGACACCGAACTGCTTGAGATACCGTTTTCTCCCGGAAGCGGCTTTAAAAGTTACCCTGTCTATGCCACACAATTCCCCACATCCGACGGCACATACACAATAACTCCGGCATTCTATGATTTAACCACCGCCACATGGCACGACATACTCGTTCCCATATCCAATCCGGTTCTGACCGCCACCTGCACAACCAAAAACGTGACAATCAGCCGCACCTCTGCAGTCCATCTGTCGGCTACCAATGTCGAACTCCTCACCCCCATATATGAAAAATCAAGCTACAAGATTTCTGCCAAACTCAGTGTTACAGAATCAGAGTATCACGGCATTATCACAGCTAAACTATACAAGCCCGGAACAAACAATGCAGTAGCCTCTGACACACTCGGTATTGTTGACATCCTGTCGGACGAACCTCTCGATTTTGAAAGCATCGGTGATTTCTTTAATTTAAAGCTGACCACCCCAACAACTTATGACCTTGTGCTCGCCGACAACTCAGGCAGAAATATCAGCGACAGAACCAAAGTCACTGTTTACCCTGTGGCTGTAACATCATTAACAATTACCAATATCAAATTCCCGACAGCAACACTTGCCGGCAACATTCCACAGATGCCGTGCAACCAAATTTCAGTGAGCGCCACTGTGACCTGCACTGCGGGATACCTGAGCTCTCCGGTAATGATGTACATATTCCCCCGCACTTCCGGAGAGGTAAGTTCATTGACAGCCCTCTCATCGGAACAGTTATTCCTTACCGCAGGCTCAAGCCAAGAAATAACCGTGACGGGAGCTTACAGCACCCCAGGCAATTATTTCCTCGCATTCTTCTTCGACAAGAACATATGTAGCGACCAAGTTGCGTTCAACCTTACCGAAGCAGTTGCCGGAATTACCGATGTGACTGAAGCCGAGATTTCAGTAAGCCCCAACCCGGCAACCGACATTGTCACCGTCACCTCCCCCGAGCAAATTTCACTCATCGAGATATACTCATTGAGCGGAATGCGCATGGCTTCCGTAAATCCATGCCACACCGAAGCCTCTATCGACGTGGCAAACTATCCGGCAGGACATTATGTTGTAAGAATCACAACAGCTCGTGAAACAGTCACAAAACGACTAATCAAAAGATAATGAAAGCATATAGCATAACATCCATAGCTATAGCAGCGGCGGCACTCTGTGCCGCCGCCTGTAGCTCTACCAAAAATTCTACCGAAACTCAATCACCGATCGCCGCCCCTCAGATAGTGACTAAAAGCCCCACCGGAGGCAACCCGTCGTCGGCAGTCCCGAAAGCGGTGGTCTACCGGACAAATGGCGACTTCATCCACAATGTGCCGATAACTTTGTCTGCCGACCGAAAGAATGTCGTTTCATATCCTGCGCCGACCGACTTATCGGAAAACTCTCTGCCTGTTGAACTTGCCGACGGATATCTGCTCGACCGACGTGGAATAAACGCCAATACCGCTTTTACCATCTATACTTATAAGGAGTATTCCAAAATGGAAAATGCTCCCACCCTGAAAGAGCTCAAAGATGCGATCATAGGCGGAGCCGAAGTGGTTGAAATCATTGTACTCCCCATGACATTGTCACAAGCGCTCGACAATATTCCGGAGTGCAACACACTCGTCAAAGACGGATTCCCCGGCTGCGACATAAAACTTCAACGCCGCGCAATACAGATAAACCAGCAAGAAGAATAAGCAACAGTAGACAACAAAATGTGAACCCATGATACTTTTCCCAAACGCGAAAATCAACATAGGACTATACATTACCTCACGCCGCGAAGACGGCTACCACAATCTTGAGACTCTGTTTTACCCTGTAGGCTGGCAGGATATCCTTGAAATAGTGCCTGCTAAAGGTACTGAAACGACACTCACCGTGAGCGGAAACACCGTCGAGTGCCCTCCGGAAAAAAATCTCGTCATGAAAGCCTATATGGCATTGAACGAAGAGATTCCCCTGCCGCCGGTCGACATATATCTCCACAAAGTCATCCCTGACGGTGCAGGACTCGGAGGAGGAAGCTCCGATGCCGCTTTCACACTCAAGGGGCTGAACGAACTTTTCAGTCTCGAACTCTCTGATGAACGACTTGCGGCAATCGCAGCGAAAATAGGTGCCGATTGCCCGTTCTTCATATACAATCGCCCCATGCTCGCCAAGGGCATAGGCAATGAGTTTTCTCCGGTAAGAATCGATCTTTCCGACAAGATAATAGCCATAGTAAAGCCACAAGAAAGCGTTTCCACCAAAGAAGCATACAGCGGAGTGACACCTGCCGAGCCGAAATTCAATCTGCATGAAGCGCTCGCAGCAGGCATAACCGAATGGCGCGACAAAATAAGCAACGATTTCGAGAAGTCCATTTTTCCGGCACACCCTGCAATAGAGTCGGTAAAGGAAGAACTATATGCGCTCGGCGCCGACTACGCCTCCATGAGCGGATCGGGAGCTGCTGTATATGGAATATTCCGAGGTGACAGCTATGACAGATTGTCAGAACAATTGGCAAAGAGATTTCCCGGCTGTGCGACATTTTCAGGCAAAATGGCTTTGTCCTGATGAAAATGAACGATATAACCCGGCGGTTGTTATCATTATTGAATAGTGATTTTCCTAAAGAGCGATTTTTGGCAACATTTTTGCTGTCATAATTTAGCTTTCATTTTGAACAATTAAAATTTCTATATATGAGCAACAAGCATAATCATCAGGACAATCAGCAACAAGAGGGCAAAATCAACATAGAGGACCCTGAAGTTGAAATAAACGACGTAGCCGACGAGGAAAACGCAGATGCCGAGGCTGCTAAAGATCTCGCCAATGAAGAATTGTCGGAAATCGACGCACTGAAACAAGAGCTTGATGACACCAAGGCAAAGCTTGAAAAAGAGAAAAAGGAATACCTCTTTCTAATGGCCGATTTCGACAATTTCAGAAAGCGCACATTGAAAGAGAAGAGCGAGATAATCAAAAACGGCGGCGAGAACGTGCTTAAAGGACTTCTCCCCATTGTCGACGACTTTGAACGCTCCCTTCAGGCTATGAACGCCGCATCAAGTGTCGACGCAGTAAAAGAAGGCGTCGAGCTTATATATAACAAGCTGGTGAAATATCTGGAGCAAAATGGAGTGAAGGCTCTCGACACCGCACCGGGCACTGATTTCGACACAGAGTTCCACGAAGCTGTTACATTGTTTCCCGCTGCCGATGATTCTCAGAAGGGAAAAGTCATCGACACCGTTCAGAAAGGATATAAACTGCATGACAAAGTATTGCGTCATGCTAAAGTAGTCGTCGGTCAATAATAAAGAACTCACGATGGATAACAAAAGAGATTATTACGAAGTGCTCGGCGTTTCAAAAAACGCAACTCCTGAAGAGCTGAAAAAAGCCTACAGGAAACTCGCGTTGAAATATCATCCCGATAAAAACCCGGGCGACAAAGCCGCTGAAGAAAAGTTCAAGGAAGCGGCTGAGGCATACGACGTGCTCAATGACCCCGACAAACGTGCCAAATATGACCAGTGGGGACATAATATGGGTCCGAGCGGATTCGGCGGAGGTGCCGGAGGCGGCGGTTTCCATGCAAGCGGAATGTCGATGGAGGATATATTCAGCCAGTTCGGCGACATATTCGGCGGAGGCAGCTTCGGCGGATTCCGTCAATATGGAAGCACAGGCGGCACGCGGCGCCGTCGTCAGCCCAAAGGCAGCGACCTTCGCATAAAAGTGAAGCTCACTCTCAAAGAGATTGCCGAAGGTGTCACGAAAAAACTTAAAATACCTCGGTTCGTGCAGTGCCAGCACTGTAAAGGCACAGGTGCAAAAGACGGCACCGCATTCACCACTTGTTCCCGTTGCCATGGCTCGGGAGTAGTGGAGCAGGTACAGCAGACTTTCCTCGGTCCGATGGCATCCACCGCCACTTGCCCTGACTGTAACGGCGAAGGAAAAACCATAACACAGAAGTGTACTTACTGCAACGGCGAGGGCATCGTCAAGCAGGAGGAAGTGGTCGAATTCTCAATCCCGGCAGGAGTGTCCGACGGCATGACCCTCTCTCTTAAAGGAAAAGGCAACGCCGCTCGACATGGAGGCATAAACGGCGACCTGCTCATTGTGGTAGAAGAGGTTCCTGATTCTGAACTAATCCGCGACGGAAACGACTTGATATATAATCTCATGCTCGATTTCCCAACTGCCGCACTCGGAGGATCGGTCGAAATCCCGACTATAAGCGGACGCGCGAGAGTGAAAATTCCGGCAGGAACACAGCCCGGCAAAGTTCTGCGTCTGCGCGGCAAAGGACTTCCATCTACCGAAGGATATGGCACCGGCGACGAGCTGGTAAACATCATGGTGTATGTGCCTGAAAACCTTACCGACAAAGAAAAAGAGGCTATCGAATCGCTCAAAGACTCGTCAAACATCCAAGCGACCGAGTCAGTGAAAAAGCGTATATTCAGCCGCTTGCGACACATCTTTGATTAACCCATCGCCTAATAAGCCCAATTAGTCCAATTAGTCTTATTAGTCTAATTATTATATCACAGGCTCCCGGCGGAAATTCCGCCGGGAGCCTGTAGCTTTTACACAAGAAAAAGCGGACATTCCATTCAAGGAACATCCGCCTACAAAATTATATATGTCTAAACTCCGTTAGTCTTTCACAAGGTCTTCAGCCTTATCGACTGTATTACCTATTTTTTCCTTAATCTTTCCGATTTCCTGCTCTACTTCTCCATAGATATTGCGAACTGTGCGATCGATATCACGACGAATCTTACGACCCTTCATTGTTGTACGGGAATATCTCTCTGCATACATTCCGGCAAACGCGCCAACAAGCGTTCCGAGAATAAAAGTTTGAATGCTACATTTCATGATGTTCAATATTTAGTTAATTTTACATTATAACCATCCGCTAAGTTTAAAAGTTTAGCCTACATAGCCCTTTTAACAATAGTTAGCACCTATCGACAATATCCCTTTCATTCAAATCAGTTTCTTTAACTATACAATACGCTGATTATTTCGTAACTTTGCAAGTTACAAACATCGAGGACACGTCAGCAATCACAACCGACACTCCCCGACATTCATTCGAAAAGAAGCTTATGGCAGAAAGAAATATACTTGTAAAAGGAGCACGCGTAAACAATCTTAAAAACATCGACATCGAGATTCCCCGCAACAAGCTGGTCGTCATCACCGGCGTGTCAGGTTCGGGAAAATCGTCGCTTGCCTTCGACACCCTCTACGCCGAAGGACAACGCCGCTATGTGGAGAGCCTTTCAGCCTATGCCCGGCAGTTTTTAGGCAAAATGGCAAAGCCCGAGGTAGATTTCATAAAAGGTCTGCCACCGGCTATCGCAATCGAACAGAAAGTGAGCACCCGCAATCCCCGCTCAACCGTGGGAACTTCGACCGAGATATATGACTACCTGCGTCTGCTTTTCGGACGCATCGGCAGAACATATTCCCCCATATCGGGTGAAGAGGTCAAGAAACACACCATTGAGGATGTCACAGCACTCACAGCCGCCTACCCTCCCGGCACAAGAGCGGCGGTGGTAAGCCCCATCACACTTCCTGAAGGGCGAAAATTCTCACAGCAACTGGAGATATATCTCAAAGAAGGCTATTCGCGCCTCGTGAAGAATGGCGAATTTTTTGAAATAGAGGAACTCCTTGCTGACAAAAAACTGCCCGATGACGCCTCCGGATATGACCTGCTCGTAGACCGACTGTCGCTGCAACCCGACGGCGATGAGATGAGCCGCCTTGCCGACTCGGCGGAAACAGCATTTTTCGAGGGTCTTGACCACATGAGCATCCTCGTGTGGGATGAAAACCGACAGATACACCGCCACGACTTCTCCAAGCGTTTTGAAGCCGACGGCATGACATTCCGCGAGCCCGGCGACCTGATGTTCAATTTCAACAATCCTTACGGAGCGTGCAAGCGCTGCGAGGGGTTCGGCAAAGTCATAGGGCTCGACCCCGACCTCATCGTGCCCGATAAGACTCGCTCCGTCTATGACGATGCGGTTGTGTGCTGGCGCGGAGACAAAATGAGCGAATGGAAGAATGAGTTAATAAGGCTGGCGCCATCTCTGGGATTTCCGGTGCATCGTCCCTACTGCGACCTATCCGAGAAAGAACTCGACATTCTGTGGCACGGAAAAGGCACTTTCAAGGGCATCGACGGATTCTTCAAAATGGTAGAATCCAATCAATATAAAATCCAGTATCGTGTGATGCTCGCACGCTATCGCGGAAAGACCACCTGTCCCGACTGTCACGGCAGCCGGCTTCAGCCCGATGCTTCCTACGTGAAAATCGCAGGAAAGACCATCACCGACATCGTAAAAATGCCCGTAAGCGACCTCAAGCGATGGTTTGAGGAGCTGACTGTGACCGAAACTGAACAGAAAATAGCATCGCGTCTGCTCATAGAAATAAACAACCGCATAGGCTTCCTATGCGATGTGGGTCTCGGCTATCTCAGCCTCGACCGATTATCCTCCACCCTGTCGGGCGGCGAAAGCCAACGCATAAACCTCGCCACCTCGCTCGGCAGCAGCCTTGTGGGCTCGCTCTACATACTTGACGAGCCGAGCATAGGGCTCCACTCACGCGACACCCACAAGCTGATCGAAGTGCTGCGTAAGCTGCAAGGACTCGGCAATACGGTAGTAGTTGTGGAACATGACGAGGAGATCATGAACGCTTGCGACTATCTTATCGACGTGGGTCCCGACGCAGGCCGTCACGGAGGAAATATAATATATCAAGGCGATGTGGCTCACTTGCAGAAAGCCACTGACTCCTACACGGTGAAATACCTCAATCATGAATTGGAGATTCCGGTTCCGGACCATCGCCGCAAATGGAGAGATTTCATCGAGGTTAAAGGGGCGCGCGAGCACAATTTAAAAAACATCGACGTGAAATTCCCCCTCGGAGTCATGACCGTGGTGACAGGTGTCAGCGGCTCAGGAAAGTCAACCCTTGTGCGCGACATCCTGTACAAAGCCATGCTGCGCCATCTCGGTGAAGCGGGCGATGCTCCCGGCATCCACAAGTCGCTTTCCGGTGATCTGAAACGCATCTCCGCGATTGAGTTTGTGGATCAGAATCCCATAGGCAAGTCCACACGAAGCAATCCCGCCACTTATCTGAAAGCGTTTGACGAAATACGCAAACTATTCGCTGACCAGCAATCGGCAAAGCAGATGGGATTCTCGGCCGGATATTTCTCATTCAACTCCGAAGGTGGACGATGTGAAGAGTGCAAAGGCGAAGGCACCATCACTATCGAAATGCAGTTCATGGCTGACATCGTAATCCCCTGCGAGGCTTGCCACGGAGAACGCTACAAGCAAGAAGTGCTCGACATAAAATATCGTGGAATGAACATCAACGATGTTCTTAACATGACTGTCAACCAAGCCATCGAGTTTTTCTCGGAAGGCACCGGCAATCAGGAGAAAAAGATTGTACGCCGCCTCCAACCGCTGAAAGACGTGGGACTGGGATATATTAAATTGGGACAATCCTCATCCACCCTCTCGGGCGGCGAGAACCAACGTGTGAAACTCGCCTATTTCCTTGCGATGGAGAAACCGGAACCCACCATGTTCATATTTGACGAACCGACCACCGGACTGCATTTCAATGACATAAACACGCTTATGGATTCATTCAAGCGTCTTATCGACTTGGGACACACAGTCATAATAATCGAGCACAACATGGATGTGATAAAATGTGCCGACCACGTCATTGACATAGGTCCCGAAGGCGGGGAAGCTGGTGGAACACTCGTTGCCGAGGGCACTCCGGAAGAGATTGTGGCAGCCGGCAAAGGATATACGGCAACGTATCTCGCCGAAAAATTATCCAAATAACCGCCTTATAATAGAACTAAGAGCTTGTTTGGTTTAAACAAGCTCTTAGTTCTATTATGATGTCCGATAAAATAAGAAAATATTTGGGCAATAAATCCGGAAAGATCGAACTAAGTGCCGCCAGGCACGGGTCTGTATATATCCTCGGCTGAGCAAAGCGAAGCCGGGGAATCGCAACACAATCCGTCACGAGCCCCGGAGAGGGCGAGTCTGTTGAAGGAATGTAGGCAATACGGTGTTGACTGTACTCCAATATTATTTTTTGAAAAACCGGTAAACCTTCTTTATCTGTTTTCCGGTAGTGATGGCAAGAAGAGCGTAATCAAATATCGAGAAACCGGCAAACACTTTCTGGAGCAGTCCGTTTCCCGGCAAAGTGAACTTGCTCTTCATATCGTTAAGGCGTGTCATGCTGTTGGCAAGCCTTTCCCGTTCCATCTCCATTCTCACATGGTTAATGGCACGCTGGTAACGCAAATCGGCGAGTGTGTATCCTTTCCACTTTTCAAGACCGTCGTCGGGCACTACTATTGGATTCTTCTCTTTCATAGCTATTTTTCTTCTTCAGTTCGGGTTATATATTCGGGTGGCGGAGCAAGAAAAAGCCGTGTCATGAATCGGCATATCGGATTTATGAACAGCGTATTGCGGAATATCACAGCAACCACGCCGGCAATGACATACACTCCTCCCATTATCAAAAAGCTCCACATGAGCGGAAGCACCTGAGCGAGTAAAAACACAAGCGCAAGCGAAATAAAGAAAAACGCTATTATTGAAAGCACGGCAAGCACCCCGGCAAGAGCGGCATGACCAAAAAGCACCGTACTTTTCTCGATAGAGAGAAGCTTCAAATTCTCAAGATAAAGCTTGCCCCATATCTTCATGTTAGATATTGACGATCGCAAATCATCGTTCTGTACACCCATATATGCCTAAATATCAGAAGGAGAATAAAAAAAACGGCAGAACACAAAGCTCTCCTCACACTTTATTGACCGCGTTTCTTTTTGACAATAAGGACGCACAACCGTGCACGTCCCTACCGTCAAAAATCTGTTTATGTGTATTGACACATTTATCTATTCTTCATCAAGCTCCTTGGTGAGACGCGCCACAAGAGCATCCACATCCTGTTCAGAACATACCACGCCGTTCTTACGCAGTATTCTGCAGATGCGCTCACGCAGATCCTCGCCCTTCTCCGGAGCAAAAAGAATCGCTGCAGTAGCACCAACTACCGCTCCGCCTAAAAATGCGGAAATCAGTCCTAAACTATCGCTCATAGTATTTAAGTTTTATGATGAATATGATTAATCTTCAAGAGATTCCTGAATCTCGTCAACAATTTCCTCTATCTTGCTGTGTTTCAACTGGGGAAATTTCTCCTTAACGAGTCGTGCAATGTTAGCGCGAGTATCTTCACCTTTTTCAGGGGCTAAAAGCAAACCTACTGCGGCACCGGCAATCGCGCCTCCGATAACTGATAATACTACGTGTAATGGTTTCATGTCGTTTTTTTTATTAAAATTGTTAATATTTTTTGTTTCCTTACAGTCTATATAACGCTTTTCAGGTCAAAAAGTAGGATGATGCATTAAAAAATTTTCACATCGCCCTTAACGCTTGTTATTTTTCACGCTGATTCCCACCACAAAATAATGAGGAGACTCCTTGGTGACCGAATTGCCGTTGCCACAGGCGCGCAACCGATTTATTTTCGGGTCAAACCACCCGGAAGCAAGCACGGCAAGCGGTGTGAACGCCCCCGATTTCGCATCACTAAAATCTCTACACGCAAACGGTGCATAAAAATACTGCGGCTCACCATCTTCATTTGTCACCGGGCGCAGTTTACGGACTATAGGCGCGGTCATCACCTCCGGAATATCGATGACTATAGTTGCCACGCTATCACCCGGAGCACGGCTGAACCCCACATTTATCTGCTTCAATGTGCGGAATATGCCTTTCTCGGCATCCTCGAAATCATCAGCATCGAAACCTGACATTATCATATCGTCAACATCACGGTATTCAACCGACTTTACCGGAAATTTAATAGTTTTTGCAGTCAAGGTATCGCCGGCATACTCCCTAAGCTCAATCATCACAGTCCTCGCTGAGTCGGAAAACTCGCTCACGTCAAACGCGAACATCTGTCGTCCGGTTGCCTCCAATAAGGCAATATATTCATTTACGCCCGACTCAAGCGGCTTGATGGCATTCAGCATCATAGGCAACGCCGCCATGACTACTGGTATCAGAATCCTGTTAAATCTCATTCTTTTAACTGCATATATTATGTTTGACAAAGATAGTGTTTTAAAGCGATTTATCAAATTTACCCCGCCAAAATTCAACCGATTTTGTCATATCAGGGAAAATGCGTATATTTGAGCATTAAAATGTACATTTATGTCATCCAGAAATATTTCCATATTGACGGCAATGTTTGCCGCCCTGCTGCTTGTGACATCTTCCGCATCCGCAATAACTCTTAACGAAGCTCGTGAGATGTACCGTGCCGGCGATTTTGAAGGCGCTCTACCCACATTCCTTGAGGAAATAAAGAAGAAGCCTAAAGACGCATCACTCAACCAATGGGTAGGTGTGTGCCTCATGCAGGCAGGCAGGCACGACGAGGCTGTTCCACGATTGAAATTCGCCCATTCCAAAGGGGTGACCGAAGCTCCGCGTTATCTTGCGGAAATAGCGTTCCAGAAATATGACTTCGACGGTGCCGATGAATATATCGACCTCTATGAAGCGGCATTGAAAAAAGCTAAAAAATCAATGCCCGATGAAGTCGCCGATCTGCGCCGGAGAGTGCGGCTTGCCGGAAATATGCTTGAACGAGTGGAGAAAATCGTAATCATCGACAGCGTGGCTGTGGATCGCGAAGAATTCTTCAAGATGTACCGCCTCTCATCAGGAGCGGGATCAATCAACTCAGTCGACATCCTTCCTGAGGATTGCGACTATGCCGAACCCACCACCGTGTTCATGCCCGAGACACAGACAGTGATGCTGTGGGCGGCGCCGTCGGACAACGATGAGTATCAGATCATGGAATCCAACAAGCTATTTGACGGTTCATGGGAAAAAGCCCACATACTTGATGACGCAATCAACATCCCAGGCGACAACAACTTCCCGTTTCTGATGCCTGACGGAGTCACTCTATATTACGCCAACAATGGCGAGGGATCCATCGGCGGATATGACATCTTCATCTCCCGCAAGGAAGACAACCGCTTCCTTCAGCCGCAAAACATCGGAATGCCCTACAACTCGCCATACGACGACTATATGCTCGCCATTGACGAGATCACCGGCGTGGGATGGTGGGCGACCGACCGCAATCAGATGGAGGACTCTATCACCATCTACAAGTTCATCCCCTCCGACCTAAGAAAGAATTACGATGCCGACGATGACAATCTCGTGGAGAAAGCCCGCATCAATGACTACCGCTCCACTTGGGAGGATGGAAAAGATTACGCCGAAACCTTGCAGAAAATCGACCGCATCGAGCTTAATCAAAACTCCAAAAAGAAAGAATTTGCATTCGCGCTTCCGGGCGGACGCGTCTACACCCGCATGAGCGATTTCCGCAGTTCAAGAGCCAAAGCCTTGATGGAGGAGTACCTTGACGCTGTGGAAGAGTTCAAAGCCAACGAAGAGACTCTGCTTAAGTTGAGAACTAAATACCGCAACGGCGACCGCTCTTCAATCGACGCGATCAAGAATCTTGAAAGGAAGCTCGACACCGACCGCGACATTTTAAAGAAAAAAGCCAACGCTGTGATCTCACAGGAAAATTAAACCACGGCTTCCAATAAAATTCACCATCATTATCATTCATTTTTAATGACTACTTTTTTAATTGCTTTAGCAGTTCTTATATCAGGATATTTCATCTATGGTCTGCTTGTTGAACGTGTGATCGGGTGCAACCCGAAGAGAGAGATGCCTTGCTACACCAAGCAGGACGGAATCGACTATATGCCGCTTCCCACATGGAAAGTGTTCCTGATACAGTTCCTTAACATAGCCGGGCTCGGCCCCATTTTCGGTGCGATAATGGGCATAATGTACGGCCCCGCCGCCTTCCTCTGGATTGTGCTCGGCACCATATTTGCCGGAGCCGTGCACGACTTCCTGTCGGGTGAGATTTCAATACGCATGGGTGGAGCTTCGCTACCCGAAATAGTAGGCTCGCAACTCGGCAACGGGGTAAAACAACTCATGAGAGGATTCTCTCTGATGCTTATGGTTCTTGTTGGCGCCGTCTTTGTCCTCACTCCCGCCGGACTTATAGCCGGCATGACTCCCGACTGGATGAATGTCACCTTTTGGATCGCCGCAATATTCATCTATTATATTCTCGCCACATTGCTGCCTATCGACAAACTCATAGGCAATCTCTACCCTGTGTTTGGGTTCGCGCTGCTCTTCATGGCGGCGGGAATAATGGGCGTATTGATATTCTCCGATGTGACAATTCCCGACGGAATCGCTCAGGGGCTATACAACCGCAGCGACACAGCCGACACGATGCCGCTGTTCCCCATGATGTTTGTGTCCATCGCGTGTGGCGCAATCTCAGGATTCCATGCCACACAGTCGCCCATGATGGCTCGATGCCTGAAGAATGAGAAACTCGCCCGCCCGGTGTTTTACGGAGCCATGGTAACCGAAGGCATCGTGGCGCTTATATGGGCAGCCGCAGCGATAGCATTCACTGGTGGATATGAGAATCTCGGCACATACCTTGCCGAAAACGGCGGTGCGGGAGGACTCGTCCACAACATCTCCCTTGAATGGCTTGGCACATTTGGCGGCGCGCTCGCCATACTTGGTGTGATAGCCGCCCCCATCACCAGCGGTGACACGGCATTGAGAAGCGCGCGTCTCATCGCTGCCGACTTCATGAATCTGGAACAGAAAACAATAGTGCGACGCCTTGCCGTATCTATTCCTATTTTTGTCCTGACATTTGTCATCATGCAGCTCGATTTCAACATATTATGGCGATATTTCGCATGGTGCAACCAGACACTTGCCGTGTTCACCCTCTGGGCTTGCACAGTCTATCTCGCCCAGCGCCGCCTCGCCTATTGGATCACGATGCTGCCGGCAATGTTCATGACTTGCGTGTGCACCACCTACATCCTGTTTGCCCCCGAAGGATTCGGCATTGACTACACCATCTCGGTAGCTGCAGGACTTATCGTGACGGCTTTAGCCGCCGGATGGTTCATAAAGAAAGTCGCATCAGCACAGAATGTAGCCATAATTGAGGACTGAAATTATGATTGACATACTAAAGATAGCATCCAAGACTGACAGATACAATTTCCATAGTCATACCCAGTTCTGCGACGGACGCGCGCCAATGGAAACAATGGTCAACGCTGCCATCGACGAAGGATTTCAGCATTGGGGATTTTCGCCACACTCCCCTCTCCCCATTGAATCGCCGTGCAACATGAAACGCCTGGAAGCAGAGACATACCTGCAGGAAGTCGACAGGCTCAGAGGCATATATGGCAACAGGATAAACCTATATGCCGGAATGGAGATTGACTACCTAAGCCCGGAATGGGGTCCGGCAAACAGCTATTTCCGCGACCTCCAACTTGACTACCGCATAGGATCAGTGCATTTCATTCCGGGTGGCGACGGTTTCATTGACGTAGATGGAAAGCCGGAATCTTTCATAAAGAAGATGGAGTTGTATTTCGACAATGACATAAACCATGTCGTAAACGCTTATTATGACAATCTTTGCGCCATGATCGAAGCCGGTGGATTTGACATAGTGGGGCATCTTGACAAAATAGGCTACAACGCCTCATGCTTCTCACCCGGCATAGAGGAAGAGACATGGTATCGCAACCGCGTCAACGAAGCTATAGACCTTGTCATCAACCGCAACCTCATAGCCGAGCTTAACACCAAAGCGTGGCACACAGCTTCCCGGATATTCCCCAACGAGTGCTTCCTTCCAAAATTGGTTTCAGCGGGAGTGCCGGTCATCGTAAGCAGCGACGCCCATTTCCCTGACCGCGTAAATGCAGGCAGAAAGGAAGGATTCGACCTGCTTAATTCAATCATCACTTCTCTAAAATCATAAGTCATGCCTGTAAGAGTTCCAGTTTCATTACCCGCAGTTGAGACACTTCGCGAAGAAAACATTTTCGTGATCGACGAGCAGCGAGCATCATCGCAGGACATACGCCCGTTGCGAATAGGGATTCTCAATCTCATGCCTCTTAAAATAATGACAGAGACCGATCTGCTCAGACTCATTTCCAACACACCGTTGCAAATAGAGCTGGATCTGATCGACACCACTTCCCATGTGTCACGCAACACCCCACGAGAACATATCGAAGAATTTTACAAGACATTTGACGACATACGCGACCAAAACTATGACGGATTCATCATCACCGGCGCTCCGGTGGAGAAAGTGAAATTTGAAGATGTCGACTACTGGACCGAGCTTCAGGAGATATTTGACTGGGCGCGCACCCATGTCACCTCTACATTATATATATGCTGGGCGGCATTTGCAGGTCTCTACCACCACTATGGCATCGACAAGATTGTGCTTGACCGAAAGATTTCGGGGGTGTTCCCTCACCACATAAACGACCGGAAGAATCCTATATTCCGCGGATTTGACGATGAATTTTTCGTACCCCACAGCCGGTTCAGCGCCGTATCGGCAACCGACATTGCAAATGTGCCCGGATTACAGATCCTCTCAGAGAGCGATGAAAGCGGCGTGTATATGGTGATGGCGCGCAACGGCAGGGAATTCTTCATCACAGGACACTCGGAATATTCCCCCGGAACGCTTGACTTCGAATACCGCCGCGACCTTGCCAAAGGGATGAATCCGGAAGTTCCGGCACACTACTACCGAAACGATGATCCCGCCCTGGAGCCGGTGGTGCGATGGCGCAGCCACGCCAACCTGCTTTTCAGCAACTGGCTCAACTATTTTGTATATCAGGAAACTCCATACGACATACGCCAGATACATTCTTGACGCGATTCACCGCATCAAACTGAATGGTAGTGAGAAAAAAATTTGGTTTATGTTTAATAACATAGTAATTTTGCAGTCGAAATTGAAATAAGTTATGCAGAACATCAGAAATATAGCGATTATCGCTCACGTCGACCACGGTAAAACCACGCTTGTCGACAAAATGTTGCTTGCCGGAAACCTGTTCCGCGAGAACCAGAACACCGGAGAATTAATACTTGACAACAATGACCTTGAGCGAGAGCGCGGCATAACTATCTTGTCAAAAAATGTATCAATAAACTACAACGGTTGCAAGATCAACATCATTGACACCCCGGGACACGCCGACTTCGGCGGCGAGGTAGAACGAGTGCTCAACATGGCTGACGGATGTCTGCTGCTGGTTGACGCATTTGAGGGTCCGATGCCACAGACCCGTTTCGTGCTTCAGAAAGCTATCCAGATGGGATTGAAACCGGTGGTTGTAGTCAACAAGGTCGACAAACCCAACTGCCGTCCTGACGAAGTTCAGGAGATGGTGTTTGACCTCATGTTCAACCTCGACGCAACCGAGGATCAGCTTGACTTCCCCACCGTCTACGGTTCAGCCAAGCAAGGATGGATGTCGACCGACTGGCAAAAGCCGACCGACAACATCAACGCCGCCCTCGACGCCATCATCAAATATATCCCCGCCCCCACCACTCTCGAGGGTGACGCCCAGATGCTCATCACTTCACTCGACTACTCCAACTATGTGGGACGTATCGCCGTGGGACGCGTTCATCGCGGCACATTGCGTGAAGGCATGGAGATAGCGCTGTGCAAAAAAGACGGAACTATTTCACGTCAACGCATCAAGGAGCTGCACACATTTGAAGGAATGGGACGCAAAAAAGTTGCCGAGGTAAGCTCAGGCGACATCTGCGCGCTCGTCGGAATCGAAGGATTTGAAATCGGCGATACCGTTGCCGACTTTAACAATCCGGAACCGCTTCCGCGCATAGCCATCGACGAGCCCACAATGTCAATGACATTCACCATCAACGATTCACCGTTCTTCGGCAGAGACGGAAAATTTGTCACTTCACGCCACATATCTGACCGTCTCACCAAAGAGCTTGACAAAAACCTCGCTCTCCGTGTCAGCAAAGCCGACCACGAAGACGTGTGGACTGTGTTCGGTCGCGGTGTGCTCCACCTGTCAGTGCTCATCGAAACCATGCGCCGCGAAGGCTATGAGTTGCAAGTGGGACAACCTCAGGTAATCATAAAGGAGATTGACGGTGTGAAATGCGAGCCCATCGAGTTGCTCACAATCAATGTGCCGGAGGAATACTCCAGCAAGATCATCGACATGGTTACCCGCCGCAAGGGCGAAATGGTGTCAATGACCACCCAGAACGACCGCATACACATCGAATTCAACATACCCTCACGAGGCATCATCGGACTCCGCAACAATGTTTTGACCGGATCGGCAGGAGAGGCAATCATGGCTCACCGCTTCCTCGAATACCAGCCTTGGAAGGGGGATATCGAACGCCGCACCAACGGTTCCCTCATAGCCATGGAAGCGGGCACCGCCTACGCCTACGCAATCGACAAGCTGCAGGATCGCGGACGCTTCTTCATCTTCCCGCAGGAAGAGGTCTACGCCGGTCAGGTAGTGGGAGAAAACGCCAAGGACAACGACATCGTGGTAAACGTCACCAAATCCAAGAAGCTCACCAATATGCGTGCTTCCGGAGCTGACGACAAGGCTCGCATCATTCCACCGGTAGTGTTCAGCCTCGAAGAAGCGCTTGAATATATCAAGGAGGATGAGTATGTGGAGGTGACACCTCACCATCTGCGTCTGCGCAAGATCATCCTTGACGAAATCGAACGTAAACGCGCCAATAAGGCTTAACAGGCACACATATCACGAAAAACCCAACGATTAAGTAATAACAAAATATATATGTATAGGACCAAAACCTGCGGAGAACTCCGCCTCAATGACGCCAGCAGCAAAGTGACGCTTGCCGGATGGGTTCAACGTGCCCGTAAGATGGGCGGAATGACATTTGTGGATGTCCGTGACCGCTACGGCATAACTCAAGTCGTTTTCAACAACGAGACTGACGCCGCACTTTGTGAAGCGGCAAACCATCTTGGTCGCGAATACGTAATACAAATAACCGGAACTGTTGCTGAACGCTCCAACAAGAACCTCAACATTCCCACCGGCGAGATTGAAATCATCGCTGAGACACTTAATGTGCTCAACGCATCGGAAGTGCCACCCTTCACTATCGAAGATGACACTGACGGTGGCGACGACCTGCGCATGAAATACCGTTATCTCGACTTGCGCCGCAACAGCGTGAGGAAAAACCTCGAGCTACGCCACAAGATGACAATGGAAGTGCGCCGCTATCTTGACTCCAAAGGTTTCCTTGAAATAGAGACACCGATGCTTGTAGGCTCTACTCCCGAGGGTGCTCGCGACTTCGTTGTCCCCTCTCGCATGAACCCGGGTCAGTTCTATGCACTGCCCCAGTCACCCCAAACTCTCAAGCAGCTCCTCATGGTATCGGGCATGGACCGCTATTTCCAGATTGTGAAATGCTTCCGCGACGAGGACCTTCGTGCCGACCGCCAGCCGGAATTCACCCAAATCGACTGCGAGATGAGTTTCGTGGAGCAAGATGACATCATCAACCTGTTCGAGGGTATGGCTAAACACCTGTTCAAGGAGCTGCGCGGCGTGGAACTCACCGAGCCGTTCATCAGAATGCCTTGGGCTGACGCAATGAAATATTACGGAAGCGACAAGCCCGACTTGCGCTTCGGCATGGAATTCGTGGAACTGATGGATATCATGAAGGGACACGGATTCGGAGTATTCGACAATGCAGCCTACATCGGCGGCATCTGTGCCCCCGGAGCCGCAACCTATACACGCAAGCAGCTCGACCAACTCACTGAATACGTGAAACGCCCGCAGATCGGCGCCAAAGGCATGGTATATGCCCGCGTGGAAGCCGACGGCAACGTAAAGTCGAGCGTAGACAAATTCTACAGCCAGGATGTGCTTCAGCAGATGAAGCAGGCGTTCAACGCCAATCCCGGCGACCTCATCCTAATCCTTTCGGGCGACGATGTGATGAAGACCCGCAAGCAACTGTGCGAGCTTCGTCTTGAAATGGGTCGTCAGCTCGGTCTGCGCGACAAGAACAAGTTCGCGTGTCTGTGGGTGGTAGACTTCCCCATGTTTGAATGGAGCGAGGAGGAGCAGCGCCTCATGGCTATGCACCATCCGTTCACCCACCCGAAGGAAGAAGATATCCCCTTGCTCGACACCAATCCCGAAGCCGTGCGCGCCGATGCCTATGACATGGTTGTGAACGGTGTTGAAGTGGGCGGCGGCTCAATCCGTATCCACGACAGCGCGCTTCAGGCTAAGATGTTTGAGATCCTCGGATTCACTCCGGAACGCGCCCAAGAGCAGTTCGGCTTCCTTATGAACGCATTCAAATTCGGAGCGCCCCCTCACGGAGGTCTCGCCTACGGACTCGACCGCTGGGTGTCACTCTTCGCAGGTCTCGACAGCATCCGCGACTGTATCGCTTTCCCGAAAAACAATTCAGGCAGGGATGTGATGCTTGAAGCTCCGGCACCACTTGATGACAAGCAGCTCGATGAGCTTGCCCTTAAAATAGATCTGTCAGAGAAATGATTATAAGCGACATAATTGCCGCATTAGAGCGTGTCGCCCCTCTTGACCTTCAGGAGGGGTATGACAACGCCGGTCTACAGATTGGCAACGCCGCCGCCCCGTGCAGCAGAGCATTGCTATGTGTCGACATCACCCCCGCCGTGATCGAAGAGGCTCGCGAAAAAGGTTGCAACCTCGTCATTTCCCATCATCCGCTTTTCTTCAAAGGGGTGAAACAGCTCACCGGTGCCACCATTCAGCAGGAAGCGGCAATAGCGGCTATCAAAAACGATATCGCCGTCTACTCAGCCCATACCAATCTTGACAACGCCCCTGAAGGGGTGAACCGCGTGTTTGCCGAAATGCTCGGACTAAGCGACATATCCCCGCTCATACCGCAGCCGCAAGCATCCGATTCAGGCTCGGGAGCCATCGGAAATTTCCCACAGGGCATCACTGCGCCGCAGCTCATCGAGCGGGTGAAAAAAGCCTGCAATTCACCTATAGTGCGTTGCACCACTCCCCCTGAAGGCACCCTGAACCGCATAGCTCTGTGCGGCGGATCGGGCGGCTCTTTCATTCAAGAAGCGATAGCGGCAGGAGCACAAGCCTACATCACTTCCGACGTGCGTTACCACGATTTCGTTGATTTCGCCTCCAAGATATTCCTTATCGACATAGGACATTACGAGAGCGAAAAATGCACAAAAGATATTTTTTATCACATAGTTAGCAAAATTTTTCCTAACTTTGCACTCTATTATTCCGAAAAAGAAAAAAATCCGATAAATTACTTGTAAGTAATATGGCTACAGACAAGACCAAGAACGAAGTTCTATCAGTAGAGCAACGATTGAAATCGCTCTATGAGCTACAGACAATCCTTTCAGAGATTGACCGCATCAAAACCATCCGCGGCGAGCTGCCTCTTGAGGTGAAAGATCTTGAGGACAATATCGAGGGATTGCACACTCGTGTACAGAACTACCGTCAGGAAATTGATGAATTCCACAAGCGCATCGCTTCTGAAAAGGAAAAAATCAATGATTCTCAAAACAAAATCGCACGCTACAAGCAGCAGCTTGATGATGTGAGAAACAATAAGGAATATGATCTTCTCTCCAAGGAAATTGAATTCCAGACTCTCGAAATCCAGTTGAGTGAAAAGCGTCTTAACGAGTATGCCCGCGCTATTGACGCACGCAACAACGATATCCTCAACACAGAAAGCCGCCTTGCCGACAGCGAGCACATTCTTGCCGACAAGAAATCGGAGCTTGACGAGATTGTGTCAGAAACCCGTCAGGACGAAGAACGTCTCCGCATCCAGGCAAAGAGCATCGAGCCGCGCATCGACGAGCGCACTCTGAAGGCATTCAAACGCATACGCGACAATGCCCGCAACGGTCTCGGAATTGTCTACATCCAGCGTGATGCCTGTGGCGGATGCTTCAACCGCATCCCACCGCAAAAGCAGATGGAAATCAAGATGCACAAGAAAGTAATCGTGTGTGAATACTGCGGACGCATCATGATTGACCCCGAACTTGCAGGCATTGCAGAGAAAGAAGTTGAAAAAGAATCAAAATAACTGCTTAATTAGCGTGACTTTATCAAAAAATAATTTTGCCAAATGGAAAACTATATGTAATTTTGTCCCGCTAAATTAAAACTAAAAAACAAACAAAAACAAAAATACAAAAATGATCATCGTACAAGTAAAAGAAGGCGAAAACATCGAAAAAGCTCTCAAGAAATTCAAAAGAAAGTTTGAAAAGACCGGTATCGTAAAGGAACTGCGTAGCCGTCAGGCATTTGAAAAGCCCAGCATCACTAACCGCAAGAAGATGATGAAGGCTGTTTACGTGCAGAAACTTCGCTTAGTCGAGGATTAATCTGAAAAGACCCTCCTTTTTATTTGCATTTGACAAAAAAAAGAGTTATATTCGTAATGTCATCGTTTACGAATAGCTTATGTTAGACTCTTTTTTGACATATATACGGTGTGAGCTGAATCTTTCAACTCACACCGTTTCTGCATATAAACGTGACCTTCAGCAGTGGATCGACTTCGCCACCGGGGGTAAGCCCGAGAGCATACAACCTCTTGACGTGCAGCCCTCCGACTTGCGCCTGTGGGTGGCTTCCCTTGCAAAATCAGGCGACTCTCCTCGCACAATACGCCGCAAAATTCAGGCTCTGCGTTCATTCTTCCGCTATCTGATGATACATCACGGTGCCAACACAAATCCCGCCGCCGAACTTGAACTGGCGAAAACCGACAAGCCTCTGCCGGTATTTGTGCGACAGGAAGAGACAAGCACCATTTTAAATGAAGAAATTGACCTTACGGATTTTATCGAAGTGCGTGACAGGCTCATGGTGCTGATGCTATACACCACCGGAATCCGCGCCTCTGAACTGATGGGACTTCTCGACGCAGCGGTAGATACAGGAAGAGGTGAACTAAAAGTGCTCGGAAAGCGTAATAAAGAAAGAATTATCCCTTTTGGTGAAGAACTTTCAGAAATGATCACACTATACAGAGAACTAAGAGACAACACGGTGCCGCCACCGCCTGCCGACGAATTTTTCGTGAGAGAGTCGGGCGAGCCACTGTACCGTAATCTCATCTATAGGGTGGTCCACAACACCCTCGCCGGACGCACCGTAGCCGCCCGGCAGAGTCCACACGTTTTGAGACATTCATTTGCCACCGATATGCTCAACAACGGAGCCGATCTATATTCAGTACAACAGTTATTGGGACACCAGTCGCTCGCTACGACTCAGGTGTACACCCATATAACATATCGAGAACTAAAACATAATTACGAACTGGCACATCCACGTGCCGCAAAAAAAGGAGGAGACCATGGACATTAACATTAAAGCCATCCACTTTGACGCAACAGAGAAACTTCAGGATTTTATCGTCAAGAAAATTAACCGGCTTGCTCGCCGCAACGAAAATATATCAACAGTGACCGTAACACTCAACGTCATCAAGCCCGAAACGGCAATGAACAAGGAAGCGACTATAAAGATCGCCATTCCGCAGAAGGACGACGTATTTGCCGGCAAAATCGCCGATACATTTGAAGAAGCTGTCGACCTCGCCATCGAAGCGGTGAGCCACCAGCTCGAAAAAGCGCAGGACCGCAAGTAAACAGCGCACCTAAATAAAAAGCACAAATAAACAGGCAGAAGGATGTGACCGCCACCGGCACTCCTTCTGCCTCCTTTACATATTGGCAGATCCCGGGCGATGATTTTATTGATTGTTGTGTGATGAAAAATGGATGAGAAGGCTTGTTTGTCAGAAAAATATGGTTAAATTTGCCCATTGACCTCTATTACCATATAATACCTTGAATAATATGAAATTATTCCACATCTTTGCTTGCTGTTCAGTCATCGGCTTGTTTCTTGATTTAATGTTGTCGGGGTGTGGTTCACATCATGCCGATAGCGACGATATCAATAATACTGTTGTCGATTTCGGGAATGCCGATTTTTCACGATGGGAGAATGTGATGGAGATTGACACAATCATTCCACTCGGCGAACCTAAAGACTCTCTCATTCTGTCGCTCGCCAACAAATGTATCTTCGCTGATGGAAAGATTTTATTTTCTGACTATAAGGATGGCAATCTTTACGCATTTGATTCCGACGGTAAATTCCTGTATCAAGCAGGGCAGAAAGGACAAGGCAAAGGAGAATATGCCCGAATACGCGACATTGCCATTTCCGCTGACTCATCGCTCATTGAAGTGCTTGACGGCATCAGCATTAAAAGATATAGTGCAACTGACGGGAAATTTGTCGATGAAGTATCGCTGCCCGATATAAAAATGTCGAGATACTATCAATTCATGCCATTGTATGACGGCAAATATCTGCTTTTCACTCCCGACGAAGAGTATTCAATCCAATTATATACACCCGGTGATGGTATAAGGAATCTACGCGAGAAAAAAGGAGCACAGGTAATAACCACACGATTCGTCAAAACCAAGGAAGATATAGTCGTGCTTCCCGACTATGGGCAGTTCATATTGGATTCCTTCAACGGCGAAGAACTGACACAGAGATGCAGATTGGACTTCGGAGGAAAGACGCTACCTGAATCACAACTACCCAAAGACACCGAAGAATTGCAGAATGTGGACATGCTACCGGAATATTTCAAGATGGTGATGAACTACATCGATAGCGACAGTTTGGTATATATGCGATGCGTAGGTCCGAAGCAGATCTATTACGATATTTTTCTAAACAAAGATTCGAGCAAGAACTACGCCGGTCCATCTGACCGGAAAAACAACATCGTGACAATAGGAGCCGACGGTTCAAAAATGCTTGGACTCGTATATCCTGAATATGTGAATACCTCATCAATCATTTACCCAGCAGTATCCCGATATGTTGATGCCGGACACGACAATCCACTATTGATAAAATATTCAATAAACCTGTGGCAATAAAACGAGCCTGTCATCTCGTGTCATCTGCTTGGTAAAAGATGGCATGGAGTTCCGTAGGAACGTGAGATATCAGTCCCTATGTTGCGTCAGCGAAATGTCGGGAGCTCTGGGAGCGTAAGGGGAATGAATGTGTATCCCCGAAACCGGTCGTGACGGCAGCTTCGTGTTGGTGGTCTGTGCACATTGATTAATGGACC
>JAMPGZ010000001.1:0-35570 GCA_023663655.1 Lachnospiraceae bacterium
CTTACCTGTTCTTCTATCTTCCGCGCTTCAACAACAAACTGAAGCTGATGAAGAAAGCTCCGCGCAAGGTTTATGTTGTGGATAACGGATTTGTGCAGAGCACCGCATTTAACCTAAGCGAGAACCTCGGACGACTGTTGGAAAATCAAGTATTCGTGGAGCTTCTGCGCCGAGGCTACGAACCCGGTAACACATTATTCTACTACCGCACCCGCAACGACAAAGAAATTGATTTCGTGACACGGCGCGGCACAAAGGTCGAGCAACTGATACAAGTATGCTACGACATGACCTCCGAGAAAACCCGCAAGCGCGAACTCGATGCCCTCGTCGAAGCCGCCGAAGAACTCCACTGCGACAACTTACTCGTTATTACCAACGACCAAGAGGCGCAAATCGAGTGGAAAGGCAAAGGAATAAAACACATCAAAATTAGTAACTTTTAAATCCATCGAACCATATGGCTTTATTTTCTGAACGATACGGATATGTTAAGGTATCTGATGTAATTATACGAGAAAGGATTACGCCTGAAATACAAAATGCTATCTGTTCATGTTATGATAGATTAGACAATATCATGAGAGAACAGACTTATGACAGCGATAGTTACATACAGTTAGAAAAATATCTTTGGGTATTCTTTCTAAATAAAAGAGAAAAAGAATTTTACACTTATAATGGTTATCATATTGTTGCAACGCATTTCATAGAGAGCGAAGAGGAATGGTATAAAAAGCTCGACATTATTGAAGCAACAATCAAATATTTATATGCGTATGAACGAAACCCTATGCATCATCCTATCGTTGATGAGTTTACTAGACAGTTGAACTTTGAATTTGAGCGGCATAAATTCGCTTATCGAGTAATTCAAAAAGAAGTTGTTGAGATAACCTCAGAAAATGAAATAGCCGCTATTGAAACGGCTTTACAGACAACTTCTAATAATATCCGCTTGCACCTAAATAAAGCGTTGGAATTATATTCGTTAAGACCGACAGGTGATTATCGGAATGCAATTAAAGAGTCAATTTCAGCAGTAGAAGCTTATTGTCGAGAAAAAACCAACGAGGAAACATTGGGCAAGGCATTGAACAAAATGGAAGCTCAAGGAATTACTATTCCAAAGATGCTAAAAGTTGCGTTTGAGAAGTTGTATGCTTATACAAATCAACCGGATACAGGAATCCGTCATGCTTTAATGGATGACGATGGTAAGTATACACCATCAAGTGAAGAAGCATTGTTTATGATTGTATCATGTTCTTCCTTTTTGAATTATTTAAAGGCAAAGGAATAACACCGGATTTCACAAGGTTGAGAATTTTGGAATTTCAGAAATTATAACTAACTTTGTAAATAGCCCTGATGGCATAATCGGGAAGAACATTGAAATAGTGCCGTGTGCAATTCGTGAACAACGGAAAGCGTGGCATTACAACAATCTGAATACTACTTAGTTAAAGCGACATTCCGCAGCTCCAGGCGGATCACGAAAACGAAACGCAAAACGCGAAAAAGTCCTGAAAATCAACGATTTTCGGGACTTTTGATTTTTAGCCGACAGCGCAAAATCCGGCAAAACAAGGCACTTCGCATTGGACTATCCGTTGGACTTGATTTTGATGAATCCACGTCCAACTATTTTCCGGAAAATGTCTGACATTCGCAAAGTTGCACGCTGATTTTCTTCTCTTGTCAGTAAATCGAAGTTAAACCTAAAATGTTTATTTGACATGCAACAGAGAAAATCGACTTTCAGCGTTCTTTTCTTCATCAAGAGAAAGAAGCTCCTGAAAAACGGGGATGCGCCGGTGTATCGACAGCCGTTTCCTTGAAACATCACTGAAACGCGGTATGAATCCAAAATTATAGAATGAGCTTTGCCGCCTAAACTTTTTCGGCTTCGATGCTATCTATACCGAGATGGTCATATCCTGCCCTTAACAACAGGCTGGACATTAGTCCTGCTTAATAACCACCCGATATTTTGACCCAGATTTTTCATATTCGCAACCCCCTCCTCATCTTTCAGAGTTTCACCCGGTAAACGACCGTATGCGATATTCCAATATGTAGATCCGGCAACGAACATCTCTTTATTAAGAAAGAAATGATTTATGGTGTCAATAGTGTTCATAGCTCCGGCACGGCGTGCGACAGCAACTGCTCCTCCTATCTTGTGTCGGAACATTCCTGGATTTGTATCGCTGACAACACTCGCACGCTCTATAACTGCCTTGAGTGTGGAAGAAACATCTGCCGAGTAAGTTGACGACCCAAGTATAATGGCATCGGCATCAACCATTTTTTGATACAGGTCCTGAAATACATCGTTACTGAACACGCAGTTTTTCTTTCCTGCACAAGCGAAACAAGCCTTACACGGATTTATTATTTCACCGGCAAGCTGAATCAACTCAGTTTCATATCCTACCGCTTCAAGTTCTCCAAGAACGAGCCGCAGCATATCTGCGGTGTTGCCATCTTTACGGGAACTGCCGTTGATTGCCACTATTTTCATGTTTCTCTTATCTGTTGTTAATTCACTGACGGAAGCAAAATCACTGGTAACCAAAGCTGCACTCATAGCCACAGTTCCCATTCTTTTCAATGCCTCACGTCGTGTCATGCCGTTTTTATTATCCATTTAGATGTGCCTTGATTTTTACCATCCGGCAAGCGGAATTTTATGCTGAGGTGCAGGAAAAGAGATGTCGAGCAGTTCCATATCCTCGGCATCAAGAGAAATTGAAAGACTCCCGAAGTTCTCCTTCACATGCCCGGCTGATCCCGCTTTGGGTATAGCCATCACTCCGGGGTTGCGGATTATCCAAGACAAAGCTATTTGTGCCGGAGTTGCCCGGTGTTTCTCAGCTATGGTTTTCAAAACCGGGTGTCTAAGCAATTTTCCCTCTCCGACAGGAGAATAAGCTATGACCGGAATATCACGTTGTTGTGCGTATGGGATTAAATCATACTCCACGCCACGCTCCTGAAGATTATAGAGTACCTGATTGGCATCGCAGCCGCACCCGTTCGGGATATCATCAATCCGTTTCATGTCATCAACGTCAAGATTGCTGACACCCCACAACCGGATTTTTCCATCACGCTGAAGACGGCACATCGCCTCCACAGTTTCAGATAGCGGGTATCGACTTTTCCAATGAAGGAGATACAAGTCAAGAGCCTCAGTGCCAAGTCGTCGCAGACTTTCTTCGCAGGCTTTGATTGTGCCATGATAATCCGCGTTATCGGGATGTACTTTGCTGACAAGAAAAACTTTGTCACGGCACGGTTTTATAACCTTACCAATAAATTTTTCATTGCCATACATTTCCGCAGTGTCAATCATGTTCATGCCGAGATCAATACCGGTCAAGAGTGCATTGGCTTCGGCTTTCTCACAAAAAGGATTTCGCCCCATATTCCAAGTCCCTTGTCCGATGGAACAGACTTTATCGTCATTTGAAAATGTAATGTGTTCCATTTCTTTACTTGAATGGTGATTCAACCTCCTCGTCAGTTACTTCCAACTTAAAGAATACCGGTCTTAAACCATCATTGCAACATGTTATTGCTACGCCCGGCTGACGGACCCAATCATTGAAGTAAAAATGTTTTACTCCGTTTGCCAAAGCAAATACGTATGGATGGATTGTTCGCCACGCCCCATCGCATAACCCGTCAGGCTTTCCGAGTCCGGCGTAAAATACCTGACCCTCTTTATGTACGGAACATCTTTTTAGTCCCGGCATGGCAAAGTCTTTTGCCAAATCTTCATTAAACGTGTTTCGGAGGACAGTTATCTTTACTTTTTTCATTTCATCCAAATATTTTCTATTTAATGTCAATACCAATCATGCTTCTCATTGCGGTTTATAGCTGCAATATCAGCCATTTCATCAGCAGATAACTCAAAGTCAAAGATTGAGATATTTTCTTTCATGTGGGCGGGATTTGATGACCCCGGAATGACTACGACACCACGTTGCAAATCCCATCTGAGAATAACCTGAGCTACCGATTTGTTATGTTTAGAAGCAATACGCGACAGAACAGGATCACTCAAAAGTTCTTTCTGATGTCCACGACCACCAAGCGGATACCATGCCTCAACAACAATACCTAAATCGTGAAGATGATTCACAACATCAGTGTCCTGATAATAAGGATGTACCTCATTCTGAACCAGGACCGGTTTGATATTGACCTGTGGCAAGAAATTGTTAATCTCGTCAACATAGTAGCAGGACACTCCGATTGAACGTATTTTTCCTTCGGCTACATATTTTTCCATCGCCTTATATGCTTTCACATCATTTGCACCGGGGTGGTGCAGTAGCATGAGGTCAACATAACCGATGTCGAGTTTGCGCAGACATTCCTCTATTGCCGCCTCGGGATCGCTGAACTGATTGGGATAGATTTTTGTCGCTACAAATATTTCCTCGCGTGGAACACCGGATTCCCTCACACCTTTTCCAACCTCGACCTCGTTGCCGTACATGTGCGCGGTGTCAATTTTACGAAATCCTGCGGCAATGGCTGACTTCACGGAATTTACACAGACCTCTCCTATAAGGCTGTATGTTCCTAATCCGACAATAGGCATATCGTATCCATTGCTAAGTCTGACAGTGGGCGCAAAGCCGTTTTTACCGGCTGAAAGATTAAAAGCCCATGAATTATCTTTGTTTTCAGTTTTGGGTAAATTCAATCCTTCAATCCAGTTCCTTATATTGGCTTTTGTTTCATTTGCACCGAAACGCTTGCCGGTTTTCCATTCAGCATTTGTTGCGAGAGAATGAAGATTGGTATCACTTGATCCTATTCCGCTTGAATGTGATGTGCAAAACGGCACGATAATCTTGCCATCAAGATTATGTTTCTCCAGAAAGGTATATATCACCTTTGGAGCTGCACCCCACCAGATAGGATAACCGAGAAAAACAATATCATAATCCGCGATATTTTCAACTGCGCCTTTTATCGCAGGGCGTGCTTTCGGATCGTTCTGCTCACGATTGGCACGACAATCCGTATTGTAATTCAGGTCTGCTGAGGTGTAGGCAATTTCAGGCTCAATACGGTAAATAGTGCCGTTGGTTATATCGGCTATATCTTCCGCAATTCCCTTTGTGGTGTTTGTACAAGAGAAGTATGCCACGAGTACCTTCCCATTTCCAGTTGTCGGTTCAGGATCCGGATCGGGCGTGGGATTCGGATTGGGGTCAGGTGTCGGTTCCTCCTTCTGTATGGGTTCATCGTTATCATGGCTACACGCGCACATGGTAAGAGATATTCCTAACATCATGATGAGAGATAAAAGCCAGAATTTCATTTGTCAAAATTTTTATTGAAGAATTCCATATATTTCACATTTTTATGATGCAAAATTATATCGATTCTGCGGGGAGAAATTACCACCTGCTTGGCAGTAATTACCAATTTCTACAATCCACACAATGAATTGTATTAATCTCACGATAAATAGCTAACTTTGCACATTGAAAATCAACCCAATGGCAAATATCCTCAAAGTCAACAAACCGGGAGATTACCTCTCTCATGTAGGTGCCGAAAGCCGGCATCCGCTGATTGGTGTCATTGAATTTGATAAAATCTCTCCGATACCTCAAAGCCTGAATAACTATGGGGTATATGGATTGTTCATGCACACGAATATCCCCAATGACCTAACTTATGGATGCGGGAAATACGACTATAAGAGTGGCACCCTTATATGTGTGGCTCCCGGTCAGATCGGAGGCAGGGAAGATCGGGGTGATTTAATTGAGATTGACGGGTGGGCATTATTATTCCACCCCGACTTAATCAAAGGCTCACACTTGGAAAAGGATATACGGGATTTTTCATTCTTTGACTATCAGGTTAATGAAGCCTTGCACATGTCGGATGATGAAAGAAATATCATTGCTTCCATCATGCGCCATATACAGACGGAGATTGAAAGCGGTAATGATACCTTGCAGAAGAATATACTTATAGGATATATTGATGCGATGTTGAACTACTGTCAACGGTTCTACAACCGCCAGTTCAGTATGCGGCAAGCAGAGAACTCAGATATTCTGACACGTTTCAATGCTCTCTTGTCGGAATATTTTGAGGCCGGTATGCAGATAGATAAAGGCTTGCCCGGTGTTCAATATTTTGCTGACAAGATGAATATGTCGCCGAATTATTTCAGTGATGTCATAAAACGATACACGGGCGATAACGCAAGCAACATCATCCGCGAGTATGTAATGCGACTTGCGAAGAATGCGCTTAAATCATCAGGCAACATCGCACAAGTAGCATATTCCCTCGGCTTTGAATATCCACAGCATTTCACACGAATGTTCAAGAAACAAACCGGCATGACCCCGAAACAATACCTCAAAAATCAATAAATAATTCTGGCATATTCAAATTTTAGTTTTAACTCATCTTCCTTACTCTAAGTTTCAGCAAATAGGTCCAATTGTTATACTACGCTTTGAAATGTAGGGAGGAATGGAGATAAGCATATATCCCAACCATATTGACGTATAGAAATTTCCTGACCGCTCCGTTATTTTGATGACATTGATTTTTGAAACATGAATAAAAGTTTGTCTTTTTCGTTCATACAAATATTATCAGAATAACCGCCTTTTGTTATTTGATACCCACATGGCTTAACCATAAAAACGCCTAAGCCCTTAGTGTATGAACTTACTTCTGAGGCATAGTCTTTACTTGTATTTAATGGAACTTTCCCTTTAATATGACACCACTCATTATTACAACTGATCTCTTCAATCTCAGACATCATTTTTTGCAAATCTGTAATAGCTTTGGAACTCGCCACCTGGGGTATCTGCAACTCAAAATAGAGCATCGGTTCGAGAATGTCCACATCTGACTGTTGCAAAGCCAGTCTGAAGACATAAGGGGTCAATTGCCTAAAATCAGCAGGTGTACTTACTGGGCTATAATACTCGGCTTGAGTAAAAGTTACTTTCAGATCTGTCACTTCCCATCCATGTAATCCCGATTGGCAAGACATACGAATCCCTTCAAAAACGGCATTTTGAAAAGAATGGTTCAGATAACCATAGGAGATGTCACTTTCGATTTGCAACCCTGTCCCTAACGGTAAGGGTTCAAGAGTCAGCCCTATTGTGGCCCAATAAGGGTTGGGTGGCACTTCGATCTGAATAATCTTATTGACCTTTTTTACAGGTCGTTCTTTGTAGATAGTCTTGATCTCATCAAAATGGACCTTGACGGAAAATCGTTCCTCCAGCAATGTCTGTATGATTTCCTTTTGGGTCAAACCATATAACGAGATTTCCAATTCATCACTATATGAGTTTATGGAAAAGGACAAAGACGGGTCTTCAATCCACAATGTATTTAGAGCGGATATCAACTTGCTTCTCTCTTCGGGCTTGTCTGGTCGGACGGAGGATTTGAGAGCGGGATGCTGATGAGATAAACCTTGAATCAAACAAGGTTCAGCACCTAAATAATCTCCGATTCGAAAATCTTCCATATCTTCTACAATCGCAATATCATTGGCTCCCACTTCATCAACATTTATCTCTCTGCCCTGATAAATAGTTTTCAGATTTTTAATCTTGATGAATTTTTCCGAGTCATTGATTCTTACAACATCTCGAAGTCTCAGACTTCCGTCAATTATTTTTAGAAAACTTCTTTTATGTCCTTTGGGGTCATGCTCTATCTTATAGAGATAAGCTGACAGTCTGTTTGAGACTGATGCCGGAGGAAGTATAAAAGAAGAGATGGCGTCTAACAACTCATTGATACCGATATTGAACATTGCTGATCCATGTAGCACCGGATAGACTTTGGCTTTTGCCACAAGAGCGATTATCGTATTCCAATAATCAGCCGGTGAAATTTCGCTATCCGCCAAATATCGTTCTAATATATTGTCGTCATGGTTGCATACAAATTCTTTGTATTCTTCCTTTATATATGTTTGGGAGCAAATCGGATAAACCAATCCATCGACAACAGTTTGCATAAACAGGACATCTTGCGACAGATTTGTTTTTATATCCAGATACAAACGCTCCAAATTCACACCGGCACGGTCAATTTTATTGATAAATATAATTGTCGGGATTTGCAGCTTTTGTAAAGTATTGAACAGCAACTTTGTTTGCGCTTGTATGCCTTCCTTTGCGGATAAGATGAGGACTGCTCCATCAAGCATTTTGAATGTCCGCTCCACTTCCGCAATAAAATCCATGTGTCCCGGAGTGTCAATGATATTGCATTTCACACCATTCCAGATAATAGATGTCGTAGAAGCCCGAACAGTAATTCCTCTACGTTTCTCTATATCCATAGAGTCTGTTATGGTGTCGCCATTATCCACACACCCACACTTTTCCGTTGCTCCACTGGCAAACAGCAGATTCTCGGTTACGGAAGTTTTTCCTGCATCAATGTGAGCAAGAATTCCTAAATTTATAATATTCATTTGATTAAGCAATAATATACTACATTAGGTGCGTTGTCGAAACGCACCTTTTAATACCTCCCCGTAGCATGTGAGAGCTACAGGATTCTTAACTCGTATTAATATGTATATTATTACTGCCGCATAATTACCACAAATTTACAAAAAAAATATATCTAACAAAAGTGGGAGGATTTTTTTACTTTTTATCGTCGGTTGTTTGACGGGAAGTTCAACTACATTGCCCGGCTGTTGCTGTTGGATTAGAAAAATCAGCAGGGAGATACCGCAAACTTGGCATAGACCGCCATTTGGACTATGACAAGTTTTACCAGTATTCCATCATCACGCACTCCACAGCGATTGAAGGCTCTACCATTACGGAGAAAGTCTGAAATCAAGCAAGGTTCAAATGTTTGAGATGTAAAAGTTAGTTGATATAATCTTTTGATTATCAGAACATAAATTCTGTACAGTTTCCTCAGGCTGATCATAAATTAAACAAGCCAATTCGCAATAAATCTGCGAGTTGGCTTGTTTATTATCGCTATTTTGTCCTCCTATACAGGGGTTCAATATGTTATTTTCCTTACACTATGCATGGTTTTATTCTCACTGCAAAATAGCGTAATTTTTCAGAAATGTTATTTTAAATCTATGATCTCACCATCATCAGGAATTAAAAGTTTATCCTTGGATATTCCGGCATGGTCTGCCTCGTTGCGGAGAATGCTACGGGTAGTCTGAGCGTGATCGACAGCCTCCAAATGAACGGCAATGAAACGACATTTGGCGGGGGCATCCTTAATCATCGCAACCACGTCCTTCTCATTCATCAATATGGCGCCTAATTCAGGAGACAATTCCGGAACTATAGCACCGCCGGCATTGATCACAACCCAATCCGGCTGATACTTCTCTATGTTGGCATTGATTTCATCCGTCCACAGGCAGTCGCCCACGATATATACCGTAGGGCAGCCGTCAGCCTGAAGAACAAATCCTGAAACCTCCCCCATCATTTCTTTAAGCTGACCACGCCCATGCTCACCGGAAGTGCGGTGGATTATGACATTATCTTCCTTTGTCATGTCGTTGATAACCTGAGTGTTCTTCAGCCCATAATCCTTATAATAGACCGTGCTGTCGGCAGGCTGTATATACAGCATCAGGGTATCAGCCATCGCAGTGGCGGCTGCCTGATCAAAGTGGTCAAAATGGGAGTGTGTCGCAAGGACAAAATCCACATCAGCCACCACATCTTCAACAGGCATCGTAAGGTGGACTGTCGGATTCTTGTTCACTCCGATGATTGATATAAGCTCACCCTTTCCGGAGAGCATCGGGTCAACGAGTATAGTCTTACCGGCATAATCAAGTTTGACCGTAGCGTTGCGGATAAGCTGGAGCGTGTTATCCGCTGTCTCTGTTTTTGCGTCCTGTTCTCCGGCTTTGCCACAAGCCACAAGCATAAGGAACAATGGAAGAAAATAAATAATCTTTTTCATATTTTTAATTTGGTTTCATAAGCATTATGTTTCCGATCTTAGAAGGTGTTCTAACTTTGGAAATAATGCAAGGTTAAAAATGTATTGATACTGGCGATTTATGTTAGGATGATAATGCACAGCATCAATCATCAGGAAATGCCTCTTTGAGCCTTTGACATTCTTCGTCTGTTATCCATATCACACTGCCATGTTTTGGATTGAATCTGTCATTGGGTTCCGTCACATATATTAGTTCAAGATTAATGAGATCATCGCTTTTGCAAAATTCAAATTCCTTATCGCGAAAGCAGTCATAGCATAAAATCCATCCTCCCTCATACAGTGGATATGCAGTTGATCCCTCCGAGCGTTTTTCATTGGGTTGGAAATGACCGGGAAGCAATGACCATGTATTTTTGTCATGTATGTCAGTGAATACATATTGCCTGCGTTGGGTCTTGCCATTTCCCCATGTATTGAAAAACAGATGGTACATGTTATTTTCATCTTTCACTATATCAGTATCTATGCTTGGACCATCATAGTCGAAAAGTGGCGCTGGATCTGTTTCAAGATTTGAGAACTCATCATCGGCATAAGAATAAAATACCTTGTCCACTGGATATGGACCGGATTTATCAGAATGAAGAGAATAGTAAACCATATATCTGTTCACTGATGGATCATAAATTGTCTGTGGAGCCCATACCGCATTAGCCCACGCCGGATCACTTCCTGAGTACCGTTCAGGAAAATGCACCCTGCTATGCTCCCAATGAACAAGATCTTTTGATCGAAGCATCACTATACCTCTATTCGTCCATTTACCCTTGCTCATATCCATGTCAGTAAGCACCATCCTGAAGTATCCATCATTACCGCGTATGATATGAGGATCTCTGACTCCTCCGCTTATGCTTATAGAATCGCTGCCGATTACCGGTCTGTTGCCGTTAAGCGGTACAAATTTTATGCCGTCATCGCTAATTGCATAACGGACCTGTTGTCCTTCAGTGGTGTCGTCAGTGAAATAACTGAATAGATAATGCCCTTTCTCCATAGCATTGGTCGAAATAGACAGAATCATCAACATTCCATACAGCACCATGTTCATTACTTGTCTGCTCATAAAATAGTTAATTATTACTCATTTGTTATGCCTGTTCTGGATTTGTTTGGAAAATATCCCGCACGCGATTCGATTCCACTAAGTGCCGTCACTTCATAAGAATTAATTCATTATCAATACATTCTCGAAGCATCAAACACATTGTCGGGGTCATGTGCCGCCAGATCATCCGTCGGTTTTCCGAATAAATGTCGAAGCGTCACGGCAATGCCATCGTTGATTGCAAGACTTTCGCCGGCAATCTCCTTCGGGATTATCGCGTATTTGGGATTTCTATCTTGTTTTCCACAATTGTCTGTTTTTGATGTTTGTATATATATATAACGCGTCAAAACATCAAAACTGACTACCAAAACGGCATCCATTTATACCATTTTGATAACCGCAGTCAAGAAAAGCCCTCTCTATTCATCTCCTCAATATAAGATGAGATTGTTTTGCCAGTCTGCTGTTTGAAAAAACGCATGAGATGGTTAGGTGCGGAAAATCCCAATTTCAATGCTATCTCCTTTACGGGCAATCCGGAAAACAAAAGGTCGCTCTTCACTTCCTGAAGGAGCCTTTGCTTGAGAAGATGCACGGCAGTGACACCAAACTCATTCTCTACAGCCTTGTTAAGTGCCACGCGACTTATGCCTATCATTGCCGCATAGTCATTTACCCTCTGCTTTTTACGGATATTCTTTTCGAGAAGCTCCTTATAAACGAAAGCGAAGTTATTGACCGGCATACGCATTGATAGATTAAACCGGGCGGCATAATACCGGTTGAGCCGCAGGAGAAATTCGTAAAGCACAGCCACAATCATGTGATAGCTGTCGGCAATAGGATTGAGCAGTTCCTGTTTTATTTTGCCGAGTGTGTCAGTAAAATTCAGGATCTCCTGTTCCGGCATCCGGAAATAGGTCGGATGCTCATTCTGATAGCAATACAGCAAGCGGTACATGAATTGCTTATCAGATATGAAATTATATATGAACTCTTCCTGAAAAATAAGAAATGTGTAGTCAAGATCGGCAATATCAGCATGCCATTCCTGCCGTTGGTAAGGAGATATTATCAATAAACTATTGTCTGTCAGTTGATGTTTCTCTCCATTGACTATAACATAACCGTTGGCTTTGCGGAAAAAGAAAAACTCAAAGAAGTCGGTCTTATAGTTGCTGTACAGATTAAACCAGCTTTCACGCTCTGAGCTTTCCGCCGTATTGAGCAGAAAGTCAACACCACACGCGCTTTTAGAGTATCTCAGCAATGATATGTGCTCCTCTTTGGGCGAAGAGTATATGCCTACCCTATTTTTCTTTTCCATATATTATATGACAGATGAATCTTGCAAATGTTTATTTAATCTTTTGTCAATATTATAATTAGCCACTATAAATTTACTAATTCCGCCCAAGATTAACAAGACAATCAGTCATTAAAAAAACTAAGAGGCTGTTTAATAATATAGGTTGACGCGTGGTCGGCTACTCTTTGAGCGACGCGAAAAGCACCAAAGAGTAGCCGAATCGATTATATTATACCTTGTTTGCACTCCCGGACTGTCACACTACTTCCTCAGCTTTTCCAAAGTTCATGTCCATAGGACGGATGAACGACCATGTGGAGTGAACAACGTGCCATTCTCCGTCAGCTTCCTTATTATACACCTCTATACAGTTGTAAGCCATGTCGATTAGCGTAGTTTTTGCATATAACTGATAGGTCAGCACTCCCATCGACATATCATCCGAGAACTGTACTCTGGGATTTTTGAAGTCATAGCTGTCAGCGAAGAGTTTACCCTCAATCGTTGCGAGCACCTTCTCTATCTCCTCGTGGCTGTCTATACGTTCTGTGACAACAGCGTCAAAGTATGTGAAGTTGTGTCGCGACCACAGTTGGTCATAGCCGGATGTATCCCCGTTGAACCATTTGTTCAATGCGGCTTTTTCAAGTCCGATGATGTGTTGTGCAAGCATTTCCTGTTCCTTGCTGTCATAGCGCCATACGGCATCTTTTGATTTCTCCATATTATTTACCATTTTAACTTTTAATCTATTAATATGTACATATTCAAAAACATCTCATTTGTTTTTTCCCAATATTTTGCCTGATTCAGTTTTAATCACTTCCTCGTGATGGAAATATGCACCGTAATTTACCTCATTGGCATCGCACCATTCACATATCGCCTTGTCATTGGCAATCAGTTCCGTTCTGTCGCCTTCTAAACGCTTCATAAAAATATTTGTAGGCATGAGGACAGCCTACATACGGATTTATGGCAAAACGCCCTATCTTAGATGCGGTCAGATAATCCTTAGTCTGGATTTCCTTTACTTCCATTGATCCAATTCAGTATATTGTTACTATTCTATTCAACGTGCAAAGTTAATAACAAACTCAACAGAAACGATAGCACAAAACGTGACAACAATAGAACAATAAAGGACTCTTAAATAAACGAGTAAACAAACCTATGCGACAACATATTCCACAATGCATAACAACCGGTATTATCATATAATCAGCATTATTATATAATCAGCATCATATATTGGTATCCGACAAAAATAAAAAACCTATATACCCCACACCTATAGTATAGTATAGCATAGCATAGCATCGCATATTACATAAAAAGCAAACCTATAGTTGCAACATATCTCCACCACAAAACACAAAAGAACCCACAAAACCGCCAACAACAAAACGGTCAGTATGACCGTAAGAGATCAGCCCAGTATGTAGCGTCAGCGGAATGCTGGGTTTAATGTGGCAAAATAAAAATCCAAGCTCTGAAAGAGCGACACAAAAACAAGCCGAGCAACAACAATGCGACATATTGCCCGAATGAGCCAAACTATGTTGTCAACCAATGCCATGAAACGGCAATGCAATCATAGCCGCCACAACACATAGCCTATAATGTCTGAAAGACACCACAATCATAGCCGCCACGACACATAGCCTATAGTGCCTGAAAGACACCTCAATCATAGCCGCAACGACACATAGCCTATAGTGCCTGAAAGACACCACAATCATAGCCGCCACGACACATAGCCTATAATGTCTGAAAGACACTGCCTATGAATAACCGTGGTACAGTAAGCCGCAGGCGACCTGTGCCCGGAAAACCACACCCCCAAATGCACTCTGCAAAGAGTGCCCCTAAAAAAACGGTGCACACAACAACGTACAGCGGAGATTACATCAACATAAATCACAAAACCGCCAACAACAAAACGGTCAGTATGACCGTAAGAGATCAGCCCAGTATGTAGCGTCAGCGGAATGCTGGGTTTAATGTGGCAAAATAAAAATCCAAGCTCTGAAAGAGCGACACAAAAACAAGCCGAGCAACAGCAATGCAACATATTGCCCGGATGAGCCGAATCATGTTGTCAACCAATACCGTGAAACGACAATACATCTGCCGCCACAGATCTGTGAAAACGCCACAAATGTCTGAAAGACACTGCAATCATAGCCGCCACGAGATAGAGCCTATAATGTCTGAAAGACACTGCCTATGAATAACCGTGGTACATGGAGCCGCAGGCGACCTGTGCCCGGAAAGCCACACCCCCAAATGCACTCTGCAAGAGTGCCCCTGAAAAAACACCACAAACGCCTGGAAGGCAGTGCCTACGAATAACCGTGGTACAGGGAGCCGCAGGCGACCTGTGCCCGGAATGCCACAAACTCCGAACGCACTCTGCAAAGAGTGCCCCTAAAAAACGGTGCACACAACAACTTACAGCGGAGATTGCATCAACATAAACCACAAAACCGCCAACTACAAAACGGTCAGTATGACCGTAAGAGATTAGCCCAGTATGTAGCGTCAGCGGAATGCTGGGTTTAATGTGGCAAAATAAAAATCCAAGCTCTGAAAGAGCGACACAAAAACAAGCCGAGCAACAGCAATGCAACATATTGCCCGGATGAGCCAAACTATGTTGTCAACCAATGCCGTGCAACGGCATTGCAATCGCCACCACGAGATAGAGCCCATAATGTCTGAAAGACACTGCCTATGAATAACCGTGGTACATGGAGCCGCAGGCGACCTGTGCCCGGAATGCCACATACGCAAAATGCACTCTGCAAAGAGTGCCCCTGAAAAACGCCATAACCGGATCGAAAAAGAAAAAACCTGAAAGGTTAATCTTTGGGTAGCCGTGCGCCGAGCCAAAGGCGAGACGCATGGAAAGATGCGAAAAAACAATCGAATCTGAAAGATTCATCTTGCTCTGAATGCAGAATGCAAAACGCCCACGGAAAAACTATACAAATGCCGTGAAACGGCATTGCAATCGTAGCACCGCCACGAGGCGAAGCCGAGGCGCGGTGAAAGCCGGCACAAACAAACGGGCATCGAAGATGTCCGACAACACCCTCAACCCCACCGAAAAAAAATCACACAGGTGGGATAAAAAGTGGGTAAATCCCCTCCATCCATACACTACCTTTGTGACAAAACAAATTATCACGAGAATGAAAACCCACCGTATCCACCTGCGATTGAGAGTCCCGTCACGGTTGCGCTCCGATTATCGCCCAACGCTCCAAGGCATTGACACACGCCGGCAACAGTCAGCCTTGAGAGCCGGGATGATGATTGCGCGTAGCCGTTGGAGTACTCCGACAGGCTCCCTTTCGCAGAACCGATCCGGTAATGACGTGCGGAAGCAGATGGAGTCGCCCGAGAATTCGCTAAGTTTCAGGCATGACCTGAAAGACTGCTTGAATTGGTCCTTTAATCAATGTGCACAGACCACCAACACGAAGCTGCCGTCACTACCGGATACGGAGATACGCATTCATTCCCCATACGCTCCGAGAGCTCCCGACGACACACCCTGTTCACAAAAACCATACGGCTCATAATTGTACTCTTGCGGTTCTCACCGGCAAGAGCATTACCACATCCGCATATTTGAAACCAAATCTTATCAGACACTAATAATAATTATTGTCACAAGTAAAAATATGATTATAGGTATCGAATTGATACAAAGTTTCAGAATGTGCTCGCCAATCATTTTTCTCGTCTTGGCAAAACATTTACTGAATTTTAGTCCGATATTCTCCGGGAGTGATACCCGTTTGCTTCTTAAAAAATCGTATGAAATAATTGGCGGTTTCAAAACCTAACGTATTAGCAACCTGACTGATATTCATTGTGGTTATATTTATCAGATTTTTTGCCTCCGCAATAATACGGCTCTGAATATAAGCACGGGCGCTCACACCTAAAGAAGAATGCGATATTTTATTAAGATAATTAGCCGTGATGCACAGACGGTCCGCATAATATTCCACGTCATGATGCCTGTATAACTCAGCACCTACAAGGTTCACAAATCCGGTAGCATAATTTCTTACCGGAAGTTCTTTTATCTCATGTCCCGCTTGTTGATATTCTTTTTCGACAAGCAATATCAAGTGCCAGAGTTGGGCACGAAGAAGATCATAAAATTTATTGCGCGAAGCAACCTCCTCAATCATCTCTATAATAATATCTCTTATCAGGGAAAAGCCTTTTTCTGACACCGAAATAAATGGACTATGATTTGTTGACCGGAGAAATCCGGGACGTTGAAGCAAAAGCGGATCCTTGACTGCCGACAAAAGGAAATCCGGCTCGAAAATCACAACTTTTCCCTTTATACGTGGATCCTCTTCCCATTCCCATACCTCACCAGGAAGTCCGCATACAACATCTGTCGGGCAGATAACTTTTTCTATTCCATTGAGCCTTAATCGGGTTGTTCCCTCCTCCACCATAATAATGCAGTAAAATGACTCCCGATGTGTAGGAAAACGCACAATGCCTGATTTTATAGCATCGAACCCCAATGCATCACAAAGCTGCTCAACACCATATTTATTCCGATAAAATTTATACAGCTTTATCTCTTTCATTACCTCAAATGTTAAAGTCCGATTACACAGTTCAAAATATCAAGCGGTTGTTAATCTTAATGTGAATCTGCACCAAGTTCCTCTGCCTTGGCATACCATGCGGCGGCTTGCCTGGCGTTCTTTCTCACACCGATGCCGTCCTCATAACACTGTCCTAACTGATATTGTGCCGGAGCATAACCCGACTCAGCCGACTCACGGCATTTCTCAATATCAATTTATCACCGGTATATTTGATTTTGTATTCTATCATGATTTTTTATTCAATGAGTGTCACTATTTATGATTAATAAGTTGCTATGCCGACATGGTTCATCCTGTCAGGTTGGTGTTTTGAGTTTGTTTTTGTTCACGTCAATATAAAGAAGGTCATCGTGGTCGGTGATGCTGTACAGCTCATGACAGTCGGTTGTCATGAGATAAAACTCATCAAGCCCGTCGCAATCGCCAATAAAAGTGTGTATGTCTGACATACAGCCTTTATAAATGACGAAATCCGTATTCCAATAGTCGATGATAAAATAAAGCACAGTGTCACGATTGATGATATCAAGCAGATGCCAATAAGGGTCCTCCATATTGCAATCAATACTGTCCGGAACATACTTGAAACTCAGCCACAATGCCCGCGGATCGCCAATGACGAACGCGTCATATAGCCTTTGCAGCAACACCTCCTTTTCTTGCCCTTCGATTTTAAGAAGCGGAAGTTTGTTGTCACGGACTGTGCGGTCTATTTCCTCATAATCAAACATAACGCTCCTCTCATTGAATTGGTATCAATGCCACCGAGATGCTATCAAACGGTTCCGGTCTGCCGATGTAGACCCAGAATGTTTCGCCGTCCCAACCTGTCTTGTTGATTGCCGACTTACGACTGTCGGCACAACGGGGCAACTCGTCATCCCATTTCGACGCGACGACCTCGCCGGTGGCAGTGTTGACAATCTCCACTTTCAGAGCATCACCCATCTTCTGACCGAAGCAGTTATAGACCATTGCACGATGTTTTCTGTCGCGGCTCAGTTTGGAGTATCGTTCAAGCAGGATTTTCTTCTCAAATCCGCAATCACGCAAGTTCTGCATGATCTCGCCACGCCTTTGCGCCAACCGATTATTGCTGCCGTTTGCCTCGTCAATCTCAGTCAAGATATCTAACACGAGATTGGCTACATACTCCACAAACTCCTCGCCGAACTCCTTGAACTCATACAGCCGTCGGGAAGTGTCACGATCTAAATCGTAGGTGGACACATTGAACACCCCTTTCCAATTCTTATATCCGGGAGTCACGTTCTGTTTCTCTACATTCGCGCAAATTGTAAGTCTACTGTTCCCGTCAAGGTCAATAGGCGACAATTCCTGAAGGATTACCTGACAGATACCGTATGTGGCTACATACAGATGAGCCACATCGCAGTAATTCGATTCCTCCTTGATGCGTCGTGCGATAATATCATCGTCCTCAAAGGACAGCATTTGCAACTTTGCCATAGCTTATTCTTATCTTTTTAAATCACGGAATTTCTTGTTGTTGAGGGCGTTTTCGGCAGCACGGTTATCGTGCGAGGCAGCACGTTTGAAGTAGTCGTATGCTTTGTGCAAGTCGACCTCAACGCCAAGACCCTTGAGATACATATTGCCGAGTTCACACTCAGCCACATCTACGCAAGAATACCTTCTATTGCTATTGCCGCCGGCTACTTGCTGATACAATGACATAGCCGCCGCATAATCCCTTTCGCAACCTGCGCCGCGTTTGTAGCACTCCGCCAATTTCAACTTGGCATAAGCATCTCCGCTGTCGGCTGCCTTTTGGAACCACTCAAAAGCCTTGTCGAAATCTCTTTCCACACCTTTGCCGTCGAGATATGCCGCTGCCACATTATAATATGCATCGGTATAGCCCATCTCAGCCGCTTTCACATAACATTCAAAGGCTTTTTCTTCGTTTCCTTCACTGCTATATGTCTGCGCTAAATCGACGTATGATGCACCATCTTTCTTCTCTGCGGAGATTTCCTCATAGAGCCGTGTCGCCTCGTCAGTCCGATCCGGCAGATAGCTGACAATTTCTTCAGGTACGCCCAATTCGTAAAACAGGGTATCGGCAAGATTCTTCTTGTCTTTGGCTGTTCCCTTTTCAGCTTTGGTTCTCAATATATATATCAGGCGTTCATACCACATCAAGGCAGCATCCCTGCCTTCATTTTCCGTCATATCGTCGGGACGGTCGTGAACATAAATATTCATCAGGGACTTCACAGCGCTCACCACGCCTTTGTCCGCTTTCCTCTTCAGCACGTCAATCATCCGGTAAAGCCATTTCTGTCCCAACGGCTTTCTCTGCTCCGGCTCCATGTCATCGCAGATAAAGCGGTAATAGTCGGCAAGGAACTTTATTGCTTTCATATTATCGGCTTCAGCGGCTTTCTCCATCCAAGGCAGAAAGCGGGTGGAATCCTCGCAATAGAACGTATAATAATACATACCGAGCCAATATTGTGCCTGTGCATTACCCTGTTCAGCCGCCGGATTTATCGCCTCGACAGCCTGTCGCGCCACTTCCGGGTCATCAAAATCATTGACACTCTGCTTAATGGCTTTGAAATACTCTGACAATTCTTTCATCTTAATCTGCTCTATGAGTTTAAACGTCAATCGCTTTTCGCAATGAATCGCGGATGCCGATACAGTCATCGGCATTATATGTTGATGTGCTACAACAGATGCGGATAGCATCAAAGTATGAATTTTCCTCGAAATCACGGATATTCAATTCGCTATTCGAGACTGCCCTCAGGTCTTGTTCTGTGCCTGTGTAATGTTCTCTACCGAGCAAAAACTGAACATCAGGCAGTTGAGGCGTTACTATGGCAAACATATCATCCTCATAAACATACCTGATATATAAGTCAGGGTAGGTATGAGCAAATTGACTTAATGACGCGGTTACGCCAATACTCTTATCAGTCATAAACAGCTCTGAATAAACATAGATTTCTCCTATTTTATCGCTCACCTGCCCGGTAGCCGTATCATATTGAGGAGTGATCCTGACCCACCCCTCGTTGCCTATATAGTAAGTATATATCGGCATCTCTATTGTCACCCCTTCCGACACGGTTTTACTTTCAATCGACTTTTCAACTTCAAACCCGTCCATTGTGTCCCGAATGACCTCACCGATCCTGAACGGCCCGGCACTAATGTTTGTCATTGGATATGCTCTGCTCACGAGGGCTGAATCAATCTGCGCCGCAACAGCAGATTGTTCTGATGTGACATTGTCGTTATTTTGAACATTGCCATGATTGACATCGCAAGCCGATAAAAGGCATGTCAAAATTAGCGCAATGCTCTTGCTGCCTATACGTCGCATCGTTATTTCAAACAGATTTTTTCCGTTCATAAGATAAACCGGCATTTCAGTCAAAAATAACATCCTTGTTTTCCCATACAAATTCTTCAAGGCAGTCGCATAGCGAAGGCTCGAAATCGTAATAGGTGTTGTCGGTTTCTTCAAAATCATCCTCTTCGCCATCGGTGATTGCCCGGCGGTAGTTGTCGGCAATATCCTTGCTGCCCACAGTCAGGATGGCATCTTCCAGCTCATCCGGATTTGTCTCAGGATAATTTTCAAGATAGCCGGAATGTCCTCCGTTTTGCATTTCAGAATCATACCAAAAGCAGAGCACAGCTTTCTTCTGAATTGGTGAAAGAGTCGACGCATCGCGATCGCAAATTTCTTCAATAAATCTGTTCCAAAGAGTATCTTTTTCTGTCATAATGTCAAAGTAATTCGTTTAATTTGTTTTCTGCCTGAATATTATTGCATTTCTTCACGGCGAGCGTGAAATAGCGTATCGCCTTTTTCAAATCAGGTTTCACTCCCAATCCGTTGAGATACATATTGCCGATTTCATATAGCGCAGTTCCGATTCCGGCATACTGGCGTTCAAATCCGCGACCATTGACACGCTCGGCAAGCATCAGATAATTGTCCATCGCTTTTACATAATCCTGCTTGCCGCCAATGCCGTCTTTATAACATTCGGCAAGTTTCAGGATTGCTGCGATTTCTCCCACATCAGCACCTTTCTTATACCATTTGCGGGCTTGTGCTTCATCCTTTTCAATGCCATTGCCATATCGGTAGGCATCTCCTATTTTTGCATACGCTTCGTGCCAATTCAGTTTTGCGGCTTTCTTGAAACAGGCGAGGGCCTTTTTCCATAAGCCAAGGTCATTGTATGCACATCCCATTCTGAAATATGCCTTATGCTTCAGCAGGAAATGGCAATCAGCAGTAACCTCCTTATACAAAACTATAGCTTGCGACAGATTACCCTCATCATCTTCATCCGTGAAACAATCCAAAAGTTCTTCGGGTACATAATCACCATACAGAAGTATTTCCGCCAAATTCCATTTATCCATAGAGTCTCCTCTATTGGCTTTTGCCGTCAATATCTCAATCCAGCGATCATACCACTTGCGGGCGATTTCGATGCCCTCTTCCGCTGTAATATCCTCAGGGCAATCCTCTACATATTGACACATCAAGTCTTTTGCCGCATTTGCCGAACCTTTGTTGGCTTTCGCTGCTAAAATATCAAACCAGCGCCTGTGCCATTTCAGTATAAACGCCTTTCGTTGTTCTGAATCTATTCCATCAGGGCAATCGTTGCGATATATTTCCATAATGAATTGAGCGGCTTCGACATTGCCATTGTCCGCAGCCTTTTCAAACCAATAGATCGCTTTTTGATTGTCACACCCCTTGTGATAACCCCATGAATAGTATCGTCCAAGAAGCACTTGAGCCTTCACATCGCCCTGCTCGGCAGCCGGCGTTATCGCCTCAACCGCTTGCCGTGCATATTCAGCATTGCCTTGACCGGCGTAGCATTTGATGAATTCCTTTATAATCTTGTATTGTTGGGATAAACCGCTCATGGATATTCGTTAGTTTTATCACTTATTAAATACAAATATACAAACTATTTTTGATGTTTTTAACGATTTCAGTTCGAGGATTTAAACCCACACTGCAGCAACAAGTCTGTAATTATAAACTACACTCCCGAAAAAAGTCGAAATTTGACAAAATCAGTCCTCGTCCTATTAATGTGCATTTCATTCTCTGTCGCAAGCAATGCTCAAAGAGTGGTGTGCGATGAAACCTGCAAAATAGAGTTTCAACATCCGTCAGGAGAAATGGACTCCGCCCAAACAGCAATTACCAATGAAGTCAATTATGCAGTGGTTTCACCTGTAGGACGCAGTACGGTCAAGATGATCGATATGGCTCCACGACTGTCATCTCTCGATGGAAAGACCATTGCGGTGGTAGGAGGAAGTTTCATGGCATCAATAACCCATCCTGAAATAAAAAAACTTATTTTAGAGAATTATCCTACAGCAAAAGTTCTTGTGCTCGATGAGATAGGTTCAGCAGGTGTTTATCCTGCTCCGGGCATAACTCGCAGAAACAAGGACGAGTTTCAGAAAAAGCTGCTGGAAGCAGGTGTCGATGCGGTCATTTCCGGAAACTGCGGTTGCGGACTATGCACACCTAAAGAGGTCGGATCCTGCATTGCTGCCGAGTATGTCGGTGTGCCGGCTGTTGCAATTGCCGCTCCGGGATTCGTGAAGGAGGTCTACTACACCTCAATCAACAATGGAGTACCGGCACCCCGTGTTGCTGAATACCCCGGCGCGTTTACAACCCATACCCGGGAGGAGTTAATAAAGAACACAAGAGAAATTCTTTGGAATCAGATTGTGAAAGGACTCACAAAGCCTATAACCGAAGAAGAGATTAATGCTAATTCGACACGTGAAAAAGGCGATGTCCGCGACGATGTCTTTTATGGAACAATGCAGGAGATCAATGAGCATTTCCGGGAAATGAAGTGGTCCGACGGATTGCCTATCGTACCGCCTACTTATGATGCCGTGAATGAATTTCTTAAATATACCGATCAGAATTGGGATGAAACAGTTGCAGTATTACCGGTGGCACATCGCAACACAATGATATGGCACGTCGCTGTCAACGGAGTCATGGCGGGCTGCAAGCCTGAATATATGCCTATTTTAATAGCCATGACCAAAGCACTCGGCGCTCCGGAGTTCCGCCGCACTTTAGCAAGCACTCATGGCTGGATACCCTACAGTTGGCTAAACGGACCGGTTGCACGGCAACTCGGCATTTCATCCGGTCAAGGTGAGATTTCAGAAGATGCCAACATGATGCTTGGACGCTTCATGAACCTTGCGTTAATGAATCTTGCCGGATATTATGTAGGCGATAATCGAATGGGCACCTTCGGATATCCTCAACCTTGGTGTATGGCAGAAGATGAAAAAGCCTGCATCGAAATAGGGTGGCAACCATATCATGTGTCAAAAGGATATGGTATTAACGACAATACTATCACATTATCATCTTCACTTATGTGGGGCAACAATATGGCTCCATCCACAACAAATCCGCACAAAATCATGGAGTTGATGGCATGGGACATTGCCGAAAGATGCCAGTTCGCTCTTGGAAGTGGCAAGCAGTACACAAACCGCACAATACTGATGACACCATCTGTCGCACGCAACCTTGCCAAAGGTTATAAGTCACAGGAGGATTTGGAAAAAGACCTCATCATTTCATCTCGACGTCCGTTGAATGAACGCGTGATCGCAAACTACTATGCCAACCCGGGCAGCAATCCGGAGGAAAAGCACCCGATAAATCATTGGATAAGACACATCTCTCGCTGTGAAAATGCAGAAAATACGGCACCTCCGGTCTGGTATGACACCGATTCAGAAACAATGATGACAATCCCAACCATGAAAGCGGAAATGACAGTATTTCTCGTGACCGGTGATGATAGCCGAAATAAAATACAGACAATGCCGGGAGGAGGATATGCAACCGTAAAAATTGAGTTGCTTCGTGAATGGGACACATTGACCCGAGCCCTTGGATACAACCCTATTCATGAATACTTTAACGCAAGCTCGATACGGTGATGATGCTGCGATGTCGTGTTTTACAACGTCGGAATCAAAAATTGGTCTAAAATAATTGATTAGTTAAAATTTGTTGCTACATTTGCGAAATTACTAATTTAATATATCGATTTTAATATATCGATGTTTTAAAAATTTTTAATTATGAAAAAAATATTGCAAACCCTTCTTGGGGTAATATGCCCTTTGTTATTGTGTTCATGTGGCAATGGACGCACTGAAGCAGAAAATAAGGCTTATACCGATAGCCTCTTTAATGTTGTAAGCAGTAGTCCTACTATAGTTTCTGGACCGTATACATTGGAAGACCAATTGGAAGCCTGTGATTTGCTGATTAAAGAATATCCTAATAAAAAAGATGAGTTTATTGCTATCAAGGAAATAATTAAGAAACAGATAAATGAAAGGGATAAGAATGTGGAATTTTAATTAAGAATTTGAAATCTAATTCATATTAGCCGCTTTTTATATTAGCTGTCTATTTTAACTAATCCGTGACCATACCGCAAAGGTCACGGATTTGTTTTTAGATCATGCCTTTATTCTATAAATGCCCTATTTCTTTGTGAAAAAGAAGAATAATATTTGATGTGAAGACTGATTATGATAAAGTTATATAATGAAGAGAAACAAAAGACGATTTATGCGGTTGAGATATAAACAGCATGATTTAAAATTGTAGATAAACAGAAAAATATAGCACTCAAGACGCAGGGTATTCTACTTAATAACCTGTCATCTTGAGTGCTATTGCAGTTCACATCTACTTTCCAATGAAACCTTTTATGTTTTCAAAATTTGATGGTTCGTTGATTAGTGGTGATGGTGTTCTTCGCCGTAACCTCTGGTGTCGATGTGGTTGTGGCGGCCATGTTCGTGGTTGTGGGTCTTGCCGAATGTGTAGGTCACTGCAAGGCGAAGGGTGCGGCCTCCCGACCATTTGCTGATTGACTGAGTGTAGCCGTTTCCGTAGAGCATGTGGTTGCTACAGTTCTTGATGTACGACAATTCGACTGAGTTGCTGTATTCAGGCATGATGAGCGGATTTCCGAGGTGCACTTCCGACGGGTCGGAGATATTCTCAAAAGTATTGAGCTGAGGTCCAAACGGACGGCGTATGCGGCGCGAGTAGTTAAGTTTCAGTTCATTGCTTCCAAGGAACGACCATCCGATTGAAGCTGACGGGAAGAGGGCAAAATCATTTTTCTTGAACTGCTCCACGTCTGCATCGGTCTGACCGTAACCGAGTGAGCGGGTGCGTATCTGCCACATCTCTCTGCGGAGTCCGGCTGAGAGATGCAAACTACTTGCATTTATGAGGCGCAAACATTGCAAACCGGTTGCATAAAATTGTCGGTAACTTTGCAAGCAAATAAAGCCACGGAATAATTCCGTGTTAAAATGTTATAAGAATATGAGCAAGACATTCAAAATTGAGGTTGATTGTGCAAATTGCGCAAACCTCGTGGAAAACGCGGCCAAGAAGGTTGCAGGCGTAAAAGAACTTTCAATTTCATTTATGACCCAAAAGATGAAGGTCGCCTTTGAGGATAATGCCGATCAGGACGCAGTAATGGCTGAAGTGCTGAAGGTAGCCAAGAAGGTAGAGCCTGATTTTGAGATTCTATAGACACGGAATAGCAACCGCAACAGTCCGGCTTCAACAGTCTTGACTGTTGCCTTTTAACCATAAGGAATATGAATAGGAAACAACGTAATATGCTTACCCGCATCATAATCGCTCTGATTATGACGATAGGGTTGCTTTTTATTGACATTACAGGATGGCTTCGCCTCGCGCTGTATCTCGTGGTGTACCTGATAATAGGTTATGACATACTGAAAAAGGCATGGCTCGGTATTATCCACGGCAGGGTGTTTGATGAAAATTTCCTTATGGCTGTGGCAACGGTCGGAGCCTTCGCACTTGCCATCTATGAGAAAAGCGGCGACTATCTCGAAGCCATCGCCGTTATGCTGTTCTATCAGATCGGCGAGTTCTTCCAAAGCTATGCCGTAGGTAAAAGCCGTCGCAACATCGCGGCGCTGATGGATATACGCCCCGACTATGCCAACATTGAGCAGGATGGCAAGATTGTGAAGGTTGACCCGGATGACGTGGAGGTCGGTCAGACAATCATAATCCAGCCCGGAGAGAGGGTGCCAATTGACGGAATTATCATTTCAGGCGAATCATCGCTCAACACTTCAGCACTGACCGGCGAATCACTCCCTCGCGAAGTTTCCTCAGGAGATGAAGTGATAAGCGGCAGCATCAATATGTCGGGGGTACTGAAAGTACGCACCACCAAAGAGTTCGGCGATTCTACAGTATCCAAGATTTTAGAGTTGGTGGAGGATTCAGCCTCACGCAAGTCAAAGTCAGAGAATTTCATCGCGAAATTCGCCCGGGTATATACCCCCGCAGTGTGCTATGGAGCATTGGCACTTGCCCTGCTGCCCCCGCTGTTCCTCATCCTGTTCAACGGAGCGCCCGTGAGTTTCGCCACTTTTGAAACATGGGTTTACCGTGCATTAGTGTTCCTTGTCATAAGCTGTCCCTGTGCGTTGGTTGTCAGCATACCGCTGTCGTTCTTCGCCGGAATCGGCGGTGCAAGCCGCGAGGGTGTGCTTGTGAAGGGCGCCAATATTCTTGAAACACTGTCAAAAGTAAAAACGGTAGTATTTGACAAGACCGGTACGCTGACAAAAGGCGTGTTTGAGGTCAATGCCTATCACGGCGATCACGACCAGGATATAGCTGACCGCAAAGCGCAATTGCTTGAATATGCGGCGATAGTGGAGTCATCTTCTTCCCACCCGATAGCAAAATCATTACAACAGGCGTACGGCCACACGATTGACCGCAGCCGCATGAGCGATGTAAAAGAGATCAGCGGCAAAGGCATCACAGCCGTTATTGACGGCAAGAAGGTCGCCGCCGGCAATGAGAAACTTATGCAGGACCTGAGGTTGACTCCATGCCATTGCAAGACGGCAGGAACTATTGTCCACCTCGCCATCAACGGTAAATATGCCGGGCACATAGTCCTTGGAGATGTCGTTAAACCCACATCAGAACGAGCTATCAAGGATCTACACAAGTCGGGCGTGACACAGACCGTCATGCTGACCGGAGATGCCCGCGCAGTGGCTGATCAGACTGCCGCCCGTCTTGGAATAGACACCGTTTACAGCGAACTTCTCCCGGCTGACAAAGTTTCACAACTGGAACGCATTCTTGCCGGCTCGAAAGGTGATGCAAAGGTTGCATTTGTCGGCGACGGCATAAACGATGCTCCCGTGCTCTCCCGCGCCGACCTCGGCATAGCGATGGGCGCGATGGGAAGCGATGCCGCCATCGAAGCCGCCGACGTAGTGCTCATGGACGACGACCCGATGAAAATCGGCAAGGCAATCCGCATTTCACGCAAGTGCCTGAAAATAGTGTGGGAAAACATCATCATGGCTTTAGGCATCAAAGGCGTTTGTCTTGTGCTCGGTGTGTTTGGCATCGTCAATATGTGGCTCGCCATATTTGCCGACGTAGGCGTGATGATACTCGCCGTGCTCAACGCCATAAGAGCCATGTATGTACGCAAGATATGATAATGTTAAAGGTCTGATGGAAACATCGGACCTTAGATTATCGTTGTTAGAATACCCAACAACCATAAACTTTATTTTAAGATAATGAACGACAAGATTGAAATTCTTAAACAGAAAATAAATGAGGCTGACGCCATTGTTGTCGGCACTGCTTCAGGGATGTCTGCGGCAAGCGGACTCAGATTTTATTATCAGGATGATGACGATTATAAGAAAATAGCCGGAGGACTCCGTGAAAAATATGGTGTAAACAATCTATTTGACGCCTACTATAACCCACGTCTCAGCAATGAGGAGCATTGGGCATTGCTGTTGCGCACCATCAAACATCTCTATGAGGTTGAAACCGGAGAGACATACGTGGATCTGAAAGAGATTCTTGAAGGCAAGAACTATTACATCGTGACTACCAATCAGGATGCACAGTTGTTCAGGCTGTTTCCTGCCGACAAAATCACACGCCTACAAGGCGATTCGCGCTACTTCCAGTGCAAGAGACGCTGCCACGATGCCATATATTACAACAAGGATATAGTCTATGACCTTGTTGAAAAAATAGAGGGTGACCGTCTTCCGTCAAAATATATCCCCAAATGCCCAAAGTGCGGTGGCGAAATGGCGGATTGGGTACGTTCCCGTGAATTTCTCCAAGGGAGGGAATATGAGAAGGAAATGGAACGCTACATGGACTATCTGCGTGCCAACATGAACAAAAAAGTGCTGTTCCTTGAACTTGGTGTCGGCATGATGACCCCAATGTTCATCAAGGAACCGTTCATGAACATGACATATCAATGGCATGATGCGTTCTATATAACCATCAATCCAAAACACGCTATTATCCCAAAGGAGATCGCCAACAAAAGCCTTGCCATCGACGAAGACATCGCAGTTGTGCTCAAAGAGGTGTTGGACAAACCGACCGAACACCTCAAACAGAATGACAAAGGTGAGATTTTCGACTCAAGCAGAATATATTGATTATGGCAACTGAAATAGAAAAAGCAAAAAAGCTGATAGCCGGCGCTGACGCGTTGCTCATCGGAGCGAGCAACGGACTTTCGATTGCCGAAGGTTACAACATCTTTGCCGACAATGAGATGTTTCGCCGGGACTTCGGCGAATTCCGTAACCGCTTTGGCATACGAAGTGTGCTCGACGGTCTGTTCTTCCGGTATCCGACTCCGGCTGAACGCCACGCCTTTCTCTCAAAATTGGTCAAGGACTGGGTGACTGACTACCGTCCATCGGAAGTGATGAAGAACTTGCTGGCGATTGTCGGCGGCAAGGATTATTTTATTGTGACAACCAACGGCGATACCCATCTTGAGGAATCAGGTTTCGACCCCGACAAAGTATTTGAGCTTGAAGGCACATTTGTCCAAGTCCTTGAGGGAAAACCTATCGCCGACAAATCAGATGAATTAAATTTATTCATTTCAAAATACTGCGGGAAGAAACTCGTAGTTCTTGAACTTGGCATAGGAAGCCGAAACCGTATGATCAAAGAACCTTTGATGGGTCTCGTGGCTCAGAATCCCACAATGTCATACATAACGCTTAATCTGCCACATGAAATATATATTCCATCGCAGATTGCCGACCGTTCCGTTGCATTGACCGGAGATATTGCTGACACGCTTAAACAGTTGCGACAATGAAAGTTCCACAGAAAGAGATAGACGGATTATCGCCCATTGTAAAAGACCTGTTTTTGCAATGGCGCGATTTTCTGTATAACAGGGTCAAATTCAATATGCCCGACAGCGAGATTCATGCCGCAGGACACTGCGAGCGTGTACTGCTCTATGCACTGATTATCGGGCATGAGATTTTCGGCGACAACCCGTATGTGCTGACTGCCCTTGCCCATGCCTCGGTATTTCACGACACACGCCGACAGGACGATTATCTTGACACCGGTCATGGCGCAAGAGCCGCCGTTTACTATAAACAGTTCTGCGATGAATCGCCGGATATCGATTTCATTCCTGAAGCCCGGTTGATGATGAAATACCACGACATCGAGGATAAGCGTGGAAAGGTGGGCATAAAGCATGATTTTCAAGGCTCACTGCCTCGTATGTTAAAGCTCTACGACATTTTCAAGGATGCCGACGCGCTTGACCGTTGGCGGCTTGGTCATGGCGGACTTGATCCAAGATATCTCCGCACCGAACGGGCAAAGACTATGGTGGAATACAGCCGCAGAATAGTCACTGAAACTATGCCGTTTATAACACCGGATTGAAGATTACCAAAAAACTCAAAATGGTGTGGCTGAATACTCGATTATGTGTATCGGTTTAGGCAGGGAAGAGGTCACCTTTTCGCCATCGCCCTGAGATGTCTTCTGCACATAGACATTCATGATTCCACGCTCCCGCCAAAGTTTCTCGTCCACATTAGGCTCCCAAGCATCAACGTCATAGTCAGTCAGGTCGGTCATAGTCCATACTGAATCTCCATGAGCCCTTACTCCGATTGATGCCCTGCTTCCACGCTCAACATCGCGGAAAATGAAGTATGTGTTGCTACCGTCGGAAAGGATCTGAGGCCGGGAGACAGGTATCATTTTCGTTCCACCTCCCGACAACGAAAAAGGCGTGTGCCGCTTCCCGACAGATTCCATCCTCCACTTCTCTCCGTCATATTCAACAAGACGGAACTGCGGCACGGAATCCTCCTTATCCCGCCAGTATGTAGCGATCATAGGGCGACCGTCAGGTGTAGCCGCCATCGAGGTCTGATTGATTAATTCTGAACTCTGAGGCACTCCCCATGCCAATTCAGCAGTGGATGCTGTGATGGGCAACTCATATTTTGTTCCGTCACTACGCATCCAGGTTTTCCCGCCATCGCGTGATTGGGCGTAACATAAATCATGATTAGTTTCAACCATCCATGTCTCTCTCCACACCCAGGAAAGATGAATGGTGCCCTGCATATCGACACACATCTGCCAGTAAGCATTTCTTTCCCCCTCTCCGTCAATCAAGACATCATGCATCCTGTGCCATTTCCTTTCCGATGGATCATAGCGGTTGAGGACCATATTGCCCCCTCCTGAATAGCCTGAGCGATAAACGAAGAGCATCGAACCGTCAGGAAAAGTGTGGAACACGGGGTATGTGACATCATTTTCATCAATTCCGGTCATCGGTTCCAAGCTGCCGAGCTCAAGACTTCCGGGTGAAATGGAACGACAGTACTTCAGGGGCGAACCATGATGGTCAAATGCCACATGGAGCACACCGGAACCATCCACTCCTATTGAAATGCCGTTATGCGCGTCTCTCACATTTCCTTTATATGCCGAACGGCGCAGCTCCCAATTGTCATCACCATGAACTCTTCGTCCGATAGTCACATATCCTTCCGGATCATAAAAAGCCACATACTGATAATCTTCATAAGTCGTAAGGGCACACCCCCTGAATATTGTGGTGTTGACCGAAGTGGCGCTGTATCCATCGGCAACATACGACATATTTATCCGCCCCGACGACAACAGCGGCAGAACTGCCACAAGAACGATTATAAATCCACGCATCATCTGTCATCTCAAAATAGGTCACGGAATTTCTCTCCTTCTCCCCAATGATGGTCCTTAGGAAACGGTTCTCCTCCCCATGCTTTGCATGAGGTCCAAGGCTGCGGCGCATCAGTCCAGAATGGATGCGTTGCCGGCAATCCGAGTGGAAGAAATGCGAGCGATGTCATGTAGAGCGACCCATTATTAGTGTACCTGTCAGCTACATTAGGCTGGCGACCGGAAAAACCGATAGTAAGAAATCCTCCTTCATTAAAATTCTCTTTCCCGTCAAACATCCTGTGCATCGCTGCCGTCAAGGCTGCCCGCACCTGACCGTTAGAAACGCCTGCCGGTAGAGTCTCATACCATGCCATGAGCGCGAGCGGCTGCATGGTAGCCATACGGTAAGGAATCGAGCGGCCAAACACAGGGAATGTGCCTTCGGGTGAAATCATCCGCTCCAACACAAGCGAATACTTCTGCGCGCGCTTCAACGCCCTGTCGTAATAATTGACATAATGTATGCGTGTGCGTGCTTTTGAATCCTTCATCGCCTGGAGAGTTTCAAGATACATCGGGTGGAACACGTAGCTGCTGTAGTAATCAAATGCAAAATCCGGACCGTCGGCATACCATCCGTCACCGGTGTACCACTCCTCAACCTTGCGTATAGCCGAATTCACCCGATATTGATCGTATGACGCGCCTGCCTTTGCAAGAAAGCTCTCTATGGTCGATGAAAACAGCACCCAGTTGGTGTAGGGCGGATCCACCCTCCTCATTCCGGTGAACTCTTCGATATAACGCTGCTTAGTCTCATCATCAAGGGGCATCCACAATGCATCATAGCCACGCAGGAATGACTCGGCTATATATGCCGCATCAACCAAAGCCTGACCCTCACCTTTCCATAAAAGATAGTCGGGGCTGTTCTTGTCTACGGCATTTCTATAACTTTTCAACGCCATTTCACGCAATTCCTTACGTAGTTTTCCTTCCGGAGTGTCATCGTCGGGGAGAGACAGCCAAGGCGCTATTCCCGCCATGAGTCTGCCGAAAGCCTCCATATAGGTCACACGCTTGTTACGCCCGTCCCAATTTGGACTCACTTCTACCAGCATTTCCTTTTGAAGCCGCCCTTCCGACATTTTAGAGAGCACCGGCAGTGCCATCTTTTCGGCAAGTGACACCCAGTATGCGCGGTCGCCATTGCCGACACCCTCAAGATGACGCACATATTCGCAAGCAGCAAGCAGAAATGCACCGGTTCCGAAATTGGACGTAGACTTGGCATCCACCCTTTGTCCGGGTATAGCTTTTTCTCCGATGGGCTGCACATAGCCCACAGAACCATCTTTCTGCAACGCGACACTGCTCAGGTAATCCCAGCCTTTCAATGCTGCGTCAAGATATTTTTCATCATTTAGATAGCCATTGTTGATTCCCCACAGCAAGCCATAGGTAAAGAATGCCGTCCCGCTTGTCTCATATCCGGGCGCATGTTCGGCATCAAGCATCGAACGAGTCCAGTATCCTTCCGGCTGCTGACTTGCCACAACAGCATCAGCGAGCCTGCGGTATTTCTTAATAAAAAAATCACGGTGGCGATATTCCTTCGGCAAGTCCTTAAGCACTTTCGCAAGACCGGCAAGCACCCATCCGTCACCTCTTGCCCAGAAATCTTTCTTGCCATTCTCGCTCTTATGATTTGGATACACATATTTTGCATCGCGGTAATACAATCCAGTATCGTCATCAAGCATGATGGAATCACTGTAACATACGTATTCATACAGTTTGTCAAGATATGACTTGTTACCGGTTATTTTATACAGTTTAGTCATCACGGGCATAACCATATAAAGCCCGTCAGCCCACCACCAGTAATCATTGCGCGGAGTGGACATCTCATACTCCATCACCTCACGGGCACGCTTTATCCGTCGGTCATCTGGAAGGATATTATACAGGTCGGCATAGGTCTGAAAACATATCTGCCAGTCGCCGAAAAGCACATGGTCATCAGTCTCTCCATAATCAAGGCGCCACTTCTTTCGGTCATTACTTTTAGCGCCCTTCCATTTATTGTGTTCAGCCCAATGCTCGGAATAGTCTCTCCATTTACTGTTGCCGGTGAGAAAATATGCCTCCATATTACCGGTATGATATGCCGCATTATCCCAGAACGCATTTGTTTCCGGAGAATGTTCAGCCTGCCACTTGTCATTGACCTTGGCTATCATTGCCCTGACCTTGGCAGAATCATCATTTTTATTCTTTGCCGCACATGGCAATGATGACAAAAGCACAACAAATACAGCGATAATTGCTTCGTAAATTAATCTGCGATGTTTCATGGTAAAATAATATTGTTATCTATGCGAAAAACCACAACCGAAATGCGAAGAATGGTTCCACATCACAAAGATATATAAAATTTTAAAATCAAACAGACTATGCAATCACATTTAAGCTGATCCGTTGGGGTACTCCGACAGCACACTACCATGTATTGACGGTTGCTCCCTTTTGCAGTCAAACTGCATTATCCGATCAGTCCAAGTGTAATGTCATCCGGTTTTGCACAACAGCAATAAATTTTTACTAATTTTGCAATCAAGAACCGTCAAACTTGCCTGTAAGCAATGGAAATCATAATCGAACCAATAATACGCCAAGCGGCACCCGAATTAAAAGTAGTCACTATCGAAGCCGATGTAGAGAACTCCCCTACTCCACAATCGCTCATCGACGAACTTCAAGCCGCCGCCGAAAAAATAAAATCGACCTACGAACTCTCCATGATCAACAAGCGCCCTGCGGTGGCAGCCACACGCAAAGCATATAAAGCCCTGGGGAAAGAGCCGAACCGATACCGCCCGTCATCGGAAGCCTTGTGCCGCCGCATTGTCAAGGAGATGGGGCTATATTACATAAATTCGCTTGTGGATCTTATCAACGTGGTGTCAATCGCTTCGGGATATTCAATAGGAGGTTTCGACGTCGACAAGATATCAGGCGACACGCTTACACTCGGCGCCGGAAGAGAGGGGGAAGATTTCGAAGGGATAGGCAGAGGGCAGCTCAACATAGCGTCAATGCCGGTGTACCGCGACTTGACAGGAGGAATCGGCACTCCGACCAGCGATAATGAACGCACCAAGCTCGACCTCTCTACAAAACGGTTGCTGATGTGCATAAACATCTACGGCGAGGAGATGCCAGCGGAAGAGACGGTGGAATTATCAAAAAGTTTGCTAAAAAAGTATTGCAACGCCACCAATCTACAAGTAAAGATTTACGAATAACCGAGATTTTCGCTAATTTTGCACTCCGAACACAATTATAAAAACATACTGATGAAACGACATATATTTTCCTTTTTGCTTGCTCTGGCAGCAGGCATAATGAGCCTCAACGCGTCGACCGCCGCGTTTAAAAGAATATGGATTGAAACCAACGTCACCCACAACGGTGAAAAAGGGATCATGATCCATGCCGATTTTGACCTCAACGATGCCAAAGACAAAACCGTGGAATGCCAAGCCATATTCTACGCTTCGCCGGGGGGAAGAGCACTCCGTGACCTTAACGGAAAATACCGCATATCACCATCGCTCAACTATGTGTCGTCATCATCGTTTTTCAAGGCAAAGACCAACGCAATGGATGTGGACGACTGCACCGTATTCATCCCCTCTTCGGAGCTCCACCTGAAGAATCCTCGGAAATACCGCATATATGTGAAGATGAGCGTATACACCAATCCGGGTAAAACCGGCGAATTTCTCGTAGACAGCGACTACATCCCCTTTGTGGTCGACATGACCGATCAGGCGGCTCCGGGAAGCCGATTTGACTTCGACCCCACGCAGCCCAAGAAGCCGCTGCCACAGAAAGAGGTGAAAAAAGATGCTCCGGCACCGCTTCCTGAAAAGAGCGTGACACCTGCCGAAGATGAGCCGCAATATGACAAGAAAGGCAGAATGAAACCACGCAAACGCAAGGTATTCATCTCCTGACAATATCAGAGCGGGCGTTCCAAAACCACATGGAGCGCCCGCTTTTTATCTGTCCCCTCGTCCGGTCAATACAATACAGCGTTTATGAAGCCAAAACATTCACAAGCCACATGGATAGGCTCGTGTCGAATATGAGAAACAATTGTTCTGTTGATAGCGGATTATTGGGGTGTGATATTCATAAATCGGCGGCTGTCAGGATATAACGGCGATTTTTATGCGTCCAAGCCACCCTAATGTCGAATATTCTTATTAACTTTGCGATAGGCTCTTATGCCTATCCGACAGCAATGCCTCCCGACCGAGCAAAAATAATTGGCATCTCCCGTCATCG
>JAMPGZ010000001.1:35670-221851 GCA_023663655.1 Lachnospiraceae bacterium
CGAAGCTGCCGTCACGACCGGTATCGGGGATATGCATTCATTCCCCTTACGCTCCGAGAGCTCCCGACGACACCCCCTCCTTTACATATCTAAGAGAGGTGCTACAAAAAAGAATTTTATCCGTAATTGTAGGGACTCGGTTCGAGCGTCCGCCATAACAAATTGAATATCAGATATGGTATTCTGACGCACGAGTCGTGCGTCACTACATTGGGATGATTCTGAAGCACCGGCTTGCAGCAGTACTCTTGCGGTTCACACCGACAAGAGCAATGCTGCATCTGCATATATTATCTCTTTTCGAGTAGGAGCGTGAGAGTGTTGAAGTTAGCTGCTGCGTCGATGATGGAAAGCATCTTGTCCCAATGGGAGGATGGCATATCGACATTAGGTAGCTCGATAGTCGCGTTCACCAGAAGTTTTCCGTCGGAAATCTCGGCTTTCGTAGTGAAGCTGCCCGCTTCATTTGACACTTTTGTGTTCAATTTAGCCAATGATGATGGCGAAACTGTGTAGCCTTGTGGCAACTCTACGGAAATGTCGGTGATGTTGTCCTGAGGATAGGCGAGGAGTATGTTGTCGCCGGGGAGTCGTTTGCGTTGTGAGGGTGCTATCTCAGGCTGTTTGCCGATGAGGTTTCCTATATTCAGGGTCAGGTTTCGCCCTGCCTTTTTCACGATTCCGTCCATTACATAGTCGGCTGAATATGATATGGCGGAAGAGTCGGGGCACACTCCTACACCGGCGGCGATGATGTCATAGTCCTTGAATTCCTTGGGAGCCGAGCCATGATAGTCGGTGGTCAGTTCACGTATTTTGTCGGCTTGCTCCTTTGATTGGTCGGCATTGCGTTCCATTCGTGCCTGCTTGTCTTTCTTTTTCTCTTTTCGCAGCATCTGCGGGTCAGCGACCAAGCCGTCGCGGTTCAGATATTCAAGATATGCGTTCAGGAGATTGTCGGAAGTGAGTATTGAACCGGCAGCATCTTTTGAAGCTCCGAAAGCATCCACGCGGCGGTTGATGTTCATGTCGGTGCCATCGATGGTAGCTGTCACGGTCACGATGCGGCGGTTGTCGTAGGGTGAGTTCTGTGGCACTGTGAATCGGCGGTCTTCCGCTTCGCGTTCTTTTTTGGAGAGCTTGCGGTCATGGGCAAACATTGCCTGTTGTCCTTGGAGTGACGGCAGGATCTCTGACGATGAATTGTAGCCACGGAAAGCGTTGGAATAAAATTGTTTGGTATCGGGAAGATACACGAAATACCATACATCGGCATAATTCGTCAGGCTGTCGATTGACACATGGTTGCGTGGCGCCACCACACCTTTGCGTATATTCTTTATGTCAGCTTGGCGGAATGCGGCATCAAGCTCGTTGACGAAATCGCCCGGGTAATAACGGTATTTTCCGGTCATGTAGCTGAACACAAGTAGATTGTAGATGTATTCGGCAGTCTGTGCCTGAGTCCATTCCCCATCTTTGAATTTTTTCTTCACTGTCTTCATTGGATTCCCTTTGACGTCGGAGAGCTGTTTTTTTACTGACATCGTCATATCGGGAAAATTTTCCAGTCGCTCGATGCGGTCCGCGATTACTGTGGTTGCAGCGTCGGGATTTGCCTGCACACCGTCTTTACGGGCAAATTTCGGGGTGTATTGGTCGAAGCGGCGGTTGTAGATGAGCATTTCGATATGTGGTGACTGTATCGCCGAGCTGTAGAGCATCTGCGGTTCCGCATCGAGAGGCTGCGCTATCTCGCCGGTTATGATGAAGTCCTTGTCAGGCCCCTGCTTTACCGAGAGTTCTGGCGCACCGTTGCGTTGCCGATATATGGTGGTAAGGTCATCATCGATCTTGCAGTTTATCGTGTAGGACAGCACCGGATAATCTTTTCTGAGCATTATGTCGATGGCTTCAGGCTGGATATTTTTCAATGCAGTGTGAGTGAAGAGGAATATGTCGAGTTTGTCGCCAATCTCGAGCTCCGGTACTGCAAGTTTCTGTCTGTCGGCGTTGTTCTCTTTTTTCTGTTGCGACAGAATCACGAAATCATCGGTGGGAACTTCGATGATTTTTCCGTCGGGTTTTATGATGCGGACTCCGAGCACATATTTCCGTTCATCTTTTTCCTGGAAAAACCAGTCGCTTGATCCTGCTTTCACTGGCATATCATATTCGGAAAATTCTTCCAGCGCCGCCTTGTCATTGATGAGGACAAGAGTGCGGATGTAGTCGTCCATGTTTATCAACGCCACTTTTTTCAGGGGAATCAAAGCAGCGTTGCGGTCAAATCCTATGCCGGTCTTTTTCTTGGCGGAGATGTCTTTATGTGCCGCGAGCACCACCGCCGATTCATTTTTGTACTTTTCCGGGACTGCCGGTGGATTGATGAATTGCGGAAGCGAATCAGCCCACACTTCGGCACGCACCCGTGACGAATATTCCTTGTAGTCTGACACCTTGTCAGCGAGAGCCTGGATTGCGCATCCGGCAATTAAAATGATGGATATAAGCACCTTTTTCATAAAAGAGAAGTATTTGATTGTTGGTTTATTCTGATGAAAGCTCTATCTGATTTTTGCAGGCATTTTCCCATTGCGCGAGGCTCCTGTTCCACCCATCTATATCTTGGATGGCTATCATGGGATCGGTGATCTCCACTCTCTTCCGCATGATGACAGTGTCGGATGCCGGAGTTGAGAAATCACAGGAGAAGATGGCATGGGGAGTTACGGTTGAAAAGCTCTCCGGAAGGTGGGTGAGCCTTATACCGGGAGGTAATGTGAGGATGGACTCACGCACTATCCTTCCGCGTCCCGGCAAGCGATAGGGCGATTGCCGGTCATGATTGTCAATGCGGTCAAGCGACACGCCGTTCTGAGCATTCAGCTCAATGTATATCGCCTGTTCTGCGGTGGTGACAGCCTCTGAATTTTCAATCGGGGCTTCAATCACAGCTGTGCCCGATGCTGGGCTGACTTGTTTTGTAAGCGACTCAACCGAAATGGAGCTGCGCCGCAACGGCACCAGGTCTATCGCCATATTCTCATCGATATACTTTTCCCCCTTGGCGCTGTAGATCGACAGATACGCCTCCTTGAAGTCGCCGCTCAAGGTGCGTGTCGCTGTTCCGTGAAGGCTTTTAAGATCAGACGAGAGGGTGTAGATGTAACTGACCGAGTCAGTGGCGGTTGCCGCAGGAGTGAGACGCGGCACTCGTATCATCGTGTAATTTCCGTCACTCTCCTTGGGCAGGAGGATTGCGTCTTTGCCCTGTATTGCCTCCGGAATGTGAGCGGCGGCAATGTATTCGTTGGTCGCGTCAAGATATAGCGTGTCGCCATTCTCGACAGCCACGCAGATGCCGTGGTCGGTGGCTGCAAGCGACGGTGTCTCGGCTATGTCGAAAGCTATATTGTTTGTGCCTATGACAGCAGCTTTTGCGTCAATTCCTTCATGTTGCAGTAATGTCGCGAGCAGTAGCGCCATACCCTTGCAGTCACCGTAGCGTTTCCGCAGTACCTCGGCGGGTGTGTCGGGGCGGTGTCCGCTTTCCCCCTCTTCATAAGCCACATAACGGATATTTTTTTGTACCCATGAGTAGATTTTTTCAAGCCTTTGTCGAGGTGACAGTGAGTTATCTTCGCTGCAATACACATTTTCCTTTAGAAATGTGTCGATGTCGGGTATGTCGGTGTCGACGCGGCTTATGTCGACGTGCCACTTGCAAAGGTCGTCGAGAGTGGGGAACCATCCTTTGATGAGTAGTATCGGGCGATAGAGAAACGGATTGGGAGTCCGGAATTCATCGGCGGCATTGATTGTGCCCTCAAGATTGTTAAGTTCATAGATGTACACGCGTGAACCGTCGGGCAGTTCTTCCATGTGGCGGCTTATTCCCGAGGAGCCGTCGGGAGTGAAATTGTGCTCCTCCACTGTTATGCCGGGATAATCGGGCGGAATGATTATCCGTGTCTCCTTGTGCTTGACCGGATATTGATTGGAGAGGTGTAGGAATGAGAAAAACGCCGGATCGGTGACCGTGCGCTCAAATTGAGCTTTGCTCTTCTTCCCGGGTCCTTCAAGTTTCATGTCGAAGTAGCACACGCGGTTGTCGTCGTGAAACACATTGCGTGACGGCGCGCTTTCATAGCGTGCTTTTCCTTTGCCCGACGCTTTGTTGAGCTTCATGACATCGTTGTAGAAAACCGCCGGCTGGATATGCTCGCCGTAGCGGGTCGCCTCATAGACGTGGGAGATGTAGTTTTTTACGCAGGCTGGGTCGTTGCCTTTGGGCGGGATGAATTGCCATGTTTCGGTGCCGTCAATCAACATCACATTATCATTGGGATGTGACATAGCGGTGAGATAAGCAAATGTCAGGATAACCCAAAAGCATCTCCGCCTTATTGACGCAGATGTCGCAAATTTCATAAAGGGATTTGTTTGGTGGATATAATCGATTGGTCTACATTTCTTTAGCTTTGAAAGAAATGGGGGGGGGTAGGAGAGAGGGCGTAGTCATTGGCACAGGAAAATTAGGAGGTTATTCGCAAATATAATCAAAGATTCCGATATAATGAAAAAATATTCACGAAAATCCGGAATATTTATTATATATGAGGTCGCACATATTGTTGAGGGTTAGTTGTTGGGGGCGAACTGAGGAGGGGGGTGCGGCGTTTATTTATAAAGGTTTTTTATGCTTTTATAAATTGCGACGGGATGATAGATTATATCGTTGAAATATTGAGGGATTACCCGGCGGTGGCGCTGTTCTTGACTGTCGGTGTCGGATTTTTGTTGGGGCGTTTACGTTATAAATCTTTTACGCTCGGGAGCGTGACTGCGGTGCTCTTGGTGGGTGTTTTTGTGGGGCAGTTGCACATCCCCATGTCAGGACCGTTGAAGACGGTATTTTTCATGATGTTCCTGTTTTCGGTAGGCTATAGCGTGGGACCGCAATTTTTCCGTGCTCTGCGAGGATCGGGATTGAAGCAGGCATTGTTTGCCGTGCTGATGAGCGGCTGTTGTTTTGGCGTCACACTTGTCATATCGCTGTTGCTCTCTTATTCTCCCGGTGTTGCCACGGGTCTGTTTTCAGGGTCTCAAACCTGTTCGGCAGTGCTCGGACTTGGTAGCGAGGCTATCTCCAAATTGCCGCTTGAGGCAGGGATGAAGTCGCAGGAACTTAATATGATACCGCTGTGTTATGCGGTGACTTACATCTTCGGCACATTTGGCACGGTGGTTATCCTCGGATCATTCGGACCTCGGTTGCTTGGCGGTCTTGATAAGGTGAAACACGCTACCAAGATGCTTGAAAAGCAGATGAACGACACCTCATGGGAAAATGATCCGGCAAATATCACGGCGCTGCGTCCGGTAACCTACAGGGCGTATCGTGTGGAAAATGATTTTTTCAATTCCGGCAAACAAGTCCATGAGGTCGAGGAGTATCTTGCCGATGCAGGTGTGCCGGTGTTCGTCGACCGGGTGAGGAGCCGGGGAAAGATTTACAATGCCGTGCGGAACCGTGTGATAAAAGCGGGCGACGTGATAGTGTTGTGCGGACGGCGTGAGTATATGGTGAATGACGGTGGGCTTATCGGTCCTGAGGTGTCGGATGCCAAGTTGCTCAATTATCCTGTGAAGAGAGTGCCGGTGCTTGTCACTAAGGATGAGGTGATAGGCATGAAGCTGTCCAAGCTCCTTGAGATGAGGTATATGCACTCTGTAAATGTCAGAAATATCAAACGTGACGGCAGGGAGGTGAATCCGGTCGATGATCCCACGGTGGAGAAGGGTGACGTGATGACGCTTGTGGGGTCGCACACGGCGTTGACAAACTCGGCTTCTCACATAGGGCACATGGATATGCCGACTGTGGCGAGCGACCTCATGTTTGTGGGTCTTGCCATTTTCGTGGGAGGAGTCTTCGGCGCCATGACGTTGATGATAGGCAGCATCCCTGTGAGTTTCGGCACCAGCGGCGGCGCGCTTATCGCCGGTCTTGTGTTCGGCTGGTTGAGATCCAAGCGTCCCACCTATGGGCATATCCCCGACTCGGCGATATGGCTTATGAACAATCTTGGGCTCAACGTGTTTGTCGCCACTATTGGCATAGAATCGGGGCCCACCTTCGTTGAAGGTATCCGTGCCGTGGGACCCATGATTTTCGTAGCCGGTATTATCGCCACCACTCTGCCGGTGCTGTTTGGGGTGTGGATGGGGCATAAAGTGTTTAAGTTCAATCCGGCGATAACGCTGGGCTGCTGTGCCGGATCCCGCACGAGCACCGCCTCGCTCGGAGCCGTGCAGAACACTCTCGGAAGCACCGTTCCCGCGATAGGCTATACGGTGACCTACGCCGTGAGCAATCTTCTGCTCGTGGTGTGGGGCGTGGCTCTGGTGACTATTTTGACTTAGTGACGTTCTTATTTTTGCGGTTACGTGGAAATGTTGTATTTTTGTACTCAACTCAACTACTGATGATAGAAAGGATAATTATCATAGAAAATGTGGATCCGGTAAGTTTCTACGGGGTCAATAACTGTAATATGCAGCTTATCCGCAATCTGTTTCCCAAACTGCGGATGGCGGCTCGCGGTCAAATCATAAAGGTGATTGGCGATCAGGAGGAAACCGCTCTTTTTGAAAAGAAGATAAAGGAGCTTGAGGAGTATTGTTCCAAGTACAATAAACTCACCGAGGATGTGATCCTTGACATTGTAAAGGGGAAGGCTCCCAAAGAGATGCCCAAGGACAGCGTCATAATCTACGGGGTCAACGGCAAACCGATCACCGCACGGTCGGCAAATCAACAACTTTTGGTCGATTCGGTGACAAAGAATGATCTCACATTCGCCCTGGGTCCTGCCGGAACCGGTAAGACCTATATCGCCATTGCTCTTGCCGTGAGGGCGTTGAAGAACCGTGAGGTGCGCAAGATAATCCTTTCGCGTCCTGCTGTTGAAGCGGGAGAGAAACTTGGCTTCCTGCCGGGAGACATGAAAGACAAGATCGATCCGTATCTTCAGCCGCTTTATGATGCCCTTGAAGATATGATTCCGGCTGTGAAACTCAAGGAATACATGGAGACCAACGTGATCCAGATAGCTCCGCTTGCATTCATGCGCGGCCGCACCCTTAACGACGCGGTGATTGTGCTTGATGAGGCGCAGAACACCACTACCCACCAGATAAAGATGTTCCTGACGCGTCTTGGCATGAACGCCAAGATGATAATCACCGGCGACATCACCCAGATCGACCTCCCCCGCAGCACCGTTTCGGGACTTGTGCAGGCGCTTAAGGTGCTCAAGGACGTGCCGGGAGTGGGCATGGTGGAGTTTGGCAAGAAGGATATAGTGCGCCACCAGCTTGTGCAGCGCATAGTGGAGGCATATCAGCAGTGGGATGACCGGCAGAAATTGACAGAAAACCAAAATAACAAGAACAACGAGAATGATTAAAACTCTTACAAAAACCGATTTTAATTTTCCGGGACAGAAAAGCGTATATCACGGAAAAGTGCGTGACGTGTATGACATCAACGACGATCTGATGGTGATGGTCGCTACTGACCGTATTTCGGCGTTTGACGTGATTTTGCCCAAGGGCATCCCTTACAAGGGACAGGTGTTGAACCAGATCGCCGCCAAATTCCTTGACGCTACCGCCGACATCGTGCCCAACTGGAAGCTCGCCACTCCCGATCCGATGGTGACTGTGGGACTTAAGTGTGAGGGATTCCGCGTGGAAATGATCATACGCGGTTATCTCACCGGAAGCGCTTGGCGCGACTATCAGAACGGCGTGCGTGAGATATGCGGCGTGAAGCTCCCTGAAGGCATGAAGGAGAACGAGCGTTTCCCCAAGCCTATCATCACCCCTACCACCAAGGCAGAGGCAGGACATGACGAAAACATCTCCCGCGAGGAGATCATCGCCCAGGGTATCGTCGACAAGGATGATTACGAGACCATGGAGCGTTACACCCGTATGCTTTTCCAGCGCGGTTCAGAGATTGCCGCTGAAAAGGGATTGATTCTCGTGGACACCAAATATGAATTTGGCAAACGTGACGGCAAGGTGTATCTGATTGACGAGATCCACACCCCCGACTCTTCACGCTATTTCTATGCCGACGGCTACGAGGAGCGTTTCGCCAAGGGTGAGCCTCAGCGTCAGCTCTCCAAGGAATTTGTGCGCCAGTGGCTCATTGAACATGACTTCATGGGCAAAGCCGGTCAGCAGGTTCCGGAGATGACCGATGAATTCTGTGAGTCGGTAAGCGATCGCTATATCGAGCTTTACGAGCACATCACCGGCGAAAAATTCGTGAGAGGCGATGAGGGCGATCTCGCTAAGCGCATCGAAGAGAACGTGACAAAATATCTTGCATCACGCTAAATCATGGAAGTAAAAGCCGAGAAGATAAATCCCTACGATGACAGCCGCTGCAAGACGGAGCAGGTGAGAGAAATGTTTGACTCCATCGCTCCGGCATACGACTTCATGAACAGGATGATGACTTTCGGCATCGACAAGCTGTGGAGGCTGCGCGCGGTCAATATGCTGCGTCGCAAGTCTCCACAGCATATTTTAGATGTGGCGACCGGCACCGGTGACCTCGCCATGCTAATGTTCAAGAAACTGCGTCCCGGACGCATCACCGGAATAGATCTCAGCCCCGGAATGATAGCGGTGGCTGAAAAGAAGGTGGCTGACGCCGGACTTGACGGCGCCATCAGGTTCATGAACGAGGATTGCCTCGACCTGCCTTTCGCTCCTGAGGTGTTTGACTGCATAACCGTAGCCTACGGGGTGAGGAATTTTGAGCATCTTGATCGCGGCTATGCCGAGATGTATCGTGTGATGCAACGCGGCGGCACCTTGTGTGTGATCGAGTTGTCGACACCTCGCTCTCCGCTGGTTAAGCCGTTCTATAAATTCTATACCCGCCATATTATCCCTTGGGTTGGAAAAGCGGTCTCACGCGATGTGAGAGCTTATTCCTATCTTCCTGAAAGCATCGCCGCTGTTCCACAGGGCGAGGAGATGCTGCAGCTCATCCGCGAAGCCGGATTCAAGAATTGCCGCTGCCGCCGCTTCACTTTCGGCACCTGCTCCGTGTATCTCGCCGAGAAATAAGCGAGATGCTTTTCCCGAAATTCGGATTATTCCGTTAAATTGCTTAAATTTGTATCGGATAATAAACTCATCATTTATGTTACGTGCCCGAATACTCCTGTTCCTGATGTCGGTGGCTTGTGTCTTTTCAGGTCATGCCGATGCTCAAACACCGAATGAATCGCAAGCTGATCCTAAATTGCTTGAGCTGCTTAATTCTCCGGCGAGAGAGTACACTGATGAGGAGATCGATGAGCTTAGCCGTGAGGAGAATCCGTTTTTTGATTTTATCGGTGATGACGAGGCTGAGGTTGATTCATTGCCGCAATACACCCATCTTTCATTCATCAAGCCGAGCCTGTTGCCGCGAGTGGCGTTCATGCCGATGGTGTTTGACAAGGTGCTGTACCTCGACACGTTCAATGTGCTTGACGACAAGGGAATCCTTGCTTCCGACATACCTGAAACCGAGTGGATAAAGCGAGTGGCTGAAAGCAACCGCCGATACCGTGACATAAAGCAATGGTATCTGGTGACCTATCCCGAGCGAGTGAAATATAATATCAACACACTGCCCGTGCCCCCGAAAACTTACAAGGCTACTGTCGACCCGTCGACCTCCAAGATCACGTTGAATGAGGTGATAGTCAATGTCGCCGAGTCAGATCTTAAGTCGGGCGTGGCGCCGGTGGAGGTGATACAGAGGCATTGGCTCCATGTGTTCAACGCTTCGGCTCAGTTCTCGCAGGCATACGTCAGCCCCAACTGGTATCAAGGTGGTGACAATAATGTGAACGCCATCGCCAACATGAAGTGGAGCGTGAAACTTAATCCTAAATTCCACCCCAATCTTATCGCTGAGGCAACCACGCAGTATAAGCTCGGCATCGCGAGCGCGCCAAATGACTCACTGCACAATTATGCCATAAGCCAGGACCTGTTGCAATTCAACGGTACGCTCGGATTGCGCGCTGTCAACAATTGGTATTATTCAATGAACGCGGCATTCAAGACGCAGTTCTTCAATAACTATAAGCCCAACACCCATAACATGAAAGCGGCGTTCATGTCGCCCGGTGAGTTCAATATCGGTCTCGGTATGACCTACAACTATAAGAACAAGCCGCGCCGGCTCAGTCTTGATGTGTCGATAGCTCCGCTTTCCTATAACTTGAAGGTGTCGACAAGCCACCGGATTCCGGTGAAAAACTTCGGTATAAAAGAGGGGCACCGCTCGGTGAGCGAGATCGGTAGCAACGCCGAGGTCAAGGTGAACTGGGACATAATGTGGAACATCAATTACACGTCGCGGTTCTTCGTGTTCACCGACTATGATTATTTGCAGGGCGACTGGCAGAATACGGTCAATTTCTCAATCAACCGATATCTTTCAACCCAGATATTTGTGCATCTGCGCTATGATTCCAGCACTCCTAAGAATGACAGGAAAAGCTGGGGACGCTGGCAGTTGAAAGAGATACTCAGTTTCGGCTTGCAATACCAGTTCAAGACCATTTAAAGATCCTCTTAACCTCTTTTCCTTATGACTCGCATCCTCTCCCTCCTTTTGCTGCTGTTCTTCTTCCCGTTTCTTCGGGTTGGCGCCGCTGTGCCTGATGTGGAACGGTGTTCCGACATAGACGGATTGAAAGCGGAATTGTCGTCACGTCCTTTGCACTTGATTGAAGGGATATGGCGGTTCCCTTATAATGGCGCTCTTGTGTTGATAGAACGGGATGAGAGGCATCCCCGCTTTGACGGAGCCGACACCTACCGCATGGTGGTGTTGCGTTCGCCATCAAGATCCCTGTTGCCGGGCACGGTGATGGGCACACTGTCGGGGACATCGACCAAAGGCACCTATTCCGCATCGCTTTTCACCGATTCCGACGGCGGATCGCGGTTGATGAAATCAAAAACATTCACGTTGACATTAAATGGCGACAGCCGTCTTGTGTTTAAACGCCGAGGCAAAAAGCTGAATCTGCAAGTGTGGCGCATGATTCCTTATCTTTCCCGGCTGTATATCCGCACCACCGGCAGCGATGCCGCCAATGATGACGGATGTGTGAAAGAGTATCCAATGCCGTCCGACGGTCCAATAGAACCGGTATATTTATGAAAAGGCTGTTTTCTGTCATAATAGCGTGTGCCGTCGTGGCTGTAATGGCGCTTGATGCCGACACACGCACCACCCGTGGCAAATTGAAGGCTGCGGTTAAGGATAATGCTGAGTTTAAAATCGAAGAGGTGGACACGCTTCAGGTGATTCCGGCAGACAGTCTTTCGGTTTCAGGCTATGACAAGGCGCTCAGGTCGGGGCGTGAGAGTTTGCGCGTGGCAAACCGCTACAGCCGTCGTGTGGGGGGAGTAGTCATTGACATCGTGTATCGCGGGGTCAATGGGGGAGAGATGCTCCATGCCCGCAGGTTGAGGCTCAGTTGCGACATTCCCTCGGGCGAGACGCGTCAACTGGAGTGGAGTGCCTGGGATAAACAGAACCGGTATTACTATCATGACACGCGTGTCACTCCCCGTTCAGTGAAGGCTGTTCCGTATCAAGTGGATATTTTTCCGCGCGAGGTGAAATTTGCTGACGAAAAGGATTGAAACGGCATATCATCTCCGGGATGATAAGGTGTCATTCTTTGCGTAGAATGGATGAAAACTATCTTTAACACAAACAATGTTTTATAACATTGAAAAGTTATTTGGTTTTTAAGAAAAGATGATTTATATTTGCAGCGTAAAAACGATTCTGATATCACCATGGAAGAAACCGAAACTCTATACCGATTAGCAAATAACCATATTTCAGTGGACTGTGTCGTGGTTGGATTTGACGGCGAGGGTCTTTGTGTCTTGTTGGTGAAGCGTGACGGCATCGATGACAGCGGCGAGTTTCATGGCATGAAGCTGCCGGGCAGCCTTATCTATGAGGATGAGGATTTGGATCAGGCAGCGGCGAGAGTGTTGTTTGAACTCACCGGCTTGAAAAATGTCAATCTGATGCAGTTCAAGACTTTCGGTTCTAAAAACCGCACCAAAGATCCGCGCGATGTGCTGTGGCTTGAACGTGCCCAGGGTGCCCATGTAGAGCGTATCGTCACGGTAGGCTATGTGGCTCTTGTCAAGATTGACCGCACCAATGAGAAGCAGCTCATCAATTCAAGCGCGTTCTGGACGCCGGTGTCGGAGATAGGCGATCTCGCCTTTGACCACAATCTCATCGTAGCCGAGGCATTGTCCAATCTGCGTGGTGTCACGGATATGAATCCGTCGGTGCTTTTCGAGCTTTTGCCCCGCAAGTTCACCGCCACCCAATTCAGGTCGCTTTATGAAATATTGCTCAACCACAGGGTTGATGCCCGCAATTTCCATAAGAAAATAGCGTTGATGGACTACGTTGTGCCGCTTGAAGAGCGACAGCAGGGCGTGGCTCACCGAGCAGCGAGATATTATAAATTTGACCGCAAGAAATATAACCGCAGTCGTCATTGAAAAAAGAACAGCTAACCCGTAAACACAGATAAAATATGTATCTATTAGGTTATGACATAGGAAGTTCGTCGGTAAAGGCGAGTCTTGTGGATGTTGAGACAGGCAAGTGCGTGTCATCAGCGTTTTTCCCTAAAGTAGAAGCTGAGATCCTCTCAGTGAAACAAGGCTGGGCTGAACAGCGTCCCGGTCAATGGTGGGAGCATCTCAAGCAGTCGACACAGTCGATTCTTGCAAAAGCTCAGATTGAACCATCGGATATCAAGGCTATCGGCATCTCTTATCAGATGCATGGTCTTGTGTGTATCGACAAGGACCGCAATGTGCTGCGTCCTGCCATTATATGGTGTGACTCGCGCGGTGTTCCTTACGGAGAAAAAGCTTTTTGTGAGCTTGGCGAGGAGAAGTGCCTGAGCCACATCCTTAATTCTCCCGGAAACTTCACCGCCACCAAGCTCGCGTGGGTCAAGGAGAATGAGCCGGAACTTTTTGCCAAGATAGATAAGATATTGCTTCCGGGCGACTATATCGCCATGAAGCTCACTGACCGCGTATGCACCACCATCTCGGGACTTTCCGAAGCGATGCTGTGGGATTTCAAGAATGAAAAACTTGCCGACATCGTGATGGAATATTTCGGTTATAATCCTTCGATTATTCCTGAAATAGTACCCACATTTGCCGTGCAAGGCTATGTGACCGCAGCCGCAGCCGCCGAGCTTGGACTCGTGGAAGGCATCCCCGTCACCTACCGTGCCGGTGACCAGCCCAACAATGCATTGTCATTGAACGTGTTCAATCCGGGCGAAATCGCATCGACCGCAGGCACTTCAGGCGTGGTGTATGGCGTGAACGGCGAGGTGAATTATGACAAGAAATCACGTGTCAACACCTTTGCCCATGTTAATCATGGCGCCGGTCAGACACGTCTCGGTGTCATGGCTTGCATCAGCGGCACCGGAATCCTCAACTCATGGATAAAGCGCAATGTGGCTCCCGAAGGCATCAGCTATCCGGGCATGAACGACCTTGCGGCAGGTGTGCCTATCGGCAGCGAGGGAGTGACTATCCTGCCATTTGGCAACGGAGCGGAGCGAGTGTTGCAGAACCGCGAGATCGGCAGCTCGATTCATGGGGTGAACTTCCTCCGTCATGGAAAGCAGCATCTCGTGCGCGCCGCCCAGGAGGGTATCGTGTTCTCGTTCCAGTATGGCATTGAGATCATGGAGTCGCTTGGCATGGATGTGAAGAAGATTCATGCCGGTCATGCCAATATGTTCCTCAGCCCCATATTCCGCGAGACGCTTGCCGGTGTGAGCGGAGCAACCATTGAGCTGTTTGACACTGACGGTTCGGTGGGCGCTGCGAAGGGTGCCGGAATCGGTGCCGGAATCTATGCCGACAATAATGAGGCATTCTCAACCCTCGACCGCATAGAGATCATAGAACCCAAGGCTTCCGACCGTCAGGCATACGCTGATGCATACGGCAGATGGAAAGAGGTATTGGAGGCAGAAATGAAATAAAAATCAACAATATAAATTAATCTAAACCAAAATTTACAATTATGGCAACTAAAGAGTATTTTCCCGGGATAGGAAAAATAAAGTTTGAAGGAAAGGAAAGCAAGAATCCGCTCGCATATCGCTATTATGACGCTGAGAAGGTGATTCTTGGCAAAAAAATGAAGGATTGGTTGAAGTTCGCTATGGCATGGTGGCACACACTTTGCGCTGAAGGCGGCGACCAGTTTGGCGGCGGAACAAAGAAATTCCCCTGGAATGAAGGCACTGACGCAGTTCAGATCGCAAAGCAAAAGGCTGATGCCGGCTTTGAGTTCATGCAGAAGATGGGTATCGAGTATTTCTGCTTCCATGATGTAGACCTCGTGAGCGAAGGCGCTTCAGTAGAGGAATATGAAAGCAATATGAAGGAAATCGTTGCTTACCTTAAGGAGAAGATGGCTGAAACCGGCATCAAGAATCTTTGGGGTACTGCAAATGTGTTTGGCAACGGCCGTTATATGAACGGTGCCGCTACCAACCCTGACTTTGACGTAGTGGCTCGCGCTGCCGTTCAGATCAAGAACGCAATCGACGCAACTATTGAGCTCGGTGGTACAAACTACGTGTTCTGGGGCGGTCGCGAAGGTTACATGAGCCTTCTCAACACCGATCAGAAGCGTGAGAAAGAACACTTGGCTATGATGTTGAAGCTCGCCCGTGACTATGCCCGCTCAAAAGGCTTCACCGGAACATTCCTCATCGAGCCCAAGCCCATGGAACCCTCAAAGCATCAGTATGATGTTGACAGCGAAACCGTGATCGGCTTCTTGAAGGCTCACGGTCTTGAAAACGACTTCAAGCTCAACATCGAGGTGAACCACGCTACTCTTGCAGGTCACACATTTGAGCATGAACTCGCAGTGGCTGTGGACAACAATATGCTCGGTTCTATCGACGCTAACCGTGGCGACTATCAGAATGGCTGGGACACTGACCAATTCCCCATCGACAATTTCGAGCTTACTCAGGCTATGATGCAGATCATCCGCAACGGCGGACTCGGCAACGGCGGTACCAACTTCGATGCCAAGACCCGTCGTAACTCTACCGACCTTGAGGATATCTTCATCGCTCACATCGCCGGTATGGACGCTATGGCTCGCGCTCTTGAAAGCGCAGCAGCTCTTCTCGAAGAGTCACCCTACAAGAAAATGCTTGCCGACCGCTACGCTTCATTTGATGCAGGCAAAGGTAAGGATTTCGAGGATGGCAAGCTTACCCTTGAAGAGGTCGCAGCTTACGGCAAGGAGGTTGGCGAACCCAAGCAGACCAGTGGCAAGCAAGAGCTTTATGAGGCAATTGTAGCCATGTACTGCTAATCGTGATGACAACATCCGACGAAATTTTATATAGATAATTGCAACTATGACGGGGTTCCGGCACGGAGCCCTGTCATAGTCGTATATTTCTTAACCTTGAATACTAACCTATAAATCTTTACAAATATGGATTATCCTGAAAAGGGGAGCAAAAGCTATCTTTTCTCAATCGTCCTCGTGGCGGTGCTCGGCGGCTTGCTCTTCGGATATGACACCGCGGTCATCTCGGGAGCCGAGAAGGGATTGCAGGCTTTCTTCCTTGGAGCCAAGGACTTTGTTTATACTGATGTGATCCACGGCATCACATCGTCAAGCGCCCTTTTAGGGTGTATTTTGGGTAGCGCCCTGTCGGGCTTCTTCGCTCAGAACTACGGACGTAAGAAATCGTTGATCCTTGCCGGTGTGTTCTTCTTCCTGTCGGCACTCGGATCATATTATCCTGAATTCCTCTTTTTTGAACATGGCAAGCCCTCCTACAGCTTGTTGTGGATGTTCAATTTCTATCGCATAATAGGCGGTATCGGTGTGGGTCTTGCATCGGCTATCTGCCCCATGTATATCGCCGAAGTGGCTCCGTCCAACATCCGAGGCACGCTCGTGTCATGGAACCAGTTTGCGATCATCTTCGGTCAGTTGGTGGTTTATTTCGTGAACTTCCTTATTCTCGGTGACCACACCAATCCTATCATTGAAAAGACAGCTGAGAACATCTATATCGTTGTTTCCGGCTCCGATGCATGGACCATCATGACCGGATGGCGCTATATGTTTGGAAGCGAGGCTTTTGTTGCCGGCGCGTTCACGGTGCTTGTGTGCCTTGTTCCTGAATCACCGCGTTATCTTGCTTTGGTGGGAAGAGACGAGAAAGCTCTCGGCGTTCTTGCCCGTATCAACGGTGTTCAGAAGGCTCGTGAGATTCTTGCCGACATCAAGGCTACTGTCGATGTCAAGAGCGAGCGTCTGTTCTCATTCGGCGTTATGGTTATCTTTGTGGGCATCATGCTCTCTGTGTTCCAGCAGGCTGTGGGTATCAACGCCGTGCTCTACTATGCTCCGCGTATATTCGAGTCGATGAACATGGGCAACCCGATGGTTCAGACTATCATCATGGGTATCGTGAACATCACATTCACGTTGGTGGCTATTTTCACTGTCGAGAAGCTCGGACGTAAACCTCTTCTCATCTGGGGTTCTATCGGCATGGCTATCGGCGCCATTGGCGTTGCCGTGTCCAACCTCGTGACCGTGGCTCCCATCGTGCCTGTAGTGTGCATCATGGTTTACTCGGCTTCGTTCATGTTCTCCTGGGGTCCCATCTGCTGGGTGCTCATATCGGAGATATTCCCCAACACTATCCGTGGCGCTGCGGTGGCTATCGCAGTTGCATTCCAGTGGATTTTCAACTTCATCGTGTCGAGCACATTCGTGCCGATGTACAATATGGAACTTGGCGACATGGGCAACCGTTTCGGACACATGTTTGCCTACGCTCTATATGGCGTGATATGCGTCATTGCCGCGATATTCGTTTACAAGCTTGTTCCTGAAACCAAGGGTAAGACTCTTGAGGATATGACAGCATTGTGGCGTAACCGTGGTAAGAAATAATTATTCATAGGATTGAATTTAATGGACCAGCCGGGAGAATTTACCCGGTTGGTCCTGTTGTTTTTGGGAGTCGAGAGTCGAGAATTGAGAATTGAGAGTTTAGCCGTGAAACGGCGAGGTAATTTGAGCACCGCCACGAGGCGATAGCCGAGGTGCGGTGTAATATGAGCTAAATGGACGGGCATCGAAGATGTCCTCCAGTCAATGCCGTATCGTCTGCGGATCATAATAGTCTCGTCCCGTCCGGGACTCGTGTTGGGGTGTGGTGTCGCGATCCACGGCTTCGCTCCGCTCAGCCGCGGTTAAAAACGGACTCGTGCCTGGCGGCACTTAGCTTGTTTTTTGTTGTGGCGGTGGTGGCGTCGAAGATATCTGCAAAACGACATGATGTATTAATGGACATCTTCGATGCCCGTTTGTTTGTGCCGGCTTTCTCCGCACCTCGGCTATCGCCTCGTGGCGGAGCTTTAACTGCATTGCCGTTTCACGGCATCCCCCCCATCAACCCTACACTCGCACGGCTCATGTGGGATTTTACCGGATGATATCAAAAAAAGTTGTAATTGAGTACAACTTTTTTTAGTTGTTGTGTTGTATAATTAAACAACATTGTTTATCTTCGCAGTATGGTACGCGAAATTATAGCATATAAAAACTACTATTGTGACTTCATGGAGAAGTTGAGTGAGAAGGAACAAATGAAGATACGCCGTGCCTTGTTGCTCTTTTCTGATACTGAAAGAATCCCAGCTCACTTTATAAAATACATAGAAGATGATATTTATGAATTTCGCGTAAGCTACGGAAACAACGAGTTCCGTATTTTCTTTATTTATGACGGTGAAAGGTTGGTGATACTTTTCAACGCATTCCGAAAGAAAACTCAGAAGACGCCTCGAAGCGAGATTACAAGAGCAAAACGACTTAAAAAAGAGTATTATGAAGACAAAAATGCAGACATACAATGTGAGTGAAGAACTCAACAGTACTTTCGGTGCTCCCGGCACTGAAAGCCGTAAGGAGGCAGAAAATCAGGCATGGGAAGAATATAATGCACAAATCTTGCTTGATGCCCGCAAGGGAGCCGGCATGACGCAATCTGAACTTGCCGAGAAAATCGGTGCAGACAAAAGTTATATATCCCGCGTCGAGAGAGGTCTTACTATTCCTTCTATCTCTACATTTTATCGCATGGTTTCGGCTATGGGGTTAAGTGTGGAGCTTAGATAATCCTGTGACGTGTGCTCGTTAATAGTTAGCAGTATATTATAAGGTAAATGAATCGATTATTTTTGAGTGTTATAGCCGTTGTGCTGTGGAGTGGCGTGTCGGCATCTACGGGCTACGATGATATTTTCCGGTCGGAAGAGTCGCTGGATTCATCGCAGGTGGGCGAATTAAGGCTCGATGTGGGCGGTCTGTTGTTTTTCCGCGACAACGAGTTTTCCACATCTGTTATGGACGGTTACACATTGCCCGGTTTTAAGCTGTGTCCTAAGGTGAGCTATATGCCGTCGCGCAATGTCAAGGCGGAGCTTGGCGTGAGTCTTACGCGTTTCTGGGGCACTGACCGGTATCCCAATCTCGCCTACCGCGACATTGCTTCTTGGACCGGCGGAGAGCGTTCCGACGGATTTCACGTGGTGCCGTTTTTCAGAGTGCAGATGGCTACTGATTTCGGGTTGCAGGTTGTGCTTGGAAGTATTTACGGAGGCGCCAACCACCGGTTGCTTATGCCGCTTTATGAGCCTGAGCTTAACCTGACTGCCGATCCCGAGACCGGCGCGCAGGTGCTTTACAGCAATCGCTGGCTTGATGCCGATGTGTGGGTCAACTGGGAGAGTTTCATTTACCGTGGCGACACGCATCAGGAGGAGTTTGTGTTTGGTCTTTCAAGCCGCATAAAATACAATGGCGAGGACTCGCGACTGCATTTCTACACGCCTGTGCAGTTGCTGGCTCAGCATCGCGGCGGCGAGATTGACACGATCACTTCTCATTCGGTGCAGACGCTTATGAACGGCGCAGTGGGATTTGGCGCACGATGGGATATAAATCATAGGCGAGTGAAAAGCGCATCGTTGGAGCTTGATTATCTGGGATATTATCAGCAGGCGGGCGAGTTGTGGGCGTTTGACAGCGGGAGCGCGCTGTATCTGCATGGCAATCTTGATGTGTGGAATACACGGTTTAAGCTCGGATATTTTTACGGCGATAAGTTCATATCGATGTTTGGCTATCCGTTGTTTGGCTGTGTGTCGACCAAGAATCCGGGCATGACCTACGACAAGCCGTCGACGGTCTATGTGGGGTTTGAGTACACAAAAGAATTTGCCCCCGGATTTTCGCTCGGTGTCAATGCCGATATCTACCAGCGTTCTTCCTGTTACGGTACCACCGCTGAAGGTGTGCGTGAAAAGATGAAGGGCAGCACCAGCTTTGCGGCAGGAGTGTGCATGAAGATAAATCCGTCGTTTTTGCTCTACCGGAAGAAATAAATCAACCCGGTGTTGTGAAATACCGGTGGAAATTTGTTATATTTACGTTGTTGAAAATAAGCAATAAGCGTAAATGAAAAAGAAACTTGTCATATCCACCGGCGCCGGAATGAGCGCCGAAAGTGGAATCTCGACTTTCCGTGATAGCGGAGGGTTGTGGGAGAAATATCCGGTGATGGAGGTTGCGAGCGCCGACGGGTTTGCCCGCAATCCCAAGCTCGTGCATGAATTTTACAATGCGCGTCGCCGCGATCTCCTCAAGGCTGAGCCGAATGCCGGACATCGTGGGCTCGTGAAGCTGGAGGAACTGTTTGACACGTATATCATCACTCAGAATGTGGATGACCTCCATGAGCGAGCCGGAAGCAGAAATGTGCTTCATCTTCATGGTGAGTTGATGAAGGTGAGAGCCATAGATGATGAAACGAAGGTGTATAAGCTTACGCCCGAAGCGCTTGAGACGACTCCCGACACGGTCATAGACGGACATCGGGTGAGGCCTCACATCGTGTTTTTCCAGGAGGCTGTGCCTAATATAGAGCCGGCGATCGATCTTGTGCAGGAGGCTGATGTGTTTGTGGTTATAGGCACATCGCTCAATGTGTACCCTGCCGCCGGATTGCTGCATTATGTGCGTCGCGGAGTTCCGGTTTACTACATCGACCCTAATCCGGCATCAGTCCCTGCGGGGGTTACTGTGCTGAAGATGGGGGCTTCCGAAGGTGTTGAGAAACTTGCCGAGCTGCTTACGGAGCAGGCTTGAATTTGCATTTGTAAACAGAAATTAAGAAAAACAGTCTTGCGAGAAAGCGGGGCTGTTTTTCTGTGTTTATGAGCGGTAAATGCGTGTGATTCACGCATAGTTACTGCTGTTTATGCGGAAATTGCGGCAATCTGTTTGCGTACATGGATGGGAGCGTGAAAAATGTTGATAAATTGATGAAATATTTTTAGGAATTTATTTATGTAAATTTGCAAAATTCGCTAACTTTACGAGAAATTAACCCCAAGCACTCCCCACACAATGACTCAAGAGGTATATCATATTCCCGCACTATTGGCTCCTGTTATCCAAGGGCTTGATATAAAGCCTGATGGCAGCTATGTCGATGCTACTTTCGGTGGAGGCGGACACTCACGCGCCATTGTGGCGGAATTGTCGGAACGCGGACATCTTTATGGCTTTGATCAGGATTCCGATGCTCGCGCCAATGCGATAGAAGACCCTCGATTTACATTTGTATATGGCAACTTCCGGTTCATGCGTAATTTCTTGCGTTATTATGGGGTTGACGCGGTTGATGGCATCCTTGCCGACCTTGGGGTGTCATTCCATCATTTTGATGATCCGGGCAGGGGTTTCTCGTTCCGCAGCGACGGTCCTCTTGACATGAGGATGAACCGCAATTCTTCGCGTTCGGCGGCTTGGGTTGTCAATAATTACACCGAGGAGCAGCTTGCCGATATGTTTTATCTTTATGGCGAGTTGAAAAATGCCCGTAAGTTCGCATCGGTATTGGTTAAGGCACGCAGCAAGGCACCTATAGAGACCACCGAGCAGCTTCTTGCGGCGGTAGCACCGTTGATAAATCCCAAGAAGGAAAAGAAGGAATTGGCACAGGTGTTTCAAGCGTTGAGGATTGTGGTCAACAATGAGATTGATGCCCTGCGCGATTTTCTTGTTCAGTCGCTTGAGTCCCTTAAGCCCGGCGGACGCCTTGCGGTGATAACTTATCATTCTCTCGAAGACCGCCTGGTGAAGAATTTCATGCGGACCGGCAATCTTGAGGGTAAGGATGCCCGTGATTTTTATGGCAGAAATCTGTCGCCGTTCAAGTTGCTGACAAGCAAGCCTATTGTTGCCGACAATGATGAGGTGGAGCGTAATCCGCGTTCGAGAAGCGCCAAGTTGAGGATTGCTGAAAAGTTGTAGTAAGGAGGAATTATACCGATGGCACAAACCAACACAAAACAGAAGAAAAAAGACAATATACTGACACGCATCCTTTATGGACGCTTCCTGTCGGTAGACTTTTTCACACGCCATTGGAAAGCGATAGCTTTGGGAATGTTGATGGTGATGGCTTATATCACCAACCGTTATCAGTGTCTTACCCGCATGGAGGAGATACGCCGTCTTGAGCAGCAGCTTGAGGTGGTGGAGACCGAGCGTGTGAGAGAGCGCAGCACATACATGAGCCGCATACGCGAGTCGTCCATGCAGGAATTGGTCGACACGATGCATCTGCATCTTAGAATTCAGGATCAACCGCCGTTTAAACTTTCGAAAAACTGATTAATCACAATATGAAAAAAGAAAACCGCACACATATTCTGCTTCGTTACATTCTTGTGATCGGATTCATTCTCATGTTTGCCGTATGGATTATCTATCATTCGTTTGACAACACTGTCATGTCGGCAAACAAATGGAATGATAAAGCCATGTCGGAACTGTCGCGCGTGGTCGAGATTTCGCCCGAGCGTGGCAATATACTTTCCAATAACGGTCAGATCCTTGCCACCAACCTGAGTTTCTATCATGTGAGGATCGACTACCGCAGCGAAAGATTTCTTGAGGGTCGCTATATTCTCGCTCTTGACTCGCTTGCCGACTCGCTCGCCCTGCACTTTCCGGTGAGGACGCGTGAAGAGTGGATTGCGCGATTGAAAAAACCGCTCGAAAAACCGAAAGAGAAGCGTTCGAGAGCGTATAAGATACTGTCAAACATTTCTTATTCCGACTGGTTGTTGTTGCGCACATTCCCGTTTTTCAATATCAAGAATCCCAACAAGAACGGCTTGACCAAGGAGCGTGTGAACCGCAGGGTGAAGCCCTACGGCGCCATGGCTTCGCGTAGCGTGGGTGGCGTGGGCATTGATTCAATCACCGGTGAGACTCACGGTATATCGGGCTTGGAGCGCGCATTGGACTCGCTGCTCTACGGAAAGCCCGGCGTTGCCAAGAAAGTGCCGTTGACCAAGGATATTGTCAACTGGACCGACGTGCCCCCGGTGCCGGGTTATGACATTCACACTACTATCGATATAGATATGCAGGATATAGTCGAGAATGAACTCAACAATGTCCTGACGATGTGTGCCGCCGAGTGGGGTGTGGCGGTGCTGATGGAGGTTTCCACCGGCAACATAAAGGCTATCTCCAACCTTGAGCGCAATAAGACCACCGGGGAGTATATCGAGGGTATGAACCGCGCCGTGCTTGGTTATGAGCCGGGATCGGTTGTGAAGACGCTCTCTATGATGATAGCCCTGGAGGATGGAATCGTGAAAAATGTGGATGACGTTATTACCACAGGTCACGCTTTCGCATACGCCGGAGGTCGTCCCATCACCGACTCCCATTCCACGGCATCCATGCCGGTGAAAGAGGTGATCGAGCGCTCGTCCAACATAGGCATGGCGAAAATAATAACTTCACGTTACGGCGAGAATCCGGGAGCGTTCTACACGCGCCTTAAGGAACTCGGTTTCTTGTCGCCGATGAATACCGGTATCGCCGGTGAGCGGCCTCCGCGCATCGACAGTGTGGCAAACAACCGTGGCGGGCGTATCGCGTTGTCGCGAATGTGCTACGGCTATACTACCGAGATTCCGCCGCTCTACACCCTGTCGATCTACAATGCCATAGCCAACGACGGTGTTTATGTCAAGCCGCGTCTTGTGGACCGGTTGCATTCTGAAACTGTGGATTCGGTGCTGCCTATCGCCTACATGGGAACGGGCAAGGCTTGCTCGCCACGCACGGCACGGTTGATGCGGGAAATGCTCACGCAGGTGGTGTGGGGCGACCACGGCACCGGAAAGATGCTGCGCAACGACCGTGTGCGCATCGCCGGAAAGACAGGAACTTGCTACATGATTGAGAACGGCGCTTACAATACCGGGAAAAAGCGACTTGCGTTCTGTGGATTTTTCCCTGCCGACAAGCCGTTGTACTCCTGCGTGGTGCTGACGTGCCGTCCCACTCAGAATATGTTTGGCGCAGCAAGCACCAGCGGCACCGTGTTGAAAAATATAGCTCTTAAGATGTATTCGCGTGGTATGCTGAACAACAGTTCCGACTATCATCCTGAGGAGCCTAAGGTAACAAAACCCACTATCTATGCAAGCACCCCCGGAGGAAAGGTGGAGCATCTGCGTCAAGGTCTTTCATTTACCGGCTACCGCTATTTCTCGCCCAAAAACTCAGGCAAGGGAATGCCCAATGTGGTGGGCTGCAGCCTCAGAGATGCCATAAACGCGCTTGAGAATGCCGGTGTCGATGTGAAATTCCATGGGTCGGGTTATGTGGTGGCTCAGTCGATATCACCGGGCACCGCATTTTTGCCGGGCACCCGTATCACGTTGTCATTAGCTCAATAAAAAAAATTAAATTTAAAAGAAATATGAAATCTCTTTCCAAACTCCTTTCCGCTCTGATGATTGAAGAGATCATCGGCAGTGAAGACAAGACAATCACCGATGTGGTCAGTGACTCCCGCAAGGTCACAAAAGGATCATTGTTTGTAGCCGTAAGAGGCACCAATGTCGACGGCCACTCGTTTATCCCGCTGTTGCAGTATAGCGGCGTGGCGGCGATAGTGTGTGAGGAATTTCCGGAGTTTCTGGAAACATCGATAACCTATATAAAGGTGTCAAATTCCGCGATAGCCTTGGGATATCTCGCTTCGGAATGGTATGACAATCCTTCCCGCAAACTTAAACTTGTGGGTGTGACCGGAACAAATGGCAAGACCACCACCGCCACGCTCATATATGAGATGGCGCGGATGATGGGCTATAAGGCAGGTCTCCTCTCCACAGTGTGCAACTATATTGAGGATGAGGCTATTCCTACAAATCAGACCACGCCCGACCCATTGACTATAAACGCCTTGCTTCACCGCATGGTAGAATCGGGTTGCAGCTATGCCTCAATGGAGGTCAGCTCTCATGCCGCCCATCAGCACCGTATAGCAGGATTGTATTTCGCAGGAGGTATTTTCACCAACCTCACCCGCGACCATCTTGATTATCACAAGACTGTGGAGGCTTATCTGGCTGCCAAGAAGTCATTCTTCGACGGCTTGCCGTCGACAGCGTTTGCATTGACTAATCTTGATGACAAGAGCGGCGAGGTTATGCTCCAGAACACTGATGCGCGACGTTTCACATACTCGCTGCGCACTCGCGCTGATTTCATGGGCAGGGTGATTGAAAGCCGTCTTGACGGCACGTCGATGACTTTCAATGGTAGAGAAGTGGAAGTGCTCTTCACCGGTAAATTCAATGCCTACAATCTAACCGCAGTCTATGGCACGTCGATACTTCTCGGCTGGGAGCCTGAGCAGGTGCTTGTCAACATGAGCCGTCTTGTTCCTGTCGCCGGACGTTTCCAGGCATTTCATTCCCCCAAGGGCTACACAGCGATTGTGGATTACGCCCATACCCCCGATGCCGTTGTCAATGTGCTGCAAGCTATCCGTGAGATTGTAGGCAGCCGAGGCTCGATCATCACTGTTGTCGGCGCGGGTGGAAACCGCGATAAAGGGAAGCGTCCTATCATGGCTAAGGAAGCGGCTATGCGCAGCGACCGCCTGATTCTGACAAGTGATAATCCTCGCAACGAGGATCCCGCTGAAATCCTTCGCGACATGGAGGCGGGACTTGATGTGGAGGGACGTAAGAAAACTCTCAGCATAGTCGACCGCCGTGAGGCTATCCGCACCGCCGCCGCTTTGGCATCTTCAGGCGATGTGATTCTCATTGCCGGAAAGGGTCATGAGGACTATCAGGAGATCAACGGCGTGAAGCATCATTTCGATGACCGTGAGGTGGTCAAAGAGGTGATAGCGGCAGAACTCTAAAAAAGAAAAGCATAAGCAATTCATCATGTTATATTATCTGTTTCAATATCTTGAATCCTTGAATTTTCCCGGAGCGCGCCTGATGGACTACATCACGTTTCGTTCCGGAGCTGCATTTGTGTTGGCTTTATTTATCGCCATCGTGTTTGGTAAACGCATAATCGAGCGTCTGCAGATGATGCAGGTGGGCGAGATCATCCGTGATCTCGGTCTCGAAGGGCAGATGAAAAAGACCGGCACCCCCACCATGGGCGGCGTGATAATAATCCTGTCAATTCTGGTGCCTTGCCTGCTTGTGGGCAATCTTTCCAATGTCTACATGGCGTTGATGCTTGTATCGACGGTGTGGCTCGGCACGCTCGGCTTTCTGGATGACTATATCAAGGTGGCTCGTCATGACAAGGACGGATTGAAAGGCAAGTTCAAGATTGTGGGACAAGTGGGACTCGGTCTTATTGTGGGGTTGACCATGCTTTTCAGCCCGGCGATAGTGATGAGGCAGAATATCGAGCTTCCTACCAATGACCCCGATGAGACAGTGGTGGTGTATAGCGGAGTGGATGAGAAAGCTCCGCAAACCACAATCCCGTTTGTGAAGAACAACAACTTTGAATACAGCGACCTCACTCAGTGGATGGGTAAGTATGCCACTACCGGCGGATGGATCCTGTTTGTGCTCGTGGTGATATTTGTAGTCACCGCCACTTCCAATGGCGCCAACCTCACCGACGGCCTCGACGGTCTTGCCACGGGAACATCGGCTATAATAGGCATCGCGCTCGCCATCATGGCATACCTTGGCGGCAACATCATCTATTCCTCTTATCTGAATATAATGTATATTCCGGGGTCGGAGGAGCTGGTGGTGTATATGGCGGCTTTTATCGGCGCTCTCATCGGCTTCCTGTGGTATAATGCCTATCCCGCCCAAGTGTTTATGGGCGATACCGGCAGCCTTACATTGGGAGGTATCATCGCCGTGTTTGCGATTCTTATCCGCAAGGAGCTTCTGCTTCCGGTGCTTTGTGCGATATTCTTCATCGAGGATCTCTCGGTGATTATTCAGGTGGCTTATTTCAAGGCTACCAAGAAGAAATATGGAGAGGGGCGGCGTGTGTTCAAGATGACACCGCTGCATCACCACTATCAGAAGGATGCCGTAAAGGAAGGATTTGTGCTGTTCAACACACCCAAGCACGGAATTCCTGAGCCCAAGATTGTGACCCGCTTCTGGATCATAGGCATCCTGCTGGCAACTATAACATTTGTTACATTAAAGATTAGATAAACCGAAATATGAAACGCATAGTAGTGTTAGGAGGCGGAGAGAGTGGCGTAGGCGCTGCGGTTCTTGCTAAAGACAAGGGGTTTGACGTGTTTTTGTCGGACTTCGGGTTGATATCACCCAAGTACAAAGAGCAACTTGAACGGGAAAATATCCCCTTTGAGGATGGCGGACACACTGAAGAGCTTGTGCTTAACGCTGATGAAATAATAAAAAGCCCCGGTGTGCCTCCCACCGCTCCGATAATGGTAAAGGTGTCAGAGAAGGGAATACCGGTAATATCCGAGATTGAATTTGCCGGGCGTTATACCGACGCCAAGATGGTGTGCATCACAGGCAGCAATGGAAAGACCACCACTACGCTGCTCACGTATCATATACTAAAGAATGCGGGCATCAATGTGGGGCTTGCCGGTAATGTGGGCAAGAGCCTTGCATTGCAGGTGGCGCGTGAACATCATGACGTGTATGTGATAGAATTGAGCAGCTTCCAGCTTGAGAATATGTATGACTTCAAGGCTAATATTGCCGTGATGCTCAATATTACTCCCGATCATCTTGACCGGTATGAGTACAAGATGCAGAATTATATCAACGCCAAGTTCCGGATCATACGCAATCAGACTCCTGAGGACGCTTTCATATTCTGGCAGGATGATCCCGTGATACAGGCTCAGTTGCGCAGCATAAAAACTGAAGCTAAATTATACCCGTTCAGCGAACATTATGAGGATGGTTGCGCGGCGTTTGTGGATGAATCGGGAAATCTGATTCTCGACACTCCCCGCACATCGTTGTCGATGCCTCGCGAGAAGCTGTCGCTATCGGGGCTGCATAATCTTTTCAACTCTATGGCTGCCGGACTGTCGGCGTGTCTGCTCGATATAAAGAAGGATGATATAAGACGCTCGCTTGAGGATTTCGAGGGTGTTGAGCATCGTCTTGAGTATGTCGACACAATTGCCGGCGTGCGTTATATAAATGATTCCAAGGCTACCAACGTCAACTCATGCTGGTATGCTCTTGAAAGTATGCCTAAGGGAGTGGTGCTGATTCTTGGCGGCAAGGACAAGGGTAATGACTACTCAGAAATAGAGCCTCTTGTGAAGGAAAAAGTGCGTGCTATCGTGTGCATGGGCAAGGACAATGCCAAGCTGATGGATTTCTTCTCGGGCAAAGTGGAAGCTATCTATGACACTCACTCGCTGGATGAGGCGGTAGCTACCTGCGCTAAAGTGGCGAAGGAGGGGGAGACTGTGCTTCTGTCGCCATGCTGTGCGAGCTTCGACCTGTTCAAAAGCTACGAGGATAGAGGAGAGCAGTTTAAAAATGCCGTTAAAAACATGAAATGATGAATGACAATGATATGATATTCGGCACTGCCGCTACCTCATCGCGCGGAGCCGCCGCTTCAGGCAGTGCGTCTCCAGCCGCGGCTGAGCCGGTTGCGGAGTACAGGCATGAGGGTGATAAATCGATATGGGGCATATATGGATTTCTGTGCCTTGTGTCGATTGTCGAGCTGTATAGCGCGTCGAGCCGCGAAGTGGCTTCGGCAGGTGTCTACGGACCGATTCTGCGCCATTGCCTGATGCTGCTTGCCGGTTTCGGCATAGTGTGGGGATTGTCGAGAATCCATTACAAATACTTTTTCGGACTTGCATGGCTTGTGGCTATTTTCAGTATCGGCTCCATGCTGTATGTGTCGATGTTTGGCGAGATAGTGAATGGCGCCCGCCGTCATTTCAGCCTTATGGGTATAACGATACAGCCGTCGGAATTCATAAAGTTGTCGGCGGTTCTTGTGATAGCCAAGATTATGGCACGCTCTCAGAAACCAAAGGGAGTGGGTGTTGTCAATCGAGGGATATATTGGTCGGCGGCAGTGGTATTGCTGTTTGGAGCGTTGTTGTTCAAGCAGGGATTGACCAACACGTTGCTGCTGATGTCGATAAGCCTTGCGATGATGATGATAGGCGGCACCGAGCTGAAGAAGTTCTTTTTAGTGGTGGGCGTTTATGTGCTTATTGGTGCCGGGGCGGTATTTGCGAAAAGCATCTTTAAGGATCATTTCGCCAAGCCGGTTGAAACATCGCTTGTAGCCGAAGCTCCTGAAAATGTGGCGGAGCGTCACGGCACATGGAAAAACCGCCTTGACCGCTTCTTCTCCTCCACGCCGAAATATGAGGAGGATATCACGGCTACCAACCGCCAGGAGATGTACTCCTATATGGCGCAGGCTAATGGCGGATTCTTTGGCGTGATGCCCGGCAATTCGCGCGAGACAGCACGTTTGCCGCTTGCCTTCTCCGATTACATATATGCCATCATCCTTGAGGATATCGGCTTTCTCGGAGGCACCTTGTTGATGCTGCTCTATCTGGCGTTGCTTGTGCGAGCCGGAGTCATAGCGCGAAAGTGCCATCGAGCGTTTCCGGTATTGCTTGTGGTGGGGCTTGCGGTGATGATAGTGATGCAGGCGCTTTTCCACATGGCTATCACTACCGGCACATTCCCGGTGTCGGGACAGCCGTTGCCCTTGATATCCAAGGGAGGAACATCGATACTTGTCACATCGATAGCTTTCGGCATGATGCTCAGTGTGAGCCGCACGGCGGTGCAGAACGGCACCAAGCAGGAGGTGAAGGAGGAACTTAGCTCGCTTCCTGAAGATCTACGGGCAAATAACCCTGTTCAATTTTAAATAATTTTGATTGATGGAGAAGAAACATTATAAAGTGCTTATAAGCGGCGGTGGCACAGGCGGACATATATTTCCCGCCTTGTCCATAGCCAATGCTCTTAAACGCAGGGATCCTGAAACTGAAATTCTTTTTGTGGGCGCGGAAGGACGCATGGAGATGGAGCGTGTTCCGGCGGCGGGATATGAAATAATAGGACTGCCTGTGAGCGGATTCAACCGCAAGAATCTGTTGAGTAATATAAGGGTGGTCTTCCGGTTGCTGAAAAGTATGTGGAAGGCGAAAAAGATATTGAAGAATTTCAAGCCCGACATCGCTATCGGCGTGGGCGGCTATGCGAGCGGTCCTATGTTGAAGGAGGCTCAGAAACATGGCATACCCACTCTGTTGCAGGAGCAGAACTCATACGCCGGTGTGACCAATAAATTGCTTGCCAAGAAATCAGCGGCGATATGCGTGGCTTATCCCGATATGCAGCGGTTTTTTCCTGCCGACCGCATAAGGCTTGTGGGAAATCCTGTGCGTGACGGAATCCTGAACTGCTCGGTGACTCCTGAGGAAGCCCGTCGCCTTCTGGGCATTCCCGAGCATCGGAAGCTGGTGCTTGTGATAGGTGGCAGCCTTGGCGCCCGAACCATCAATGAGAGCATCGAAAAGGCGTTTAACGCTATAGAGAAAGCCGGAGGATATGTTCTGTGGCAGACAGGCAAACTCTATTCAGCCGAATGTAAGAAAGTGGCTGATAAATATAACAATGTGGTGAAAGCGCTGCCGTTCATCTCACAGATGGAGCTTGCCTATCGTGCGGCTGATGTTGTGGTTTCGCGCGCGGGTGCGGGAACAATTTCCGAGCTGCAATTGTTAGGTAAACCGTCGATACTTGTGCCGTCGCCTAATGTGGCTGAGGATCATCAGCGCAAAAATGCCGAGGCGCTTGTGGTGAACGACGCCGCCGTGATGATTCTTGATGCCGATGCGCCGCGTATGCTCGGCAAAGAGGTAGTGGCTCTGCTCAATAATGAGGAGCGCTGCCGTCAGTTGTCGGAGAACATCAGCCGCATGGCTTTGCATGGGGCTGACGAGAAGATTGTCGATGCTGTTTATGAAATTCTTGGACGAGGAGATGAAGAATAAGATATATTTTGCAGGAGCCGGAGGCATAGGAATGGCAGCTTTGGAGCGCTATTTCCTTTCAAAAGGATGCCGTGTAGCCGGTTATGACCGCACACCGTCGGCATTGACCGATGCGTTGCAGAAAGAGGGCGTGCAGATAACATTTGACCAGAGTGCCGATGCTATTCCCGCCTATTTCAAGGAGTGTCCTGATGAGGTACAGGTGGTATATACGCCGGCATTGCCCGCCGACCATCCCCAACTCATATATTTCCGTGATAATGGATATGAGGTGGTGAAGCGTGCGAAAGTCCTTGGCGACATCACTCGCAGCAGCAAGGGATTGTGTTTCGCCGGCACTCACGGCAAAACCACCACTTCATCTATTGCCGCCCACATCCTGAACACCTGTCCTGTGGGTTGCAATGCTTTTCTCGGCGGTATTCTCCGAAATTATGACAGCAATCTGCTGTTGAGTGAGACTTCGCCATACGCGGTGATTGAAGCTGATGAATATGACCGTTCGTTTCATCATCTGTCGCCCTACGTGGCTGTGATAACTGCCACCGACCCTGATCATCTTGACATATACGGCACCGAAGAGGCTTATCTTGAGAGTTTTGCCATATTTACGGAATTGATACGTCCCGGTGGAAAGCTCGTGGTGCATGAAGGACTGAAACTTAAGCCGCGTCCTCATGAAGGTGTCGAGGTCTATACCTATTCCAAGGAGTCGGGCGATTTTCATGCTGAAAATATCCGTCATGCCGATGGCGAGATTATATTTGATTTTGTGGGTCCTGACGTAAGGATTTCCGATATTTCGCTTGGAGTCCCCGTGGAGATAAACATTGAGAATGCCGTGGCTGCGCTGGCGGCTTGCCATCTTACCGGCGACATGGATGCTGCGAAGGCTCGCGAAGCTGTGGCTTCGTTTATGGGTCCGAAGCGCCGCTTTGAATTCTGGCTCAAGGAGAGCGATCCGGTACGTGCCATTATAGATGATTACGCCCACCATCCCGATGAAATCAAGGCTTCCATCAGTTCGGTCAAAGCGTTGTATCCCGGACGCAAGGTGACAGTCGCATTTCAGCCTCACCTGTATTCACGCACCCGTGATTTCGCTCCTCAGTTTGCCGAGGCTCTCTCGCTTGCCGACGAGGTCATATTGCTTGATATCTATCCGGCGCGTGAGGAACCGATAGAGGGTGTTACGTCAAAAATAATATTTGACAGGCTCACTGTTGAAGATAAAGAAATGATTATTAAGCAGGATTTGATAAAAACGATAAAAAATCGTAACTTTGAAATCTTGTTGACGGTAGGGGCCGGCGATATTTGCAATTATCTGCCCGAGATAGTCCGTGCCGTTAAGTTAACATAAGACAATGAAGATATTACGCGTCATATTATCCATCGCACTGTTGGCTTACATTGTAGTGGCTGTTTCCTGGTCACGCAATCAGTCGGCGACGGAATTATGCCGCGGAATTGTGGTTGATCCCATCGAATCGCGCTTTGTCACCACCAAGGAGATAACCCGCGAGCTGGGACAGTTGCCTGAGCAGTCGGTCAAGATGCGCATCCATCAGATCAATACCGACAGCATCGAGCGGATGCTCGCTTCAATTGATAATATTGAAAGGGTGAGATGCATTGTGATGACCGACAACCGCATTCATGTCGAAGTGGATCCGCTGGAACCTGTGGCGCGTATATTTGACCGCGACAGTTCGTATTACATAAACCGTGCCGGCAAGCGCATTTCGGCTACGGCACGTTATCATTCCGACGTGCCTATCGTGTCGGGAGCGTTCACCAAGGAATTTCCTCCTACCGAGGTGTTGCCGTTGGTGTCGTTCATCAACAACGATTCCACGTGGTCCACGCTCATCACCCACATCAAGGCATACGACCGCCGAAATGTGATTCTCGTGCCGATGATCCACGGTCATGTGATCAATATCGGCGATATAGAGAATCTTGACGATAAATTTGACCGTCTGCGTCTCGCCTATAAAAAGATATTGCCGGTGAAGGGATGGGATTTCTATGACACGCTTTCAGTAAAATGGCGTGGTCAGGTTGTCGCTACCCGCCGAGTGAAAAGACTTCATCAAGCCATCAGCACCGTTGATATTGAAGCGGAGCAAGAGCTTCCCGATATCGGCACGATGATGGTTGATGAAAACAATTAATAATAACTATTTCGCATCATTATATAAATCATGGAACCTAAATATATCGCCGCACTTGAGATAGGTAGTTCTCACATAAGAGCCGCTGTAGGCTCGGTGGATGATTCCGGCATATTGACACTTCTCGCTGTCGAGGAGGAAAACGCCGTGGATGTTGTCCGCTACGGCATTATTCAGAATGTCGATGAGTTGAGTAACCGCATACGTCTTCTTATACGCCGTCTTGAGAATCACAATGTGGTGTCGCCCCGCAAGATCAAGAGCCTTTATGTGTCGCTTGGCGGGCGTTCGATGATGACCACTTCGCGTCAGGTGGTGCGCCAATATAATGATGAGACAGAAATCACCTCCAAGATTGTGGAGCAGATAAAGGAGGAGGCTAAAGCCAACGGGCTTTCGGAGAGGACTGTCGTGGAGGTGCGTCCGCGCGGTTTTGTCGTGGACAATCTTGAATGCTATACGCCGGTGGGGACATTTGGTAAAAATATAGTTGCCGACATCAATCTCATCACCTGCAAGCCGAAGATTCTGCGCAACATAGAGATAACACTCAGCAAATTGCAGAATATCTCGATAAAGGCAAGCTACGTGCGTCAGCTCGCTATAGCTGATCTGGTGCTGTCGGCTGATGAACGTCAGCTCGGATGTATGCTTGTAGATTTCGGTGCGGAGACCACGACTGTGTCGGTGTACAAGAACGGCACATTGCGCTATCTTGCCACATTGCCGCTCGGTTCGCGCAATATCACCCGTGATATAATGGCTCTTCAATATACAGAAGAGCGTGCCGAAGAGATTAAGCGAGCCATTGGCGATGCCGTTAATGCCGAGCCTAATTACCATAAGCATGACTTTGACGGTGATCCTATAGAGGTCAACAATTTCATCCGCGCCCGTGCCGGAGAGATTGCCGTGAACATCATGGAGCAGGCAAAGTATGCCGGTTATACTCTCACTGCCGATCTTGCCGGGGGTATAGTCCTTGTGGGCTCCGGAACAAAACTTAAAGGGTTCACCGACCTGCTTGCTAAGCAGAGTGGAGTGAAAGCCCGCCTTGGAAGCATCCCAAACACAATCCGCATCTCGGATCCTCGTTTGCAAGGATTTGAAATGATCGACATTGTAGCGCTTCTCAACAAGGTGGCTTCTGAAAATCCTGAAGAGTGCATGGAAGCGGTTGTGCCTGTCCAGCCTCAGGTGGAGATAGACCCGTTTGATGACGGCCCCGGTCCGCAGCCTATCAAGGAAAAAGAAAAGAAGAAGGCAGAATCGGTGAGCGAGGGCGCACAGTCGAGTTTCCGCTTGAGGCTATGGGATAAACTACGCCGCAAGGCTGATAATCTCTTCAATGACGACCCTGACGGAGAGTGACCTATTTAGTGAGAAATGTGAAACAAGAAAATTCGACCCAAAATGGATACAGATAATATACCTGCTATGGACGATGCCGGTTTCTACCCCGGCAAGCCGATGGACACGATTATAAAAGTGGTTGGTGTAGGCGGCGGCGGCTGCAATGCTGTCGAGCACATGTATAAACAGAACATCGAGAATGTATCGTTTGTGATTCTCAATACTGACCGCCAGCAGCTTAATGCTTCGAGTGTGCCGCAGCGGGTGGAAATCGGAAACGGTCTCGGTGCCGGCAACAAGCCTGAGATAGCACGTAAGGCTGCTGAAGATGCGTCGGACCGCATATCGGAGCTTTTTGAAGATAACACCAAGATGGTGTTTATCACCGGAGGTATGGGTGGTGGCACCGGTACCGGCGCGGCTCCTGTTGTGGCAAGGATAGCTAAAGAGAAGGGATTGCTGACAGTGGGCATTGTGACTATTCCGTTCCTTTTCGAGGGTTTGAACAAGATAAAGAAGGCTCTTCTTGGTGTCGAGGAGATGGGAAAATATGTCGATGCTCTTCTGGTGATTAATAACCAGCGTCTGCCCGACATATATCCTGACTATAGCTTTGTCAACGCATTTGACAAGGCTGATGATACTCTCACTACTGCCGCCCGCAGTATCTCGGAGCTTATCACCAGCGAGGGTAAGATAAACCTTGACTTCAATGACGTCGACACGACATTGCGTAATGGTGGCGCGTCGATCATCTCAACCGGTTATGGCGAGGGTGAGGGTCGAGTGACAAAGGCTATTGAGGATGCCTTAAAGTCTCCGTTGCTGCGTGACACCGACATCATGACTTCCAAGAAATTGCTGTTCAACTTATATTTCAACCCTGAGGCTGAGACTCCGCTCATGGCAGGGGAGACCGATGAGCTCACCACTTTCATCAACGGTATAGATGAAGAGGTGGATGTGATATGGGGTGCTGCATACGACAAGTCGCTCGGTGACAAGGTGAAAATCACTATTCTTGCCGCCGGATTCAAATTGTCGGTGGAGAATGGCAAGAAGCCTGCTACTGTTTCTTTTGGCAAAGGTAAGAAGCCTGACCTGATTGACGAGATTGACATAACCAAAGATTACGGACAAGAGGCTGCAAACAAGATTCGCGACGATAAAGTCAAGTCGCGTTTCATTGTGCTGACTCCGTCGCAGATGGATGACGATATGTTTATCGACGCATTGGAGAAGAGCCCCACGTTTAACCGCGACAAGAAAGTGTCAACCGAGATAAAGTCGCTTGGCAAGAGCGCTCAGCAGCCGGTATCGGCGCAAGCTGAGGAGAACCGCCCCAACCTGCAGCCCCGTCAAGGCAGTGGTCCGGCAATCCGCTTCGGCGCCGACTAAATATCTGAATATGATGATAGATGTATAATTATGCCATGCGTCTAATCAAGTGCGGGGCTTGATAATATAAGAAATTTTCGTAATTTTGCAATTGTAAAAGTAACGCCAATCTGAAAAATGATCCAACATTAACAACAAAGATACAACGGCGAGAGCCGAAACCTGTTTAAACTCCCATGTAGTCGTTACGGCTTTGGTCGGCTTTCAGATGCTATCTGGGAGTTTTTGCAATCTTGATATGGCAAGAGAAATCTCAGACATAATAGCACAATTCAAAGAACAATGTGAATCTGCTCGTACAGAAGATGATATTAAAGTTGCCTCTAATATCTTCTTTTATGCGATTGGTAATACTCTTGAAATTAGAATTAACTCTCATAATGAAATAACGTCTGCTCATGGTGGTAGAGTAGATAGCATATATAATAACATCTACTTCGAGTACAAGAGAAAAGGACTTTTTACAACTCACGGCACTTATGAGGCTGTTTATGGTCGTGATGAAAGAGATCATGGACTATTCCATTATCTCATAAATTTTGCTCTTGAAGAAAGCGGTGGCGACAAACAACGATTTTTGTATTATCTTACTTCATCTGTAGGAGTTGGTTTTGATGGTGAGAAATTTGTTTTTTGTCGGTTTAAGGATTCATTGTCTGAAACAAATATATATCACGAATACAAGACTAAACATTTTCCTCGTACCATTGAGCGTTCTCAGAAAGTTGAATTTGAATTTTCTTCTCCTTATGATTTTTCGACTGGAGTTAAACGCATCCTTCTTTTGTTGCGCTCCACGAATAGGAAGCATCTTAATGCTCAATCATTGTGCGAAACATTCTCTGCACGATCTGAGATTTCGCAAAACTCGATTGTCTACTTATATTCATTGTTAGAAACTTCACTTGCTTCTAACCAGCGTATTCAGACTTTATATACTGAATGGGATAGGATTTTTGGCACCATATATGGCGACCAAGAATCTGATTTTGTAAAACAAGTAGAGGCTTTGCAAAAATTCTATCCTATTAAATTTAGGAATAAAGATGATGTAAAAAAAACTCTTTTCATTATTCAAACTTATTATAGCATTCTGATTAAGCTACTTATTCAGAATCTATTTGCAAACCTAAAACTTCCTTCTGCAAAGCCCGATTTTATCAAAGATAAATCTGATTTGATAAAATTGTTTTACGGTCAAAAAGAGGGATTCGATCAATTTATTGATAATTTCTTTGAAATCCACTTTTTCGAATGGTTTACTCTCGCACAAAATTTTGATTTAAACATTATCAATAATCTTATTATTGCGTTAGACGATTTTGAGACTACCGCGAGTGTCATTAAACCTGAAATCGTCGGGGATGTACTACGAGAAACCTACGAAAGTCTTATGCCTAAAGATTTAAGACATATGATGGGTGAATATTATACCGTAGATTGGCTTGCTGATTTTACGATAAGAGAATCTGGCTATGATTCAGGATTAGACACCACAGTCCTTGACCCTACATGTGGCTCTGGTATATTTATTACTCATCTTATTAAACTTTTTCGTGAAAAACATCCTGAATTATCATATAATCAATTCGTTCATTATGTGGTGAATAACTTTGTTGGATTTGACATTAATCCTATTGCAGTTATTCAGGCAAAAGGGAATTATATACTTGCCTTGGGAGATATTACATCTTTATGTCAACCAATTTCTATTCCTATCTATATGTGCGATAGCATCCTTGTTCCTACCGTACATGCAAAACAAGAGCCAGAAGAAAAAAGCATCTCAATAAGAACTTCAGTGGGTGATTTTTCTTTACCTATTCTAAGAAACAGGGATGAAAGTATTGCGTTCCTAAACACGCTTTCAAAATGCATACTTTCTGATTATACTTCTTTTGAAGATTTTAATCAAAGACTTAAAAACGAGTTCGACATCACATTAGATGTAGAAACCGCCATTATTGCAAGAAGACTATACTCTCAATTGTTAGATTTTCATAACGCAGGGAAAGACGGTTTTTGGCCGATAATATTAAAAAATTCCTTTGCTCCGCTTTTTTGTGAAAAGCAATTCGATTATGTTATCGGAAATCCGCCGTGGATTGCATGGAAAGCAATGTCAGAGAGCTATCGTGATCTGACTCTTGAAATTTGGCTTTCTTATGGTATTTTTGAGAAGTCAGCTTATGATAAAATCACAAGTCATGATGATTTTGCCATGGCTGTTACCTACGTTGCTATAGACCATTATTTAAAGAATAATGGCTGTGCTGCTCTTATATTGCCTCAGACATTTGTTAAGAGTTTGAAAGGTGGCGAAGGCTTTAGAAAATTCTTAATCACGAGAGACGAGCAAGAAATTCCTTTTAGTATTGTAAGAGTTTGTGATTTACTTCGTGTAAATCCGTTTAAGGGAATTGCTGCCAACAGGACGTCAGTTTATATATTCAGAAAGAATCTCGCGATGAATTATCCAATGGATGATTATCGTGAATATTTTATTATACCTTCAAAAAAAATTGATTCTAAGTCCACTCTTTCCGAAGTTGATTCATCGATTGCTTATGCACAATTATCTGCAAAACCAATAAATGAAAATATTCGGAGTCCATGGTTAACTTTACCACCAGAAGTAATACATCATACTGATGCTTTCTTGGGTAGATCTCCTTACAAAGGGAGGAAAGGTATAGAACCATGTGGAGCAAAAGGAATTTACCTGATAGATGTTCTCAGCAAAAGGAATAATTTATTGCTAATTAAGAATCTCATCCACCGCTCAAGGCTAAAAGAAGCCAAAAGATTAGGTGTACGACAAGGATATGTGGAACAAGACCATGTTTATCCTATGGTTGGTGGCCGTAACATAGAAAAATGGGGAATAAACTCCTACATTTATATGCTTGTGCCTCATTACAACCATGGTGATGGAATATATCGCGGTATACCAGATGAAAAGCTTAAAACAACCTATTATCGTACATACGATTGGTTATTTTATTTTCACAATCTTCTCCGTGACACCCGCATTCGTTCTGGGAAGTTTTTCGATATTGAACAATTCCCGTGGTATAGATTAGATAATGTGGGGGAATATACTTTTATGCCATATAAGGTGCTTTGGCAAGAACAAGCAAAGTCTCTTAACTGCTGTGTAGTTTCATCTATTTCGGATGAGTTTGTTATGGATAAAACAGTTGTTACAGATTCTAAAGTTTTGTTTGTCTCTTTTGATAATGAAATGGAAGCACACTATTTGTGTGGTGTGCTAAATTCTTCATTAATAGAGAAAATAATACAGGGTTATACTATATATACAAATAGAGGTATCGATATTGTCGCTAACATCAAAATACCAAAGTTTGATCCGGAAAACGAGGTTCATGTATCTATTGCAAAGATTTCTTTAAGTGCACACGAAGCATTTGTATTAAAGGACACTGAGAATATAAAATCCGCAACATCGAAATTGGATGATTTAGTAGCCATAATTTTCCGAGCCGAATAAATATTAATCGTGTTCACGATCTACAAAGAAAGTTATGACCGACAAATCTAGAGATATATTGGAACTAATTAACATGAGTTCGATATAAGGAATCGCAGTTATAATAATAAAACAATCAGCCATTTAGCATTAAACTAAGTGGCTGATTTTCTTGGTAATCTCAAATAAAATCCGTAAATTCATAGTGACTAATTACAAGATTTACAAGAATTTATATCATGATTACCGAAGACAAAATTACGGAAATTTTCTGTATCGCAGACGACTTTTGCAAGTATTTTCATCAGAGCTGAAGAAACATCAGATAGCTGACGGTAAAAGGCACCGGAACAAGTCTTGCAAACTCTCAGAAGCTGAGGTGATTACAATGCTCATACTATTCCACAGCAAGGGATTCAGATGCCTCAAACACTTTTATACACAGTATGTGTGTATGCATATGCAACACCTGTTTCCGCAAACCGTATCATATAACCGTTTCGTGGAATTGCAGAAATCAGTGGTTCTACATCAGACTATGTTCATCAAGGAAGTTTTGTTAGGCACGTGTACCGGAGTTGCCTATGTCGATTCCACGCCGCTCAGAGTCTGCAAGCACCAGCGGATTCTAATACATAAGACATTCAAGGGGTTGGCGCAACGTGGCAAATGTTCAATGGGATGGTTCTTCGGTTTCAAGCTACACCTGATAATAAACGATCGCGGAGAGATTCTCAACTTCATGTTCACACCCGGCAATGTCGATGACCGCGAGCCATTGTACTCGGAGTCATTCATCGAGAATGTCAAAGGGAAACTTTGTGGTGACAAGGGATATATAGGCAAACAACTCTTTGAGTTCCTGTTCATGAACGGAATACAGCTTGTGACAAAAGTCAAGAGCAATATGAGAAATTCACTTATGTCTGTCACCGACAAGATTATGCTGCGAAAACGCGCTCTTGTAGAGTCTGTAAACGACGAACTGAAGAATATCGCACAAATAGAACACTCAAGGCATCGGTCGTTCACAAACTTCATTACAAATGCCTTGAGTGCTGTTGCTGCTTATTGTTTCTTTGGAATTCGTTTTCGACAATCAGTTGACTTTGTTCTGATTGCTTATATCGAACTCACGTTATATTAGGAAGTTACAGCTGTTTTTCAAAAAAAACTCCTAAATTTGTTAGGAAACTTGTCTTTATTGGGACTAATGTATTGTCATCTGGTTTTGTTGGAGATGCTGCCGCCTGATGATTTGTCGGTTTTGGCATTTTGGATTGATGATTTGATGCTTGCTCCTGATGATGCCGAGCAGGAGCCTTTTTGGACATTCAGCTCCGAGGCTTTTATTGAACTGCCTGATGATGCGTCAAAATAAGCATAGGAGGCGTTTCCTCCGGCAATTGTAATGCCGGCTCCTGACGATGCGTCAGCCTCGATGATTTCGGCAGAGAGTGTGCTGATTTTTATGTGTGCTCCCGATGAAGCTTCGAGTTCCATTTTGGCGGCTTTTATGGAGGCTATAGACACCGATGCGCCTGATGATGCCTCAATATCGACAGGATTGGAGAGTGACAAGGCTCCATCGACGATTATTGATCCTCCTGATGATGCCTCGAAATCGGCGATAGCGGGAGCGGCGATCCATATATTAGCGTGTTGTTCTTTTGAACGGTATCGGAAATTTTTACCGTTTTCGATGCGCAGGCGCAGGGTACCATCCTTGGATCGCTTAATCTCAAGGGCTTCAATCACATTTTCCGGTCCCTCGGCTCTGACAGGTTCGGCTGAAGCCGTCTGCGTGTAGTGAACGATGATGCCACACGCTGTGTCGATTCCCTTCAGGTCGGTGAAGTCATAGCTGTTTGTGACGATATTCTCTGACGGTTCCTCGCCGTGTGACAGCATCCGGTAGATGGATGAGCTGGAGCAGCTTGTTGCTGCGAGTCCGATGATGAGTGTGGATAAAATAGTTTTGCAGAACATAGATGTAATTGTTTGTTTTGCTATTAGATGCCGGCGGCACAGAAAAGGTTGCGCATGGAGTGAAAACAGTTAATGAAAAATTTAGTTAAATATAGTTAGATTTTTCCGAGAGATTATGATAACTGAGGTGTGTTTTGTAACTTTGTAAGGAAGAGAATAACCTTAATTCAAGCTGATTTTGCCACTGATGAAAATATCAATAAGAATATTCATGTCAATGATGCTCGTGCTGACGGCGTTGTCGTCCCACGCCCAGTCATTGTCACTGCCCTTGCAGAATCAGCTTCCTCCTTTGATGCATAATGATCTCGCTTCCATCAATGCGTGGAAGCCGGAAATGAAGATTATTCATCCCGTGACAGATATAATCGAGGATGAGGTTCCTGAATATGTGGACGATATGTTGTCATTCGCCCGTAAATTCACAGGATTGCGTTATCGTCGCGGAGGAAAGACCCCTAAAGGATTTGATTGTTCCGGATTCACCGGATATGTGTTCCGCCAGTTTGGCATCAATCTCCATGCCGATTCCCGCTCGCAGTATCTTCAGGGCGAGGCTGTAGCCGAAGGCGCCATGCAGCCGGGCGACCTGGTGTTCTTTTCGGGCAGGGCGCGGTCGAAAACCCGTGTGGGACACGTGGGTATCGTCACATCGGTTGATCCTGACAGCGGCACGTTCAAGTTTATCCATTCAGCTACATCATCGGGCATTATCGAGAGCCATTCCAGTGAGCCATATTACAACAACCGCTACATAGGCGCCCGCCGAGTGGAATGATTGGCGGTATATATGCGATTATACAAATTGCGGTAAAAATTTGAGTGCTCGCAAAAGGTTTCCTATCTTTGCGCCATGGAATGGCTTCAAAGCATATTTTGCATTCATTCGCCGCTTCAGGCAGTCATAGTGCTGGCGGTAATCATAGCCCTTGGTCTCGGTCTTGGGAAAATTCATGTGTTTGGTATTTCCCTTGGAGTCACATGGGTGTTTTTTGCCGGTATTCTTGCCGGGCATCTCGGACTTTCAATCGATTCATCAATGTTGCACTATGCTGAAAGTTTCGGTTTGGTGTTGTTCGTCTATGAGCTTGGATTGAAAGTGGGTCCGGGTTTTTTCAGTTCATTCCGGAAAGGCGGGATAGAGCTTAATCTCCTTGGCATGGGTGTGGTTCTGCTTGGCACCCTTCTGTCGGTAGGGCTTGCCTACGGGCTTGGTATCTCGATGAACGATATGGTGGGTATCCTTTCGGGCGCCACTACCAATACACCTGCTCTTGGTGCGGCTCAACAGGCGCTGGAGCAGATCGGTCTGTCGGCTAACGGAGCAGCGCTGAGTTGTGCCGTGACTTATCCTCTTGGTGTGGTGGGCGTGATTCTCGCATTGATTTTCGTGCGCAAGTGCTTTGTCAAGTCTTCGGACATAGTCGATCACAGCAGCGAGCAGGATAATCATACTTATATAGGAACATTCCGCATACACAATCCGGCGATATTCGGCAAAAATATTCATGATGCCGCCGAGCTTGTGGCTCCGAAGTTTGTCATTTCACGCCTGTGGCGCGATGGTGTTGTCACAATTCCCACTTCCGATACTCTTCTTGAGGAGAATGACCGGGTGCTTGTGATAACCAATGAAAAGGATGCTCCGGCGCTGACGGTGCTGTTTGGTGAGCAGGAGAAAACCGACTGGAACAGTGACGACATCGACTGGAACGCTATTGACAGCCGTTTGATATCGAAACACATCATCGTGTCGCGTCCCGAGATCAACGGGCGCAAGCTCGGGTCATTGAGGCTGCGTAATAATTATGGTATCAACATCTCGAGGGTGTTGCGCAGCGGCGTCACGCTCCTTGCCACTCCGCAGCTCGTGTTGCAACTTGGCGACAGGCTGACTGTGGTCGGCGAGGCCAAGGCGATAGAGAATGTGGAGAAAGTGCTTGGAAATACCGTTGTGGCACTTAAAGATCCTAATCTCGCGGCGATATTCATCGGCATAGTCCTCGGATTGCTTCTTGGGTCTATTCCTATTGCCATTCCGGGTATTTCGACCCCTGTGAAGCTCGGTCTTGCCGGCGGTCCTATAGTGGTGGGAATCATCATTGGGCGTTTCGGACCGCAATTCCATCTCGTCACCTATACCACCCGTAGTGCCAATCTGATGCTGCGCGGCATCGGACTGTCGCTCTATCTTGCTTGTCTCGGACTTGACGCGGGCGCCCATTTCCTTGACACTATAATGCGGTCCGACGGTCTGCTTTGGATTGCTACCGGATTTGTCATCACGGTAGTGCCTGTTTGTATCATGGCTATTGTGGCTATGAGATGGCGTAAACTCGACTTCGGTTCGGCTTGCGGTATGCTTTGCGGCGCCATGGCAAATCCTATGGCACTGACATACGCAAACGACACTCTTCCGGGCGACAATCCTGCAGTGAGCTATGCCACCGTATATCCTCTCGCCATGTTCTCACGCGTGGTCATCGCCCAGCTGCTCGTGCTCCTCTTCCTTTAATGCCAGTTAGAAAACTTAAGGAAATTTAGGGGATGTAGTTAGTTTATTTTATTATCTTTGCGTAAATATAAATTATTATGTCGCATCTTTCAATCCAAAATTTAGGACCGATTGTATCGGTTGACATTGACCTTAATAGAATTAATGTTTTCATTGGTCCGCAAAGTAGCGGCAAGAGCACTATAGCTAAGGTTATAAGCTTTTGTCAATGGTTGGAAAAAGATTGCCTGAAACGCCAAAAAATAATTCATGTGGATGAATCGTTTACATTGAAGCGATTTGTCGAATATCACAATATTTCAGATTATTTGAATGAAAAAACTTCATTTAAATACTCCGGTCCGGCATTAGAAATAGAATATTTATTCCCGAAGTTGACGGTAAAACGCACGGTTAATTTCAAAGATGCGAAAATTTCAAAGAATGCATATATTCCGTCGGAACGTAATGTAATCTCTATTCCGGGCATTTTTAGCACAAAAATGCCTGAAAATTATTTGGCAAGTTTTCTTGATGATTGGCAGATTATAAGATCGAAGTATAAGGCGACAGAACAGGTGCCGGTGCTGGATTTAGGTGAAAGCTATTATTTTGATGAAAAATCCCAGTCCGATATGTTGGTAGATGGAGATAAGACATTCCATTTGTCTCAAGCTTCCAGTGGACTACAGTCGATAACTCCTCTATGTGTGTATATATCTTATTTGACTGATTGGATTTATAATCATGAGGAGGAACGCTCGTCTGATGATCGTAAGCAGATTAGGGAGGCGGCTATTGCCCGAGTGATTGCCAATAAATCTAAAGTGGAGGAGATTCTTGATGTTATGCAGAATCCTCAGTTTGGTCCGGAGATTGCGAATAGTTTTCAGACATTGAAAGAATCGTTCCAGAATGTGTATGAAAGTGGCTCCTATGCCACAGATCCTGAAATAGCGGAATTCACTAAGATGGTGGCAGAGAATGAAAGTAGGCTTTGTCATCCACAATTTTCCAATATTGTGATTGAGGAGCCTGAGCAAAATATATTTCCTCAGACTCAGACTTCGCTCATTTATGCGATCTTGTCTATGATTAACCATGAGAGGGACACATTGGTCATTACAACGCATAGTCCATTTATATTATATGCATTGAATAACTGTATGCTTGCGGGGAAGGTGATGGAAAACATTCCAGCCGATTTGTTGGAGCATATATCTGTTCCTAAAGAGGCTTGGATTGAGCCTGAAAAGGTTTCGGTATGGGAGCTTCGTGACGGACATATCCAAACGGTTGAAGGAAACTTTGATGCCACTATTCAGGATTCTGATAATCTCATTAGAAGCAATTATTTTGATCGTGTCATGCATAATGTCATGGCTGATTTTAATGGACTGATTAATTTCCTTGACTGAGATGGAGCGGTATTTTAATAAATCGGTGGTGCTAACGGGTGATTGCTATGTCGCTGATTATACGAACTTATCTAATAGCGAGAAAGGAGTGACTCTATCGGTGGTGCCATTTACGGATATAAATTATTTCCATCTTAAGAAAGCGAATAAAAATAACATAAGGTATTTAGCAGTAAGTTTTGAGGAATATCCGTCATTTATTAAAGGTATAGAAAACTGTGAATGTGTATTTAATGCTATTTCTGACTCTAATAAATCATGGATTTTGTTTCTTGAACTTAAATACTGTAAGGAATATAATGTAGAGAATTATGTCTATAAGGCGTATGCTCAGATGAAAGAAACATTTGAGCGGCTTAAAGAAATGCAATTAATTGATCCGTTGAAGAAGACTGTTTACTTTGTATACGCTTCTCCTGGAAATGATAACAGACAGCCGTTTGGAGCGTCTACTGTGGCACAGAACGATGTTCTTAGTGCTTATAAGGAATCTGGAATAAACCTTTTAGGAGTGAACCAGATGCTTATAGCAACTCCTAAATGTTTATTCCCCGGAAAGATCAGGGTTTAGAATTCATGATTCGTTGGTTGCCTCAGGATTTGCCGGTGATGATGGCGCGGATGTCGTTGAGCTTGTTGAGCGCCGCCATGGGGGTTAGGTTGTTGATGTCGATGTTGATTATCTCATCGCGTATCTGAGTGAGCACCGGGTCGTCAAGCTGAAAGAATGACAGTTGCACGCCGCCGCGTTCATCGGCGACTTTCCCAAGATTTTTATTCATCGATTCCTGACGGTTAGCCGTTTCAAGGTGTTTGAGCACTTCGTTGGCACGCGTCACTATTGATTGCGGCATTCCCGCAAGTTTTGCCACGTGGATACCGAAGCTGTGTTCGCTTCCTCCGGCGGCGAGTTTGCGCAGGAACACCACCTTGCCGTTTATCTCCTTGACCGACACATTAAAATTCTTCACCCTCGGGAAGCTCGCCTCCATGTCGTTGAGTTCATGGTAGTGTGTGGCAAAGAGAGTCTTCGGGTGGAGCGAGCTGTATTCATGGATATGCTCCACGATAGCCCAGGCAATAGAGATGCCATCGTAGGTGGAGGTGCCTCTGCCGAGCTCGTCAAAGAGGATGAGGCTTCGCTCGCTCATATTGTTGAGTATTGCCGCCGCTTCGTTCATCTCCACCATGAATGTTGATTCGCCGAGCGAAATGTTGTCGCTGGCGCCCACACGGGTGAAGATTTTGTCGACAATGCCTATTTTTGCTGCATCGGCAGCAACGAAACACCCTATCTGTGCGAGCAGCACATTGAGTGCCGTCTGTCGCAGCAGAGCCGATTTACCCGACATATTCGGACCGGTAATCATCATGATCTGCGTGGAATTGTTGCCCAGCTTCACGCTGTTGGATATGTATGCTTCGCCCGGAGGCAGTTGCTTTTCGATAACCGGGTGGCGCCCCTCGGTGATGGCGATGTCAAGCGAGTCGTCGACTACGGGGCGGTTGTAATGGTTTTCCATCGACACGCGGGTGAATGCCGACAGCACGTCGAGCCGAGCCACCAATGATGCGTTGAGCTGTATCGCCGGGATGTACTCAGCCACGCAAGCCACGAGTTCGGCATACAGCCGGAATTCGATCGATGCTATTTTCTCTTCGGCACCAAGTATAGTTTCCTCATATTCTTTCAGCTCCTGTGTGATGTAGCGCTCGGCATTGACGAGGGTCTGCTTTCTGATCCATTCAGCCGGAACTTTCGACTTGTGGGTGTTGGTGACCTCGATATAGTAGCCAAACACATTGTTATAGCCTATTTTGAGGCTGGGGATGCCGGTAGCCACGCTTTCGCGTTCCTGGATGCTGCGCAGATAATCTTTGCCATTGCTCGAAATCTCGCGCAGGCGGTCGAGCTCTTCATCGACGCCGCTGCGTATGACGTTGCCTTTGTTCAGGGCTACGGGCGCATCCTCTACGATCTCGCGTTCGATGCGGTCGCGCAGCTGTTCGCAAGGGTTCAGTTGCTCGCCTATCGCTTTCAAGGCGTCAAGTCCGGCATTGGCGGCGAGTTGTTTTATGGGGCTTATTGCTGTCAGCGCATTTCGCAATTGTATCAGCTCTCGCGGAGTGACACGCCCTACGGCAACTTTAGATATCACACGCTCCATATCGCCTATATGCTCGAGGTTCTCAAGCAGCTCCTCGCGTTGCTCGGGGTTGCGGAAGAAATATTCCACCACGTCAAGACGCTTGTTGATGGCATTGACATCCTTTAGAGGGAAGAGTATCCATCGTCTCAGCAGTCGTGCTCCCATGGGGCTTACAGTGCGGTCTATGACACTCAGAAGGCTTTTGCCGTCCTCGTTCATGCTGTCGATCAATTCGAGGTTACGCACAGTAAATCGGTCCAGCCTCACAAATCGCTCTTCCTCTATACGGTTTATGCGGTTTATGTGGCCTATCTGAGTGTGTTTTGTAATGTCGAGATAGTGCAGCACTGCTCCGGCAGCTACGATTGCGGCGTGTAGCGCGTGTATGCCGAAGCCCTTCAGGTTGCGTGTCTCAAATTGACGCAGTAGTCGCTCGTGAGCTGCATCTTCGGTGAAGATCCAGTCATCGAGTTCAAATGAGAGCAGCCTGTTGGAGAAGGTAGCCTCAAGCAACTTGCGGTTTCCGCGTTCCACAAGCACTTCTTTTGGCGAAAAGTTGTTGAGAAGTTTCTCGATATAGTCGGCAGGACCCTCGGCGGTGAGAAATTCTCCGGTAGATATGTCGAGAAACGCTATGCCGATTATGCCCGATTTTGTGAAATGTACGGCAGCGAGGAAATTGTTTTCCTTATGGTTGAGCACATTGTCATTTACCGCGACTCCCGGAGTGACAAGCTCTGTGATGCCGCGTTTCACAAGTTTTTTTGTCAGTTTCGGATCCTCAAGCTGCTCGCATATTGCCACACGCTTTCCGGCTCTGACGAGTTTTGGCAGATAGGAGTCGAGAGCATGGTGGGGGAATCCTGCGAGTTCCACATACTGCGCTACGCCGTTGGCTCGCCGGGTGAGTGTGATTCCAAGAATCTCCGAGGCGGCAATCGCATCGTCGGAAAATGTTTCATAGAAGTCTCCAACGCGGAACAATAATATTGCGTCGGGATGTTTTTGTTTCATCTCGATATATTGCTTCATGAGGGGAGTTTCTGCGATTTTCTTTGCCACGGCTGTATGATTTTGGATTTAAAACACTAATGTAAAGTTAGCGATTCCGCTTGATTCGTGCAAATTCCGTTTCAAAATCAGGCAAGAGAAAGGGTGGTTTTTGAGATAGATTTAATTTAACATATTTTAATGTCCAGTGAGTTATCATATCTTAAAATATCTAAATTTGTATAGCTAAATCGCTGTATGTGTTTTGACTCCAATGTGTTATGCTGATACCGTTGGCAGACTTAATGTATATTTGACATATTCACGTACGTGACAGCTGTCGATAGTATGCTGAATAACATACTTTTAAGTCGGAAAAATTAATAAATTTGCACACAGTTTAGATTTTTCAATAAAAACTGTGCCTCATTTAAAGTGCCTTGAATTAACCATTTGTATATATTTTAATTTTTAAATCAAAAGTAGCATGAAAAAATCTATTACGAGGATGCTGTGGATTGTGGCAATGATGCTTGTCCCTGCCATCAGCGCATGGGCAGACGGTGCCTATGTGGACATTCCCGGAAAACTTACATGGAACGACATCACCTGTACCGGTGGTTGTAAATGGGAAGGCGGCGGTGCCAATATAGGCTATATGCGTCATGGTGTGGGATTCACCATCAACATGAATGTTAAGGAGGCTGGTGTTTACGATCTGTCGTATGACGTGACCTGGTTTGCCAACAAAACTCATGTTGTGGCTGAAGTTATTGACGTGAATACTGACAAGGTGGAGTATTCCACTTGGTTGAATGTGACAGGCACAAACCATTATGACCATTATCTCCTGATGACCACAGGCTTGAAGCAGGTGAAATTCACTTTCACCAATCCTAACATCGGAACTTCATGGCTCTACAATGTGCCGATGCCGAAGTTTGAGAAGGTAGGGGAGAAAGTGGCTATTCTTCAGGATTTCATTCCGGAAGGTGTTGAAGCCGGAGAATTTGAGGGCTATGACTTCAACGTGAATCTGCCCGTGAGCTATACAAGCGAAAACTTTGTGTTCACTGCTCCGTCTATCAACGGTACTTTGGAGGTTACCGCCACTCAGGGTGAAACGCCGGTCAAAGTCACTTCGCTTGGCAACGGTAAGTATTCTATCCCCACTCCGGCTTCCGGTTCGGTATCGGTAATAGGGATTAAACTTACGCCTGATGCCGGTACGGTGGTTGACCGCACCGAATTTTCTGTGCGTGTGTTCCACATCGGAGCCATAGGCGTAAAGAGCCTTGTGATCGACGGTACCGATATGGATGCTGATTTCCTTGCGATGCTCAACAAGGATGGCGAGAAGACCGATTTGACATTGCCCGATTACGTGCTTACCACTGTGCCTTCGCTTCATGGCGAATATGTGCATGGCGATAAATTCTCAGCCGATGGCAAACTTGAAAATGGCGTGGTGAAGTTCAATTTCAAGGCTGAGACCGGTGGTCTTGCCAAGGAGTTCATACTCTCGTTCCCTACTTACAAGCCTTACACTCCTGCTGCCGACGACGAGACCGAGGTGATTAAATTTGATGATAACCGCCCTGACGGTTCCGATTGGCACAATGACCTTTATTCAATAAGCAATGTGAACGACGGTTATCAGAGTTGGTTCAAGGGTCGTGCAGGTGAGCACACTCTTACCATTCCGGCAAATTATGAGGTGAAGCAGTTGATTTTCCGCGATCTTAAAAACAACTATGCCGCCAATATAGCCAATATCACTAACGTGAAGTCGGACGGTGCTACAATCATTGCTCCAAGTTTCAGCGGATTCCAGCATGAAAACGTGAAACTTGTCGATCTTGTCTACAATTTTGAAAACCATGTGGCAGGTACACCCATCAGTTTCACTTTCGATGGCGGCGGGCAGATGATGTGGTCATTTGAACTTACCGTTGTAAAGAAAACTCTTTCAGGCGCTCCAAAGCTCGAAAATCTTACGATAGTTGCCCCCGAGGGCACTAACCACTTTGTGGCAATCGCTAAATTTGACCGTGTGATTACCAAGGCTGTCGCTTCTGTCGGTTCAAAGACTATTCTTGGTACTGCCGGTTCGCCTACTGTCTACTTCCCTGTCACCGATCTCGACTATTCAAGCAAATACACTCTCAGCATAGCTGCCGGTGACATTGAGGATGAGTATGGCAACAAGACCACTGAGCCGATCACAAAAGATGTGGTTATCGGTGCTAAAGCTGCTGTGGCAAAGGCACTTCCTGTCATCATATCTTCGGTTGAAGAACTCCGTGCTGCCGCTGCCGACATCAATGGCAAAGTGCTATTCTTGCTTGATGGTGACTACAATCTTGGCTCTGAGCCGCTTGTCATCCGTGGCGAAAACTTCTCGGTAGTAGGTCAGAGCAAAGAGGGTGTTATTATTCACGGCAAGCAGGATGGAATTTCCAATCCTATTTTCTCGACACGCTACAGCACCGACATATATCTTCAGGATATCACTCTTCGCAATGATTTTGACTGGGATGTTAAGAACCGTGGCGGCGTAGGTGTGGCTCTTGGTAGCGGAACACGCGAAATAGCCTACAATATCGCGCTTCAGAGCCAACAGGACACTCAGGTGACCAACGGCACCGACGGCTACTATGAGAATTGCGACATCTACGGAGCGGTCGACTTCATCTGCGGTGGTGGAAACCAGTTCTATAAGAATTGCAACCTCGTCATCACCAATCCGGGTCACATCACAGCTCCGTCGACCGGAACAGGTCATGAATGGGGTTATGTGTTTGACGGTTGCGAGATCAACGCCTACAGCGGCTCTTACGACTTCGCTCCCGATTCAAAGGGTAACACTTATAACCTCGGACGTCCGTGGCAAAACGAGCCGCGCGCCTACTTCCTGCGCACTAAGATGAACCTCAAGCCCAATGATGCCGGTTGGGGTGCGATGGGCAATCTGAAGACTCACTTCTATGAATATGCCTCAGTTGATGCGAAGGGCGATAAGCTCGACCTGTCGGTGAGAACTAATTCACCCACTCATGTCGGAGCAGCCTATTCACCTGTACTCACCGATGACGAGGCGGCTAAGTTCACACTCACAAATGTCATAGGGCTGAAGGAAAGTTTCGTTCCCACTGACTACACCAAGCAGCTCTCTGCCCCTGAGGCAACCGTGAAAGACGGAAAATTGAGCTGGGCTGATATGAACGACGCTCTCTATTATGTAATCACTAAGGGCGGTGTATTTGTCGATGCTGTCACTGACGCATCTTATGCTCCTGCTGCCGATGGCGCGTATTGCATTCAGGCGGCAAATGCACGAGGTGGCTTGAGCAAAATGTCGGCACCGGTCAACTACACCCAGTCAGGCATTACCGACATCACTGTCGATGGTGAAGATGCCGATGTGAGATATTTCAACATTCAAGGTCAGCCTGTCGACGGCACGACAACCGGAGTTGTGGTGTGCATCTCGAAGGATGCCAATGGCAAAGTAAAAGCAGAAAAAATCATCCGCTGATAGCGATTAGGTTTGGTTTTATATGGGAAGTGCCGTGAATCAAAAATCGATTCACGGCACTTTTTCATTTACGCCAACTAATGCCGTATCACCCGCAAGGCAAAACCACACACAAATAGAAAGTCAATGCTCAGTCGTATGCAATTCCGTGCTGTACATTCAGAATTAAACGTCAGAAAGACAATGCTTATGCGTATGTAATCTCGTGCTGCACATTCAGAATTAAACGTCAGAAAGACAATGCTTATGCGTATGCAATCCCGTACTGCATATTCAGAATTAAACGTCAGAAAGACAATGTTTAAGCACGTACAATTCTGTGCTGCACATTCAGAATTAAATGTCTGAAAAACAATGTTTAAGCACGTACAATTCCGTGCTGTGCATTCAAAATTAAACGTCTGAAAGACAATGCTTATGTGTAACCGGGGACAGCGAGCCGCAGGCGAGATGTCTCCGGAAAGCCACACACAAAATGCACTCTGTAAAGAGTGCCCCTGAATAGTCCCGGAGTTTCTGCCGCCGCGATGCGGCTTGTTAGGGGATGACCTCCAATCACCTAAGGCTCACGCCTTAGGCTACAATTGTGTTGCCGCCAATAGCGGCAATCCATCATCATCTCAATACACTCACCGAAAATCCATCAACTGTGTCGGATGTGGCATCCATGTAAATGTTGTAAACGAGCATCACCATCAAATCCATTTGTCGGCACAACATGATCCAAGACCCAGCAGTCAGTCAAATCCGAGTAAGTACAGTTGTCGCACCTAAGTTTCCTTAAGGAAACATCTCTGGGTAGCCGCACGCCGAGCCGCAGGCAAGACGTGCGGGAAAATATGATGAGGTCATTGAATCTGCCAAGATTCATCTTTTATTTTAGGTTGAAAATGAAATCTGCTATAATTGTGAGGGCAGTAGGGGATATCGTTTCTTTTATATTGGCATATTCATCGGAATAACCGGTAACAGCCTGTTGTAATAGATGATTTAGTCCCTCCAATTTGTGTATCTCTGCATTTTTGATACCATGTTTAATTGCTGTGAGATTCTTTTCGGTATCGACTTGTGTGTCAAGGGTTCCGTTGAGGGCAAGGACTTTACAGCTTATTTTGGGAAAATCGGTTTGTGGATTTATTGATAGAAGAGTGTCGAATGACGGAATGCGTTTCTGCATATTCATTTTGATTGATTGCATTACCATCGGAGGAACGGTGACTCCCAATTCAGCTGAAATTTTGTCTATGTCTATAGTGGCATTCCTGTTTTCCCGTGCTTGTGTGATTATTTCATCAAATGCTGCGTCAATTACTTTCATGCTGCTTTCAATTTCAGATGCAGACATCCCTAATCGATTCATCAATAACTTGTTTTGGTCAAGAATAGTCTCCTTGCCTGAAATTGCCATGCCTGCCAATGATATGATAAAATCCGGTTGTGATTCAGCGGCAAGCATCATGGCTATCGTTCCACCTTCCGAGTGTCCCAAAAGTCCGGTTTTATCTGCTCCCTCCAATCCTTTGGCGAGCTGAAGGGCTGCTGCGGCATCATCCTTGAAGGTGAATATCGTCGAGGTGTTGAAGTTGCCTGCCGACATTCCTGTGCCACGGTCATCATAACGCAGTGAGGCAATTCCGTGACGTGCGAGGAAATCGGCTATTACGGCAAACGGCTTATGTTCAAATATTTCTTCATCGCGGTTTTGCGGTCCGTTCCCGGTAACCATCACCACCACAGGCATTTTTGCTTCATGGACATCTGGAATAGTGAAAGTCCCGGCAAGCACAGTTCCGTCAGATGATGTGAAAGTAGTGTCAATTGTTTGATAAGGAAACGGTGGCATGGGAGTTTGAGGTCGTCTAACCGACAATGGTTCCAATGGTGAAAGAGAGATAGGAAACGTCATACCGCGTTGTATGAAATTGCCGATGATTTTCTGATCAGTGATTTTTCCATTAAACGAAGCCCCGATTTTCGATGAGGAAAGAGATAAGCTATCAGTAGAGATAAAGTCAACGGCAAGCGGCAGATCGGTAACATTCTGTTGCGGAGAGTCAAGAGTGTATTGCGGCTTTCCCTCGCTATCACTATTGAAGTTAAATACAAGGGGTAGTGACATGGGTCCCATCTTTAGCTCGCCCCTCCAGGCTCCTGTCAATGCTGCGGCACCGGCGGTTGCATAATATATGATAGCGATTGAAATTGTCAATAGAGACTTCATCGGGTGATAATTTAGTATTATTTGCAAATATAGTATAATAATCTGTTATATGTGAAAGGAATGGTTGGATAATTTATGCGTAGGATATGATTGCGTGCGGTTAAAAAAGGTAAAATTGTTAAAATCAGTGTTGATTCTGCAACTTTACATCGGTTGCGGATGTTTTGAGTGTATATGCGCTGAAAATTTAGAAATTACATACATAAAAATATTTACTATTATGAACACAGCTCCATTACAAGGAATTAAAATTATCGACTTTACCGAAGTCCAGTCAGGTCCGTCATGTACACAATTGTTAGCATGGCTTGGCGCGGAAGTGATTAAAATAGAGCGTCCGGGAGTGGGCGACGCAACACGTAAGGAATTGCAGTTTGACCCTAATGAGCCGAGCTACTACTTCCTCCAGTTGAACAGTGACAAGAAGTCGCTTGCGCTTGATGCCAAGACTCCCGACGGTAAGGAGATTCTTACCAAACTTATCAAAGAGGCCGATATCTTTATCGAAAATCTTCATCCGGGAGCTATGGATAAGCTCGGTTTCGGATGGGATGCTGTCCACAAATTGAATCCTAAGTGTATCTACGGTACTATCAAGGGATTCCCTGAATCATCTAAGTACAAGGATTTGAAGGCTTATGAGCCTATCGCTCAGGTGACTGCCGCCGCCGCTTCTACCACCGGTTGGTATGACGGCGAATATAATGTGCCTACACAGTCGGGTGCCGCGCTTGGCGACTCAAACACCGGTATGCACCTCGCAATCGGTATTCTTGCCGCATTGGTTCAGCGTAACATCACCGGCGAAGGCAGCTTCGTATATCAGTCAATGCACAATGCTTGTCTTAACTTGTGTCGTATCAAGACACGTGACCAGTTGACATTGGACAAGATCGGCTATCTTACTCAGTTCCCGCAATATCCTGATGGAAAATTTGGAGACTGTGTTCCTCGTTCCGGCAATATCGAAGGTGGAGGCGTGCTTGGTTGGACTTATAAGTGTAAACCTGCGGGCGGTCTTGACTCGGAACTCGATGCCAACAACTATGTCTACATCGTGCTTCAGCGTGGAGCCAAGGACTTTGAACTGTTCTGTAATGCTGTCGGATTCCAGGATTGGCTTACCAACCCCGATTTCAACACTGCCGATGCCCGTGACCGCAACAAACCGGCTATCTACAAACGTATAGGCGAGTGGACTGCCGACAAGACTAAATTTGAAGTGACCGACATTCTTGGTAAAGCCGGTGTTCCTGTAGGACCGGTGCTTTCAACCAAGGAGATGATGTCCGACGAATCGCTATATGACGGCAACACTTTGGTGAAGATTAACCAGGGTGGCAACATCGGAGAATTTGTCACTGTGGGTGTGCCATTCACTATCTCTAACTATCAGCCTACCTATGGTCCATGTCCGGCTTTGGGTGGAAATACCGAGGAGATTTTGACTTCTCTGGGATATACTGCCGAGCAGCAGGCTCAGTTTAAAGCCAATGGTACTACGGCACCCATGCCTAAGGCTAAGTGATAACATAACAGTAGAAGCAGATTAAGAGAAGGCTTGCAGGTTGCCGTGGCATCTTGATGGGTCACCGGTCGGCAAGCCTTCTTCATAATCACGACAAATTTGTGAAATTATATAAAAAACAATAAAAATATGGCTAATACAACATCAAATACGGCTCCTGTGCAGCCTCATTTTCCTGAACAAGTGACCGGTATGTATATTCTTGCCGAGGCGTTGAAGCGTGTCGGGCTTGACACTGTTTATGGACTTGTGGGTATTCCTGTCACAGAGACGGCATACGCCATGCAGAAAGTAGGTGTCAAATATGTAGGATTCCGTTTTGAACAGCAGGCGGGTATGGCAGCCGCCACTCACGGCTATCTTAGAAAATCGCCGGGTGTGCTACTCACTGTATCATCTCTCGGTTTTATGAACGGATTGACTGCAACGGCAAACGCTACTGTCAATTGCTATCCTATGATTCAGATTTCAGGTGCGAGCGATCCTACTATGGTCGACATGAAGATGGGCACCTACGAAGAGCTTGACCAGCTCAACACGGCGCGTCCGTTGGTGAAGGCGGCATTCCGATGCAGCCATGCCAAGGATATTCCGGGAGCTGTGGCTCGTGCCTACAGAGCTGCCGTGAGCGGACGTCCCGGTGGTGTTTACATTGACATGACCACTCCCGCTCTTGCCGAGATTATGGATGCTTCCGAGGCTGAGAAACTATTCTATCAGCCGGTGGATGCTTATTCACCTGTAGCTCCTAATAAGGAGGCTGTCGACCGTGCTGTCGAGATTCTCGCTTCAGCCAAGAATCCGGCTATTCTTCTTGGAAAAGGCGCCGCTTACGCTCAGGTCGACGATAAGATTAAGAAATTGATTGAGACATATAACATTCCTTACCTGCCCATGTCAATGGCAAAGGGGCTTATGCCCGACAATGGTCCGCTGAGCGCATTGTCATGCCGTTCGACCATCATGGAGAAAGCCGACGTGGTCATGGTCATAGGCGCGCGTCTTAACTGGATGCTGTCATTCGGCAAAGGAAAGTGGAATCCGGCTATCAAGTTTATCCAGCTTGATGTCGAGCCACAGGAGATAGATGTCAACGTGCCTATCGCAGCTCCTGTTGTAGGTGATATGGGCTTGTCGCTTGACGCTATTCTCTCCGGTCTTGCCGGTAAGAAGATGAGTGCCGATCCCGCATGGGTATCTTCACTTCAGGCTGAAAGCAAGGTGAAGAATGAAAAATTCGCGCAGCGTCTTAAAGATGCGGCATCTGTTTCTCCGATGAATCACTGGAGCGCGCTTAGCGCTGTCAAGCCTATCCTTGAAAGCAATCCCGATGTGATCCTTATCAATGAGGGAGCCAATACTCTTGACGACACCCGTGACTCGATCGACATGACATTGCCCCGTCATCGTGTGGACTGTGCCACATGGGCTATCATGGGCATGGGCATGGGTTCGGCGATTGGTGCCGCTGTTGCCACCGGCAAGTCGGTTGTGGCTATCGAGGGTGACTCGGCATTCGGATTCTCAGGCATGGACTTCGGCACCATCTGCCGTTTCAAGCTCCCTGTGACCGTGGTTATCTTCAATAATGGAGGTATATATAACAGCATGGGTGTCAACCCGAGCACTGATCCGTCGATCGAACATGATCCGGCTCCTACCACTCTTGATATCGCGGCCCGTTACGATAAGATGGGTGAAGTGTTTGGCGTGAAGAATGCCTACGTCACCACCCCCGCTGAATTGTCCGAGGCTCTGACTGCAGCCATCGCCTCCAAGGAGCCTAACATCATCAATGTGCAGCTTGCTGCCGATGCCGGTAAGGAGAGTGGCCACATAGGCTACCTTAATCCTGCTCCTTTGATCGACTACACTGTATAGCCATCAATCCCTCCCGCGTTGTTCCCCCCTTAGAGCGGGGGGAACGCCTTTTCAAACTATTATTAATCTCAAAAAATTCAGGATATGAATATTTCTCATGTCATTTTGTATGCCATCGTCCCTATTATCGTGGTGATGCTTGCGGGATATATTTCTGGAAAGAAGAAAATCTTCTCGGGCGATGATGCAAAGAAATTCAACAAGGTTGTGCTCGACTACGCATTGCCGGCAGCATTGTTTGTCTCAATCGTTCAAGCCACCCGTGAGGACCTTGTTAAGGATATTAAGCTGACAATCGTGTCGACTATAGGTATCATGGCTTGTTTCATGATAGTCTATTTCGTGTTCAAAATGTTTAAGAAGAACACCGGAGCCGATGCCGCCGTCAGTGCGTTGATCAGTGGTTCACCTACCATCGGATTCCTTGGGTTTGCCGTGCTGGAGCCTATCTTCGGCACCTCGCCTTCAGTAGCGCTTGTCGTGGCGATCGTCGGAATCGTGGTAAACGCAATCGGTATTCCTGTGGGACTCTCCCTTATGAACGCTTCTCTTGAAAAGCAGAATCCCGGCTCTACTAAAAAGCAGAGTGCGTGGCAGCCTGTGATCCATGCCCTTGAGCAGCCTGTAGCCTGGGCTCCTATCCTCGCCGTGGTGTGGGTGCTTGTGGGTATTCCATGGCCGGCTTACCTGAGCCCGTCGTTTGACTTGATCGCAAAGGCTAATGCATCAATGGCGGTATTCTCAGCCGGTATCACTCTTGCCGCTATCAAATTTACCGTCAACTGGCAGGCAGTGCTTGGCTCAATCATGAAGATGGTGATGATGCCGGCAGTGGTGCTCATCCTCGGTCTTATCTTCCACATGGATCCGCTTAACTTGAAGATGCTCGTCGTTGCGGCAGCTCTTCCACCGGCATTCTCCGGCATTATCATCGCCGACGAATATGACACTTATGTCGCTACCGGTACTTCATCGCTTACGTTAAGTGTGATACTGTTCATCGGATTCTGTCCGTTGTGGATATGGATCACTGAACTCTGCTTGCACTCATTCGCATAAACCACCTGTCTAAATATCAATCAAGAGGGGGCGTTCCATCGAAACGGAACGCCCCCTCTTTCTTTATAGAGTGATAGTAATTTGCTTATCGGCGGTATTCTTTGGTGCTGGTCACTGTGCCGTCGGAATGATACTCGCATTTGATGACCAATCCGGTTGCCGATGCCGGGACTCTGATGCCCTGGATATTGTAATATTCGGTTCTTACTATTTCAGATGCGGTAGGTGTCTCGATCGTCTCTATGCCCGACATCTTCTCAGCCTGAAGTCTCACGGCTGCATGGACGGCGTGGAACGCCTCTTTGGGATTCATGGCGTCGTCGTAAAGCAGCGGCTTGTTGGCTCGCCAAGAGTCGGGGTCGGAAATGCCCCATAGAGTCACGGCAGGACAATTGGATTGTGAGAGAGCGGCATTTACGAGCGCTCCATACTCTTCAGCCTGACGGCTTGCTGCATCGGGAGCTGTGGGGTCGAGCTGGGCTATGTCAAGTTCGGTGATGATCACTTCAAGCCCGAGGTCCTGATAGCGGCGTATGTTCTCGGCAAGTTTGTCGGCTTTCACTTCGCCCACGGTAAGGTGGCACTGCAGTCCCACACCGTGCAGCGGAGCGCCGCTCTCCTTGAGCTTTTTGGCAAGGTTGAACAATGCCTCCGACTTAGGTTCGCCCATGAATTCCGAACCATACTCGTTGATGAACAGTTTGGCATCGGGATCCACCTCATGCGCCTTTTCGAGAGCCAACTTCATATACTCTTCTCCGATCACGGTTTTCCACACTGATTCGCGCAGATTGTAGGAGTCGGGATTGTCACGCACCACGCTTTGGTCGTCGTCAAGCATCTCGTTGACCACATCCCACTCTTTCACTTTGCCTTTGAAATGTGTGCCCACATTCTCGATGTGGTTGTAAAGAATGGCTAAGAGCTGGTCGCGGGTCCAGTTGTGATTGTTCTTGTAACCGTTGGATGATACCCATTCAGGGCACTGGTTGTGCCATGCGAAAGCATGACCGCGCACATACATTCCTGTGGCTTCGGCGAAATTCATGATAGCGTCGGCATCGCCATAATTGAAGTTGCCTTGCGACGGTTCGGTAGCGTCAAACTTCATCTGGTTTTCTGCTACGATGGAGTTGAACTGGTCAGCGATAGCCTTCACCTTGGGATTGTTTGCGTCCGAGAGGTCGTAACGCCAGTTTGACACGGCAACACCTATGCGCTTGCCTGCCTTTACGGCATATTCTTTAAGTGATACAGGATCGTTCACATCCTTGCTGTAGTCTACGATATATTCTGAATTGTCGCCGGTGTCCTCGGGCTTGATGATTATGGTCTGGTCGCCCTGTCCTGAATATTTCAGAGAAGTCACGGTGGCTGTCAGGGTGTAAACACCGTCGGCTTCGGTCTCTTCCACTTTCCATGTGCACACTTTAGGATACTGCACACGGAATTGCCACTCTTTCTCATTGAGCGATTTCTTGCCTGTGGCGGTAATGAGCGTGAACTTGTCACCCTCTTGGAGGGTGTTTGTGTCGTCGGCTGCTATTTCAAGCACCGGCAGTTGATCGGAATCAAGAAGTCCGAGGGTCTTGTTGTAGTAGCTTAGGACTCCTGAGATGTCGAGGCGGTCAAATTCTGCGGCTGAGTTGACGCGGAAGCGCAGACGTGCGGTGGGACGCACACGCAGATCGACTTTCGCGCCCGCCTTGAAGTCGGCGAGAGTCAGCATTCCGGGTTTTTCGGTACCCGGCTGGACGGTGCCATACACATCGGTCAGTCCGCCTATGTTTCCTGTACCTGATAGAGTTCCGGCGGGATAGACGGTTACGTTAGCCGACGATCCGATGGCTCCAGACAGCTTGCCTGAGCGGGCAGCATCGATGTCGTTGAGGATCGATACCGTGCCTTTCAATATCGCAAGACCTCCCGAAATGTTGTTGGTATTGCCGGTGATTGCGTATGTTCCGTCACCCTCCTTCACAATGCCCACTTTCGACGATCCGTTGGGTGATATTTCGCCTTCAAGACGGGAATCTTTGCCTGAGCATCCCACTATGTAATAAGTGCGTGAGTCGCTTTTGCTTTTATAATATCCCTGTATGTGGCTCCCTTTTTCGGTCACGAGAGTACCTATGCGATAACCTGCCGCCGGGCTCTTGTTCTCTGACGCAATAGTGGCGCCGTCGTGAAGTGTCACACAATTATTCTCAAAAATGGGAGTGAAGTCACGTTTGTTGATCGACTCCTGCATATTGTCGGAATAGAATTTCTTTGATCCGGCAGCCATGATGAGTCCGTAGAATCCGCAGGTAGCATTGCACCCTTCGGGATAAGCATACACATGGATGTCGCCGGTGTAGCCGCTCCAGTCGGGGAAGGATGCTCCTTTTGCCGAACCGAGGTAGCAGCGTTCACCTGCCGAATGAATGTTGAGAGTGCCTTCGCCTATGATTGGCGAGGTCCAGTAGGTGTAGCGTGAGGTATAGACATCGAGTGTGGTTCCTTGCGGTATGTTCAGCGGAGTGGAGCACTCGGTGTAGGAACTTGAGGTGCTTGCCGGATTGCAGATGTCGAGCTTTCCATCCTCGGGGGTTATGTAGTCGTCATAGCGACCTTTCAGAATCACGTTGTCGATGTAATAATCGGTCTTGTCATTGTTGTACCCGAATCTGAGCTTTACGGCGTTGCTGCCATCAGCCGGAACCTGTAGGGCGTATGTCTTTTTCATCCATGAGCCGGGGTCGCCTTGCGCGGGATAGCCATCGTCGGCATAAAGCTGGTCATCGCCATAAAATGCCTTGAATTGCAGCCACTGTCCACCCTCTGTGCCGGGATCGAAGTACACATCAAAAATGAGATATTCATATTGTGATGTGAGAGCAACGCCTCCGAGCGACTCGGGGAGTGTGAATTCCACAAACTCGTTCCACCCTTTATTGGGGATATGCAGAACTTTGTTTGCCGGATTTTTCGGATCGGCGACTACAGTTGCGGTGGTTTGGACGCCGCCCCCGAAATTATTCCACATGGGGAAGGTTGTGCCTATATCGCAACCTTCAAAATCTTGCACCGTGAATGGCGCCGCCATTGCCGCTCCTGAGCAAAGGATAGCCGACATAATGGCTGACATTGTCTTCTTCATAATGGTATTATTTGTGTCAATTGACGCAAAGGTATAGATTAGACTCGTCAATAAAAATATGACACGCAAGCAGTTGGCGGCAATGATACAAATTGGCAAACGTGCGCTACATTTCCGCAAATGCGTCAGTCGCCTTTTTGTGACGCGCGGTAATCGGATGGCGGCATTCCGGTGAAACGCTTGAAGGAGTTGGCAAAGTGTGCCTGTGTGCAGAATCCTACTCGGAACGCCACTTGTGATATGTCGAGATCATCATTCTTGAGCAGTTCGCAGGCTTGTTTCATTCTCGCGTTGCGGAGAAATTCGCTTGGGCTCATGCCAAACAGTTCTTTCATCTTTCGATTGAGGTGCGCCCGGCTCATGCCCACCTCTTCTCCGAGCTTTTCGACATTGAATGCCGAGTCGTGAAGATTTTCATTGACAGTGTCGGAGATGCGTTTTATGAGTTTCTCATCGTTGCCTTTCATCACCGGCTGCCACATCTCTTCGGTGGTGTCGACTATATACTTTATTTTTTCCTGCTTTATTCTCTGACGTTTCTTTTCCATGTAATAAAGCCATGCAAGCAGGGGGATGGCAAATATCAGTATGGCATAGATGACTTTGGCGGTGAGGGTGAGATACCATGGTGCGGAGACCATCACTGTCACTTCAAGCGGTTCCGATTCGAGGGTGTCCTCCTTTGCCTTGATTTGAATCGAATGTGTGCCGGGAGGGAGATGAGGAAGAGCCAAGGTGCTTATGCCGGAGGGTAGCTGGGTCCAGGAATCATATATCCCCGGCATACACCACATATATGTGCGGTTTTCTCCGCGTGTGAAGTCTTTCCCTGCAAGCCTTATGGTGAGATTGCCGTTGTCATGACTCAGGTTTATCTCTCCGCTCTTGGTCAAATAGGGTTTTCCGTCCCGCCGGAATGAATTTTTAGTTATGCGGTTTCCTTCAAGAAAAAGTCCCGATACCGATGGTTTGCTCGGAGCGTGTGGAGGGTTAAGACGGGCAGGGTCAAAAACCGTAACTCCTCGATTGCCGCTTAAAATCACCTTCGCTTGGTTGATTGTGGTGCATGAGAATCCAAAGTCGTCAATATTGCCTCTGAATTTATGGGTTCTGATGTGGAACGCTGAATCGACCTGAGCGATCTCTTCATGGCATCCTATCCAGGCATTGCCCTCCGTGTCAAATGCTATGGATGATAAAAACATATCGGGCAATCCGTCCTTAACCGACAGATGCCTGTAGCTCCAGTCATCGGGGTTGATGATATACACTCCGTTGCTTGTGGCGCTCCACACATTGCCGTTGGCATCCTCTCCGATGGAATTGTGTACTCCTTTGCATAATTGGGGATATCGTTGGCTCAGATGGATTATCTCCTTTGTTGCTGTGTCATATACCGCCAATGAGCCGTACATGCCTATCCAAAGGCGGTCACGGGAATCACAGAACAGCGAGGACACCCATATCAGGTTGGAGCCCTTGTTGCCCAGCGGCAACATCTCGGCGGCACCGGTGTTTGAGTCCACTGCCGCCACACCTCCGCCAAGCACACCGAAATAAATGTTGCCGTATGAATCGGAGGCTATCGAACTGCCCTGATATTTTCCCTCAGGGCGGAATATCAGCCTGTCTTTTCCTGATGAGGCGTTTATTTCGTAAAGCCCTTCGTGGTCTATTCCGGCGAGCAGTATGCCGTCGGCGGTGCGCAACAAGGAAGTGACCGCGTTGGAAAACCGGCGTGTTGACTTTAGATTGCCTTGCCGATCAATATTCAGCAGACGTCCGTCAGATAGTCCGCACCACAATGTTCCCTCATCGGCTACCGTCAATATGGGACCGGTGTACAGACTTCCGGTTACTTCGGAAATATCAATATGTTCATAGTCAGGCTCTTCTTCCGCCGCCATGACCGCACCGTAGCGAGGGACTCCTATCCATAGGTTTTGTTCCGAGTCCTCATATAGTGCCGATATATGGGCTTCACGGGTGCTTGCCGGTATTTTTATCTCTCTCTCCGGCTCCAGCCTTTTGCCGTTCTTGGCGAGTACAAAGATTCCTTGTTTTTCCGCTGCGGCGATGATGCTTCCATCTTTTCGTAGTGTAGCCGAGGTAAGCGTCGGAAAAATATTTCCGTCAATCTTAATCCGAGATATTGTGCCGTCGGAAGCTCGCCATTTCAATAGAGTTTCCGAGCAGAACACCAGTATGTCGCCATCCTTACGGGAGATCAGGAAGCGTATGTAGCCATCGGTGATTTTATCGATCTTCACACTGCCGTCATCATCCACGGTCATCAATGTGCCTCCATGAGTGCCGCACACAAGTTTTCGTGAGGAGGATTCGACGATGGAATTTATATTGGTTCCTCCGGGCAGCTCTATTTTTACTGCTGATAATATTGAGTCGGATGGCGAAACTTTATACACGCCTATTCCTGCCGCGACAAAAGCCACCGTCCCGTCGCTGCATTCGCAGAGGTCGGAAATGTAACCGTTGAACTCAATGCCGGGCAGGGACACACGGGTGAAGTCGTCACTGTCAGGATTGTACAGATTCAGCCCCTCACACGTTGCCACCCATAGCCGGGAGTGGCTGTCGTGCAGCAGTTTGTTGACCCTGTTGTCGCTGAGTGAACGGGGATTGGTGTCATCGTAGAAAAAGGAGTCAAAGTTGGAGCCGTCGAAGCGCAGAAGCCCTGTTCCGGTACCTATCCATACAAAGCCATCCTCGCCACGGCTGAAATCGGTGAGAGTGGTCGTGGCAAGCTGACGATTGGTGAAATTCCTGATTCTGCGTGGGTGTCCGTCAGCGATGACCGACAGACTGTTGGCGATGACCAGCAGGAGGAGAGTGAGGAAGCCGCGCATCATCAACCGGTATCTATCGTTTCTCCCAGATAAACAGGCGGTCCGACGGACGTATCTTCTCTGACACTTTAATCGAGAAGTGGTCGCCCTTCACCGCTTTATCGACAGGCTTCAGGTCCACGCGTATCTCGTCGACGGTCATAAGGATGGCTCCGGTTGTCGGACCGGTGATGACGATCTCATCGCCGGTGTTGAGCTCGCCGCTCTCCATCAGGAACTCAGCGACACCGATGTTGCTGAAATAGCGTATCCCCTTGGCGGCATAGACCTTGGTGCGTGTTGCCGAGGAGCCATACTTTGCCGACCATTCTCCCAGACGTTGCCCCAGGTAGTAGCCGTCCCAGAATCCACGGTTGAAAATAGTGGCGAGGCGGGCATCCCACTGCGCGATTTTTTCTTCGGTGAAGGTGCCGTCACACACGGCTGTGATAGCCTCGTTGTAGCACTCCACTGCTATTTTCACATATTCCGGTCCTCTTGCCCTGCCCTCGATCTTGAACACCGACACTCCGGCATCAATCATCTTGTTGAGGAAATGAATTGTCTTGAGGTCTTTGGGCGACATGATATATTTGTTCTCCACGGCAAGCTCCTCACCGGTCTCGCGGTCGGTCACGGTATAGCCTCGGCGGCATATCTGTCCGCATGAGCCTCGGTTGGCGCTGCGGTTCATTTCGTGAAGGCTCAGGTAGCATTTGCCCGACACCGCCATGCACAGCGCGCCGTGGCAGAACATCTCGATGCGGGCGGGTTCGCCATGAGGTCCGCAGATGTTCTCCTCGCGGATGCGGCGTGATATCTCGCCCACCTGGTCGAGATTGAGCTCGCGGGCAAGCACCATCACATCAGCCCATTGCGAGTAGAACTTGACAGCTTCAATATTGGTCACGTTCACCTGGGTCGAGATATGCACCTCCACGCCTATGCTGCGGGCATACATGATGGCGGCTATGTCGCTTGCTATGATTGCCGACACTTGCGCCTCCTTGGCGGCATTGACTATCGAGTGCAGTGTCTCCATGTCGGAATCATAGACTATCGTGTTGACGGTAAGATAGGTCTTGACCCCATGTTCACGACAAATGTCGGCGATCTTGTGCAGATCGTCGACATTGAAATTATTAGCTGAGCGGGCTCGCATATTCAGCCCCTCTATTCCGAAGTACACGGCATCGGTACCGGCATTTATCGCGGCGTAAAGTGACTCGTATGAGCCTACGGGCGCCATTATTTCGAAGTCAGATCGTTTCATGTAGCAAATTTAGCGAAAAATCATGACACTCTCCGAGTTCTTTTCCCGATACTTTCTTATACCGGCTAAAGAGATGATGCTTTAAGCTCTCTTTAAAGCATATATTTCTTGCCCGCGATGATATATATGCCGTGAGTGAGAGGGAAAACATTGGTGCCGGGCAGCACACGCAGCATCTTGACTGTGGCGGTGCCGAGGCTGTACAGTGGAATGATCTGCTCGATGCTTGAATTAATCACTATGTTGCCATTCTTAGGCGTTACCATGATTGATTTTTTGGAAGCCGCGCCATGCAGGTTATTATCCTTGTTTATGAAGTCGATGCCTGATATGTCGCTGTCAAAGCCCACATTGACATCGGGGTTGGGTTTTTCCCATTCCCCCTCGGTCACATCGATTTTAGTATCATCGTCATAGTTGAAATCATTCGCGAAGCTCAGTGCCGGACTCATCAGAAATATGAGTATGAAAAATATGTTACGCATATTGATCTGTCTTTTTTAGCAGGTTATTTGAATACTTTTGTTCCGTTCATCAGCGGTTGTAGGGGAGAGAAGTGACATCGGTGCGGTTAGGCACAGGAAGTTTGCCCTCTCGTCCCAGTTGAACGAATATTTTCGCGCAGAGCACCGTCCACTTGTCGCCGTAGGTCATGTTGGAGCTGTGGTTGTAGCCAAGGCAATGACCATACTCGTGGAACATAGCCTGTCTTGCATAGTTGTGGGGGTTGGCATTGGGGGCGGTAGCGTCATGATATACGCCGGTGTAGCAATAGTCGGCAAGACCGTAGGTCTGTCCGCCGCCGAGACCGCCCACTCCCACTACGCGTCCCAATTGCAAACCGCCGTGTGTACGGATTTTGTTGCGTAGGGCATCGAGGTTGATAGCGTTGCCTGCATTATCTTTCAGGATGCCGTCATACGTGTCAAGCTCGGCGCTGAACTCAGGTGATGCAAACATGAATGCCATGTTAAGCGCAAGCGCCACTCCATGACGGCAGAGCATCGGGTCCATGTGTCGCCAATTGGCATGACCGTTGTCGGCTCCGAACTTGCTGAATCGTATATACCACCGTGAATCGATTGTCGAGATTTTCTTCATGAATTCATCGTCAGTCTCGAATTTTATCTCGACATCTCCTGCCTTCAGGTCGGGTTGTGCCGGGATTCTGATATTTCTGCCCGATTCTGTTTTGAATACGCTCTCTTTTGTCACTACCGGTAGCTCAAACGATGCATCGATGAATGCCGGAATGGATTCGAAATAGGCGAGGTCGACCCATTCGCTGCTGATGTTTCTGAAACGTCCGAATACTTTTACGTTTTTAACATCCATGGGTGAATAGAGCTTCACGCCGAGTGAGCCGGTGGTTGATATTTGCATCTGAAGCGGAGCGTTGACGTAGAATGAGCGTAAAGAGGTGTTGTAGAACACTTCCCGTGGCTCATCGGACATGAACATGGTGTCGGTGTCAAATCGCCATAATTGATCCTTGGTTACATATAATCGTCCCGACTCGTTTTCCGGATGTCGGTATTGGATCTCAATCCGCGACACTTTCCCTTTCTGCAGGTTTAATCCGCTGAATGTGTAACGGGTGTGGAAATCCTCGCCACCTTCGATCGATGACACTACATCGACCCATCCGCTCACAGGCTTTTCTGTCGGGAAAGTGGTGAATGTGAAGTTTCCTGACGCATCAGTGATGTCAAAATCCGCGATTTTATTGGTGCCTGAATATCCTCCGTCGGCATTGAGTGAGGAGGGGATATCTTCGGCTATCGACACGCTGACATTTTTTATATGGCGCCACAGTGACTTATTTTCCATCTTGAACGCCACATCTACCTTTGCCACAGCAAGATCAAGCTCTACCTGCTCGTTTATCGGTGACTGGTCGAAACCGATGGCGAAATCAAGTTTCTTGTAATAATAGATGCTGTTCACCGGGCTGTTCTCGCTTTCGCAGGTAAGCCACGGCTCCGATATTTCTGCGGGCGATTGAGCGTCGATCGGCTCGCTGCTTGAGCCGATGAACATTATTGAATATCGTCCGCTTTTCAAGCCTTCGAGGGTCAGTTGGCTGAAATCATTCTCAAGACGGCAATAATGGTGGTCAAGGATATGCCCGTTTCCGTCGGCAAGGAGATATTTCAAGTCATATATCCCTTCAGGGGCAGTGGCACCCTCCTCGCCGGCTTCTGACTCCTGATCGTTGTCAGCTCGTGAAGATACGCTTATCCCGTAGCGGTTGTGGACATTTATCTGAAATGTTGCAGAGCCTGTGCTGTCCACGTCGGGGCTGTTGGACTCCGAGTCGCAAGCTGTCAGCATAAGACCTGCCGCAAGCCATAGTATATGAGTTCTTTTCATTGCAGTTGAATCATTTGGATATACACATAGTGTTGCTGTCGGTTAGTCCTTGATGCCTCTCACAGGGCAGAAGCCGTCGTAGTTCCAGTTGCTTTTTGATAGTTTGGCTCCGTCACCTCCATCGACATTCACCCAGTCAATGAGCCACACGCTGCGGTCGTTTGCCACCCAGTAGGTGACACGGTTCTCATATTTGAAGCCGCCATGTCCGGGCACTTCATTCTTGCTGTTTGACTTGTTGGAACATATCGGCACAAACAGTTTGTTGCCTGAGTCAAGTGATTCAAAGAGCACGTAGCGCATTTTGAAATTCTGCTTGTTCACATTTGCGCTTGGTGTGGAAAGCGTTCCGGGGAGGGTCACTACTGTAGCCTTTATGCGTTCACCGGTGCGGCACACATATTCCGAGGGGATGGTGGTTCCGGCAGGGATCAGGTCTTCCCACTCCGAGAATGAAGCCACGTGATAGCCCTCGGGGAGCGGCATATTCTTGGGTTTGTTCCAGGGTATGTGTTCGGCGCGGAGAGCTGCGTCGGTGGGTAGCGGATTGGCGGTAGGATCGTTGGAGGTCCAGGGAGAGAACGGATTGGATCTGCCATACTGGAAGAAGTTTCCTACCGACTCGGCGAAGCGCTGTTTATACATCTCCTCTACGCTGTCAAGACCGTCGAGGATATATATCTGGTCTTCAAGGTCGGATGAGGTGGCATTGAAGCACATCCATTCGTGTCCGGCTATTTTCACCGTCTCTATCTGATAGGGTGACGACTCCACTCTTACTTCGACAAAATCATAGCTTTGTGACAGCAGTGCATTGCGCAGGTGCATGATGACTGAATATCCGAGTCGTCCTTTGCCCTGGGGCTCCACGTTGATGTTGAATGATGACACATATCCCTTGTCGAGTGTGACGATCGGATTTTCTGTGATGCTTGTTGCTGCTGTCAGCCCATCGGTCGAAGACAGATTTATTTTGGTTTCACCACGGAAAGCGAGTTTCAGTCCGTTCACACCGCTTGCGGGCACGGTCACCACTCGTTTCTCATAGTCCACGGTCACTCCGGCGGGAATTACCGAGTATTCGGGATCGATGCCCATGCCGTTGCCTACTTCAGTGCCGGCTCCCAAAGTGTCGCCGGTCACCCAGTCATTCACCTTGAATGTGGTTTCTACCTTTGAGCCTGCGTTTACCACCTGAAGGGTATACACCTTGTTGCGCTCCACGCGTGGCAAGGATGTGGTCATGTCCATGGGTATTTCGCCGTATGAGCCGCGGATTCTCACATTCACCGGCTTGGTGCTCTCGAATAGGGTGAACAGTCCCTTTTCAACCCCCTTGAACGGTGTCGTAAAATTGTGGGAGAAGCTCACGGTGGGGCATTCAGCCACATCTTCGCCGGGGAAAACGAAAGTTGCCGAGGGGGTGTTCTCGATGATTATCTCGTTCACGTTTATATTGGAGTCAACTTCATTGACAAGGTCGATACGGGCAACTGAACGCGTCATTTCTACGGTTAGTTCTCCGGCGGCATATACGTCATCATTCAGCGTGGCGCAGCCCGACAGGAACATAGGGGCGGAATTTGCTCCATTATCGCAATAAGCCATCATGCCGGTGAAGTCGGTCACTGTGGTTTTGCCTTCCGCGTCAAGGGCTATCCCTGAGGTGGTGAATACCATTCCCTCGCCCACATCCTTTATTTTTATCGGATCGTTTTGCGGATCATTAGAGTGAAGTGTCTTCACCAGATTCTCGCCACGGAATATGTAAAGGTCCACATCGTTCAGATTTTCTTCTGTGGCGCTTTCTCCGCTGCGGGAAAAGGTCAGGACAACATCGGCGTTGTCGGAATTTTCGGGCTCGGTCGATCGGTCAGTGCAAGCTGTCATGCCGGTCATGATTAATGCGGCGGCTATGCCTGCAAATTTTTGCGGGTAAAAGTTGGTCATAAAAGATATATGTTAATAGCACTTTAAAAATCTCATCCTCAGTCGTATGTTACTGTAGACGACTCTATTTTTATCTAAATGAATGTTCCGAATCGGAAAAATTTGGCTGCGAAATTATAAAAAGATTGCGATAACTCCAAATTTGGGTTCTGTGAATATGCTGCCGCCTGTTTTTGTTGTCTGATGCGAATGAATTTATTATCTTTGTCGGTGAGATGGTTAGGCTTTATGCCTGACATCCGATAACATGAACATAATTATGAAGATGATAAATAGGTCAATGATCTTGTCAGCGGCAGTGTCAATGTTGCTTGTTGCTTGCGGCAGATCGTACAATACCGAGCTTTACCAAGAAATAAAGTCGGTCGACAAAATGGTGTTTGCGACCATGAGCATCACCAAGGTGCCGCGACTTGTGGATAGGGGCGATTTATGGAGGCTGGAATGGGGAAAACGCATCGCCGCCTACTCTTACAATACATATCTGCGCGCTTACATCGACCTGTCGGAATTGCAGATGGATGACTTGGCATTTGATGAAAAAGCCAAGACCGTCAAAGTGCTGTTGCCGCCCGTTGTCACCGAGATTGCCGGAAGGGACATGGAGATGAAGAAGATATATGAGAATTTCACCGGAATGCGCTCATTGGAGATTACAGAGGAGGAGCTTGCCGCTATGAAGGAGAAAGCCAATGCCTCGCTGCTTGAGGAGCTTGACCGGAACCCCATGTTCAAGAAGCAGCTTGCCGATGAGGCTAAACGGAAGGCAAGGGAATATTTTGAGGAGATTTTCCTCGATAACGGTTATGCCGCAAGCATCGATTTCAAGGAGGAGTGACTTTTTAACAATATCTGAATTATGACTGAAAAAAATATGAGAAAGAAGCTCTTCATAGGCATTCTGCTTAAAACTGCCGGATTATGCCTGTTGGTAATGGTGGCGATATTTGCCGTGAAAGCGCTCCTTCCGAAGGAGAAGGATGATATATCGGTCGACAAGGGGCGCATTGACGGAATCGAGACCATGGTCAGGCTTTGCGCCATTGACTTCTACAATGAAGTGCCGGTGTGCGACACCATATACCCTAAAGTGTTTTTCGCCATCCAGAAGCAACGCGGAAGCATCTCATTTGATATTGAAAAACTGCAGGTGGATGCCGAGGGCGATACTGTCAAGATCACCCTTCCGCCGGAAGTGATCGAGGTGTTTGAAGCGACCGACAAGGATTCGTGGCAACCTATCGACTCAAAGGATATGCGATGGTATAACCGCTGGGCTGAGGCTACTCCGCAGGAATGGAACCGAGTGAAAGCGAGAGTGAAGGCACGTTCCAAACGAGCGCTCTATGAAAATGGGACCGTGGCTAACGCCCGATTGGAGGGCGCCCGCAATCTTGAGGCGCTCATGAGCAATGTGTATCGCAAGCCTGTGAAAATATATGACCCAACGCCGCAAGGCGCTTACTTTAAAAAATATAAATTATGAAGTATCCGAGACTTATGAGCCGTCTGGGAACGGCTATGTACTACGTTCCCTCGGTAGTGCTTTTTCTGGTAAGTATTATCTGTTTCTTTTTTTATAACGATTGCCGATGGCAATTTTTTCAAGGCAATCGTTGGCAGGAAAATATGATTTTGTGTTTGATCATGATTTTTGCCACTTTGCCGCATAAAGCTCAGAATATATACACGGCGCCGTTGTTTGTTGCGTTGGCGGCGGTTGTTCACTACATGGTCGGCGACCTGTCCGATATGGCGGAATTAGTCACATTCTCTGCTGTGAAGATTCTTTTGTGTGTTTCTGTGGCTGTGCAAGTGTATAATCTTATCGAAATAGTGGGTGATGAATACAAGCCCTACATGTGGATTACTCCGGCGGTTATTGCCGCCATGGCGGCACTTGTTCTCTTAATGTGGGATGACGAATTATTCTTTAATCACTGGTATACTATTATTAAGGTCTATTATGTTAACTATCCCATGGGTGTGGTGGCATTGTTTGCCGGGATGGCTTCCTTCTTGATCGTGAAATTAGACAGCTGGATGTTTGTATATTACGTAGTAGATGAGGATGATGAAGAGTATGAGGAGGAAGATTAAAAGTCGGGAACAGGTTGTATCAGGGATCAGAATCTGATCACCATTTCCACGACAGCTTTGTCCCGTTCTCCCTGCACACCTGTGGCGTTGTGACGGTATAGGTATTTTTCGTAGTTCACACGCAGGTCGGCAAATACTTTTGTTCGGGAGTAGGTGAGGGTAGTGCCGAGGGTGACGCGGTTTCTGCCGGCATCCTCCACGTGGCGGGTCATGCCGTCGACACGTCCTTGAAATGACAGGCGGTTGAATATTCCGGCTTGCACAGGCATTGCGTAGTTGGCAAAAAGGTTGTAGGCATGGCAAGCCTTATAGGCTTTGTTGGTGAAATGTTCATGCATATACTCCCCCTCCACAGTCCAACGGTCGTGGCTCCAGCCTATTGAGCCGTCGATGAGGTTTGCCCTCACGTCGTTGACCATCACGCTTTGAAGTCCGGTCACGACCTTTATGTCGCCCTTTTTGAATATCACCTGTCCGGCGGCGGTCACTTTCTTGCTCCATGTCTCATGGTCGCTGATGGTGTTGGGGTTGAATACTCCGGCTTCAACGGTGAAAAAGGAGAAAGCGCAGCTCGCTTTGGCGCCCACGGCGCGGTAGTTGCACACTTGCTTACCTATGAATGAGCGGTTGGCGAAATAGTAGTTGTGGGGCGCGCGAAACGGATCAACGCCGAATGGCATCCTGAACTGACCCGCCTGCAATGCGGCTCCGCCACCGAGCTCTATGCGTCCCCAAGCGTCAAGAATCTTCATTTTTCCTCGGTCGCAGAGATCGGTGTTCAGAAAATAGCTGATTTCCGGTGCGATGTTGCCCGTAAGTGACAGGCGCGCGTTTCTCACCTGAAAACGGCTTTCCCCCTCCTGGGTCTCCATCTCCCAGCGTGTGCGGATGGTGCCGTTTACTTTCGGCGCGTATGAAAATGCGTCGGTGTTGTCATCGGCGATTGCGGAAAATGCGGATAAAAGGGTCAGAAATGTGAAAATGACGGTGTTGCGGGGATTCATAAGCGGCACTTATTATTAAAAGCACTAAATTTTCGCAAAGTTACAAAACACCTCAATTACTCGCAACTCAGTGCTTTTATTTCGCGGAGGATGAAAATATTGATATTTTATATTCAAAATGCAACGAAATATTTGTTTATCTCAGAAAAATGATGCATCTTTGCGGTAGTTTAATTTCAATTTGATAATTATGGCATTGATAATACCTCCACGTTACAAGCAAAAACTGCTTCCTGAAACCACTGAAATAGCGATTAAGACCATTAAAGAAGGGTTTCAGACTGAATTGGCGTCGGCTCTCAACCTGCGTCGTGTCACTGCGCCGCTGTTCGTCCTGTCGGGCACCGGTATAAATGACGACCTTAACGGCGTGGAGCACGCGGTGAGTTTTCCCATCGACGCTATGGACGGGGCACGTGCCGAGGTGGTTCATTCGCTCGCGAAATGGAAAAGAATGAAACTTGGCGCTTATGGCATCGCTCCCGGCTACGGACTTTACACCGATATGAATGCCATACGCACATTTGAGGAGCTTGACAACCTCCACTCGCTCTATGTCGATCAATGGGACTGGGAAAAGACCATCAATGAGAGCGACCGCAATCTCGACTATCTGAAGGAAACAGCCTCAAAGATATATGATGTGGTGCGTGAGATAGAACGACGCATCTACAAGCAATTCCCCCACATCACTCCGGTGCTGCCTGATAAGATGACATTCATCCATTCCGAAGAGCTGCTGCGGCGATACCCCGATCTCACAGTCAAAGAGCGTGAGGCGAAGGTGGCTAAGGAGTATGGCGCCGTGTTCATCATCGGTATCGGCGACAATCTGAGCAACGGCGAGCCGCATGACGGACGTGCCCCCGACTATGACGACTGGATCACTGAGAACTCCGATGGCTTCACCGGTCTTAACGGCGACATTGTGCTATGGAACCACGTGCTCCAGTGCCCCTTTGAATTGTCGTCGATGGGTATCCGCGTGAGTCCAGAGTCGCTGAAACGCCAGTTGGAGCAGAGGGGTTGCCCCGAACGGTCGTCGCTCAATTTCCATAAAGCGTTGCTTGCCGGCGAGCTTCCTTACTCCATCGGCGGTGGTATAGGGCAGAGCCGTCTATGTATGTTCCTGTTGCAGAAAGCCCACATCGGCGAGGTCCAGGCATCTATATGGCCTGAGAAGCAGATTGCCGATTGTCATGCGGCGGGAATAACATTGCTTTGATGACAGGCTGATGAAACGCATTCTCTTTTTGTTTATTGCCGTGATTATTGTTTCGGCGGTATATGCGGTCGACTTCACTTCGGTGTTTGCCGACCGCACTCTGCGTGTTGACTATATTTTTTCCGGACTGCCCGATGCCGACACCATGCGGTGTGAGACCTCCGTGGCATCTGTCTCCTCCTTGCCCCATTGGGCGGGACGGCGCCACAATCTCGACAAGTTGCCGCTGAAAGGCAACGGAAATGTCACCATGACATCCCTTTCGGGCGACACGCTCTACCGTGCGTCGTTCTCATCGCTATTCAGCGAGTGGCTGGCATTGAATGATAGCCGCCCCTCCTCGTTTGAGCATTCCGTGCTGATGCCATTCCCCAAGGATAGCGTCAATGTCATTCTCTCGCTCACCGATGCGCGGCATCGAGAGATATCGCGGTGCAGCTTCGTGGTTGATCCTGCCGATGAGCTTATCGCCGCAAAAGGCAAGTCGCACATCACTCCCCACCGCTACATCCATTGTGGAGCCGTTCCCGAGCGGGCGGTCGATGTGGCTATTCTTGCCGAGGGCTACACTGCCGAAGAGATGGATTCGTTCTATCGTCATGCCGAGGTGGCTGTCGAGGCTATATTCTCCCACGAGCCATTCAAGTCGATGAAGGACCGCTTCAACTTTGTGGCTGTCGCAGCCCCGTCGCTCGACAGCGGAGTGAGTGTGCCGCGTCTCGGCGACTGGAAGTCAACGGCGGTATCCTCGCATTTCAGCACATTCCATTCCGACCGCTACCTCACCACCGGCAGCATCTTTGCCCTCAACGACCTTCTCGCCGGAATACCCTACGAGCATATCATAGTCCTCGCCAACACCGATGAGTATGGCGGAGGAGGAATCTACAACTCCTACACATTGACCGCAGCCCGACACCCGTTGTTCCGTCCGGTCGTGGTGCATGAGTTCGGACATAGCTTCGGAGGTCTCGCCGACGAATATTTCTACGAGCAGGATGTCATGACCGACACCTATCCTCTCGATGTCGAACCGTGGGAACCCAACATCACCACGCTCGTCGATTTCGACAGCAAGTGGAAATCTTTGATTCCGCAAGGAGTGCCGCAGCCCACATCGCCGGAGGATGCCGTGAAATATCCCGTCGGGCTTTACGAGGGTGGGGGATACTCATTCAAGGGCATATACCGTCCTGCCGACGAGTGCCGTATGCGCAACAACACCTATCCCACCTTCTGCCCCGCCTGCCGCACCGCCATCATCACCCTCATCAACTTCTACACCGTCCCGCACTGATCACCCTCCAGAGAGTTTAGTGTAAAATGCGGGCGGTTTTTTGCTCTTTACAAAAGAATGAGCTATTTTTGTGAAATATATGACAAAAGTTATGAGTAGCATGAAGTTCCGTTCGGTCTCGCTCAAAAATTATAAATGTTTCGATGACGTTGCATTGAATTTTGAGCGGAAAGATTCCTCAATATATCAATGGACCATATTGTTGGGCAACAACAATACCGGAAAGACCAATCTGCTTAAAGCGATAGCCAATTTGAGACCTGCAGGTTTTAAATTCAAGGAAAAACAAGGCTATGTTCCGGCAGGATTCCTTGATAAAGCAAGAGACAGAAAAGGATTGTCGGTAAGTTGTATTACGACTGAGCGGTCATTGAGGAATTGGAGATATACTGATAATTCTGCGTCGGGATGGAGTGAGTTTATTGAAAAACCGTTCCATATATTCGCTTACGGTGTCACTCGCTACCCGTCAAACACAAGTTTGTCTGAAAGTAAGGTCGGTCCTTGCGACACTCTTTTCCATACCGACAAGCGATTGGTGAATATTGAGGAGTGGTTAATGCAGCTCGACTATGCGTCAAAAAATAATAACGTCAATGCCGCTTCACGTCTTGTCAAGATAAAGGAGCTTATAAACGGAACTCTTTTCCCTGAAATATTGGATTTCAAGTTTGAAAGTTCCGATTCGCTGCATAATTATGTGCTGTTCAAAACCAAGGACGGGTGGTTTCGATATAACGAGCTCGGATTTGGCTATCAGTCTTCGCTGTCATGGATTATAGATTTAAGCAAGAGGCTTTTTGAAGCTTATCCGGAGTCAGAAAATCCGTTGGCTGAGAGTGCGGTGGTTCTGATTGATGAGATTGACCTTCACCTTCATCCGCGTTGGCAGCGCGATATTGTGGGCTACCTGTCAAAGGCATTCCCCGGCATTCAATTCATAGCCTCCACTCATAGTCCGTCAGTGCTTCAGTCCATGTCAGATGTGAATCTATATGTGATGACTCGCAAAGATGGAAAGGTGATGGTTAAGCGCTCGCCTCTCACTGATTTCAATGGTTGGTCGGTTGAAGAGATTCTGCGTGACGTGATGGAGATGAACGATGATATTTACTCTGATGCTTTTCAAGAGTATATGAGGCTGTTTGATGCCGGGCTTGACCAAGACGATAAGAATAAGGCTAAAGTGGCTTATGAGGAACTGTTGAAAATACTACATCCGGATAATCCGTTGAGAAGAATGCTTGAGATTCAATATAAGATGCTTATAAAATGATTAAACTTACTCTCCCCGATAAGCCTAAGGAACTAACGCCTGAGGTTGAAAAGCGTCTTACCGATGAATTTAAAAGTAATCCCAAAAAGACCGTATGGAAGCAGGATTACATTGAGACGGCTTTGTTGAATATGTCCCATGGGAAATGTGCTTATTCTGAGAAAAAGCTGAATCAAGGAAGTGTCTATCTTGAGATAGAGCATTTTCGCCACAAGGATCTCTATAAAGACGATGTGGTGAAATGGGGTAATCTTTTGCCTGCGTGTAAAAAGTGTAATACTACCAAGGGTGCTTGGGATGTTGAGGAGCACCCAATAGTCAATCCGCTTGTCGATACCCCTAAAAATCATCTTTTTGTCAGGGGATTCCGGTTCTATAAGCATGATGATAAAGGACGTGATACGATAATGGCGGTAGCATTGAATGACCGCACACATTTCGTGAATCCTCGTGGTGAGATGGCTATAAGAATCGTGGACGAAATAGAAAGTACATTTAACCATTTGAAGGAACTTGTTTCTCCGCATCACCGGCGAATTGCGTCTCAGAAGATCAAGTCTTTGATGGAGGAATGCGGTCCTGAATACGAATATTCTGCCGTGATTTCGACCTATTTGTTGTATGAGTGGGCGATATTCCCTGAGATGGAGAGCTATCTCAGGGAATCGGGATTATGGGATGATGAATTTGATGAGATTAAGGCTAATCTGGCAGAAATAGCCATGCCGGGTTAGAGTTTCTTTATTGCGAATAGAATCAGGAGGATGCCGATGAGGATGCCGGTGGCGTAGCGTCCTATGGTGGTGAGGGTTGATTGGCTGTCGCTTGGCGGTTTCTCGACCTCGACGATTGTGGTTACGGTGTCGGTTGTGGCTGAGCGTTCATGCCTCACGTCGCTGTGCCATGTCGGGGCGGCTACCGGTATCTGCCGGGTGCATCCTGCGGTTGCCATCATTGCCACAAGGGGGAGTATTATTCCGGTTTTCATGTCGATAGGTGTTTTAGCACGTTGTCACGGCGTGCGATGAATGATTCAAATGATTCAAAGAGATCCGCTAAGGCGGTAAGCGAATTTTCGTGCTGGCTATCATAATAGGATGCCGCTTTTGCCGATGACGGGGTGGTTCCCTTCAAGGCTCCGCTCACTCCCGAGATCTCCTCGATGAGCCTCAGTTGCTGCTCCACCATGCCGTTGATGCCAAGGTCGGCGGTCGACGACACCACCTGTTGCGGTCCCGGCAGTCCCGGAATCGCCCGGTATATTACCACTCCGTCGGGCGCCGCCCAGTTCTGAGCAGTGTCGCTGAGGGTCATGTGAGGCGATTTCTGATTGTCGGGGAACAGCAGCACGCCCTTTGCGGCGGTCGACAGCACTCTGTCATTGAGTGTCAGCAGGCGGTTGATGTTGCGTTGATGCTCGATCAGGTCCTCTACAAATGAATGTATCTCGCCGTCGATGAGCGGATAGAACTTGTAGATATAAGGATGGCTCTCGGCGGTGTACTCGTCGATCACCTCCCCCGTGGGGGCGAGAAACCGGCATTGCCACTCTCCGGTCATCTCCCAGCGTGTCTTGATTTCGGGACGCTTCATTTTGGCGCGGCGCTTGTTTTCGGCGTTTATCCGCTGCGCTTCATGAAGTCCGGCATAGAAGAACTGTCCCGAGTGGGTGTCGTGGCATCTGAGACGTTCGCGGGTCTCGAAGCTCCATGTCTCGATCAGCCTTTGCCGTCCGTGGGGAGCCTGAAGAAACGCCACCGAGTCGTTCATCGATTCACCGAGCATGGCGCTTGCACCATAATCGGCTCTTGCCCCGATCCCTTCATATATCCGCTTTATGCGGGCGGCTTTTTGGCGGTTGCCGTGGCTGTGGCGCATCACTATCTGTCGCAGGGTCACGTCGTGCAGTTCGCCTAAGAATTCCGTCAGCCCGTCATCGTCAAGGTCGATGAAGAATCGCGCCGGGTTCACTTGCTCCACATGAAGCGTGTCGCCCGTCTCGTCGACGTGTCGCGACACCCGGTGGATCGCGCACCCTGAGATAAGAAACTCCTCAAATGTGCGCGCGTCCAGCTCCGAGTGTTTCCGGCAGGAATCATCCCGGCTCCTCATGCGGTAGCACCCCACCACGGTTTTCACAAGCTGGCGTATTATGTTGTTGGTCGCCGGATGGTGGTTGATTCTCAGCAGCAGTTCCCGCTCCTGTAGCGGGATGCCGTTGCTGTCGACTACTATGTCGCCCCATTGGTCGCCGAATGTGTAGCGCTTGAATCTCATGCGGCGGCTTCGCAGGCAGGCTCCTCGGTTCCAGGTCTCTCGTGCGTGATTAAGATGGTTCATGGTATTAAGAATTTGATTGTTAAGGTATGATTGTTGCCAGTGCGGCTGAATCGAGAGCGTAGACTCCCGGAACATCCACCACCGCTGTCAGAGTAAGCAGCTTGCCGGCGGCAGGGTAAAGGTCGATGCGGTTGCCGCTCACTACCGCCACCGGCGACCCGGCGGTGCCGCGTGTGTAGGGCGATTTTTGCAACCGGGCAGTCCGGGAATTGAGGTCGCAGGTTATCACCGGCGCTCCTCTCCATCCCTCCATCTCGATTCCCGTTATCCGGAGAGTGCCTTCGGGCAGGACTATGTATCCGCTTCCATCCTCCCGGGCTGTCACGTTGCATTTGCCCGATATGTCGGTCGGATTCAGGAGATGCAGCTCTCCGTAGTGGAGGAGGTTTCGGTACCAGTCCTCCATGCGGGCTTTCAGAATAGCTTCCGCGTCGATGCCGTCCACGCGTTCCATTGTGTAGTCGGCGGCGGTGTTTTCGGGGAAGAACCGCAACTGCCACTCATGCAGCAGTTGCGATTCGGTCAACAGTAGTTTCATGGTATCAGATGTCAAAATTATCCTTCACCGCCTTCGTCGCCGTCATCACCCCCGCCTGTCGCCGGTGGCGTCACCGGAGTTTCCGGCTGATTCTGCTTTCCCTCGGCGACTATGCGCAGATGGGCTCCCGGATATCTCAGCACCAGGCACGATGCTTCGGTGAGCACCACCGCCTCCGAATTGCGCTGCCCCGATTTCAGCAAGTCGATAGGCATAGCCTTGAACGGGATGTGGGTGTACTTCTGAAGATACTCCGGGTCGATCACCATCGCATCGTCCTCGTGCCCGCAAGCGTCAAAGATTTCGCTCAGCACCACATAGAGCCGTCCGAACTTCGTGTGTATCTCCGTGAAGTCGATGCCCCAGCGGGTCACGGTCTCGGTGGCGCCTATCACCTTCACGCTGTCGAGGGTGCTGAGGGCTTCGATGAATCCCGAGCCGGCGATGAGTATCTTGCGTGAAGAGCCCGCATTTCCCGTGAATGCCTGACGCGAGAGCTTCACCATGTCGGTGCTGCTGAAGCTCCCTCGGGTGTAGCGGAATTCATTGTCGGTCTGATTCCATATACCCTGCGTCATGAACACGGCGCCCTCCGAAGGGCCCTTCTCAAAGCGGTGCATGGTGCCGAAAAGGAAATTTTTCTCCATGCCCAGCCTCATGTCGATGAGCGCCACCTCCTGCTGGTCGGTCAGTGTCCAGCCCACCTCTTTCGACGATTGACGCTGAAGCATCGACTGCTCAACTTGGGCTTTAAAAATTTGGCAGAAATTTTTTTGCTTCACCGGCATCGCCTGAGCGTGAGTGGTTTGCACGTCCATCTCCGCAGCCGCTCGCCCCATTCTCACCACTTTGCTTCCGGCAAAAATGTAGATCGTGTCGGAACTGTCACCAAGTCCGATAGGCTTTAGGTGCAACGAGCCGTCGACACTGTTCACATAGAACATTATTCCCTTTCTGCCTCCACATTCCGCTTCCGGAATAAGCACGGTGTCAGTGTCGCTGAAACAATTCGGATTGTTCACCTCGAGCCTCACCTCTGCGGCTGAAGAGCTTGCCGTGACATCCCTCGCCACCTCGGTTTCGCTCGGCGTGGTGTCCACCGAATAATACTCCGTCACCATGCTCTTGCTGTGGCGCGCTTTGCCCATGCGGGATATCTGGTCGATGGGTGTCGACATAGGGCGTATCTTCACTATGCGGCTGTCAATCTCGTTGGTGAGCAAGTCGGCGCTCACCTGTTCTGAAATGTTGGTTGTAATAGGTGCGTTGAGCACGTGGGCGCCACCGTTGGCACCGGTTGTAATAACTGGTTTCATGGTCATTAAAAATTAAATGTGGTTAATAGAAAAAATGAATTAAAATGTTGATAAACTCCTGTGCTTGATTCCCGTCACTCCTCATCCCAGATGCTCCTGCGCGCTTCCGGGAAAAAATCGGGGGTAGGGGAGAGATTGTCACCGCCCGCTGACGGCGGTGACTGCGACGGCGGCAGCTGCTCATACAGTGCCGGAGCGTTCAGCCGCTGCTCAGCCGCCTCGTTCAATCCCCTCAGATAGCCTCTCTGCTCAGCCTCTTGCAGCATCGTGTCATCAGCCTGCCTTCCGAAATATTTGTCGGCAGCCGCCGTCGCATCGCTTCCCGCAAGAATCTCGACCAAAAAATGTCCGGCTCTCACATCACGCTCCACGATAGCGTTGAGCGACACCGATTCCTGAGGCGTTTCCATAACTTGTGTTTTCATAGTTGATGTTTCCATAATGATTACGTGTTTAAAACTTGATGATGCAAAGTTAAGCCACGCCAACCCCAAAAATACCCACTTTTTATCCCACCCCCTAAAAAAAATAAAGTCCTTAAGGTCGTTAAAGTCGTTAAAGTCCTTAAAGTCCTTAACGACCTTATTAAAAACCTCAATTAACAATGTTAACACCCCCATTTCGCTGAACAATCAATTCCTCCTGAGCGTAATATTAATGACTGTCATAAAATTTTTTCACTTTTTTAGTAAAACTTCATAAAAAATAATTATATTTGCAACCGTTACTTGCTGCAACGAGCTTTTTTGAGAGTTTTTGCCGCTGAGTGATTTAGAAAGATAGTTAACAATAATTTAAGTACCAAGAGATTGATTAGCCGGAATAGCCGCCTGTGAAAAGCCCCTCGTAGGCTTCAATGGGAGTATTCACGCGTCCTCATTCACCTGTCGCTTCGATTATAGCTGATTTTAAAGAAATTTTGAGTTAAATATAAATTGTAAAACTAAACAAACTCTTGCATGAAGAACATTTGTTTTCTAATGTCCCGGAAAGCATGGATCGTCTCTGTGATGCTCCTTTGCCTTTCTTTCCCGGCGTTGGCGCAGAAGATTACCGTGAGCGGTACTGTCGTTGACAAGTCCGGTGAGCCCCTGATTGGAGCGAGTGTCATGGCGAAAGGTACCTCTTCAGGTACTGCCACCGACTTTGACGGTAACTACCGTATCGACACCGAGTCCAATGCCGTGCTGGTATTCTCCTATGTCGGTTACGACACCAAGGAAGTTCCCGTCAACGGTCAGTCAACAATCAACGTGACTCTTGATGAGAATGCCGTGATGCTCAACGAAGTTGTGGCTATCGGTTACGGTACTGTAAAGAAAAGCGATGCCACCGGTTCGGTAGGCGTTGTGAAGCCAAGCGAAATCCAGGCAGGTCTTGCGACTTCAGCCCAGGATCTTCTCGTAGGACGCAGCCCCGGTGTGGTTGTTACCACAAGCGGCGGTCAGCCCGAAGGCGGTGCCAACATCCAGATTCGTGGTGGCGCCTCTCTGTCAGCTTCCAATGAGCCTCTTATCGTGATCGACGGTGTGCCTATGGACACCAAGGGAACTCTCGGTTCTTCCAACCCCATGTCGCTCGTCAACCCCGAGAACATCGAGTCAATGACTATCCTTAAAGATGCTTCTGCTACAGCTATTTACGGTAGCCGCGCATCCAACGGTGTCATCATCATCACTACCAAGAAAGGTTCTTCAGGCAAGCCTCAGGTGAACTTCGCCGCCAATATGTACATCAACACTCCGCGTAACTACGTGGACATGATGGGCGCAGGCGAATTCTCACGCTTCATCATCGACCGCTACGGAGAAGGCTCTTCTCAGGCTAAGGCGCTCGGCACTGCCGACACCGACTGGCAGAAGAAAGTGCTCCGCACAACTGTGTCAAGCGACTACAACCTCAGCGTCGGAGGCACTTATAAGTTCCTCCCTTACCGAGTATCGGTAAGTTATACCAATAATAATGGTATTATACGTACTACTAAGATGGACCGCGTCACCGTGGGCATCAACCTCTCGCCGAAATTCTTCGACGGTCTTCTATCGATTAACGCCAATGTGCGCGGAGCCTACCTCAAGAACCGCTACCACAAGGCTGAAGCTCTTGGCAACGCCGTAAGTTTCAACCCCACGCTTCCGGTTCACAACCCCGACGGAAACGTGTTCAATAACTACACCACCTATGTAGGCACAGGTGTTGCGGGTCCCAACTCTAAGGGAGAGGCTATCAACACCCTTAAAGCGCTCAACCCCGTTTCGTTGCTCAATGACTACCGCTCTATCTCCGACGTATATCAGAGCATCGGTAACATCCAGTTTGACCTCGCTATGCCGTTCCTCCGCGACTTGCACGCCAACTTGAACCTCGGTTACGACATCAGCAAGTCAAATGTAAACAATAACACATTTGCCAACTCTCCCCAGGCTTGGAAAGATGGCGCCGACCTCCCTTATATCAAGGGTACCGATGCCGATGGCAAGGAGATTGACATTCTTGTGGCTCCCAACGATATCGCAGGCGCCAACTACTTCATCAAGAACACCAAGACCGGTGCCGGCAAGTACAGCCACGAGCATCAGGTGAAGGCTAACCTTCTTCTTGATTTTTACCTCAACTACAAGCATGATTTCGAGGAGGCTTACTCTAACCTCGACGTGACAGCCGGTTATTCTTGGCAGTCTTTCCGCTGGCAAGGCAACAACTACTCCAACATCAATTCAGGTGAGTATGAAGGCTTCCAGGCTTATCCGTTGTCAAAGTACCGCAATGACCTCGCGCTTGTGTCATTCTTCGGACGTGTCAACTACACATTCATGGGCAAATACCTTGCCACTGTGACTGTGCGTGGCGACGGTACTTCACGTTTCTCCAAAGATCACCGTTGGGGTACATTCCCGTCAGTAGCTCTCGGATGGCGCATCATCGACGAGGACTTCATGGAACCGACCCGCGGCATCCTCAATGACCTTAAACTTCGCCTCGGTTGGGGTATCACCGGTCAGCAGGATCTTGGCGACAACTATTTCCCCTATCTGCCTATCTACACCGTGGGTAACAACGGTAACGCTACTCCCAACACCACTGCTTATCCGAGCCTGCGTCCCGGAACCAGCGGTTTCATCAACGTGATCAAGCCCAACGGCTACAACTCTGATCTTAAATGGGAGGAGACTACTACATGGAATGCCGGTCTTGACTTCGCATTCCTCAACAACCGCATCACCGGTAGCTTCGACTTCTACAAGCGTAAGACTAAAGACCTTCTCACTTGGGCTACTGTTGCAGCAGGTTCCAACTTGACCAACGCCATGAACACCAATATCGGTGACCTTGAGAACACCGGTATCGAGTTCAACATCAGCGCCCGTCCAGTAGTGACTCAGGACTTCACTTGGACCACTGACTTCAACATCTCTTGGAACAAGAACAAGATCACCAAGCTCACCGCAGGTGACGACCCCGACTATTATATCGCTACAGGTGGCATCTCAGCCGGTACCGGTACCAACATCCAGGCTCATAAAGTGGGACACTCGGCTTACAGCTTCTACGTTTACCAGCAGGTTTACGACAAGAACGGCGACCCCATCGAAGGAGCTTACGTTGACCGCAACGGTGACGGACAGATCACTGAAGCCGATAAATATATGTACCACAGCCGCGACCCGAAAGTGGTGTTCTCTTGGAACAATACTTTCAACTACAAGAACTGGGATTTCGGTATCGTGCTCCGCGCCAACATCGGCAACTGGGTTTACAACGATTTCGAAGCCTCCAACACTTCTATCTCATCAACCGCATCAGCTCCTCTGAGCAACTTGATGAGCGGCCGCTTCCTCTTCCAGGATCTCGGCGTGCAGGGTGTGCAGAGCGACTACTTCGTGCGCAATGCCAGCTTCCTCCGCTGCGACAATATCACCGTCGGCTACACCTGGCCTTCACTCTTGAACGACAACCTCCGTCTGCGTCTTTACGGAGCCGTGCAGAATCCGTTCGTGATCACCAAGTACAATGGTCTTGATCCTGAGGTATTCTCCGGCATCGACCGCGAGGTTTACCCGCGTCCTGTGACTGTATCATTCGGTATTGTAGCTCAGTTCTAACCCATTAAGATTATACTGCAATGTTTATAAATAAATTGAAATCCCTATCTGTTGCTTGCGCGGCAACATTAGCTTTGGGTGTGTCGGTCACTTCGTGTGTTGATGACCTTGACGTGAAACCCAAGGATCCAAGCAACCTCACTGACTTGACAACGGGCGACCAATATTATCAGTTCCTCGCCCAGGTTTACGGCGGTCTCACGCTTTCAGGTGTGAACGGTGGTTCCGACATCACAGTGGACGACCCCGGTGCAGGTGTCTACACCCGTCAGTTGTGGAACCTTCAGGAACTTTGCACCGATGAGGCTTTCATCGGTAAGAACTGGAACGATGCCGGTCTTGACGAGCTCGACTATGCCACATGGTCTGCCGACAACCACTGGTTGTATGAAGCAATGTCGCGTTTCACTTTCCAGGTGAACATCTGCAACGAGTTCCTTCGTGAGATCGACAAAGCCGCTTCAGTGAAAGACCCGGTTTCCGACGAGGAGATCGCCCGCATGAAGTGTGAGGCGCGCACTCTCCGCGCTCTGTCCTACTATCACATCATGGACTGCTTCGGCGTGGGTCCTTACGTGACTGAGGATCACACCATCGGTACCGTGCCCCCCACCATGACTCGTGAGGAGATGTTCCCTCTCGTGGTTGAGGATTTGAAAGAAGCCGTGAAGGGTCTTCCCCTTGCCGCCGACCAGGTTTACGGACGTGTGTCACGCGAAGCCGGCTATATGCTTCTCGCCAAGCTTTATCTTAACGCAGGTGTCTACACCGGCACCCCCATGTGGAGCGAATGCGCCGAGGCTTGCAAGGAGATTCTGAAAACCAACAACACTCTTGCTCCCACCTATAAGTATCTCTTCTGCGGCAGCAACGACAAGTATGTGGGCACAGGTGAAATCCTTTGGGGTGTTCCTCAGGACAACTCCTACACTCAAAGCTACGGTGGTACCACCTACCTCGGAATGGGCGCCTACAACGTGAGCATCAGCGAGGACTTGCAGAAGCGTCTCGGTATCAGCGGAACCGGTTGGGGTGGACCGCGTGTGCGTCCCGAACTTGCCAATATGCTTGCCAAGACTGATGCGCGCTATCTGTTCTACACCGATGGTCTTTCCAATGACTTGACCAACATCGGCGACTGGGAGCTCCCCGGCGGATCAGGATATATGTGTATCAAGTATGTCTACACCAACGAGGATGACTACGAGAACACTTCAGGCAACGTGAGCCTCAATACATTCAACAATGCCGACTGGCCTCTCTTCCGTCTTGCCGACACATTCCTCATGCTTGCCGAGTGTCAGCTCAACGGCGTTGAGTGCAACGGTGAGTTCTATTTCAACGAGGTGCGTGGACGTGCAGGTCTTGATCCCGAGGTTCTCACCAAGGATAATCTTCTTGACGAGCGTTGCCGCGAGCTTTACTGGGAAGGACACCGCCGCAGCGACCTTATCCGCTTCGGCAAGTTCACCGGCAGCAACTACGTGTGGAGCTGGAAGGGCGGTATCGAAGCCGGTCAGGGCATCGGCGCTCACCGCAATCTCTATGCTGTGCCTACTCAGTATGTGAACACCCTCGGTCAAAACACCGGTTATTAATGTGTAATTGAAAAATCAACTTTAATACTAAAAGTATCTGATTTATGAAAAAAATATTAATGCTATTTGCCACCCTTCTGAGTGTAGCGGCATTCACCGGATGTTCCGACGACGAGGATCCCAAGGCAAAGCAGCCCACCGATAAAAATTTCTTGAACGTGCCGCCGCTGTCGCAGCAGACCTACGACCTGAAGACCGCCGGTACCGTGCAGCTCACTTGCTCTCAGCCCGACTATGGTGTGGGCACCAACCCCACCTACGCCGTGCAGGTGTCATTGAGCGAGGATTTCGCTACGATGCCCACCGGTCCCGACGTGTTTGACCCCGCCAATGCCATGCCATATTGCGAGCTTCCTTACACTACCACCAATACCAAGCTCGAAGTGCCGGCTAAGGATATCGCCAACGGTATCAGCTCCATTTTCGGTTACACCGACATCAGCCAGTATGAGGGTCGCACCGCCTACAGCGGTCCCATCTATCTGCGTGTGCGCTCTTATTTCCCGAAACTCGACGGTGAACTCGCCGAATACTATTCTATCGAGTCCAACCCCGTGAAGCTCGTCGATGTGATAAGCTACCCGACAGTGCGTCAGCCCGCTTGGATTTACCTCGTAGGTATGCCTACAGGATTTAAGGATCCGTTTGAAATAAATGCCGATTTCTATCAGGACTGGATGCTCTACGAGCCTGACAACGGCATCGGTAAGGATGTGTACTACGGTACATTCTTCATCCCCGACGGTCAGTTCGAACTCCGTTTCTATTCAGCTCTCGGAAGCTGGGATGAGAACTCATGGGGACCACAGAAGGATGACGATAATGTGGACATCGAGTTTGAGGATGGCGCTTATGACGGTCCTATTGTAGAGGGTAAGGGTAAATTCCGTGTACCCAACTGGACTGCAAACTGGGTTAAGTTCACTGTCAACCTCAAGGCTAAGTCAGTGACATTTGAGATTGTCGACGATCCCGCCAATGCTCAATAAATAAGAATTTATAAACGCGTAATTCTTTAGAATAATGAAATTCAAATTTAATATAGCTATTTTCGCGGCTCTCGCTATCTCGCTCGCCGCGTGCAGCGATGACGAATTTACCGGCACTCCGCAGGTGACCCCTGCCGAGCCCACAATGCCCGCCGACGGCATCACCGGTGCCGACGCTGTCGCCAACGGCGCTTCGGTGAACCTTAACGACGGCTCTCCGCGTGTCATCAACATCACTGACCTGAAGGATTTCCCTTCAGGCAGTGAACTCCAGGTGGTGATGAAGGTTGCCAAGGACCAGTCTATGACCGGAGCCAAGAATGTGGTGCTCGAAACCATCCCCGGTGTTGACGGCGCAATTTATTCCTGCAATGCTCCGGCAGTGGCGTTCAACGACACCATCAAGTCGCTCTTCGGCAAGAACCCCTCGCCCAAGACTGTGTTTGTGAACTATACCGCTTATGCTGTCGACGGCACCTCTTCAGTGATCCTCGGCGCTATCGGCGCTGCTCAGTCATTTGTTGTTACTCCGTTTGCTCTTGACTATGTGGTTGAGGATGAGTATTACCTTGTGAACACTCTCAACAACACTACCATCAAGTTTAACCATTCCGATAAGGATGTGTACGACGATCCCTCATTCTCTGTGATCTTCACGGTTGAGCAGGATGGTTTCGCATGGAAGATCGCTCCCAAGTCGGCACTCAACTCGCTCGGCGACGCTTCCAAGCTTTACGGAAATGCCGAAGCTGATGCTGCTGTTTTGGAAGGAGCTTTGGCTCTCGGCGCTCAGGCAGGTAATGTCGAAGAGGTGGGTCCCTATCAGTTTGTGATCAACATGGAGACTCTTGAGTTCTCTTACAAGCAAGCTTACGAGGCACTTTACGTGATTGGAAACGGACAGTCATGGAACGGTGGCAACGCTGCTCAGATGACCACCAAGGATTATGTGAAGTATGGTGCGTTTGTTCCGGTCGATGGTGGATTTAAGATTTTAACCACTCCGGGCTGGACCAAGCCTGAAATAGGCGGTTGCTCATTCGCATTGGATCCGAAGGATAACCTCTACAAGGCTGAAGCTGTAATGAGCATGACCGGCACAAGCGATATGAGCGGTCTTGACAAGGGTGTATGGGCTATCGTATTTGACATGAACACCAAGAAGCTCACCGCATCTTCAGTGACTTCGCTCGAATTCATCGGCGATGCTACCGGTGGTTGGAACGATGATCAGGTTCAGCCTCTTCAGCCCGCATCTACCGATGGCGTTGCCACTATATGGACCGGCAACATCACCTTCAGCGGAAGCGGTGAATATAAGGTGCGCGCCAACCACGGTTGGGCTTACAGCCTCGGTGGCGCTGCCGACCAGCTCATCTGGGACGCAGGCAACATCAAGTCGCCGGCTGCGGGCACCTACAAAGTGACCCTCAACCTGAACGATCCCGTCGTTCATTTGCAGCTCGACCCGCTGAACTAAAGAAATTGGAATTAATTCCAAATTGTGATTAGATTTTAGACAGGTGACCCCGGTGCGTGAGCATCGGGGCATTTTTTTTATTGGGCTAATTAGTCCAATGGGTCCAATTAGTCTAATAGGAGCACGATCGTTTCCGCAAGGAAACATCAATGGGTAGCCGAGGGCCGAGCGTCAGCGAGACCCTCGGAAGATGTGGAAAAAATAATTGAATCTGAAAGATTCATCCCTAAATCAAGACGATTCTTTCAGAATCGAAATAAAAACCGATCCTTTTTCCGGGGGTCTCGCCTTTGGCTCGGCCCCCGGCTACCGATGGATGAATCTCTGCAAAGCAGAGCGGCTAACGCCGATGACCTTGCGGATTCACGGTTGCATTGAACACATATATTAATTACACCATCCATTGATTACACCATCTATTGATTACACTATCTATTGATTACACCATCCATTAATTAACCATCCATTAATTGCACCATTATAAATTACGCCACCATTATAAATTGCGCCATCCATTAATTGTGCCATTATAAATTACGCCACAATTCCGGGGGATGGCATTGGCTTTGGGGAGTGGTGGTTGCTTACAAAAGTGTTAAAATTTGTGGTTATTTGCGTAAATTTGTTGTTTTATACGGAATTTTACATAACTTTGCAACCAATTGCGCGTAGAGATGCGTGATGTGGCTTATGCGATAAGCCGTGATTGAAATAATAAATTATTCTTTTCCATACAGACTTTAATAATGTATGGGGGGGGGTAATTTACTGATAAATAGTAATTTAGTCTTCGACCCTATACTTTTTAATTAAAATAGTTTGTATGAAAAAAGTAATCATGTTTCTACTCGCGCTTGTAGTGGTGGCAACAGCATCGGCTCAGATGCGCACGGTCACCGGTACAGTGCTGAACGCCGATGACGGCGAGCCTCTTGTAGGGGCTTCGGTCCTCCCGGTGGGAGGAGGCAATGGTATTGCCACCGACGTCGATGGAAAGTTTTCAATTAAAGTACCTCAATCGGTAAAGTCACTCCGCGTGAGCTACGTGGGCATGGTGACTCAGGAAGTCCCTGTGACCGATGCTCCCATGACTATCAGCCTCAGCACCGGCAATAAGCTCGATGAGGTGATGGTGGTCGCTTTCGGTACCACCACCAAGCAGGCATTTACCGGTGCCGCCGCCGTGGTCGACGCTGAGGAGCTTTCAAAACACATCACTACCAACGTGGCTGACGCTCTGGTGGGATCGGTTCCCGGTTTCCAGATGCGTTCAAGCTCAGGTGCTCCGGGTTCCGGTTCGGGAGAAATCAGCATCCGTGGTATCTCATCTCTTTACTCCAACACCGAGCCTCTCGTGATTGTGGACGGCGCTCCCTACGAGGCAAGCCTTTCCAACATTCCCCAGAGCGACATCGAGTCAATCTCAGTGCTCAAGGACGCCGCCTCGGCAGCTCTTTACGGTGCCCGTGGTGCGGGTGGTGTGATCATCGTCACCACCAAACGCGGCAAAACCAAGGAAGCCGTGGTGAGCGTGGATGCGAAGTGGGGTGTGAACTCACGCGCCATCCAGCAGTATGACGTAATCAAGTCTCCGGCTAAATACTATGAGACTTACTACGATATGCTCTACAACTTCAACCTTTACGGTCAGGGTATGTCGGCAGCAGCAGCCAATGCCGCCGCCAATCAGCAGATGTTCACTTCGGGTAGCTGGCCGGGTCTCGGTTACAATGTGTTCACCGTTCCCACCGGCGAGAATCTTATAGGTCTTGACGGCAAAATCAATCCCAACGCCACTCTCGGCCGCGAAATCGAAGGTCCCAACGGACAGAAGATGTGGCTTCAGCCCGACGACTGGGACAAGGAGGCTTATCACAATTCATTCCGTCAGGAGTACAGCGTGAGCGTAAACGGCGGAACCGACCGCGCTTCCTACTACACCAGCATCAACTATCTTGACGACGAGGGTGTCATGGACCACTCTTCCTATGACAGACTTTCTGCTCGTGTGCGTGCCGACTATCAGGCTAAGAAGTGGCTGAAGCTCGGTGCCAACATAGGCTATGTCCACTCCAAGCAGGTGTCAGTGCCTAACTTCGGTACTGCTCTCAACTCAACCAACATCATGTATTTCACCTCGATGATGGCTCCTATCTATCCGGTGTATCTTCGCGGTGTAGATGAGAACGGCAAGCCCTACATCATGCGCAACGATGCCGGCGAGAAGCGTTACGACTATGGTGTCGCCGGAACCAACTACGGTCTTGCACGTCCGTTCACATCCAACGCCAACCCGCTCGGTACCAACAACTACGATAACACTTACAATATCGGCAACCAGTTAAACGCTACTTTGACCGCCGATATCAACATCACCGACTATCTCAAGTTCTCGGCTCAGAGCACTTTGACATGGAGTAACACCATCTATTCAAGCTACGGCTCAATCTACAACCCCAACAAGTCGTCAATCAACGGTGACATCACCAAATACCAGCAGAATGCAACCCGCACCAACAACGTGCAGACCCTTTCATTCTTCAAGAACTTCGGTCCCAAGGATGAGCATTATGTGAATGTGATGGCAGGTCACGAATACTACCGCACCAACAGCCGTTACCTCACCGCTACGGCACAGGGAGGATTCTCGCCCGACATCCAGGAGATCTACGCTTTCGCCAAGAAGGCATCATCATCTTCACGCGCAATGAACTACAATGTGGAGGGATACTTCGGAAGCGCCCAGTACAACTATCAGGAAAAATACTTCGCATCGGCATCCTACCGTCTTGACGGATCGTCATTCTTCGGCAAGGGACATCGTTGGGGTAGCTTCTGGTCGGTAGGCGGCGCATGGCTTATCTCCAAGGAGGAGTTCATGAAGCCCTATTCATGGATCGATATGTTGAAACTTAAGATTTCTATCGGTCAGCAGGGTAACGACGGTGTGGGTTATGACGACCACTCTTATCTTCCCAACTACTTCTACTGGACCGACCTCTATCAGTTGACCCCTTCAGGCGAATATGCCATGTCGCCCACCTTCTCAAATCTTGGTAACAAGGACATAACTTGGGAAACTACCACCAACTTCAATGTGGGCGCCGAGTTCGGATTCTTCAACAACCGTCTTTCAGGTAACATCGACTTCTACGTGAAGCGTGTGAGCGACCTCCTCTTCTGGATGTCAGTGCCTGAATCGGCAGGTGCCCGAGGCTACTACGGCAACATGGGTACCATCCGCAACCAAGGTTTCGAGTTGACTCTCTCGGGTCATGTGATCCGCACCCGCGACTTTGAATGGCAGCTCAGCGGCAACATCTCTCACAACGTGACCAAGATTGTTGACCTTCCCAAGGCTAAGACCGGCGAAAACGGCGGTTTCTACGAAGACAGCAAGTGGTTCCAGGAGGGCAAGCCCCTTTACAACTATATGACTCTTGCTTACGCAGGTGTCAACGAACATGGCGAAGCACTTTACTACTATGACCCCAACCTGCTTGTCGACGGAGCGATGAATACTTCCAAGCCGGGTAAGATCAAGTCAAAAGACTATGTGACCACCACTCCGGGTAACGCTTCACGCTACACCGTGGGTTCAATCCTTCCGAAAGTGTTCGGCGGTTTCAGCACCTACGTGCGCATCAAGGACTTTGACTTGACCGCAACATTTGACTATCAGATAGGCGGCAAGGTGTACGACAGCCAGTATGCTATGTTGATGACCGTTCCTTCAGGATCAAACGACGCAGGACACGCCATCCACAAGGATATCCTCAAGTCATGGAGCCCCAACAATACCAACTCCAACATTCCCGCATGGATCTATGGACAGGGCAACAGCGATGCCAACACCGCATCTGACCGCTGGCTCACCAACGCAAGCTATCTCAACTTCCAGTCATTCACCGTGGGCTACACCTTGCCTAAGGGCTTGATCAAGGATATCACCAAGCTGCGCTTCTATGTAGCCGGAGAGAACCTCTGCTTCTGGTCGGCACGCAAGGGCTTTGACCCCCGCTACTCATTCCAGGAAAATGAGACTGTAGGCGTTTATTCACCCGTACGCAACATCTCAGGCGGTGTGCAAGTAACATTCTAATCAATTAAAAAAGAATCATTCAATGAACAAAATATTTTCATCAATACTTGTCGGCGCGGCATCGATGATGCTTTTCACCGGCTGTCTTGAGGAGTTTGAGCCGGAAGCAAGCTTCGTGACCGGAGATCAGGCTGCGAATGCTCCGGGTTCGTATGACAATTTCGTGGGAGGTATTACCTCTTCGCTTTCCGGCAGCTTCCTTTACAGCCCGTCCAATGAATATCCGTGGGACTTCGGCTACTCCACTTTCTACCTGATGCGCGATGTGCAGGGACAGGACTTAGTGCTTGAATCTGACGGCAGCTGGTATTCGACCTGGTATCAGTGCGGACGTGCTCTTGCTCCTATCTATCGTGATTGCCAGATACCCTGGACTCTCTACTATTCATGGATCAAGAACTGCAACAACGTGATATCGCTTGCAGGACCTCAGCCCGCCGACGACAAGAAAGTGGGCGCCGGTATCGCCCATGTGATGCGCGCCCTTTTCTACAGTGAACTCGCTCAGATGTTTGCCCAGAAGACTTACGCCGCTGACCTCGACGCGATCACTGTGCCTATCGTGACCGAATCGACAACTGTGGCTGATCTTGCCAACAACCCTCGTGCCACTAATGAAAAGATGTGGGAATTCATCGTCGGCGACCTTGACAAGGCTGAGACCTATCTTCAGGGTTATACCCGTCCTGACAAATATACCCCCGACCTCTCGGTGGTTTACGGAATGAAGGCTCGCGCTTATCTGGTGATGCAGGACTGGGTGAATGCCGAGAAGTATGCCAAGCTCGCTCAGACAGGCTACTCCGCTCTTGACAATGACTACTACACCAGCCGCGATAACGGTTTCAACAGTGCCAACAACTCTTCATGGATGTTTGCCACCCGCTTCAAATCGGATGACAAGAACATCCTGAACAATGACGGTGACTCAAGCTGGGCAAGCCAGATGTGTCTTGAGATGCGTTTTGATCCGTTGACCGGAGGTTACGCTTCCAACTACGGTGACCCGAAATACATCGACCGCCACTTGTATGAGACAATCCCGGCAACCGACATCCGCAAGAAGTGCTTCGTGGACTTCGCTGTCGATGATGCTCAGACTGATGCTGACGCTATCGCGATATTCAGCAACTATTCCGAATTCCCGGAACGCTTGTTCTATACTGCCTACGAGCAGGGTGACGTGAACTCAGGCGGTGGTCTTGCCTGCAAGTTCCGTGTTGCCGGAGGAACCGCAGGACGCAACAACCAGTACATAGGTTACGTGGTCGATGTGCCGATGATGCGTGTAGAGGAGATGATGCTTATCGAGGCTGAGGCTGCCGGAATGCAAGACGAGGGCAGAGGTCAGGCATTGCTTACCACTTTCGCCCAGTTGCGTGACCCCAACTATGTATATGGCACCCACAACGAGGCTTACAACAACACCTCCACTTCCAAGTTCCAGAACGAAGTGTGGTGGCAGCGCCGCGTGGAGCTTTGGGGCGAAGGTTTCGCGACTTTCGACATCAAGCGTCTGCAGAAGGGTATCATCCGCAGCTATGCCGGAACCAACCACATCGACGGTTTCCAGTGGAACACCACCACTCCTCCCGACTGGATGAACTGGTGTATCGTGCAGACCGAGACCAACTACAACTCGGCTTGCGTGAACAACCCCACTCCGATCGCTCCTGACGGAAACTCACCCGAGTATGCATGGTAATAAATGTCAAACAATCAATTAAGACACAATGAATAAAGCAAAATATCTATTGGGGCTTTTCGCCGGCATGGCGATGGTGATGACCTCATGCTCGGCTGATGAGGGCACCGAACCGGGTTCCGATTCAAAACCGGTGGTGACAATCTACTCCTACGATCCCTCATCGGAGTATAATGCCGACAATGACGTTGCAGTGCGTTTCGTGCCCAACAATAAAGTTGAGGAGATCTATTATCTCAATGAACCGGCAGCCGATGTCACCGCTTTTATCGAAGCTAACGGTGAAGAGGCATACGCTCAGCGTGTGCTCGACAACGGCACCAAGGCTACTGTTGGTGAAGGCGGATATGCCGATGTCACATTGACCGATATGTTTGGTCTCTACACCATCTCGGCTGTAGGCGTGAAGGGTGGCAAGCACCATCTCAGCACTATCTCGTTCCTCGGTATTCAGTGGGAGCACGTGGTGGACGGTGTGTATTACTTCGGTATCCCCGAGACTCTTCGCAACAATCTCGGTTGCCCGGCATCTAATCTTACCGAACTTCAGGTGTGCACGACCGATCCTACCCTGTATCGCTTCAAGGATGTATATGGCGCAGGCTACTCGCTGAAAATCAATCTTATCGACAAGACCGGCGAAGATCAGGACGGCAAGTACACATTCTTCCGTGTGTATCGCCAGAACACTCCGTTCACCTTCGGACAACACGGCACCGTGTTTGTTCAGGACGTGGGTGTATGGCAGGGTAACGAGCAGTATGTGACCGATGGCGGTTATGAGAGCGGAATGTATGAGGACTACAGTTGCTTCGTGGTGCTCAACTGGTCGGTGGCAGCAGGAAATCTTGCAAGCCCCGGTTTCTTCGCTGACAATTTCATCCCCAATCAGCAATAAACGAAATTACATACACAACTTTTAAATACTTTAAGGGCGATGCTCTCCGTGAGGAGCGCATCGCTCGCCTTTTGTAATGGGACTAATTAGTCTAATTGGACCAATTGGACTAATTGGACAAATGGGGTGGGAATTTGATTCCGTGAGGAATCATCTCTGGGTAGCCGGGTGCGGAGCGTCAGCGACACCCCCGGGAAGGGGCGAAAAAATTAATTGAATCTGAAAGATTCATCTCTATATCAAGACGATTCTTTCAGAATCGAAATAAAAACGATCTAATTTCCGGGGGTCTCGCCTTTGGCTCGGCCCCCGGCTACCCATTGATGAATCCTTGCGGATTCTCTAATTGGACTAATTGGGCTAATAGGACCAATTGGACTAATTGGGTTAATTGGAAAAAATTTGTATCTTTGCGTTATGATGAATAAACGCAATCTTATTACGATATTTGCGGGGGCGGCTGCTGCTTCCGCAATGGCTTGCACAAGCCTTATAGCGACTCCCGGCGCGACTGCCGACAATAGTGTGATGATCACGTATGCCGCCGACTCTCACAGTCTTTACGGCGAGCTGTATTCCAAACCTGCCGCAGTGCATCCCAAGGGTGCGATGCGCAAGGTGCATGACTGGGACACGGGCGTGTATTTGGGTGAGATTCCGGAACCGCGCAACACCTATGCCACCATCGGTAACATGAATGAGCACGGGCTTGCCATCAGCGAGAGCACATGGGGCGGCAGGGAAGAGCTTGTGGACACGACCGGAGTGATAGACTACGGTTCGCTGATATATATAACTCTTGAACGAGCCAAGACCGCCCGCGAGGCTATAAAGGTGATGACCGACCTCGTTGCCGAGCACGGCTACTACAGCAGCGGCGAGTCGTTTTCGATAGCCGATGGCAAGGAGGCATGGATCATGGAGATGATAGGCAAGGGTGGCAAGAGCAAGGGCGCCGTGTGGGTGGCTCGCCGTATTCCCGACGGAATGATTTCGGGTCATGCCAACCATTCCCGCATCCACACTTTCCCGCTGAATGATCCTGAGACGCTTTATTCGCCCGATGTGATCACGTTTGCCCGCAGTCAGGGCTATTTCGACGGCAAGGATGAGGATTTCGATTTCTCGAAGGCTTACGCCGTGACCGATTTCGGTGCTTTGCGAGGCTGTGATGCCCGTGTGTGGAGCTTCTTCACTCACAATGCCGAGGGGATGGATGAGTATCTGCCCTGGATCAATGAGGCAGCTGATCCGATCATGCCGCTTTGGGTGAAACCGTCCAAGCCGCTTAGTGTGCGCGATATGCAGTGGGCTATGCGTGACCATTTTGAGGACACGCCGTTTGACATGACAAAGGATGTGGGCGCGGGACCGTTCAAGGTGCCTTACCGCTGGCGTCCGATGGGCTTCACCGTCGACAGCGTGAACTATACCCACGAGCGTGCCATCGCCACGCAGCAGACGGCGTTTACCTTCGTGGCGCAGTTGCGCGATGAGGTTCCGGCGGCAATGAAGGGTGTGCTGTGGTTTGGCGTTGACGATACCAACACTTGCGTGTATGTGCCGGTGTACAGTTGTGTCACCAAGGTGCCTTACTGCTATGCTCCGGGCAACGGCGATATGCTCACGCTGTCGTGGGACGCGGCTTTCTGGGTACACAATTATGTCGCCAACCAGGCTTATAACCGCTATTCGCAGATGATACCTGACATACGCCGCGTGCAAAACGCTCTTGAGGACTCGATGGAGATAGCCGTGAAGGAGACCGAGGCACGGGTGATGTCGCTGCCGGAGACGCATCAGCGCATGGAGCTTGCGGCGTTGACCGACCGTTGGGCTAATCACTCTACCCGCGAGTTCAAGAAGCTGGGCGACTATCTGTTTGTGAAGTTCCTTGATGGAAATATCAAGCGCGAGACCGAGCCTGGTGTGTTCAAACGCACCGAGCAGGGACAGTGTGCGTCGCCTCAATTCGGCGGCTACGACGAGCGTTATTTCCGCTCGATAGTTGAGGATGCCGGTGACAGATTGAAGGAAAAAGAGATGAATTTTAAGTAAAGGCCATGTCACGTACAGCTGAAGAGATGCCGGGAGTGACCCTGCTTGGCAACACCGCAACGCGTTACCCCGACCAATATGCCCCCGAGGTGCTTGAGACATTTGACAACAAGCACCCCGACAATGAGTATCTTGTGACATTCACCTGTCCTGAGTTCACATCGCTCTGCCCGAAGACGGGTCAGCCCGATTTTGCCAAGATCATCATCAACTATATTCCGCGCGAGAAGATGGTTGAGAGCAAGAGCCTGAAGCTGTATCTGTTCAGCTTCCGCAATCATGGCGATTTTCACGAGGATTGCGTGAATATCATCATGAAGGATCTTGTGAAGCTGATGGATCCGAAGTATCTTGAGGTGATAGGACTGTTCACTCCGCGCGGCGGAATATCGATATATCCGTTTGCCAATTATGGCGACGCCGGGCATCAGGATCTTGTGAAGGCAAGGATGCTCGCCGCGTTCCGCAATGACTTTTAAGGTCGATAGGGTCGTTAAAGTCATTAAGGTCGTTAAGGTCATTAAGACCGAGGGGTTGATGGGGCTTATTTTTGGAGGCGGAAGTGGCGCGGTGCTCGCTTGGTGTAGAAGCTGTGGCGCGAGAAGAGGGTGACTGTGGCGTAGGATATCGCCGCGGTTATCAGCACCGGGAAGAACAGCACGTAGGCTCCGGTCATCTCCACGGTGAGGAATATCGCCATGAGCGGGGCGCGTATCGCTCCTGCCATGACTCCCGACATGCCGAGGAATGCGAATTTTCCGGCGGGCAGGTTGAGCCCGAAGGTCATGTTGATTATTTCCGCGAAGAGATATCCGGCAAATGCTCCGGCAAAGAGTGTGGGCGCGAAATCGCCTCCCACGCCGCCGCTGCTGTTGGTGGATGATGTGGCGAAGCATTTACTGAGCATCACCCCTGCCGCCATCAGGGCTATGACCCATGTCTTGTCGGCATCGGCAGCCCAGAAGCTCCCGTTGAGCATAGAAGCCGCGTCGCCGTTTATGATTTTCCCGATTGTGGCGTAGCCTTCGCCGTATAGAGCCGGGAATGTGAATATGAGAATTGAGATTATCGCGCCGCCGGTGATATTTTTGATCCAGGGATTTTTCAGCTTAGCGAAGAATCCCTCCATTTTTTCCATAATGGTGGAGTAGTAGGCTGAGTATATGCCGCAGAATAGCCCGAGCGCTACCACGAAGAGCAGAAGCTCATTGTCGATGGGCGTGTAGTGCAGATAATCGAGGTCGATGGTGAATCCCGACAGCACGTATGCCGTCATGGCGGCGGTTATGCACGCCACAATCAAGGCTATGACCGAGAGGGTGGTCAATTCGAGTTTCAGCACCTCGAGTGTGAAGAGGACGCCGCCTATGGGAGCCTTGAATATTCCGGCGATGCCCGCTCCGGCACCGCACCCGATGAGAATCATGAGCATCTGCGGCGACATCTTGAACCAGCGTCCTATGTTGCTGCCTATCGCGGCTCCGGTGTAGGCTATAGGATCCTCGGCTCCCGCCGAACCGCCAAATCCGATGGTGATGGAGCTTGCCACGATGGATGAGTACATGAGGTTGCCTTTCAAGGCGTAGTTGCGCGCCGAGAGGTCTTGCTGAAGGTGAGCCGTGCCGTTGGCGATGTTTTCGCGCAGGATGTAGCGTGTGAAAATTCCGGTGAGGAGTATTCCGGCTATAGGCAGGAGAAGCAGTATGTAATTGGGGCTGTCGATGGAGAATGACGACGTGAGAGTGGAGCTTATGAGCATTATGATGTGTTTCAGCAGGTAGGCTCCGGCACCGGAGAGCAGCCCCACCACCACGGCAAGAATGAGCAGAAACGATTTTTCGGTGAAATGGTGTTTTTTCCATCCCACTACCGCTTCCATAGGTGAATGTCGGTGAGTGCGTTTATTGCTTTCGTTGTCGTTCATAATCGCTTTCGGCGTGGATTGCCGTCATAAAGATAGAACACGGTGGAGATTGAAAAGTTTTTGTCAAGCTAATTTGATATTCTGAAAGAAAATTGTTAAAATATTTGCAATTTAGCTATACAATGTTTACATTTGCAGTGGAAAGAAAATCAAAAAGTTTAGCAAAGTTGCTTGTTGAATATCATTTTGTTTTTATGGGAAGTTACTGTATGAATAATTATATTTCTAAAGATTATGACATTAAAAGGTAGAAAGATTAAGGTAGGATGGCTTGTTGCTTTTATCATCATGTTTGCCGTCAGTGTTTCAGGTTTGTTTGTAAGTCCCCGAGAGGGTTTGTATGAGATGCCCAATGACCATCTTTTCGCGAATGTCGCATGGATGATAACCGCCACGATTTTTGTGTTGATGATGACTCCGGGTCTCTCATTTTTTTATGGGGGTATGGTCAGGGCAAAGAATGTGATTTCAACGATGTTGCAGAGTTTCATTGTGATGGGTTTCATCAGTGTCATCTGGGTTCTGTTTGGCTTCGGGCTTGCTTTTGGCAATGACATCGGTCATGTGATAGGCAATCCTTTGGATTTTCTGATGTTTGACGGCGTTGGTATGGATAATGTGGTTAACCGTCAGGAGTCGGCACTGTCAGAGATAGGTATTGCCACGACCACTATTCCGCTTGCGTTGTTTGCCCTGTTTCAGATGAAATTTGCTATCATCACCCCGTCGTTGATTACCGGGTCGTTTGCCGAGCGTGTTCGTTTTTCGGGCTATCTGTTGTTCATGGTTCTGTGGGTTGTGCTCGTGTATTGTCCGCTTGCCCATTGCACGTGGCATCCTGAGGGGCTGTTCGGGATGCTTGATGTGCATGATTATGCCGGCGGCATCGTGGTCCATGCCGCCTCGGGTGTAGCAGCTCTTGCCGGAGCCATATTTCTTGGCAAGAGGACCTCGTCGGATGATGCGGCAAAGCCTGCCAATGTGCCATTTGTGCTGCTTGGCGCCGCAATGCTGTGGCTTGGATGGTTTGGATTCAACGGTGGCAGTTCGCTTGCCGCCGATGGGGTAGCGGTGCTCGCCTTTCTCAACACCAACACTGCTGCGGCTACGGCGATGGTGACCTGGGTGGTTTTTGATGCTCTTCGCGGTCGTAAGCCATCGGCAATGGGTGCGGCTATCGGAGCGGTTGTAGGACTGGTTGCCATTACTCCATGTGCCGGTTGGGTGACAGTGGGGCAGAGCATCTTTATCTCATTTGTCATCACGTTGTGCTGTAATGTGGCAGTGTCATGGAAGGGCTATTCGCAGATGCTTGACGACGCTCTCGACGTGTTTCCCACGCATGGACTCGGAGGTATTCTCGGTACCGTTGCCACGGGAATCTTTGCATACGGTTTCTTTGCAAAAGGTAATCCTGATATCATCTCCCGCTCCGAGTTTTTCTGGAATCATATATTGGTGCTTCTGATAGTCGCGATTTACACCTTTGCGGTCAGCTACGGTCTTTATTGGCTCACCAACAAGATTGTGCCGTTGAGAGTGTCGCGTCATAATGAAGAGATCGGGCTTGACCGTTCGCAGCACGGTGAGGAGTATGCCGTCGAGACCGGCACGGGTATCGTGGAGGATGTGCCGAGCGATGCCGAGTGGTTTAGCGGCATGGAGTGACATTGTCAGCTCGTTATGATATAAGCCGCCCCGGTTGCAATGAGTGCAGCCGGGGCGTTGTTATGCAGGTCAGAGGGAGTCGTAGGAGGGGGAGAAGGTGTCGCCACGTGAGATGTCGCCGGTGGTGAGTCCTTTCTTGAGCCAACGCATACGCTGGTCGGATCGTCCGTGGTTGAATGATTCCGGGACGGCATATCCCTGTGCTTGCTTCTGCAGATAGTCGTCGCCGATGACTGAGGCGGTGGTTATCGCTTCTTCGAGGTCTCCGTCCTCCAGCGAACGGAAAATGCGGTTTTCGTGATATCCCCACACTCCGGCAAGGAAGTCGGCTTGCAGCTCGATGCGCACGCTTGTGCGGTTGGCTTCGGTCTGTGATTGCCGTGCCATGAGGGTGTGTGCTTTGTCGAGCGTGCCGAGCAGGTGCTGCACATGGTGCCCTACTTCATGGGCTATCACGTAGGCGTAGGCGAAGTCGCCGTCGGCTCCGAGGTTCTGCCGCATCTGGCTGAAGAATGAGAGGTCGATGTAGAGCTTTTCATCGGCAGAGCAGTAGAATGGTCCGGTCTGCGCTGAGGCGTTTCCGCATCCGCTCTGTACCGATCCGGTGAATAGGACGAGTGTGGGCGGACGGTAGGTGGCTCCCATTTCGTTGAACACTTCGGTCCACACGTCTTCGGTGGATGCGAGCACTTGGCGGGAAAATTCGGCGAGCTCCTCTTCTTGCTGTGTGGGAACATATTCGGTCGTTTCTTCGCCGCCCATTATTCCGGCGCCGCCGGTGAGCACGCTGAGCGGATTGCCGCCCATGATCCAGGTGATAATGCCTAATACGATTAATCCTCCGATGCCCATGCTTCCCGCTTTGAGCGGAAATGCTCCGCGTCGTCCGCGTCGGTCATCTACGTTTGAACTTTGGCGACGTCCGTCCAGTCTCATAATAAATTGTGTTTTGAGTTATTGATTGCTTATATTTTCAACGATGGAGGAGGGGGAAAGGTTGAGTTGAGAGTCGAGAGTTGAGAATGGAGAGTTGAGAATGGAGAATTGAGAATGGAGAGTTGAGAATTGAGAATTTAAAATTTAAAATTTAAAATTTAAAATGGAGAATGGAGCTAAGTTAGTTTCTCCATTCTCCATTTTTTTTAAGGGCTTTAAGGTCGATAATGCCGTTAAGGGCTTTAGAGTCATTTGAGTCGAGGGTCATTAGAGTCGTTAAGGACTTTAAGGTCATTAAGGATTCTCGACTCTCAATTCACGACTCACGACTCTCAATTCTCAATTTTCAATTCTCGACTCTCAATTCTCGACTCTCCATTCTCAATTCTCCATTCTCCATTCTCCATTCTCAACTCTACTTATCGTAGTCGTTGCCGACTTTTTCTTGTACGGCGGCGTCGAGGACGGCGATTGTGGTGAGGTTTACGATGTCGCGCACCGAGCTGTCGACATTGATGAAGTGAACCGGCTTGTTCAATCCCATCTGGATCGGTCCGATCACCTCGCCTACGCCCATTGACAACAGCATCTTGTAGGCGGTGTTTGCCGAGCTAAGGTTGGGGAATATGAGGGTGTTCACATCCTTGTCCTTGATGCGGTTGAACGGATAGTTGGTGTCGCGCAGCTTCTTGTTGAGCGCGTAGTCGATCTGCATTTCACCATCGACCGGCAGGTCGGGATAGGTTTCATGCAATTTTGCCACCACGTTGTGTACTATGCGAGAGCCGTGGAGCTTGTTGCCACCGAAGTTGGAGTAGGATACAAGCGCCATAACGGGGTCATGAGCGAAGTATTCCACCGAGTTGCGTGCGAGACGCGCGATGTCAAACAGGGTGTCTTCGTCGGGATGACTGTTGATGGTTGTGTCGGCGATGAAGTAGACTCCGCGTTGAGTCTGCAGGATGTGCATAGATGCGAAATGGTTGAAAGTGGGGCGTATGCCTATCACTTCACGGGCGATTTCGGTGGGGCGGAGGTTGCCTGAGTATGTTCCGGCGATTATTGCGTCGGCTTCGCCGCTTTCCACGAGCATCATGCCGAAGTAGTTGCGGTCGAACATCAGCTCGAGAGCAGCGGGATAGGTCATGCCCTCGCGTTCAAGTTTCTTGGCAAATTTTGCGGCAAACTTGGCGCGGCGGTCGGCTTCGCGGTCGTGGCGCAGATTTATGATTTCGATTCCGTCGATGTTTATTCCGAGTCGGTTGGCGCGTTTCTCGATCATCTCTTCGTTGCCGAGGAGCACCGGAGTACATATACCCTCCTGGTGCGCGTTGACGGCAGCGCGCAGCATATTGTCGGTGTTTGCTTCGGGGAATACCACGCGTTTCGGGTTCTGACGCGCTGTGTCGCTCAAGCGGCGCATGAGCTGGTCGTCATATCCCATGAGTTTGCGCAGCTTCTCGTTGTAGGCTTCCCAGTCGGTGATGGGGCGTGTGGCAACGCCTGATTCCATCGCTCCGCGAGCCACTGCCGGAGCCACGCAAGTGATGAGGCGCGGGTCGAGCGGCTTGGGCAGGATGTAGTCTTTTCCGAACTGGAGGTTGCCCATTTCGTATGCAGCGTTCACGACTGAAGGCACCGGTTCCTTGGTGAGGGCGGCAATCGCTTTTACGGCAGCGAGCTTCATCTCCTCGTTGATCGCTGTGGCGCCGCAGTCGAGGGCTCCACGGAATATGTAGGGGAATCCGAGCACATTGTTGATCTGGTTGGGGTAGTCGGAACGTCCGGTTGCGAAAATCAGGTCGGGGCGAGAGCTGATAGCTGTGTCGTAGGCGATTTCCGGATCGGGGTTGGCGAGAGCAAACACGATGGGGTTGGGAGCCATCGACTGCACCATTTCGGCAGTCACGACATCCTTGACTGATAGACCCAGGAACACGTCGGCATCGACCATCGCTTCTTTCAGGGTGGTTATGTCGCGTGATGTTGCAAACTGCGCTTTCTGCGGGTTGAGGTCGGTGCGTTTTGTGTTGATTACACCGCGCGAGTCGCACATCACCACGTTTTCGGGCTTAATGCCGAGCGCGATGTAGAGCTTGGTGCAGCTCACGGCAGCCGCTCCGGCGCCATTGACCACGAGACGAGCCTCCTCGATTTTCTTGCCTTGTATTTCCAGGGCGTTAAGAAGACCCGCACCCGAGATTATCGCTGTTCCGTGCTGGTCGTCGTGCATCACGGGAATGTCGCACTCTTCCTTCAGACGCTGCTCGATCTCGAAGCATTCGGGAGCTTTTATGTCCTCAAGGTTTATTCCTCCGAAAGTGGGAGCGAGAGCTTTCACGATTTCGATGAACTTTTTGGGATCCTTCTCGTTGACTTCGATGTCGAAACAGTCAAGACCGGCGAAAATCTTGAACAGGAGCGCTTTTCCTTCCATGACCGGCTTTCCGGCAAGCGCGCCTATGTCGCCAAGACCGAGCACAGCTGTGCCGTTGCTGATGACAGCCACGAGGTTGCCCTTGTTGGTATATTCGTATGCGTCCTGCGGTTTCTGCTCTATTTCGAGACATGGATATGCTACACCCGGAGAATATGCAAGAGCAAGGTCTTGTTGTGTCGAATATGGCACGGTGGGCACTACTTCAATTTTGCCCGGTTTTCCCTCGCGATGGTAGTCGAGGGCCATTTCTTTAGTTACTTTTGACATTTTGTTCTACTGTTGTTAGAATATCCGCAAATTTAAGAAAAATAATCTAAAATGTAGTCGACCGGCTGAATTTAGTTGCGGAATTCTTTATTTTGGCAATCTTTGTTGAATAATTATTAGTCGAATTAGTCTAATGGGGCTAATTAGTCAAATTGGACTAATTGGGCTAATGGGACTAATTGGATCAAAGAAAAAGGGGCGCGTGGAGTTTAAACCGCGCGCCCCGAGGGAAATGTATGATTCAGATGGTGAAGTCGTTATTGCGTGATGTAGCTGAAATACATTGTTGAGTAGCCACCTCCGCTGTTGGTGGATGAGATTGAGTTGATGCGGTTGTCAGCGTTGAGCGAGTAGGAGATTTTATAGAGATCTGTCTCGCTATATTCCGGATCCTCTTTGTCGATATACTTGTAGGTGAGCTTGGTGGGGAGCTGAGCTGAAGCGTTGCCCAGGTAACCGGCAGTGGCAAATATGTAGGCGATGGGGCTGTACATAGCCATTCCCGCTCCAAGATGGGGAGTGACGATGTTGTAAGTGTTGTCAGGAGCTGCCGAGTAGTCGAAAGTATAAGAGTTGGAACCTTCGGGATCATCCACAATAGAGCTGATGAGGTTGTCGCCAGAATAGTTGTATTTTACTTTCGCTTTGCCTTTTTCCCTGTATTTGCCCTCGTCTTCGTCATATCCTTCGTAGGTGCCTGAAATGCTCATGGTGCTGATGCGTCCGGCATTGTTGTAGTCTACCGAAATGTCAAATGAGGTTCTTTCCCACCAGTCGCCTTTGCGGCCTTCCTCGCTTGTCTCGTAATATGCCACGATGAAGCCGTCGGAGTTGAACTTGAAGTTGGTTGCCTCCCATTTTTCGTAGTCGCCTTCGTCTGCGAAAGTGTTGTCGACTGCAACGATTCTCACGAGCTTGCGTCCTGTGGATGCTGCGGCGCGAGATCCTTCGTATTCAAACTTATAGGTTGTGCCATTGTAAGTGGCGTCCTTTATCGAACCGTCGGCGTTGTAGCTGATTGATGCCGAGCCTTGGATGTCGGATACGCGTACACCATCGACTACCGATGAGGGGATGGGCATATCTACGGGAGTTCCTGATGCGGGTCCGTCGTTGTCATCGTCGTCGCTTGAGCATGATGTCGCAAAGAATCCCAATGCTACAGTGAGGATGGGATAGATAAGAAATTTTTTGTTCATTGTTTTGTTGGTTTGTATTTAGGTATTTTACATAGTAATGCGGAGAGCCTGTGGGAATCAGGCGCTCCGCATTTGCGTATTAATCTGATAGCTTAGAAGTTGTATCCAACTGATATTGCGAGGTTGTTGTATTTAGCATTGAGGTCCTCGTGGCAGTCGGTCAATCCGAATTGGTATTGCAGACCTACGAAGAACTTGCTGAAAGTGTAGCCTGCGCCAACGCCAAGACCCATCTGGAAGCGTTTTCCTTCGATACCGCCGTCATCGTAGTCTTTGAAAGCATCGCCGCCTACACCGAAGTCAAGATAGGGACCGAAGTTTACCTGAAGCTGAGAAGCCTCGGCGAAGTTCAGACGATAAGATGCATAGATGGGAATTTCGATGAAGTTAGCCGAGAAATCCTTAGCGCCCTTGCCGGTGTAGAAGATACCTGAGTTCACCGAGAAGCTGTTTACGATATTCCAATCGGCTGAAACGCCGGCGTGGAAATTGGCTTTTGATTTAGCGTCAACATCATCTCCGCTCATGTCGGCGATGTTAAGACCTGCACGCACACCAAGTGTGAATTTCTTTTCGGCAGTCTCTCCGTCCCAGAAAGTCTGGGCTGATACTCCTAACGCACATATTGCAGCAATTGCGGCAATGAATAACTTTTTCATAAAAAACAAGAATTAAATGATTATATAGTAAGATTGGTTTTTTACGAATTTCTTGCCGCAAATGTAGGGAAAGTTAGGCAGATTACCCCCCCCCCATTAGTTAAATATTGTTAATGGAAATGTTAATTGATTATCAGTATGGTGTGTTGTCGAAGTCGAGCAGCAGTTGGCGCCAGTTGGATGAATCTCTTTGCGGTGCCGGTTGATGGAGGTCATGGGGGTTGGACACCGTAAGTCCCATGAGCCTCACCGGGCGGGAATGGTAGTCGACCCCGGCGATCAGAGTGTCGGCAAACGGGCGTATCAGCTCGAATGTGTTGAAGTTGAAGTCTTTTGTTATGCTGCGTGTGATTTGGGAAAAATCATGAAACTTGACTTTCAGGGTCAACGTGGAGCCGAGAAATTGCTTGCGCGACAGCCTTCCGATCAATTCGTTGGTGAGGTCGGTGAGAGCTTCATCGATCTCCTCGGGTGAAGAAAGGTCGTGGTCGTAGGTACATTCACATCCTATGGACTTTCTTATGCGCTGTGTCTCTACCGGACGTTCGTCGATGCCTCGCGAGAAGTCATAATATACCTTCCCCACCTTGCCAAACTCCCTGATGAGCAGGTCGAGAGGCCAGTTGCGCAGTTCGATGCCGGTGTGTATGCCGAGTGAGTGCATTTTCTGTGCTGTCTTAGGACCCACGCCCCAGAAATATTCGATGGGGATGCGTGCTATGAAGTCGAGCGCCTGAGAGGGGTGGATGGTGCACAGCCCGTCGGGCTTGCGGTAGTCGGAAGCTATCTTGGCGAGAAATTTATTATAGGATATTCCTGCCGACGCGATAAGATTAAGCCGCTCTTTTATCTTTGCCTTTATCTCCCGGGCTATGTCGACGCCCAGTTCTATGCCGGGTTTGTTGACCGTGACATCAAGAAACGCCTCGTCGAGCGATATCGGCTCGATTATGTCGGTGTATTCATGGAATATCTCGTGGATCTGCGCCGACACCTCTTTATAATGGCTCATTCTGCCGTTGACGAATATCAGCTCGGGGCAGAGCCTTTTGGCTTTCTGTGACGACATTGCCGATTTCACGCCGAAACGCCGCGCTTCGTAGCTTGATGCCGCCACCACGCCACGCGCGTCGGCATGGCCCACCGCTACCGGCTTGCCTCGCAATTCGGGATTGTCGCGCTGCTCTACCGAAGCGTAGAACGCGTCCATGTCGATATGTATGATTTTTCGGAGGGGCATATATGTGCAAATTTACGTTTTTTCACCCATGTGGATGGTTGGGAGAGGGCAAAAATGCTGTTTTTAAGATTTTTTTGAAAAAGTTTTAATCGGATTATATCCTTATATTAAGGAAAAAACTTAAATTTGCGAAAATTATAGGCAGTTGGGGATGTAATTGTGCCCTTAAATGTATATAATTAGTAGGAAGTGGTAAAACTTGTATTCCTATTCTTAAATTTTTATTTTAAAGAGTCAACAATTTAATTACTTACACTTTTTAATAGTTTATTAACGCCGCGAGGCAGTAACAAAAACAGCACTTTAATTCAGGTAATCATGGACACCAGCGAAGAAAAGAAACCAAGACGTCCCCGCATCGGGGAAAACCGTATCGCCGCATCATCGGCGGGAGAGGGTTCGTTCAGTAATGCAGAGCGTACAGCTACACCGGGAGATGACGCATCTTCCGACGCGCCACGCCGGGAGTATTCATCCTATGACCGCCCCTATCAGCCGCGTCCCTACGCGCAGAGAGGCTATAACAATGGCAGATCGGGCTATAATAACCAAGGCGGCTACAACAACAACCGCCAGCAGGGTGGATATAACCGTTACAACAATAACCAGGGCGGCTATCAACCACGCCAGTATCAGCAGCCGGTAGAGGGCGCTGAGAACGCATCGGCAGATGCAGCTTCAGGCGACAATGCAACTTCAACCGGATACAACCAGCAAGGCGGTTACAACAACAACCGTCAGGGTGGCTACAATAACAACCGATACAATAATAACCGCCAACATAATGGCTATAATAACAATCGTCAGCAGGGCGGTTACAATAATTATCAGCAAGGCGGCTACAATAATAACCGTCAGCAGGGCGGTTACAACAACAACCGTCAGGGCGGCTACAATAATAACCGTCAGCAAGGCGGCTATAACAACAATCGCCAGGGCGGCTACAATAACAACAACCGTCAGCAGGGCGGTTACAACAACAATCGTCAGGGCGGCTACAATAACAACAACCGTCAAGGCGGCTATAACAACAATCGTCAGGGTGGCTACAACAACCGTCAGCAGGGCAATCGTCAGCAGCAGGGATTCCAGCGTCCGGGCAAGAGCTTCGTGCCGCGTCCCAAGCGTATCGAGTATGAAATGCCGATACCCGATCCTAATGAACAGATCCGCCTCAACAAGTTCATGGCTAATGCCGGAATATGCTCACGCCGTGAAGCTGATGAATTCATCACTCAGGGTCTTGTGAAGGTGAACGGCGAGGTTGTGACCGAACTCGGAACAAAAATCTCTCACAGCGATGTTGTGGAGTATGATGAAAAGGTGGTGACACTGGAGAGCAAGTGCTACATCCTGCTCAACAAGCCGAAGGATTGCGTGACTACAAGCGATGACCCCAACGGACGCACCACTGTGATGGACCTTGTGAAGGGCGCTTGCAACGAACGCATCTATCCTGTGGGTCGTCTTGACCGCAACACCACCGGTGTGCTTCTCCTTACCAACGACGGCGATCTCGCTTCTAAGCTCACACATCCGAAATATGTGAAGAAAAAGATCTATCACGTGTGGACTGATAAGGATATCTCAGAAGAGGATATGCAGGCTATCGCCGACGGTATCGAACTTGAGGACGGACCGATCCATGCCGATGCCATCAGCTATGCTACCGAGACTGACCGCAACCAGGCGGGTATCGAGATCCACTCAGGACGTAACCGTATCGTGCGCCGTATCTTTGAGAGCCTTGGCTATCACGTGACCAAGCTCGACCGTGTGTATTTCGCAGGTCTCACCAAGAAGAATCTGCCTCGCGGAAGATGGCGTTATCTCACTCAGGAAGAGGTTAATTTCCTGAAAATGGGTTCTTTTGAATAATAAGTAAAACAAAGAGAATGAAACGTACCAAAATAAAAGATTTATTCATCTCTCCCGAGCTTCTCGGTAAGGAAGTGTGTGTGATGGGCTGGGTGCGCACGCGCCGTGGCAACAAGCACGTGCAGTTTGTGGCATTGAACGACGGTTCTTCCGTCAAGAATGTGCAGATTGTGTTTGACCTTGAAAAATTCTCGGAAGAGGAGCTTAAGGCTATCACCACCGGTTCCTCATTGAAGGTCGACGGTATCCTTGTGGAGTCGATGGGTAAAGGACAGTCGGTGGAAGTGCAGGCAAACAAGCTTGAGATCTTCGGCGCCGCCGATCCTAATCTTTATCCTCTTCAGAAGAAGGGGCACACCCTTGAATTCCTCCGTGAGAAAGCTCACTTGCGTCCCCGCACCAACACTTTCGGGGCTATCCTGCGAGTGCGCAGCGCATTGGCGTTTGCCATCCACAAGTTCTTCCAGGAGAAAGGATATTTCTATCTCAACACTCCTCTCATCACCGCGAGTGACTGTGAGGGTGCCGGAGCTATGTTTCAGGTGACTACGCTCGACCTTAACAATCTTCCCCGCCTTGAGGACGGAAAGGTGGATTTCTCTGCCGACTTCTTCGGCAAGCCTACGGCATTGACCGTGTCGGGTCAGCTTGAAGGCGAGCTCGGAGCCACCGCCCTTGGTGCTATCTACACATTCGGTCCCACATTCCGTGCCGAGAACTCCAACACTCCGCGCCACTTGTCGGAATTCTGGATGGTTGAGCCTGAGGTGGCTTTCTTTGACATCACCGACAATATGGACCTCGCTGAGGAATTCATTAAATATTGTATCAGATATGCTCTCGATAATTGTCCAGACGATATCGCTTTCCTTGCCGAACATTATGATTCGGAACTCGTGGAGCGATTGAAGTTTGTGATCGACAATGAGTTTGTTCGCCTCACTTATACCGAGGGCGTGAAGATTCTTGAGGAATCAGGACATAAATTTGAATTCCCTGTTTACTGGGGTGCTGACCTTCAGAGCGAGCATGAACGCTTCCTCGTGGAAGAGCATTTCAAGAAACCTGTGATCCTCACCGATTATCCCAAGGAGATCAAGGCATTCTACATGAAACTCAATGAAGATGGAAAGACAGTGCGTGCCATGGATGTACTTTTCCCGAAAATCGGAGAGATCATCGGCGGCTCGGAGCGTGAGGAGAACTATGAGAAGCTCGAGACACGCATCAATGAGCTGGGCATTCCGATGAAGGATATGTGGTGGTATCTTGACACCCGTCGTTTCGGAACCGTGCCTCATGCCGGATTCGGTCTCGGATTTGAGCGTCTTGTGCTGTTTGTGACAGGCATGACCAATATCCGCGACGTGATACCGTTCCCCCGCACTCCCAACAATGCGGAATTCTAAATAATCTATAACAAAGGCGGCTCTGCGGTGCCGCCTTTGTTCGTTATTGAACAGAATTAGCGAATCCGTAAGGATTCATCTCTGGGTAGCCGGGCACCGAGCGCAGCGAGATGCCCGGAAAGGTGTGAATGTGATTTTGAATCTGAAAGATTCATCGTTATATGATATAATCTTTTTTAATTTCATATAAAATAACTACCTTTATCTAAAATCAATTCTATGAGCTTTATTCAACTTAATTATCACATCGTATTCGCAACAAAACGACGCGAACCAACTATCGACATTGACAGCGAAAGACGCGTTTATCTCCTGCTGTTTTCGATTATGAAGAAATATGGAGCAACTGTCCATCGAATAGACGGTATGCCTGATCATATCCACATTTGCACGGCAATTCCATCAACAATTGCTGTCTCGGATTTCATCAAATATGTTAAACGAGAATCGAGCTTGGCGATTAAACAACATTCAATATTGACAAATTGGCGCGGTTGGCAAGAGGGCTCCGGGTGCTTTTCCTATTCTAAAAATGAGGTGGAAAATATCATAAATTACATAAAGAGACAGAAAGAACACCACCGCAAAAGAACATTTATCGAGGAATACAGAGCATGGTTGATTGAGAATGGAGTAAGCCCCGATGAACCATATTTCCCGAAATGAATTCCGGCTGATAAAGATGAATCTTTCAGATTCATTGATTTTTTGATCGCTTTCCGGGGGTGTCGCTGACGCTCCGCCCCCGGCTACCCAGAGATGAATCCATTCGGATTCGTTGATTTCCGGGTTTCGCTTAATGTTTTGTGGGCATGAGATAATCGGTGCTCAAAGATGATTCTTTGCAGTGTCAGGCTGTTGTAGATGTTCAATAAGCCTAATTGGTGGGGGGCGGCGCAATAAATCGCGGAATTTGGGGTTATATACAATATAATTATTGTTTTTCCGACGATGACAATCAAGCATTATTACATAGTCTTGGGGCTTGTATTGGCAAGTTTCTCAAGCGTTGCCGCCCAAAATAAGAACGAGTTCAACCCGGTGCAGACCGGTGTGACATCGCTTTCGATCGCTCCCGATGCCCGAGGCGCGTCGATGGGCGACCTTGGCGCCGCCACCGATCCCGACGTGAATTCGCAGTTTTGGAATCCGTCAAAATACGCATTTGCCTACAGCGGCGGCGGGGTGTCGCTCAGCTACACTCCGTGGTTGCGCAAAATCGTGAACGACATATTTCTTGCCAATCTTTCGGGTTACTGGAAGCTCGGTCAGGATGACAATCAGGCGGTGAGCGCGTCGCTCAGGTATTTCTCGCTCGGAGAGGTGAATACGAGCACTGACCTTGGCGGGCAGTCGATAAACCCCTACGAGATGTCGATCGACGTGGGATATTCCCGTAAACTTTCCGAGAAATTCTCAATGGGAGTGGTGCTGCGCTACATTTATTCTGCACTTGGATTCTCGCCGTCCAACTCAGGCGACCAGATGTCGGGCGCATCGGCTTTCTCCGCCGACCTTTCAGGTTACTACACCACTTATCCCATCATAGGCAGAAACGAGTGCCAGTGGTCATGGGGATGGAACATCTCAAATATCGGTTCAAAGGTGAGCTATAACGATGGCGAGAGCCCCGCTTTCTTGCCAACCAATCTGCGTATAGGCACTACCTTCATGTTTCCGGTTGCCGATTACCACAATGTCGCCGTGTCGCTCGACTTGAACAAGCTGTTGGTGCCCACCAAGCCCCGTCAGAGCGACTATGCCGACACCCCCGAGGGGCAGCAGGAATATCTTGATGCCGAGGAGGAGTGGGAAAATATGTCGCCCATCACCGGAATCTTCAAGTCGTTCAGCGATGCTCCCGGCGGTTTCAAGGAGGAGCTGAGGGAGATCACCTGGTCGCTCGGTGCTGAGTATAGCTATAACCAGCAGTTTTTCCTCCGTGCCGGATATTATTATGAAAATGAATTCAAGGGTGGCAGAAAGTATTTCGGTGTCGGCGCGGGTTTCTCGCTCAATGTGTTGCGTCTTGACGCATCCTATATGATGGCGGCGGCTCAGACTTCGCCGCTCGACCAGACGCTCAGATTCACGCTGTCATTCGACATGGACGGAATCAGGGAAATGTTTGGACGGAGATAACTTTTTTGTCTTCGCGGGCGTTTCATCACTGTGATATTATAACGCAAGCTCTAAAATCGTATTATGGAAATTTCATCTATAAGAGTCGGCAACGGTTTTGATGTTCACCGGCTTGTTGAGGAACGCGAGCTGTGGCTCGGAGGAGTAAAGGTGCCTTATCATCTGGGATTGCTTGGACACAGCGATGCCGATGTGGCTCTTCATGCATTGAGCGACGCTCTTCTCGGTGCCGCTTCTTTGCGCGACATAGGGTATCATTTTCCCGACACCGATCCTCGGTTCAAAGGCGCCGATTCACGCGTGCTCCTGCGGCGTGTGAGGGAGATACTTGATGAAAACGGCTACAAGGTGGGAAATGTCGACCTCACAATCATGGCTCAGGCTCCAAAACTTCTTGAACATATCCCCGTGATGAGAGAACGCATAGCCGCCGATCTCATGATTGACATCGACGCGGTGTCGGTAAAAGCCACAACGACCGAAAAGCTCGGGTTCACCGGCAGGGGAGAGGGTATCGCTGCTCTTGCCACCGCATTAATCTATAAACTCTGATGAGAAAGGGAGCTGTTGCCCTGCTGCCTGTCCTCATAACCGCTTTTTGCGCGAGCGGGCAGGTGCAGCTAATAAAATACGGCGACTTTGAAAACTGGGTGACCCGCAATATCAAGGAGTCCAAAATAATAGGCGGCAATCTCAGGCAGGTATATGAGATAGCCCCGACGGCTGTGATCGACAAAAAGGCTCCTTATCATAACATGGGCGGTTCGCCATGGGCTACCTCCAATGTCTATGCCGACGTGATGGGCGTTGTGAAGACGAGCAACACGGTTTACCCCGACAATAATCCCGCCGGCGGCAAATGCTGCAAGATGATGACCGAGATCGAGACAGTCAAAGTGTTGGGGATGCTTGACCTGAAGGTGCTGGTGTCGGGCTCGATCTATTTAGGGTATAATCTTGAACCTATACGCAACACGAGCAATCCTTATTCCAAGATGGAGATGGGAATCCCTTTCACGCGTCGCCCAAAGGCGTTGCAATATGACTACCGGGTGTTTGTGCCGGAAGGAACGCAACGCATCCGCGCCACCGGCACTTCGACCCGCACATTGCCGGGCCGCGACTATGCCGAGGTCTATATCCTGCTTCAGCGCCGCTGGGAGGATGAGGACGGAAATATCTATGCCAAGCGTGTGGGAACCGGGCGTGAACGCTTCCGCCGCACCTCGCCGTGGGTTCAGGGGCATAGGCTCGAGGTGATGTATGGTGACATTTCCAAGCAAGCCGGTTATGCCGACCACATGGGGCTTATACCTGAAAGCCGTTCCTACTATGCTAAAAACTCCAAAGGGAAGATGGTGCCCGTGAAAGAAGTGGGCTGGGACGACCCCTCGGCGACCCCCACGCATCTGCTTGTGATGGCATCGTCAGGATGTGGAGTCGCATACGAAGGCACCCCCGGGATGACGTTGTGGATTGACAATATATCGCTTGTGTATTAAAATTATAGCTGCAAGTTTCGGCTAAAAGGAAAAAAAACACTATATTTGCACGCTGAAATAACGTGCAATTATATTTAATAACTTAATATCATATCACTAACAACACATGCAAAGCAAAGGTACTACCGGAAGTGTAATCTCCGGTGTGATAGCAATCTTCTTGGTGCTCGTGTGTCTGTTTTACCTCTCGTTTAGCTGGGTAACAAGCCGTTACGAGAAGAAAGCAGAGTCTTACGCATTGGTTGTCGCTAATGGCGATGCCAATTCCGACGCTTACCAGAAGGCTTACAAAAGTTACATCGATTCAATCGGTAAAGAGGAAGTTTATCCCGTATTTGGCTACACCTTCAACCAGGTGCAGAAAATGGGTGTGGGTCTCGGACTTGACCTAAAGGGAGGTATGAACGTGATTCTTCAGGTGTCGGTTCCCGACATTTTGCGTTCTATGGCTAATGCCGAAGACAATAAGACTTTCAACCGTGTTATCGCCGCAACTGACTCGGTAGTGAAGAAAACCAAGACAAGCGACTACGTTGCCGCTTTCTTCAAAGAATATCAGCGCATCGACCCGACCGCCGACATGGCTGTGGTGTTCAAGAACATCGCCAAGCGCGGTGAGGACCGCACTCAGGTTGAGGCTCAGGTGAAGCAGGAGGTAAAGGACCGTGTGTCAAGCTCTACCAACGTGCTCCGCAACCGTATCGACCAGTTTGGCGTTGTGGCTCCGAATATCCAGGAACTTGAAAAGGATGGTCAGATCCTTCTCGAACTTCCGGGTGTGAAAGAGCATGACCGTGTGCGTGAGCTTCTCAAGGCTTCGGCTAACCTGGAATTCTACGAAGTGTACACTCTTGATGAAATCCAGTCACAGTTGATGGCTCTTGAAACTGCCCTCCGTGGCGACTCAGCCGGTGTGGCAAAGACATTCTTCGGATATTTCGACGGCAGCGGCTATCAGGGCAGCCCGGTAATCGGTATGGCTACTCAGCGTCACCGCGAAGTCATCGACTCAATCCTCGGCACTGCCACAGCAGCCCGCATCCTTCCGTCCAACCTCAAATTGCGTTGGGAAGTGAAGCCTCAGGAGGTGCAGTACACCGACACTGCCACCAACGCTTTGCGCAAGGCTGAGCTCTACACATTGATCGCTCTTAAATCAAATAACGGCAAACCCGCTCTTGCAGGTGACGTTGTGGTATCGGCAACAAGCGACTTCGACAACATGCAAGGTAACTATGTGTCGATGGACATGAACAGCGAGGGTGCCAAGGCATGGGCTCGCGTGACTCAGAACAACCTCGGCAAGCCGGTGGCAATCGTGCTTGACGAACACGTATATTCTTATCCGCGCATCAACAGCGTGATCGAGGGTGGACGTTCGCAGATCACCGGTAACTTCTCGGTAGAGGATGCCAAGGACCTTGCCAACGTGCTCAAGTCAGGTAAGATGGCGGCTAAGGTCGACATCGTGAGCGACACCGTGATCGGTCCGTCGCTTGGTAAGCAGGCTATCCATGACGGATTCCTGTCGTTTGTCATCGCTCTCGTGCTTCTCATGATCTTCATGATGGCTGTCTACGGTTTCATCCCGGGTCTTATCGCCAACATGGGTCTTGTGTGCAACCTCTTCTTCACTATGGGTATTCTCGCATCGTTCCAGGCAGTGCTTACCCTTTCGGGTATCGCCGGTATCGTGCTTGCCCTCGGTATGGCGGTTGACGCCAACGTGCTCATCTTCGAGCGTACCAAGGAAGAGCTTCGTGCAGGAAAGAACATCCATCAGGCTATCGCCGACGGTTACAGCAACGCTTTCTCTGCGATCTTCGACTCTAACTTGACTTCAATCATCACAGCAGTCATCCTGCTTCTTTACGGCACCGGACCTATCAAGGGATTTGCCACCACGCTTATCATCGGTATCGTTTGCTCGTTCTTCACCGCAGTGTTCTTGACACGTCTTGTGTTCATCGCATTCGGAAAGACCAAACCGTTCCTCAATCTTACCTTCACCACCAAGCTTGCCGGACACATGTTCCAGAATGCCAAGTTTGACTTCTTGAGCAAGCGTAAGGTGTCGTTTGGTGTATGCGGAATCTTCGCGTTGATTGTTGTCGTTTCATTGTTTGCCCGCGGTATGAATCAGGGTATCGACTTCTCGGGAGGTCGCAACTACATCGTTCAATTCGATCATCCGGTGAAGACTGCCGAACTTCAGAGCAAGCTCGCTCCGAGCTTCCCCAACTCATCACTTTCAGTGATTACCATCGACAATGACACCAAGGTGCGTATCTCTACCAACTATAAGATTGAAGAGGAGACCGACGGCGTTGATGCCGAGATCACCAAGATTCTTTACGAAGGATTGAGCTCGGAACTCGGCGGAATGTCGCTTGAAGACTTCTCTACCACCAATGAGAATGTGGGTATCCAGAGCTCGCAGAAGGTAGGTCCTACCATCGCAGCCGACATGAAGAAGGACGCATATATTGCAGTCATCCTTTCATTGATCGCGATGTTCCTTTACATCCTTCTCCGTTTCCACAATGTGGCATTCTCAGTGGGCGCTCTTGCCGCTGTAGCGTTTACCGCATTCACCATCATCGGTTTCTACTCGCTGTTCTGGGGCGTGCTTCCGTTCTCAATGGAGATCGACCAGTCGTTTATCGCGGCTATCTTGACCGTGATCGGTTACCAGATCAACGATACCGTGGTTGTGTTTGACCGTGTGCGTGAGAACATCGGACTTAACCCCAAGATGAACTTCTACAACACTGTCAACCAGTCAATCAACAGCACATTGGGACGTACCATCATGACTTCGGCTTCTACATTGCTCGTGTTGCTCTGTATCTTCATCCTCGGTGGTGAATCAATCCGCAGCTTCACATTCGCAATGCTCTTCGGTGTCATCACCGGTACTCTCGCAACTATCTTTGTTGCAGCTCCGGTTGCTTACCTTACCGACAAGCGCCGTGCAGCCAAGAAATAATAAAACATCTATATATCGAGTGAATAGGGTCGCCATGCAGGTGACCCTATTCCGTTTTATTAGGGCATTGTTTGAAAATTGGGCGATTCTAAGTATCTTTGTGGCATGGAAGAAAAGGAAAAGACCCCGCTTGTGGGGATGACGCTTGATGATTTTGCCACTGTGGCTGAGGAGTGCCGTTTGCCGCGATTTGCCGCGAAGCAGATTGCTGATTGGATTTATGTGAAACGTGTGGATTCGATCGATGCGATGACCAACTTGTCGATAAAGGGACGTGAGCAGCTTAAATCGCGTTACCGCATAGGGCTTGTCGCACCCAAGGAGTCGGCTCGCTCTAAGGACGGCACTGTGAAATATCTGTTTGACGGACGAGGCGGGCGTGACATCGAGGCGGTGTATATACCTGACCGCGACCGAGCCACTCTGTGCGTGTCGTCGCAAGCCGGCTGCCGCATGGGTTGCCGCTTCTGCATGACTGGACGGCAAGGCTTCCATGGCAATCTCGACGCTTACGATATTCTCAATCAGATTCTCGCTATACCGGAGAGCCTGTCGCTCACCAACATCGTGTTCATGGGCATGGGAGAGCCGATGGATAATCTTCCTGCCGTGTTGAAAGCGATAGAGATTCTTACCGCTCCGTGGGGGCTTGCGTGGAGCCCCAAGCGCATCACCGTTTCATCCATCGGCAAGCTCGATTCTCTCAAAGAGCTTCTTGACAAGACCAAAGTCCATGTGGCGATCAGCGTGCACTCGCCTGTCGCCGCTCAGCGCGAGTCGTTGATGCCGGTCGAGAAGGCTTATCCGCTGAAAAGCGTGATAGAGCTGCTTCGCGGTTATGATTTCTCCAAGCAGCGCCGTCTGTCGGTGGAATATATAATGTGGCGTGGCGTGAACGACAATCTCCGCTCGGCACAGTCGCTCGCCCGCCTGCTCAAAGGGCTTGACTGTCGCGTGAACCTCATACGCTTCCATGCCATCCCCGACACGCCGCTTGAAACTGCCGACGATGGCACCATGGTGGCGTTCCGCGACCGCCTGAACGAGCTCGGAATCACAGCCACCATCAGGACTTCGCGCGGCGAGGACATAGCTGCGGCGTGCGGTATGCTTGCCGGTAAAAACAATGAAGCCGCTCTATGAAGATAAATCACATAAAAATCTGCAACTTCAAGAATATCGCGGATGCCGATCTTGACTTTTCACCCAAGGTCAACTGCTTTCTCGGCAATAACGGCATGGGGAAGAGCAACCTTCTCGACTCCATCTACTACATGAGCTTTTGCAAAAGTTTCTCGGGAATGACCGACACGATGCTCATAAAGCGCGATGAGGAGTTTTCTATGATCGACGCCACCTACAGCCGGCGAGGAGTGGAGGAGCATCTGCAGTTTGGCATAACACGCGGACACCGCAAGAGCCTCAAACGCGGAGGGAAGAGCTATCAGCGGCTGTCGCAGCACATAGGCGCGTTTCCGCTCGTGCTGTCGTCGCCCCACGACATCGACCTGATAAGGGGTGCCGGCGAGGAGCGCCGTCGTTGGCTTGACATGATAATCTCGCAAGCCGATCCGGTGTATCTTGATGAACTGATACGATACAGCCGTTGCCTGGAACAGCGCAACAAACTGCTTCGCGATCATGTGGCTGATGTGTCACTTTACATCGCGTTGGAGATACAGATGGACCGTGCTGCCGCTTATATCACTTCGTGCCGTGAGCGGTATGTGAAGGAGATTGCCGGAATCTTCAACCGCTATTATGCCGACATAGCCGGTGACGGCGAGTCGGTGACGCTCGCTTACCGCCGTGGTGCCGACGAGCCTGAAATGCCGCTCATGGAGCTGTTTGAGCGGAATCGTCGTCGCGACGAGCTGATAGGGCACACGACCGTGGGGCCGCACCGCGACGACATAGAGATGCTTATCGACGGTATGCCCATGAGGCGCGTTGCCTCGCAGGGTCAGTGCAAAACGTATGTCATCACGCTTCGTCTCGCCCAGTATGAGTTTCTGCGAGGCATAAGCGGCATGATGCCCCTGTTGCTTCTTGACGACATCTTCGACAAGCTCGACGCGTCGAGGGTGGAGAAGATCATGGAGATAGTGACCCACGATGATTTCGGACAGATATTTGTCACCGATACCAACCGTCTGCACCTTGATGAGATAATGCGTCGCACCCGTGGCGACTACCGTATGTGGTTTGTGGAATCAGGACGGTTGACCGCAATAGAGGAGTCATGAAGAGGACCGAACCGAAACTGCTTGGCGACATCATCCGCGAGAGCCTTCAACGCGACGGAATCGAGACGCGTTTCGATGAACAACGTGCGGCATATATGTGGGGCGACATAGTGGGTCCCGGTGTGAACCGCTACACCACGCGCCGCTACATAGAGCGCGGTGTGCTCCATGTGTTTCTTTCTTCGGCGGCGCTTAAACAGGAGCTCACTTTCATGCGGCAGTCGATAATAAAAGCGCTTAATGAAGCTGTTGGCAGCGGTGTTGTGAAGGATATAGTGCTGCATTGATACTAAATTCCTTTACTTTTCCTATAAATATACTTAATTTTTTAGTCGGATACGCACATTTGTGTAACATAGTGCAATTATATCCGATTTTTTTTGCATATCTTTGCGAAATGGAACAGTGTGTTCCGATTTGCTATCAGGAGCAAATTAGTAATTTGTGTATAACTGCTTAAATTTGACCAATGAAGTGTAATATTATCACTTTCTTGCCGATTGCTATGATTTTGGTGTCTTCACTTGTGGCTCCAAGTGAATTGTCGGCAAAGAAAAAGAAGGCTGCTCTTCCCAAGATAGAGCTTAAGGGCGCCGCGAAGGATAGTGCTGATTTCCACAAAAATCTCGGCGAGTGCAAGGCGTATAAAGGGATGTTCAACGCCTACGTCGACAAAAAGGGTAAACTGACGTTTGAAATTCCCGACAGCGCGTTTAACCACACTTATCTTCTCGTGAACCGCGTCAACAGCCTTTCACGCACTGATGATTATGTTGCCGGTCAGATGGCTACTTCACCGTTGCTCATCAACTTCACTCATGACGACAACACCGTCTACATGAATCTTATCCCCTCGACCAATATCGTGGAGGATGATGACCCCATCAAGGCTTCCTACGACCGCAATTTCCTGAATCCGGTGCTCAAGGGCTTCAAGATAGCCCACAAGGAAGCCGGCAAGGTGTTCATCGACGTGACTTCATTCTTTGCCGGAAACGAGAAGGTGATTTCTCCCATCAAGGATTCCAACCCGCTGTTGAAGATGCTTGGTGGAAAGGATGGAATCAAAGGCACATTCTATGCCGACGGTTCTTCGGTAACCTCGGTCAAGTCATTCCCTGAAAATGTGGAGATCGAGAGCCGCCTTGCCTATACCACCCCCACAGCTACGCTTCCTTATACAGTGGTGATGTCACGCTCCATCGTTCGTCTTCCCGACGATCCCATGCCGGTGCGTCTTCATGACAAGCGTGTGGGCTACTTCACTGAGTTGAAGAATCTTTATTCGTCGAAGCTCGATGGAAACAAGAATTATGAAATCATAAACCGTCACCGTCTTGAACCGCGCGACGAGGACCGCGAGGCTTATTTCGCAGGAAAACTCGTGGAGCCTAAAAAGAAGATAGTGTTCTATGTCGACTCGGCATTCCCCGAAAAATGGCGCGGAGCCGTGAAGGAGGGTATCGAATACTGGAACACCGCTTTTGAAGCTGCCGGATTCAAAAATGCAATCGAGGCTCGCGATTATCCGAAGAATGACCCCGATTTCGATCCTGACGACATCCGCTATTCATGTGTGCGCTATTGTGTGACCCCTACCGCCAACGCGATGGGTCCCTCCTATACCGATCCCCGCACCGGCGAGATTCTTGGCGCCGACGTGATATGGTATCACAACATTCTTCGCCTCGTTCACAACTGGCGTTTCGCGCAGACTGCCGCCGTGGATCCCCGTGTGCGCACCCAGGTGTTTGCCGATTCAGTGATGTATGAGTCGCTCACATACGTTGCCGCCCATGAGATAGGCCACTGTCTCGGACTCATGCACAACATGGGCGCATCCCATGCTTTCACTCTTGACAATCTCCGCGACCCGGCGTTCACCCAGAAGCACGGCACCACGCCGAGTATCATGGACTATGCCCGCAACAACTACGTGGCTCAGCCCGGCGACCTTGAACGTGGTGTGCGTCTCACTCCGCCTCCGGTGGGTGTCTATGACATCTATGCCATCAACTGGGGTTACCGTCTAATTCCGGGTGTTAAGACTCCTGATGATGAGAAAGCCACCCTCGACCGCTGGATACGCGAGAAGGCGGGTGACAAGATGTATGAATTCGGCGCCCAGCAGTTCATGGGGCTTGTCGATCCCACCGACCAGACAGAGGACCTCGGTAACGACCATGTAGCCGCAGGTGACATGGCTATCTCCAATATGAAGATAATCATGGACAATTTCGAGGACTGGGCAGGCGACAAGGGAGAGACCTACGAATCTCTCGAAGAGACCTACAAGGCTCTCGTAAGCCAGTACCTGCGTCATGTGGGACACGTCTATCCCTACATAGGCGGTGTCGAGTTCAAGGAGATACGTCAGGGTATGAACGACGGCAACGCCCGCAACTTCATCCCCAAGGATAAGCAGAAAAAGGCTATGAACTGGCTTCTTGACCAGGCTCGCACTTGCGACTGGCTCGCACCCAAGGACCTCCTCGCCAAGTGGGAAGAGCCCTACGAATGGAAAACCAAGATGCAACGCAACATTGTGGCTTGCCTTTATTTCGCCACCAATCTCCAGCGTATCAAGGAGAGCGGCGAGGTTGACCCCAAGAACAATTATAAGCTCGACGATTATATCAACGATGCTTTCCGTGGCATTTTCGATGCTACCTACAAGGGTAAGGCTCTGAACGCCACCGAACGCAATCTTCAGGCTATGGCTATCGACGTTTACACACTTTACTCCGGATTGCAGCCCAAGGAATCGAAGAGCAGCAAGGCGGTGTCGATCATGGATGAATTTGCCATGACAATCGCCGACAACACCATGCCCGCCCTTCCATGTAGCGTGACCCCCACGGCTTACGCCGACGACGATCACCGCTCATTCTTCCGCATCCTCATGGCTCAGCCGTCGCTCCCCGCTATCGAGCTTCGCCCATTGATGGCTGCGCAGCTTCGCAAGGTGCTCGCGCTCTACAAGTCAAAGCGCGCCACCACTGCCGATGCCACCACACGTGACTTCTACGACTATCAGATTCACGTGATCAATAAGACACTTACCAATAAATAAACCAATATGAAGTATTTCCTGTTATCCATAATTCTTGCAATCTCCTCGTTGGATGGCTGGGCACAGGCGGCTGACACGCGCTTGTTGCAAGGCACTGTTCTCGACGAGACAGGCGAGCCGCTTATCGGCGCGACTGTCAAGGAGGAGGGGACAGTCAACGCGACTGCCACCAATATTGAAGGAAAGTACACATTGAAGCTCCCTGCCGGCAAGGCTGTGAAGCTCTCGATAACCTACGTGGGCTATACTCCGGCTATGGTCGAGGTGGCTCCGTCGCAGAACAACATCAAGACCACGCTTTCTGTCAGCGCCAACAACATTGACGAGATAGTGGTGATCGGTTACGGCGCGGCAAAGAAAAGTTCGCTCACATCATCGGTAGAGGTTATCTCCGGCGATGAGCTTATCCGTATCCCGGCGATGAATGTTGACGAGACTCTTGCCGGACAGGTTGCCGGCGTGGGCGTAATAAACACCTCAGGCGACCCCTCTTCGCCCAAGGAAGCAGCGATAAGTATTCGTGGTAATGTTGATCCTCTGCTTGTGATAGATGGAGTGCCGCGTCTCGGCACCAACACTTCCGATGGCGAGATGCGACTCAGCGACTTGAACCCCGACGACATCGAGAGCATCTCGATTCTGAAGGACGCGGCTGCAGCCGCCGTTTACGGCGCACGCGCCGCAAACGGTGTGATTCTTGTACAAACCAAGCGCGGCAACAACGAGGGTCGTGCCCGCGTGAGCTTCCGCGGACAGTATAACCTCCAGGAAGCCACTTATCTGCCTAAATTCCTCGACGCATATAAGTTTGCCGAGCTTTACAACCGTGCGGTTGAGGCTGACGGTACCGATGTGTACAAGCCCTACGACTTGTCGCTGATAGGCTCCAACCCCAATGTGTATGGCAATGAAAATATGCTTGACCACCTTGACAAGTGGGGTCACTCGCAGCGTTATTCATTATCAATCTCCGGTGGTGTCAAAACGATCAAATACTATATTTCGGGCGGTTATACCAATGCAAAGGGACTTTATGCCAATGTGAGCCGCGACCGTTACAACTACTCGGTGAAACTCGATGCCGAGATCTTCAAGGGTTTGACCGCACAGGTCGATTTGAGTGGAACAATTTCGGCAAACAAGACTCCGAGCTACGCCACCATTGACGCTGCATATAATTTCTCTCCGCTTCAGGTGCTTCAGTTCACCGATGGCAATCTTGCGAGTATCGATGGAAAGAATCCGCTTATCAATGTCTATGGCATGGGCGGTTACCAGAAGATCGACACCGACATGCACACTCTCAATGCAATTCTTCGCTATCAGATTCCCGGCATTGACGGTCTTCAGGTGTACTTGAAGGGTACTATGGACCTGAACCATCAGAATACTACCAAGTTCAGCAAGCCTGTTCCTTTGTACATATATGATGAGGCTACCGGAACCACTTCTGTCGACTCGAAAACGGTGTATCCGAAAGCCAAGATTACAATGTCGGATTATCATCAGAACATTAACAACAAGCTGATCGAGGCGGGCATCAGTTACAACCACACATTTGCTGAAAAGCATGATGTGTCGGCAATGGCGGTTGTAAACTATCAGGATTACCATTTCAAGAAGCTTGAAGGTGAGAATAATAATCTGCCGGGTGCGTTTCCTGAAATTATGGGCAGCTCTTCGTCCAATGTGCGTGTTGTCGGTAATGAATACTACAGCGAACGTGCTTCGATTGTTGGACGTGCTACATACGGTTTTGATTCCCGCTATTTCGCTGAATTCAGCTTCCGTGTCGACGGTTCAACCCGTTTCCATCCCGACAACCGCTGGGGCTTCTTCCCCACAGTTTCGGCATCATGGGTGCTCTCTAATGAGCATTTCTTCAAGAATATAGTTTCTTCCGATGCCGTTTCGTTTGCCAAGGTCCGCGGATCATTCGGTATCCTCGGAGATGACGGCGGTATCGGTGATTTCAGCTATCTTCGCCAGTATATGTTTGCCCCCGGATCCGGTTATCAGATTGGCGGCAACTACGCTCCGGGTATCGTGAATAACACCGGTACTTATCCCAATCCCGACCTTGAGTGGGGTAAATCAAAAGACTACAACCTCGGTCTTGACCTCGGTTTCTGGAATAACCGCTTCTCTGTGACCGGTGAAATATTCCGTCGTTACCGTACCAATATGGTTGTTGATGCTCCCGCCTATCTGTTCCCGCCCTCCGTGGGAGTCGGCGGTACCGTTCCTGCGGTTAATATCGGCGAGGTGCGTTACCAAGGATGGGATATTTCACTCAAGCATCTCAACACAGTCGGAAACTTCAAGTATCACGTGACGTTGAATGTGTCGCGTACCACCGACAAGGTGCTTGACTGGGGTGATGAATCGGCTTATCTGCCCAATCTCCGCAGGAAAGGCAAATCTTACTCTGTTGTTGCAATGTATCGCTCGGCTGGATTATTCCAGAGCTATGAGGAGATTGCCGCTTGGCCGGTGGATCAGGACGGTATGGGCAACACTTCGCTCGCTCCCGGCGACATTAAGTATCTTGATCTTGACGGGGATGAGGTTCTTACGTCCAATGATATGGAGTATGTGAAATCATCAGCACGCCCCGACTTGAACTTTGGTATCGGTCTTGGCGCCGAGTGGAAAGGCATCTACTTCAATGCCCAGTTCCAGGGAGTGACCGGTTATAACCAGATGGTCAACGAGCTTTACACACTTGAAAGCGGAACATTGCAGCGTTTCCAGGATTATCACTATACCGATACCTGGACTCCTGACAATCCCGATGCCAAGTATCCGAGGGTAAAATTTACGTCATCGACCGACAATAACCGCAAGAAGAGCGATTTTTGGTTGAAGAAGTGTAATTTCGTGCGTCTGAAGGCGTTGACCGTTGGCTATCGTTTCCCGTCGAAGCTGCTTCGGAAGGCTCGCATCTCCACACTTGATGTAGCTCTTCAGGGTGGTAACCTCTTTACCATCTCTTCTCTTGACAACAATATGGATCCCGAATCGCTTCGCGGTTATCCATTGGCTCGTACTTACGGACTCACCGTTAATTTCGGCTTCTAATACTAACCCTAATCTACGAAACAGACAATGAAATTTTTGAAATATATAGTTCCATCCCTGATGCTCTCGATAGGGTTGTCATCGTGTGACGACATATTCCGTGACGCGCCCAATGACAAACTGTCGCCCGATGTGATATGGGAGAACGAGATTCTGCTAAATGGATATATACTTCCGTGGTACAATGGTATGGACAACGGCTTTTCGACCTTGGTGACTACCATTATGGCGGGACTCGGCAGCGAGTATGAGCCGTGGTATGGCGATCAGCTCACTGTGGGCAAGCGCAGTTGGTATCAGACCGACTATGGCAACATCCTCAAGAGCCAGCAGTCGATGATTACTACCCGCGGACGCACAAAGTGGATCAGCGCCTACACTGAGATCGCTTCAATCAACACTCTTCTTGAGAATGAGAACAAGCTGGTGCCGGGCATCCGCGACCGTGTGCTCGGGGAGGCTCATTTCTTCCGTGCTTATTACTATTACAAACTGTTGAGAATGTATGGCGGTCCGCTGTTGATCGACCATGTGTTTGATCCACTTAAGAAGGCCGAGAAATTCCCTCGCGCTTCCTACGAGGAGATGGTGCGTTTCATAGCCGATGAGGCTGAAAAGGCATCATGGTTGCTGCCGGCAAAGAATAATGACGATCAGGAGGGTCGTGCCACACGAGGCGCCGCGTTGATGCTTAAGGCTAAGACATTCTTCTGGGTTGCCGGAGCGCATTTCCAGAATCAGGAGAAGTCCTATCTCGGATTTCCCGACGACCGCTCGATGGAGATGCTTGATTCAGCCGCTGCCAACTATGACCGCGTGATGGCTCTCAACGTGTATGACCTCGTGCAGATACCCGCCGGTGACCGCCAGTCGATAGTCGATGCTTACCGCAACATATTCCTTACCAAGAATACCATTGAGTCAATTCTTGAGGTTCAGCATGCCGATGACGGCGATTTCCACATGGCTAACGGTCACAAGCTCGACCGCGATGCTGCTCCGCCATCCGCAGGAGGAACCACAGCGGCATATAATCCCACACAGAATCACGTGGATGAGTACCGCATGGCTAACGGCAAACGCATCAAGGATGCCGGATCAGGCTATGACAATAAAAATCCTTACGATAACCGCGATGTGCGCTTCTACGCCAATGTGCTGTATGACGGTGCTGAATGGCGCGGCAATATCATGGATCTCCATTATGAGACTGTCGACGGTGCCGAGGTTGCAGGAACTGACCTTACTATCTATGGGTCATCCAATGAGTCGGGAGTGACCCGCACCGGCTACTATATGGCTAAGTTTCTCAATCAGCGTCAGGCGATTGACAATGACCCGACATACGCAAGTTCGCAGAATTGCATTCTGTGGCGTTATGCTGAGTTGCTTCTCGATTATGCCGAGATTGACTTTAAGAAAGGTCGTGTCAATGATGCTCTCGCCAAGGTCAACATGATACGTGAGCGTGTTCATGAACCGGCGTTGACTTCGGTGACATGGGATGACATCACCAACGAGCGCCGCGTGGAGCTTGCCTTTGAGAAGGAGACTTACTGGGATGCTCTCCGCTATAATGAGGCTGAGATGCGCATGACCGGCACCTACAATCCACTCTATGGAGTGAAGATAGTGTATGATGCCAACGGGAACAAGAAAATAACCAATCCGGTGGTGAACGGTCGCAATACATCGGTGCGCTATTTCCGTGCACGTCAGTATTATTATCCTATTCCTTGGGATGATATCCGCTATCATGAGATAGAGCAGAATCCTGAATGGGTTGAAATGTAGTAGATTATTAATTGAATTAAATAAGGTAGAATTATGAAGAAATTTTTATTAGCCGTAGCTGCTCTTGCAGCCATGTCAAGTGTTTCGGCTCAGGAAACATATAACTATTTTGATGCAGCCGATGTGGATGCTGACGGCTGGCTGTGGTTTGACACTCAGGAAAAAATTAAAAAATATGTAGGTTTTCCCAGTATGAGCGGGAATCCTAAAGTAATGTTGATGGCTGATGATATAACCGATTCATGGGCAGAACCTACGTGTGATCCCAATGTTATTGGATACAATGCTGATGGAGAGCAGGGAGGAGAAGGTTCAAAAAAAGGAGGTATAATTCTTCCACCTGCGACAGATATGACGAGCATAGATGGAGGTGGCATTTATATGTTTCTTCCTGATTGTGCGGAATTCCATGCTGTGCTTTCTTCAGAAGGAACATTGTGGAGCATGTTTTGCGGTGGAGGACTTGGAGAGGTGGAGAGAGTCGACTTTATTCGCACTAACTTTACGTTGCCTCCTTTTATGAAGTTCTCAAACGATAATTATGTAGAATGGCGTAATATTCAGGATTCTGACAATAAGAAGAATTTTATAATAAAGCAACCTAAGGGTAACAAAGTTACTGCGGCAATTATGGTTTGTGTGGCTAAGCCGGTTATCGTTCACGGCATCAAGGTTATGACCTATACCAAGACTTCTAACGGCTCGGCAGGTATTGACGACGTGCTTGGCGGCTCGGCTCTGTCGCTGTCATTCAACGGCAATGCTGTAAATGCCACTGAGGCTGCCGACATGAGCATTTACTCAGTGTCAGGTGCCAAGGTTGCCGAGGCTCACGGCACCACTTTCGCTCTTGACAATCTCGCTCCCGGAGCATACGTGGTGAAAGCTGTTTCGGCTAACGGAACCGCTACAATCAAAGTTGTACGCTAATATGCTATTAATATGAGACAGACAGTTCTGTCACTGTTGCTGTTAGCAACCCTACCCGCGTTTGCCGTCGACAAGATGGCAAACGTGGTTTGTTTTGTAAAGTTTGCCGACCAGGCAGACGATGAGTGGAACCACGACTTCGACTACTATGAGACGATGTTCAATGATGCTTCAGAGGGTGCAAACTCGGTACGCAACTATTTCCATGACATGAGTTATGGAAAGATGGAGTGGACCTCGACCATAGTGCGAGAGGTGTATATAGACTCACGCAAACGCACACAGCTTTGCAAAAAATCGGACGCGGCTCCCGACGGCTATACTAATTCAGTGATAGCATCACAATTTCTTGAACCGGCATTTGTTGCCGATGTGTGCAAGGGTATTGAGACTGTGCTGCCCGATGATATTGAGCTTGATTATGACGGAGACGGTGAGGTTGACAACCTGACGCTGATTATCAACGGCAACTCGGAGCTTGGCTCATCGCATCTGCTGTGGCCTTCCAACAACCGTGCCACATTTTCTACCGCGAAATTGAAGGGAAAGAAGGTGGGTAATTATCTGAAAGTGTTTGACGGCGCCAACGGCTACACGTCGCTGCGTCCCAATCAGATCAACACCGGTGTGCTGTGTCACGAGATGACCCATTCGCTCGATGCGTTTGACCTCTACACATCAGGGTCGAAAAATCCGGTGGGAGTGTGGGACTTGATGAGCGACAATCAGACCATTCCGCAAGGCTTCACCGTCTATATGCGTAAAAAATATGGTGGCTGGATTCCCGAAGTGAAGCAGTTGCGTGAGCCGGGTGTATATACCGTGGCGCCGATTGATTCAAAGACAGCGGAGAATGTGGCTTATAAGATCACCACATCCTACGCTTCTCCCGAGTATTTCATGGTGGAATACCGCAGCAAGGAGAGCTTGTGGGATAAAAACTTGCCTAACGACGGGCTTCTGGTGTATCGCGTGAATGAGACGTCAGAAGATGGAAATCTGAGCACACCATACGAGGTGTATGTGTTCCGTCCCGGCGGCTCCACGACTGCCGATGGCACTATCGCCAACGCTCCACTGGGAGGATCGACCGGACGGGTTTCGTTTGGCGCTGCCGGTGATGCTGACTATCCATTCTATTCCGACGGCAAGCGTGCCGACTTCTCAATCACCGATGTCAAGAAGGTGGATGGAGGAATGCAGTTCGCGCTGTCGTTTGACGTTGCGTCGATCGAGGATTCTTTTGCCGATGGCGAGACACTTGCTTATGATGCTCTTACGGGCGAGTTGACAGCCACCGGAGCCGTGTCGGTCGAGGTTTATTCTGTGTCAGGCATGAGGGTGGTGTCGCTGCATGATGCCGCTCCGGGGCTTTATGTGGCTCATGCCGTGTTCCCCTCTGGCAATGTGAAAACTCTGAAGTTCCGCAAGGATTGACACTTTACGATAATAATAAGTCCAATAAGTCTAATTAGTCTAATTGGACTAATTGGACTAATTGGACTTATTTGTTTTATTTTTCACACGGTATAATTTTTTATGATGGTTACTGGAAAGAAGAGGATACTTATAGTTGACGATGAGGAGACGCTGAGGCTTGGGCTTCGCGAGTATCTCGAGCTTGAGGGATATGAGGTGGATGCGGCGGCAAGCGCTGAAGAGGCTCTCACGCTCGACTTGTCGCGATATGATCTTATTTTGCTTGATATAATGATGGGCAAGATGAGCGGAGTAGAGTTAGCCGAGCGGTTGAAAAATGACCCTGCCACCGCCGATATTCCCATCATATTCCTTACCGCAAAAGGTGAAGCCGAAGATATGGTCGCCGGGTTGAAGCTCGGAGCTGATGACTATGTGGCTAAACCATATTCGGTGAGGGTCCTTCTTGCCAGGATAGAGGCAGTGCTGCGTCGTGCCGTGCCAAAGATGGCAAGCGGAGTGGTGTGCAGCCGTGATTCATTGACTTGCACGGTCGATGGCAATCCTGTAAAGCTGCCGCGCAAAGAGTTTGAGCTGCTTGCGTTGCTATTGGAGAATCCGGGAAGGATATTTTCGCGCGAGGAGTTGCTGAAACGTATATGGAGCGATGATGTGGTGGTCGTTGACCGGTCGGTGGATGTCCATATAACCCGTTTGAGAGGGAAAATAGCGCCTTACAGCAGTCATATTGTCACACGCTCAGGCTACGGTTATGGCTGGCAGGATTAAGATGTCGTTTCACACCCGGGTGCTTGTGTCGCTGCTCACCATGTGCGGAGTGCTGGTGGGCGCATTCATCCTGTTCCAGTATGGCAGGGAAAAGCAATTCAAGACCGAGATGCTTAACGCCCAGTTGCAGATATATAACAACTGCATCCTTGATGACCTTGAAAATGGCGAGAGCATTTATTCAATCGTGGCTCGGACTGATATGCCTGTCGAGGGGCTGAGGATGACACTGGTGGATGAGGCTGGCAATGTGGTGTATGACAATAATGACCGCACCCCTTTTCCGTCAGCTAACCATAATAACCGTCCTGAGATAGCCGATGCTCGTAAAACCGGCATGGGGCACGTGGTGGAGCGGTGGTCGGAGAGCGATGAGACCGATTATTTTTATTCGGCTACGCTCGGCGATGACGGAATGGTGATGCGCTCGGCGGTCCCGTATGACCATTCGCTGAAGACGGTGCTCAGCGCTGATGTCACTTTCCTGTGGGTGATGCTCGCGATAACCGCCGTGGTGTGTGTAGGCGGATATTTCGTGACACGCAATATCTCGAAGAGCATAATGAGGCTCAATAATTTCGCGGAGAAGGCTGAGAAAGGTGAACGCATATTTGATGATGACGCGTTTCCTCATGACGAGCTTGGAAGCATAGCGAGCCATATAGTGAGGCTCTATGTGCAGCGCGACCGTCAGCATAAGGAGCTTGTGAAGCAGGAACGTGAGAAGGTGATGATGAAGAAGCGTCTCACCGACAATATAAACCATGAACTGAAGACACCCACGGCATCGATACTCGTGTGTGCCGATCTGCTGCGCGACCATCCAGAATTGCCTGAGGTCAAAAAGGATGAATTCATCGGGAGGATACAGGCTAATGCCCGGCGGCTTAACTCGCTGCTGAGCGATGTCTCGGCATTGACGAGGATGGATGAGGGCGCCGATGCTATCGCCAAAGAGCCCGTGGACGTAAAGGAGCTGGTTGAAGAGGTGGTCGATGACGAGCGTATGCGCACCGATATGGCGATAGAGGTCGAGGTTCCTCCGTTGACTGTTGTCGGCAACCGGCATTTGCTGGAGTCGATATTCCGCAATCTGATTGACAATGCGATCGCCTACAGCGGCGGCACTAAAATCATGGTGACGGCAGATGGCGATGGCAATTTCGTGGTGAAGGACAATGGGACGGGTATTCCTGAAGAGCATCTCTCCCACATATTCGAGCGCTTTTACCGCATCGACAAGGGGCGGTCGCGTGAAGCGGGTGGCACCGGACTCGGGCTCGCCATTGTGAAGAATGCCGTGACGATACATGGCGGCGAGATCAAGGCTTCTAATGACGGCGGTCTGCGCTTTGACTTCAACCTGCCTGTTTCTTAATAAAAACGCAACAAAAAGTAAATATTCCCGCAACATAATTTGCCGAAATTTGTGGAAAACGAATTATAGGTAAATTATATGGATATATTGTTTTTGGGTATTGTGATTTTTCTGTTCCTGCTGGCGGTGTTTGATCTGTCGGTCGGGGTCAGCAATGATGCCGTGAATTTTCTGTCGTCGGCGGTAGGGTCGAGGGCTGCATCATTCAAGAGGGTCATGATTGTCGCTACGATAGGTGTGTTTATCGGCGCGGCTATGAGCAACGGCATGATGGACGTGGCTCGGCATGGAATTTTTCACCCTGAGAATCTGTCGTTTTATGATGTGATCGCGATATTCATGGCGGTGATGGTCACTGACATCATACTGCTTGATGTGTTTAACTCGCTCGGTATGCCCACCTCCACCACGGTGTCGATGGTGTTTGAGCTGCTTGGCGCATCGTTTGTGGTGGCTCTTTTCAAGATCGCGGCTCCCGAGAGCACCCTTGCCGTGGGCGATCTTATCAATACCGAGAAAGCGCTGTCGGTGATTTTAGGTATTTTCCTGTCGGTGGCGATCGCATTTGTCTTTGGCACGGTGGTCCAGTTCTTGACCCGAATCATCTTCACTTTCGAGTATAAAAGCCGGTTGAAGTGGAAAGTGGGCTTGTTTGGCGGTGTGGCGTGTACCGCCATTGTCTATTTCATGCTGCTCAAGGGCATCAAAGATCTCACCATCATGACTCCCGAGCTCAAAGCATGGATCAATGGCAACACGGCGTTGATACTTGCCGTATCGTTAGCCGGATTCACCATCCTCATGCAGTTGCTTCACTTCCTGAAGGTGAATGTGTTTAAGGTGGTGGTGTTGCTTGGCACATTCTCGCTTGCCATGGCATTTGCCGGGAATGACCTTGTAAACTTCGTGGGAGTTCCGCTCACGTCGCTCGCTTCCTATCAGGATTATGCTGCCAATGGCGGTGGTGATCTGCACGGCTTTATGATGGGGAGCCTTAACGGACCGGCACAGACTCCGTTCTACTTTCTCATTGGTGCCGGAATGATTATGGTGGTGTCGCTCGCCACATCGAAGAAGGCACGGCAGGTGACGCAGACCACAGTAGGGCTTAGCGCCCAGAATCAGGGCGACGAGATGTTTGGTTCGTCGCGTCTGAGCCGATCCCTCGTGAGAGGCGCCCTCAACATATTTTCGTGGGTGAGCGACCACACTCCGCAGGGGCTGAAACGGTGGCTCGGTGCACGCTTCGACACCTCGCGTCAGCAGAATGAGGATGGAGCGGCATTTGACCTCGTGCGTGGCTCGGTCAATCTCATGCTTGCCGGTATGCTTATCGCCTGGGGTACCTCGATGAAACTGCCACTCTCCACCACATTTGTCACCTTCATGGTGGCGATGGGAACGTCGCTTGCCGACCGTGCGTGGGGCAGGGAGAGCGCCGTGTTCCGTATAACCGGAGTGATATCGGTGATAGGCGGATGGTTCATAACAGCCGGTGTCGCATTCATCGGTGCCGGAATGGTGGTGTGCCTCATGCACCTCGGTGGTGTGCCGGTGATGATAGCGGGTGGTGTCATCGCTCTGGTGGTGCTGGTGAGGAGCAATATCAGGTTCAATAAAAAGAAGAAAGAGGAGACGAGCGACACTCTTTTCCAGACTATCCTCTCTACCGAGAATCAGGCTGAAGTGTGGTCGTTGCTGCGGATATATATAAATGAGAAGCAGAAGATGTTCCTGAATTTCGGGGCGACGGTCTATGCTGATGTCATCGAGGGGTTTGCCGCCGACAACACCAAGATGCTGTCAAAAGCCGAAAAGGCGCTTGTCACCGAGAAGGATGTGCTGAAAGGGCAGCGGCGCAAACTCACATTGTGCCTGAGGCGTGTGACACCGCAGGTGGCAATGGAGAAGAGCACGTGGTTTCATCTCAGCAACAATATGGCAATGTCGATCACTTACAATCTGCGTCGAATAAATGAGGTGTGCAAGGAGCACGTGGACAATAACTTCAAGCCGCTGCCAACGGAGTATCACAGCACTCTGGAGGAAATAAAGAATAGGGTGGTTGAACTGTTTACCGAGTCGGAGAGAGCCATTGACGAGAGCAATCCCGAGGTGATCGACGAATTGCGTCGGCGTTGCGAGTCGATAAAACAGGAACTTTCCCGCCGGTCAAGAGAGGTATATGAACATCTTCAGAACGGAGATCCGGCTAACATGACTGTGGCATACGTGTACCTGAATCTTCTTCAGGAGAGCCGGGAGCTTGTGACGGCGTTGAGAAAGATGCTCAGGGCATCGGGCAAACTGAATCTCGCCCCGTCGCACTACCGCAGTTTTTCCTATCCCGACAAATTGACCAATAATTGATGAAAATTGACTGAAAAAAGAGCGCCGGGCAAAAACCTTTTATAGCTTTATTAAGTTATATTTGCATAGGAAATTATCAACAACCAAAACGAGGGTATCACTATGCACTTTTCATTAACAGGAATTTTGCTCGGCGCTGTAGTGTTTCTGACAGCATCATCGACACCTTGCCACTCGCAGTCCATAGGTGACGGAGGAGCGGTGTCGCTTGACTCATGCCGGTCGATGGCTGTGCGCAATAACAAGCAGATGCGTATAGCTGCTGAGCGAATCAAGGCGGCAGGCTACCAAAAGAAGGAAGCGTTTGCGGCATATTTGCCAGCGATAGACTTTGCCGGAGGTTACACATATAATCAGAAAAGCATTTCGGTCTTTGATTCCGACCAGTTTCTTCCGGTCAAGACGTTTGACGGCAACGGCTATGCGTTCAATCTCGTGACCGGTCCCGACGGCACCCCTATAAAGGGTCCGGGCGGGCAGTATATCCCTAAAGAGGTGGCTTGGCTCCCCAAGGATGCGTTGTCGTATGATATACACAATGTGTTTTTCGGAGCAGTTACACTCACGCAGCCGGTCTATATGGGCGGCAAGATTGTGGCGATGAACAAGATCACCAAGTATGCCGAAGAGCTTGCCCGCTCGCTCCATGCAAGCGGTGCCGAGGATGTGATATATGCCGTCGACGCTGCTTACTGGCAGGTGGTGTCGCTTGAGGCTAAACGCCAGCTCGCGGTGAGCTATGTGGCGCTTCTCGACACTCTCCACCGTCAGGTGAAGGCTATGGTCGATGTGGGTGTCGCCACCAAAGCCGATCAATTGAGCGTGGATGTGAAGCTGAACTCGGCTAATGTGGACCTTACCAAAGTCGAGAACGGGCTCACGCTTTCGCGCATGGCTCTTGCCGAATTGTGCGGACTGCCGGTCGACACTGAGATGAGGCTCGCCGATGAGGGTAGCCCTGAGGTCGACATGACACCCGTAGCCACGAGCTATAACATGAATGACATTTATGTGAACCGTCCCGATCTTCATGCGTTGGAGATGGGGCGTAAGATCACCCACGAGCAGAGCAAGGTGGCATTGTCGTCGATGCTTCCCAATCTTGCCGTGGTGGGTGCCTACTCGTTTTCCAATCCCAATATGTTCAATGGATTTGAAAAGCGGTTTGACGGAGCGTTTTCCATCGGTGCCGTGTTGAAAATTCCGTTGTGGCATTGGGGCGGCAACTATAACAAGTATCGTGCCGCAAAGACTCAGACCACCATCATGGATCTTCAGATCGAGGATGCCAAGGAGCTTATCAATCTTCAGGTGAGCCAGGCGGCGTTCAAGACCAATGAGGCGATGAAAACCTATATCGTCACACGCTCCAATATAGCGAGCGCCGACGAGAATCTGCGCAGCGCCCAGCTCGCGTTCAAGGAGGGTGTCGCCACCTCCGACAATGTCATGGAGGCACAGACGGCATGGCTCAAGGCTCACTCCGAGAATGTGGATGCGGAAATCGACGTGAACCTGTGCCGCGTGTATCTGTCGAAGGTTCTTGGCACGATGAATTATAACTATACAGTAAAAGAATAAAAAATACCCCATCATGGCAAACATAGAAAATACTTCATCCAATCAGGTGCCGGTAAAGAAGGACACCGCCCTGATAGCAACACTTGTAATCGTGGTTGTGGCAGTGGCTCTGATCGCGCTGATAGGATTTCTCTTTTTGAAACCGGCTCCGGAGATTGTCGAGGGGCAGGCTGAAGCTACATCGGTAAAGATTTCGGGCAAGCTCCCGGGAAGAGTCATGGAGATTTTTGTGGAGGAGGGACAGAATGTGAAAGCCGGTGACACGCTCATCCACATCCATTCTTCGCTCGCCGATGCAAAACTGTATCAAGCCGAGGCGATGAAGACCGCTACGGCTGCCCAAAACAAGAAGATCGATGCCGGAACACGCAAGCAGATCGTGCAGGGCGCCCATGATGTGTGGCAGCAGGCTGTAGCCGCCCGCACCATCGCTGAGAAGACCTACAACCGCATGGAGGCGCTTTTCAAGCAGGATGTGATTTCAGCTCAGAAACGTGATGAGGCTAAAGCTGCCTACGATGCCGCCGTTGCCGGTGAAAGCGCCGCTAAAAGTCAGTATATGATGGCTAAGGAGGGTGCCCAACGTGAGGACAAGGAGAGCGCGCAGGCGCTTGTAGATGCTGCCAAGGGTGGCATAATGGAGGTTGAGGCGCTTCTTCAGGACCAATATCTGACGGCTCCCGCCGATGGGCAGATCGACGTGATATATCCTCATGAGGGTGAGCTCGTGTCGCTCGGCGCTCCGCTCATGAACTTGCTTAAGATAAGCGACAAGTGGGTCACTTTCAATGTGCGCGAGGAAAAACTGAACAATCTGCCTATCGGCAAAAAGATTGACATCATGATTCCCGCACTTGACAAGAAGATTCAAGCTGAGGTCTACTATGTGCGTGACATGGGCACATACGCGACTTGGCGTTCAACCAAGGCTACCGGCGAATGGGACAGCCGCACTTTCCAGATCAAAGCCCGCCCGCTTGAGGATGTTCCGGAGCTGCGTCCCGGTATGTCAATAATATATCTTGACGGAAATGAATAGAAAATCAGGCATAGTAAAGGCATTGACCGACGGCGTGCGACAGCTCGCCAGCCGTCCGGTCTATGTGCTGATGATGGTGTTTGTGCCGCTGTTCTCCACCTTCTTCTTTGTCGACTTGATGGAGGAGGGGATTCCGGAGAAGTGTCCTGCCGCCGTTGTGGATCTCGACGATACTCCGGTGTCGCGCAATGTGATACGCAATCTCGGGGCATCGCAGCTCACAGATATCCGCTACAAGCCGTCAAGCTATGCCGATGCTATGGACTTGGTGAAGGAGGGCAAGATATATGGCTTCTTCATGATTCCGCGAGGCTTTCAGGAGGATGCCGGCGCCGGGCGGGAGACCACAATCACTTATTACTCCAATATGGCATATTTCGTGCCGGGCACGCTTTCATTCAAGGCATTCAAGCAGACTGCGGTCACCACTTCGGGCGGCATAGCGATGACCACGCTGGTCAGTTCGGGTGTGAACCAGTCGCTGGTGAGCAATCTCCTTCAGCCGGTGACTATTCAGGAGCATTGTATCGGAAATCCGTGGCTCAACTATTCCATATATCTTTCCAATTCATTTTTGCCATGCCTTCTTGAGCTTATAATCTTCCAGATTACCGCATTTTCGGTGTTGCAGGAGATCAAGCGCGGCACTTCGGTGCGTTGGCTTCAGGATGCGGGTGGCTCGGTAGTGCTCGGATGCTTCGGCAAGCTCGCCCCTCAGTTTGTGATATTTTCGCTTGTGGGGCTCGCGATGCAAGGCATTCTCTACGGTTTCTGCGGATTCCCGATGAACGGCAGCGTCACCGCCATGATTGCCGCCATGCTGCTTCTTGTCGCATCAAGCCAGGCATTCGCGCTGTTTATCGCTTCGGTCATCCCTAACTTGCGATTTTCGCTCTCGATACTTTCGTTGACGGGAATATTGGCGTTTTCAATCGCCGCTTTCTCGTTTCCGGTCGAGGATATGTATCCGGCAATAGGTATATTCTCCTACCTGCTGCCGATAAGATATTATTTTTTGATTTATATAAACGTGGCGCTTAACGGCTATGAGGTGTTCTATTGCCGGTGGGAATTCATCGCGATGATTCTCTTCATGCTGCTGCCTTTCACTATGCTGTGGAAGTTGCGTCGTTACAGCGCTCATCCGGTTTATATTCCATAAAGATTTCATTATGATAGGACGTTGGTTTAGGACATTGATTACGGAATGGGGGACTTGTCTCCGTCACATTTTCCATGACGAGGGTGTGATGCTGTTCTTTTTAGCTTTGCCATTGAGCTATCCGATTGTCTATACGCTGATTTATAACCCTGAGGTTGTGAAGGAGGTGCCTCTGGCTATCGTTGACAACAGCCGCACTTCCGACAGCCGCACTCTTGTGAGAATGCTCGATGCCGATGAATATACCGGAGTCTATGGTTATGCCGTGGATCTCAACGAGGCGCGGCAATGGATGAAGGAGCGCAAGGTCTACGGCATCCTTGAGATTCCGCACGATTATGCCAACCGCATCGGTCGCGCCGAGCAGGCTGTGCTTCCGCTGTATTGCGACATGAGCCTGTTGTTGCGTTACCGCAGCATCCTTTTTGCCATGACCGACATTCAGCTTGCCTTAGGCGCCGATATACGCACCAACACTATCAACAGTTCACCGGTGGCTTTTCCAGCTCAGGCGATGGGCGCCACGGTCGACACTGAGTCATACTTTTTGGGCAATCCCACACAAGGTTTTGCATCGTTTATCATGATTGGCATTGTGGTGCTCATACTTCAGCAGAGCATCGTGCTGGGAATGTTGATGCTTGGTGGCGGTTCCAATGAGCGTCGCCGCATTCATCAAGGTGTGGATCCCGACGAGCCTTCAGTACCGATGTCGGCAATCGTTCTTGCCCGTACGCTGTGTATGGCTGTCATTTATCTGCCGCTTATAGTGTATATGCTCCATTTCGTGCCCGAGATGTTCAGTTTGCCTCACTATGGCAGTCCTTGGCAGTATCTGCCGTTCATATTCCCTCTTGTTCTTGCTTCGGGCTTCATGGGGCAGATGTTCAGCCCGCTTGTCACGGAGCGTGAAAGCTCGTTCCTGGTGTGGGTATTCACCTCGGTTCTGTTTCTGTTCCTGTCGGGGTTGACCTGGCCGCGTTCAGCCATGTCTGACGGCTGGTATCTGCTTGGAAGCCTTGTTCCTGCAACATGGGGCGTTGACGGATTTATACAGATCAACAGCAACTCGGCAACATTAAGCCAGGTGTTGCCCAATTATCTTACCATGTGGGGGCTGACGATAGCTTACTATGTTATAGCCGTGGCGGTAGGTTGCCGCCATAGGGTGCGTGCCCTCAGCCACTATCAAGTCCCCTCCGAACCGTAAAAGGGAGGTTGATGGAGTCAAGCCTTATGGGCGATTGATTCACTTCATTGTGTATATGAGGATTGCCGATCCTTCGTTGTGCAGGATAGAGTCTGACACGGCATCAGGTTTATTGAAACCATGCTCAAGCAGTTCATCAATAAAGCCGTAGAAATGTACATGATAGAATTTGTCATCATTAACTCCATGCGGCACAATTAGCATATTGTGATAGCTTTCGGTCGGATTTTGATACACGGTGCCGGTGGAGTTATCCCATAAATAAGTCAGACCTCTATTTCCGTCCTTTACGGTAAAAACCGAAAAACGCGAGGAGCATATCGGCGTGGATGTGATCAGTTGCATTCCCTCTCTGTCGGCAATATTCATTGCTTCAGAGCCGGATATATTCTTATCTCCAAATTTACTCTCGTCATACGGATTGGAGGTCTTGATTGCCACATTGCCAATTAAGTTGCCGTCAGTCGCATCTATGACAGTGTAACCTCCGAATCCTTGAGATGCATAGATAATGGTGCCATCTCCGTCTTTGAGAGCCTGCGGCATCATGATTATATCTCGATTTTCTCCAAAAGAGAGAAATTCTTTTTTTATCGTCATATCAGGAGCGGCGATATAGAGCCTGCTTTTTTGAAACTCGCCGGAAACTACGGCTCCGCGTCCGGAATCTTTTGCAAGGAGCAAGTCGCCATTGTCCAACACCCTGATGCCGGATATCGGGAAGGGGGTCTTTAAACTCTCTATAAAAGAGCCGTTGTCAAGTGAATATTTAAGTATCGTCTTAGTGAAATTGTCAACAATCCATATTTCCCGGTCAGTCACCGTAAAGCAGGCAATCTCATTATACTCTCCTTTTCCATTGCCCATAGCGGCTAAATCATATAGCCACCTGCCATCAGAAGAATAGACATAAATTATATTTCTTCGTTGATCAAGCATGAAGAAGCCTTTATTGGTGATTTGCATATCGTCGACACGCCCTATGGGATGTTCGATCGATCCATTTAGAGGCAGATATTCAACGGTGTCTATGACCGAGGAAATCAATGCCTTGTTGTCTGCTCGTGTCACATCTATTTCATGCAATATGGGAATGTCTGATTTCGATTCAGAGGTGTTTTTATTGGCACACCCAAACAAAATAAGACTGAGAGATAATGCGGCAATCGGCTTTTCTAAAGAATTAATGAGTTTCATGGCTTATTTTTTTGATGCGGGTTTCAGCGGAATTATGAATAGGAATCTTGCTCCATCGGTGTAGGATGGATCGACCTTCACTGTTCCTTTGAGGATGTCGGCGATGAGGCGGCATATATGCAGCCCGAGTCCTGTTCCACTTGAGTATTGGTTGAGTTTCACGAAGCGTTCAAAGATGACTTCCTGTTTGTTGACCGGTATTCCGATTCCGGTGTCGGTTACGGATATGACCACATTTGATTTTTCCGGATCGACCTTGTAGGACAGGGTTATGCTTCCGCTCTCGGTAAATTTGGCGGCGTTTGTCAGGAAGTTGGATATGACCTGCTCCACTCTCACGCGGTCGGTGTATATAATCAGATCCTCTTTAGGCGCGTCGAAGTACATCTTGACGTTTTTCGGCGTTCTTCTCGCCATTGCGGTGATCGTGTTTATGCATATTTCATTTAACGATTCCGGGCGGTAGGTCACTTTCATCTCTCCGGTTTCGAGCTGTGAGATGTCGATGATATCGGTGATTACGGTGTGGAGAATGTCATTGTTCTCAGCGATGATGTTGGTGTATTTCTCCATTTCGGCGCTTTTTTCAGCGGGAATAGAGTCGGCTATCAACTGTGAGAATCCTACGATAGCATTGAGCGGAGTAAGAATCTCGTGGCGCATATTCTGGATGAACTGTGTCTTCAGGCGATTGGCGTTCTCCGCTTCATCGCGTGATGCTATTATCTCCTGCTGCGCGGCAAGCAATGATTGTTTTTCCGAATTGAGTTTCTTTTCCGATTTTATGAGAGCCCGTGACAACTTTTTTTGCTTATAGTACATCCTTGTCACAGAGATCAGGAACACGAGCAGCAGGAGTGCCACGATGCTCGCTCCGATGATTATGTTGCGGTTGGTCGATTTAGCCATCGCTATGTTTTCATCCTGAAGCTCCATCGACTTGCGTCGTAGGGATTCCACGTCATATAATATCTGTAGCTCCTGGGTCTTTGACTCAGCTTCAGTGGCGATTGCTTCTTCAAGGTAATTATTGTAATCTTCCAGCGCGCTGAGCAGTGTCTTTGTGTCGCCGGTTTCGCGTGATGCCGTTATCAGATATTTCAGATAGAACTGGCGGTAGCGTTGGTCGCGCATCGACTCAGGATGGCGTTTCAGGATGGGGAGCGCCTTGTCATACTCTTTTTTCGCCATGAGATAGAATATCGGGGCGCGCTCAGTTATTTTCAGATCCTGCATCACATCAGGATTTTGATGGGCGAGCTGTAGGATTCTGGAATAGTTTTCCTCAATTTCGTTCTGAGGCATATCTTCAAAATTGTTGAGCAGCCTCAACCGGCACACATATTCGCTCGCGTCAAAATTCTTGTATATGCGTCCCTCGCGGTGATATTTTTCTTTAAGGTTGTCGATTATCACAAGAATAGCCTTGTTAGCCTCGATCGCTTTCTTGCGGTCATTTTTCATTGTCGCCAGTATCGCCTGTCGGTTGAAGAACATATTTCTCAACGAGTTTCCTTCGCTGTGAGGCATTTCGTTGATGAGTTTTTCAAGTTCATTAATGTACTTTACATACATATCGCCTTCCGACATATAGCTGAGGCACAGGCATAATGAATATAATTTCTCGACACGGTCATATATATTGTCATCAGTATTATTGCGATAACTGTTTATGAGATTCTGGATTATCTCACGGCGTTTTTCGGCTGTCACTGACTTTATGCGATAGGAGAGCCCGAGGAGCTTGATGAAAAGCGCGGTCTCTTTCTGGTCGTCGGATTCCGGCAACTCCTTAGCCTCTTTTTCAAATATACGCAGCATGGAGTCGGAGGTGAGATAGAGATTGGCATTGTTCCTCAATATATCGAGTTGGATTGCCGTGTTTTTTGTGCGTCGCGCTATGTCGGAGAGTTTTTGAGAGTATTCATATTTCTGTGCTCTTGGCGACACATCATACAGGTTATACAGAAGTCTTATGCTGTCATCGGCATTAGCAGCCTGCGACAGTTCTATTTCCAGACTGTCCTTCACGGAATATTTTATCGGACCCGCGAAAAGTTCTGTTCCTTTAAAAGCAAATGAACATAGCAGAAAGGTTACAAACCCCGTTATTAATCTCATTGTATAGTGCATTAATAAATGTGATGAAATGGTCGGTTACGCTCTTCATTTATAACGTAGTTTTACAAATATAATCTTTTGTTAATTAATCCGCATACTCGGCGCAGGTAATTTAACGGTATTGTAATCATGTCGCCACACTCGTGCATGAGGTTCCTGATTTTTATGAAATGGCGCAAAAAAAATGGCAGGAGGTGAAAGCCACGTCCTGCCATTTTGCTATTTGGTATGTAAAAGTTGTGTCGGTTATCAGCGAAGAGTGCCGTTTTCGGCTTCCTGTACCATCTGCTTGCTTGCTGTCACGTATATTTCTACACGGCGGTTCTGTGCTCTGCCCTCAGGAGTGGCGTTGGATGCCACATATCCAGCCATTGGGATTCCCTGTGCGGTGCAACGTGAAGGAGCGATGCCTGAGTTTACAAGATAGGCAAGCACTGCGTCGGCACGTCCGGTTGATACTCTCTGGTTCACAGCCTCGGTGCCGGTGTTGTCGGTAAATCCGTAGATCTGCACGTCGGTCAAAGGATTGTCACGCAGAGATACCACGAAATTGGATAATTCGCTTTTTGCTGAAGCGCTGAGTGTGGTGCCATTGGTGGGGAACAGAATTCCGCCCGGGAAGGTGACCTTTATCGCCTGAAGACCGTTCTGGTCGGTGGTTTCTTCAACTGTAGCCTGTGGCAAGGACTGTGCGAGTTCTTTCTGCTGGTTGTCCATTTTCTTTCCGATAAGAGCACCTGCTCCTGCGCCTACTCCGGCTCCGATGGCACTACCGATTGCCGCACCCTTTCCGCCGCCTATCAATGCTCCAAGACCAGCGCCGAGCGCGGCGCCGCCGCCACCCCCTATGAGGGCGCCTTTACCTGTATTGTTCATAGTCGAACAACTTGAAGAAAATAGCATACCGAGCGATAGAATGACGGCACCTGTGATTTTAAGAAGTTTCATATTCAATAATTTTAAGTTAATGATTAAATCTTTTACAAAGTTAATAAAATCATCTTCATTTAAATATTAATACACGGTAAATGGAAAAAATGTTTTTAAGGTGTGAAAATTTTCCATTAAATTTGCAATTGGTAAAGACTTAGTTATTGCCATGAACGGTAGAATGAGAAGCAGGGAATCAAATATGATATGGTATCATCTTGGCGCGATTCTTACAATGATCGCCTGGGGTGTGTCATTTGTGTCGACAAAGGTATTGCTCGACAGCGGTTTACAGCCCACTGAAGTGTATGTCTACCGAACGCTTCTCGCCTATATCATCATCCTGATTATAAATCATTCAAGGTTGCTGTCCAATTCATTGCGCGATGAATTGCTGTTCATGGTGTGTGGCTTGTGTGCCGGGTCGCTTTATTACATTGCCGAGAACACCGCTCTTGAATATACGCTCGTGTCCAATGTGTCGCTCATTGTCACGTTGGCGCCGTTGCTTACCACGCTTTTGGTAGGCGCCATCTATAAGAATGAACGCCCGGGCAGGAATGTGCTGATAGGATCGTTTATCGCCTTTGTGGGGGTGGGCTTTGTCATCTTTAACAGCAGTTTTGAGCTTAATGTGAAGCCGTTGGGCGATCTGCTCGCTCTCGGTGCGGCATTGTCGTGGGCGGTATATTCGCTTGTGCTTAGAAAGCTCAGCGCTCTCTATGGTGTGATGTTCATATCACGCAAGACATTCTTTTACGGGATGCTGACCGCGATTCCTTTTCTGATGGGGCAGCCGTCCCACACTCCCTTGTCGGTGTTCCTGCAGACCGATGTGATACTGAACCTCGTTTTTCTCGGAGTGTTCTGTTCGATGCTCGCATTTGTGATATGGGCGTGGGTCAATAAGGGTCTCGGCGCCATAAAGGCAAGCAATTATCTTTACTTTCAGCCGATTGTCACGTTGATTGCGTCGGCGATATTGCTTGGCGAGGTGGTGTCGATAGTGGGATATACCGGATGTGCCTTGATTCTTGCCGGAGTATGGTTCAGTGACCGTTACGGTAAAAAATATCGTTGAGCATCGGTGCCGGCGGGTGCCATGCGGTGCCGGTGTGCATGGGAGGAAATGTTATTTTATTCAAAAAAGCCCGATTTTCATTATAAATAGCGTAACTTTACAGCTCATTACATTCACGCTTTTGAGCCGGTCATGAAATTCATAAGACATATATTTTTGTTTCTGGCATTGTGCAGTGGCTTTGCCGGAAATCTTTACGGTCAGATTAACACCGAGCAAGTGTTGCGGATAGGGCAGAACTCGCTTTATCTGGAGGACTATGTTCTGTCGATTCAATATTTCAATCAGATTATCGCCGTCAAGCCTTATTGGGCGCATCCTTATTTTTACCGAGCCATAGCCAAGCTCAGTCTTGACGATTACCGTGGCGCGGAGGAGGATGCGTCGCTCGCCATAGAACGCAATCCGTTTATTTCCGGCGCATACGAGGTGAGAGGTGTGGCTCTTCAGAACATGGGCAGGCAGCGTGAAGCGATAGCCGATTATGACCGCGCTTTGGAACAATTGCCTCACAGCCGCAACATTCTTCTTAACAAGGCTCTTGCACAGGAGGATATTGAGGATTATGCGGGCGCTGACAGCACATACGCTACGCTTCTGAGGGTGTATCCGAAATTTGACACCGGGTATGTGGGGCGTGCTAAACTCCATCTGGCACAAGGCGACACTGTGGCGGCTCTTGCCGACATTGACACGGCGCTTTCCATCAATAAGAATTCCACCAATGCTTACTCCTTGCGTTCTGACATAGCCATTAAATCAAAGAAAGATTATGAATCGGCTCTTGCCGACATGAATGAGGCTATAAAGTTACAGCCGCAGTTTGCCGGGTATTTCATCAACAGGGCATTCCTGCGCTATAACCTCAATGACTATTTCGGCGCGATGGCTGACTATGATTATGCTATCCAGCTTGAACCGCTCAACGCTACGGCTCTTTTCAACCGTGGCTTGCTTCGTGCCGAGGTGCATGACAATAATAAGGCTATAGATGACTTCTCGCAGGTGTTGAACCTCGACAAGAACAATTATCATGCGTTATATAACCGCGCTCTTCTTTACAAGGAGATTGCCGATTACCGATCGTCGATAGCCGATCTTGACCGTGTGATAGCCGAGTTCCCTGATTTTTCGGGGGCGTATTTCCTGCGTTCCGAGAATTTGCGTTTGCTCGGCGATTATAGCCGAGCCGAGAAGGACTATCGCAAGTCGATAGCTCTGTCCAAGAAGCCTGTGCCTGATGAGAATAGTGGCAGCGGCGCTTCCGAGAGTCCGGCAGCGGCGGTTGAAGAGTCGGAGGATGTGGCGGCACGATTCACGTCATTGCAGACTATCGATGATAATTCCGATATTAAAGAGGGGTATCAGACACCCGGCATAAAGGGTAGGGTGCAGGATCGACGCTCGGCAGTTGAGATTGAGCCGCCGTTCACCCTCAGTTATTATGTGACCACTACCGAAATCAAGGAGACACCCTACTATATAAAGGAGGTGGATGACCTTAATGGCACAAGGGCGTTGAGGTTCCTGCTGATGGTGGCAAACCGCGAGCCGCAACTGTCGGAGGAGGATGCTATCAACCGCCACTTTGCTTCAATAGAGTATTATAACTCCTATATTGCGACCCATGCTCCGCGAGCCGTGGATTATTTCGGCAGAGCTATGGATTACTATACGCTGCGCAATTATCCGGCAGCACTTGCCGACCTTAACCGAGCCATTGAGCTTGCTCCCGACTTCACGATAGCCTACTTGCTAAGGGCTAATGTGCGACGTCTTAACGCTGATGCATCAAGGATGACTGAGAATGGCGCCGATCCGTCGGCAGCGGCATTGGGACAGGCTGCGATGAAGATGGTCAATGCCGAGGCTCTGGAAGATATCGACAAGGTGATCGAGCTGTCGCCGCGCATGGCTTTCGCGTGGTATAACAAGGGTGCCGTGCTTGCCGCGACTGGCGATTACACATCGGCGATAAGCGCGTTCAATAAGGCGATAGAGCTGAAGCCCGACTTCGGGGAGGCTTATTACAACCGTGGATACATATACTTGAATATGGGCAACCGCAATGCCGGCATGGCTGACTTGAGCAAGGCTGGGGAGCTTGGCATAGTGCCGAGTTACAACTTGCTGAAGCGCATGACTCGATGAGGTGCCATATAAGGGGATATGCCGCTTGTGGAGTTTATATGTACGGGTAGTGATGCTTTTTTATTCTATTACGGCAAGAAAAATCTTGTTGTTTAGAGTAAAATTTATTAAGTTTGCTAAAAATATTAACCTATCTATAAAACTATGTCACCTGAAGAACTCAAGACGCTCCAAGAGCGTGGCATCTCTCCTGAAGTATTCGAAGCCCAGATACGTCGATTCGAAACCGGTTTCCCTTATCTGAAAATCATAGATTCAGCACGAGTGGGCAACGGTATCACCAGTCTTAATGATGCTGAACAGCAGAAAGCAGTGGACCGGTGGTCGCAATTCCTTGCCGATGGCGGTCAAGTCTATAAATTTGTGCCTGCGTCAGGAGCTGCATCGCGAATGTTCAAGGCTCTGTTTGAATTTTTGGATGGCGATTCCGATACTCCAAAGTCGGGAAGCCCCGTGGAGCAGTTTATCGCGCAATTGCATGATTTCGCGTTCTATGACGAGCTGAATGAAGTGAGCAAGAAGCTTTACAATGCCGATCTTGACACATTGGTGAATGACGGCAGAAATAAAGATATTGTCGCTGCGTTGCTTGGCAAAGAAGGATTGAACTACGGGAATCTGCCTAAAGGCTTGCTGAAATTCCATTCCTATGCCGACGGTTCGCGCACTCCTCTTGAAGAGCATCTTGTGGAAGGTGCCCAGACTGCGACTAACAGTGCCGGGGTTGTGAACCTCCACTTTACGGTTTCTCCTGAACACCGTGCCCTTTTCGAGAAAAAGATAGCCGATTCTCTTCCCGCGATGGAAAAACGCTTTGGCGTTAAGTATAACATCAGCCTTTCAGAACAGAAGAAATCGACTGATACTGTTGCCGTGAATCCCGATAACACCCCGTTTATAGACAATGGACATCTGTTGTTCCGTCCCGGCGGTCACGGCGCTCTTATCGAGAATCTTAATGATATAGACTCAGCCGTGGTGTTCATCAAGAATATTGACAATGTGGTGCCCGATTCCCAGCGTGATGTGACGATCGCTTATAAGCAAGTGATTGCCGGATACCTGATTGAGATACATGACAAGATTGAAAAATATCTGGGCATGATCAACACCGGCAAATACACAATCGATGACGTGAGGGAAATGATATCGTTTATGCATAATGTGCTGAATATCCGTGATGAAAAGATGAAGCATCTTGAGGATGCCGATCTGGTGCTTTACATCAAGAGCAAACTTGACCGCCCATTGCGAGTGTGCGGTATGGTGCGTAATGAGGGAGAGCCCGGAGGAGGTCCGTTCATTACTGTAAATTCCGACGGATCATCTTCGCCGCAAATTCTTGAAAGCACCCAGATTGATCCCGCCAACGATCAATACAAGGAGATGGTGAGCAAAGCCACCCATTTCAATCCGGTTGACCTTGTGTGCTACATAAAGGATGTTGATGGCAAAAAATTCAATCTCACGAAATATGTGGATCCCGACACCGGGTTTATTTCATCGAAGTCAAAGAGCGGTAAGGAGCTGCGCGCGCTTGAATTGCCAGGACTTTGGAACGGTGCCATGAGTGACTGGAACACAGCATTTGTCGAGGTTCCTATCGCTACATTCAACCCGGTGAAAACAGTCAACGACCTTCTGCGCCAGGCTCACCAAAGTTGATAAACATTCACTGTTGCCGGAGTGTTATATAAGCATGAATAAGAAAGATATAGTTCTGAAACTCTGGCGTGAATGCTTTGACGACAGCGACCAGTTCATCGAGATGTTTTTCACGAGTGTGTATCGCGATGACGATGCCCTTGTGCTTGAAAAAAACGGTAGGGTCGTAAGCTCTATGTTATTGCAGCGTTATTCCATGGATTTCCATGGAGTGACGCTGCCTGTCAGTTATATATGCGGTGCCGCCACTGCTCCCGAGATGCGGGCGCACGGCTATATGGCTGAACTGCTTGCCGAGGGGCTGAACGAATCATATCGTCGCGGCGACGCGTTCAGCACGCTTATCCCGGCATCGGACTGGCTTTTCAAATATTATGAGAAGGCGGGCTTCTCGCCGGTGTTCTATACTTGTGTGGAGCATTTCACGTCGGCTCATCCGTTTCGTCATTGCGGTGTCTATGCCTCATTCACGGATATAGGCTCCGATGAGGCTTATGATTTCTTCAATTCCATGATGGAGCTGAGGCCGTGTTGTGTGCAGCACACCCGCGAGCAATATCATAATATCGTCATGGATAATTCGGTCGACGGAGGTAGTGTGATAGCCGTGTCTGATTCCTGTGGACGGGTTGTGGCTATGGCATTTGCCGTGCCGGCCGACGGAGAGGTGACCGTGAAGGAGTTGCTTGCCGTGGATGAGGATGCCGCCAACGGGGTTCTGTCGCTGGTGAAAGAGACTTTCGGGGATATGCCCATGGCTGTGTGGCGTTATTTTTCTCCGGGGGTTGAGCCGAGAGTGAGGGGAATGGCTCGCGTGGTCAATGTGGATATGGTGCTGTCGGTGTTGGCTCGCCGGCATCCTGAGCTGAAACTTGCCGTGAGAGTTCGTGACCGTGTTATAGCGGGAAATTGCCACATTTATGTTGTGGGCGGCGGAGAGTGTCGTGAGGATGACGCTTTCGATCCTGGATCGCTTGATTATGATGTGGATGTAGAGGTGCTTACTTCGATCCTGTTTGGGAATGAAGTGACGGAGAAAATACTTGATTTTCCCGCTGTGAGACCATATATAAGTTTAATGTTGGATTAAAATGAAAAAGACTTTGATAGCTGCGGCGCTATTTCTTGCCGGAGCGAATGTGGCTGCTGTTGCAGCCGATAATGTGACCGAGATCAATCAGGCGGAATTTGTGAGTCAGATTTATGACTACCGCACTGATTCAGTGGCTAAATCGATGGCGATGCCTGCCGTGGTGGATTTTTGGGCTCCATGGTGTGCTCCGTGTCTGAGGCTTGCTCCTGTGATTGACGAGCTTGCCGAGAAGTATGCAGGCAAAGTGAAGTTCTATAAAATGAATATTGACGACAATCAGCAATTGGCACGGGATCTTGGCATATCGTCAATTCCGTTGGTGGTGCTTTTCCCTAATGATGGAACACCCATCAGGGGAATGATGGGTGTTCAGCCTAAGGATTTTATAGAAAGCACTATTGATGAAGTGCTGTTGCACAAAGGAAAGGCGGCGGATTAGGCGGAGAGAACGATATTGTTCTCTTCGGCTATGCGTCTCATGTTCATAAGCGCGTAACGCATACGCCCGAGCGCAGTGTTAATGCTGACTCCTGTGACATCGGCGATCTCCTTAAAGCTCATATCGTTGTAGTATCTCATCATTACTACTTCGCGTTGAGGGTCAGGGAGTGCGTCGATAATTTTTCTTACGTCGGCTCTGATCTGGTCATTTATGAGCAGATCTTCGATGTTTTCTTCGCAAAGGTCACGGCGGTTGAGGAGATTGGTGGTATCATCGTCGGTCGACACGCTGTTCTCTGATTTTTCCTGGCGGTAAAAATCGATGATGAGATTGTGGGCTATGCGGGTGAGCCACGCGCCAAACTTGCCGTTTTCCGTGTATCTTCCCTGTTTCAGGGTCATTATGATTTTAATGAATGTATCTTGAAAAATGTCATTGGCTATCTCTTCATTTTTCACGATGCGTAATATGTAAGAGTATAATTTAGCCTGGTGACGTTGCAGCAATGTGTCAAATGCGGCGTTGTTTCCATCGATATACATTCTCACCAACTGTTCATCGGTGAGCGTTTTCATTATGTGCATTACTTTTAAAGATTATTGTTTAGAGTAATGTCAAGACGATAGGCTATAGAATTTAAGTTATAAATTAGATTGATTTATCGGTTGCAAATATATGAACTAATAATTTAATACCAAAATGAATTAATTTATTTTAGCGATTTTAGCACAATAAACGGGCTATTTATGAGTTGTGCGTGTCGTTGATAACAACTGTTTCGATTTGTTCAAACTTATTTGCGTAAATTCGAATGCCGGCATAATAAAACGATGAGGCATTACGTTTTTAAAATGTATTGATAATGCAAAATAAGTAGCCTATGGACGAAAATTCTACTCCTTCGCGTATAAAACACCAAAATACCGCAACTACCCACGAGCCTATGCCTCAGCCCAGCAAACGCACAATCGACCTTATACGTCAGTTTGCGCGATGCTACAACGTGTCGGCGGCTCTTCCTGTCGCAATCAACTCGCTTATCCTTAATTGAAAATCATCCACTGTATTAAAGATGCCTTTTTATGGGGTGTATTGTGAGTCGATGAGGGCTGTGGGGGAGTTGTAGAATTCGGGCGACAGCAGCCATTCAAGTGATTTTTCGGGGTGATGCTTCCTATAGGATTGGACGATTCGGAATCCGATGTACCGTCCGGCGCGTCCCGGCGCATCGGGGTGCAGAATTGAGGATGCCGGCGCTTGGCGTGTCATTCGCTCTACCGCTGCCTGATCCATCGAAAAGAGCAGATTGCGGTCGATGAGAGCTTTCCACATCTCTGTTTCATTTTCCGACAGCCATTTCCATTCGTCGGAGTTGTATCCCATGCTTTCCGCCACGTCATTTCCGGGCACTACATCGTTTACTGCCGAGAGGATGGATCCTTCATATAGGATGCGGTTTAGCAGAGTGGATTCATTGCCGGGATTGAAAGGGTGAAGGTTGGTGATAAGAGCTTCCGCCACGTCATAGGGCAGGTGCTGTGGAGTTTTTACAGCCCTCTGATAGGGTTCGAAATAGCTGTAGGCAGGATAATCGCTTCCAAGGTAATGGTTCAGTCCGAGCAGAAGCGTGCTGTCGGTCATGATAACCGACTGATTGTAGGTGGATATTACGCCAACGATTCTTTTCCATTTAGCATCGGGCAGTTCCACTGAAAAATTTTGTTTTATCTCGCCTAATATTGATTCGATCGAGTCGGTCATGGTGAATCTTTCTTTCACGTCAGAGCCGAACATTCTCATTGCCTTGTGATGCGTGTATGCCTCAATTGCGGAATCCTGATTTCCGCTGCCGCCTTTTGTGATGAAAGATATCGCGTCGGCATATCGCTCTCTGAATTCAGCTTTTTTTATTGAATCCAAGGTTGTGTATTCTGCAACCAGAGTGTCAAACCGTTCAATGCTCTCTTTCGCGGCGTGATGTTTCTCTGTGCATCCGGCAATGAATGTAGCGATGATGCAGAGTGGTAGAATAGGTTTTATCTTGAAACTCAATGTAAAATGTTGACGAAATGGCATTTCTAACTGTGATTGGAGCCCAAAGTTAGTAATAATCAAATAAAATCGTGACTGTTTTGGCAAAATTTGCTAATTTTGCGGTACTAAAGGCTCTATATGGGTAGGAATCTACGTTTAATATTCTCAGCGGTTTTCATCGTGTTTGTCGGCTTTCTTTCTGCCGGCAAAGATTTCGTGGTGGTTATTGATGCCGGTCACGGAGGTCACGATTTCGGTGCCATAGGCACGAAGACCAACGAGAAGAGCATCAATCTCGGCGTGGCGTTGAAACTTGGCGACATGATTAAGAAGAGCCATAAGGATGTGAAAGTCGTATATACCCGCAGCGGCGATTATTTCAAGGAGCTGCAGGAGCGTGCTGATATCGCCAATAAGGCCAATGCCGATCTGTTTATATCGATACATACCAATTCGGTCGACAAAAAGAACCGTAACCGTACCCGTATAAACGGTACTGCCACTTATACGCTCGGACTTCATAAAAGCTCCGCCAATCTTGAGGTGGCTAAGCGCGAGAACTCAGTAATTATGCTTGAAGATGACTACTCGGCACGTTATTGCGGGTTTGATCCTAACTCAACCGAATCCTACATAATATTTGAATTGAGCCAGAATAAGCATCTTGACCAAAGCATTGATTTTGCCGGAAAGGTGCAGAAGGAGATGGTGAGAATCGCAGGACGAAAGAACAACGGAGTGCGTCAGGCGGGATTTCTTGTGCTTGCCCGCACGAGTATGCCGGCGGTGCTTATCGAGTTGGAGTTTATATGCAATCCTGAGTCGGAGCGTTTTCTCGGTTCATCGGCGGGGCAGACTAAATTTGCCAAGGCGATATGCTCGGCGTTCAATTCCTATAAGACTGCCTATGACCATGCGTCGGGGAAGCCCGGAACTGTGTCTCCGGCTGTTCCGGAAGAATCGGCTGACGAGCATGAAGAGTGTGACGACAGTTACAATGACGCTGACGAGCCGACATCGCCGATAGTTTACAAAATTCAGTTCCTGTCGACCGATAAAAAACTGAAAGCCGGTTGCCGGGAGTTCAAAGGGCTCAAAAAAGTGGATTTTTATAAGGACGGCAGGATGTATAAATACACCGTAGGGAGTTATGACAACCGCAATTCCGCTCAAGTGGAGCTGCGTAAAATAAGAAAGATACATTCAGAAGCGTTTATAATAGAGACCCGCAACGGAGTGAGAATAAAATGAAATTCAGAAAAAAAGAATAGAAGATGAAATACTCAAAAGAATTAACGATTGGAGTTTCGGTGCTGATTGCCGGAATATTATTGTTTTTCGGAATTAACTACCTTAAAGGTATAAATATCTTTAGGGCGTCCAACTATTATTATGCCTCTTACACGAATGTTGCCGGACTGTCGGTGTCGGCTCCCGTCACCCTCAACGGTCTGAAGGTGGGAGAGGTGAGAGATGTCGCTTATGAATATGACAATCCCGGACACGTGTCGGTGGAGATGTCGCTTGATAAGAATATCAAGGTTCCTGCCGGCAGTAAGGCTGTGATTGAGAGTGACATTCTTGGCACTGCTACAGTGGTGCTTAAATTCTCGGATAATGCCGAGGCGCACACTGTGGGTGACCGCCTGATAGGGGAGACAGCCCCTTCGATGCTCGACGGTATATCGTCCACTCTTGCTCCTGCGGCTGAGTCGATATTGCCGAAGGTCGACTCTTTGCTGAGTTCTGTCAACCGTCTGGTGAGCGACAGCGCCCTGCTTGCTTCGGTAAAGCGTCTTGACGCTATAACAGCTAATCTGGAAGCTACCACGCTTTATCTTAACCGCACACTTTCCACGATGCCCGCAACAATGAAAACCGTGAATGGTGTTGCCGTGAATCTTGATTCTATCACTTCCGATCTTGCGGTAGTGTCGGAGGAATTGAAAGCGCTTCCATTGAAACAGACGGTGGATAACGTCAACGCTATTACATCCAACGTGAATGAGATGACTGCGAAAATCAACCGTCCTGATAATACGCTCGGATTGCTTCTTAATGATCGCCAACTTTATGACCGAGTTAATGGAGTTGCCGGAAGTCTTGACTCCATAATGATTGAGCTTAAGCAGAATCCGAAGAAGTATATCCCTTCTATCAAGGTATTTTAACGGGAAAATGCTATTTAGAATCGTTCTAAATAGTTGATAACTTTTTCCGGAAAGTGTTCCACGGCGGTAAGTATTGAAATTTATAGACAATAATGGCGTTTCACGAGAAACGCCATTATTGTCTATAATATTGTCGTGTGTAGTAAGTGGTTGTAAATCAAGGGAGTGATTGTTTTGAGGCTTCCGTGGCTGCGATAAAATCACTGTCAGTTCGTAATCGCTTGTGTTTTAGGTATATTGCGTTGAAATCTTAATTTCCAAATTTTTTTCTAATTGTTTTTGAAAAAAAAGTTGGGGAAATTTGCATTGTAAAAGCTTAACCCCTAATCGTTTTATGAATCCCGATCATCAGCAACTGTGGGGAAATTGCCTGAAGATTTTCAGAGACAATCTCACAATTGAACAATATAACTCATGGTTTGAGCCCATCATTCCGCTCAGCTTTGACGGTAAAGAGCTGTGGCTCGGCGTGCCAACAAATTTCTTTGTCGAGCAGCTTGAAGAGCGTTATTTCCCGCTTTTGAAGCGCACGCTGTGTCGTGTTTATGGAAATGGGGTACAGCTTTTCTACAAGTTCAATGTGGTGGGTTCCGATCCGGGTTCGTCAATGGCTATCGCCAGCGCTGAGCCTACTACGGCGTTGAAGCCCATAGGCGGCAATCCGTTCATTCAGCATCCGGTCATTGATGATCTTGACTCGCATCTGAATCCCAAAAACACTTTCAACAACTATTGCCCGGGAAATTCCAATAAGATTGCCCGATCAATTGGTGAGGCAATTGCGTCTGACCCTAAATGCAAGACATTCAACCCGCTATTCCTGTTCGGACCCACGGGAGTTGGAAAGACTCACCTTGTCCAGGCTATAGGTATCGGCATCAAGGAGCGTGACCCCAAGGCACGTGTCCTCTATCTGTCGGCGCGACTGTTTGAAAGCCAGTACACCGCCGCCGCCACTTCCAAGCCGAGCCGCGTGAATGAGTTCATCAACTTCTATCAGTCGATCGACGTGCTTATCATCGACGATATTCAGGACTTGATGCACAAACCGGCCACCCAGACTGCGTTCTTCCACATCTTCAACCACTTGTTCCTGAATCAGCGCCAGATAATCATGTCGAGCGATTGCGCTCCTTCGATGATGAAGGATATGCACGAGCGCCTTTTGTCGCGATTCAAGTGCGGTATGACCTGCGAGCTGGAGAAGCCTGATTTTGATCTTCGTCGTGCGGTGCTCGCCCGTAAAGCGTCGCAGGAAGGACTTGAGGTGCCTGCCGATGTGCTTGACTATATCGCGTCAAATGTGTCGGACAGCATCCGAGAGCTTGAGGGTATAATGGTGTCACTCGTAACCCATGCCACCATCCTTAACTGTGAGATAAGCGTGGAGCTTGCCCATAGAGTGCTCGGCAATGCGGTGAAACTGCACAAGAAGGTCATAAACTTTGAGATGATAGCACAGAGTGTGAGCGACTATTATAATGTGGATCAGGATGCTATATTCGCGAAAAGCCGCAAGAGGGAGATTTCCGATGCCCGCCAGATGGTGATGTTCCTTGCTCGAAGAGATGCGAAGATGCCTGTCACTGCGATCGGCACCCGCCTTTCTCGCACTCATGCCACCGTGCTTCACGCTTGCCGGAACATAGAGGAGCGCCTGTCGCTTGAATCCAAACTCCGTACCGATTTGGAAAAAATAGAATCCATGCTGAAAAAATAACTTCCGCAAGAAGCGGATTATCGTTCTTTAACCCCGGTGTGCAGGTTTGTTGCACACCGGGGTTTATACTTTTGCATAAAACTTTTAGGTCAACAGCTTTATGGGAACGATAAACACAAACGATATTATTTTTGCCACCGTCATCCAGCATGGCAGGCAGATAGCTTCATTCAGATTGAGCGGAATCTCGTCGATAACCGATATAATCAAGAGTGTCAGGAGCATGGTGGCGAGAGTGCCCGGACTTGTCACTCTGCAGCTCCGCAACGGCACTCAGGGGTGGACTCATCGGCATCCATGTATAATTTTTTGAGGGTCAGGAAACTTTTATGTACCTTTGTTAGTCTAATAGGGTGTATCACGCACCCCTGTGATATTGTAAAATATAACCAACATAATCATAGCAATGAAAAAATTCGCAAATCGATTTTTGGCGTTATTGTTCGCCTTGGCGCTTGGGGTTCCGGTTGTCGGAGCTCAGCAACAGATGCCACCGATACCGGTGGATCAGAATGTGAGGATTGGAAAGCTCGACAATGGTCTTACTTACTATATCCGTCATAACGAATATCCGAAAGGTCTCGCCGATTTCTATATAGCTCAGAGGGTGGGGGCTATTCAGGAGGAGGACAACCAGCGCGGTCTTGCCCATTTTCTTGAACACATGTGCTTCAACGGTACCAAAAATTTCCCCGGCAACTCTCTTATCTCCTGGCTTGAATCGATAGGGGTGAAATTCGGTCAGAATCTTAACGCATATACTTCGATTGATGAAACTGTTTACAACATAAGCCAGGTGCCTGTGGCTCGTGAGTCGGTGACCGACAGCTGCCTTCTTATCCTGCACGACTGGGCGAATGAGCTCCTTCTTGAGGATAAGGAGATCGACAAGGAGCGTGGAGTGATACACGAGGAGTGGCGCAGCCGCAATGTGGGTTCGCAGCGCATAATCGAGCAATTGTTGCCGGTGTTGTATCCCCACGACAAGTATGCCTACCGTATGCCTATCGGAACAATGGAGATTGTCGACAATTTCCCTTATCAGGATCTTCGCGACTACTATGAAAAATGGTATCGCCCCGACTTGCAGGCGATTCTTGTGGTGGGCGATATAAATGTGGATAGCATAGAGAGCAAGATAAAGACAATGTTCTCTGACATAGAGATGCCTGAGAATGCCGCTGAGCGCATCTATTATCCGGTTGCTGACAATGATGAGACCATTTTTGCGATAGGCAAGGACAAAGAGATGCCCAATACAATGGTCAACATCCTGTTCAAGCATGATGCTACCCCCGATTCGGGCAAGACCAACATGGATTATATGCTTGAGGACTATGCGTTGTCGATGATAGTGTCGATGCTCAATGAGCGTTATCAGGAGATCGCCTCCAAGCCCGACGCTCCATTTGCCGCCGCACAAAGCGGATATGGCAATTTCTTGATTTCCAAGACTAAGGATGCGTTTGAACTTCTCGGAGTGCCTAAAGATCATGACGTGATGCCTGCGTTTGAGGCTATTTACCGCGAGGCTCTGCGTGCAAAGAGGGGTGGATTTACCGCTTCTGAGTATGACCGTGTGCGTCAGGAGTATCTATCCCGACTTGAAAAGGCTTATAACAACCGTGCCACAACATCGTCCACGTCGCTTGTCGAAGGTTATGTGCGTCATTTCCTTGACAATGAGCCTATTCCCGGTATTGAGAATGAGTATCAGATCATGTCGATGCTTGCCAATTCGGTTCCGGTGGAGGCTCTGAACATGATTATGGGCAAATTGATGGGCGACAGCAATGTTGTGGTGCTCGGTATGTTCCCCGACAATGCAGAAACCCCTGTGCCCACCAAGGAGCAGCTTGCTGAGGCTATGAAACGTGTTGAAGGTGAGAATATCGAAGGCTATGTGGATGCCGTGAAGAGCGAGCCGCTGATCCCCAATCTTCCCGCTCCCGGAAAGATTGTATCGACTTCTGCCGACAAGCAGTTTGGTGCTGAGGTGTGGACTCTGTCCAATGGCGTGAAGGTGGTTGTGAAGCCAACAGACTTCAAGGAGAATGAAGTGCTGTTTGCGGCACGCGCGCTTGGCGGAGTGTCGGAATATGGGCCTGAATATGACGTGGATCTACGTTATATGCCTTACGCCATGGGACAATCGGGACTCGGTTCATACACCGCCAATGATCTTCAGAAATATCTTTCCGGAAAGCAGGCTTCGGTAAGTTTCAGCGTGGATTCATACGTGCGTGATGTCACCGGCTCGTCGGTCACTAAAGACCTGCCTACCCTTATGGAGCTGATCTACATGACTTTCACCGATTTTGAAATCAGTGAAGAGGATTATGCATCGGCACGCAGCACTTATACCGGAATCCTTCGTAACAAAGAGAATACTCCCCAGTTTGTCTTCTCCAAGAAACTCAGTGAGTTCCTGTATAATTCACCCCGTTTCTATCCTGTCGATGTCAACACTGTGGAGCAAGCCGACCGTGGTCGCATACTTGACATAATCCACACTCAGCTTGCCAATGCAGCCGACTACACATTCTATTTCGTAGGAAAATTTGATGTGGACTCGTTGCGCCCGTTGGTAGAGCAGTACATCGCGACTTTGCCCGCCAAAGCCGATGCCAAGCGTGAGATCAAATATACCGGGCTCGGACTTAATCTCGGTGCGGCTACCGAACAGACTTCCACTCCTATGGATGTGCCGCAGACTTATGCCGGTGTGTTCTTGCTCGGTGATATGCCTTATTCATCAGCAAATGCCAAGGTCGCATCTATCGCCGGTCAGATTCTAACTGCACGGTTGCTTGAAAAGGTGCGTGAGGATGAAGGCGCCACTTACTCAATTTCGGCGAGCGGATCGCTTTCTCGTATTGGCGAGACTCCGGCAATGTTCCAGAGCGTGTTCCCGATGAAGCCGGAGATGAAGGACAAGGTGCTTGCTATTGTCGCTGATGAATTTGACGCGATGGCAAAGGAGGTAAAGCCTGAGGAGCTTGCCAAAGTAAAGGAGTTCATGGTTAAAAACGCCACCCGCAATCTTAAGGAGAACGGAAGCTGGCTCAGCGCCATGAAGAGCTACCAGCTTAAACCTGTCGATGGATTTTCCAACGCTATCGAGGAGATTAATGCCATCACTGCTGACGATGTGACCCGATTCATGGGTGAGCTTCTGAAGCAGAACAACTACAGAGTGTTTGTCTTGGATCCCGAAGAAAAGAAGTAAAAGGAATCTGAGATAAACGACAATTTCATGGAATAGGGTGTGTCAATCGTTGGCTCACCCTATCTTTTTTTCTTTCGACGGTAATAAAAAGAAAATATTGTCCTGAGATTGAATGGATTTACCGAAATTTATGTATTTTTGTGCAAATAAATCTTAATACCTGCTGGATTGATAAATTGAGTAATTAACCATAAATCTAAAATTCAATTATGCGAAAAATTTTTACGAGTACGCTCATGTTGATGGTCATGCTGTTTACAAGCGTGTCAGCACGGGCAGCAGAGACTGATGGCGGTCATGTAACCACTGTCCGCTCATGGGATTTCACCCAGGGCAAGAATCACGCAAGTGAAGTGACTGACTGCGAGTATTGGAGCGCGTCAAGCAAGGGTCGCTATGGTCTTGCCAAGGCTCTCGACAATCAGGAGCTGCCTTCTAATAACGGTGGTGCGTTGACCGGTCTTGAAGGTGTGTATTTCACGATTTCGTCAGGTGCTGTTTACGGTATATCCCAGAATTTCTGCCTTCAGAATGGCAAGATGACAGTCCGTATTCCCGGCTGTGGAAGAAATGATGAGATTATGCTCGATTTCGCGGGTGCGGGCGCTGATGCGACTGTAACATCCGAAAATTTAACTGACGCGACTCTTACTATACCTAAAAGCGTAAGTAAGCAGTGTGACGATTCAAAAGTGACCACTCGCGTTAAGGAAGATGGCGAAGTGGTGCTTGAAATGAGCTGCGGTAAAGGTTTCCGCCTTTATGGCATCACTGTCACCCCATACATTCCTAAAGAACGTCATTTCACCGACTTCAAGATTGATTTCACTTCCGATCCTTATACCGTGGTGCTTCCTGCCGATGGAGTGCTTCCTGAAGGAGTGACTGTGACCGGAACATGGCATGACGCACAGCATGGCTACAATTCGTCGACAGTGACCGTGCCGGTTGACGGGGCAGTCAAGATCACTCTTGGCAATTGCACATACAACGGACATGGCGCCACAATCAAAAATGGCGATATTGTGCTTGCCGAGCTTCCTTGCTCGGGTGATTGCAAAGGCGTTACCACCTGGACATATAACAGCGATGATGCTGCGGTGCTTACCATAATCACTCCCTCTTACTGCCCGTCACTATCGGTTGAGGCTTGTGACTTGATTCCCGATGTGGAGGTTTCTTACTTCAATACCGACGGAAGCCTTATCGGCAAGGATGTGATTCCCGGTGGAACCGCGCTCACATATAAATATGGTGTGAACGAGGTTACAGTTCCTGAAGGTCAGGCTTTCCGCGGATGGTTTGCATCTACCAAGTCGACTGCCGAGAAGGTTGCCGAGGGCACATCATTGCAGAACAATACGGATCTTTATGCCCGCGCTACAAAGATTGAAGAACCTACCTCGACATCCCGATTCGTATATGACCTCACTAAGCCTTATTTCTATGTAGAGGATCATGAGGCGATCGAGATAGAGGGTAACTATTATAATAATCACGGTTGGGTGATAAAGAATGACGGCGCAGTTAAGGTGAAAGTCGCAGGCAAGAGCTACATTACTGTAGGTTGCTGTGCTTACTCGGCTGAATCTACTGCTGTTGTTACTGATGAAGCAGGCAAGACCGTGGCTGAATTCCCGGTGAAAGCCGAAAGTGACGGCGCCGAGCAGACATTCCAGTATGACGGCAATGCCGGATGGTTGACTATCACCTTCCCCAAGGGCTCTTACACCCACAGCGTGACTGTTGACAATGTGGTTGACTTTGTGACATTCAATGAAGCTACAGGCTATTATGAAATTCCTGCCGGCGATGTGTCGAGCTTCCTGCTTGCATTGAAAGCTGCCGCATCACAGGATGGCGCGAAGATTTTCCTGCCCAACGGAACTTATGACCTTGGCACTGCAACGCTGACCACCATTACCGGAAAGAATATCTCAATCATCGGTGAGTCCACAAAGGGTACTGTGATATTGAACTATCCTCCTCTTGACGCTGAGGGTATCAGTGTTACAGCCACACTGTTGAACCGTTCACAGGATCTTTATCTGCAAGACCTCACACTACGCAACGCTATGCCGTTTGACGGCAAGGCTGCCGCCGGTCGTGCCGTTACTCTTGAGGATCGCGGAGGAAACACTATCTGCAAGAACGTGAGCCTGGAGTCTTATCAGGATACTTACTACAGCCATAACAGCAGTTCTTGCTTCTATTTTGAGGATGGTGAGATCCATGGCGTAGTCGACTACGTGTGTGGTGGTGGCGATGTTTACTTCAACCGCGTTAAGTTTGTCAACGAGGCTGTGAAAAATTCAACTATCGCTGCTCCTAACAATGCGAAGAAATATGGTTATGTGATGAACAATTGCACCATCGAGACTCTTTGCTCTCAGTTCAATTTCGGACGCTCATGGGGCGCATATTCAGGTCTTGCATGGCTCAACACCACAATTAATCAGCCCTCCAAGCTCGCTTCTTCCCGCTTTACAATCGCAGGTATGAATTGCGCTGCTGATAAGTTTGTGGAATATAACACTATGGATGCTTCCGGCAATGTGATTTCTCCGGCATCAAGCGTGAAGAACTTCACCCATTCTTCAGGCAACAAGGAGTATGAGACTATTCTCACCGCCGAGCAGGCTGCCGAGTATGCTATCGACAAGGTGTTCCCTAACTGGAAGCCGGAGGAGATTGCCGCTCAGTCGCTCTACCAGGAGAATGAGGAACTTGCAGGTAATGTCTATCTCGTTGATGGAAAAATTTATGCAGGCGCTCTGCCCGAAGGAACCGGCATTGAAGTGCGCAAGGCAAACGCCCGTGGCGGTTTCGGTCCTGAGGTGACTGTTGATTACTCAGCCGGCATCGAAGATGTGACAGTGAACGCCGGCAATGTTGTCAGCACTGAATATTACAACCTTCAGGGTGTGCGTGTCGACAAGTCATACGAAGGTGTGGTTGTGAAGGTCGACACCCTTGACAACGGAAAGAAAGTTGCATCAAAGGTGATCAAATAAACCGATTTTCCAGAAAAATCATTTAATATCGCGGGGCTGCGTCATCATGTCGCGGTCCCGCTTTATTAGACTAATTAGGCTAATTAGACCAATTAGACTAATTGAATTAATTGGGTCCTGATGAAAAGTGCAAGAAAAAATTCGGAAGTGCTTGTGGGAATGGATAAAAAGTCGTACCTTTGCACACCGATTATGTCCAAATTAATGAACTGACTAACCTTAGATTATGCTTTTGGCCGAGCACAGTCTTGAGAAGTGGTCATTTAGTAAACTATTAATCAAACATTTAACGTGGATACTTTAAGTTACAAAACTCTTACTCCCAACGAGCAGCACTGCAACCGTGAGTGGTTGGTAATCGACGCTGCCGATCAGCCTCTGGGTCGTCTTTGCTCAGTAGTAGCATACATCCTTAGAGGCAAGAACAAGCCCACCTACAGCCCGTTTGTAGAATGTGGTGACAATGTTATCATCATCAATGCCGACAAGGTGCGCCTTACCGGCAAGAAGTGGTTTGACCGCGAATATCTTTCTTACACCGGTTATCCCGGCGGACAGCGTGTCGCTACTCCCGAGATCATGATGAAGAAGTCATTCAACAAGCATCTTAAGCCCGGTTACCATCCTTTGTTCATCAAGGTGGTTAAAGGTATGCTCCCCAAGAACCGTCTTGGACGTCGCATCATCGAGAATATGCATGTATATAACGGATCAGAGCATCCCCATGCCGCTCAGAATCCTAAAGTAATTGACATCAACAAAATTAAATAAGCAGTATGGAACAGGTAAATGCAGTTGGCCGTCGTAAGGCAGCAGTCGCTCGTGTAATCGTAGGCGAAGGCACCGGCGTTATCACCATCAACAAACGCCCCTTGGAAGTATATTTCCCCTCTTCCATCCTTCAATACATAGTAAAACAGCCTCTCAACACTCTTGATGCAGTGTCAAAGTATGACATCCGCGTTAATCTTGACGGAGGCGGTTATAAAGGACAGGCTGAAGCTCTTCGTCTTGCCATCGCCCGCGCATTGGTAAAGATCAACCCCGAAGACAAGCACGCTCTTCGTGTTGAAGGCTTCATGACTCGTGACCCCCGTAGCGTTGAGCGTAAGAAGCCGGGTCGTCCGAAAGCTCGTAAGCGTTTCCAATTCTCAAAGCGTTAATATCCCGTATGCTATCATCCTTCGGGATGGTCATAATCGATATATCGTGTTTAGTATCTAAATCCGTGAGATGGACACGTTCCCTACCTGCGGATTGTAAAAATCAGAAGAACGTAAACAACTTATTAAAACAATGTCAACACCTAAATTTGACCAATTATTAGAAGCAGGTTGCCATTTCGGTCACCTTAAAAGGAAATGGAATCCTGCCATGGCTCCTTACATTTTCATGGAGCGCAACGGTATCCACATCATAGACCTCTATAAGACTGCCGCTAAAGTTGAAGAGGCTGCAGCAGCTCTTAAGAGCATCGCAAAATCAGGCAAAAAGGTTCTTTTTGTCGCTACTAAGAAGCAGGCTAAGCAAGTTATCGCTGACAAGGCATCTTCAATAAATATGCCTTACGTGATCGAGCGCTGGCCGGGTGGTATGCTCACCAACTTCCCCACTATCCGCAAGGCAGTGAAGAAGATGGCAGCTATCGACAAAATGACTAAGGACGGTACTTTTGACAACCTTTCAAAGCGTGAGAAACTTCAGATTTCTCGTCAGCGCGCAAAACTCGAGAAGAACCTCGGTTCTATCGCTGACCTCAGCCGTCTTCCGTCAGCACTTTTCGTAGTTGACGTATTGAAAGAGCGTATCGCCGTTGCTGAGGCTAACCGCCTTGGTATACCCGTGTTCGCAATGGTCGACACTAACTCTGATCCTACTAACATCGATTTCGTTATCCCTGCAAATGATGACGCTTCAAAGTCTATCGAACTCATCCTTGACACTGTAGTTTCAGCTATGGCAGAAGGTCTTGAGGAGCGTAAGGCTGAAAAGGTTGACGCACCTGCAGAGAACGACGAAGAGGCTTCAGCTCACCGTGGCGGCCGTCGTCGCGTTCGTCGCAACGAAGAGGCTGCTGAGGCACCCGCAGCAGAAGCTCCCGCTGAAGAAGTGAAAGAGGACTAATATTATTAATTGAACAAAAAATTACAACCAATATGGCAGTAACAATGGCAGAAATCAGCAAGCTCCGCGCTCTTACAAGCGCCGGCTTGATGGACTGCAAAAAAGCTCTCGCCGAAGCTAACGGCGATATGGACGCTGCTGTTGAGATCCTCCGCAAGAAGGGTCAGGCAGTTGCAGCCAAGCGCGAAGACCGCGAGGCATCGGAAGGTTGCGTGCTCTCAAAGAACGAAGGCGATTTCGCCGCTATCGTAGCTTTGAAGTGCGAGACTGACTTCGTTGCCAAGAATGCAGGTTTCGTAGCTCTTACCCAGAAGATTCTTGACGCAGCCGTAGCAGCTAAAGCTAAATCTATGGATGAGGTTAAGGCTCTCGTTATCGACGGTCAGACTGTAGAGGCTCTTATCGTTGAAGAGGTAGGTAAGACCGGTGAGAAGATGGAACTTGGCGCATACGAGTGCATCGAGGCTCTTTCTACCACTTCTTACAATCACCTTGGCAACAAGCTCGCTACTATCGCAGGTTTCAACCAGGCAAATGTTGATTATCAGGTAGGTCGCGATGTTGCTATGCAGGTAGCTTCTATGAACCCGGTAGCTGTTGACCGTAACAGTGTTCCTCAGTCAGTTATTGATTCTGAGTACAATGTTGCTGTTGACAAGACCAAGGAAGAGCAGGTTAAGAAGGCTGTTGAGGCAGCTCTTAAGAAAGCCGGCATCAATCCTAACTTGGTTGACAGCGAGGCTCACATCGAGTCAAACATCAACAAGGGCTGGCTTACTGAAGAAGAGGCTGACAAGGCTCGCAAGATCGCTAAGGAAGCAGCAGAAGCTAAGGCTGCAAACCTTCCCGCTCAGATGATCGAGAACATCGCTCAAGGTCGTCTCAACAAGTTCTTCAAGGAATCTTGCCTCATGGAGCAGGAATTCGTTAAGGAACCTGATTTGACTATCGAGAAATACCTTGAAAAAGCATCCAACGGTTTGACCGTTGTAGCTTTCAAGCGTGTGAACTTGAATCAGGACTAATCTCCTACACACCTTAGAAGTCATAACTTTTATAATAGGAATCTCCCGCAAGGCAACTGCCCAGCGGGAGATTCTGTTTTTTGGCAGGTTCCGAATGTGTGACACAGGCGGAACTTGAAATACACTCTTCCGGGTGAACTTATCCCCCTCAATGCTCGTTTTATTGGTAGAGTTATGCTTTAAGAGGGCTCACTGTATAATTATGTTCTTTAATCTCAGGTTTCGACTATGGTATCCTTCCCGCCAATCCGATCATTGATATGCTTGCTCGTCATAGCGATCGCGATGCCGTCGTGCGTATATGATTATGAGGGGAATTGCGAGGGCGACTATTATATGCGGCTGAACATCTTGAATCATTGGGCTGTTACGCCGGCAGTGTATCCTGAGGGTATGGCATATTTCTTTTTCCCTCAGAATGGTGGCGATCCGTGGCGGTTTGATATTCCCGGTGCCGATGGGGGAGAGGTGAAAGTGCCTAATGGATCTTACCGATTTATCACTCTTAATGATGATTTTACAACGGTGGCGCTCAAGGGGGATAGCTATGAGGAAATGGAGGTCACTACGGTTGCCTCCGATCTGCTTGCCGGAACCGATGCTGCTGTTTCAGCATCGGAAGCCCGACCTGCCCGTTCGGGCGATCTTGAGCAGCAGGACGTGAGGATGTGTCCCGACATGATGTGGAGCGATGCGATGCCATCGGTTGTGGTCGGGCTTGACGAGTTTGTCTACACTATTGTTCATGTTCCGGGTGGCGATGAAGAGGTCGTAAAGTCCCGGGATATGCTTCTGAACACGACTCTGCGTCCTATCGTGAGCACATATCATTTTACTGTAACGGGTGTCACTCATCTTGACGGTGTCAAAAGGATAGGGGGTGCCATGAGCGGACTTGCGGCATCGATCAGTCTTGCCGAGTGTCGGCATTCTTCCGAGGTTGTGACCGTTCCGGTAGGGGTGCGTCGGGTGGATGACACCACGCTTGGCGGCGAGTTTCTTACATTCGGACTGCCGTCGGCTGAGGAAGTGAAGACTGTTTTGAGCCTTTTCGTGTGGTTGACCGACGGAAGACGCATCAATTATGAATTTGACGTTACACGGCAGACGGTGACTGCTCCGGACCCGATGGACGTGTGGATCCGTATTGACGGATTGGATATTCCGGAGTCGGAACCGTCATCGGGGGCATTTGATGTGAGTGTCGACACATGGAATACAATTGTGATAAACATATCTGATTGAAGATACGTTATTTAATATAAGTAACGTAATTTCCGGAGGGGGAAACTGACAACTGTGATAATAACAATAAATATTATATAAATATGAAAGTACGAGATTTTACCAGAGGAGTGGCGTATTTGATGTTTGCCATTATGCTTTCGTCTTGTTCTTCTAACGAAGAATCTTCACAGGAACCTGTTGATCCTTCGGTGATAAGATTCAACGCTATAGCCACGCGTTCTTCGCGAAGTGCGGTGACAACAACCGCCAATATTAAAGAGTTTGCCGTGACTGCATATACCGGCGGCAAGTTGCTCATGGACAATGTGCTTGTCACGCGCAACGGCTCGGAGTGGACCTATTCGCCCACAGCTTACTGGCCCGACGCTCCGGTCAATTTCTATGCCATCAGTCCTGATATTTCCAATTCAGCGGCGATAGAGGGCGCGAGCACGGGAACGGCAAGCATTAATTCATATAAAAATCCGGGAAATATTGATTTGCTGTATGCTGTCAATGCCGGAGAGATCCAGAGCGGCACACCTGTCAACATTAATTTCCGCCATGCTTTGTCGAAGGTTAATGTCTACTTGTCGAGCTCTAATTCCACAATCACGGTTAAAATAAATAAAGTGGTGATAGGCAATGTCTATACCAAGGGAGCGTTCTTCTATCCCCGTACAACCACGTTGCCGGGCGGCGATGCTGCCGGATATTGGCACGATCAGTCGGAACTTGACAATATACAACTGTTTGCTGCCACAAGTGAATCTGACAACCGTGCTCTTACTCCTGAAGCCACTGACCTTGGTGAGAGCAATCCCGGCGGCAATCTTGATTTCTTCATTCCGCAGGAATTGGGCAAGCTCTCGTATGATGCCGACAATAAAGCTTTCACCGGAGCATATATTGCCGTGGATTGTGAGATATTTGACAAAGCCACAGGAGGCAAACTTTTCCCCGGAACACATACGCCATCCTATCTGTTGGTTGGCACTACCGGCTGCGGACGCATAATGTATCCGGTGACCGGCAGCAAGGTGACAGAATGGAAACCGGGTTGTTCCTATGTGTATAACATAACCATTGACAATCCTTCAGTGCTGTTTGACGGCATTGAGTTCGGAGTCACCGTTGATGAATTTGTTGACGGCATAGCCCAAGAGACTCCCGCAGTCTAATCGAGATTAAACAAGATATTATGTAGCAAAGCCCCGTTGCCTTAACCGGCAGCAGGGCTTTGCTGATAAAAGAAAGATATGTGAGAGTGTTATCTAATGATTACTTTGCTGCTGTGTGATTTCTTTCCTGCTTCCTGAACGAGGATTATATACAGACCCTCGCTGAGTGGTGCGCTCTCCACGAAGTCGACCGATGATGCATCGATTGTCTGGACGCATTTGCCGTCGGTAGAATATATAGCGATCGATGCATGGGCACTTGCTTTTACCTTCACGATGTTTCCTTCGGTCTCTACACGTGGCTCATCGGTGTTTATTGTTGCCGATGTTATGCCTGCCGAGATGTTGCGAGCGGCTTTCTGTGCGTCGTAAAGTGATGCGGGCTGCAGTCCGGGCTGGTGTACGCCGGTGCGGTTCACATTTTCGGTATATCCGGTGACGTAGATGTAACCGGCGTCATCCTTGGTGTAATAACGGCGTATGCCCTTCTTGGCGGTACATCCGATGGCGTAGTTCTGTCCTGTCGGCTCTTTATCGAGATAGATGCCGCCGTCCTTCACATCGCAGTTCCAGAACACGCTGTGGGTTCCTCCCCAGCCATGAGCTGTGCCCATGTTGTTGCGCAGGTACATACCGATTTTCCAGCTTGAGCTTACGGTGCCCACCTCCTGCCAGTTGTCGAAGAGGATGCCCTGCGAGAGCATACGGTGACCTTCGGCGGTAGCCTGAGAGTTTTCCGAGCGGAAATCTTTCACGACGATGCCGCTCACTGTGGCGCAACCGTTGGAGAGGTAGTGGTGGCGTCCGGCACGTGCGTAGCAGTTTTTGAACAGGATGAGCTGTGAGCGGTGATATGTCTCGAAGTTATACCATGTTCCTCCGGTCTTATATCCCGATGGGTCGATGGAGTAGCAGTCCTCAACGGTGCTTCGGGTGGTGGAGGTCATCTTTATTCCGGCGTGGTTGAATCCGGTCATTGACACACCTTTCACCCATGAGTTTTCGGTAGAGCACATATATATGCAGTCCTGCTCCAATACCTTTTTCGAGCTGCTTGGTGTTCTTTCAAAAGAAAGATGCATATTCTCTATTCCGAGATTGTGGAGTATTGTTTCCGGATTGGGGATCTTGTAGATGTATGCTTGCGCGTATTTTTTATCGAGTGTGTAATATACCGGAGCATCGACCTCGATAGTGTTGCCCTCGATGTTGGTGATGTAGCGGTGATAGGATATGTCGATGTTTGACGCTTTCCAGTTGTGCTTCTCCACAGTAGTGCGTTGTGTGTTGCCGCCATACAGCATTGCCTCAAGCCATGACTCGGATGTGGGGAATTTGATGCAGATGAGGTCGCCGATGCTGTAGGCGCTTGCGTCCTCCACTTGGAATGACCAGTCGCCCGGCATGACTTTTTCATTTACGATGTTCACTTTGTTCTCGCCGTTGCCGTTGCCCCAGTTGTGTCCCGAAGCTGACGGACCCATCACGATGAGTTTGCGCTCCTTGTCCTTGGCGTTTCGGGCGTATAGCACGGTGGAGTCGGCGTCGGAGTATAGATTACCCTCGCCACGCATGATCACGCCGTCATATTTAAGGTTGATAGTGCCGTCGACATTGTAGAATCCTGCAGTGAGATACACTATTCCTCTGAAGCCGTTTGCGTCGGGGGTGAATGCTCCCGCCTTGTCGATTGCTTCCTGGATGTGCTTGGTGTTGTCGGCGTTGGGGTCGGCGAGCGGGCTGATCATGACTGTCCTATCCGGAAGCTCTACGACCGGAATATCCTGCCCGTTTTTATATCCCGCCTGGCTGAAATCGGGCAGAACAAAACCCCATTTGTCTTTGTGATAGGTCAAGGCTCCCGACTGGTCCTGAGTGAGCAGAGCCGATTGCCATGTTTCCTGCGCGTTTAAGGAGCCTCCCAATATGAGTCCCCCGATGCATAATGATACAAGTTTTGAATTCATATAAGATGTTACTATAAATGTGATATGCAAAGAAAAGCATATTGCATTTATTCATCTTATAGTATTGTACCGTATCTTTGCAAAATCAGCCCGACAGTCACTTGCCCGGCTTAAAATTCAGTATAGCGTCGGCATATCGTTTGCCGAGTTCCAGTTGCGCGTCGCGGCAAAAATGCGGATCTTTTTCGTTGTCGGGGTATAGGCGCTCAAGTCCTTCGCTGCTCACCTTTGCGCAGTCGGGAACTAAGTGGCACACTCTGTTTAATACGGAGTCGTTGAATGACTGTATCTTTTCGGGAGCTTCCCAGCCCCATCTGCCTATCTCGCCCACTACGATCGGCACATCGGCGGCATTCAACTCATTCCGGAGATGAGACGCGATTTCGGCAAATTTTTCAGCATATTCAGGTGTCGATCGTTCGACATCGGTCTCCCCCTGATGCCATAGTATGCCACACAGCTTTCCATGCGTCAGCGCTTCCTTTGCTCTGCTCTCGGCTTTTTCAAGATAGCGGTCGGTGTCGTTGCCGGGGAGCCATGACATGATTGAGCTGCCGCCACGGGCATTGACTACAAGCAGGATTTTGTTGCCGGTCTTTCGGTGCATGATTTCGCCAAATGATACTCCGGGACCTATCTGCTGCATCTTCATCGCTTTTCTGATTGTGGAATATCGGTTGAGAGGAGCCTTTGCCGGTTCAGGCTCCCCGGCGGCGTTCAGGAGCCACACTCCGGGAATCATGGCAGAGTCGGCGGCGATCATTGTGGCGCGTCCTGCCATGTTGGATTGACCGATGAGAAGATATACGTCGTAGATATCGTCATGCGGTTCTTTGGCGTTGGATGCGGTTGTCAAGATGGCGATTATCGACATGAATAACAGTTGTTTCAGAAAGTGGCTGACTGGATTTTGCATAATTTTTCGGATAATTGTCGGGTGCAAATCTAACACATATAATTGAATCGGGCAACTGCCACGATTATATTTCGACGGCATCGAGTGTCAAAAACAGCTTTAGGTTGCAATTTATAATGATAATTGCTAAATTTGTAGCCTAAAATTGCTTAACCCGGTTGATAATGGAAAATAATGCTAAAAAACCGGCAGGACTGATTGCCGGAATTATCCTACTTGCACTGTTGCTCGTGATAGCGATTGTGGCGTTTGTGTTCACAACCAAGTCGATGAATAAGAAAGTTGAGGAGGCGACGCTTGCCAACGAGCAGTTGCAGCTCACCAACGAACAGTTGCAGCTTGCTCAGGAGTATCAGGTGCTTAATACCGAGTTTGCCCAATATGAGAATCAGTCGCAGCTTCTTGCAAGCGATTCGCTTGTGACTAAATATGCCGCCGCCAAGAGCAAGGTTGAGAAACTGCTTCAGGAACTTAATTCAGAAAAGAAGAAGAGTGCCCAGCGCATCAAGCAATTGCAGGATGAGATAGGCACATTGAAGAATATCCTTCGCCATTATGTGACCCAGATTGACTCGCTTGGCAAGGAAAATGCCGGTCTGCGCGCTGAGAATGAGCAGATGCGTGAACGCAATCAGCAGCTCTCGACACGTGTGGCAAATGAAACCAAACGCAATGAGGCATTGTCGGAGAGAATGACTCTTGCCGAGAAGCTCAATGTGACCGGAGTGACCCTCACCCCTCTTAAGAAAAACGGCAAGAAAGAAAAGAATGTGACCAAGGCGCGTCAGCTCGATGTGTCGTTCACAATTCCTCAGAATAATTCCACTCCTGTGGGCGAAAAGATGATTTATCTTCGCATCGTCAGTCCCGAAGGTTCGCTCCTTGGCAACGGCGGTTCGTTCAGCTTTGAAGGCGGCACTGTGCAGTGCACGGCTAAAAAGGCTATTGAATATGCGGGAGAGGAGATTCCGGGAATCCATATTTACTGGGATGTGAACACTACTTTGACCCCCGGTGAATATATAGTCGAGCTGTTTGCCGATAATTTCCGATTGACTTCACGCCGCTTCACTTTGCGGAAATAGTGTCATGATCACTGCCTATTGGGAATATTTCATACAGCAGGTCAACTCAATTGAGGTAAACACTGTATCATCGATATTCAAGCTCGCTCTCAGCTTGCTTCTCGGATGCCTTGTGGGATTTGAGCGCAAACGCAAAGGGCAGATAGCCGGTGTGCGCACATTTGCCCTCATCTCGATGGGTGCCACTTTGGCAATGATTCTTTCCATATATGTGCCTCAGGAGTATCTCGGGCTGAAGAATGGCGACCCCGGACGTATAGCCGCTCAGGTAGTGACCGGAATCGGTTTTCTCGGTGCCGGCGCCATCATCCAGATGAAAGGTTCGGTGCGCGGACTCACTACAGCCGCCGGAATATGGATTATCGCCGCCATCGGCATGGCTGTGGGAGTGGGGCTCTATTCGTTGGCATTGGCGGCTACGGCTCTCGTGCTGGTGGTGCTGCTGTTTATCGAGCGTCTTGAACATCACATTAATGCCGGTGCCGAATCGCGTATCATAAGAATACGCTTGTCGGTGATAGCCGAGGATATCGACGGCTATCGCGAGGTGTTGAAGAATCATCGTGTGCATCTGACCAATGTCTATGTGGAGTATGACTATGATGAGCCTGTGACGCGTCTTAATCTTGTGGTTCTTATAAGGGATCATACCAATTATATGAAATTATTTGCTGACTTGAGGCAGGTGAAGCCTACGGTGGCGATTTCGCTCGCCAATCAGGTCAGCATCAGTTGATGTGTAACGATGTCAGAAATACAAGTTGAAAATTTAGTTTCCGATTTAGCATTCATTCTCATTCTTGGCGCGTTTGTCACCGTTCTTTTCAAGTGGCTTAAGCAGCCGGTGGTGCTCGGATACATTGTCGCCGGTTTTCTCGCCAGTCCTCATTTTGAATATCTTCCGTCGGTCACCACCGAGAGCAATATCGAGTTCTGGGCGCAGCTTGGCATAGTGGTCCTGCTCTTTTCTCTGGGACTTGAATTCAGTTTTAAAAAATTGTTGAATGTGGGTGGTTCGGCGGTGGTCACGGCTCTTGTGATTGTCACCGGCATGATGGCATCGGGCTTTGCCATAGGTCATTTCCTGCATTTTTCCAATATGAACAGCCTCTTTTTGGGTGGTATGTTGTCTATGTCCTCCACCACCATCATCATAAAGGCTTTCACCGACTTGGGGATCAGGCAGAAGAAATTTGCCTCGCTGGTGTTTGCGGTGCTCATTGTGGAGGATCTTTTCGCCGTGCTCATGATGGTGATTCTGTCATCGATCGCGATAAACAAGAGCGTTGAGGGTAGCGAGATGCTGTTCAGCATCAGCAAGCTGGTGTTTTTCCTTGTGATATGGTTTCTGGTGGGGGTCTATGTGCTTCCGTCGTTGCTCAACTCGATACGCCGTTATCTGAATAACGAGACTCTTCTCATCATCAGTCTCGGGCTGTGTTTCGGCATGGCGGTGTTCTCGGTTTATTGCGGATTCTCGCTTGCTCTCGGAGCGTTTGTCATGGGGTCGATTATCGCGGGAATAAGTTATGCCGAACGCATAGAGGATGTGGTGACACCGGTCAAAGATCTTTTTGGCGCCGTGTTCTTCATCTCGGTGGGTATGATGGTTAATCCGGTGGTGATTGTGGAATACTGGTCGCCGATATTGATATTGTCATGTGTGGTAATTGTCGGCATGATAATATTTGGCACATTCGGTATGCTCATCACAGGACAGTCGCTGCGCATAGCGATGGAGTCAGGCTTCTCGCTCACGCAGATCGGTGAGTTCGCGTTTATCATCGCTTCGTTGGGTATGTCGCTTGGAGTGCTTGATGACAATATTTATCCTATTGTTGTCGCCGTTTCGGTGATAACGACATTCACTACGCCTTACTTCATCCGTCTTGCCGATCCGGCATATAATCTTGTGGAGCGTCATCTTCCGGCACGTCTGCATTTCTTGATCGAACGCTACAGCGGTCAGGCAAGCGCCGAGAGCGAAACACGTGCATTGTGGCTGTCGGTGCTCAAGCGCTATATATGGCGCATCGTGCTTTACTCGATAGTCATAATTGCTGTCATATTGATATGCACACGCATTTTGTTGCCTTGGCTTCTGGAATTGTCGCCGGGTTGGGGCAGGGCTATATGCAGTATCACGGCTCTTCTGCTCATGTCGCCATTCCTTTTGGCTCTTGCCATTCCAGCATCGAAGCGCACCGAGAGGGAGCGTCTTCGTGCGGCAAACGCCCATTTCGATGTGCCGTTGATAGTGATGACCATATTCCGATTGCTCCTTGCACTGGGATTCATAGTCTACACTCTCAGTGTGATTCACTCGATGAGAGTGGGATGGGTGGTAGGATTTTTCATCTTTGTGACACTTCTCGGGACTTGGTCGGGCAGGCTGAAGAAGCAGACCCGCATGATTGAGTCGCGCTTCTTTGACAATCTTAATGAGCGCGAACTGCGCCGCAGCGGAAAGAATAACAACTTGGTGAGCGATATGCACCTCGCCTATATACGGGTGGGCTATTCTTCGCCTTTTGTGGGGCAGAGACTTATTGATTCCGATGTGCGTCGCCGTTATGGGGTCAATGTGGCGAGCATCCAGCGCGGTGGCGAGCTGATAGCGGTGCCCAACGGCAACGAGCGATTGTTTCCGGGTGATGTCATAGGAGTGATAGGCACCGACGAGCAGATAGAGCAGTTGCTCCCTGTGGTGGAAAAGGAGGATGCGGAGCCAGACAATCAGGTAGCCGACATGAAGCTCACGAGCATCCATCTGTCGGAGACATCGCCGCTCATAGGCAAAACATCGGCTACATCGCAGATCAGGGACAAGTACAAGGCGCTGCTTGTGGCGATACAGCACACTGACGGCACTTACGACCACCCGACCGGAAGCACTGTGTTCAATGTCGATGATGTGCTGTGGATGGTGGGCGACCCTAAGATATTGAGAACTCTTAAGTAAAAATAAACAACAGTTATTTCTGAGTCATGTGGATTTTATTGGCAATTGTGTCGGGGTTGTGCCTCGGCTTTTATGACATATTCAAGAAAATATCGGTAAGCGGCAATAATGTGCTGGTAGTTCTCTTCCTGAACACGGTGTTCAGCGTGGTGCTCATGTCGCCTGTGTTGATAATGTGTCTCGGATCGGGAAGCATAGGGCTTGGCGGCACGTGGCACGGACACTTTGAGATAATAATAAAGTCGTTTATCGTCTTGTCGTCATGGTTGCTCGGCTACTTCGGCTTGAAGCATCTGCCGCTCACCATAGCCGGTCCTATCAACGCCTCGCGTCCGGTGATTGTGCTCGTGGGCGCGCTCATCATATTTCATGAGCAGCTTAACTGGATGCAGTGGGTGGGTATCCTGCTTGGCTTCTGGTCGCTGTTTTTCATAAGCCGAGTGGGTGGCAAGGAGGGATTCTCATTCGCTCACTCGCGGTGGCTGTGGTTCAGTATCGGAGCTACGGTGATGGGTGCTGTCAGCGCGCTGTATGACAAATATCTGTTGAAAAGCTATGAGCCGCTTGAGGTTCAGGCGTGGTACTCGTTCTATCAGATGATCATAATGGGTGTGGCGATAGGGATAATACTCTATTTCCGCAAAGAACGCACGCCCTTCAAGTGGAAATGGGCTATACCGCTTATCTCGCTGTTTCTCACCATTGCCGACATAGCGTATTTCTATTCGCTGTCAATCGACGGCTCGATGATTGCCGTGGTGTCGATGATACGCCGCGGATCGGTTATCGTCTCCTTCTTCTACGGGGTGATAGCGTTGCATGAGAAGCATATACGCCTGAAGTTGATAGATCTCGGGGTGCTGCTTGTGGGTCTCGTGTTCCTTGTGCTCGGAAGTTAGTCGTCACATGAATGGCGGGCGAAATGATGGCTTGCCGTGCATTCGTGGAGCGAGTGGTCGATTATTATGTGGCGGTTTGCCATCTCGGCGATAATCGACATTTCATGTGACACGAGCACGAAGGTGGTGCTCGGCATAAGACTTTCGATTATCTCATACATTTTTTTTTCATAGTGCTTGTCGAGGTAGCTCAATGGCTCGTCGAGCACCAGCATCTGAGGCCGGGAGATGATCGCTCTTCCGAAAAGAGTGCGTTGTAGCTGTCCTCCCGATATTTCGCCGATGGTGTTGCCGGCATGATCGGCAAGTCCGAGCAGCTCTATGGTTTCAGCAAGGCGGGCTTCTTTTTCCTGTTTTGACAAGTCGGTCACCGCCATCAATCCCAGATTGATTACCTCTTTCACTGTGATCGGAAACCGCTGGTCGATGAGGTTCTTTTGAGGCAGATATCCTATGGGCAACCTGTTGCCGGAATCAGAAAAACTGTATTTCACAGTGCCGACGGTGGGCTTCAGCAATTTCAGCAATATTCTCAGCAAAGTCGTCTTGCCTCCGCCGTTAGGTCCGGTTACGGCAAGGAAGTCGCCCTTTCTTATGTCAAGGTCTATATTGTTTAGGATTGTCCTGCGGTCATATCTCATCGAGATATTTTGCAGTGCTATCAAGCTATTGCTGTGAGAGTGCATCGGCGATGACGGTTATTTCTTCTTCCCAATTATAATTGAGCGGATTTATATTGACGAGCTTGGCATCGATCTGCTCGTTTGCTACCGAGGCTTGGCGTGAGTCGATATCTTTCTGGAAGAAGAGCACCTTGGCTCCTGCTTCTTTAGCCTGGTCGATCGCGTTCTGCATCATAGTCACTGACGCTTCCTTCCCTTCGGGGCTCAGTGATATTTGCCGCAGTCCGTAATCACGGGCAAAATAGCTGAGTGACGGATGCCACACGATGAATGCTTCCCCGCGATGTGAGTCGAGACGTTCTTTGATGGAATTGTCAAGGCTGTCGAGCGAATGTAGCAGATTTTTGAAATTCCGTGTGTAGGTGCCTTTGTTTGACGGATCGATTTCCACCAGTCCGTTGTACATATTGGAGGCTATTTTCTTTGCATTTTTTACCGAAGTCCAGGTGTGCGGGTCTATTTCCGAGTCGCCGGCGTGGCCCGAATGTGTTCCGGTTATGAGCGCGATGCCTGTTGAACTGTCGATAATCTTGAGGTCAGGCTTGTTTTTGGTCACCTTTGTGATTATGGCGCTCTCGAAGGGGATGTTGCCGATGCGGAAATAAGCGGTGCTGTTTTCGAGGTTCAGCAGATGAGTGAGGCTCGGGTCGTAGGATTCGGGATTTGCCCCGTTGCTGAGCAGGCATTTCACGTCCCATTTGTCACCGGCTATTTTCTCAAGCAGATATTTTTGAGGCTGGATGCTTACTGTTATCACCGGCTTGTCAGATACCGAGCTGCCGCAACTGTATAGGAAACTTGCAGCCCACAGAGCGGGCAATAGTGTGTATATGAGGATATATTTGAATTTTGGCATATTAAAAAAGGTTTTGCGAATGAATGCAAATATATGTAAAAACAAATCAAAAGCCAATCAGTTGACTGCTTTTTTATGATAAACAACATACCAAAGCTGTTTTGCAGCATTTTCCGGATCGACATCACCGGCTGTCATAAGCGTGAGCGGCACCTCAGGAAGTCCGTCGGCGTATGGTGGCTGAAGGTAGAAAAACTCTTCGCGCGGTGTGAAGCCGAGCTTGGAATAGAACCTTATTCGGCGACAGGCTATCTCTCCGGTTTCTTTAGGCTCGACTTCGAGCACGTAATTGCCGGGAATGGTCTCCATGAGCGAACGGAGTGCGTGGTGTCCGGTGCCGTTTCCTCGTCGGTCGTGGCTTACGGCGAAGTGTTCGATATAATTCATGCCTTGCAGCGTCCACACGGTGATGAATCCTATCAATATTTCGTGATCCATGATGGCGAATGCGCGGAACTGTTCGTTGCCGCCAAGCAGAAAGCTGTTCATTTGCTCCCAGGGTCGTCGTTCCTCTTCAGGGAATGACATGAAATATATCTCGCGGAATCGTTCTATGTTTTCGTTTGACGGATTTAATGCTTCGATATATGGCATGGAATTGTTCATTGTGACTGGCTCTGTTGAAATATGTTGTAAAATTAGGCATAATTCTTGACGTATTAATGATTTTATTCGTAATTTTGTAATACTAAAACAGAATAATAATTCATATCACATAAATTCTTAAAAAGGTTATATGGCTAAACCACAATTAGACACTCTTGATTATAAGATTCTTAAAATGCTTTCGGCTAACGGACGAAAGCCTTTCCTTGAGATTGCCCGTGAATGCGGAGTTTCCGGCGCAGCGATACATCAGCGCATTCAGAAATTGATGGCTCTTGGAGTTCTGAAAGGAACAGAATGCCTTATCAATCCGTCGGCGGTTGGTTACGACACCTGTGCTTATATCGGATTTTTCCTGAAGGATCCTTCAAAGTTCGATGAGGTAGTGGAGCAGCTTAAGGCGATACCTGAAGTGGTGGAGGTGCATTACACCACAGGTCAGTATGATTTGTTCATCAAATTATTTGCCCGCAACAACGACCATCTGCTTCACATCATCCACGAGCAGTTGCAGGGTCTTGGACTGGCGAGAACCGAGTCATTGATCTCGTTCAAGGAGGTGTTCCGCCGTCAGTTGCCGGTATCGGAAGAAAATTAATCAATGTATTTTATCACTTCGGGGATATGTGCCCCGAAGTTTTTTATCAATATTCAACTTGTATTTTTATGAAATTAAGGAAATTGACAGCGATTGCTGTCGGTGCCGTGTGTGCTATGTCGCCGGCAGTTTCTTCCGCCCAGGAAATGAATGAGATGTGGGGCGCGGGAGACATTGTGAAAGTGAGTGGTGATTCGATTGTGAGAGGCAAGCTCTTTGACTGGGGCAATTATGCCATGTTTATCCACTGGGGGCTATATTCTCATCTTGGCAACAAGTGGAAAGGAAAAACTCATTATGGCATAGGCGAATGGATTATGGACCGGCGTATGGCTAATTGCGATAAGATTGAATATCGTGCCGCCGCCAAGTCGTTTAACCCGGTGAATTTCGATGCGAGAAAAATTGCGGCTCTTGCCAAGGATGCCGGAATGAAGTATATAATCATTACCAGCAAGCACCATGAGGGTTTCTCGATGTTTGGCACTAAAGCTGATAAATTCAATATCGTGGACGCGACTCCTTTCGGGCGTGACCCGATGAAGGAGCTGGCTGAGGCGTGCAAGGAATACGGGCTCGGATTCGGGTTCTACTATTCGCATAATCAGGACTGGACCACTCCGGGCGCGAGCGGGGGGCCGTCGGTTGACATGGATGGCAATCCAAAGGATTTCACCGATTATTTTTTCTCAAAATGCCTTCCTCAGGTGGAGGAGATAACCAAGAATTACGGCGATATCGAACTGGTGTGGTTTGACACCCCCGGCAAAATGCCTAAAGAGTATGCTCAGCAACTGGTCGATGTGGTTCACCGCAATCAGCCTCATGCCTTGGTGTCGGGTCGCGTGGGATATAATCTTGGCGACTACCGCACTCTCGGCGACATGGAGGTGCCGCTTGAGAATGTGGAAGGAATGTGGGAGAGCGTGGACGTGACAAACGATTCTTGGGCATACGCATGGTATGACAACAACTGGAAGTCGCCGAAACAGATTCTCGAATATCTTATTTCGACCATAGCCCGTGGCGGAACATATATGCTCAACGTGGGTCCCGACGGTAATGGCGACATTCCGGAATATGCGGCTCAGGCATTGCGCTCGTCGGGAAAATGGATCGCAGCCCATCCTCAGGTCATTTATGGTGCGGGGGCATCTCCGTGGAAGCACGCATTGCCGTGGGGCGATGTGGTGCGTCAGGGCAACAAATTGTACCTCGCTGTCTACAAGTGGCCTTCGACCGGTAAACTATATCTTCCCGGGCTTAAAAATGAGGTGTCGGCTGCCGCTGTGATAAACGGTGACAAGCGTGAAAAGGTGAAAGCGGTTAAGGAGGATGGATGGACTGTGGTGCAGGTGCCTTATCGCCAGCCTAATCCGATGGTGAGCATTGTGGAACTTACGGTGAAGGGCGATGAGATTGATGTGGATCCTTCATTTGCCGCCGATCCAGAACTTGGCACCGGTGAGCTGTCGGTGATATTTGCCGATAAGACCGATTGCTCGATGTATAAATCGGCATGGATGGAAAAGTTTGGCGAATGGAAGCACGCACAGTGTGTCAAGGACCTCAATACCGGTGGAAAACTGTCATGGACTTTCGATGTGAAAGAGCCTACGGTGTTCCAGGTGGAAATGAAAGTGAGAGGCGACGGACCGGCAGTGTGGAAATTTGAGAACGGCGAAGGTCATTTCGTGCAGAATCGCCAACGCGCTTCGGGAATCTTCTGCAACCGTCCTATAGGTTGGCTGAAATTTGACAATCCCGGACGCCACACTTTGACGCTAACAATGCCTGAAGGCGGACAACCGACCGACGTGACCTCCATCACCCTTACTCCTGTATCGCTGGATTAGGCAACCTAAGTGACTCGCCCTTGAAATAATTGAGGTAGTTTTCAAATCATATTGACGATATTTTACGTTACATTATTATATAGAATTTAAAATATAGATTATGAACATGGATTATACTTCCATACTGCTTAATGCTATTTCTTGGGCAAGAGAGGCGGGAGCCGTGCATCTGCGCTATTTCAGAGGCAATGAATTGTCGATACAGTCAAAATTGAATGACAGTGACATTGTGACTGCTGCCGACAAAGCTGCTGAAAAACTGCTGCTCGACCATATACGCTCGACCTATCCCGATCATTCGATACTCTCGGAGGAGTCGGGATCTGATGAGCATTCGGGTGAATTCAGGTGGGTGATCGATCCGCTTGACGGCACCACCAATTTCAGTCAGGGATTGCCGCTGTTCTGTGTGTCGATCGGAATTGAGCATAATGGCGAGACGGTGGCGGGAGTGGTCTACGCTCCTTATATGGATGAGTTGTTTCATGCGGTCAAGGGCGAGGGCGCGATGCTAAACGGCGCTCCGATCAAGGTGTCGGGAAAGACTCGGCTTGACCATAGCGTAGTGTCGACGGGATTTCCGGTCGACAAGGATACCAATCCCGACAACAATCTTGACAATGTAGCGCGCGTGATGCCGTGCGTGAGAGGATTGAGGCGGCTGGGCTCGGCTGCGGTCGACATCTGTTATTGCGCGGCAGGATTTCTTGACGGTTATTGGGAAATGAATCTGCATGAATGGGATGTCAACGCCGCTCTGTTGATTCTTGCCGAGGCAGGAGGAAAAGCCGAGTCGTTCAGGGATGACCGCAATGTGTCGATAGTCGCCGGAACTCCTGAGATACAGCGTCAGCTCATGTCGAAGATAAATTCTTAGGATTCACAGAGACTATTGATGGTAAACGCCGGCAGGGGAGATAGATTCACCCTTGCCGGCGATGCTTTTGTAGGCAATGTGCTGTTTTTCCTTGCCGTTGGCTGAGAAAGTCGCAGAAAATTTGTAATTTTGGCGTTGTAAAAAGATAAACTGAATTCATGGAGAAAGTTATATTGACCGGCGACCGTCCTACCGGTAAATTGCATTTAGGACACTTCGTAGGCTCGCTTAAACGCAGGGTGGAGTTGCAGAACTCAGGCGAGTTTGATAAAATATTTGTGATGATCGCCGATGCTCAGGCGTTGACCGACAATGCAGACAATCCCGAAAAGGTGCGTCAAAATGTCATTGAGGTGGCGTTGGACTATCTGTCGGTGGGCATTGACCCGGCTAAGACAACTATTTTCATCCAGTCGCAGGTGCCCGAATTGACCGAGCTTGCATTTTACTACATGAATCTTGTGTCGGTGGCGCGCGTGCAGCGTAATCCTACAGTCAAGACCGAGATCAAGATGCGCAATTTCGAGCAGAGCATTCCGGTGGGATTTTTCTGCTATCCGGTGAGCCAGGCTTCTGACATCACAGCGTTCAAGGCTACGGTTGTCCCTGTAGGGGAGGATCAGGCTCCTATGATCGAGCTTACCCGTGAGATTGTGACGCGCTTCAACCACATCTACGGCGACACTCTCGCCATGCCTGAGATCATGCTTCCGGAAAATCAGGTGTGTATGCGTCTTCCCGGCACCGACGGTCAGGCTAAGATGAGCAAATCGCTTGGAAACTGCATTTATCTGAGCGACACAGCAAAGGAGGTGGCTAAGAAAGTGAAGAGCATGTACACCGACCCGCAGCATCTCAACATCTCTGATCCGGGACATCTTGAGGGGAACTGTCCGTTCATATATCTTGACGCGTTCAGCAATGACGGACATTTTGAAAAGTATCTGCCGGAGTATAAAAATCTTCAGGAGCTCAAAGATCATTACACCCGTGGCGGTCTTGGTGACGGCACCGTGAAGAAGTTCCTTATCAACGTGCTTGAGGAGACGCTCGCTCCGATACGCGAACGCCGCAAGGAGTGGGAGCAGAACATCCCGGCTGTATACGACATCTTGAAAGAGGGTTCGGAAAAGGCTCGTGAGGTTGCCGCGAAGACACTCGATGAGGTGCGTGCCGCGATGAAGATCAACTATTTCGATGACCTTGACCTTGTGAAGGAGCAGTCAAAGAAATACGGAAACTGATTCGTAAAATCGATTTGATATAAATATAGCGAGGGTGTGCCGATATGATTCAGGCACACCCTCGCTATTTTTGGCTTGTCTATGCTTCGGTCTCGTCTTTGACGGCGTGCTCGTTGTCGAGCTCGGCGTCATACCAGGTCGAGTACATGAGATAATTTTTGGCTATCTTCTGGTTGATTTCCTTGCTTTGCGCAGGGTCGACCATCTTGATGAATTTTGCAGGAGCGCCGCCCCACAGTTCGTTGGGACCTATCTGTGTGCGTGACAGCACCACGCTTCCGGCAGCTACGAGGGCGCCTTCGCCTACAACGGCGTCGTCCATCACCACGGCGCCCATTCCCACGAGCGCGAAGTCGTGGATTTTGGCTCCGTGTATAGTGACATTGTGCCCGATTGACACGTCGTTGCCTATCTCGATTGTCGATTTCTGATACAGTGTGTGGAGCACCGAGCCGTCCTGGATGTTGACGCGGTTGCCTATGCGTATCGAGTTGACGTCGCCGCGAAGTACTGTGTTGAACCACACACTGCAATCGTCGCCCATCACAACGTCGCCTATTATTGTGGCGTTGTCGGCGAGGTAGCAGTTTTTGCCTATCTGAGGAGTGAATCCTCTAACTGTTTTTATTAAAGCCATTATATTGTAGGGATTTTAGTGTTTAGTCGAAATTATAGGGATTTTTCATTACCGGCTCGGTTTTGCGGGCGAGCCATTGGGCTGCATCGGCGCTCAGATGGGGCGACAGGGTGTCGTAGACTCGCTTATGGTAGTCGTTGAGCCACTTGATCTGGGCTTCTGTCATCATCGTGGTGTCGACAAGTTTTGTGTCGAAGGGGAACAGGGTGACGGTCTCGAAACGGAGGAAGTTGCCGCCGTCGGGAGTGGAGAGTGCCGGAACTGTCAGGATGAGGTTTTCACTGCGTATGCCGTATTTTCCGGTCACGTAAAGTCCCGGCTCATTGGATGTGAGCATTCCCGGCTGAAGCGCCACGGGGTTCTCTTGCAGGCGTATGCTCTGCGGACCTTCATGCACGTTGAGGAAGTGCCCAACTCCGTGACCTGTGCCGTGGAGGAATGTCTTTCCTTCTTTCCACAGATATTGGCGGGCGAGCACGTCGAGCTGCGCTCCTCTTGTGCCTTCAGGGAACAGCGCGGATGCGAGGTCGATGTGACCCATGAGCACAAGGGTGAAGTCGTGGCACTCTTCGGGAGTGGGATCGCCGAGCGATATCGTGCGGGTTATGTCGGTTGTCCCGTCGAGATATTGCGCTCCCGAGTCGATGAGCAGCAGTCCCGATGGCTCCAATGTGGCATCCGACTCTTCGTCGGGCTCGTAGTGTACGATGGCTCCGTGCTGACGGTAGCCGGCGATGGTGCCGAAGCTGTCGTCGAAGTATAGCGGCTGGAGTGAGCGGTGGCGGGTGATGATGCTGCACACGTCGAGCTCGGTGGTTTGTGTGCCGTCGGCAAGCCGTCGTTCTATCTCCATGAATGCGTTGACGAGCGCCACGCCGTCGCGGGTCATAGCCTTACGCAGTCCGTCGATCTGGATGTCGTTTCTGATAGCCTTCGGCAGTTTTACCGGTGATGTGGCAGCTATCATTCTGTTGGCGAGTTTAACCGGGATTATAGCCGGAGATGTTGCCGGATCGACCATCACGCGGGCTTCTTGAGGCAGGGTTTCGAGGAATTCGAGCGCTCTGTCGTAGTGCCTTGTCTCTATGCCGAGTCCCGACAGATGTTTTTTCACATCGCTGTCGATTTTTGCTCCTTCCACAAATAGCGTCGAGCCTTCCGGAGCGAGGAAAAGGAAACTTGTGACCACGGGGTTGTAGCTTACATCGTTGCCGCGTATGTTGAGCAACCATGCTATTTCGTCGAGAGCGCTGATGAATATTGAGTCGGCTCCGGCTTGGTCGACCTCTTTCAATATGCGTTTGATTTTTGAAGCCGCCTCTTCGCCGCTATATTCAGTTTTGTGAACGAATGCCTTGTCGGCTGGCAGCGGTGGTCGGTCGTTCCATATCCCTTCGGCGGGATGGAAGTCGGTGTCAATTGATATTCCTTTCTTTGCCAAGTCGGATTTCAGTTTGTCGAGAGCCGCCACTGAAAATGTCATTGCGTCGATGCCCACGGTTGATCCCTCAGTTAGCGCGGATGATATGTAGCCGTTGATTGTCGGAGTTTCAGGAAGCCCGTCTTTCATCAATATGATTGACGATCCTTCAAGCTGGTCGGCGGCTTGAAGGAAATATCGGGAGTCGGTCCACAGGAGAGCTTCGTCGAGAGTTACGACGAGAGTTCCTGCCGATCCTGAGAATCTGCTGAAAAATTCCCTCAGGTGCCAGTGAGGCGACATATATTCGCTCTGGTGCGGGTCGGAGTGCGGGATTATCGTCGCGGCAATTTCTGCGGCACGCATTTTTTTCCGTAAGTCGCCGATGCGGCGTGTTATGTTTTTATCCATATAATAATGTTGTCAAAGATCTTTTGCAAACATACGAAAAAAAAGCCGTGTTGCCTTGTGGGATGATGATAAAAATGATTACCTTTGCAGCCGTAAAGTCGCGAAAGGCAAGAGAGCCGATGTCGAAAATGCGTGTTGGAAACATAATTTTGATGAAAAACGCATTTTTGGCGAAAAAAATTTGGATAGTATAAAAATCCTGCGTAACTTTGCACCGCTTTCGACCTCCAAGGGGTAGAGAAAGCGAGTAAATACACAATTGCCTCTTTAGCTCAGTTGGCCAGAGCACGTGATTTGTAATCTCGGGGTCGTTGGTTCGAATCCGACAAGAGGCTCGAATAAAGGGAGAGTAATTACTTTCAACCTGAATTAATTGTGTAGGGCGAATACCAGAGTGGCCAAATGGGGCAGACTGTAAATCTGCTGGTTTTTACCTTCGGTGGTTCGAATCCATCTTCGCCCACTCCCAATTGCGGAAGTAGCTCAGTTGATAGAGCATCAGCCTTCCAAGCTGAGGGTCG
>JAMPGZ010000001.1:221951-328205 GCA_023663655.1 Lachnospiraceae bacterium
ACACGAAGCTGCCGTCACTACCGGTTTCGGGGATACGCATTCATTCCCCATACGCTCCGAGAGCTCCCAGCGACACACATCTTCACATATCTAAGCGGGTGTTACAAAAAAAGAATTTTATCCGTAATTGTAGGGACTCGGTTCGAGCTTCCGCCATAACGAATTGAATATCAGATATGGTATTCTGACGCACGAGCCGTGCGTCACTACATTTGGGTGATTCTGAAGCACCGGCTTGCAGCAGTACTCTTGCGGTTCACACCGACAAGAGCATCTCCGCATCCAAATCTTTCTACATTTTTACCGAACACTAAAAAAATGAACCGCTACCTGATTGGTAACAGTTCATTTTAAGATTTTAGTCGGGGTGAGAAGACTCGAACTTCCGACCTCCACGTCCCGAACGTGGCGCGCTGCCAACTGTGCTACACCCCGAGTGCGATTTTCGGATGCAAAGATACGATATATTTCTTAATTGACAAAAAAAATCAGCATTTTGTATTTTTCATCGTCAATTTATGTCTTTTACAGCCTGACTACGCCTTGTCAATCTGCTTCATATTGGGGAGAAATGCTGCCACAATACCCAAAAGCGGCAGCAGAGTGCTTATTTGGAATATGAATTCGACGCTTGTTCTGTCGGCAAGCCATCCGAAGAAAGCGGCACCCACTCCGCCGAGTCCGAACGAGAGACCGAAAAACAATCCGGCGATAGTACCCACATTGCCGGGCTTCAGCTCAGTGGCGAAAACCAATATCGCAGAAAATGCCGACGAGATGACAAGTCCTATCACAACGGCAAGAATAATAGTAGCCCACAGCCCCACATAAGGCAACAGAAGAGTGAACGGAGCCGCCCCGAGGATTGATCCCCATATCACATATTTACGCCCTATCTTATCGCCTATCACGCCCCCGGCGATGATTCCCACAGCCGATGCCGCGAGAAACGCAAAGAGGCATAGCTGGGAATGCTGAATCGACATCCCGAATTTATCAATCAGAAAGAACGTGAAATAGCTGGTCATGCTCGCAAGATAAAATTGCTTGGAAAATGTAAGAATGACAAGCACAAGCATCGCCCGGTTTATCTGCCGGGGAGTAAGAGCAAGCAAGGAGCGTGATTTTTTCAGCTCTTTAGTCATGTTGGCTGCAATTTTATGGCTGTACCATTTTCCCACACGCGTCACAACAATTCCGCCGATAATTGCAGCGATGCCAAACCACACGATCGAACGCTGTCCGTGAGGCAACACGATGATAGCCGCAAGCAACGGTCCTATCGCGCCTCCTCCGTTACCTCCGACCTGGAATATCGACTGCGCAAGTCCTTTCTTACGTCCGGCGGCGAGCTGTGCCACTCGCGACGCCTCAGGATGAAATATCGATGACCCCATGCCTATGACGGAAACCGAGAATATGATCATCATGAAATTATTGGAGAAAGCAAGCAACAACAGTCCGCACAAAGTGAAACACATACCGAGCGTGAGAGCATAGGGGCTCGGATGCTTGTCGGCATATCTGCCCACAAACGGCTGCAAGATCGATGATGTCATCTGAAACACAAGCGTCACAATGCCAATCTGTGCGAACGAAAGTCCGAAATCATCCTTTATTATAGGATATATCGACGGGACTACTGACTGGACCGCATCATTCAACATGTGAGCGAGGCTAATAGCGAACAGAACCATGAACGTGGTTTTCTCCACCTGCCGCGAATCATCTTTTTCCATAAAGCAATTGTCAAAAAAATAATGATACTATCTACTGCAATAATTGATAAGATTGCATTTTGAAGCGCAAAGTTAGCAATTTTAGTCCAAAATCTGACACCCCACACATTCTTGCTGCGAATGCATGCAAAATGTCATGGATGTTCATGCTCAGTAATATCGAGGAAAATTTGGTTTTGCGCTCGACTTATTTGTATCTTTGCACCATAGATCAACCAACTTGTAATCCGTTTCAATCTATCAACATTTTAATTTACAATGAAACATTTCCTGATTTATTCAAGCTTAATCCTGCTGTCATCGGCTTGCACATCACGCAATGCCATGGAAGTCACCGTAACCAACAGTTCTGAAATCGACCGTACAGGCGAAATTGTCCAAGTTCCGGCTTCGGCTGTGGCACAACGTCTTGGTGCGGAATATTTTTATGTGACCGACTCCAATGGCAATGAACTTCCTTCGCAGATGACCTATGACGGGTATCTGATTTTTCCTGCCACTGTAGCCGCCGGCGATGTGGCAACATACTCAATCCTCCCGAGCGACACTCTACGCTCATATCACGTGGTAACCACCGGACGTGTGTATCCTGAACGTGCCGACGACCTTTCTTGGGAAAACGATAAAGCCGGATTCAGAGCCTACGGTCCCGCAACACAGAAAAAAGGTGAACGCGGTTTCGGATATGACATATTCCTGAAGCATGATGTGGGACGACCTATAATTGAGGAAATCATCACCACACACCTCGATCCGGCAAACAAGGCAATCCATGATTCCCTCAAAAAAGTCGACCCCGAGAAAGCTAAGGAATTCAGCCACTCAATCTCCTATCATTGGGATAACGGACTCGGCATGGACTGCTATGCCGTAGGTCCCACTTTAGGCGCCGGAACAGCGGCGCTTGTGGAAAATGACTCGATATTCTACCCCTGGTGCTGGGACACTGTGGAGATACTTGACAACGGCCCTCTGCGCTTCACTGCCGACCTCACTTTCACCCCTGCAACCGTTGGCACCGACACTGCCGTGATCGAACACCGCCTCATAACCCTCGATTCAGGAACCTTCATGAACAATTGCAAGGTGAGCTACGAAGGTCTCACAAAGCCTTACTCCATAGTAGCCGGAATACCTCTACGCGACGAGATGCCTGCGATGATGGATGCTGAAGAGGGATGGGTGGCATACGCCGACCCCTTGCAACGCGAAGGCAACGGTCGCGCTCAATTGGGCGTGCTGTTCCCTCAAGGTGTTGACAGCGTGAAAGTGGCTCACGGTCATGTTCTGGGATATGCCAATTTTGAGCCAGCCGACACTCTCGAATACCTGTTCGGATTCTCTTGGGACAAAGAAAACATCCCTTCCATGGAGGAATGGGGAAAATACCTCAGCAGCGTAGCAACCTCAGCTCCATTGACAGTGGAATACTAATTTTCACCTTACGCATAAGAAAAGCCACGGAAATTCCGTGGCTTTTTGCATGTATATCAGATTATCATGGAAGAGCATTGTAATCGGCATCGTCAACAGGCTCAAGCCATTCATTTGATACATTCTCCCCGACAGGCGACATGGCAAGATGAGCAAACCACTTGTCCTTAGCCGCGCCATGCCAATGCTTCACATTTGCGGGAATATTCACCACATCGCCCGGCAGAAGCTTTTGCGCGGGTTTACCCCACTCCTGATACCACCCTTCTCCGGCGACACAGATTAGCAACTGTCCGCCACCCTCGGTAGCATGGTGGATGTGCCAATTATTTCGGCAACCGGGCTCAAAAGTTACGTTGGCAATATTGATCTGCTCGGTTGAAATCGGAGCGAGATAACTCTGTCCGATGAAATACTTGGCATAGGCATCGTTGGGCTCGCCTATCGGGAAAATCATCTCACGCTCAAAGCTCTCTCGCTCACCGGCAGCTTCCGATTCATCATTCCACACCTCCTTAGCCTGACGGAAAGCTCCCCACGCCTTAGGCCAACCGGCATAAAACGCCACTTGCGTCAAGATTTCGGCAATTTCAGTGCGTGTCACCCCATTCTTTTTCGCTTCCTGCAAGTGGAATGTAAGCGACGAGTCGATAATGCCGCTGCTCACAAGAGCGGTGACGGTGACGATACTACGGTCACGCAACGCAAGTTTGTCGGTGCGGCTCCATACTTCGCCAAACAGCACATCATCATTGAGCTGAGCAAATTTCGGAGCGAACTCGCCCAACTGCGCGCGTCCGGCAGTCTGTTTGATTTCCGACGGTTTCCCGGTTAGTTTAGTTGGATTTTGAGAATTAGCCATAACCAATGACATTAAGAAAACTAAAGTTACATATATTCTTTTCATATTGCAAAATAACACGTTATTCGTCACTTTCCGCCTACCAGTTTAGAGTATGTTGCTACCAAAATCACCGATACTCATGAAAAACCGGCTCCCGGCGACACCAAAACCACCGAAACAGCAATCATATTTTGCCCCGTCGCTTTGCCGATTTTGTGGAAAAGCGTAACTTTGTGGCAATATGAGCAAATGGAATGAATCGGGAAAGATGAGATGGCTTATTGCCGCTCCTGTCGGGATCATCCTGGCGGCGTGCGCCTCCATAGGGCGCCCCACAGGTGGCGACTACGACATTGACCCACCTGAATATGTAGGGAGCAATCCGGAAATAGGCAGCACCAACTTCAAGGGCAATAAAATCACGGTCACATTCAATGAGAATGTGCAGGTGCAGGATGTCATGAACAAGGTGGTGGTGTCGCCGGCTCAAAAAAACATCCCTTCGGTCACGGCAAACGGTAAGAAAGTGACCGTAGAGCTGCGTGACACTTTGATACCCGACATGACCTACACGATTGACTTTTCCGATGCCATACAGGACCTGAACGAGTCCAACGAGCTTGACGGATTTGCCATCGACTTCTCTACCGGCGATTCCATCGACTCGATGCAAGTGTCGGGAATGGTGTTTGAAGCGCGCACGCTCGAACCGGCGCAGGGAATGCTCGTGGGAGTCTACAGCAACCTGTCGGACACTGCCGTCAGGACGCTGCCGCTTGAACGCATCGCGCGCACCAACCAGCAGGGTCAATTCACCATCCGAGGTCTTCACCCCGGCGCTTATCGCATATATGCCATCAACGACGTGAACCGCGACTACCATTGGGACCCGTCGGAAGATGTCGCCTTCTATGATGTGACCATATCCCCCTCATCATCGACCGACACTCATGTCGACACACTGCGGCTTGAAAACGGCACCGACACAATCATTAACCACACCGTGACTGAATATCTGCCCAATGACATTCTGCTCACATGGTTCAACGAGGGAAATCTCGCACAGTATCTCAAAGACTACCAGCGCCCCGACAGAAAACGCCTCACGATACAATTCTCGGCTCCTGCCGATTCGCTGCCTAAAATAACACTGCTCAACGGACCGCAACCCGATATGGACATATCGGAGTGGGCAAAGCTGAACACCGTAGCCACGCTCGACACCCTCGAATACTTCATAACCGACACCACCCTCATCAAGCAGGACACCCTGATGATAGCGTTGGGGTATAACCGCACCGATCCCAATCAGGAGCTCGTGTGGGGAACCGACACGCTTCGTGTGCTGTTCAAAGGAGCGCGTGAGGAAGCCCGGCAAAAAGAACAGGCTGCGAAGGACTGGGAAAAGCGAGTGAAACGCGCCGAAAAGAAGGGCGAGGACATCGACTCGATCAAAGCTGAGATGAATGCCGAAGAGGCTAAAAAGAGAGCCTTGAAAATCACGGTTCCGGGCGGAAGCACTCAGGAAATATACGCTCCGCTATATTTGAAGTTCGCGCAACCGATCGACACAATACGCCACGACCTCCTGCATCTTGAGCTTCAGGTCGACACATTGTGGGACACCATTCCCGTGCCTCCTATCGTGAAAGTGGATTCACTGGGTCTCATGAGCTACAAAATGGACTACAAGTGGGAGCCGGGAGCGAAATACCGCTTCACTGCCGACTCGGGAGCGATAGCCGACATTTACAATGAAGTCAACCGCCAATTCTCCCAAGAGATCAATGTGCGTCAAAACGAGGACTACTCGCCGCTCTATTTCTCGGTAACCGGCGTAAGCGACTCGGCGATCATCGAAGTGCTTGACAAAGGCGACAAACCGATAGCATCGGCTCCGCTGATCAACGGCGAGGCGGTGTTCCCCTATATGCAGGCAGGCGAATACTACGCGCGCTTGTACATCGACCGCAACAACAACGGCAAGTATGACACCGGAATCCTCGACAGCATCCAGCCCGAGGAAACCTATTATTGTCCTAAAAAGATTGTGCTCAAGAAGAATTGGGAGGTGGAACAGCGGTGGAACATCTTTGAAACTCCCGTTGATCTACAGAAGCCTAAAGAACTCATAAAGAACAAGCCCAAAGAGAAAAAACGTCGCAGGAACAAAGACGGAACCTATGTCGATGAAAACGGCAATGAAATAACCGACGAGGAAGAAGACGACGGATTCAACGACGAAAACTTCTTCGGACCGGGCAGTTCCAACGGACAACGAAATTTTGGAAACGGAAACTTCCGCAATGCATTTTAACGACAATGACACAGCAACCCCTTGACAGTTCGCTAATTGCCAATCCACGGCTCTACAACCTCATCCTGAGGGTGGAACCGGCACGTCTTGACGTGATGATTTACAATGGCGACGAGGAGGACTCAATCATATATCGCAGCATACGTCTCGACACCGCATTATCCCAAATCGCAGCGCTTGAGGAAACCGTCTACGACAATCCGGTATTGCTTGGTGATTTCAATAAAATCACGGTGATAATCGCGACAACGGAATACGCAATAACCCCCGAATGGGCGAGCACCGATGAAATCCTTGCCGGAATGGTCGCCGACAAGCTGCTTGTGAACGATGACAATGAGACTGAGTTGTTGAATATCCCAATGCACGACACCGGAATCTCGGTTATGCTAAAGCCGGAGACAAGGCTTACAGCATTTCTCCGCCGCACATTCAACAATCCCGAGATCCTTCATCATGTAGTGCCGTTGATACGCTACTTCAGCAAAAGCGACCGTCTCGGCACCGCAGGAAAGATATTTGTGAATCTACGCAATGACTCGCTCGACATAATCTCATTCTCCAACAACTCGCCCCACCTCATCAACACATTCAGGTTCCGCGACAAAATGGATGCCGTCTACTACATCCTCGCTTGCCGCGAGCAACTGAAAGAGAACGGCTCCGACCACGAGATCCTTATTTCGGGCAACTCCGACATCAGAGAAGAGATCACTCCGATACTCCGCAGATATGTGGGCTATGTCATGCCTGTCATATTTCCGTCCACGATATTCAAGGCGGCAAAGGACACAATGAAAGCTCCATTCGATTTAATAGTTTTACCATTATGCGAATAATAAGAGGAAAATACGGCAGACGGCGCTTCGACGTGCCAAGCAACATATCGGCACGTCCCACCACCGATTTTGCAAGGGAAAACATATTCAATGTTCTTGAAAATCTTGTGGATTTTGAAGGGAAGAACGCCCTCGACCTGTTTGCCGGGACAGGAGCCATATCCATCGAGTTCCTGTCACGCGAATGCGCCAGGGTGACGGCTGTCGAAAAAGCCGCCGTGCAATACCGGTTCATCAAGAGCGTAGCCGAACGCCTCGGCGACATAAATCTGAATCTCATCAAAGGCGATGTGTTCAAGTTTGTGCAGACCTGCACCGAAAAGTTCGACATAATCTTTGCCGATCCCCCCTACGACTTGAAAAACTTTGCCGAAGTGCCTGAGCTGATCCTCAATTCAGCCATGCTCAAGCCCGATACGATTGTCATAATCGAGCATTCCAAGAATTATGACTTTTCCAATCTCCCCGGGTTTATGGAGCACCGCGTATATGGCTCGGTCAACTTCTCGATATTCCGTCCGGGTGAAAACGAAAATGAACCTAAGTCATGAGACTGCGCATTTTTTCGATAATGCTCGTGCTGACGGCTGCATTCGCATCCATCGCAGTCGAAGCCAAAGCCGATGAACTGCCGCTTCCCGAAGTTCCGACATCGCTCAGAACACCCGGAGAGCGCGCGGCATACATTGTGTCGCACTTCTGGGACGGAATGGATTTTTCCGACACTCTCCGCAGCCGCAACAATGAATTTGTCGAACAGAACTTCGTAAACTATCTGAGTCTGTTCCCCCACACTCCCGCCGACACACTCAAAACCGCTGTGCCGCGATTGATGCAGCACGCTGAAGCCGACACCGTAGCCTACAATCTTCTCGCCGACCTTGCCGACAAATATCTCTATGACCCGGAATCACCGATGCTCGATGAAGAGTCCTACATAATATTCCTTGAATCCATAACCGGTCGAGGATTTATGGAGGCATCACGACGCACACGATTCGATTACGAGCTTGCCGATGCCATGAAAAACCGGAAAGGTTGCAAGGCGAGCGATTTCGACTTCATCGATTCCAAAGGCGCGAAAACATCGCTCTACACTTCAGGCGATGGTAAAAGCATGAGAATATTGCTGTTCTATGATCCCGATTGCGACCATTGCCACGAGGTGATCCGTGAGCTGGAAACTTCGCCTGTGGTCAACGGCATGCTCCGCGAGGGCAAAATATCTATTTTTGCCATCTATGCCGAAGGTGATGAAACCGTGTGGAACGGCGCCAAAAACTCATTACCGGCAGGATGGACCAACGGATATTCGCCCGACAATCGGGTAGAGATGGATGATATATACATCCTGCGCCGCACCCCGACACTGTATCTCCTCGATTCTGACAACACCGTGTTGCTGAAAGACCCGACGGCGGAACAGATAATCAGATACGTAAGCGAAAAATCAAACCAATCATAATCCTTTAAAATCCATAACATGAAGAAAGTATTAGTTGCTATATTAACATTCATTTCCGTGATAGCATCAGCACAGAACAAGCCTGAGGTAATAAAACTATGGCAGGACGGAGCACCCGAATCAAATGGTCTTGATCCCGCCAAAATGGTTGTCACCGATTCACGTGCGTCAGCCACCACCGAGGCTGTGATCACGCTCTACAAGCCGTCAAAGCCCAATGGCACGGCAATTGTAGCCTGTCCCGGAGGAGGATATGCACATCTTGCCCTCGCCCATGAAGGTAAGGACATGGCTTCATGGATGAACGCAATGGGGGTAACCTATATCGTTCTGCAATACAGGATGCCCAACGCTCACTCCACTATACCGCTGTCCGATGCTGCGAGAGCGATAAAATATGCGCGCGACCATGCTGAAGAACTTGGCGTGAACCCCTCTAAAATCGGCATCATGGGAGCATCAGCCGGCGGACATCTCGCCGCATCGGCTGCCACAATGTTTCCCGACGAAGCATCACGTCCCGATTTCCAGATTCTGTTCTATCCCGTAATCACAATGGAGGCGGGAGTCACCCACAAGGGATCACGCGACAATCTCATAGGCAAAGAAGCCACCGAGGAACTTGTACAGCTCTACAGCCTGGAGAACAGAGTCACTGAACGCACCCCACAGGCATTCATCATGGTATCGGCTGATGACCGTGCCGTACCCGTGGCAAACAGCCTGCGCTACGCTGAAGCCTTGTCAAACCACGGAGTGCCATTCTCACTCCATGTCTATCCCACCGGAGGCCACGGATGGGGCTTCCGCGACAGCTTCATCTACAAACGCCAGTGGACCGGCGAGCTGGAAGCATGGCTGAGAGTTAGAATCTTTTAATCAACCACAACAGTTATTGAATCATGAGATTGCCTGAGGGATTCATCTGCGAGTTTGAAGGACTTGAGGAGGGGCTGCAAGCTCCCCCCTCGGTCAGTCTGCGCCTCAATCCGGGCAAGGGTGTGGCACCAGTCACCGGCTCCTCCAAAGTTCCGTGGTGCAGCCACGGAATATATCTTGATTCGCGTCCTCAATTCACATTCGATCCGGCGATGCACCAAGGACTCTATTACGTCCAGGACGCATCGTCGATGATATACCATCGGATAGTGTCGCAACTCGCAGGCTCCGAGCCGGTCAACTATCTTGACGCGTGTGCAGCACCGGGAGGAAAAACCACCGCAGCAATCGATGCGCTCCCCTCGGGGTCGCTCGTAGTGGCTAATGAATATATGTTCCAACGTGCCGAAATATTGGCTGAGAACATAATTAAATGGGGCTATCCCAACTGCATCGTGACCCGTGGTGACACGGCTCGATTCCGCAAGACCGGAGCCATTTTCGACATCATCGCAGCCGACGTGCCATGCTCGGGAGAAGGTATGTTCCGCAAAGACCCGGAGGCGGTGGCACAATGGACGCCGGCTCTTGTCGAGGAGTGTGCCGCAAAACAACGCGAGATTGTGGAAAACCTGTGGCGCGCCTTGCGTCCGGGCGGATACCTCATCTACTCCACCTGCACCTTCAACCGCACGGAAAATGAAGATATGGCGGCATTCATTCTTGAAAATTTCGATGCCGAAGCTGTCAATCTTGACTTCCCTGAAGAATGGGGCATCGTATCCCGCGACAATTGCCATCATTTCATCCCCGGAAAAGTGAAAGGCGAAGGACTGACAGTAGCCGTGTTCCGAAAAAACGGGAATTGTGAAAATCGCAACACCACTACAGCCGCGTCAAAGAAAAAAGCCAAAAAGGAGACGGTGAAAATACCCGAAGATGTAAAGAATTGGGTCAAAGACTCCGACCGGTTCAAATTCACCATCACCGACGATAAACTCATAGCCTCTATCACATCACGTGAAGCCGATGCAGTGGCATCAGCCTGCGATGTGATCTACCGCGGAATTGAAGTCGCCACCGTGAAAGGAAAAGACTTCATCCCCACTCAGGCACTGGCATTATCCACCGCCCTTAACGGTCAGGCATTCAATACTGCCGAAGTGGATTACGCCACCGCCATATCCTACCTGCGCCGGGAAACAATAATCCTCGAGGACGCGCCCCGAGGATTTGTATTGCTGTCATATAAAGGAGATCCGCTTGGATTTGTGAAAAATCTCGGCAACCGCGCCAACAACCTGTATCCGCAAAACTGGAGAGTGCTGTCGGCACACGTTCCGGATCACGCTCCTGAAATTATCTGAGATTATCTGACCTGACCGTTGCCCCTGACTATGTATTTATAGGTAGTGATTTCGGGTAACGCCATAGGACCGCGAGCGTGAAGTTTCTGGGTGGAGATACCGATCTCGGCTCCGAAGCCAAATTGTCCTCCATCGGTAAATGCTGTGGACGCATTGACATAGACACACGCGGCATCAATCTCTTTAAGGAAAGCATCCTGCGCCGCCTTATCCTCGGCAATAATCGCCTCGCTATGGTGGGAGGTGTGATTGCTCACAAAGTCTATAGCTTGCTTAAGCCCGTCGACAGTGGCTATCGACATCTTATAGTCAAGCCACTCTCTGCCGAAATCATCAGGCTCAGCCTCATAAAGGTAAGGATATTTCCCTTCGAGAGCCTTATAGGCACGTTGGTCGGCAAATATCATCACCCGCTTATCGGCAAGAGGAGCGCATATTTCAGGCAAAGACGACACACGGGCACGGTCAATCACCAGACAATCCAGAGCGTTGCACACACTCACACGGCGTGTCTTGGCATTGAACACTATATCACGCGCCATCTCCACATTTCCCGACTCATGGACATAGGTGTGGCACACTCCGGCTCCGGTTTCAATCACCGGCACCTTGGCATTGTTTCTCACATACTGTATGAGATTCTTGGAGCCTCGCGGGATGATGAGATCCACAAAATCCACAGCGTTGAGCAAGCAAGCGGTAGCCTCATGTCCTCCCGAAAGAAGATTCACGCAGTCAGTGTCCCAGCCGTTTTGCGACAGCACTCTGCGCATCATCGCCACCACGACACTGTTGGTGTCCTGCGCGTCAGAGCCACCTTTGAGAATACAGGCGCTTCCGGCTTTCATGCAGAGCGAGAACACATCAAAAGTCACATTGGGGCGAGCCTCATACACAATTCCAATCACGCCGAAAGGCACGGTAACCTTGTCGATACGCAACCCATTGGGACGCTCCACGCTCATCAGCGTTATTCCGAGCGGCGACGGCAAGGCGGCAACAGCTCTCATGTCAGCCACGATGTCGCGAAGTCTCTCCTCAGTGAGAAGAAGGCGGTCACGCTTAGGATTCTCCGGATCCATGCGATCCATGTCGGAGCGGTTCGCTTCAAGAATAGCCGGGATATTATTCAGCGCCTCATCGGCAACCGCATTTATTATGCGAGATATTTCTTCATCCGTGCGCAGGGCAAGTTTACGCGATGCAGTGCGCGCTGCCTGAAAAGTTGGGTTTAAAGACTGCATGATATCAATTTCCGTTAATGATGTCCTGCATCTCCTTCTCCACAGCCTTTGCCTTCTTCTCTACCTGCTTGTTATCAATGAGATACAGATAAGTGGCATACCCTGTGATTTTTCCGGCTTCCTCTTCAGCGGCATACTGAAGTATGGCAATATTCCCGTTGGGCGAGCGCCACATATAGCAATCTTTAGTCTTAAGCGCTACAGCTTTACCGTAGGCAGCCGACAAAATCACCTTAGCCTGCTCAAACGAAGTCATATCACTATTAGCCGTCTTCTTATAAAAGCCGATCTGATAGAGTTTATCCTTATAAAAGTTCAGTACAGAGCTGTCCCATTCGATACGTCCCCAGCGAGCCGGAGCATAGGAAAATTTCTTTTCGAGCCCCTCTTCAACTGTTCTCTTTCTGGGCACATCGCCTACGGCTTCCACACAGCGGTCAAATTTCCAGCCAAATTTAAGATTGCCGGTGCCGGTGAGTTTTTCAGCAGCATTTGCCGCACTAATCAAGAATAGAGTCAAGACAAATAAAATAGTAAATCGTTTCATCATTAAATAAAAAAGTTAGTCAATATAAAGATAATCAGTATGTATCAATGGTTTCGCATCACGTTGCCCGATAGTTTCGACAGCGGTTGCGGAATTATATCCGGCTCTTCCCCAGGCTATAGCATCGCCGTTGCGGTCGCACACTTTCACGATGTCGCCCTCATCGAAGACACCCTCAATAGCAATTATTCCCACCGGAAGGAGACTCGCGCGGGCGGGAGAGCGGAGAGCTTCCACCGCTCCATCGTTTATTATCACCCTGCCTTTCGCAAAATCCTCGCTATGGGCAATCCATTTCTTCATGCCCGATGCCGGAGTGCTTGCCGGATGGAAAAGAGTGTGGGGCACCTCATGGGAAGTGTTCACCAAAAGGTCAAGAAGAATGTTGGGACGCTTGCCGTTGGCAATCATCACGGCTATACCCTCTTCAGCCACCTTGGTAGCGATGCGGTATTTGGTTATCATTCCGCCACGCCCTAAGGAAGAACGCGATTCGGATATATACTGTTCAGCATCGGAAGAGCGGCGTATATCAGTGATAAGCTCCGAGCCGGGCAACTTCGGATCGCCGGTGTACACACCGTCGATGTTGCTCAGGATAATCAGAGCCTGCATATCCATCATCGACGCTATCAGTCCCGACAGTTCGTCGTTGTCGGTAAACATCAGCTCAGTCACCGACACCGTGTCATTCTCGTTGACAATAGGAATCACGTCATTGTCGAGCATCACCTCCATGCAGTGACGCTGATTCAGGTAGTGGCGGCGTGTGGAGAAATTCTCTTTCGTGGTGAGAATCTGACCGCATGACATCCCGTGCTCTCTGAACAGTTCGAAATAGCGGTTGATGAGCTTTGCCTGTCCCACCGCCGAATAGAGCTGACGAGCCGACACCGAATCAAGATTCTGGGCGAGATGGAGCTCGCTCCTGCCCGATGCCACCGCACCTGAAGAAATCATAATGACTTTCACCCCGTGACGGCGCAGATCAGCAACCTGATCCACGATAGCCGACATTCGCGTGAAGTCGAGCGAGCCGTCGGGACGGGTAAGCACATTAGACCCTATCTTTACCGCTACGCGGTTATATTTCAGTTTACCCATATCCACCTTACTTATTGGCGTTGTCACCATCAGTGTTACGGATAGCCACGCGGCGTATTTTTCCACTGATAGTCTTAGGCAATTCTTTCACAAATTCTACAATACGCGGATATTTGTAGGGAGCTGTCACTCTTTTCACATGATTCTGAATCTCCTTTATAAGAGCGGCAGCATCCTCTTCGCCACGCTTTTCATAATCTTTAGCGAGCACAATAGTAGCCTTCACCACCTGACCGCGTATGTCATCGGGAACGCCTGTGATGGCACATTCCACCACCGCAGGATGGGTCATCAGCGCGCTCTCGACCTCAAAGGGTCCTATACGGTAGCCCGACGACTTTATAACATCATCGGTGCGTCCCACAAACCAGAAATATCCGTCCTCATCGCGCCACGCGACATCACCGGTGTGATACAGTCCGTCATGGCAAGCCTGACGAGTGAGCCGCTCATCATTGAGATACTCCTTGAAAAGGCCCAGCGGACGCTTGTTTCCGTCAAGGTGCACCACTATCTCGCCCTGCTCTCCATCCTCCACGCGACGACCGTCGGGGGCTATCAGGTCAATGTCATATTCAGGACCCTTTTTACCCATTGAGCCGGGTTTCGGCTCAAGCCAGGGATAAGTGGCTATGGTGAGCGTGGTCTCGGTCTGTCCGAAACCCTCCATAAGTTTTATTCCGGTGAGTTTCAACCACTCCTCATAGACGCTCGGATTAAGAGCCTCTCCGGCTATGGTGCAGTATTTCAGTGTCGACAAGTCAAATTTCGACAGATCTTCACGGATGAGAAAGCGGAACACAGTGGGAGGCGCGCAGAACGATGTGATACCGTAATTGTGAATCATGTGCAGCACATCGACCGGCTCAAACTTCTCAAAGTCATAGACAAACACGTTGGCTCCGGCAATCCACTGTCCGTAAAGCTTCCCCCACACAGCCTTACCCCAGCCGGTATCGGCAAGAGTGAGATGAAGGCTGTTCTCATTGAGATTGTGCCAGTAGGACGCTGTGATGATATGCCCCAGCGGATAGGTGAAATCATGCGCCACCATCTTGGGTTCTCCTGTAGTTCCGGATGTGAAGTAGAGGAGAGACACGTCATCATTGGCGTTGACATCGGCGGGACGTGTCCAGGCACCGGCATTTTCTATCGACTTGTTGAAGTCATACCAGCCTTCAGGCACAACAGGACCGGTGGAAATCAATGCCTTCAATGTAGGACATGACGGCAACGCTTTTTCGATGTGGTTCACCACCACCTCGTCGCCGGTAGCGATTATCGCCTTTATCCCCGCCATTTTACACCGGTATATAATATCCTTTTCCGTAAGCAGATGGGTAGCCGGTATCACGGTGGCACCGAGCTTATGAAGCGCGATTATTGAAAACCAGAACTGGTAATGACGCTTCAGAATGAGCATCACCATATCACCCTTTCCTATACCGAGCGAGCTCAGGAATGATGCCGTTTTGTCGCTTTCCCGCTTTATATCGGCGAAAGTGAACTGAATCTTCTCACCCTTGTCGTTGGTCCACAACAACGCAGGTTTATCCGGAGCCTCTTGCGCCCAGGCATCAACCACATCATAACCGAAATTAAAATTTTCAGGCACATTGATATGGAAATTCTCCATGAAATCCTCGTAGGAGTCAAATCGGGTTTTATCAAGAAATCTTTCAAGCATATTGCGATATTCTATAGACTGTAGAAATAAATTGGTTATGAGATGATGGCGATAAACTTTGCCGCTTTTTCTCCTATCGTGCGGAATCCGTGGGGCAGCCGAGAATCAAACATGATGCTGTCGCCCTTATGCAGGCGTGTCACCTTGCCCCCTACCGATATTTCAATCTCTCCCTCAAGCAGATAGTTGAATTCCTGACCTTCATGGGTGTTGAACACAATCTTATTCTCGGTAGCCGACGGCTCGACAGTCACGATGAACGGAGCCATATTCCTGTTGCGGAATCCGGCGGCGATATCCTGATAGCTGTAAGCCTTTGTGCGTTCGACCTTTACCCCTTTTCCTGAACGGGTCACGTAATATGCCGACATTTTAGGCTCCTCACCGAATAACAGCGCCGTCAACTCAATTCCATATTCCGATGCGATTTTGTAAAGCATACTCACCGGAATGTCAATCTCCCCTTTCTCATATCTTGCAAAAGTCGAGGCGTCGACCCCGCACTTTCCACTCATTTCTTCGACAGTAAGTTCAAGAGCGTCGCGAAGTCCTCGAAGACGGCTGGCAACTTGCTTTATATGGTCCATAAGCTTCTTTAATATATGTTAATCCACAAAGATAATAATTAAAAATGAGATTGGGCATCTTATCGTGCGGATATGTCACAGTTAATCACAGTTAATTTAACATCTTTACATTAACTTTTGTTGACCAAAAAGAACTATCGCTACGGAAAGATTGTTGAACTTACATGATTTTTAATACATCCTCACCATGAGCGACCGATTAAGCTACGAAGAAAAGAAAGAGCTGCCCGACTCAGTGTTCGGACTGCCTGAAAGACGAGAATACCCCATGCCCGACGCAGCACACGTGCGTGCCGCCGAAGCATATTTCAGATATTGCCCCGAGGAATTGAAGCCGAAACTCGCAAAAGCGATCTTGTCGAGAGCCAAGGAATATGGGGTAGACATCGAAAGCCCCGTAATCCTTTCCTACGCTTCAAAAGAGTAGAGCTTATTCCATCTGACGGTAATCCTTGGCAAGACCGCCCTCGCTTGTCTCTTTATACAGAGAGGGAAGGTCATGACCTGTCTGCTTCATCACCTCCACCACGCGGTCAAACGACACACGATGCGTGCCGTCGGTAAATGCGGCGTAAGTGTTGGAGTCAAGAGCTCGTGCGGCTGCATAGGCATTGCGCTCTATGCACGGAATCTGCACCATGCCGCACACAGGGTCGCACGTCATGCCCAGATGGTGTTCAAGCCCCATCTCGGCAGCATATTCTATCTGTGCCGGGCTTCCGCCAAACAACTGTGACGCTGCGGCGGCAGCCATCGAACACGCCACCCCGATTTCAGCCTGACATCCGGCTTCAGCACCCGATATCGAGGCGTTGTACTTGACTATATTTCCCACAAGTCCGGCGGTGGCGAGAGCGCGCAGCACACGCATATCGCTGAAGTCGCGGCTCTTCTGAAGATGATAGAGCACAGCCGGAACTACACCGCATGAGCCGCAGGTGGGAGCGGTGACGATGCGTCCGCCCGACGCGTTGACCTCGCTGACGGCAAGCGCGTAGGCAAACACCAGCCCGCGCGAACGCAAGTTGTCTCTGAAACCGTTTGCCTTGATATAATAGTTGGAAGCCTTGCGGCGCAGATTCAGCGGACCGGGGAGCACTCCCTCTTCATCAAGCCCGAGCTCCACGGCGGCTTTCATCGTGTCCCACACTTCGGCGAGAAAGTCCCACAGGTCAGGACCCTCGCATTGCAGCACATACTCCCAGTAGCTGCGTCCCGAGCGCTCACACCACGAAAGGATCTCGCTCATGTGGTTCATGTCATAAAGATCGGGCGTTTCAAGAGCTTTCGTGCCCTCTTCGGCAAGAGCCCCGCCACCCACACTGTACACAGTCCAGTCATCCATTTCCGCACCGTCACGGTTATAAGCCTTGAAATTCATGCCATTGGGATGGAACGGAAGAAACACATGAGGCTGCCACACAATCTCAACCGGGGCATGAGGCTGAAGAGTTTCATTGATAGCGACATCGGTCAAGTGCCCCTTGCCGGTGGCAGCAAGGCTTCCATAGAGTGTGACCACAAACTTTGACGCGTCGGGATGACGTTTCAAAAACATCTCTGACGCAAGACGCGGACCCATTGTGTGGCTGCTTGACGGACCTCTGCCTATGCGGAAAAGCTCTTTTATAGATTTCATTGCGTTGGTTTCTTTTTCTTATCCTACAAATATAGTGATTTTCTCAGTGACCGCAACAACCGAAATTTCATATCCGCCCCTAAGACACGCTTTTAACACGCTTTAATCACCTTTAAGCCACCTACTATATATAAAATAGTGATTTCACGATGGCAAATTTGTAAATAATTTTGTATCTTTGTGCGACTTTACCGCAATGTGTCTGCTCACATAGCTGTAAACAATTCATTACCAGGAAAATAAAATTAAAACACAAAGCAAATAAATGGCAACACTTGAAAAAATCCGCAAGAGATCAACTCTGCTACTGATCGTCGTTGGTCTTGCCCTATTGGCATTCATCATCGGTGACTTCTTTACTTCAGGCCGCACTCTTTTCGGCGACGGCACCACTATCGCCAAAGTCGGCAACCACAAAATCGACATCCAGGAATTCCAACGCCGCTACGAAAATGCCAACCAGCAGTACCAGCAGCAAAATGCCAAGATAGATCCCGCTCAACTTCAGCAGAGCGTGCTTTACGGCATGATTCAGGAACAGATCCTAAATGACGAGCTCGATGCTCTCGGCATTGAAGTTACCGACGGAGAACTCACCGAAGCCATGCTCGGCAACCGTCCTCACTTCGCCATGCAGCAGTTTGCCCAGCAGATGGGATTCCAGTCTCCGCGCGACATTTACGACCTCGCCTACAATCCTGCAAAATTCGGCGACGTCCCCGCAGAATATGTTCAGCAGGCTCAGGCTCTGTGGCTCAACCAGGAGCAGCAGATGGAAAAGATGCTCAAGCAGCAGAAATTCCAGTCAATGCTCATGGGCGCTCTTGTAGCCAACGATCTTGACGCTCGCGCCTATTACGACGGCAACGCATCGACAAGCCACATCGCATACGCCCGCAAGAGCTATGCCGAAATGCCCAACGATGACTTCCCCGTAAGCGCATCAGAGCTCAAAGCTCAATATGAAAAAGACAAGGAGCAGTACAAGCTCAAAGACGAAGTGCGTCGAGTGAAATACATCTCGGTCAATGTAGCTCCTTCCCAGGAGGACATCGCAGCAGCGCGCACTCTTGTCGACACCACAATCGTTCGCCTTGCCGCTACCCCCGACCTCGACGCTGTGAACGGTGACAGCAACTTCGGCGTGAACCGCATGACACAAGCCGCTTCCAAAATCACCAATCCTCAGATAAAGTCATTCGTGACCGACAGTGTTGCCGGAAGCGTGAAGATGATCTCATTCATCAATGATGAATACACTATCGCCAAGCTCCTCGGCAAGAAAACCGCTGTTGACTCAATCAACATCGATATGCTCGACTATCAGGGCGACGCAGCCGGTCTTGACTCAGTGATGAACGCTCTTAACTCAGGAAAGGCTTTCAACGACGTACTTGCAATGAACGGCGTGCAGGGTGGACAGGCTGACTTGTGGCAGGAACTCGCCGCTGCTCCCGACAACGAAATCAAGACCCGCATCCTTGAAGCAGGAAACGGTTATTTCATCGCTGACAGCGCAGCAGGCAACGCCCGCATCATCCGCGTGAACACAAAACGCGCTCCGGTCACCTTGTATGACTACGCTACCGTTTCATATCAGGTGTATCCTTCCGATGCAACCATCGCCAAGCTCAATGACGACCTTGCTTCATTCATCGGCTCAATCAACTCGGTTGACTCTCTCACCTTTGCCAAAGCGCTCACCGCCGGCTACAACCTGCAGCCCGCTATGGTGACCGCAAGCAGCGCCACTCTTGGCAACCTTCCCTACACCCGCAACGCGGTTAAATGGACTATGGATGCTAAAAAAGGTCAGATCTCACCCATCCTCGAAGACAACCAGAACGACCTTCTCGTAGTAGTCGCTCTTGAAGATATCTTGAAACCCGGCTACATACCCGTAAGCGATGCTGACGTGCGCGACGCGCTTACCGAAAAGGTGCGCAACGAGAAGAAGGGCGCCGCTCTTATCGAGCAGTTCTCCGGCAAAGCAAGCGACCTCGCAGGATACGCTCAGTTGATGAAGAGCAACGTGGACTCAACCGACGTGACTTTCGGTCAGATGTTCATCCCCGGCATCGGCGCGATGGAATCTCAATTGCTCGGTCAGGTACCTGTTACTGCTACCGGCGTGGTTTCCGGTCCGGTAAAGGGCAACAACGGCGTGTATGTTTACGTGGTATATGATGTTGACAACGAATCTCGCCCCTACGAGTATGTTGAGAACTCAGCCCGCTACAACCAGCAGTTCGGTAATCAGGCAGTGCTTCAAAACTTCTTCGACATCATGATGGAGAAGACCGACATCAAGAACAACACCTTGAAGTTCTACAACGATTAATCTACAATCATCGCATAGAAAAAAGTCAGGCGTGAATTTCACGCCTGACTTTTTTTATTGGACCAATTGGGCTAATTGGTATAATTGGTCTAATTAGACTTATTGGACTAATTAGTCTAATGGCTTACTTTGAAGTCATAATATTAAGCACGAGGTGATCGGTCTCCACCATTGCCTCACGCCCTATGGAGGTGAGATTGTGGATAGTGGCATCCACATCATCGCTCACGATTCCTTCCACCGAAGTCACACACTTGCCGTTCATGGCAAGCATCGCCGACATCATCGCGGTAGACACACCTGAAGATATCTTCATGGCACACGACGGCTTGGCACCGTCACATATCATTCCTGTGAGGTTGGCAATCATATTTTTCACCGCCGCACATATCTGTTCATATCCTCCGCCCATCAGATATACCAATGCCGCCGAAGCGCCGGTCGACGCAACCACACAGCCACACAGCGCCGAAAGTCTGCCGAGGCTCTGCTTGATATAGATGCTTGTGAGATGGCTCAATATCAACGCGCGGATAGTTTGCTCTTCAGTGGCATTTACATCCTCGGCAAAGCTCACCACCGGCATTGTCGCGGTGATACCCTGATTGCCGCTGCCGGAATTGGACATCACAGGGATAGGCGCGCCACCCATTCGGGCATCACACGCCGCCGACGTATAGGAGATCATGTGCTCCACGGGGGTATCGCCGAAATACTTCATGCCGCAATTGCGTATGGTCGACCCGAGAGCATGACCATAGTCCCCGTCGAGAGCCAGGCGCGCGGCAGCCATATTCAATTCCTTAGCCTCGAGAATGAATGATATTTCGTCAATAGGAGCCGTGGTGGCAAACTCATAGACCGTGGCAAGACTCAGCTCGACATCATCGGCGGCAGCGTCGCCATCATCACAGCTTGTGTCCTCGAGAATCACATTGTCGCCTTGACGGAGATACACAAAATTGGTGTGCTCACGCGAGATTATGGCACGCGCACTGTCATCACCGGCGCTCACTGCCACGTCAATATGCAGATTGCAGGGGGCATCCTTGTCAAGACATATATCTATGTGCCCCGAAGCGATATAATCACGTCCGCGCGCCACTGCGTCGGGACACACGTCGCGGAGCACCTCAAGTCCATATTCCGACTTGCCCACAATGGCACCCAAGGCTATCGCGATCGGAAGTCCGATCATACCGGTGCCGGGAATACCCACTCCCATGGCATTTTTAAGAATGTTGCTGCTGAGACGCACTTCGATATGCTCAGGCTCACGGCAAAGCAACTCGGTAGCCTTAGCCACACACAACGCGACAGCCACAGGCTCGGTGCAACCTATCGCCGGAACCACCTCCCTCTTTATGAGGGATATTATTTCATCTAATGTTGTTCGGTCCATCTTAAACCCATTTACACTGTATTTTCCTATTTTTCGCAAAAAAGTGAATCGCGGGAACTTGCATCATCCCGCTCGACCTCCACCTCTCGCCGGCAGCATTGGCAATGCGGCAAGCCATGACGGAGTTTCACAAAGGTAAATAAAAAAAGGAATCCGCGCAATCCAATCTCTCACAAATGATTTGGTCGTTTGCCATAAATGAATTAATTTTGCATCGGCTTTACAAATGTAGCCGGCGTCGATGACGCTTTTTGTTAAACTAATTTTACCGGACTTGGACATAGACCCGTTACCAGCCACCAATCCCGTGCTCGGGATCATTCTGGCTGTCAATCAATTCGTCACCGTTGAGCCGCCGACAATCGGCAGCATCATCGCTCTTATAACAGCTGTTTTCGCATTATTAATTTCCGGATTCGTGTCGGGAAGCGAGATTTGCTATTTCTCACTCACGCCCGATCAACGCGAAGAACTATCCGACAGTTCGGCGGGAAACACCATCAACCGTTTTCTTGAGACTCCCGAACGATTGCTGGCTACTATTCTGATTGCCAACAATCTTGTCAACGTGACAATCGTAATACTCTGTAACTTCGCTTTCAGCCAGATTTTCACATTCCACAGCGGAGTGGTCGATTTCATCTTCCAGAGTGTGCTGTTGACATTCCTCATCCTGCTGTTTGGTGAGATTCTGCCGAAACTTTATGCCAACAATTACACCGTAAAATGGGCTAAAATGGCGGCTCCCGGCATCAGCTCAGCCATAAAGCTGTTCTCCCCAATATCATCCATGCTCGTCAAGAGCACCGGCATAGTGAACCGCGTGGTGACCAAGAAAGCCGAAAACATATCGGTCGACGATCTGTCGCAGGCTTTGGAGATAACCGACATGAAAGCCGCCGACGACAAGGAGATGCTTGAAGGCATCCTCGAATTTGGCGACACAACAGCATCGGAGATCATGACCCCGCGCATCGACATGACCGACCTGAACATCAACTCATCATTTGACGACGTGATGAAGGTGGTGATCGAAAGCGGATTCTCCCGCTTGCCGGTCTACGAAGGCACTGACGACAACATAAAAGGCGTGCTCTACAGCCGCGACCTGCTCCCTTACATCGGCTGCGACACCTCCGGATTTGACTGGACCAAACTCATCCGCGAGCCCTATTTCGTGCCTGAATCGAGAATGATCGACGACTTGCTCGAAGATTTCCGACGCCGTCACATACACATGGCTATCGTAATCGACGAGTTTGGCGGCACCCAGGGAATAGTCACTCTCGAAGATGTGCTCGAAGAGATCGTGGGCGACATCAACGACGAATATGACGAAGAGGAGGTGACCTACAAACGTCTGCCCGACGACACGTACATATTCGACGGAAAGACTCTGCTCACCGACTTCTTCCGCATCACCGACCTCAATGAAGAGGACTATTCCGACGTGACCGAGGATTGCGACACACTCGCCGGTATGCTGCTCGCCATAAAAGGAGACTTCCCGAAATCCAAGGAGTCGATCGTATACCGCCGTTGCCGCTTCCTGGTGCTGTCGATCGAACGCCACCGCATAGCCGATGTGCGCGTCAAGGTAATGCCCGAAGAGATAACCCAACAATGACATTACGAGCTCTCTCCTGCATCATAATAGCCGTTGCCGCAATATCCTGCACAGGCAACGGCGACAAAGCTCCCGTGCCGCGCAGGGTCGCATATCCGCGCGTGGCGCTCTACGACTCAACCTATGTGGAGATCACCGGTCTTCCAGTAAAGTTTGCAGTAAATTCATCGGTTGGCGTGATGGTCAACCAAAAGTCGGAAGTCACCCAATGGATCAATATCCATTACCCCCGTTATGGCGCCACCGCGAGGCTCACTCTGCAAATGCTGCCTAAGAACGAGATTGCGGCAACGCTCGCCAACCGCATGGAACGTGCCATGCTCGACACCGGCGGATATCCCACCGAACTGACCGAACTGACATCACCGTCAGGGGTCGCATCTACGATAATGCTCACACCGTCGGCTACCGTGACACCGCTGCACTTCATCGCCACCGACAGCGCCACATTCGTTCTCTCAGGCGCCGTAGAATTCAAGAGCACCGACATCGAGGCAAACGCCCCCGCAGTCAACGCCATCCACGCCGACCTCCTCCACGCCGCCAAAACCATCACCCTCCTTCCGTAAACGCCTGAATGGGAATCAACGGGGAACCTGTGCGGATACACCAATAAATGCCTGAAAGGCAATGCTTATGGATAGCCGGGTACAGGGAGCCACAGGCTACCTGTGCCCGGGTTGATGCCCCCAAAAATGCACTCTGCAAAGAGTGCCCCCTTAAAAACGGCCACACAATATATGAAAATATCATTCCGTTTCAATAATGAACAATCCTATGAACTATGAGCTTTACATTATTAAATTATCATCTGGTATTTTCAACTAAATCAAGAGAAAGAACGATACCATTAGAACATGAACGAATGCTATATGATAAATTATATCGTGTGTCAAAATCACATAAGGCATTTGTTCATCGCATTGGCGGGATGCCTGATCATGTTCATTTGCTTGTCTCGTTACCCGCAAATATCTCATTATCTGCATTTGTGCAAGATGTAAAACGAAGATCATCGATTTATTTAAACGGATTAACTCAATTCCCTCAATGGAAAGGGTGGTCGGAAGGTTATGGTGGATTTTCTGTATCTTATTCAGCCATTATTGATATAAAAAAATACATTATATCGCAAAAGCAACATCATACGCATACGAGCTTTAGTGATGAATATCGTAGTTTTTTGATTGAAAACGGAATCAGCCCTGACTCTCCGTTTTTCCCGGAATGATTAAGGGGCACTCTTTGCAGAGTGCATTTTCCGGGGGCATCCTCCCGGGCACAGGTAGCCTGCGGCTCCCTGTACCCGGCTATCCATAAGCATTGCCTTTCAGGCATTTATTGGTGCATTCGCACAAGTTCCCCAGTGATTGCCATTCAGGCGTTTATTGGTGTATCCGCACAGATTTCCCGGTGATTCCCATTCTGGCGTTTATTGGTGTATCCGCACAGATTTCCCGGTGATTCCCATTCAGGCGTTTATTGGTGTATCCGCACAGGTTCCCCGGTGATTGCTTTTCAGGCGTTTATGGGAGGATTCGTGAAGATTCCCCGGTGATTCCCATTCTGGCGTTTATTGGTGTATCCGCACAGATTTCCCGGTGATTCCCATTCTGGCGTTTACGGAAGTGGGATGAGGGTTTTGGCGGCGCGGAGGAGATAGGCGTGTCAGTCTTTGCCGCCGTAGGCGAGGTCGCCGGCATCGCCAAGACCCGGCACGATGTAGCTGTGGTCGTTGATCTCGGGATCTACCGCCGCCACCCACAGCGTGGTTTTGTCGGCGGGAAAATGCTCCTTCACATAATCCACCGCCGCCTGCGACGCTATCACCGAGGCTATGTGTATGCGAGCCGGTGTCCCCTTGGTGAGCAGGGCACGGTAGCTCAGCTCCATCGACGCACCGGTGGCGAGCATGGGATCCACCAATATCAAGGTCTTGCCGTCAAGACATGGCGACGCGATATACTCGATGAACACATCAAAGCTCTCCTTCTCCTTATATTTCCGGTAAGCCGACACAAACGCATTCTCGCTGCGGTCGAGTATATTCAGGAAACCCTGATGAAACGGCACTCCGGCACGGAATATGGTGCCGAGCACCACCTGGTCGGCGATCACGTCACACTTCATGTCGGCGAGCGGAGTGGTCACATCCATCTTCTTATACTTGAACGTGTGGCTGATCTCATACGCCATCAGCTCACCTATGCGTTCAAGGTTGCGGCGGAAACGCAGACGGTCATTCTGAATATCCACATTTCTCAACTCCATCATATACTGGTTGATAACCGAGGGAAACTCGTCAAAATTTATAACTTTCATGGCTGCGGCAATCTATTATATCAATTCATAAAATTCAGTTCCCGGCGCCACGTGGCAAGCGTTGAATCCAAGCGCGGATGCGGCGTCGACATTAGCCTGTGAATCATCGAAGAACAGCGTCTCCTCAGGCTTTATCCCAAGATGCTCCACCACATAGTCAAATATGCGGCGGTCAGGCTTATAGCATTTAGCCTCAAACGAGGTGACCATTCCGTCGAAATAATCCTCACGCTCCTTGCCCTCCTTGCGGAACTCCTCGGCGATCTTGCTGTCCCACATGATGGGGTTGGTATTGGACAGCAGATAGATGCCATATTTCTCTCGCAGTTCGCGCAACTTCTCAAGACGCTTCACGGGAATACCCACCAGAAACGCATTGAAAGCCGAGTCAATCTCAGCATCCGTCACGGCATGAGGGATGTGGCGGCGCACCTCGTCGCGGAATTCCGATTCCCCGATAGCGCCCTCTTCAAGAGCGGCGAAAGGTCCCGTCTGACCATAATCGCCCAGAAAATCACCTATATCAGCCATGCCCAAAGCACGGAATGCCTCTTCACAATTCTCACGGCGGATATCCATGATCACGCCACCGAGATCAAACAATAGATTCTTTATCATACCACAAAGATAATCAATTTCCAACAATAACCGCACAACCTAACGACCCAACAAACATAACGCCCCAATCCCGTGATGCACACACCGCATTAAACGTCTGAAAGACAATGACGGCATGGATACAATTCCGTGACGCATATTCCGCATTAAACGTCGAAAGACAATGCCGGTATGGATACAATTCCGTGATGTGCACACCGCATTAAACGTCTGAAAGACAATACTTATGCGTAACCGGGTACAGTGCGCCGTAGGCGACCTGTGCCCGGACAGCCCAGCCCAATGATCATCTCTGAAAGAGATGCCCTGCAACCATAAGGTCACTCTTTTCAGAGTGCAATAATTGTTCCATCCCTACCGGGCACGTCTCGCTTACGCTCGCCGTACCGCGGCTACGCATAAGCCCCGCCTTGTCAGGCTTAACACAACACACCACCATAACAACCCGCATGCTAATTTTATTAATCCGATCAATCCACCGTAACAACCCGCATTAAACGTCGAAAGACAATGCCGGCATGGATACAACTCCGTGACGCACATTCCGCCATTAAACGTCTGAAAGACAATGTTTATGCGTAACCGGGTACAGGGAGCCGAAGGCGACCTGTGCCCGGTTGTGTCCAATATGGAAATCATCTCTGAAAGAGATGCCCTGCTGCTATAAGGTCACTCTTTTCAGAGTGCAATAATTATACGATCTCCTACCGGGCACGTCTCGCTTACGCTCGCCGTACCGCGGCTACGCATAAGCCCCGCCTTGTCAGGCTTAACACTAAAAACGCACCACCATAACAACCCGCATACTAATTTATTTAACCCAATCAATCCACCGTAATAACCCGCAAGTTAATTTTGCTTAAATACAGTCAATCTGCGATTTAACATACGTGAAAAGGCTTTGAAAACCATGATTTTCCCCCCCCCCCCCCCTAATACAATTCAGTTACATTTTAATGAATTTTACGTGTCATTAATATTTATTTATCCAATTTTCATATACCTTTGTGATTGCACTATCCAAACCACTTAAACTGATTCTATCACCTTAAATGCACGGCTGTTAACAGTCGTTTGAAATGATGATAAAGAGACTGACTAATTTAACATTCCTGATTGCTGCACTGCTACTTTTATGCACACCATCAAGAAGCAACGCCCAAGATTTCGCAGCAAAGACAAATCTGCTCTACGACCTGACTTCGACCATCAACATCGGAGCAGAGGCGGCTCTCGCCCCTAAATGGTCGCTCGACATATCGGGCAACATGAATTTCTGGAGTTTCTCCCATGGAAAACGATGGAAACAATGGATGATACAGCCCGAAGCGCGCTACTGGCTGTGCCGCAACATGGGAGGGCACTTCTTCGCCGCCCACGCGCTCGGCGGACAGTACAACGTGGGGCACGTCAACCTCGACTTCCTCAGCTTCCTCGGCGACAACTTCAAGGAGTTCAAGGATTTCCGCCACCAAGGATGGTTTGCCGGCGCCGGCATCGGCTACGGCTACTCATGGATCCTCGGCAAGCACTGGAACCTTGAAGCGGAGATAGCCGTGGGCTACGTCTACACCCGCTACGACGTATATGAATGCGCCGGATGCGGCAAAAAAGTCGACACCGACCGCGAGAAGCACTACATCGGCCCCACAAAAGCCGCAATAAACCTCGTTTATGTTTTCTAACTGTTTCCAAGTCTTATCCAAAATGAAGTCCATCATATATGCCGCGCTCATTCTCGCGGCGGCAATCCCGGCAAAAGCGCAGACCATACTCAACGCCGACGGCACTCAGGAGTGTCCGGCTTCAGTGCGCGACCTTAAAGTGGAACGCGACGGTTCCAATTTCTTCCTCAGCTTCACTCTCGACCTCTCGGGCGTGAAAGTAAAAAGCGAGGAGCAAGCCGTCATCACACCCGTGCTGCTCGACAGCGCCAACCGCGTCACCCTCCCAGGAGCCATCGTTTCAGGGCGCAACCGCTACATCCGCGACCAGCGTCAAGGCTTCAACCCGCAGGGCTACACTCTATTCCGTGCCGGAGCATCAGGATCGCACCCCGTGGAGAGCCGCATACCATTTGAGGACTGGATGCAGGAGGCGCGCCTCGTGATCACCGACACCCTCACCGGATGCAACTGCCGCCCCGTCGACACCCGCGAATGCCTGATAGCCACCTTCGATATGCGTCCGCGCATATTCGCCCCGGAATATCTCTACATGACCCCGGTTGCCGAAGTTGAGAAGATACGCCACGCCGACGGACACGCCTACATCGACTTCCCCGTCAACAAGACCGAGATATACCCCGACTACCGCCGCAACCCCATCGAGCTGGCAAGCATACGCGACACCATCGGAATCATCAAGAATGACCCCGACTACAGCATCACGGCGCTATCGCTCAAGGGCTACGCGTCGCCCGAAGGCTCCTACGCCAACAATGAGCGCCTTGCCCAAGGCAGAACCGAGGCGTTGCGCCAATACATCAGAAAGCTCTACGACTTCCCCGCGTCAATACTCCACTCCGAGTGGCAGGCTGAGGACTGGGACGGACTCGTTGCCTATCTGAAGACCTGCGACCTCCCGGCTCGCGACGCTATCCTCGCCATTATCGAGAACCCCGCCAACGCCGCCGACCTCGACCGCCGCGAGTGGCTGATAAAATCGAAATACCCCGCCGACTACCGCATACTCCTCGCCGAAGTGTATCCCGGACTGCGACACACCGACTACACAGTGCGCTACACCGTCAAGTCCTACACCACCATCGAGGAACTGCGTCGGGCATGGGCACAGGATCCACGCAAACTCTCGCTCAACGAGCTCTACAAGCTCGCTCAGTCCATGGAGCAAGGCTCGCCCGAATACATCGACGTGTTTGAAACAGCCGCGCGCCTCTATCCCGACTCCCCCGAAGCCTGCCTCAACGCCGCAATCCCGGCACTGCAGAGCGGCGACCTCGACCGTGCCGCACGCTATCTCGACCGTGCCGGCGATGCGCCTGAAGCCGTCTACGCCCGCGCCATCCTCGCGGCAAAACGCGGCGACTTCGACTCAGCGCGTCCGCTCATGCTAAAAGCGGTTGACCTCGGCGTAGCTCCCGCCACCGACGCGCTCAACCAGATCAACGAAATTATCAAACACTCCAAATAACACTTTCAACTTCAACGACATTCATTATCCCACCAAACCCTGACATTTTTAAATAACACTTCATCATAACACGAAAAACTCACGTCCATCACCCAAACCCGGACGTAAGCACATTTCGCACCTGATCTTACCAAAGAATTACATTTTTTATATCTAACTATCTCATTTTTTAACTCAACTTTTTTTACAATGAAAAAAGCAAAACTATTGTACGGAGCCCTCGCTATGCTCGCATTCAACGCCTGCTCCGACGACAAAGCAAGCCGTCCCGACGAGGTAATCAATGACGGCACTGAGTCATACATCACAATCCGGCTTATGGATGCCAATAACATCAATAATGCTCGTGCTGATTTCGACAACGGCTCTAACGCCACCGACTACAAAGAAAGCCTTGTTAATACAATTACCATCGCTTTCTTCGATGCCAACAAAAACTTCATCACCTACAGTACTGATGCGACTCCTCTTGAATTCGGTCCGACTGAATCCGCCGGAGGAAGTCTTGAAACTAAAAAAGAGATTAAGGTAAAACTCACTCTGCGCGACGATCAGGCTCTACCCGCTTATGCCATCGCATTCGCCAATCCCATCGAAGCTGCTCCTTCGCTATCTAATGTCGCTTCCACTCAAAGCTCTACCCGTGCCACTTTCGGCAATAAGAACGGCTCTACTCAGTATTTCGCTATGAACAACAGCGTCTATTTCAACTCCAAAGGCGAAATGCAAGTTGCTGTGCCCGTCAGCACTAAAAATTTCTATAAAGGTGACAACGACACCGAAGCTGAAGCTGTCGATTTCTACGTAGAGCGTATCGCCGGCAAGGTGGTGCTGAAAGGCGACGATGCTAACGGCTCATCACTCTCAAACAACGCGAAAGAGATGACTGTCAACGATGGTACTAAAGATGGTTCAAAAAAATATATCGTATTCGTTCCTGAAAAATGGGGCTTGAATGCAGTGGAAAAGACCACTTACCTGATGAAGAATTTCCAACAGAACTACTCCACTCTGAACACGAATCTCCAATGGGCTTCCGGAACAATCTGGAATGACGAAGCAAACAAACGTAGCTATTGGGCACACTCATGCACATGGAATGAAAACTCATTCCCTGATGTAAGTGATGATGTCACTACCGATGCCGCTTACAAACTTAAATACGTGACTTACAAAGAAATCGATACCAATGGTACTGCATTCGGAGATCCGGCTTACACTCTCGAAAACACTAAAAAGAGAGATGCCTACAATAAAAACTCAGCACTTGTATCAGCAGTAGTTATCGGTCACTATGAAATCCGCGATGATCAAAACACCCCTGTCGCTCCGGAAGCTGGAAAAGCTCTCTTCTATCGCCGTAGCGGAAATCTCTACACTCCTGACGGATATATGTCATTGATGGCTTCTCTACAGCAGATGATCGGTACTGTCACCGGAACTGAGACAAGTCTTAGCTTCACCGCTCTCAAAGCCGAAGATCTTGAAAAAATTGTAGATGTTTACCATCCTACTAAAAACAGCCTTGGTGGAAAAGTTAAGGAAAACCTCGTGACTATCAAAGTTAAAGAGAGTGCCGACTTATCTGACCTCTACATCCGTGTCGCTGAGAACGATTACAAGAAATTTGGCGAATCAGGCAAAACAAAAGCAGACCTTAACAACTACCTGTTGAGCGTGTGCGGTCTCACCGAAGCATACACCGAAGGCAAAGCATTCTTCAATGTTCCCATCGAGCATCTCGGACAGAAGATTGAAAACAATCCCAGTGCCGGTTTCTATGGCATCGTCCGCAACCACACCTACGAAATCACTATCAATGGTTGGGCTGAAACTGCATTCGGTACCGGTATCTTCGATGAAACCAAGCCTATCGTCCCCGACACTTCAACCGACGAATACAACTTCAAGGCTAACTTCAATGTAAACGCTTGGAGAATCGTCAACAAGAACGTAACCCTCGGAAAATAACCAACTCCCATTGGTTCTATTAGTCTAATTGGTCTAATTAGCCCCATTTGTCTAATTAGCCTAATTAGTCCAATGGACCGATAAGCACTATCCACCCCGGGCGGCGAAACACCGCCCGGGGAACTCCTAATCACCATTGCAATGAAACAATTTCTCCACCTGCTCGCATCGCTGCTCCTCATCACCGGGCTTTCGGCATGCCAGGATGCCGTATTTGACAGCGAAGGCGATTGCTCATCCACCTACCGGCTGCGTCTCTCCTACACCCGCAATATGAAGTGGGCTGATGCCTTTCCTGCCGAGGTCACCAATGTGGGCGTATACGCCTTCAACACCGACGGTTCTCTCGCTTGGGCAGGATCTCAATCTGCCGACCGGCTGCACGCCAACGGCAACTATCTCGAACTCCCGCTCGACCCCGGCACCTACGACATCATCGTGTGGTGCGGAGGCAAGTCGCTCGAGTCCGACGCTCATTCATGGACCCTCGACGGAGGCGAAAACATCACCTCCAAGTCCGACCTCCATTGCCGACTTGCTGCCATGGAAAACGCCGACGGTTCACGCACTGCCGCTTCCGACATCCACCGCCTGTACCACGGTTCAATCGATCGCGCCGTGATGCCCGACGAGCCCGGAACCTACGACTATGAAATCGACCTCACCAAGGACACCAACTTCATCCGCGTAGTCCTCCAGCACGCCGACGGCGAGCCGGTCAACCCTCAGTGGTTCACATTTGCCATCACCGACACCAACGGCGCCCTCGACCACACCAATGCCACCTCGGCTGCCGTGCCGGTCACCTACCGCCCTTGGGCGATAACCACAGCCGAAACCGAGCTGCCCGATCCCGACAATGTGGCTACCGACTCACGAGCCACCACTCAGATATCATCGGTGATAGCCGACATGACCACATCACGCCTGGTGAAAGGCAACCGCCCCACCATCGAGATCCAATGCACCGAGCCGGGCAACGAGCACCTCGTGGCGCGTCTCGACCTCATCTCCTACTTCCTCATGATCAAAGGCTCGGCAAACCGCCACATCGAGGATCAGGACTTCCTCGACCGTCAGGACGACTACACCATGATGCTCATCCTCGACGACAACAACCGCTGGAACCTCAAGCTCGGGCTATACATCAACTCATGGCGCATAGTAAAGCAAGGCGCCGTTCTGCAATAATCCGGTCAACTCTCTCGCAATGAACGCCAATCGAATATACACGATAACATCCCGCTGCCTAATACTCCCGGCGATCATCATCGCCATGCTCTCGGCGTGCTCCGACTCTTCAGCGCCCGAGCTGCCGCAGCACCACCCCTCGGCAATCAGCTTCCGCCTGTCGGCTGCCGAGCTGAAGCCATCTTCACGCTCTCTCACCTACAATTCCCTCGAAACCTCAATCACCGAAGGCACCCTCATCGGCTGCGTCATTGCCTACACCAACCCCGACGGTTCTCCCCAATACGCCGCCAACTCGGCTTGGGAGTACCACACCGACGGGCTCCTGCTCAAAAAACTTTTCGATGCCGACAACAACCCCGTCGACATCAACTCGGAGGCAAATACCATCATCCTCCCCGCATCACACCCCGATGCCGACAAGACCGCCGTAGAGCCTTCGGACTACGACCTCACCCTCATCGACGGACACGACTACGCATTCTACTTCTATTATCCATACGTGGATGCCGATGTCATAAACGAGCAATTCCAGTCAAAAGGAAGCATTTCCCAGAAAACACAAGTGTCCTATCCCAACTCGGGAGAATTAACCAATCAAAACTTTGACACATCCAACTTAATCATTCAATACAACACTTTCATAGTTCCGGCTCCGGTCTATTCTTCCGCTATCACCGGCGATTCAACAAAGCTCAAACACTCAGCTTGGACCAAATATCCGGTCGCTACAAGAGTAGACTACCGATGTGACGATCCAGTCCTCAAAACCGAGATGCTCAACCACAGCGACTTCATGTATGCCGCAGTGACCGTCGACAACGGCGGCAACCCCATCAACACCACCAACTCCCACTCTCCCATCCCCGTGGTAATGAAAAAGCAGATGGCGACCATCGACCTATGCTTCGCCGAGAATCCCACCGACCTATACATCTCTCCAAATCATAAAGACAACAAGCCTCTCATGCCGCGTCTGAAAGAATTTGACCTCTCCACAGGCTCTTTTGCCAAAACCAATTATATTGACGTATTCGATAAATGGCATGGCACATTAATTCAGAAATGTGCCGCCTATGGGGAGTGGGACTACATCTACCCCCAATACATCGGCACTTCACGCGAGCTCACCACCGACGGGCTTGTAGACTACCACGTCTACCGCGTCATCCTCATGCCCCAGGCTGTCGGTGAGCTGAACTGCGACATAAAATTCACAGTCGGCGAAAAGCAGCTCACACTCCAAAACTTGCAAAACAATCCCCGCCTCGCATCACTCAAAGGCGGAACCTACTATAAAATCCGGTTCTCAAAGCTCAACGGCGACTCCGGCTGGCACCTTGAAATCGACGACTGGCTCGAAGGCGGCGACATCACCCTCGACCGTCCATAACATCACAACACGAAGCTATGAACAAGACCATCAATCACATATTCCTATCACTGCTACTCACGGCAATAGCCGCCAGTGTAGCGTCATGCACCGATGAGCTCGACCTGCCCGCCGACTCATCCGACATCATCCTGCTCCCCGGCGAATACCGCTTCATCATCGGGCACGACGATGAGCCGCACCTGTCACGCGTGGAATACACCGACGAAAAGTCTTCCCGATTCGAGACCGGCGACCGCATCGGTGTCTTTGCCACCAACTCTGATAAGCAGATTCAGAACGACGTGTTCAGCGCACGTGCCCTCGACGGAAAATCCGTGCAAGTCCTCGCTCCGCCAAAAGGCACAGTCACCCAGGGACTCGATACAGTAATTCCTACCGGCGAAGGCATCAACTACATCTTCTACCATCCCATGAACCCGGAGTGGAAACTGTCTGACATCACCCAAGGCACAGGACTATCCTACTCCGTGGAGCCTGACCAGTCGTCCAAGGAGGCTTACGAGCGTTCCGACTTCCTCTGGAACTACCTCAACTCCAAGCCCGAGGAGCCAATACAGGTCATCAAGATGCATCACCTCATGGCTAACATCATAGTCCGCATCCACCGCGACAGCATCGACAACTCCAACGATGCCGACAACGGCGTAACACTCAAAAACATCCACACCTCGGCTTCAAATATCCAGCTCACCGAGCAGCTCAACAAAGAGATGAACTACCACGTTGCCGCCAACGGCACTGTCAGCGACATCAAGATGTATTGTCAGGGCGAGAGCGGAGAATACCTCATATACCGCGCCGCCGTGCCTGCATGGCAAACACTTGCCGAAGGCTCCGAAATCATCTCCGTCAACCTGTTCAACCGCGCAGGCAACACCGAAAAAGTCACCTACACCCTCGCCGCGCCCCTCTCCCTGCGTGACGGCTACTACTACACATTCACCCTCCGCTCGGCAGTCAAACCCGCCGTCCCCGAAGTCTCCGACGACGACTCCTGGGTCCTCGACGTATTCGACCCCGAAACCAACGAAATAGTCGGTCTCCTCTGCCGCGAATACATCCGCTACCAACCTCATCACAACACTCCTGAATTAAATCTCACTGTCGATGCTCCCACAGGATATTACGAAAACGCTTACGAGCATGATTCCGGGCATCCCATAAAAGGCTATGCCATATCCTCGCAAGCTTACGTATTTTATAACCTATTCGACAATAGCTACCTCCCGAATATGGAGAATGGCACCATACTCCGTATGCTTTACGACATCGCAGCCACCCGCGAAGGAATCATGCAAGCTGACCCTGCTTTCCCTGCTCCTCATCATTTTGGCGGCGTTGCTTCCGGCGGAGGTGGAGAAGCCATGGGAATGGGATTTTTCCGTGCTAAACATGGTCACCGCTGGATTTACGATGAAACACTCGGTTACGGTCGATCTTCCGACAATTGGGTAGAACATGGATTGCATGGTTCTAAAATTCACTGGGCATCAACAACTGGATATCGATATGAACCTACACAAAAAGACACACTCCCTGAAGATCTTATCTACTATCATATCGATAATTTAATCGTTCCTGACAATAAAATAACAAATAAAGAAGCTGATTCTTATGGTCATGTGGCAATTCCTGCCAATGGAAAACCATTTGTATCATACACTCCTTTTGATGAAGGAGAAATCCGAGATTATGATGGCAATAAGATTGCTTATATCCGAGAGCACTACCTCGTTGACTCACGTTCCGGAATAAACTACCCATTAGTTAAAATCGGCTTCAACAACTTTTGGATGAGTAAATCTTACCGTTCTACTAAACTCACCGATGGAACTGACATTATATGCCAAAATGCACCTCAAAATTCAGCAAATAATTATGTCAATTTCACACCCTCATACCAAAATTGGGGTAATTGGAAAATTCTTCCCCCATCTTATCTACATCCAAGATACATTGAGGGCGACATTGAAGATATTGATTTTACAAATATTGGTACCGAGCATCCGCTGCTCTACAATTATAGTGCCATCATCGATAAAAACTTCATTCCGGAATCTGATGACAGTCGATTCATGAACACAATGCCTAATATATACCAATTCCAAAAAATAATGAATTATTTCGGATGGGGATTTGGTGCCAAGTTAATGACTGATGATTCTTGGACATTTGTAAAAGGTGGCACAAACAATCATGATGATGCAGTTGAATCCAAACGTGAGGCGCTACTCAAATACAAGACCGTCACGAACGCATTCCTTCCGGTAAATGTGTCAGGATTCAATCTTCAAGCATCAGGAAATTTCCGTAGTTCATTTAGGTGGTTTGGAGGAACTGCCAATCTTTGGATTGACAATGACACTGATGATGACAACAATCCTCTTAATCAATTAGATGTTCTTCTTTTGGATATGCCAAAAGCATGGCAAGCCAAAGATTTTAGCACTGTTTTCTATGTGGAAAATTTTTCTGCCGGGATATTAGAGCGAAATAAGGATGAAAAATCTCAAACTTTTTATCCGGTCAGATTCGTAATGCACCTTGACGGACAGATTGATCAAAGCCCGATTATGCCTATCAGCTCGATGGTTAAATCGCTATCCCGCTCTGCTTCGGCTCAGCATGCCGATAAGCCTGAATCAACTGTTATTTCGGTTCCCGTCATTGAATCTAAAGATTAGACGCTATGAAGAGAATTAAATCATTATTATACAGAGTGTTGTTGACCGTGGCTGTGCTTGCCGCACAGTCATGCGTCAACGACTTCGACGACGACTGCAACCGCCCACTCCTGTCGGGCGAAGTGAAAGTGCGGTTCTCCATGACATTCGACCGCACAGGCGAAGCCACTTCCCGTGCCGGCGTGTGGAACCCCAATGAGCCTCTGTGCCCGGGAAGCGAATTTGACTGCACAGTCAACCTCGACTCCAAGTTCATCAACATAATCCTCATAGATCCCGTCACAGGCGAGATAATCCACGTGAACCTCGACAGTGGTTACGAGTTCAACCCCGACACACGCGGCTACGACATGAAGGGAACCTTCAACCTCGACGGCAGAAGATGGACCGCCGGAAAATATCGCGTCATGATCCTCTCCAACTACTGGAACAAAAACTCCACACCCGAAATAAAAGCCTGTGCCAACCTCCGCCAGCTCCAACCGGTGCTCGACGAGCTATATGTGGACTGGTACAATAAAGATGGATGGAACAAAAGCAATGTCCCCAACATCCCCATGTGGGGCGTGGGCGAAACCCGCCTACACCTCGACGGGAAGCACGATGAAAACCTCGGCTCCATCGCCATGCTCCGTGCCATCGCTAAAGTGAAAATCACCCTCGATTCAGAAATAAAGAAGCAAGGCTACACTCTCGCATCGGTAACGGTCAACAAATACAACCAAAAAGCCAACTGCCTGCCCGCAGGATGGCTCATCGCGACACAAACACGCGACCCCTTGGTGGCTAACGATGCCCCCCTCAACCCTCGCTCATCATCAGCCTCCGGGCTCACCATAACCGCCCCCGACGACTTTGAGGAGAGCGCCGAGGACGGCAGCATAGTATTCTACCTGCCCGAATACAAAGTTTCCGACTCTGAACGCATAAAATTCTCCGTCACCGTCAACGACAAAAACGGTGTCCCCATCACCTTCCCCGATGCAATGGAGATCGACAATTCCATCACCGGCGGCGCCTACACCCAAAGCGTCTACAACGTGGTGCGCAACCACTTCTACCTCTTCACCATCAACGGCGTGAACCTCGGCGAATTCTCCTACCGCGCCCAATGCTGGAACTACGTCCCCTCCGAAATCGGCTGGAACCCCGTCTCCTTCACCTTCACCGCCACCGATCCGGAAGCAACTGACTGCTACGTGACATCACCGAATTATCCAAAAAATAAAAATACAATAGAGTCCGGCACCGCATACGCTGACTACAAATTCACTCTCACCTCGCCAAAAGGAGCTGTGTGGCGAGCTTTTCTGGTTCAAAAAGATATAAAAGGAAATGAGGTATATTACTCCGGAGATAAATTCATCTCTGATGATGAAATATATCCGGGCTTGACTCTTGACAATGCCGCCAATACTCCCACCGGATTCTTTTTCGGCACAGGCAATGATGATGGCAATAATAAGAAAGCCGTGACAACCGGAATTGCACGAGATGAAGAGTACATTATAAAAATAGGAACCCGTCTAAATTCGGTCAATTTCTCCGGCAGTAAGCCCGAAATGATGGTGACAGGTCAAGATGAAAATGGTAATGACATTTTTGACACTTCCATAATGAAAAATAACGAAAACGCTATCTATTGGAAAGAAAAAGGAGAGGTTCCCACTTGCTATCTTGTCATAAAAATTGCATTGGATGGCAAGAAATTTTCTGATGAATTAAAAATAAATCGTCCTCTGTCGGAATTGACTTCTTCTGAAAAAAAGAAAGCTCAGGAAAATTATAGAGAATATCAATTTGCAGGAACTCCAACTCGAGTTGAAATCCGACAATTATTCCCTATTAAAAAGAAAGAAGATTCCGCATCTAAACTAATCATCGGCATCAACTCCTCTGAGGAAGCCTACAAGACCCACACTTGGTGGAGCTACCCGATGGGACACAAAAACGCTCCCGCCAACACCGAAACCGAAACTAACCCCTAACCCGCATGAAACTCAACCCAATACTACTATACTCCATCCTCGCCATAGTCATGCTATCGGCTTGCAGCGATGATTCAATCTCCACTCCCGACGACTCATCTGCCGACCCCCGCATCTCATTCGCCTACCGTGTCGACAACTACGGGCAAGGGATGAGCCGTGCCGACGGCACCTATTGCTGGCAAGAGGATGGATGGAATGAAAACCAGGTCCTGAGCCTCGACCTGTTCCTCATTAAGGAGGGCATCATCACCGCCCACATGCAAAACCAGGAGCTGATAAAAACCTCCGATTGCCTCTCCCACACATTCGCCAACTACGCCGACCTACCCGACGGATTCTCCATCACCGACATCAAGGCATCTGACCACATAGCCCTCGTAGCCAACTATCAACCCTACCTCGAAGGCAACAATGTGGGCAAGGAGTTCATGACAGTTTACAAAAATCTCAACCGGCTCGACATCGACAGCAAGCAAGTAGGATTTGTCATGGTGGGCTACATACCCACACCCACCGATTTCGATCCTAAGTCCACAATCGAAATCCCTCTCCAGCGCATCGCCGCCAAAATCCGCGTCTCGCTAAAGAGCGTGTCAGGCGCCCTGCTCGACCCCTCCACATTCTGCAGCACCCTCTGCCGCTACGTCACCGAGGCGCAGGTAAGGCCCGAAGAAGGGCTCCCCACATTCTCCGAGACTTTTGCCGATCCCGCATCGCTCTTCACTACCTCAGTTGCCGTCAACGGCATCGGAGCCGGTGGCGATTGGGACTACCCCGAGGACCTCACCGAACCCCACGATCTCATCCGCGACAACGGACACGTCTACTACACCTACCCCTCCGACTGGATCGACTACTCCCGCGTCAAAAACCAATGCACCCGCTATGGAGAAACAGACAAGGGTCACAATGACGACGACCATAAAAAGGGACTCCGTTATGAAGTCATCGACCTCGACGACCGCGCCCCCATAAATGACTCCCGCGAGATGTTTCTCATTGTGAAGGCTCCCTACACTAACCCCGCCAACGGCGCCACCCGTGAATATTTCTACAAAGTTCCGGTCAACTACCGCGTCTCAGCCATCAACGATCAGCAGTGCTTCAGCGCCGCCGACCTCACCGACAAAGTGTTCCCCCTCTACCGAGCCGAGCGCAACCACTTCTACGACATCACCGCCCTCATCGACCGCCCCGGAGCCGCCACACCCCTTGAGGCAACCGCCCTCCGCTTCACCCTCACCGTGGCACCCCTCATCGACGGCGGCACCTACGATTACATCTATGATTGACTTTAAGGTCTTTAAGGACTTTAAGGACTTTAAGGACTTTAAAGTCGTTAGAGTCGTTAAGGTCGTTAAAGCCACCGCTGCGGCACAGCCACCCTATACTCCCCGGCGCTCACCCGGTGATACAGCGTGGTCGAGATCACATAAAGCCCTATCGCCCGTGTCATCAGGATATCATCATGATACCCCTCCTTGGCGCCGAAACTCCCGTTAGGCTTCACCTCATACACCGCAAGCTCGTCACACGCCCCCTCGTCACGCTCCACATATCCTCCGCTCCCCACAAGCTCTATCAACCGGTCGATCACCATAGGCTTGGTCGAGGTGTTGGTGTGAAATCCAAGCCGAGTGTCATGGCTCATCGCCACACGGTCATAAATCACGCGGTGATACATATTGGGATACACCTGGCTCAGCTCCGACAGGATAAACTCCGAGTGGTCACCCTCCGTGCCGCGAGTCTCAAGCGTGTTGCTCTCAATCACTAACAGCGCCATTCCATACCACGCTCCTATCGTAGCCGACTTCCATGCGAGAATATCATGGTCGACATGACCGCGCCACTGAGCCACCACCTCCGGAACACCCGAGTCGCCCATCCGGTCCAGCACGCTTATCACCGAGAAATCGCTCCGTGCCGACCGTCCGCCTATATCCACCGCCACTACATAACGGTCACCGCTACAATACGCCTCAGGCTCACGCCACACCTTCAGCTTCCCGTTGCAATCCTCCACAAAATTGATCCCCTCCATCGCTTCTATTCCGCGCAAGGAGCTTCCGTGCAGCTCACCGAGCTTCAATGGCTCATGGCAGCCACGCCGCAGTTCGCCGATTTTATCAAGCGAGAAAACACCCGACCCCGTGTTGGCAAACGCCTCTATGTCGTCACTCGGATACTCAGCCGCCATCCGCTCCGCGCTGCCATACTCACGCAGCTTGTCGCGATACCACTGAATCTGCTCAAGCGTGCATCCATGCCGGTCCCACAGGCGGCGTTCATAGTCGGTGAGCGATCCCCACAGCTTCTCCATGTCGGCGACCTCAGTGCTATAAAGGTCAATCTCATACCACGGCACAAACACGGCTCTCTTGTCGCTCTCTCCACGGCACGAACGCAGCCACTCGCTGTGAAAATAATTTCCCACGCCGTTGGCGGTGCTTTCAAGCACTATCAGCGTGTCGGGCTCACGGAGGATGCTGCCGCAGATGGCTCCTATGAACTCCTCGGGCGAGCGCATCGCCGAATCGCTCCAGAACGCCACCTCGCTCAAGTGAGCCATCGCGAAATCCAGTCCTCTCACCGCCTCTTGACGCTCGCTCGATCCGAGAGTCACCCGGCACCCTCGCCCCTCGATGACACGCGTGTTCTGAGTCCGCTCAAACCCCGCAAATCCCGGCGCCGCGTCACCATCCCACAGCTCCTCAGGATAATTGCGAAGCATCTCGGCATACATCCCGCGTATGCTGGCGGCGGTGTCCTTCACATGGGCGCACACAAGCGAGTGCCAGTTATGCCGCCGCGTGGTCTGCATCCACGCCATATACATCTGCGTCACCGTGCTTCCGCCCCACTGGCGCGCCTTCAGCAGTATCACCCTCACCGGTTCACCGGCGTGCCGCTGCTCCTCCATCACCGCCACCAGGCGGCGTTGCGGGCGGTTCAACACCAGTTTCACGAAGGCTCCCGTGCGCTTGTCGCGGATGGTGACACACCTCGCCGCCCAAAATTCAAAGTCATGTCGGCATCGCAGCCGCTCCCATACGTTGAAATCACGTTGCGCTCCGTCATAATCGGCATCGCGCGTCATCTCCACCGGCACCTTCACCACCGAGCCGTCGGGAGCGGTCACCACCACACGCTTGCCGCAGCACCCCTCCATTCATCCACAACACTCTCCTGCCGTCGAGAAACAGAGGCTTTCCCCACGCCATCCCTATCATCTTTCCTCCGGGATTCACGCACTCCACCGCCGGAACTCCCGCCGGAACCAGTCCGCCCTTACCTCGCCTGAGATTTTTCACTTCCACACTTCCGTCGCCCCATTCAGGAAGACAGCACACTGCATTGACCACTCTGTTTTTCATAGTATTATTCATAGTTATCAGTTTTTTCTTGCAAAATTAAAGCATCGCAACGCCATATTTACCCCTTTTTTATCCCCACACGCTGTCAAGAGGTCGTTTTTTTCTTAACTTTGTAAAGATTTAAGCGTTTACTATATACAATATATAATCAAAATAACCAAAATTATGGAAACTACCCGTCAAGCTAAAATATCCCGTCTCCTCCAGAAGGAGCTTAGTGAAATATTCCGTTTACAGACAGCCAAGACCCACGGAGTCCTCATCTCGGTAAGCGCCGTGCGCGTGTCGCCCGACCTGAGCACCGCCCGCGTGTATCTCTCTGTGTTCCCTTCCGACAAAGGGCAGGAGCTCCTCGACAGCATCAACAAGAGCGCCAAGACAGTGCGCTACGACCTCGCGCAGAAAGTGCGCTATCAGCTCCGCAAAACTCCGGAATTGAGCTTCTTCCTCGACGATTCACTCGACTATCTCGAAAATATCGACAATCTCCTTGCCAAAGACAAAACCGAGCATCCCGATTCTTCTGCTGCGGAATAAAAGATGTTGACACTCCGAATAGCGCTGCGCTACCTTTTCTCCAAGAAAACCCACAACGCAGTCAACATCATATCAGGCATTTCGGTCATCGGCGTAGCTGTCGCAACTATGGCGATAGTGTGTGTGCTGTCCGTGTTCAACGGGTTCACCGACGTGGCTGCCGACCGGCTGTCGATACTTTCGCCCGACCTGCGCATAGAAAGCCTTGCAGGCAAAACAATTCAGGATGCCGACTCAATGTGCGGCATCCTCAACTCGCTCAGTGAAGTCGAAATCGCCGCTCCCGTCATCGAGGAGCATGGACTCGCCATATACAACAACCGGCAGATGCCGGTGACTCTCAAAGGGGTCACTCCCGACTATGCTCGCATCACCCTCATAGACAGCATCGTGAAGGAGGACGGACGCTTCATGCTATCCGATCCGGTGCTCGGTTCGTTTGCCACACTGAGCGTCGGCGCCGCCATCGAGCTTGCCGCGCGTCCCGGATTCATCGACCACATGAACATCTACGTGCCGCGACGCATAGGACGCATCAACACCGCCAACCCCATGAGCTCGTTCCGTGGCGATTCGCTGCTCGTGGGCGGAGTGTTCCAGGCTGAACAAACGGAATTTGACACCGACATCGTCATCATTCCGCTCGACATGGCGCGACGGCTTCTCGACTACACCACCCAAGCCACCGCGATAGAAATAAAGACCTCCACCGACCCCGACCATGCGAAAGAAGCGGTCATAGAGGCGATAGGTACCGGATTTGTGGTGAAAAACGCCATCGAGCAACAGGAGGAGTCATTCAAAATGATCTCAGTCGAAAAGTGGATCACATTCTTCCTCCTCGCGTTCATCCTCATCATAGCGTCATTCAATATCATCTCCACCCTGTCGATGCTCATAATAGAAAAAGATACCAACATACACACCCTGTATGCGCTCGGCGCCTCGCGAAACATGATCTCACGCATATTCGTGGTCGAAGGGTGGCTCATATCATTGTGCGGAGGCATCGCCGGAATAATACTTGGCGTAATCCTCTGTCTTGCACAGCAATGGGGCGAATTCATAACCCTCGGCGGCAACCACGAGGCGATGACGATCACCGCCTACCCCGTAAGGCTTGAAGCCACCGACCTCATCGCCGTGTTCCTGCTCACCGCACTCATAGGATGGATCACCTCGATGGTCACCTCGTTAGTTATGCGGCGCCGCCTCGACACCCGCCAATGACCCCCGGTAAGAGAACTTTTTATGCCCGTAAAGCGTATTACTTTATATTGGTTCTCTAATAATCAACAAGATGAAAAAGAGATTGACTCACAGACTCATCCCCGCCATTGCGGCTGCAGTGATGATTGCGGCGATGTCATCATGCGACGTGATGACCGGCTATTGGGGAATGGATGTCGGAACCGACGGCCCGATAGGAACTAATATAGGCATATCCGTACCGCTCGGCGGCTACGGACCCTACTACAACAATCCTCCGGTGAGCCGCCCCATCCCGCGTCCCATGCCCCCCATGCGACCCATGCGACCGGCTCCGATAGGACCGTTTTTCCCGTGATAAACATTTTTAATTCTTATAATTATGAAGAAATTTCTATTAACTCTTCTTGCAATCGTGGCAACAGTCACCGTTGCCTCTGCCGCTCGCGACAAAGTGTCGCGCGACGTAACCGACCTCCCCAAAGAGGCGCAGATAACCCTCTCACGCCACTTCCCGAAAGCTGGAGTGAGCCACATTAAAATTGAGAAGCACACATTCGGCGGAACCGAATATGACGTGATACTTGTCAACGGAACTGAAGTGGAATTTGACGGTGACGGAAAATGGACTGAAATCGACTGCGGACACAATGCCGTCCCGGCTGCCCTGATAATGAAGCCTATACGTGACTATGTAGCTAAAAACTACAAGGGGCTAAGCATTGTTAAGATAAGTGTCGAACGATCAAAATATGAAGTCGAGCTTTCCAACGGACTTGACCTCGATTTCAGCCGTTCAGGCGAATTTCTAAGAATTGACGACTGATACTATAATACACACAATTACCTCAAGAACCTGAAATCAGTATAAGGTTCTGAAACAACAGGAGCGGCACCCGCAATGGATGTCGCTCCCGTTTATTTTATCCTTTACTTATGTCTATCCGTCAAGCTCTACCGTGTGACCCGGTGATTTAAGACAGAAGCAGCGTGTGTCCTTATCCTTGATGTAAGCGCCGAAATCACAGGCTCCCTTGAAATCGCCTCCGAAATGCATCGGGAAAAAGTTTTTCACCTTGATCTTGTCGGTGAACAGAGTGGCGCCTCGACTGAAGTCGGAGCCCTGACGCTCGTCAACCGGGAACATCGCTACATCAAACTCACTATTCACCTCGGCGATACGGTTAAGGATAGTCATGAAATGACGCTCCGCCTTGTCAACCTCAGCCTGAGTGGACTCATCCTTCCAGTGCCAGTCATTGAGATCACCGGCATGGAAAACGGTCTTGCCGTCGGCAAGCGTCACGGCAAAGCTAACACCGGCATCGGTCGAGCCAAATGCTCTCACACTCACATCGCCGGGAAGATTGTCAATGACATCTCCGGCACTCATGTTGGCAATCTGCATCTTGTCTTTTGCAGGAATGCGGTCGCCGTCAACATCGTTGGACAACACATACACTCGCTTATGATCCTGAGCGAGGTCATATATCTGAGGCGCATAGTGGTCGGAATGATGGTGGCTTACGAAAAACAGCACCGGAAGCTCCCGGTGGCTGTCGAGAATTTTGTGCAACGCATGAGCGGGATCCTTATAATAATCAAAGACAAGGATAGCCTTGTCGGTGGTTACTGCAAATCCGCTATGGTCTAAATAAGTTACTTGAATCATGGTCAATATTTTTACATTTACTACATAATCCCAACACTCCCCACGCCGCCAATGTTCACCCCTTTAACTCCATTTAAACAACCCACCCCAAGACAAATGCAACCGCCGACAGAAGAATACCGGTAATGCCGTGAAATGGCATAGTAATTTAACCCACAAGGAGAGGCAAACGCCGGCAGGAGAACCAACAAGGAGAATACCGGCAAAGCCGTGAAACAGCTATGCAATTTAACCCACAAGGAGAATACCAGCAAAGCCGTGAAACGGCAATATAATTTAAGCTCCGCCACGAGGCGACAGCCGAGGTGCGGAGAAGATGCAAACATGGAATGGGCATCGAAGATGTCCTACAACCTATCCGGAACATAATATGTAAGCCCTGCCTTGACAATCAACCGCTTATACTCATCGTCATACGGTGTGGCGGCATGATGCATTCTCTGCGTTTCGATATATCGGTAGACGGCTTCTTTATGTACGTTTGAGATGCTGAATGCGCCATATTCTTTTTCCCATCCGTTGAATAGCGGAAATAATCCTGATGATTTTGCCCACATAGACGACTTTGATTTTATCACTCTCATCAAATGGGATAAAGACACGCTTTGATGTAGCACCAACAGGATATGTATATGGTCATTGGTGCCATTTATGATTATGGGCTTGCAATTCTCTGATTTTATTTCGGAGGCGATGACAGCATACAAATGATGGAGATTATCCTGATTCAACACAGGCTGTCGTCGATTAGTGGAGAAAACCACATGAAATAACGATGATACGTAACTCATTAGGATTGATTGATGATTTTTTCAAAGATAGACAATATCCGGATTGTATGCAAATTATTGCAGGACATCTTCGATGCCCGTTTTGGGGGTTCGTCTTCCTCCGCACCTCCTCCGCGCCTCGGCTATCGCCTCGTGGCGGAGCTTAAATTATATTGCCGTTGCACGGCATTGCGGGTCTTCCCGCCGGTGTTTGCATTCTCCTTGTGGGTTAAATTGCATAGCTGTTTCACGGCATTGCCGGTTCTCCCGCCGGCGTTTGCTTCGTCTTGTGGCTTAAATTGAAGTGCCGTGAAACGGCATTGCGGGTTCTAAATGACCTTTTGAATGAACATTTCGATTTGTTGTTTGACATTTCATTGCATTCATAAATGACTAAAATAAGTTGGGAGATGCCTCCCGGTATCTCCCAACTTGATAATAAACCAATCATTATCACATTTCTTGCAATGGAAAAAGTAATTTTGCTATGTACTATTAAAACATCAGTCGGATAAAATAGTTCACGTTATTTGCGAAAAATTTCATCACTTTTTCTTAATCTCCACATTAACAGTACTGTTAGCTCGTAAAATTATTTTTACTTTTAACATTTCTTCACTTATTGCCATTTTATTTCCATCGACTTTAACCCATGCGATTTCGCTTGAAGGAATGCCGGGAAGCTCCAGAACCACCTCTTTGCTGCCGTTCATGCCGGGATAATCGCCGGTAAGTTCCATTGCCACCTTTATATCTTTGCCCGAGGCATCGCCGGTGAAGCGTATCAATGCATAATCGCCCTGCTCGATGGAATTATTGGAGCTGCGGTCATCCTCATAGAGTGTGTAGCTGCTCTTCACATCGCCACGCGGATAATAGAGCACCGTGTAGCTCGACGGATCATAATCGCCGGTGTTCTCCATCGCATAAGGAGCTTGCGGAATGAAAGCGCCGTTCTTCACAAACAGGGGCAACCTTTCGAGCGGGGCTGCATAGTTGACCGCTGCGGGTCCGTGATAGCTCACTGTCGGGTTGGCGAAATCGATCCAAGTACCTTCGGGGAAAATCACTTCACGCGAAGTGGCACCCTGCTGAAGCACCGGAGCCACAAGCACCTCCGAGCCCCACATATACTCGTCGACTATAGAATCGTAGGGCGTGGCGCCAACGCTCTCGAAATTCAACGGACGCACAAGCGGATAGCCTTTTACGGCATTTTCGTAGGCAAGCGTGTAATTATAGGGCAGCCACTCATAACGCATCTTCACCAGCGGAAGGATTATGTCGCGGTACTCCGGATATTTGTATGGCTCGGCAAATCGTTGTGAATGTGTGCGCAGAATCGGCGAGAATGTGCCCAACTGCAACCATCTCACATAAAGCTCGGGATCGGTGGGATTAGCCTCGTCGATGGCGAAGCCGCCCACATCGTGCGACATATATCCCAGTCCGCTCAGTCCGGAATTGAGCATGATCTTGACCTGCGGCTGAAGCCCTCCCCACGAACGCGACACATCGGTAGACCACGGAAACACGCTGTAACGCTGCAATCCCGCTGTTCCGCCGCGCATCAAGGTCATCAATCGAGTGTCGGGGTATTCATCATTGAAAAGGTCGTAGATGATGGAGCTCCACACGTTGCCATACACATTGTGATATTCCCTTGTCGTTTCGCCATTGGCATGGACTATTGTCTCGGGATGCACCTCAGGCTCACCAAGATCGCCCCACCAGCCGGTCACCCCCTCATCGGTTAGTGTGCGGTAACGCTCGCGAAGCCAGCGGCGTGTGTCGGGATTAGCCACATCGAGCATTCCCGCTTCGCCCACCCAAGTGGTCACGTCATTGATTTTTCCGTTTTTATCCTTTGTCAGCATGCCCTTCGACGCAAGCTCTTTGTAATTGTCTATAGCACCGATTTTATTGACGTAGGGCTGCGATATTATCACCGTGTTCACTCTTTGATTTTTGAGGTCGGAGAGCATCTTGCGGTGATCGCCCCACTGCGATTTGTCCCACTCGAGGCGCCCCATGTCGGTCTCCTTGCCATACCAGTAGAGGTCAAGCACCACGCCATCCACGGGATATCCCTCACGCTTCAAAGTGTCAATCACGCCGCGTGTCTCGCTCTCAGTCTTGTAGCCATACTTGGATGTGATATAGCCGAGTGCCCAGAACGGAGGCAGTTTCTGCCGTCCAGTGAGACGCGAATATTCCTCAGTGACACCGGCAAGAGTCCCCTCGCCATAGATGAAATAATATGACACCGGTCGACGGCTCTCAGAGGTGTAGACAATGGGATCGTCCATCACGAGAGTCGCGGCGGCATAGTCGTCGAAAAGCACACTGTAGCCGCCAATTTTGCTCACGAAAACAGGGACGCATATATTCATCTGGCTGATGCGCGGATCATCCTCGGTGTAGCCGTAGTTCTGACGGTTATACATCACCAGAGTGTCGCCTTGCACGTCGAAACTGTGTCCGCGTTCGCCTCCCCCGTAGAAAGAGCCCGCCGCTGCGGGAGTCAGCTCAATCGAGCGTTTGCCTTCGGTGTTGCCACGCACTCCGCTATCGGTCAGCAACCTTCCGGTGGAATCCATGAAACACACCGAGCCCGACCGCCTGTCGAGCACCGCCGACACTCCCGACGGCAATGTAATCACCATGTTAATTGAATCGGAAGCCATGCCACCTTGGAAATCATCGGCGGCAAGCACCGCAGCCTGAGTTCGCTTCTCACTTTCTCCCGGAGCGATGTTGCTCACACGGAAAATGTTTCCGTCAACAGCTTTCACCACCACGTGCCGACCATCGCGTGTGGTCGTCGAAACAACACCGTTTGTCACGCCGAAACACTGGACCACCAAGCCCAACACGGCAAAAAATAATACTATCTTTCTCATTGAATCACAATTTTCTCCAAATATAACAAAAAGTAAGGACGCAACACATCACATCCACCCCAAAAAAACAAAAAAAATCCGCCAAACACTGAGCATCCTCCGGGAGGAAAAATAAACGCGGGGCTATGCCGATGATGACATAGCCCCGCGCCAAATTATTACAACATGATTATTTCTTGGGGACGATGGAGATGGCGAAGCCGCCGCCGCGAGCCATCTTTATCACCGGTGCCGAGGCGGAAGTGACGGTTTCTTTCTTGATCACGTAGGTCTCGGGATTGGTGTCGCAATCGGTGTCGGCGGCATCCGTGTAGAATGTAGCCTCATACTGCGTGTCGGGGGCGAGGAATGACAGTGGCACAGTCACTTCGCGGGTGTTCTCATTGGTGACACCACCCACATACCAACTGTCGCCATTTTTCTCACGACGCGCTGCTATGATAAACTCGCCCGGCTCGGCATCAAGATAATGACTCTCGCTCCAGTCGACAGGCACATCCTTGATGAACTGGAAGGCATCGGCTTTCTCTGCATAATGCTCGGGGAAGTCGGCTGCCATCTGCAACGGCGAATACATCGTCACATAAAGTGCGAGCTGATTGGCGATAGTCGCACGTTTTTTATTATGGTTATTGGGGGCAAATGTGCTAAGATCCATTTTGAAGATACCGGGGGTGAAGTCCATCGGTCCACCCTTCAGGCGGGTAAACGGCAGTATGGTGACGTGTCCCGGCGACATGGACTGATATTCTGTGCCCATGGCGCTTTCGTTGGCGAGCAGGTTGGGATAGGTACGGGCAAGTCCTGTGGGGCGCACAGCCTCGTGGGCATCCACCATGATTTTCTTCTCGGCAGCCTTCTTGATAGCGTCGAGATAGTGGTTGACCTCAGCCTGTCCGTAGTGGTATCTTCCTTTAGGAAGAATGGGGCCAACGTAACCGCTCTTCACGGCATTGTAGCCATATTGGTTCATCAGGTCATAGGCACGGTCCATGTGACGCTCGTAATTGGGGATGGAGCCCGACGTTTCATGATGCATCATGAGCTTTATGCCCTTGGAGTGAGCGTACTCATTCAACATCGCGATATCGAAATCGGGATAAGGTGTCACGAAGTCGAAAACATAGTCCTTCTCCTTGCCAAACCAGTCTTCCCAGCCCACGTTCCAGCCTTCAATCAACAGCTGATCCATGCCATTCTCGGCGGCGAAATCGATGTAGCGTTTCACGTTCTCGTTGTTGGCTCCATGCTTGCCGTGAGGCTTAGCCTTTGAATAGTCAAAAGTGGCGAGGTCAAAGTTTTCGGCATTGGTGTAGGACCACTCGCTCTTTCCGGTGATCATCTCCCACCACACGCCCATGAATTTCACAGGCTTGATCCATGAAGTGTCGTCAATGGCACACGGCTCATTAAGGTTGTATATGATCTGTGTAGCGAGAATGTCGGTAGCCTTGTCAGATACCATCACCACACGCCACGGTGTTTTGAACGGAGTCTTGATGACAGCCTTGGTGCCGTCGGGCGACGGAGTAAGCCAAGAGGTGAACACCATAGTCGAATCATCGAGGTTGAGGTGCATTGCCGGGAAATCGACAAGAGCCGCCTCATGGATGTTAAGATATAGGCTGTCGGCAGTCTTCAGCATGAGCGAGGTCTGCACGCCTGTAGGAGAGAAGCCGGTCTGCGATACATTGCCGAGTTTGTCGTCGGTGTTCAGGCTGCGTATCTTGCTCAATGGTGACTTCACATACTCATATTCCTGTGTGTCGTAGTCGCCGGGAATCCACCATGCGGTGTGGTCACCGGTCATGGCAAACTGCGACAACTCGTCGGTTATGACAAACTGCTTGGTAGCCTGCTCGGGAAATATATATCGGAAAGCGATTCCGTCATCATAGGCACGGAATTCCACCCCCATCAACACTTCCACCGAGTCAGCGTTCTTACGCATCTTTATAGTCATCGAGTTATAATTGTTGCGGATCGAGTCAGACTCACCCCACACCGGCGCCCATGTCTCATCTTCAGAGCCCATTGATATTCCCACCACTTTAAAACCATCGGTGAGCGAAGGGAGCCCCTGGGCTTCAAATCCGAGATGCGATTCCCCCACTATGGTCTTGCCTTTGTACATGGCATCATAAGTGGGCTCGCCCTGCTTGGTGAGATTAAATTCAATTTTCACATTACCGTCAGGAGATTCCAAGGTTCTGGTGCCTCCGGTGTTGCAAGCCGACAATGCCGACAGCACTCCTGCCGCCGCCAATGCTGAACAGAGATGAAATTTCATAATCGCTATAAATATAAATAGTTACTTACTATTGCAAAGATACAGAATTAAATAATTCCCTCCAATCAATTCACCAAAATTTCAATTATTCTCAAAAAAGTCACTAATTGCAATGTGTTGCATCCGCGAAAGCGGTTTGTTTTTGCGACTGCGATTAAGAGGATGTTGCAGCTAAATATCAGATGGGTATTCTGACGCACGAGCCGTGAGTCACTACTTTTTTGCGGTTCTACAGCACTATCCTGCTTTTTTTAAGCCGCTAATAGCGACTTTTTTCATTTGATGACACGCCAAATGGCAACCACAGAGTTCTAATATATTCTATATAGGGCTGTTCTATCGACAAATTTCATACATCTTAGTTATTATGCGCTGCAAACATAATGATTTTACAGCATAATATGCTGAATCGGAAAATTAAATCTTAATATGCTTTTGGAAGGCGATGCGGTCGGAGCCGTCGGTGAGGCGGATTATGCCGCACTCGATGAATCCGTAGTCCATAAGTCCTTTTCTCATCTTGTGATTGTCGGCATGAGTGTCGATCCTTATGTTGGCGCAGCGGCTGAAGCACCAGTTGAGACACCTCTTCAGCACTCCTCGCCCGCTGCCGTCGGAAGCGATGCGGTGAATGGTGCAATAGGGGGAGCTATCCAACCATGCACCATTGATTTCACAATATGTGGGTTCCTCGCCGGGAATGAAGGCGAAAGTTGCGACCACTGTGCCACGCTCATCCTCCATCACATAGCTCACTCCGTGCTCCATATCGGCAAGCACCGCATCGCGGTCGGGATATGAGCCGCTCCACTGGCAGATGTTGCCTGAGAGCCGCATAAATCGCTTTGCAGCAGCAAAGATTTCATCAATGCGGTCAAGGTCACGTGATTCTGTAGGTCGTATGTGCATGATTTTTTATGCAAATATAGCTTTTTGAACGACAACAGGCAAACGCAAAATTTCATGAGACGGCACCACATTTCAACAATAAAGGCACACACAGTGCCGTTATTAAGGAGATGAACCGGAATCAATGTGCATATAAGATTTTGCTATGCTGCCTTCTGCTGCTCTCGTGCGTGGGCACGGGTGCAGCGCAACAACGCAACGACAAGCTGCTCAACCGCCCCTACGCTGATCTGCGGCGCTGGCATCTGGGCTTCTCGGTGGGAATGCACACTCTTGATTTCTCATTCACTCACAATGGTTTCACAACCGACAACGGCGAAACATGGTTTATGGAACAGCCCGATTTCTCTCCCGGTTTCTGCGTGAACGGACTGCTTGACGTGCGTCTCAACGATTATTTCAATGTGCGTTTCACCCCGGGAATGTATTTCGGCAACCGCGTGGTGAAGATGCATGACACCACCAACGACGGATGGCAGCAACAGAACATCAAGTCCAACTATGTGGTGCTGCCTGTTGACCTCAAATTCTCAGCCACGCGCTATCACAACGTGCGACCCTATCTCATAGGGGGCGTTATGGGGGTATTTGACGTGTCAAAGAAACGTCCTCGCGAATTTCTGCGTCTAAAAAGTACCGATTTCATGCTCACCGCCGGTTTCGGATGTGACATCTACCTGCCATACTTCAAGCTGTGCCCTGAGATAAAATTCTGTTTCGGGCTGTCGGACATTCTCAAGCATGAGCGTCCCGACTTCGAGGATGACACCGACGGGATGAAATACACCAATTCGTTAAAAAAAGTCACCACACAGATGGTGGTTCTATCCTTCTATTTCGAATAAATGAAGTTGCGCTACCGACTCATATTACTGCTCATTGCCGCCATCTGCTCCGCGACCGCTTTCCAAGCCACGGCACAGGTCGATGCTCAGTTCACGCAGTATTACGAAGTCCCCAACTACTATAACGCCGGTGCCATCGGCACCACTGACTATCTTCGCATACGTGCGGGTTCGCGTATGCAATGGACCGGTATCCCCAATGCTCCGGTCACGTTTCTCGCCGCAGCCGAGATGCCGCTCAAAATCGCGTCAAAACGCTTCGGCGTGGGACTTATCATGCAGCAGGAGAGCATGGGACTTTACAAAAACATGACTCTCGGTGTTCAAGCCGCCTATAAACTGAAACTGTGGAAAGGTGTGCTGTCGATAGGCTTACAGACGGGTATTTTCGATGAATCATTCAAAGGTTCGGAGGTGATATTGCCCGACGGCGATGATTTCCACGAAGGCACCGACGACGGCATTCCCACCACCGATGTGCATGGCACCTCATTCGACCTCGGGCTCGGCGCTTTCTATACCCATCGTTATTTCCGTGCCGGAATTTCAGTGACCCATGTCAACGAGCCCACAATCACCATGTCGACCGACGGCTCAGGCACCGAAAACGAGTATGAATTCAAAGCCGGACGAATAGCTTATTTTTTCGCCGACGGCAATATTCCGGTTAAAAACACGTTATTTGAAATACAGCCGTCGCTGCTGGTAAAGACCGATTTCACATTCACTACCGCGGAATTCACAGTCAGGGCACGCTACAAAAAGTTTCTGACAGCCGGACTCGGCTATCGCTACAAGGACGCAGTGTCACTCGTGCTTGGAGCCGAATACAAGGATTTTTTCCTTGGCTACAGCTATGATTATCCCGTGTCGGCGATATCCCGTGCCAGCAATGGCAGCCACGAGGTGTGGGCAGGTTATCGGCTCAAACTTGACCTCGGCGAGAAAAACAGGCATAAACACAAGAGCATACGCATAATGTAATAACCGATATGAAACGACTTTTAAAATATCTGTTTATAATCATATTCACCGCTTCCCTCGCATCATCGTGCGCGGTGGGCGGTAGAGGAAGCTCAGGCGGCGAGGTTGTCGGCGTGGGCGCTACCTCATGGGCTGAACCTACACCCTACGGCATGGTGCTCATAGACCGAGGATCCATAAAAGCCGGTCCGGCGAAAGCCGACAGTGCCTGGAACCTTCGTGCCGACGCCCGTGGTATATCGGTCGACGGCTTCTGGATGGACGAGACCGAAATCACCAACAGCAAGTACAAGCAATTCGTGTTCTGGGTGCGTGACTCTATCATCCGCGAGCGTCTTGCCGACCCTGCATACGGCGGCAACGAGGCATTCAAGATCGAAGAGGACCGCGAAGGGAATCCCATCGGACCGTTCCTGAACTGGAGCAAGCCTATACCCTGGCGCAATCCCAACGAGGACGAGGCGCGTGCCATCGAGAGCGTGTACCGCATCAACCCCATCACCGGAGTCAAGGAACTCGACCCCGAACAGATGACCTACCGCTACGAGACATACAACCACACCGAGGCGGCTAAGCGCAAAAACCGCATGAACCCCTCACGCCGTGAATATAACACCGACAAGCCCGTTCCCACTGAGAATCCCATCATCTCCAAGGACACCGCATTCATCAATGACGAGGGTGAAATCATACGCCAGACCATCACTCGCGGACTCACCGGCGACTATGACTTCGTGAACACTTACATAGTCAACATATATCCCGACACCACAGCGTGGATCAATGACTTTGACAACGCTTACAATGAGCCTTACGTGCGTCTTTACTTCTCGCACGGCGGTTACAATGACTATCCGGTGGTGGGAGTGAGCTGGGAACAGGCAAATGCCTTCAGCAACTGGCGCACCGACTATCTGCGCCGCTCGCTTGGAAAAGAGGGAGTGTATATCGAGCCTTACCGACTTCCCACCGAAGCCGAGTGGGAGTATGCCGCCCGTGCCGGAAAGAGCGAGAACATCTATCCTTGGGACGGCGAGCTGCCGCTCACCGAAGACAAGGGGTGCTTCTATGCCAACTTCAAGCCTGACGAAGGCAACTACGTGCGCGACGGACACATCATCACCTCCCGCGTGGGCACCTATTCTCCCAACGATTTCGGTCTTTACGACATGGCGGGTAATGTGAGCGAATGGACCTCAACAGCCTACACCGAGAGCATCAGCAAGCTCACGAGCGACCTCAACCCGGAATACCGCTATGATGCGGCGATCGAGGATCCTTACCGCATGAAGCGCAAGATAGTGCGCGGAGGTTCATGGAAGGATGTCGCCCACAATGTGCGCAGCGACCTCCGTATGTGGGAATATCAGAACGAACAGCGCAGCTACATCGGCTTCCGCAATGTAAGAACACAAATAGGCTTCGCCAAAGGTCAGAAAAAATAATATACTGCAATGGGTAAAATAAAAAGATACAAAAATAGCGTGGAGCGTTTTCTGTCAGGAGAAAAAGGACAGCGCTTCTTCAATTTCGCCTACTCCATAGGCGCCGCCATCGTGATATGGGGAGCGCTTTTCAAAATCCTGCACCTGCCGGGCGGCAATATGTTGCTCTCGATAGGTATGGGTACCGAGGTGCTCATGTTCATCCTCACGGCATTTGACCGTCCGCCCCGTGAATATCATTGGGAAGAGGTTTTTCCGGTGCTTTCTTCCAAGAACCCGGAGGATCGTCCGGAATTTAATGGTGCCAACGGCGGAATCATAATTTCCGGCACCGCAAGCCAGGAGACCATGCAGCCACAAGCTCCGGCTGCTTCCAATCCGGCTCCTGCAGGTCCGGTGATTCCCGAAGGAGCCACACCGAGCGAAGAGTGTGCCTTGCAGATGACGGCATTGTCGGCTCAGCTCGACCAACTGCGCCAGACCACCCAGGCTCTGAACGAAGTTTCGGAAGTGCTGCTCGCGTCCTACCGTGCCATCACCGAAAACTCTGACAACATCAACCAGAGTTCCACCGGTTATGTTGAGGAGATGCAGTCGCTCAACCGCAACATCGCCGGGCTTAACACCATCTATGAGATTCAGCTCAAGAGCGTCAGCTCGCAGCTTGACTCCATCGATAAGGTGAACAAAGGAATCAAGGATATTCGTGACATGTATGAAAAATCCTCATCCATGAGCGAACGCTACTGCGAGGAGACCGAAAAGATGGCTCGCTATATGCAGCAGCTCAACGCAGTGTATGAGAAGATGCTTCATGCCATGACAATCAATATGATGCAAACCAATGGGAAGCAATAACACTCGCGGACTGTCACCACGTCAGAAGATGATCAACCTGATGTATATCGTCCTGACGGCAATGCTCGCGCTCAATGTGTCGAGCGATGTGCTGGAAGGATTCAAGCAGGTTGAGAACGGACTGTCGCGCTCCAATGACAACGTCAGCGAGCGTAACGACGTGCTGTACCGACGGCTGGAGGCGTTCAACGAACAGAATCCCGGCAAGGGTGGCATGTGGTATGACAAGGCTTCGGAGGTGCGCCGCAACACCGCCGCGCTCTATGCCCACATCGACTCCCTGAAGCGGATGATTGCCGTCGAAGCCGACGGCAAGGATGCCGACGTGTCAAATATCCTCAATCAGGACAATCTCGAAGTCGCCTCGGTGATCATGCTCAACCCTGCCAACAAGCGTGGCAAGGATCTGCGTCAACGCGTAGACACCTACCGTGATTATATCGCCGGGCTCATGACCGACACGGTGAAACGCGCCAATATACAGACGGCGCTCTCCACAACGCCGACAACGAAAAGCGGCACTGTGACCGCACAGCCGTGGGAGGAGTCAATGTTTGACAACAAACCGGTTGTGGCGGCAATAACCCTGCTCACCAAATTGCAGAATGACCTTCGTTATGCTGAGGGTGAGGCATTGACCACACTTCTCGCCAATGTCGATGCCGGTGATGTGAGGGTCAACGAGCTCAACGCATTTGTCATCCCCCAGTCACGCAACGTGATGCGTGGCAGCAAGTATTCGGCAAATATCGTCCTTGCGGCGGTCGACACCACCCAACGCCCCCACATATTCATCAACGGCAAGCAACTCGACAATGACCTCGGGCTTTTCGAGACCGTTGCCGGCAGCACCGGAACATTTGACTACAAAGGCTATCTTGAAGTGCCTCACGGCGACGGCACCGTCACCCGCCATGACTTCGCGTCAAGCTATACCGTGATAGAACCGACCGCCACCATCTCGGCTACGATGATGAATGTGCTCTACGCCGGTATCGACAACCCCATGAGCATATCGGTGCCCGGTGTTCCCACCTCATCGGTGTCGGCGACAATGACCAATGGCACTCTCACCCGCAGCGGCGATTCATGGACGGCACGCCCCTCCAAAGTGGGAACCGATGCAGTGGTCACAGTCACCGCGTCGATTGACGGACGGCCACAGACAGTAGCCACCACAACATTCCGTGTGCGTAAGCTCCCCGATCCCACACCATATATATCATTCAGCGATTCAAAGGGTAATGCCGAGCGGTACAAAGGTTCCAAACCATTTGCCAAGACGTTGCTGCTTGCCGCTCCCGGCATAGAGGCAGCTATTGACGACGACCTGCTGAATGTGAGCTATAAGGTGCTGAGTTTCGAGACGGTGTTTTTCGATTCGATGGGCAACGCCATTCCCGAAGTGTCGCAGGGCAGCCAATTCTCCCAGCGTCAGAAAGACTCCTTCCGCCGCCTTTCGCGAGGCAAGCGTTTCTATATCTCGCGTGTACGCGCCCTTGGTCCCGACGGTATCGAACGCGATCTCGCTCCTATGGAAGTAATTGTAAACTAAAGATCTCAATATTTCAGTCATGAAGCATATACAACATATTCTCTGGATAGCTCTCGCGATAATGATCACGGGATCGGCACACGCGCAACAGATTTCTCGCTCTTCCTCGTCGGAGGTGCGCCGTGGCACCCGCGAAACTGCCGCAGCAAAAAATGCCGACAAGAGCGCCAACGTGACAGAACGTATGCAACAATTTTTTGACGAGCCGGGCAAAAGCGACGCCGATGCCCAGTGGATGAAAATCGTGTACCGTCAGATCGACCTCGACAAGGTGAAGAACGCTCCGCTGTACTATCCCGAAGAATTGAGCGAAGGGCAGGAAAACCTGTTCCGCATCATCATGCGTCTTCTTGCCTCCGGCGAGCTTTCGGCTTACGAATATCTTGACGGCAGAGAGGTGTTTACCGACCAATACCGGGTCAATGTGCGTGATATGCTCGACCGCTTCCACATCCTTTACGCCGATGCCAAGGGATCGACTGAGAAGAATCCCCGATTTGCCATCGAGGAGAGCGATGTGCCATGCAACGAGGTGTTGAGCTATTATCTTCTTGAGAAATGGGAGCTTGACAAGCGCAGCAACCGTATGCGCACCACTGTTGAGGCAGTGTGCCCGGTACTGCACCGTTCGGGCGACTTCGGCGGAGAAGCGATAAAATATCCTATGTTTTGGGTTAAGATGAGCTCACTACGCCCTTATCTCATCCAGCAGTCGATATTCATTGACGACGACAACAATCTCGCCCAATACAACTATGACGACTTTTTCCAGCTTTCGCTGTACGAAGGCGACATCTACAAGACCCGCAATCTGCGCAACCGCTCGATGATGCAGCTCTATCCCGATCCCGACGAGATGAAGAAGGCTCAGGACAGCATTCAGAACTATCTAGTGAATTATGAGAAAAAAATGTGGGTTCCCTCACGTGAGGAGATCATAGCACAACGCGAGGAGCGCGAACGTCTCGCTTCGGGCGACACCATCGCCAGCCGCGATGAAAAGGTGACAAATACAAGAGCCACATCTTCCCGCGCCAAGCGTGCCTCCAAGCCCAAGACCGCCAAGGTAAAGAAAGCCAAACAACCCAAAAGCACATCGTCATCATCGGCAACACGCTCAGTGAGACGCCGCCGATAATATCGCACAATAATCCCCATTAGTCTAATTAGTCCAATTAGTCCAATGAGGATTAGTTATTCAATTGGTGGCTTCCGCGAGGATTTCATCCTCGACAGTTTGCTCGGGAGTTGCCGGACGTGATATCGTTATGGGGAGTTTCACCCACAATCTTCCCGGGATAAGTCTCCAGAAAAAGACGGCTACCGCCCAACGGCGATCGATCACCGCAATTCTTGAACGCTTGGCAATCGCTTTCATCACCAATGGCACCGCTTCGTCCATCTCCATCGTCATTGGGTACAGTCTGTTTGCCTCCAGCAAAGGAGTGCGCACCCATCCGGGACGTATGTCGGTGAATCCGATCTTAACCTTTTCCTCATTGGCAAGCTGCTCAAGAGCCTGAATATAGGTCTGCTGATATTTTTTCGTTGCCGAATAGCTTGCGAGACGTCCTATCCCTTTGGTTCCTGCGACCGATGAAATCACGACTATGCGCCCTTTCACCCCTTTCTCGCTCATTTTCCGGAAAAACCGGTAGGCGGCATCCACCATTCTCGTGAATCCGACACCGTTGGTCTCCACAGTCGCCACATCCTTGGCTATATCCATCTCAGGGTTCTCAAATCCGATTCCGGCAGCATGAAGGTATATGTCCATACCTCCCACTTTAGAAATCAGATTCATGAGCTTGTCGGGAGCCTCCTGTTTTGTCACGTCGATGCGCGACCACTCGATCTGCGACGGAAACATCTGTTTAAGCGCTTTCATAGGAGCCTCTTTTCGTCCTGCAACTCCTACTCTCCACCCTAATGACGCATAAGCCTCGGCAAGACGCAAACCCAGTCCTGAGGTAGCGCCCATGATGATTATTTTCTTTCTATCCGGCATATTATTTTTATTTTAATTATCTTCTATCTTCACAAAATATGTATCGACAGCGGTGTAGTTGGATGTGTCGAAGTCGATCATCAGTTTTCCGTCGAGTATCGCCTGCCACAAAATGCGGTCAATCCTCAGCACATCCCTGCGGTCAAGAGCCTCCCATTCATATCCGTTGGTGTCAGGAGCATCAATTTTTCCTTCTTCACGGGCGTCAGTAAGGATATAAGTGCATATATCCTTGAACCCTATTCCGTTATTGCTGCGGTCGATATACCCGAGCACCCTCTCTCTAAGCTCAACATCGGAGTAGACCACATGAAGAGCAGTAGTTCCTAATTTCATATTCATAATACAAATAGTTTTACTGATATAAACAACCGGATAGCGTCTAAAGTTAACGGCTTCATGAAAAAGCTCATGTTTTTCCTGTGGAATCATGTATTATGATTCACGTTTTTTAAGTATCTTTGCTAAATACAGTGTATATCGTTCATCACATTTTAACAGTACAAAATTCTATAATCATGAAATATCGGTCAACAATCATCGCAATTTTGTTATGTATAGCAAGCGCTCTCACCGCCGGTGCGGCAAGAGAAAAATATAATTTCAACAGCGACTGGCTCATAGCTGTCGGCGATGTTCCCGGCAACGAAGACATCAAGCTTGACGACCGCAACTGGCAGCGGGTGACATTGCCATACGCATTCAACGAGGGAGAGGCATTCAAACTCTCGATCGAGAAACTGACCGATACAGTGAGCTGGTATCGCAAGCACTTCCGCGTTCCCGACATAAAGGACAGCAAGGTCTTTGTAGAATTTGAAGGGCTGCGTCAAGGCGCCGATTTCTATCTCAACGGCAATAAACTTGGTTTTCATGAAAACGGGATAACCGCCGTGGGATTCGACTTGACACCTTATATAAAAAAAGGAGACAATGTCATTGCGGTGCGCATCGACAACGATTGGGACTACCGCGAACGCGACACCAACACCAAATTCCAGTGGAATGATAAGAATTTCAACGCCAACTACGGTGGAATACCTAAAAACGTGTGGCTCCATGTGACACCTAAAGTGTATCAGACACTTCCGCTGTACAGCAATCTCAAGACCACAGGTGTATATGTGTATGCGACTGATTTTGATATTCCAAACCGCACGGCGACAGTCAATGCAGAATCGGAAGTGATTAACGAGACCAAGTCGCCGATGACGCTTTCCTATCGTGTGTCGGTCACCGACATGGAGGGCAACAAGGTCAAGTCATTCACCGGCAAGAGCGCGACGATCCTCCCCGGCGATACCGCAACCCTCTCGGCGTCGGCAAAACTTGACGACCTCAACTTCTGGAGCTGGGGCTACGGCTACCTATACGATGTTGATACCGAACTGATTGACGACTCAGGAAAGAGCATTGACAAGGTTACCACACGCACCGGTTTCCGCAAAACCAAATTCGGCGACGGAAAGATATGGCTAAATGACCGGGTGATCATGATGCACGGTTACGCCCAACGCACATCAAATGAATGGCCTGCCGTGGGGTTGTCAGTGCCTACATGGCTGAGCGATTACTCCAACGGTCTCATGGTTGAATCAGGCGGCAACGTGGTGCGCTGGATGCACGTGACCCCTTGGAAGCAGGATGTGGAATCATGCGACCGTGTGGGACTAATTCAGGCGATGCCGGCAGGTGACTCAGAGAAAGACCGCGAGGGCAGACAGTGGGAACAGAGAGAGGAAGTGATGCGCGACGCAATAATATATATGCGCAACAATCCCTCGATACTGTTCTATGAATCAGGAAATTTCCGCATAAGCCGCGATCACATGCTTGCCATGAAAGCGATCCGCGACAAATATGACCCTCATGGCGGACGCGCCGCAGGGTGCCGTGAGATGCTTGACGTGGACGATGCCGAATATGGCGGCGAAATGCTCTACATCAACCGGTCGAAAAAGCACCCAATGTGGGCTATGGAGTATTGCCGCGACGAAGCGCTCCGCAAATATTGGGACGAAGAGTCATATCCTTTCCATAAGGAGGGGGAGGGACCGCTCTACAAAGGTGCCGATGCATCGGCATATAACCGCAACCAGGATCAGTTTGCCGTGGAAATGGTGCGTCGCTGGTATGACTACTGGCTTGAACGCCCCGGCAGCGGCGACCGCAACAGCAGCGGCGGAGCCAAGATAATATTCTCCGATACCAACACCCACTACCGTGGAAAAGAGAATTACCGACGTTCGGGAGTGACCGACGCGATGCGCATCCCTAAAGACGCGTTCTTCGCCCACCAAGTGATGTGGGGCGACGCATGGGTTGACAATGAAGGTGCCGCCACCTACATCGTTGGGCACTGGAATTATCCCGAAAACACCACGAAGCCTGTCTACGTGGTGTCAAACGGAGAGGATGTGGAGCTGTTCCTCAACGGCAAGTCGCTCGGACACGGCAAACGCGATTATAACTTCCTGTTCACGTTTGACAACGTGGAGTTCCTCCCCGGCAAACTTGAAGCCGTGAGCTATGACGCATCAGGCAAAGAGATAAGCCGCTATTCTATAGAGACCGCGGGCGAACCGGCACAATTGCGACTCACCACTATTGAGAATCCCATAGGCTTCCGTGCCGACGGTGCCGATATGGCTCTGTTGCAAGTGGAGGTCACCGACTCAGAGGGTCGCCGCTGTCCTATTGACAACCGCATGATATCATTCTCCATCGACGGACCCGCAGAATGGCTCGGAGGCATCGCCCAGGGCGATGACAACTACATCCTCAGCAAAGACCTGCCGGTAGAATGCGGCATAAACCGCGCCCTGATACGCAGCACCACCGATGCGGGCAACATTACCGTCACGGCAAAAGCTGACGGACTGCCATCGGCATCCGTTTCGCTGAAAACCATTCCGGTGAGTGTCAACAACGGACTCAGCACATATATTCCCGCGATGGAACTAAAGGGAAATCTTGACAAAGGACCAACCCCTGCCGGAGCATCTTACAAACAGCGCATGAACACCGTCAACATAGCATCGGTTGAAGCGGGATCGGCTCAAGAGATGGTCAAAAACGCTTATGACGACAATGAGAACTCAGCATGGACATCTGACGGCGTTCCGTCAAATTCATGGATAACCTTCACTCTCGAGCGCCCCGCTGCAGTAAGCGACATCACCTTGAAACTGACAGGATGGCGCAAGCGCTCCTATCCTCTTGAAGTATATGCCGGCGATCAATTGATATGGAGAGGCTACACTCCAAAAGGTCTCGGCTATGTGCATATCCGTCCGGAAAATGCTGTAAAATCGGATCGCTACACAATACGCCAGGTTGGAGCGGTAACAGAAAAGGATGCATTTGCCATAAAAGAGCTTGCCGGAGGTCCCGCCAATGAGATGGACACCAAGCCGTCAAAGAAACATCAGCTCAGCATAGTCGAAGCTGAATTTCTGGAGACAAATACACTATAATTGCCACAGATTCGGATACTTTTCTAATTTATTCCTTCAAATTTGTACAACTTGATTATTTTTGTTTATTTTGCGAACCAATCGTTCGAATGTATGGGCACATTACAAATTTTATCAAAATGAGATCTTTCTTTTTAATTATCACGCTATTTATATCCACCATTTCTTTTAATGCCTATTCTTGGGTATACACCACTCTTAATCCAAATAAGAATGGAAATAATTACTATTATTCCCAACCAATAAAAATTTCCAGCATAGACGGGAAGTTAACTTTCAAACTTTGCATAGCGCAATATCGTCCAACCGGAAAGCTCAACTATTTTTTCATATATCTTCCACCGGAACCTCAATATCTGATTTGGGATACTCCAGACAAGGCTCCGGTCAACTATAAAGATGGATCCATCATGAAAGTTCGTGATGGGATGAATGAAGTATTCGACATGACAGTGATGGGAGATCGCAATTGGAAAATCGAGGTAGTAAAACAGAAAAAAGGAGAAACACTGGGTGGCAGTCCAATATTCGAGGAGACACGCGAAATAGAGCAAATAGAAGTTTGGTACAATCTCTCTAAGGAAGATTTATATCGAATTGTGGACAATGGATTTAAAAAGATAAGAATTGAGAACACGTCGCCCGACGGATATTGGGATTTCAATTTCAGCGAAAAACAGACAAAGGAAAGTGCCAAAGATATTCGTAAACATCTCAATAACATGATGAAAAAAGTCGAAGAAACCGAACGTGCACTCGTAAAAAGCCGAGAAGAATTGAAGAATAAAAAGCCTGAACCCCAAAAGAAAAAAGTCGTTGAAGAATTTTGAAAAATCAAAATTTAGCGATAAAAGAGAAAAATAATTACGCCGATATTTGGAAATTTGACAGATATAGTATAACTTTGCACTCATAATCAATGGTGCGTTAGTTCAGTTGGTTAGAATACATGCCTGTCACGCATGGGGTCACGGGTTCGAGTCCCGTACGCACCGCGAAAGAGCTGTGTCGTTTTTACGACGCGGCTCTTTTCTTTTTCCATATTATCGCATTGCCGCTTGATTTAATCTATTTTAACAGCATTGGGCAATTGCTATACACCACTTCCTTCCTATCTTTGCATAAAACATAAAAACAGAACAACATAAAAACTACAGATATGGAAAAACCCAAGAAATCTACCGCTAAAAAAGGAGAAGCAGCCGATCCAGCAGCAGCCAAACGTGAAGCTCTCGCTCAAGCGATGGCTAAAATCGAAAAAAGCTACGGCAGAGGCGCAGTGATGAAACTCGGCGATGACAGCATCGAAGATGTCGAAGTTATACCCACCGGTTCGATAGGTTTGAACTATGCGCTCGGTGTGGGCGGATTTCCGCGCGGAAGGGTGATCGAAATCTACGGTCCCGAATCATCAGGAAAAACCACTCTTGCCATCCATGCCATAGCCGAAGCTCAGAAGCGAGGCGGCACTGCGGCTATAATCGACGCAGAACACGCATTTGACCGCTTCTATGCCCAGAAGCTCGGTGTCGACGTGGACAATCTTCTCATCTCGCAGCCCGACAACGGCGAACAGGCGCTTGAAATAGCCGACCAGCTGATACGCTCATCGGCAATCGACATCATTGTGGTCGATTCAGTGGCGGCGCTTACACCCAAAAGCGAAATCGAAGGCGATATGGGTGACCGCAACGTGGGACTTCAGGCACGACTCATGTCGCAAGCCATGCGTAAACTCACCGGCTCAATATCCCGCACCAACACTTGCTGCATCTTCATCAACCAGCTTCGCGACAAAATCGGCGTGATGTTTGGTCCGTCGGAAACCACCACCGGCGGTAACGCTCTCAAATTCTATGCATCGGTGCGAATAGACATCCGTCCGTCAAGCTCCATCAAGGAGGGCGACGATATTCTTGGAAAGCGCACCAAGGTGAAAGTAGTCAAGAACAAAGTGGCGCCCCCTTTCAAGCGTGCGGAATTTGACATAATGTTTGGCGAAGGTATCTCACACGCCGGAGAAATTCTGGATCTCGGCGTAGAACTCGATATCATAGGCAAAAGCGGTTCATGGTTCAGCTATGACGGACAAAAGCTCGCACAGGGCAGCGTAGCCGCCAAACGCGTAATATCTGACAATCCGGAACTCGCCGAAGAGCTTGAGGCTAAAATCATGGACGCTCTCAAAAATTCGGAGGGTTCGGCAACTTCAACCAAGAAGAAAAAAGTAAGCCTCAAATCCGACAAGAAGGAAAAGGAAGAAGAGGAAGAGCCGAAGCAGCAGGAAATGGATCTCGACGATGACGAATTCATGGATGTGGACGACTTCTCTATCGACGATGATGCCGACGAATAAACCGGCAAACATACAGAAAAAGCGAGGGGTAAACAAATTTGTTTACACCTCGTTATGTTTTTATAATTATTGGAGCAGCCCAACCGACCGCATTGCCGTGAAACAGCTTTGCGGGTTGTTATGATTGGTTTAAATTTGCCTCGTGGCGGGAACAAGGAATTCATGAATTAGATGTTAATAAATTTGCATAACTGCCTGTGAATTGCGACCTTTGTGCCATTGTTGGGAATATACCTTAAAATATCAACCATAGACAAAAAAAATATCAGCCATAAGCAAATGAAAAAATTCTTCACATTAATAGCAGCTTCTGCAATTTCAGTTGCAGCCACAGCCCAGGAGCAAGCTCCTGCATTTCCGGGCGCTGAGGGACACGGACGCTACACAACCGGCGGACGTGGTGGAAAAGTGATTCACGTGACAAATCTCAACGACAGCGGCACCGGCTCGCTCCGTGCAGCAGTAAGCGGTTCGTCAAAGAAGATCGTTGTCTTCGACGTGAGCGGATATATTGACCTGAAAAGCGACCTGAAAGTAGGACCAAATACAACCATAGCCGGACAGACAGCTCCCGGTGACGGAATAACATTGCGTTATTACACTCTGCGACCGAACGGGAACAATATCATAATACGCTTCATCCGCAGCCGACGTTCTCAAGTGAAGGATGTGAACGATGGTGCCGATGCGATGTTCACACGCCACTTTTCCGACATGATGATTGACCACTGTTCTTTCTCATGGAGCATCGATGAAGTCGCTTCAGTATATGACAACCGCAACTTCTCAATGCAGTGGTGCAACATCACGGAAGGTCTTGCCAATCCGGGACATACCAAAGGGGCACATAGCTACGGCGGAATATGGGGAGGAAAAGACGCTTCATTCCACCACAATTTTATAGCTCATGTACAGAACCGCGCGCCACGTTTCAACGGTGCCCGCTACGGTTGGGACGGTTACGACAAAACAAAATACGAAAGTACAGTACAGGCAGAACGTGTCGATTTCCGTAATTGCGTGATGTATAACTGGGGCACCGGTTCAGCTTGCTACGGAGGTCCGGGCGGCGGCTACATAAACATCGTCAACAACTATTACAAGGCAGGTCCCGGCACTAAAAATAAAACAACAGTTACTCAAGTGACCGTGGCAACAAGCGGCAATGCCGACTCAAAACATCCGGAACTTTATGGTTATTCTTCACGATACTACGTGTCAGGAAATTATGTGACAGCAGCAAGCAAGCCGGAAAATTACGACTGGTCGGGCGTTAAATATGACAACGGCCTGTACACCATAAACGGCGACCGCTACATAAAGGATAAGGCACACCTGTTCGGTGCCAATGAGACATACGTAAAGAACAGCGCCGGCGATGACTGCATAAAGTTGAAACTCGACGCACCTACCGATCCCGGAACCGTCACCACTCATGATGCCAAAACTTCTTTCGACAAGATATTGCTTTATTGCGGCGCCAGCCTTGCCAAAGACGGAGTTGACCTGCGCAATATGGAGGAAGCCCGCACCGGAACCACCACATTCAATGGCAACGCTCCTTATACCAATGCCGAAGGCACAACATTCCCGGCGTCAGGCACAAAAGGGATTATCGACTATGTGAATGACCCCGACAAAGCCGAGAACACCAAGACAGCAAGCTATCCCGTGCTTAATGCCATGAGTCGTCCGGCAGGTTTTGACACTGACGGCGATGGAATGCCTGATGAATGGGAGATAGTCAACGGCTTGAATCCTAATGATGCCGCCGACGGCAATCTTTACACTCTTGACACTGAGAAGCAATGGTACACGAATGTCGAGGTCTACATGAACTCAATCGTTGAGCATATCGTAAAGGCTCAGAATGAGGATGCCATTGATGCTGTCAATGAATATTATCCGGCATTTACAGCAGGAATTAAGGATGTTGAAGCTGACAATTCTCACGAGGTAATCGCCATAGAATATTATTCGCTTGACGGACGCCGCATCCCTGAACCCGCCAACGGCATCACCATACGCCGCATCGTATATGCCGACGGACGCGTGGAAGCCGACAAGGTGATCAAGTAAAGAGAAATAAAGCTATAAGTCTAATGAGTCCAATGAGTCCTACGAGGCTTATTGGACTTATTTTTTAGTGGACGAGGGGAAGTTCGATTCGGAAGGTGGTGCCCACTCCCACCTCGGATGACGATACGTAGATGCTGCCATTGTGGTACTGCTCGATTATGCGCTTGGCAAGAGCGAGACCAAGACCCCAGCCACGTTTCTTGGTGGTGTAGCCCGGGTTGAACACGGTTTTAAAGCGTTTTCTCGGCAATCCCTTGCCGGTGTCGCTCACTTCTATTACGGCATTTCCACGATCCTTTTTGGTGACTACAGTTATGGCACCTTCGGCATCCATGGCATCGACAGCATTTTTGATGAGATTTTCCATGACCCATTGAAACAGGGAGTCACTAAGATTCACATCCATCGCCTCGGGGCATACTTCCACGCTCAATTTTATGCGACGTGAGATGCGTGTAGCCATATATTCGCTTGCATCAACCACCACACGGTTCACATCGGTCAGCTCCATCTGAGGCTTTGACCCTATTTTGCCAAAGCGCGAGGCGATAGTCGACAAGCGCTTCACATCCTTGTCCATCTCAGCCACCATCTCCTTGTCAACCCCCATCGAGTCAAGCAGCTCCAGCCAAGCCATGAGCGATGATATCGGAGTGCCAAGCTGATGAGCGGTCTCCTTGGAAAGCCCTACCCACACCTTGTTTTGCTCCGCTTTTTTGGTGGATGTAACGGCAAAATATACCACCCCCACAAATATCAGCATCACCAGCAGCTGAACATAAGGATAATAATTGAGCATCTTCAGCAAGCGGCTGTCCTCATAATAAAGATGCTGCGAATTGCCCGGCGACAGGATGAGGTGTATCACATTGGAGGTGCCACGCAACTTTGCGAGTTTTTCTTTCAGAAACGCCTCGTTGGCTTCCGAAATATATAGCGGATTTAGAGAATCGACCGGTTCGGGGAGATTGAAATTACGGTGCATTATTATCACACCTTCGTCATCGGTAAGCAGCACAGGAATAGTGCGGTTGCCCTCGATGATACGCAACAGGAAATCAATGTCGGCAGGTGCCGCCACATCATCATCGGCATTGCCCATGTTGATTATCGCCTTAGTGGCATCAGCCCATATCTCCATGCGCTGACGTTCCTGCGTGGCGACATCATTCACAATGCGTTCCGAGACATACAGAAACAGCAACACAAGCCCGATGGCAATGACAAAGAAAGCCATTGTGCCGTAGCGTCTTATGTCATAGATGTTCTGCATCAGCGGTATCGGTTAAAATCCTCTTCCATAAATCGTGCCACCGCATCCTCATCGTTGTGCCCTATCACTATGTCGGCAGCCTCTTTCACCTGCGGGAAGGCATTTCCCACAGCCACGCTCAGGTCAGCGACAGCCATCATCGACAAGTCGTTAAGATTGTCGCCGAAAACCACCACACGCTCCGCTCCGCAATCATCGGCAAGTTTCCTTACGGCAGCCGCCTTGCTTATGCCGGGGGCGAATATCTCTATTATCCCAACGTCATTGCGGAAAATGTCCACATAATTGCTAACTGAGCATGACACCGTAGCCCTGAGGTCATCGGCAAGAGCATTGATGCTCTCAACGCTACCCATGGCAAAAAAGAGGATGGTGCGGCTCTGACTAAAACATTCCTCGCGAGATGAATCAAGATTGAAGCGCTTTAATTTAAGATCGACTCGCTCAACCACAAACTTTTCATCGTGAGGAGAGAGCGGACCGTGGTGGTAAACTTGCATCACATTATCGAGAGGCAACGTGTAGACAAACGGATTTATCCCCCACTTCTCAGCCTTGCTCCCTATCTCAGCCACTGTGGCGGGTTCAATGAAATGAGAATCCACATAAACTTTAGCCTCACGATCCCATAAAGTGGCGCCGGTCATCACTATCGCCGGAAGTCTTGTAACGGTGTGTTCAAGCAAAGGCTCGACCGTAGCCGGAGTGCGGGCAGTGGCAACAGTTATCAATGCACCTTCCCGGCTCAACCGGCTCACAATCGCCGCACTTACCGAACTGACCCGGCTGGAGGAGTTGAGGAATGTTCCGTCAAGATCGGTGACATACAACGTCCTCATACGGGGCGTCCTTCATACCGTTCAATTGCATCGCGCCACTCCTGAGTGATAGCCATCGAGCAACCTTTCTCAAGGTCATAACCCACCATCACGGTGCGGCATATACACTTCACCTGTCCGGTCTCGGTGTCATACAGACGCTGCTCCATCCTGAAGCTCTTGTCGCCAACACCTGTCACTGTCGTGCACACCGCCACCGACTCGTTGAAAAACGTGGGGGCATAGAAATCGCAATTGATATTAGCCACTACCACATTAATCTCTTTCCAGTCAAGGCTTCCGGGGAGAAGGTCCTCGAAATAACGGCACTTAGCAAGGTCGAAAAATTTCAGATAGGTGGTGTTGTTCACATGACCGAGCATATCCATGTCGTTGAACCTTATCTGGATAGGCAAAGTGTGCCGGAACTGGAATTCCGGTTCCGGCACTTTATGAGAATTATTAGAGGAATTTGTCTCCATAAGTAATCTTGACATCGTTTACATATTGTTTTATGTGCTGTTCATCGGCTTTAGGGCACACAAGCAGCACATCTCCGGCATCGGCGATTATATAGTCATTGAGCCCCTTCACCACTACCAGCTTGTCGCCTGCGACGGCAAACATATTTCCTTTCGACTCATAGGCGAGCACGCGGCAGTTCTGAGTCACATTTGCATCAGCGTTCTTGGGCGAATTGTCATACAAGGCGCTCCATGTGCCAAGGTCGTTCCATCCGAAATTCACACATTCCACATATACATTTGCCGCTCGTTCCATTACAGCATAGTCAATGGAGATGTTCACGCAACCCGGGAACTCGCGGTCAATGAATTCACGCTCGGCAGCAGTGCCAAACGATTCCACTCCCTTATCGAATGTGTTGGTCAGATCGGGCGCATAGTTGTGAAGTGCGTTAAGAATCGACTTGACACTCCACAAAAATATACCGGAATTCCAGAAGAACTCGCCGCTTTCAAAGAATACCTTGGCAAGCTGCAAGTCGGGTTTCTCGGTGAAAGTTTTCACTTTCAGTATATTCTCACTTTCCGGATTACCCACCTGAATGTATCCGTAGCCGGTCTCAGGACGCGAAGGTTTAATTCCGAGAGTGAGCAATGCATCATGACTCTCGACAAAATTAAATCCAGCTTCGATAGATTTCTCAAACTCATGTTCGCGTGTGATCAGATGATCGCTTGGCGTAACGATCATCGACGCTTCCGGATCGATGGCATTAATGTGGTAAGCCGCCCAAGCGATGCATGGCGCGGTGTTACGTCGTGCCGGCTCCAAAAGAATCTGGCTATCGCTCAATTCAGGCAATTGCTCCTTCACCAGCGGCGCATACTGCTCATTGGTCACGATTATGACATTCTCCTTCGGCACCAACGGAAGAATCCTGTCATAGCTCATCTGCAGCAACGACCGTCCGGTACCGAAAAAGTCGATGAACTGCTTAGGTTTCTCCGAACGGCTATAAGGCCAAAAACGGCTGCCGATTCCGCCACACATGATCACGCAAAAGCGGTGTTTATTCTCCATAATTTAAATAATAAATTGTGTTTCGTTTCGCTAAGTTATAATTTTTACCTCACATCAGCAAATATCCCGATGTACCCATTTACTTTACGCAACTGTACATCCATGCAATCTCGTCGCACCATATCTCCATGTTGGGGGTTTCGAGGATCAGCGGTATTCCATCCATGCGCGGATCATTCATCAGCATTTCAAAGAGCGAGCTGCCAATAGCCCCTTTTCCGAGACTTTCGTGGCGGTCCACACGTGAGCCAAGCCCTTTCTTGCTGTCATTGATGTGCATTCCACTCAGATACCGGAATCCTATCGTCTCGTCGAAACGGCGCCATGCTTCGGCATACCCCTCGGGGGTGGCGAGGTCATATCCCGCAGCATAGGCATGGCAAGTGTCGATGCACACACCCACTCGGCTCTTGTCCTCGACACGGTCAATGATGCGAGCTATCTGCTCAAAGCTGAATCCAAGATTGGAACCCTGCCCTGCCGTGTTCTCAATCACCGCTTTCACTCCGGCTGTCTTATCAAGAGCATCGTTAATGGAATCGGCAATAAGATCGAGGCAGTCATCGGCAACGATCGCATTGAGATGGCTCCCCGGATGGAAATTCAGCATCGTGAGTCCGAGCTGCATACACCGGCTCATCTCATCAAGAAACGCCTCACGCGACATAGCGAGCTTTTCAGCATCAGGCGATCCGAGATTAATCAGATAACTGTCATGCGGAAGTATTTGTTCAGGCGAGTAACCGTATTTGGCACAGTTTTCCTTAAAGGCAGCCGCCTCTTTTTCAGAAATCGCCTTGCTCTTCCATCTCGACGGATTGCGGGTGAACAGGGCAAACGCTTTCGCCCCTATATTATATGCGTTGACAGGAGCATTGCTCACTCCTCCCTCAACCGACACATGAGCTCCTACATATTTCATAATTGTTTCTATTGGAATAAGAATGGTGTTTTTTGTATGTCGCAAAGTTAAGAAAAAGGTCGAAACTTCCATCTTCCGCAGCAGATTATAATCAGCGTCAATCACCAAATAAATGTTAACGAAGTCCACAGGCATCCTGCCTCCACGCATTATGTCATCGCGTCATTGCTTCATCGAACCTACTTTTAACAAAATGAGCCTGTGAGATGTTATTTACTTATATTTATCAAGTATTTATTAAGATTCATCGAAATACAGCCTGTTTTCAAGATTAAAACTCATGAAAATCACAGTATTCCGACAGTTATTAGCCAAATATGGAGAAAATGTGGGCTAAAACAGTTAAATTTGTATTCTGAAATTTTAATATGCACAAATAATATGGGAAGACTTGTAGCAATAGTAGGACGTCCTAACGTGGGAAAATCCACCCTCTTCAACCGACTGACTCAATCGCGCACTGCAATCGTGGATGAAACCGCAGGCACAACACGCGACCGCCAATATGGCAAAGTGGACTGGTGTGGAAAAGAATTCTCGATCGTCGACACCGGCGGTTGGGTAGTCAACTCGGAGGATGTTTTCGAAAGCGAGATCAACAAGCAAGTCGAACTTGCCATCGAAGAAGCCGATGTGATACTTTTCGTTGTCGACACAATGAACGGTGTCACCGACCTCGACGACCACGTGGCAAGAATATTGCGCCGCTCCAAAAAGCCGGTTATCCTTGTCGCCAACAAGGTGGACTCCAACGACTGGATGTATAACGTGGCTGATTTCTACAAGCTCGGACTCGGAGAGCCCTTCCCCATCTCCTCGGCAAGCGGTTCAGGCACAGGAGACCTCCTTGACGAAGTGGTCAAGGATCTTCCCGTCGACGATACCGAAGAGGATAATCTCGACCAGATCCCAAAATTTGCCATTGTAGGACGCCCCAATGCTGGAAAATCGTCGATCATCAACGCATTTATCGGCGAGGACCGCAATATCGTCACCAACATCGCAGGCACCACCCGCGACTCAATCTACACCCGCTACGAAAAGTTCGGGTTTGACTTCTATCTTGTCGACACTGCCGGAATACGCAAAAAGGCTAAAGTGAACGAGGATATAGAATACTACTCGGTAATACGCTCAATACGTTCGATCGAGGCTTCCGACGTGTGCATTCTCATGATCGACGCAACTCTCGGCATAGAGAGCCAGGATGTGAACATATTCTCGCTCATTCAGCGCAACAAGAAGGGGCTGGTGGTGTGTGTCAACAAGTGGGACCTCGTGGAGGACAAATCGCAGAAGGCAATCAAGCACTTCGAGGACGCGATACGCAAGCGCTTCGCCCCCTTCACCGACTTCCCCATTATCTTCACTTCGGCGCTCACCAAGCAGCGCATCTACAAGGTGATCGAAACCGCTGTCGAAGTCTACAACAACCGTGGCAGAATCGTGCCCACCTCACAACTCAACACCTATATGCAGGAAGTGATAGGAGCCTATCCTCCACCTGCCAACAAGGGTAAATATATCAAAATCAAGTATGTGACCATGCTGAAAGGTCAAGTCATTCCTACTTTTATCTTTTTCTGCAACCTGCCGCAATGGGTCAAAGAACCCTATAGACGGTATCTGGAAAACAAGATTCGCGAAAAGTGGGACTTCTCCGGCACTCCGATCAACGTGTTCATGCGCGAAAAATAATAATTAAATTACAATGATGACATTTGAAGAGCTTGGAGTGAGGAATGACCTCCTCCATGCCATTAAAGATATGGGCTTCGAAAATCCGATGCCTGTACAAGAAAAAGTGATTCCTCATCTACTGAATGAGGATGGTGATGTGATAGCATTAGCGCAGACCGGAACCGGAAAAACTGCGGCATTCGGCTTGCCGGTGCTTCAGCGAATCGACATCAAACGCGTCACTCCTCAGGCATTGATCATAGCCCCAACACGCGAGCTGTGCCTACAGATAGGGAGCGACCTTTCCGATTTCTCCAAATACACGCCCGATCTCAAAGTGCTCCCCGTGTATGGCGGTTCAAGCATCGAGAGCCAGATACGCTCACTTCGCAAGGGTGTGCACGTGATCGTTGCCACTCCGGGACGATTGATGGACCTCATACGCCGAGGCGTAGTGAAACTCGACGATGTGCACACGGTGATTCTCGATGAAGCCGACGAAATGCTCAACATGGGATTTGTCGATGACATCAACGACATCCTCAGCCATGTGCCCGAAAACCGCAAGATGCTTCTTTTCTCGGCGACAATGCCTCAGGAAATCGCAAAAATAGCGTCTAAATACATGAAGGATCCGGTAGAATTTGTGGTAGGCACAAAGAACACCGGAGCCGAAAACGTGCGCCACATATATTATATGGTACACGCCCGCGACAAGTATCTCGCACTCAAACGCATCGCCGACGACAATCCCAACATATACGGCATCATCTTCTGCCGTACCCGCAAAGAGACACAAGAGATTGCCGACAAACTGATACAGGACGGCTACAACGCTGATTCCCTTCATGGCGAGCTGTCTCAGGCTCAACGCGACATGGTGATGAAAAAGTTCCGCGACAGGGTTCTGAGATTGCTCGTAGCCACCGACGTCGCCGCCCGTGGGCTTGATGTGAGCGACCTCACCCACGTCATCAATTACGGACTGCCCGATGATATCGCCACCTATACCCACCGTTCGGGACGTACAGGACGTGCCGGCAAAACCGGTATCTCAATCGCCATCATCCACTCGCGTGAACGCGGCAAACTGAAAGACATCGAAAGACGCATCGGAAAGACATTCGAACGCCAGGAGGTGCCGACTCCCGCCCACATCATCGAAAAGCAGCTCTACAATCTTGCCGACCGACTTGAAAAAGTGAAAGTCGACGATGAAGAGATAGCCAAATATCTTCCCGGAGTAAGCCGCAAGCTGAGCTGGCTATCGGAAGAGGACTTGCTAAAACGCGTGGTGTCGCTCGAATTCAACCGTCTTCTCGACTACTATAAGGATGCCCCCACCATCGATTTCATCGATGAGAAGCCCAAGAAAGGCGACCGCAAGGAATCGCGCACTCCCAAAACAGCGGCAGAGAAGGACCGCCGCACCGCCGACCGAGGCATGGCTCGCATCTATGTCAACGCCGGTAAAAACGACGGATTCTATGCCGGCAACCTCATCGACATCCTCAACCACGCAATCCACGGACAGCGTGTCGATGTGGGTCGCATCGACCTCATGCCGGGCTACTCGCTTTTCGACGTGAAGAAAGCTGACGCGCGCCGAGTTGTCGACAGCCTGACAGGATTTGATTTCGTAGGACATAAACTCCATGCCGAGATCGCCGATCCGGAAAAAGATTACTCACGCGCATCATCCCGCCGAAAAAGAGAGCGTAAAGATGGTGACGGAAAAGAAAAAAATGGTAACTTTGAGAAGTTTATGAAAAAAGGGAAGTCCTCAGGACCCCGACACAAAAAGAGATAGACCCATGAAAGTTATCAAAGTCATTATGTCGGCTCTGCTCGCAGTGATATTGTTCGCTCCGGGAGCCTCAGCTCAATTGACAGCGGCGAAAGCTTTCGCCGACGCGCCCAAGACTGTGTTTCCGCTTCTTGACCGCAACGTGCGTCTTGACATGATCGATTACTTCAACGGCGGCTTGTCGACAGCGTCGACCAATGCCTTGCAGGGCAAATCGCGCATCACCGCATTGACCCCAGCCGACATGAAGATATCAATGACCGACGCCTCGTCATATCAACTCACCCTTCTGCCGACATCCAATGACACGATCATCGCGCTCATACAGACCGTAGCCACACCGGCACATGACAGCCACATATCATTTTATTCGCGATCATGGGCACCGCTGGGCGACAAGCTGTTCACAGCTCCGTCGCTCAACGACTGGCTGACTCCTGCCGCAAAGAAAAGCGGAGCCGATGTGAGTGGCATGATTCCATTCATGCTTGCCGAGTATGTCTACGACCCCGACAAGCGGTCTCTCACTCTTACCAACAATCTGAGCGAATTTCTTTCCCCCGATGTGTATTCCATCGTAGGTTCCGACCTGCGTGATTCCATGACATATCAATGGGACGGAAAGCAGATGAATCTCACAAAATAAACGCCGTGGAAACCAAGCCGGTAACTCTGCTGCAGCTCACCAAGTATGTAGCATCGCTCGTCATGGTCAAGGAAACCCAGAATGTGTGGGTCACAGCCGAGTTGAGCGATGTTGCCGTGCGTGGCGGCCACTGCTATATGGAACTGCTTCAGAAAAACGAAGCCACCGGAGCGACCGAGGCAAAAGCCCGCGCCGCAATCTGGGCAAATGTATATTCGCGGATACGCACCGAGTTTTTCCAAGCCACAGGACAGCAATTTGCCTCAGGCATGAAAGTCATGGTCAAGGCTTCAGTGTCGATGCACCCCGTCTATGGGCTGTCGCTCGTCATAACTGCCGTCGACCCGGGCTACACCATGGGCGATCTGCTCCGCCGCCGCAATGAAATGATAGCACGCATGAAAGCGGAAGGAATATATGACCTCAACCGCAATCTCACATGGGAGAACCCATTGCTGCGCATAGCGATCATATCAGCCGAAGGAGCCGCCGGCTATGGCGATTTCATGAACCAGCTCGGCACCAATCCGTTCAATCTACGTTTCACCACCCGGCTGTTTCCGGCAATAATGCAGGGCGAACGTGCCGCAGCGAGCTGCATAACCGCTCTTGATGCCATCAATTCTGAAATAGACCGCTGGGACTGCGTGGTGATCATACGCGGAGGAGGAGCCACAAGCGACCTCTTGGGATTTGAAAACTATGATCTCGCCGCCAATGTGGCTCAATTTCCAATTCCGGTGATAGTGGGCATAGGGCATGAACGCGACATAACCATTCTTGACTATGTGGCGTGCATAAGGGTCAAGACCCCTACTGCCGCCGCCGAATGGCTTCTCGCCATGGGAAAGGAGTGCATCGATTGTCTCGATCGGCTCGGACTGGAGATACACCGTGCCGTGACCGACCGCATAACCGGATGCAAGGAGCAGCTTGGAATCATCGAGGGGCGTCTGCCGGGATTGCCACAAGCTGTGATTGAACGAGCAAAAGCTCGGCTCGACCGCTTCTCTTTAGGGCTACACCAAGTGTCGGCTCGACGCATCGCGCCTCAGATGACCAGAATGCAATCATTGGAAACATCGCTCAAAATGGTGCTCCCCTCTATAATAAAGCGCCATGAGACAAAACTCGACAATATCGCCAGCATGATAGAAGCATTGTCGCCAGCAGCGACATTGAAACGCGGATACTCCATAACCCGCTACAACGGACGTGCCGTAACATCACCCGACCAGATTCCACAAGGAGCCGTGATCGAGACATCAGTAGCCGAAGGACTCATAACATCAATCAAACAATAATCCCCCCGACAATAATGGACAATCAACCTAAATTCACCCCCGTAGCCGACATAACCTACAATCATGCCGTAGCCGAGCTTGAAGAAATAATCAGAAAGATGCAGAGCGACACGCTCGACATAGACCTGCTTGCCGCTTACACTCGCCGCGCCACCGAGTTGCTTGCCGAATGCCGCCGACGCCTCACCGCCACCGACGAAGAGCTAAAGTCAATCATCGGCTAAAGCCCCAACTCGGCAATGATAGCCTTGATTACCGCTACATCAACAGTTGAAAATTCAGATTTGTCATATATGTCCATGAGATAGATATGCCCGTGATTTTCGGCAAACACAACTGTATATGTTATCACGCGGGCACCGCCTGATTTACCTTTTCCCTTTGAAGTTATGGCAATCCGTATCTTACGTATGCCCGGACTAAGCTCATCTCCTTGAAAAGGATTGGATTCCAAGGACTCAATAAATTCATCTAAATCATTCTTTAACGAGCGGTATCGTTTATACAATGATTTTGCCGATTTTTCAAATCGGGAAGTGGTATTAACCTCAAAGCTCATTCAAAAATTCTCTTGCTGACTTTGATGGAATCTCACCGTCAATCATCTTCTTTACCTCCCTCAGCCCTTCGCAAATACGGGACGTAAGGGAATCCTCCTCGGTGATCGGAGTAATTTTAAAATTTCCATACCGTGACGTGAGCATGACTGACTGCCCGTCCTTAGCCGCATTCAAGTATTTTCCCTGATTGGCTCGAAATTCTCTCGCTGATACTACCTGCATAACTTAGTTTTTTTGCAAATATAACAAATGGCAGCCAAAATGGCTACCAAAAATTCGTTTTTAACACATTTTCAAGCAGATGTGTCTACTCATCGAGAAGTCCGGGACGCAAACGGCGGGTGCGCTCGATCGCCTGCTCATGCTTCCACTGATCGATTTTAGCTTCGTGTCCAGATAAGAGTATATCAGGCACTTTCCAGCCTTTATATTCAGCAGGACGCGTGTAGATGGGAGGAGCAAGCAGATTGTCCTGAAATGAGTCGCTGAGCGCGCTCTGCTCGTCGCCGATAGCACCGGGGATAAGCCTCACAATCGCATCAGTTATAACCACGGCAGGGATCTCCCCGCCCGTGAGCACATAATCGCCTATGGTGATTTCGCGGGTTATCAGATGCTCCCTGATGCGATAATCGACACCCTTGTAATGCCCGCACAGAATTATGATGTTCTCCAGCATCGACAGACTGTTTGCCATCGGCTGAGTCAACTGTTCACCGTCGGGCGAGGTGAATATCACTTCGTCATAATGACGCTGGCTTTTCAGATGCGATATCGCACGGTCCACAGGCTCTATCTGCATCACCATCCCTGCCTCGCCTCCAAACGGATAATCATCGACCTTGCGGTGCTTGTTGGTGGTGTATTCACGCAGATTGTGCACCACGATTTCAGCGAGCCCCTTGTCCTGAGCCCTCTTCAAGATAGAGCAGTTAAGCGGCGATTCAAGCATCTCGGGAAGTACGGTCAAAATATCTATGCGCATCAGAGTGGAATATTGATTCAAAAACTTATGCAAAGTTAAACAAATTCGCCCAAACCACCTAATTGCTAAAAAATCATATAAGAACATCGCGCAAGTGAACCTTCCTCCCCTTATTTTGATTTTGTCAGTATAACTTATCTACAAGGAGGAAGATTGACACACAATGACAACAATAGGAATACTGATGAAAGGCTCTGCGAGATAGAATTTTTATTAAAAAAAACTAATACGGAAAAAATTCCGTATTTTAGCTTCTTGATTAAAAAAAAGTAGCTAACTTTGCAGTCGGTACAATAGGCATTCGTCATTAGACGAATCCTGATATGGTATAATAAGATTTAATAATTCTCAATAATTTTAATGTCTGACAAAAATGAGCAAAATTGATTTGACCCAGTACGGGATTACCGGAACAACTGAGGTAATCTACAACCCCTCTTACGAGGAGCTCTTCAAAGAAGAAACTCTTCCTTCATTGGAAGGCTTTGAAAAGGGCGTAGTAACTGAACTTGGAGCTGTCAACGTGATGACAGGTGTTTACACCGGACGTTCACCCAAGGACAAATTCATCGTACTTGACGACAAGTCTAAGGACACTATCTGGTGGACAACTGAAGAATACAAGAACGACAATAAGCCTGTGACCGAAGCAACATGGAAGGCTGTTAAGGAAATCGCCGTTAAGGAGCTTTCCAACAAGAAACTTTATGTTGTTGACCGTTTCTGCGGCGCCAATAAGGACACCCGCATGGCAGTGCGCTTCATCGTGGAAGTTGCATGGCAGGCTCACTTCGTTACCAATATGTTCATCGCTCCCAGCGAAGAAGAATTGAAGGACTTCAAGCCCGACTTCGTTGTTTACAACGCTTCTAAGGCTAAAGTTGAAAACTTCAAGGAACTCGGTCTTAACTCTGAAACCGCAGTAGTGTTCAACATCACTTCTCGCGAGCAGGTTATCATCAACACTTGGTACGGCGGCGAAATGAAGAAGGGTATGTTCTCAATGATGAACTACTTCCTTCCCCTCGAAGGCATCGCTTCGATGCACTGCTCAGCCAACACTGACAAGAACGGCGAAAACACAGCTATCTTCTTCGGTCTTTCAGGAACAGGTAAGACTACCCTTTCTACCGACCCGAAACGTCTCCTCATCGGTGACGACGAACACGGTTGGGACGACAACGGTGTCTTCAACTTCGAAGGCGGTTGCTACGCTAAGGTTATCAACCTTGACAAGGAAAGCGAACCCGATATCTACAACGCCATCACTCGCGACGCTCTTCTTGAGAACGTGACTGTTGACGCTGAAGGAAAGATCGACTTCAAGGACAAGAGCGTGACTGAAAACACTCGTGTTTCTTACCCGATCAACCACATCGAAAGCATCGTTCGCCCTGTATCAGCAGGTCCGGCTGCCAAGAATGTGATCTTCCTTTCTGCCGACGCATTCGGTGTATTGCCTCCCGTATCTATCCTTACTCCGGAGCAGACCAAGTACTACTTCCTTTCAGGATTCACCGCTAAGCTCGCAGGTACTGAACGCGGCATCACTGAGCCGACTCCTACCTTCTCTGCTTGCTTCGGACAGGCATTCCTTGAACTCCACCCCACTAAATATGCTGAAGAACTCGTTAAGCGTATGGAAAAGAGCGGAGCAAAGGCTTACTTGGTGAACACCGGATGGAACGGTACCGGCAAGCGTATCTCTATCCGCGACACCCGTGGCATCATCGACGCTATCCTCGACGGCGCCATCCTCAACGCTCCTACCAAGAAGCTCCCGATCTTCGATTTTGAAATCCCGACCGAACTTCCGGGCGTAGATCCCAAGATCCTTGATCCTCGCGACACTTACGCTAACCCCGAAGAGTGGTGCAAGAAAGCCGACGACCTCGCTTCTCGCTTCATCAACAACTTCAAGAAGTATGAGAACAACGAAGCAGGAAAGGCTCTCGTTGCTGCAGGTCCTCACTTGGAAAAATAATCACCCGATTATAATTCTCATTGATAAGGACGGGCTTGATGCCCGTCCTTATTCATTTCCACCGACACATTTCATTTTGCACACCAATAACCGTAAACTAACCAATGAAAAAAGCTATCATCGCCATTGCCGCAGCCTTCATGGCATTTTCCCTGGCGGCAAAAGTCATTCCGGGTCCTCTGATGAGCGACAACATGGTGCTACAGCAGAACACCAACGCCAGCATCTACGGAAAAGCCGATCCCGGCTCAAAAATCACCGTGACACCATCATGGAACAATAAAAATTACACCACCTATACTGACCGCACCGGAGAATGGTGCCTGGCTGTGGAAACTCCGGCAGGAAGCCACACCCCCTACTCCATCACTATATCCGACGGCGAGCCTGTGACATTCAACAATGTGCTCATAGGAGAAGTGTGGCTCGCATCGGGACAGTCCAATATGGAGATGCCATTGAAGGGCTTCCCCGGATGTTGCACCGAAGGCGGCTATGACGAAATCGCGTCGTCACGCACATACTCTGACAAAGTGAGATTCATAACCGTGCCACGCACTCAAAGCTACGAACTTGTCGACACAATCAACGCCTCGTGGACTGTGCCGTCGCCTGAAACTTCGCCGAAATACAGCGCCATCGCCTGGCACTTTGCCACACGCCTTGCCAATGTGCTCGATGTTCCCGTGGGCATAGTCAGCGCCGCCTACGGCGGGGCGAAAGTCGAGAGCTGGATGCCCCGAGATCTTTTGATAAAGTATCCCGATGTATCGCTTGATCCAAAAGATATTGAAGCTACAGTGCCCTATCATCGCCCCATGCTGATGTACAACGCCATGTTCAATCCCATTAAAAACTACACCTATAAGGGGATTATATGGTATCAAGGCTGCTCCAACGTGGCGACCTACGACACCTACGCCGAGCATCTTGCCGCGATGGTGAAACATTGGCGCGATAAGATATGGCTTGGCGACATCCCGTTCTACGCTGTCGAGATAGCCCCCTACCAATATGGCGATCCCGGTGAAAAAGGGAGATCGCCATTTCTGCGCGAAGCCCAGTGGGAGGCAATCAAACTGATACCTAACAGCGACATGATATCGACCAACGACCTCGTGAAGCCCTACGAACGATACAACATCCATCCGGGCGACAAAACCGCAGCCGGCAACCGGCTCGCCGATCTCGCGCTCAACAAGACATACGGCAAAAAGCAGTTTCTCGCCGGGAGCCCGAAATACAAATCCCATCGCTTCATTGACGGAGCGGCATGGGTGGCTATCGATTCACCCAACGATGGAATATGCCGCAACTATGACATCAAGGGGTTTGAACTCGCCGGACCTGACAAAGTGTTTCATCCCGCCGACTCGGTATGGCTCCATTGGCAGACCAACGAGATGGTGGTATCAAGCAAAAAAGTCCCTCAGCCGATAGCTGTGCGCTACGGTTTCCGCGACTTCCTCCCCGGCACCCTATACGGCGGAAACTATCTCCCGCTGATTCCGTTCCGCTCCGATGACTGGGACACCCCCACCGATTGAAAAACAACCCGCATCTCTTCTTCTCTCAAAAACAGGGCGTGGCCGTGCCATCTCGGCACAGCCACGCCACACTATCCCATTTATTTTCTCATTTTTTATCTATCCATTTTATCAACTGCTTCTGACTGCACGAACTTTATTAGTCACGTCCATTCTATGGTCGGTGCCTGACGCACCACCCGGAATAATATAAGTTTTCGCTGTTTTTGCCTGGTCGGCAGTGGAAGTCCAATAAGTACCCGACGCACCTTCAAAAATCGCGGGAGTACACTGACCGGATGCCGGGAGATACCATACTAGATTCTCTTCGGGAAGATTCGGAGTGTAGGAAATCACTGTAGCCGTTGAACCAGCACTCGTGTCAGTAACAGTTCTTTTTGTGACATTCCATTTATTACACCGTCGGGCAACCGACAATGCTGCATAGGAAGTGGGAATACCCTTACCCTCGACCTCAACATTTGACGTCCATCCATAGCCATTCACCGTCTCTTCAATTCCCAATACTTCAGAGACTCCATTATGATTGATAAGTGCAACCGTATTGGAACGTCCATCAGTGTCATTCGTAATGCCATTAATATCATCCAGCGTTGAGTAATCAATCGTAAATGAATTAACCATGTATTGACCAGTCAATCGCGTACCTCCGCTATAAGCAGAAATCGGAGGGTTATATGTAGAAGTGCCCTCAACGAGACCAGCCGAATTAAGAATGTTATAGACGGTAGCCCCTCGACCACGAGAAGATAGCCAGGTAAAAATATTCCAGCTAATATTCTGGTTCGGTCGAGTGTATGTCACCTTTCGTGTCCACGCAAATCCCCAGACATCACTGTCGGACGTATCGAAATGCTCGCCACCGACAGAACCATCCCAATACGGTGCATACTGCTTCACGTCAGTATTGACGGTTTCCTTATCATTATAAGTGACGATGACAGGAACCTCCCGTTCAGAATCCGAAACATTTTCAGGAACATATACATACAATTCCTGTGGTTGTGTCCCGGTAAAAGTCACGGTCGATGAACCAAGCACGGTTTCTTGATTTCCATTATTGGCATCTATTATCTTATCAATCCAATACCCTTGGCGCAACAACTCATACTGACCATTCTCCCCATCTTCATTAACGGCAATATCAAAATCCGATTTCTTGACAAACTTCGCCTCCGGAATGCCGCATGAAATAGTCCATCTGTCATTTTCGCCGATATATTTCGGTGTCACTTTAACCATGAATTTATCGTAATGGGCATCAATATAACCGTTGGTAAGCGTTTCAGCCGCAGGAGCAATATCAAATGTATATTCGGGAGAGATTGTTATCGTATAGGAGTAGGATTTACCCTGTTCCCACACGCCACTCAGATCGGCAGTATAGGTCTTTTCACCGGTCATGGCGCTATTGAAATTCACTTTAATCCCCACGCCGTCAAGATTCTGCGGAAGCATCATCAGCATACGATCGCCGGTTCCGTAATCCTGACCGTTGCCATATTGCAGTCCCAAGGGCAATGTCATCTCCGTCGTACCGTCGTTCAATGTCCATGCGGAGCCGTTCCACTCCGCAGAGTTTCTGACTCCGGTCAAAGCCACCGACATCAGCGTACCTTGGGCAAGCTCGCCCTCAGCAGGCGACATGAATTTTACCTGACTCAGAAGATGCTTAAACTCCAATCCGACAACCTGATTGAAATCTCCCTTTACTCCTGTCACCGAGGCAATCATCAGGTCAGGTTGGCTACTCACTTCCGACGGAACGGTGAAATCAACAGTCGGCTGCACTCCGTCGGTGGCGTTGAATGTCGCACCTTGAGCGCCATACGGAAAGTAAGCGTAGAAGTCCAGCGTGTAATCCGCACCGGGCCAATAACGCAGCGGAGTATATTCGTATGCCGAGCCGGTGTTGCTGACTTCGACATTGTTCATATAGCTCCATGCGCGGGTGGCATCCTTGGCTATGCAATATGCTGCAAAGGATTCTCCGGTAGCTATCTCTGCCGCCGGAGTTCCACGTCCTACAGGCATTCCACAGTCCCATCCCGCATTTTCATGCAGATTGAGATACAGCGTGTCGGCATCCTCCTCATTCACAAGCGGAATCACTGCCTTTGCCGTAAAATCAAAGGCTTGTGCCGACCGTGACGCGGGAGCCATGTTGCGGAACCGTATAGCATCGGATCTTTCACTACCGCCGGGCACATCCCTTTCTGTAGAACAGGAAGCGGCAACGGCGGCAAGCAGTATTATTGATGTCAGATTTCTATTCTTCATCTTCTTTTGTTTTTCTATCTTGGTGAGTATGGGGGGTATCAATCCCCCATACCCTGTTTTAATAATCAGCGGGAGTCTATTTCGTAACTAACCTGTCCCACACGCTGATTATATTATTGGCGGCTTATTCTGTTACTTCCGGCTTCTGCGGAACACCGGTGTTTTTATCTTCAAAAGCTCCCCAGTCTTCAACTGCGGTAACATTGAATTCAATCGGCAGAAGCTCTTCATCAGCGATGTTGCTTTCATTAAGAGCAGCAACGAAATTATAGGAGAATCCTTCGCTCATTGTCATAGCAGGAATGGTCACTGTCTTGTCGTAGCTGTTAAGCAAAACGAATTTTCCCTGCTCTCCGGCTGCTTCCGACCATGAATATACACCAAGAGTGAATGTCACAGTGTATTCACGTTCTGTAACCTCGGAAGGAACGAGATAGAAAGAATTGGACGGAGCCACAGCAAATCCTTCTGTCATGTTGTCGGCATCATTTTTGAAAATCTGAGCACCTGCTGATGTCATCGTGAAAGATTGCGCATAAGTATCAGTGCCGAGAACCCATTTACGCACATCGTCAGCATCAGCACCAACCATGTTGATAGATGCAGACGCCGCTGCATCGGTGATTTTGAGATCTTCAATTTTCAAACCGATACTGGAAGATTTGCACTGGTTTTGGAATGTAAACATCACACGGCTGAGCAGATGCTTGAATTCCAAATCAACAGGGGCTTGATTAGCAGCAACAGTCGGAAGATATGTAAATGCATAAATCAAGTCCTGCTGACCTGCAGCACTCTTTGCATCAAAATCTATGGCAACACCGCCCTGAGGATTTTCACGAGGCTTTTCAAGGCTCTGCGTTACAGTGAAATTGCCATCAGCCGGAGCTATTGCAGAGAAACGATAGTTATTTCCTTTAATCCAATAACGCAGAGGCGAGTATGTCCATGCATTATTCACTTTACTCACTTCCTGAGCGGTGAACACCTGAGCCAGATCAGTTCCGTCAGTCCATGTAGAACCCCATACCTTAAACTTGTCAAGGTTGTCAAGTTTAAGATCGGCACGCGAGCTTACACCGTTGTTTACAAACGCAGAGAATCCCATGGCATTACCTTCATTTGAAGGCTCAAGAATTGTCTCGTCATTAGAGCAACTTGAGGCAATGGCTAAGAAACCCATTGCAAGAAAAGATATTTTTTTCATCTTTTAGTTATTAAATGGTTAATATGTAATTAATAAGGCATCTCATCAGATGATATCAAAGCCAATATATGTCAATTGAAATTGAGGGGAATATCCACAAAATCACCCCAACCCTCGATATCAATGTCGAAAGAACCGGAATCCTCCTTACCCACATCATCGGGAATATCGATTCCGCCCACCTCGATGATTCCGCCCAATGGCTGAGTGGCAAGTTGCTCCGTGACATCAAAATTAAATGTCAGGATTTTACCGTTGCGCAGACGCACCTCAAGGTTAAGCGAATGCGAGCCTCCGGCACGTGAATAGTTGGGATTCGGGTAATCGGGAATACCGAAGCTACCGACCACCGCTTGCAGACCGTAAGTTTTGAGGTCGGCATCAAAAAGAATCGTGGCTTCCTCCTTTGACGTGCAGCCGGTGGACAGACTTACTGAACGAGCCATTCCGGAAAGGGCTCCGCGGGCAAGCCCCACATACTGTATGCCATTGACAAAGTTAAACCTTATAAGGTACTTGAATGACAGCGGTTTCATGATAGCATGCAAAGGCAATGCCGTCATTGAGGGCTTGATATCTATGCCGGTGATGAACGAACCAAACAGCGGGTCGGGCGCGGCAACCGTAAACATATCCGACTGCTCATCTTCATGGAAAGGGTTTCCCAAATAAGAAGCGCGTGACACAGTGCGGGTGGTTGCCGATATGTCATCGAAGGAATCTTCGTCATTGAACACTATACGCTCGGTGTCATTGTTATAAAGCACCATGCGGTTGTAATACTTGGCAAGCGCTACGACACCTCCATCGGAAGCTATATTGAAGCGGCGGTAGGGAGTGCCGTGGTCGTAGGCGAGCACACGCAGACCGCTTGGGCGAAGCGGCACCAGACTTTCATAGGTAGCATCTGTAATGTTCCCGGGCCAGTCAGTGCTCCAGTCGGTTCCCCCGGCTTCGGTATATTGCCATCGCAGGTCATATTCAACTGAGAGATCAAGGTCATAAGCGGGAGCATGCTCGGCATGATCCATACACAAGGGCGAGTATTCGCACGAGGTCAGCACGGCAGAAGCCACCGCAACGAGTGAAAAAAAGAACAACGGTTTCATTATTTATTTCCTCCTTTCTTGGAGTTAAAGAAGTCATTACCTATAAGCCATATCAGGTCAACGCCCAGCCGGGTAGGTCCGAAATAGTTGCGTCGGTTGGTGCCAGTCCAAACCCTATGCCCGTCCATGATGTCATATTTCTGATAATGTCCGCCGAGATAACCCAACCCGACATTAAAGTCGATGGACAGACGCTTGGCGATAGGCAGACGGAATCCATACTCTACACTCACGCCCCAGTTGGGATTCTTTTCATTAGCCATAACACCTTTGTTGCCCGGAGAGAAATCATAGGTGACTACGGTACCAAAAATTCCAAGATAATGTCCGCGGTTCACATCCTGAGGGTTAAGCCAATAACGGGCTCCGAGTTCGCCGCCGTAAAGCTGCCAGCGATGACGCGGAGCATCTCCACCGAACCGCCACCACGAATTGGCATAGAAAGCACGCACACTCACCCTTCTGCCGAAATAGAACTCAGCACCGATATTAGGAATCAATGCCACGTCATAAAGCATATTCGTGCTCAACGACATCCTGAATGGCGATCCTACCGGTAGCACAGGCTCCTCTACAGGAACTGGATTTACGGTATCGGGCACCACCACGGCAATCTCCTCGACCGGCTCCACAACCGAATCGGCAGGCGCAGTTTCCTCATCGGGATTGTCATAGACAGATATCAACTCGGAATTGGGGGTTACCCTCGGTGGTGAATATACTGTCACAAGAGCCACTCGAAGATCCGGGAAATAAGTCCTGTTAAGCATATTCCAGACTGCGCCTCCGTCTAAAGAGCGTATACGCTCTACATCCGCCTCGGGCAGCGAGCCGTCGGGACGTATGCAGGAGAGCAGCTCCAGAATCCGGTCACGCGACTGAATCGATGATGCTTCAATCACCGAGCGCAGACCAAGCCAGTTCACCCCTCCGTTACGGAGCGTGAACTTCACGGAATCAATACCGGATCTACCTTCAATTGCGGCACGTGCTGCCTCAGAGCGTTGTTTGGCAAGCTGCATGTTACGACGGAAACCTCCTTCAGGCGATGCAAGACCAATTATATCGACCGAAAAGTCATAGCCAAGACTGTCACACCGGTTTATGCCTTCGACTATCGAATCAATAGCAACCCGGTTATTGAACAGAGACGGGTTTATTACTGACGAGCCGACCGGAAAATGAAAGACAGCGGATATTGAATCACACTTCAGAGCATGATTCCCTCTAATATCATTATCATTCGTTGTCGGCACGGCGGCTCCGGCATATAGGTTTAGTGCCACCAATACAGGGAATAGTATGTGTCGTGAATTCATGTGTGCGATTAACAATTAGTTTTTTATTCTGCAAGAAATATTTATTTACCAAATAATAATCGGTGAATGAACTAAGCATTCTCGTAACAATCCTCAATCATCCGCAGCAAAGGTATAGCAAAATTACAACAAAATACCCCCCCCCGTTAAAAAATGTTAATCACACATTTTTTTCAATTTTGCCGCTTTTTTTAATATATAAACACCTTATGGCATTGCTTCCCCGCAAGCCACTCTTACGTGGGATTAAATGGTGCTGCAGAATCTCCCAAAAGTAAGGACGCACAGCTCGTGCACCAAAATACCGGATCTGATATTCAACTCGTTATGACGGACGCTCGAACCGAGCATCCCTACAATTACGGATAAAACTCCATTCTTCAACACCCTCTCCAAGGGTTAAAATTAAGAAAAAACAGTGCATTTATTTGGAAAATACAGCCAAATTATATAAATTCGCTGTGCACTTAATTAAATTCCTGATATAAAATACTAAAACTACGCACAGGAAAAAAGAGAGGGGGCTAATCGGTGACGACCCACCCCCTCTTTATTTTTTGCCCATATCCCGCCCATCATCACAGGCATCGTTCCGCGAATTCACAAATGCACCTGAAAGGCACATGCCAATGACATTGAATATTTCACATATTACCGGCAAAATATAGCCTTGCCGCTTGCACGACAAAATTCTCAACTCTCCATTCTCCATTCTCAATTCTCGACTCAAGGATACGTCACCACCCAACCCCACTTCTCCAAACTGTCAACCGTCGCATACTTAATCGCAAGGATATCTTCTTTTACTGAAGAATTTCCGCCATTTTTGTAAAATACGAATCTGAAAGAATCGCATTCCTCAATCAAGCGTTTTCTATCCTTGTAACTTCGGCATTCCGCAACAGCATTAGGTGGAACTTCCGTTGTACACAATTTGGCGTAGGCGTAATCATACGTTAAACTACTGACATAAACATATAAGAAATCCACCATTATAGTGTCATTCGATTGATTTGATATGTCGCAATTATGATTATACCAATCACCTTCTTTTTCTCCACACCAATTTATATTGAGCAGAATAAATCCTATTGACAGGAATTTCGCAATTAAATTCGTCATAGTCGTAAAACTGAAATTAGATATTAAATGTCTATGTTAAGGATATGTGACTAACATTCCCCATTTCTCCAGACTGTCGGCTGTAGCATATTTGACGGCAAGAATATCTTTTTTCATATACGGTTTACCGTCATTCTTTTTCTTTAAGAATACAAATTTAAAATACTCGTTTGTTTTAAACATCCATTTCCTGCTGCAATAACTCATGCATACTTCAGTGCTATGAGGAATTACTTCTGTTTTACATACTACCGCCGAATCCATTTCATTGTTAAATTCATTTATATAAATCTCAATCAAATCCACGACTATAGTGTCGTTTGATCGATTTGAAATGTCACAAAAGTGAAATTCATCCGGTCCGCATTGACTCATTAAGAGCACAAAAAATAGTATAAGTAGATTTTTCATTATATTGAATTTATTAAAATTTATTTAAACGGACCAGGAACAAGGAAATAATTATACTATCGAGGACTTATGGATAAGTTCCTCCTGATTTCCCTCATCTGATCTTTATTTTTATAGTCAACATATTTATTAAATTCCTTTAAGCGTATTGTTCCGGAAATCCCCGCCATGCCTGAAAGGCACAGCTTATGAATAACCGGGGACAGCGAGCCGCAGGCGAGATGTCTCCGGAAAGCCACCCCACGAATGCACTCTGCAAAGAGTGCCCCTAAACACGAAGCGACAAATACACCGACCACCATAGCTTGCGACATAATTAAGTTTCATTCACCGGTTTACCATCTCAACCGCAAAGATAACATTAGCCTGCAATTACGCAAGCAAACATGCTGTAAAACATACATATACCGCCGCCACGATGCTCGCATCTCTGAAATCGTAGTGAGTTGGCGGACATCTTCGATGCCCGTAGCAGGTTCGCGCTCTGCCCCATGCCTCGGCTCCGCCTCGGGATGGGGCTTAAATCGCAACGCCGTTTCACGGCTCCCTATCCCCTAACACTCGCCCCTCCCCACACTCGCGATGCTCATGTGGGGCTTCAGACAATATCGCCGCCCCGGCAGCTCAACTCGCGACTCCCAACTCTCAACTCTCCATTCTCACCTCTCCTCCAATATCGCTCTATCATGTTCCGGAAGAGGATAATAAAGACGATAATGCAGCAAGAAAAATTGCGCCTGCGTTATCTCTATGGTTTCCAAAACAACCCCATTGCATTTTCCATTCTCATCACATTCCTTAAACACAAATTTCATGATGGGATAATTATTGCGAAACATCACCTCAGTCATGGAATACGAATCATATCCCCAATACTCATAAGGATCCAAAAAAATCTCTTTCTCAAATATATCCTTTGGATTGGCAATATGTGACGCTGAAATCTCTACATGGACCGGACTATCTCCAATATTCATCACATAGAAATAATTATTCCTTGTGTCATCTGTTGAGCAACAGCCACTTAACAAAAACAAAATGGCAATAACAAATGGATATATCGATTTAAACATAATTGAACTGTTCATAGAAAAAAACTGCTATCGGTTGTTGAGTTTACTTATATTGTTCCAACACACTACGGTCATGGTCAGATAACGGGTAGTACAATGATTGATGAAGATGAAAAAACTGTTCCTGATTCATCTCGATAACCTCAATAACAATCTCATCATTGCAACTAAGGTCATCATTGCAAGCCATTATCACAAATTTTATTTTCGGACAGTTGCGAAACCGCTCATTCTTGCTCATAAACCACTCTTCATCATAATAGGATGTCTCATATCCCGGCAATACCGGAAATGATAAGTTCAATGATTTCTTCGCATCTACGACATTTTCCGCTGTGATTTCCACATAGAAAGGAGTATCACCCACATTCCTCACCGTTATGATATTGATGAGAGTGTCTGACGAATCGCATCCGGCAAGCATCAGAACCATTATGCCCACCACAAAAAACCTTATAATCTGCAACATCCTAACCATCACTATCATTATATATAAAATTTAATTCTAAGTACCTCCTCTAAATCATTTAAATGACTTGGTGACTTCGGATAAAATCCACTTTCCACTCTCAACTCAAGGGTACGTCACCACCCAACCCCACGTCTCCAAACTGTCAACCGTCGCATACTTCGTTGCGAGAATAAAATCTTTCGGCAACGGACGCGTAAAATCTTTAATAAACTGGAATTTATATTTATTAAACAATTTCAATGCCTCATTCTTACGATACTCCATTTTATATTCACAAGTATCATGGGGAAGCAATCGTTTAACATCATTGAATATGGAATCTGTGCTATTGAATATTTCGATTGCAACATAAACCGTATCACTGCTGTCATTAGAAATGTCACAGAAATGATAATACTCAATTTCACCACCACAACCACATTCATTCAAGAAAAGAAGTAGTCCAGCAATTAAAATATTCTTCATATCGTACATTTGTAAAAGTTCATAATTCAAACGGACCAGGAACAAGGAAATAATTATACTATCGAGGACTTATGGATAAGTTCCTCCTGATTTCCCTCATCTGATCTTTATTTTTATAGTCAACATATTTATTAAATTCCTTTAAGCGTATTGTTCCGGAAATCCCCGCCATGCCTGAAAGGCACAGCTTATGAATAACCGGGGACAGCGAGCCGCAGGCGAGATGTCTCCGGAAAGTCACACCACGAATGCACTCTGCAAAGAGTGCCCCTAAAGCTCCACATGAAGTTACAAACAGAGCTAATCCTACTCGCAGAGTTTGAGACATGGTTAAGTTTCCATTCACCGGTTTACCATCTCAATCACAAAGATAACATTAACCCGCAATTACACAAGCAAACCTGCTGTAAAACATATACATATCCCACAAGGGCTTAATTGTCAATTCCCTCATCGGCTTGCCGCTTGCACGACAAAATTCTCAACTCTCGACTCACGATTCTCAACTCTCCATTTTCAATTCTCAACTTCACTTTATCCGTTCCAATTCTCCGTCGTCAAATCCGGCAGCGACTATGCGGTTGAACATCTTGGAATCATGAAACTTACGGATATATTCCGATACGGCAGCTATGGCTTCCTTGCGGAATTCCTCCCAGCCCATTTCTCCGATTTCCGATGTTGGCAACGGCAGATACTTCTCAGCCGGCTCATAATCCTGATCGCAAGCCCAGTCGTCGTCATCGGCATCATACTCCACTGCACCGGTGAGATACAACGAATAGCCGTCCGGAGTCTCAAACATCCCGACATAAAGCGCCGAAATCTCCTCAGGCACAACCTCCCGCTCATCAAGCCTACTCAACCAATCCAAAATCCTATCCTTCATCGTTACAGACATTGTTTTGCTCGATCGGGGTATTCCGAAATAAGCCACAAATTTATTCCATAGACCGTTTCCCATAATCATTAATACTTGTTATCCGGTTTTATAATCAGTTTATTATCTCAACCGCAAAGATAACATTAGCCTGCAATTACGCAAGCGAACCTGCTGTAAAACATACATATACCTCCGCTACGATGCTCGCATCTCTGAAATCGTAGTGAGTTGGCGGACATCTTCGATGCCCGTAGCAGGTTCGCGCTCTGCCCCATGCCTCGGCTCCGCCTCGGGATGGGGCTTAAATCGCAACGCCGTTTCACGGCTCCCTATCCCCTAACACTCGCCCCTCCCCACACTCGCGATGCTCATGTGGGGCTTCAGACAATATCGCCGCCCCGGCGGCTCAACTTATTCACGGCTTCCTATCCCCACATTTGTGCTGCTCTTTCAGGGTATAGTTAAATAGACGAGCCGGGGACGGGTGTCCTCGGCTCGTGAAGTCTTTGTGTGCGGGTTGTGTCAGGGTATCTCTTCGTAGGCTTTGAGGGCGGCTTCGAAGCGGTCGGCTACATCCTTCATCTTGTATAGCCCGTCAGCATTCTTGGTAAGACCTTTGAGCGACAGCGGGTAAATCATGGGAGGATTGTCGAGGTCGAGAAGCTCCATGTTGCGAAGCTGGTCGATGGACTGGTACACGAGGTTAAGGTCGGCATACTCCTCTCCGTCGGGACCAACAAATTTTTCAATTACCAGCTTGGAGCCGATCGGGGTCTTCTTTTCAATCGCATTGGGCACCTCATATTCCTCAACGCCCAGAGCTGTTGCCACGCTCGACAAGTTGCTGTCATGCCCCACGAGGAATGTGAATTTGCGATCGGGGGAACGCAGCTCGTCATACATATATTGAACCAGCGGCTTCGCCACGTTTACGGCAACTATCGGCGCCGTGAAAAGCACATCCTGATATGTGTCCTTGATGTGGGCTATGCGGCTCCACTGGTCGCGGTTGAGTTTATGACCGAATCCGGCTTTCACCGTGTCGGGCTCCTCGTAATATTGCAGGATAAACGCATCGCTCGCCGAGTTGAGTTCCTTCAATGCCGAGCCACCCTTCATCGACGGTTCAGCCCATTTCTCAAGCACAATCTCGGTGTTGTAATTATCAAATGCTTTCAGCTTCGGATCCTTCTCTTTGCTCATAGGTGAATCTTTCACGTCCAACACTTCGGTGATGAGCGCGTAGTCAGGCGCAATAGCCTCATTGATGCCCACGATGCCTTTTTTGCCGCCCATGGCATTGATCTGCTTCATGGCTTCGGCTACAAATTCAGGACTCACTTTGGTAAGCTGCGGGTTGAAAAGCGGATCCATCTTGCTCGGAGTGTAACGGTGGTTGACCGTGACGCCGCCCACCGGCATGAATCCGGAAGTGAAATATTGAGCTGTGGCGATGCAACGCTGCATTGAGTTGGCTATCACATTAAGATCATCGGCAGTGGGGACATAATTCTCAGGAAACATCCCGGCATCCACCGCCCACTTGCGGAAATACTGCCCCATCATGGTTTCCAGCGCGCCTCCGCGAGAGGTGAGCTCGCTCTTGCCTGAGCTCCATTTGTGCCATTGATGCGGTGTCATTCGTCCAAGATCGCTCTTGCTGTCGGAAAGCGGGGAGCGGATGTTGTGACGGCTCAGCACGACAGCCTCTTTCAATTGATATTTGTCCTTAAACTCTTGGCTGCGCTGAGATTGAGCGTATGCCGACATCGGGATTCCCAGAAGGAGAATGGCGAATAGGGATGAAATGATACTTTTCATGATGATAATCGAGTAAATGGTTAAGAATTTATAAACTTAAACATCTCTTAAAACCTTTGGTTCAGCAATATGACGGGAAAATAAATATGTTATTAAACATGAAAAAATATTAAACAAACCGACACGCATAATGTTAAAGATACATAACAGCCACCGGTTGAAAGGCTGACGGCATGATTCTGTAGATTCTTAAAACTTAAACAAATATCACGCACTATGAAACGATTCACTATTGCTGCAATATCCGCTATTGCAATGTTGGGCGCCGGCTTCAACGCTTACGCCGGTGATGATGAACCAAAGTTGGAGATTAAACCCACTGGACGTGTTCTTATGGACGGAGCCATATATGCCCCCGACGGCGACGGTTTCGCCGACGGTGCCGCATTGCCCGACATACGTCTTGGAGCAAAGGTGAAATACGGCAACTGGGCTGCGAAGATCGACGTGGGATTCGGTTTCGGAAAAATCAGCATGAAGGATGTATATATGCAGTACAACTTCAACGAGCATAATCTGATACGTGCGGGATATTTCGTGCACCAATTCGGTCTTAACGCCGCGACTTCAAGTTCAATGAAGCCGGCGATGGAAGCCCCTATTTCCGACAATTTCTTCAACGCCACCGGACGAAACATAGGTGTGATGTATGTATATGACAAGGACAAGTTTTTCGTGGGCGTGAGCGGCATTGTCGCCGGAACATCAATGACCACCCCGGCAAACGAGCAGGCTAAAGTGAGCGTGGGAGCATTGAACCGTATGGTCTACCGTCCGTTCCACAATGATGGCTTGGTGGCTCAGGTGGGACTCTCGCTGTGGTATCAGAGCGCCATGCACAAGAGCATCGAGAATGAGGATGGCGAAGAGGTCGCCTCGCCCGGATACTTTGACTTCACTTCGGGATTCCCCACAAGAGTGTGCAAGGTGAATCTGCTCGGAGCCGATGTGCAGCAGGCACGCGGCGTGTTCAAGCTATCGCCTGAACTGGTGCTCGCCAAGGACCGCATCGCCCTCGAAGGTCAATATTACTACATGAACGTCAACCGCAAGCATGATTTCAAAAACTACACGGCTCATGGCGTGTATGGCTTGCTGAGAGGATTGATCATCGGCGACGCTTACGGATACTCGCATGGCGATGCCGGACTTGCAACTCCGAAACCCGGTTCGCTGGAGATGATTCTCGGCTACAACTACACCGATGCCAATTGCCGCAAGGCTGAGGTGTTCGGAGGAATCTCCAACGACTACTCGGTGACATTCAACTATTACATCAACAAGTATATGCTCGCCCGTCTGCGTTACTCTTACACCGACGTACGCAACAGCGCCGTGCAGAGCGACCGTCACGTGAACGCCATTCAGGCTCGCCTACAGATAATATTCTGACACAACTGTTCTCAATTTTCATAAGCCAAGGCTTGATTCCGGGAGGTTAGCCCCGGAATCAAGCCATTTCATTTGAATCAGGCTCATTTTTTATAATATTGGGAATAATATTGCACGGATATTTCATGTTTTCATCTTTAATTTGTGATTGGAAAACAATAACAATTGATGATTGCAATGAGAAATAGTTTTATATGGTTGCTGTGTGCCGCGATGTCGTTAACCTCTTTTTCGGCATCCGCGCAGCACAGCGGAGATGAACAAGGATTCGACATTCCCGACAATCTACAGCTCCCGCAGGACAAGGACGCGTTGCAAGGCGCCCTCGACGGCTGGTGGAGCGCGGCACGTAAAAATTATGACGAAAGAATGTCATGGTACAATGATGCCAAATTCGGCTGCTTCATCCACTGGGGTGTCTACTCAGTGCCCGCAGGTGTGTGGAAAGGGAAAAAGCTGGGCGGATACACCGAACATCTCATGAGAAAAGGGACTATTCCGTTGGAACAATATAAGAAAGAACTCGTCGCCACATTCAATCCCTCGGAGTTTGATGCCGATGAGTGGATGCGCCACGTGAAGGATGCCGGAATGAAATATTTCATCATAACGGCAAAACACCATGACGGATTTGCCATGTTCCCGTCCGACGCTTATCCTTACGACATACGCATGACGGCATACAAAGGCGATGACCTCATGAAGCAGTTAAGAGAAGCGGCGCGCCGCAACGGCGTGAAGTTCGGCTTCTACTATTCCCATGCCTTTGACTGGGAACACCCCGATGCGCCGGGCAACGACTGGGACTATGACAATCCGGGCGGCGACAAGCTCCTTGGAGGCGCCAACTGGTGGCTCGGCGAAAAGAAAGGGTTCCTGCCCAATGCCGAAAAATATGTCGCCGAGAAGTCGATTCCGCAGATTCAGGAACTCATAAAGCTCTATGATCCCGACATACTGTGGTTTGACACTCCCGCCAAATTGCCGCTATACCTAAACGTGCGCATTCTTGAAGCCATCAGGGAGGCTGACAAGGATAACAAAATCGTGGTCAACGGCAGGCTCGCGCGATTTGCTTCGGGCAATCTCGGCGACTACAAAAACACCGGCGACCGTGCCGCATATTTCCCCGACACCGACGGATATTGGGAATCGATACCCACCACCAATGAGTCCTACGGCTACAGCGTGGTCGACACCGTGCGCAAGTCGCCCAAGCACTTCGTGCAGCTCGTGGCGAGCGCCGCATCGAAAGGCGGCAACATCCTGATGAACGTGGGTCCCATGGGCAACGGAAAATGGGATGAAAAAGATGTGGAGATATTCCGTGGCGTGGGCGACTGGCTCAAGGTGAACGGAGAGGGAATCTATGGCACAGAACGCACCGACCTACCCATACAACAGTGGGGGATCACAACGTGGAAATCCGACACCCTCTATGCCCATGTCTTTGACTGGCCTGACGATGGAAAGCTCGTTTTAGGAGGATTACGTTCAGGCATAAAATCGGCTCACTGGGTTGCCGACAAATCTATTCCGGTGAAATTCAATCGGTTGAACAATGATGATTATGTGATTGATATTCCCGAGAAACCGTTGGATGATAAAAATTCGCTGCTCGCCATTGTGGTGGATAAGCGTGTCGCCAACTCAACCGTGCGACTCATTGACCATCAGCGTTCTAACCGCTTGCTCGTGTTTGATGCCGAGCTTTCAGGCAAGGGGCTTGGCTACGGCGACGGAAAGGTGAACCGCAACTATGTGAAAAACTGGAAGAGTAACGACCAGACTATGACATGGTTAGCCCGACTCAACGCTCCGGCTAAATACGATGTGTATGTCGACTACAACACTGTCAAGCCCGATGACAAGGGAACGGTGATCGTTGAAATAGGCGGCAACGTGTTGCGCGTCAACTATGACGGATTCACGGAACGCCAAGGCACACAGAGCATTAAGGCTGGAACCGTATCACTGAATCCCGGCGAGGTAAAGTGTGTATTGAAAGGGGAAAGTTATACCGGCACGGAATACATGTGCCCCATGGCTGTGCGTCTTGAAGCAGTTGCAAAGAGATAAAAAAATTTGGTTAGATTAGATTAAGAGCCGCGATTGGCTCACACTGTTTATCCCGGCGGGTCGTTTATGAACACACCGGGATAAACAGTTTTATGTATATGATTGTGCACTCATTCCCGGTGGAGCTATTTATTTCTACTCAACATTGAGTATTGACCGTTTGTCGGCATTGCAATAACTTTGCGCAGAGAAAAAATATGCAATAGCTTAAATTTATATTCAGAATGATTCAGAAAACACTTACACTGATTGCCGCCATGGTCTTGGTCGCAATCTCTGCAAGAGCCCAGTCTTCAAGTGTCTCAGATGCCAATATCGTAGGTCATGTGGTGGATGCCGATACCGGCGACCATATTCCCGGGTGTCTGGTGAAAATATTAAATTCCAATCTCGCCACAATGACTGATGCCTCAGGGCATTATGTGTTCCGCGACCTGAAGCCCGGCAACTACACACTCGAAGTGACATTCATGGGATATGCAACACAAAAGAAAAGCGCTGACGTTAAACCGAAGCAGACCGTGGAGCTCAATTTTGAAATAACACCCGACGCTTTCATGCTCGATCAAGTGGTGGTGACATCATCCAAAACCGAGACACGCCGCCGTGAGAGCCCTTCGCTGGTTAATGTGCTGTCGGGAAAGACTTTCCTCAACGTAGGAGCCTGTTCGCTCGCCGACGGGCTTGATTTCCAGCCGGGAGTGAGAGTTGAAAACGACTGTCAGAACTGCGGCTTCACCCAGGTGAGAATAAACGGACTTGACGGACACTATTCCCAGATACTGATGAATTCCCGCCCGGTGTTCTCAGCGCTGACAGGAGTGTATGGGCTTGAGCAGATTCCCGCCAACATGATTGACCGCGTGGAGGTGATGCGTGGCGGCGGCTCGGCGCTGTTCGGATCATCGGCTGTGGGAGGAACCATAAATATCATAACCAAGGATCCTATGACCAACTCGGCGCAGGTGTCTCACACGTTGACGAGCATTGGTCCATCGGGAGCGTTGGACAACAACACCACCCTCAATGCTTCGGTAGTCACTGACAATAATAAGGCGGGAGTGTTCATCTACGGTCAGAGCCGGTATCGTGACGGATATGACCACAATGACGACGGCTTCACCGAAGTCGCGCAGCTTAAAACACAGACACTCGGCGCCCGTGGCTTCTTCCGCACAAGCGACAACTCTAAACTCACTCTCGAATATCATAACACCCACGAATACCGCCGTGGCGGCGATCAGCTCGACCAGCCCGCCCACCTTGCCATGATCGCCGAGCAGGTGGACCACAACATCCATGCCGGAGAAGCGACTATGGATCTGTGGCTGCGCGACCGCCGCGACCATCTGTCGATATTTGCCGCCACACAGGACACCAAACGCCAGAGCTATTACGGCTCCGACATGGATCCCGACGCTTACGGCAGAACATCTGACATCGTAGTTACGGCAGGAAGCCAGTGGACACACCCGATGGACAGATTTTTATTCATGCCCGCCGAACTTGTAGCCGGAGTCGAATATTCCTACAACCGTCTTCATGACGTGACCGTGGGATACGACCACGACATCCTCCAGACGGTGAATATCTACAGCGGATATCTGCAAAATGAGTGGCGAAATGAGAAATGGGGATTCCTTGTGGGCGCCCGCGTCGACAAGCACTCGTTGATTCATAATGCTATCGTGTCGCCACGCGTGAATGTGCGTTACAACCCGTCAAGCGACTTCAATTTCCGCGCGTCTTACTCTACCGGATTCCGTTCTCCGCAAGCCTACGATGAGGATTTCCACGTAGCTATTGTGGGTGGCGAGCGTGTGGTTACGGTTCTCGCACCGGGATTGAAGCAGGAGAGCTCGCAGAGCGTGAGCCTTTCAGCCGACCTTTATCACCGTTTCGGCAACGTGCAGACCAATCTTCTCGTGGAAGGCTTTTTCACCGATCTGCGCGATGTGTTTGCATTGCGTCAGCTTGACGGGCTTGACGAGAACGGCAACGCCGTGCTTGAGCGTTACAACGGTTCGGGAGCGCGTGTCATGGGCTTTAATATCGAGGCAAAGGCTTTCTTTTCAAGCCATTTCGACGTGCAAGGGGGCGTGACAGTCCAACGCAGCCGTTATAAGAAGCATGAAGCATGGAGCGACAACCCTGATGTGCCGGCTGAAAAGAGGATGTTCCGCACTCCCGATGTGTATGGCTATTTCAATGCCAACTGGGAGATAGTTCACTCGCTGAGAGCCTCTTTCATGGGGACAGCCACAGGTCCCATGCTCGTACAGCACCTTGCTGGCTCGGGTACTGATGTGGATCTCGCCGTGCGCACCCAATCGTTTTTCGATGCGTCGGTCAAGCTCACTTACTCTTTCCGTTTGTTCAACCGCGTGAATCTCGATGTGTCGGCAGGCGTAAAGAATATATTCAATTCTTATCAGAAGGATTTCGACCTCGGATCCACACGCGACTCCGGCTACATCTACGGACCCGCACTGCCTCGATGTGTAAATGTAGGAGTGTCACTCAGCCTGTAATTGCATTTTTAGACTCTCAGGTGAGGGATTTTTCAAAAATTCTGGCTAAGTTTGTACTTTATTAATCACTAAACGAAAAGTGATGCAGAAAGTCAAACCAAAGAAAGCGTTAGGTCAGCATTTTCTGACCGATCTATCGGTTGCGTCACGCATAGCGTCGACCCTTGATGCCTACAAAGGGGTGCCGGTGCTTGAAATAGGTCCGGGCATGGGTGTGCTCACCCGGTTCCTGATTGATGGCGGGCATGATGTCAAGGTAGTGGAAATCGATGATGAAAGCGTGGATTACCTGAAAGTGAATTTTCCCGAGCTTGACGGCCGTATCATAGAGGGCGATTTCCTCAAAATGGATCTCGCCTCAGTGATGGGCACCGACAAGTTCTGTGTGATAGGCAATTACCCCTACAATATATCTTCGCAGATATTTTTCAAAGTCCTTGAGTATCGCGATTCCATCCCTTGCTGTTCAGGAATGTTGCAGCGTGAGGTGGCTGAACGCCTCGCCGCCGGTCCGGGCTCAAAGGTCTACGGCATTTTGAGCGTGCTGCTTCAGGCATGGTATGACGTGGAATATCTGTTTACGGTGGATGAGAATGTATTCAATCCTCCTCCTAAGGTAAAGTCAGGCGTGATACGCTGCACCCGCAACGGCGTGACCGATCTGGGGTGTGACGAACGCCTGTTCAAACTTATCGTCAAGACTTCGTTCGGACAGCGCCGCAAGACACTGCGCAACTCCCTGCGCGGCATTCTGCCTGCCGGAATCGAACTCGACGATGATGCGGTGTGGAAAGAGCGTCCCGAGCAATTGAGTGTCGCCGACTTCATATCTCTAACCAACAAGATTGCCGCCATGCGTGGCACCTCAGCAGAGACTGAATAATGAAAGAATTTACCCCTGAATATCTGGATCAGATCCGTGACATAATCGAGTGCCACGATGAAACATTGGCAAGGACTGAACTTGCCAAGCTCCATCCTGCCGATATTGCCGAGCTTTATCAGGATCTTGATCTTGAAGAAGCGGAATTCCTGTTCAGGCAGCTCGACGGCGAGAAAGCCGCCGACGTGCTTATGGAGCTTGACGAGGATGACCGCCATAAGTTGCTCAGCGCGATGTCGAGCGAGGATATCGCCAAACAGGTCATTGATCACCTTGACACCGACGATGCTGTCGACATAATCCAGGAACTCGATGAGGAGGACCGCGATGAGATTCTGTCGCATATCGACAATATGGAGCAGGCGGGCGACATCATCGACCTGCTGAAGTATGATGAAGATACTGCCGGCGGATTGATGGGCACCGAGATGATTGTGGTGAACGAGAACTGGAGTATGCCGCAATGCGTGCAGGAGATGCGCAAGCAAGCTGAGGATCTTGATGACATATACAATGTCTATGTGGTCGACAATGACTACAAGCTCAGAGGCGTGTTCCCGCTGAAGAAGATGATCACCCACCCGTCGGTGTCGAAAATAAAGCACGTCATGGAGGCTGACCCTGTAGCTGTCAAAACCGACACGCCTATCGACGACCTTACCCTCGACTTTGAAAAGTACGACCTTGTGGCAATGCCGGTAATCGACTCCATCGGCAGGCTTGTGGGACAGATAACCGTCGACGACGTGATGGACGAGGCTCGTGAACAGCGTGAGCGTGACTACCAGTTGGCATCAGGTCTTTCCGCCGATGTGGAGAGCAACGACACAGTGTTCTATCAGGCAAAGGCTCGTCTGCCATGGTTGTTAATAGGTATGATCGGCGGTATCGGAAACTCCCTTATCCTCGGGCATTTTGAATCAGGGTTTGCATTGAACCCCGCTATGGCGCTGTTCATCCCTCTTATCGGTGGCACCGGAGGAAATGTGGGAATCCAGTCATCGGCTATCATCGTGCAGGGACTTGCCAACGGCTCGCTCGACGTGAAAAGCGCCGCCAAACAGATATTCAAGGAGTGTGGCGTGGGCTTGCTCAACGCCTGCATCATATCGCTGCTTGTGCTCGTCTACAACATATTCTCTCTCGGACCCACACAGGTCACTACTATCGCAGTGTCGCTGTCGCTGTTTGCCGTAGTGGTTTTCGCGTCGATTTTCGGCACTTTCGTGCCACTCACCTTAGAGAGATTCAAGATTGACCCGGCACTCGCCACAGGGCCCTTTATTTCAATCACCAACGACATTATAGGCATGGTCATATATATGTCGATAAGTTCGGCATTGTTAAGCGCGTTTGGCACCAATCTTTAACATCTTTTTTGGCACGATTTTTGTTTATACTCAAGTGTAAGTAATATTAAATTATATAATTATGGAAAAAATAGAACCCGGCAAATATGTCGAGATGGTATATGACCTCTATGAAGTTAATCCCGAAGGGGATAAATTGGTGCATCAGGTAGCTGCTGAAGATCCTGAAAAGATAATCTTCGGAGTGACCCGCGGTGTTATCGTTCCCTTGGAAAAGGCTATCGAGGGATTGACCACCGGCGACAAGTTTGACGTAAAAGTTTCCGCCAAGGAGGCTTTCGGAGAATATGATCCCGAGCAAGTGGCTCATCTTGAAAAAGAGATTTTTGAAATCGACGGCAAGTTTGACAACGAGCACGTGAAAGTCGGAGCCGTTATCCCCATGATGACTCAGGACGGATACCGCATCACCGGCAAAGTGCTTGAAGTGACCGATAAGGAAGTGGTCATGGACTTCAACCATCCTCTCGCAGGAAAAGAAGTGCGTTTTGAAGGCACCATCGGCGTGGTTCGTGAAGCCACACCCGAAGAGATCCAGCCGGCGAGCGGTTGTGGATGCGGATGCAACCACGAAGGCTGCGGCGAAGGAAACTGCGGCGAAGGTTGCGGTGACGGCTGCGGCGGTTGCCACTAAACCCAATCACACGATTGCGAAAATAAGCTTTTAAACCATACCTACGGGGTGTCAGGAATCTACCGTGATTCCTGGCACCCCGTTTTTTTCCTCACAATCAATTGTTTCAGAATTTATAGCATTATCAACCGGAAAATGCTACATTTGCGCTATATGACACCAATCCTGAATAAAACAATGATAAAGCTATTAATCTTATTAATTTTTAATGCTTGTTCTTTGCTGTGTCTCGCATCTGCTGACAAATCGCGGCAAGAAGTTCTTATTGCCGGAAAAATATCAAATATTACGGATAAATCGGCAAAAACAATAACAGCGATAGACTGCAATCCATGGGATATGGGCGGATCACGTCATACTGTGCCAATCGATTCAGCCGGAAATTTCAATACATCCGTCAGGCTGATTTACGGACATAATTTCACAATATATTACGATGGCAAATTTTTCTGCCAATATGCCGAACCGGGAGATTCTATTTTTGTGAACATAGATGCCGAAAACATCAAGAATGGCGCTTCATACTCAGGCTCTCGCGCTAAATTCAACAATGAATACGGCAAAGCCTATGCCAAGCTATTCAACACATTTTTTGAAGAACTTCCGACAGGTAAAATCGCGAAGGATGAATATCTGAAAAAATTCATGGCGATAAATTCTTCTTACCAAGATAGAATAGCCGATTATGCTGCATCGCATGGCATGGGGCATGATTCACAGGATTTAATCAAGAGATCGGCTCTATTCTCTTTGGCTAATGCAACTCTCGAACATTCCGATGAAACACCCGACCGCATTTTAGAATTCTTCGCCGACTCCATTTTCGGGCTTGATGATGCCGCCAATTTAAGGGAAATGATGTTTCCTTATCATATAAGTGCATATTTGAACCGATTGGAAGATGTAGTGGAACCGAAAAGCCCAAAGGACATGATCGATGCAATCGTGTCAAGGCACCCAAAGTCATTGAACCGAGATGTCATTATCGGAAAATTTATCATGTCGCAGGATGATTGCCTGCAAGATCTCAAGGTTCCTAAGGATATATTTTTCAGCGATATTATTTTTGATGCAATATTCCAAAAAGAGAATAACCTGAAACAACTTCCGGAAATTAAGATTGCCAACGGTAAAATATACGAATGCCGGAACGGTCAAGTGAAAGAATCGAAACATTCAAGCATTTCTGAAATTCTTGGAAAAGAATATTCCGGCAAATTTATTTATCTCGATCTGTGGGCTACATGGTGTGGACCATGTATAATATCCAACAAATCTTTACCGGAATTGGCTGAATTTTTCTCAGGACATGATATAGTATTCGTAAGTATCGCATTGAAATCAAACATTGATAAATGGGAAAATCTTATAAGCAACCATCCCGCCAATTGCATGGACTACTTTATCAGCGGAGATGATGATGCCGAATTAATCATGTCGGCATTCAATATAACCGGATTCCCCTCCTATAGAATTATAGGACCGGATGGCAACTTTATTGATTCTAATGCTCCACGTCCCAATTCTCCCGGCGTATATGACGCCATTCTCAACATCATTCAATAATATATGGGCACAGTTCAAAACCGGTAAGCACCGTAGGCACGCCGAAAACCGCCAACAACAAAATCGGTCAGTATGACCGCACGAAATCAGCCCAGTATGTAGCGTCAGCGGAATGCTGGGTTTAATGTGGCAAAATAAAATCCAAGCTCTGAAAGAGCGACACAAAACAAGCCGAGCAACAACAATGCAACATATTGCCCGGATGAGTCGAATCATGTTGTCAACCAATACCGTGCAACGACATTGCATTCGCGACCACGAGATAAAGCCCATAATGTCTGAAAGACACTGCAATCATAGCCGCCACGACACATAGCCTATAATGCCTGGAAGACACTGCAATAATAGCCGCCACGACACATAGCCTATAATGCCTGGAAGACACTGCAGTCATAGCCGCCACGACACATAGCCTATAGTGCCTGAAAGGCAATGCCTATGAATAACCGTGGTACAGGGAGCCAAAGGCGACCTGTGCCCGGACAGCCACACACCACAAACGCACTCTGCAAGAGTGCCCCTAAAAAAACACCATAACCGGATAAACCTGAAAGGTTTATCTCTCGGTAGCCGGGGGCGGAGCGTTAGCGACACCCCCGGAAAGCGAAAAAAATAATCGAATCTGAAAGATTCATCTTGCTCTGAATGCAGAATGCAAAACGCCCACGGAAAAACTATACAAATGCCGTGAAACGGCATTGCAATCGTAGCACCGCCACGAGGCGAAGCCGAGGCGCGGTGAAAGCCGGCACAAACAAACGGGCATCGAAGATGTCCAACAACACCCTCAACCCCACCGAACCCCACACACCCACGAGCCCATTGTACAAAAAAATCACCCGGGTGGGATAAAAAGTGGGTAAATCCCCTCAATCCATACACTACCTTTGTGACAAAACAAATTA
>JAMPGZ010000001.1:328305-439760 GCA_023663655.1 Lachnospiraceae bacterium
CCTCGGCTCGGTCGTCGCTTTATTTGGCTTTGAATTGACTTGAGGCATTATTTATAATGCTCTTGTACTACTCTTGTCTATTTAATCATGTCAATGTCCTTCGTGCTTTCGCAGCTCCTTTTTCAGAAGCATAACAAGTAAAACAACTTTACTTGCGGAAAGGTTTTGCAAAGTTAAGTCAAATTTTTGAATCTGCAAAATTTTTAACAGAATTTTTAACTTTGAACTTTCGTTCACCCTTGCGATCCAATCTCTATTGCTTTGTCAGGGTTGCTTCTCAAAAGCGAGTGCAAAGGTAGAGACTTTCTGTGAAACCTCCAAATATTTTCACAAAAAAATTTTCAAAAATTTTTCACCGGCAATAAAATATTTGATGTAAAAGGGGAATTTCGTAACTTTGTATCAGATGATTAAACCAATATAGTATATAATTAGGATGAAACGGAGTTTTTTCAATATAATGATGATGCTTTCATGCATTACAGGTGTGTGTGCGGTACCGATGCAAAATGTGAAATTTCATAATGAGGCTGCCGACACGAGCCGTATAACTGAAGTTTTATTAAAAGTTCAACATGAAATTCCTTCCGGGAAGGCCCAAGACAGGGTTGAAGCGTTGGGCAAACTTTTTTTGGATCTACCTTATAAAGGGGGTACTCTTGAGAATGGTGCCGAAGAGGCTCTTGTGGTGGACATGGAGGAATTTGACTGCACGACATACGTAGAGACTATGCTTGCACTCGCTTATACCTTGGGTGAACAACGCACGTCATGGAGGGACTTCGTGTATAATCTTGAACGGTTGAGATACCGCAACGGCAGCGTCAACGGGTATGCTTCACGACTTCATTATGCGAGCGACTGGGTGGTGGACAATGTGCACCGTGGCAATCTCAAGGAGGTGACAGACCAGATAGCCGAGACAACCCACCAGATTAAGACCCTTGATTTCATGACCTCCAACAGGGATAAATATCCGGCACTGAAGGATGACGCGACATACAGGAAGATGACCGACGTGGAACGTGGATATCGCAGCCACCGCTATCCTTATATAAAATCGACGAAAACAGGGTCAAAGGATGTGGTGAATAATCTGCGCAACGGCGACGTGGTGCTTATCGTGACGAAAACTCCGGGACTCGATGTTCAGCACATGGGAATTGTGACTTTTGTCGACGGACTCCCCCACTTGATGCACGCGTCGTCGGCAGCGGGAAAGATAATCGTGGACAAGAACCCGCTGGCGGAATATCTTCGCCGTAATCGATCAGCAATCGGCATAAGAGTGTTGCGTCTCGCTGATTGATGGCATCATGCACAATGCCATGCGGAGAAGCCATACAATTGGACAAATAATAAAAAAGAAATAGGCGTGCTTGCGGGCACGCCTATTTCTTTTTTATGCGAGGGATGATTATTTCATCTTTGTGCGCTTTCCGTAGCCGTAAGCTGCAGTGTCGCCAAGCTGTTCCTGGATGCGGAGAAGCTGGTTGTACTTAGCCATACGGTCAGAACGGCTTGCAGAACCGGTCTTGATCTGTCCGGCGTTGGTAGCAACTGCGATGTCGGCGATGGTAGCATCCTCAGTTTCACCTGAACGGTGAGAGATAACTGCGGTGTAGCCATTGCGCTGAGCGAGTTCAACGGCACGGAGAGTTTCGGTGAGTGAACCGATCTGGTTTACCTTAACGAGGATTGAGTTAGCGCAACCCATCTCGATACCCTTTTCGAGGTACTTCACGTTGGTAACGAAGAGGTCGTCGCCAACGAGCTGGCAACGGTCGCCGATAAGATCGGTGAGGACTTTCCATCCTTCCCAGTCGTTTTCAGCCATACCGTCTTCGATAGAGTCGATAGGATATTTTTCAACGAGTTCCTTGAGGTATTCAGCTTGCTGAGCAGAGGTGTACTTAGGACCGTCGACCTGCTTCCAAGTGTAGTCGTAGATACCGTCCTTGTAGAACTCAGAAGAAGCACAGTCAAGACCGATAGTAACGTCCTTTCCGGGTACATAACCTGCCTTTTCGATAGCCTTGATGATCACATTGAGGGCATCCTCAGTGCCATCGAGGTTGGGGGCGAAACCACCTTCATCACCTACTGCAGTAGAAAGACCGCGTTCTTTGAGAACTGACTTGAGGTTGTGGAACACCTCAGTACCCATGCGGATGCCTTCCTTGAAGCAGCAAGCGCCGATGGGACGGATCATGAATTCCTGGAATGCGATGGGAGCATCAGAGTGAGCGCCACCGTTGATGATGTTCATCATAGGCACGGGGAGAACGTAAGAGTTGCATCCGCCGATATATTTGTAAAGGGGAAGATCGAGGTAATCGGCAGCAGCCTTAGCCACAGCGAGCGATACGCCAAGGATGGCGTTGGCTCCGAGGTTGGACTTAGTTTCAGTGCCGTCAAGAGCGATCATAGTTTCGTCAATCTTAATTTGGTCGAGGGCAGACATACCTACGAGCGCGGCAGCGATAGGACCGTTTACGTTAGCGACAGCCTTAGTCACACCTTTACCCATATAGCGGCTCTTGTCGCCATCGCGAAGCTCAAGAGCTTCGTTAACACCGGTAGATGCACCAGAAGGAACTGAAGCGCGGCCAAATGCGCCTGACTCAAGAATCACATCAACTTCTACAGTGGGGTTGCCACGAGAGTCAAGGACTTCACGTCCAATGATTTTTTCAATTTTCATAATTGTTACTTAAATAAATTATGTTGCTTTTAAATTTTGGTCATAATATCAAGTCACAAAGTTACAAAAAAAATGGAATTTAACTCCATAATTTTTCATTATTAAGGTTATAGATTACAAAATAACTCTCATGAAGAGATTATGCATATTAGATTACGGCAAGAAAATGACATCATAGTAGATAAAATCCTTGATGCCGTATTTTTCATACCATTCCAATGGATGAACACACGCATCCCGAAGTCCGCAATAGTGTGTCACCTCCATAGTCTTACCATCGAAATTCATACGCCGAGGAATCCCGGTGGTGTATGCCATGACCGGAATCGTGTCATTCACCGTGACCGGATGTGCCGAATAGGTCTCCATCAATATGCGCCGGTCGGTGGCAACCGCTATCCCGCTTTTGAAAAGCACAGGCCCCTCAAGAGCGATAAACACGCTGTCGGAGTTTATCGGACGCGCGCCCAATATGAGTCTTATACTGTCGCTTTTCACCGTAGTCGCCTTGGGAGTCTCCACCACTATCGACGGAGAGCCATTAAGCACACGGTGACAGCGGTAGATCAATTTCCTGCCGTTCAAAGATTTCCCGGAAACAGTGACCCCAAGCTGCGACACATTCTGCAACTCACACAAGTTCTTCAGGAATGGATCGGCATAGTCAGGGGTGGTATAGCTGAGGGCAAGAGTATCGGTCTGAGCATGAAGCCCGATCGCCGCTGCCAACACAATGGCAGCTAAGATAATAAATTTTTTCATCGTCAACGAAAATAAAGAGATCCTTTGATATTAGTATTTTGCAATGACAAAAAAAGAGGGACCCGAATTAATTCCGATCCCTCTCTTCCTACATATTTTATGAAAAATTTATTCTGCGGCGGGTGCTTCTGCTGCAGGAGCTTCAGTAGCAGGAGCCTCGGCTGCGGGAGCTGCTGCCTTTTCGGCGTTGCTCTTGCGGCTGCGGCGGGTGCGACCGGCTTTCTTTGCAGAGTTGTCCTTGAGCATTGCTTCGTTGTAGTCAACGAGTTCAATGAAGCAAGTCTTAGCATTGTCACCAAGACGGTTGCCGGTTTTGAGGATACGGGTGTATCCACCGTTGCGGTTAGCGATCTTCTGTGAGATTTCACGGAAGAGTTCGGTGACAGCCTCTTTATTTTGCAGGTGGCTGAAAACCAAACGACGGTTGGGGGTAGTGTCCTCCTTAGCTCGGTTGATGAGCGGTTCGGCATACATGCGGAGAGCCTTAGCCTTAGCAAGCGTAGTGAAAATGCGCTTGTGCATGATGAGCGAAATGGTCATGTTGGCGAGCATTGCGTCGCGGTGAGCTTTTTTGCGACCAAGATGGTTGAAAGATTTATTATGTCTCATCGTTATTACTCTTTATCTAATTTATACTTTGAAATGTCCATTCCGAACGAAAGGTTGAGATTAGCCAAAAGCTCATCGAGCTCAGTGAGCGATTTCTTACCAAAGTTGCGGAATTTCAAGAGGTCAGTCTTGTTGAATACCACGAGTTCGCCAAGAGTTTCGACTTCGGCGCTCTTAAGACAGTTAAGGGCGCGGACAGAAAGATCCATGTCGACCAATTTTGACTTGAGCAACTGACGCATACGCAGCACTTCTTCGTCAAACTCTTCGTTGCTGTCAGCCTCGGTAGTTTCGAGGGTGATTTTCTCGTCGGAGAATAGCATGAAGTGGTAAATAAGGATTTTTGCAGCTTCCTTGAGGGCATCCTTAGGAAGGATCGAACCATTGGTGGTGATCTCAATAATCAATTTTTCGTAGTCGGTCTTCTGGTCCACGCGGAAGTTTTCCACAGTGTACTTCACGTTTTTAATCGGAGTATAGATAGAGTCGATAGCGATCACATCTATAGCATCGGCAGGTGAAGCATTTTCTTCAGCGGGCACCCAGCCACGACCTTTGTTTATGGTAATGTCAAGCTGAAAACTTGTACCGGGATCCAAATGACAAATGACTTGGTCGGGATTCAAAACCTCAAATCCGGAAAGCACCTTGCCAATATCACCGGCTTTGAACACCTCCTGACCTGACACTGTAATAGTCGCCTTTTCGGAGTCGGTACCTTCAACGGTTTGCTTGAGATCAACTTTCTTGAGGTTGAGGATGATGTTGGTCACATCTTCCTTGACACCCGGGATAGTGTCAAACTCATGCTTCACACCATCGATGCGGATGGTAGAGATAGCATATCCCTCGAGGGATGAAAGGAGAATGCGGCGGAGCGCATTTCCCACAGTTATGCCATATCCGGGTTCCAATGGCTTGAACTCGAACTTACCGAAGAAATTGTCGGCCTCCAACATGACAACTTTGTCAGGCTTCTGAAATGCTAAAATAGCCATGGATCTACGTGTTTATAATTGATTATTTAGAATACAACTCGACGATTAACTGTTCCTTGATGTTTTCAGGGATATCTTCGCGAGCAGGCACGTGCAGGAGCTTGCCAGCCTTAGCAGTTTCGTCCCATTCGAGCCAAGGATACTTGCTGTGGTTGAAACCAGCAAGAGCGTCAGCGATCACTTCAAGAGACTTAGAGCGTTCACGCACACCCACGATGTCGCCGGGCTGTACCTGGTAAGAGGCGATGTTCACCACCTGACCGTTGACAGTGATGTGACGGTGAAGGACGAGCTGACGGGCAGCCGCGCGAGTAGGAGCAATACCGAGACGGTAAACTACGTTGTCAAGACGAGATTCGAGAAGCTGAAGAAGCACTTCACCGGTGATACCCTTAGTGCGAGACGCACGGTCGAATAGGTTGTGGAATTGCTTTTCGAGAACGCCATAGGTATATTTGGCTTTCTGCTTCTCACGGAGCTGTACGCCATACTCCGAAGACTTGCGGCGCTTGTTTACGCCGTGCTGGCCCGGAGGATAGTTCTTACGAGAAAGAACTTTGTCAGCACCGAAGATAGGTTCGCCGAACTTACGGGCGATTTTTGTTTTTGGACCTGTATATCTTGCCATTTTCTGTTTCTTAAATTCGGGTTACATGACTTTGGTTCGCCGCCTTAGTGCAGCCGCGACCACAGAGAGGTGATAAAATTGTGGTCTATTCACATTCAGAGACGCTTCAGAGTCATTAGCCGCTGTTGATAGATTAGTGAAAGTAATATAGTAGTTGCGGAAAAATTATACGCGACGACGTTTGGGAGGACGGCAACCGTTGTGCGGAAGCGGAGTTACGTCAACGATTTCAGTAACTTCGATACCGGCGCCATGCACGGTGCGGATAGCTGACTCACGGCCATTGCCGGGTCCTTTCACATAAGCTTTCACCTTGCGCAGGCCGAGGTCGTAAGCGACCTTAGCGCAATCCTGAGCTGCCATCTGAGCAGCATAGGGGGTGTTCTTTTTCGAGCCACGGAAGCCCATCTTACCGGCGCTTGACCAAGAGATCACCTGACCTTCAGAATTGGCTAAGCACACGATAATGTTGTTGAAAGATGAGTGTACGTGAAGTTGACCGTTAGCGTCAACCTTGACATTTCTCTTCTTTGCTGCGACTGTCTTTTTTGCCATACTAATTTATTATTTTGTAGCTTTCTTCTTGTTTGCGACTGTTTTCTTGCGACCCTTACGAGTGCGGGCATTGTTTTTGGTGCTCTGTCCGCGCACTGGCAAGCCGATACGGTGACGGATGCCACGGTAGCAGCCAATATCCATCAATCGCTTGATGTTGAGCTGAATCTCACTGCGAAGGTCACCCTCCACCTTGTGATCGCGGCCGATTACTTCACGGACTGCTGCTGCCTGAGCGTCGGTCCAGTCCTTTACTTTGATGTTTTTGTCCACTCCGGCTTTCTCAAGGATAGAGTTAGCGGCGCTACGGCCGATGCCGAAGATATAAGTCAAGGCGATTTCACCTCTTTTGTTCTGGGGGAGATCCACTCCCACGATTCTAACTGCCATATTGATTGACTAAATTTTCTGCAAAAATAACAAAAATTATCCTTGACGCTGTTTATACTTAGGATTTTTCTTATTAATTACGTAAAGACGACCTTTACGACGGACGATTTTGCTGTCCGGAGTACGCTTCTTGATTGAGGCTCTTACTTTCATATCTATGTTTATTTTATTATTTGTATCTAAACGCAATTCTGCCTTTGGACAAGTCATAGGGAGACATCTCGACACGCACTTTATCGCCCGGCAATATCCTGATGTAGTGCATACGCATCTTTCCTGATATATGAGCCGTGATCTCGTGCCCGTTTTCCAATTCCACTCGGAACATTGCATTGCTCAATGCTTCCACTATTGTACCGTCTTGTTCTATTGCAGCTTGTTTTGCCATATAATAATATTAAATTGCTTTTTCTCCTAATACTTCTTCAATATAGTCAAATGTGGTGAGCACCTGGGTTTTTCCACCGAGGATCGCCACAGTGTGTTCGAAATGCGCCGATGGCTGGCGGTCGCGTGTGCGGCACTGCCATCCGTCCTTCTCGATCACGATGTTGCGTTTTCCCATATTGACCATGGGCTCAATGCAAATGCACATACCGTTCTTGATCAACGATCCCATCCCTTTTCTGCCATAATTAGGCACTTCGGGATCCTCGTGCATGCTTTTGCCGATTCCGTGTCCACACATCTCACGAACGATGGAATAGCCATGACGTTCGCAATAAGTCTGCACAGCGTTTGCCACGTCTCCGATGCGGTTTCCCTCCTTGCACACCTCGATGCCCTTATACAGGGACTCCTTGGTGACCTTGAGCAACTGCATCACTTCAGGGGCGACTTTCCCCACCGGGAAAGTGTAGCACATATCGGCGTTATATCCGTTGAGCTCCACGACAGTGTCAATACCCACTATGTCCCCCTCGCGGAGAGCATAATTGGAAGGAAAGCCATGGACTACCGTTTCATTGACTTCTATGCAGAGAGTTCCGGGAAATCCACCGTAGCCCAAGCAAGAGGGCTTGCCGCCGTTGTCGAGCATAAACTCGCGGGCGATGGTGTCGAGCTTCAAAGTAGTAACTCCCGGAGCCACCCACTTGGCGAGTTCGCCAAGTGTGCGGCTGAGGAGTGTACCTGCCTCGCGCATTAATTCGATTTCATCGGGTGTCTTCAGATAAATCATTGAATCAGCGGGATTAAAGCGTCTAATTAATATGCACTGCCGGTTGTACGGCCTTTGATTTTACCATCTTTCATCAAGCCATCGTAGTGATGCATCATGAGATGAGACTCAATCTGCTGGAGAGTGTCGAGCACGACACCAACGAGAATCAGCAACGATGTGCCTCCGAAGAACTGGGCGAAATTCTGGCTTACACCGAAAAGGCGTGCGAACGCCGGCATTACAGCCACGATTCCAAGGAAAAGAGATCCCGGAAGCGTGATGCGCGACATGATCGAGTCAAGATATTCCACAGTCTTCTTGCCGGGCTTGATACCCGGGATGAAACCATTGTTGCGCTTCATATCCTCAGCCATCTGCGCGGGACGCACTGTGATGGCGGTATAGAAATAAGTAAACGCCACAATGAGGATAAAGTAGGTTATGTTATATGCCAAACCATTGATGTCGGAGAATTTCACGAAAATGCTATTCTCATGAGATCCGAATCCGGCAAGAGTGATAGGAATAAACATAATCGCCTGAGCGAAGATGATAGGCATAACACCGGCGGCATTAACCTTCAAGGGGATGTACTGGCGGGCGCCTCCGTACTGCTTGTTGCCGACAATGCGCTTAGCATACTGCACAGGCACCTTGCGTGTTCCCTGGACGAGAAGCACAGCACCTACAGTGACAGCGAAAAGCAATACAAGCTCCACGATAAACATCACAAGACCGCCCTCAGAACCGGTAGAACCGGGCAGACGGCTCACGAACTCATAGTACAGAGCCTGCGGAAGACGGGCAATGATACCCACAAGGATAATGAAAGAGATGCCGTTACCGATACCGCGGTCAGTGATGCGCTCACCAAGCCACATGATAAACATGGAGCCTGCTGCGAGAATCACCGTCAGATAAGCGATAGTCCAGAAGCCCATAGTGGCAGCGCCACCGGCTGCGTTTACCTGATACTGCAGGTTAACGAGATAGGCAGGACCCTGAAGCAAAAGAATCAGGACGGTAAGATAACGTGTGTACTGGTTCAGTTTCTGGCGGCCGCTCTCCCCCTCTCTCTGCATCTTCTGGAAAGAAGGAAGCACCATGCCGAGCAACTGGATCACGATGGACGCAGTGATGTAAGGCATGATACCCAGCGCAAAGATTGAAGCCTGGGAGAAAGCACCTCCGGAAAACATATCGAGAAGCTGCATAAGACCGCTGCCTGAAGTAAAGTTGGCAAGCGCGTCAAGATCGTCGGGGTGAATGCCCGGCAACACGACATAACATCCAAGTCGGTATACGAATACCAACATGAATGTTATGAGAAGACGCTTACGCAGCTCTTCGATTGTCCAGATGTTCTTTATAGTTTGGATAAATCTCATCACAGTTAAACTTTAGCGATTGAACCGCCGGCTGCCTCGATAGCCTTCTGGGCTGCCTGAGAAAACGCGTTGGCTTCAACTGCGATTGCACGGGTGATAGTACCGCTTGCGAGAATCTTGACAAGCTGCTTGCTGGATACGAATCCGGCAGCGCGGAGCTCTTCAAGACCAACCTTGTTGAGGTTCTTTGCAGCAGCAAGTTCCTCGATGGTGCCAATGTTGATACCCTTATACTCAACGCGGTTGAAGTTCTTGAAACCGAACTTAGGCAAACGACGCTGAAGAGGCATCTGACCACCTTCGAAACCTACCTTCTGTGAATAACCTGAACGAGACTTGGCTCCCTTGTGACCACGGGTAGATGTGCCACCCTTGCCAGAACCCGGTCCACGACCGATGCGGGTTTTCTTCTTGTTTGACCCTACTGCGGGTTGAATGGTATTTAGTTCCATAATATGATCGTAAGTTTTATGCGTTGGTCACTTCTACGAGGTGACGAACACGGTTAACCATACCCATCACGTCGGGGGTGTTCTCCTTAACAACCGAGTGATGCATTTTTTTCAATCCAAGCGCGTCGAGCGTAAGCTTCTGCACTTTGGGAGCGTTGATGCGGCTCTTAATCTGAGTGATTTTAATTTTTGCCATGATTCAAGCTGATTTAACCGTTATATACTTTTTCGAGAGATATACCGCGATTCTGGGCAACCTGAAGGGGGCTGCGCATCTCTCCGAGAGCTTCGATAGTAGCCTTCACAAGGTTGTGAGGGTTAGACGAGCCCTTGGACTTTGCAAGCACGTCAGTGATACCTACGCTCTCCAACACCGCACGCATCGCACCACCGGCCTTTACTCCGGTACCGTGAGACGCCGGCTTGAGGATCACGCGTGATCCACCGAACTTAGCTTCCTGTTCGTGAGGTATGGTACCTTTGTGAACCGGAACACGGATAAGATTCTTCTTAGCAGCTTCAACACCCTTGGCGATAGCTGCAGTCACCTCATTGGCTTTACCCAGACCCCAGCCTACGATTCCGTCCTCGTTACCTACAACCACGATAGCGGCAAAGGTGAATGTGCGTCCACCCTTGGTCACTTTAGTTACACGGTTGATGGCTACAAGACGATCTTTCAACTCGATATCGTTGGTAGATTTTACTCTGTTATTCTTATTTGCCATGATTCTTAAAATTTAAGTCCGCCTTCGCGAGCAGCGTCAGCTAATGATTTAACACGACCATGGAAAAGATAGCCATTACGGTCGAATACTACTTCAGTGATACCGGCGGCGAGAGCCTTTTCAGCAGCGGCTTTACCTACCTTGGCTGCGATCTCGGTCTTTGTTCCACCTTCGAGTCCCTTTGAAGAAGCGGCTACGAGAGTCTTGCCTTCAAGGTCATCAACGAGCTGTACATAAATCTGCTTGTTGCTGCGGAACACCGTCATGCGGGGACGAGCGGCGGTGCCAGACACTTTACCACGGATACGTGTCTTGATCTTATTTCTTCTTTGTATCTTTGATATCATGATTCTGTCTACTTTAATTATTTAGCACCTGCCGACTTACCAGATTTACGACGGATAACTTCACCGACAAACTTAATACCCTTGCCCTTGTAAGGTTCAGGCTTACGAAGTGAGCGGATCTTGGCGCAAACCTGTCCAAGAAGCTGCTTGTCATCACTTTCGAGAATAATAAGAGGGTTCTTATTACGCTCAGTCTTGGCTTCAACCTTGATTTCCTTAGGAAGCTTGATGAATATAGCGTGGGAGAATCCGAGCGCAAGCTCCAATACCTGACCCTCGGAAGTGGCACGGTAACCTACACCGACAAGCTCCATCTCCTTGCGGTAGCCCTGCGACACTCCAACCACCATGTTGTGGATGAGAGCGCGGTAGAGACCATGCTGGGCACGGTGCTCGCGGTCGTCGGAAGGACGTGTCAAAGTGACGTGTCCGTCCTCGATGCTCACTGTGAGATCAGAATTGATTTTTTGAGAAAGTTCTCCCTTAGGTCCTTTTACAGTTACTACATCGTCCTTAACGGTTACTGTAACTCCGGCGGGTATTTCAATGGGGGCTTTACCTATTCTTGACATTGTTAATTCCTCCTTTTAAAGATTAATAAACATAGCATAATACCTCGCCGCCCACTTTAAGTTCACGAGCCTTCTTATTGGTCATGACACCTTTGGAAGTGGAAAGGATTGCAATACCTAAACCATTGAGCACACGGGGCATATCTTTGTAGCCAGTGTACTGACGGAGACCGGGACGTGACACTCGTTTAAGGTTCTTGATAGCGTTAACCTTGTCAACGGGGTCATATTTCAAGGCAATCTTGATAGTGCCTGCGGGATTTTCACCCTCTACAAACTTGTAGTTAAGAATGTAGCCCTGTTCAAAAAGAATCTTTGTGATTTCTTTTTTCAAGTTTGAGGCAGGAATCTCTACTACTCTGTGCTGAGCTTTGATTGCGTTCCTCAATCTTGTTAAATAATCTGCTATTGGATCAGTCATTTTATTGAATTGTTTAAATTGATTCGGGATTATCCGAACAATATTTAATACTCGCTCTATTTAGGTCTCGCGTTTTACCAAGATGCTTTCTTAACACCGGGGATCAATCCGGCTGAAGCCATTTCACGGAATTGGATACGTGAAATGCCGAATTGGCGCATATAGCCTTTCGGACGGCCGGTGATGCTGCAACGGTTGTGCAGACGCACGCTCGATGCATTCTTCGGAAGCTTCTGGAGTCCTTCGTAGTCGCCTTCTGCCTTAAGCGCTGCGCGTTTTGCGGCATATTTCGCTACGAGTTTGGCTCTCTTTACTTCGCGAGCCTTCATTGATTCTTTAGCCATAGTATAAAATTAGTTTTTAGCGTTCTTGAACGGAAGACCGAAATGCTTCAAGAGTGCGTAGCCCTCTTCGTCGGTCTTGGCAGAAGTTACAAATGTGATATTCATACCCATCATCTTGGAAATCGAGTCGATGTTGATTTCCGGGAAGATGATCTGCTCGGTGATGCCAAGTGTGTAGTTGCCGCGTCCGTCGAGCTTTCCTTCGATACCCTTGAAGTCGCGGATACGGGGAAGAGCCACACGGATAAGACGCTCCAGGAACTCATACATCTTGTCACGACGCAGTGTAACACGCGCGCCGATGGGGTTCTTTTTACGAACCTTGAAGTTAGAGATGTCCTTCTTTGAGAGAGTGGGAACGGCTTTCTGACCGGTGATGGCGGTAAGCTCGTTGATAGCTGTCTCAATGATTTTCTTGTCCTGGGTAGCGGCGCCAAGTCCCTCGTTGATCACGATCTTCTCGAGACGGGGAACCTGCATCACGCTTGAATAGTTGAATTCTTTCTCAAGAGCGGGGACAATGCGCTCCTTGTAGTCTGTCTTAAGGGTTGCTGTGCTCATTATTTAATCTCCTCTCCTGATTTTTTAGAATAACGTACTGATTTTCCCTCTTCGTTCTTGCGGCGACCCACACGGCAAGGCTTGCCGGTCTTTGGATCGAGAAGAGCGAGGTTGGAAACATGCACCGGAGCTTCAATCTTTATGATACCGCCCTGGGGATGCTTTGCATTTGGCTTGGTACTCTTAGAGACCATGTTGATACCTTCAACGATAGCACGACACTTGTCAGGCTGCACTGATAGCACGCGGCCGGTTTTGCCACGGTCTTCTCCGGCAAGAACATAAACGGTGTCGTTCTTTTTAATATTTAATTTGCTCATTGTGGTTTACTTCTATTACTATGGATTAAAGTACTTCGGGGGCGAGTGAAACAATCTTCATGTTGGTGGCACGAAGCTCGCGGGCTACCGGACCGAAAATACGGGTGCCGCGGAGTTCACCGGCATTGTTCAACAACACGCAAGCATTGTCGTCAAAGCGGATATATGAACCGTCGGGGCGGCGCACTTCCTTCTTGGTGCGGACAACCACAGCCTTTGACACAGTACCTTTCTTAACATCTGATGATGGAATGACACTCTTCACCGAAACGACGATGATGTCACCCACTGAAGCATAACGACGACCTGTACCACCAAGGACGTGAATGCAGAGTGCCTCTTTAGCACCACTGTTGTCAGCAACAGTTAAACGGGATTCAGTCTGTATCATAATTACTTAACTTTTTCGATTATTTCTACCAATCTCCATCTTTTAGTTTTGCTCAACGGACGGGTTTCCATCAGTCTGACGGTATCGCCTACGCTGCACTCGTTCTTCTCATCGTGAGCGTGGTACTTCTTGGTCTTGTTGACAAACTTACCGTAGATGGGGTGCTTCTCTTTCCACTTTACCATTACGGTAATGGTCTTGTCACCCTTGTTTGACGAAACAACCCCAATACGTTCTTTTCTTAAGTTTCTTTTCTGTTCCATTGTTGGGATTATTTATTGTTTAGTTCACGCTGACGCAACTCGGTTTTCATTCGTGCAATCATCTTGCGGTCACGGGTAATGCTCGCCGGATTGTCGATGGGAGAAATCGCGTGGTTAATCTTCACCTGAAGATATTCTGCCTGTGCTTTCTCAAGACGATCTTTGAGATCCTGGGTGCTAAGCTCTTTTAATTCTTCTTTCTTCATAATCTTTAGACGTTTTGAGTCGGGTCATAGTCGCGACGTACAATAAATTTTGTGGTCACAGGAAGCTTCTGAGCTGCAAGACGCAATGCCTCTTTTGCAACATCGAAGGGTACACCTTCAAGCTCTATGAGGATGCGGCCCGGAGTAACAGGCGCAACGAACCCTTCGGGGTTACCTTTACCTTTACCCATACGCACTTCGGCTGGCTTCTTAGTGATAGGCTTATCCGGGAAGATGCGGATCCATACCTGACCTTGACGCTGCATGTAACGGGTCACGGCGATACGGGCTGCCTCAATCTGGCGACCGGTAATCCATTTGGACTCCAAAGTCTTTATGCCGAACGAACCGAAAGCCAGCTGATTGCCACGCTGTGCGTTGCCTTTCATGCGGCCTTTCTGAGAACGGCGGAATTTAGTTTTCTTCGGTTGTAACATTGTTGTGTTGATTCAATTCGTTAACGATTGTTTTTCGGTTTGCGGAAACGGTTTCCACGGGGAGCGCGGTCATTGTTGCCGCGAGTTTCCTTGCCTGAGTTGTTGAATACGGGAGCGAGCTCGCGCTTTCCGTAAACCTCACCACGGCAGATCCAAACCTTTACACCAATTACACCAACCTTGGTGTGAGCTTCAACAAGTGCGTAGTCGATATCGGCACGGAGAGTGTGGAGAGGAGTACGTCCTTCCTTGAACATCTCGCTGCGCGCCATTTCAGCGCCGTTGAGACGTCCGCTCACCTGAACCTTGATACCTTCAGCGCCGCTGCGCATGGTGCTCTGGACAGCCATCTTAACCGCACGGCGGTAAGCGATCTTTCCTTCGATCTGGCGAGCGATGTTGGCTGCCACGATCTGAGCGTCAAGCTCGGGGCGTTTTACTTCGAAAATGTTGATCTGGACATCCTTGTCAGTGATCTTCATAAGCTCTTTCTTCAGCTTGTCGACATCAGCGCCGCCCTTGCCGATGATCAAGCCCGGGCGTGAAGTGCAGATAGTGATAGTGATGAGCTTAAGAGTGCGCTCGATAACGATGCGTGACACGCTTGACTTGGCGAGACGGACTTCAAGATACTTGCGAAGCTTGGAATCCTCGAGCAAGTTGTCGCCGTATTTTTTGCCACCATACCAGTTAGAGTCCCAACCACGGATGACACCTAAACGGTTGCTAATTGGATTAACTTTCTGTCCCATCTCTTATTCTTTAGTTTTAGCGTTATCAATAGTGTCTACATACAATGTCACGTGGTTAGCGCGCTTGCGGATTCTGTAGCCACGACCCTGAGGAGCCGGACGGAGACGTTTCAACATAGGAGCGGGTCCTACAAAGATAGAGCTGATATAAAGCTCGTCCTTTTCTGCTTTACGCTCGTTCTTGGCTTCCCAGTTTGCCACAGCAGAACGGAGGCACTTCTCCAAACGTGCTGCAGCTTCTTTATTTGAGAATTTAAGAATGCCGAGTGCGCGGAACACTTCCTTGCCGCGTACCATGTCAACCACCAGGCGCATCTTGCGGGGTGATGAAGGCACGTCAAGAAGCTTCGCAAATGCCTGCGACTTGAGGGCACTCTTTCTTAATTCGGCTGATTGTCTTTTTCTTACACCCATTGTATTTAATTTCTTTTTTTGTCAAAAATTTTTATATCAATGGCCCTTGTTATTTTTTCTTATTGCCGGCGTGTCCGCGGAAAATACGGGTCGGAGCAAACTCGCCGAGCTTGTGACCTACCATGTTTTCAGTGACATATACCGGAATAAACTTATTACCATTGTGTACTGCAAAAGTGTGTCCGACGAAATCGGGGGAAATCATAGAAGCGCGGCTCCAGGTCTTGATGACCGATTTCTTGCCGCTTTCCTCCATTGCCGACACCTTCTTCTCCAGCTTAACGCTGATATATGGGCCTTTTTTTAATGAACGACTCATAAAAATTACTTAATTAATCAGATTACTTTTTTCTTCTTTCAATAATGTACTTTGAAGAATGTTTCTTCGGAGCACGTGTCTTAAGACCCTTAGAGTAAAGACCCTTGCGTGAACGAGGATGTCCTCCTGATGCGCGGCCTTCACCACCACCCATCGGGTGATCAACCGGGTTCATAACAACACCACGGTTGCGGGGGCGACGACCCAGCCAGCGGCTGCGACCTGCTTTACCGCTGCGTTCAAGTGAATGCTCGCTGTTGCCTACGACACCGATGGTGGCACGGCAAGAAGCAAGAATCTTACGAGTTTCTCCTGAAGGTAATTTGATAATTGCGTAATCTCCTTCGCGTGACACAAGCTGAGCGAATGTGCCGGCTGAACGCGCCATGAACGCGCCCTGTCCGGGACGTAGCTCGATGTTGTGGATCACGGTACCCACGGGGATGGAGCTCAAAGGAAGGGCGTTGCCCACCTCAGGTGCTGCATCAGGTCCGCTCACCACCTTGTCACCGACATTGAGTCCGTTGGGTGCAATTATGTAAGCCTTTGCGCCGTCAACATAGTAAAGAAGGGCGATACGAGCCGAACGGTTGGGATCGTACTCGATCGACTTTACTACTGCGGGTACACCGTCTTTGTTTCTCTTAAAGTCAATCATACGGTATTTGCGCTTGTGGCCACCACCAAGGTAACGGGTGGTTAAGTGGCCCTCGGAGTTACGACCTCCGGTAGACTTTTTACCGACTGTAAGAGATTTCTCTGGCGTCCGGGCAGTGATCGTACCTTTGAAAACGCCAATAACTTTGTGTCTTTGCCCCGGTGTAGTGGGCTTGAATTTTCTTACTGCCATTTCTGTTATATATTGCTATAGAAGTCAATAGTTTCACCATCAGCTACTGTGATGATGGCTTTCTTGTAGTCGGATGTGCTGCCCTTGATGATACCACTGCGAGTGTAGCGTGACTTGTTCTTGCCGCGCACGATCATAGTGTTAACCTTAACGACATGGACACCATAGAGCTTCTCAACCAATGCCTGTATCTGATACTTGTTGGCTTCGGGAGAAACACGGAAAGTGTAGCGATTGAGCTTTTCTGTAAGCTGAGTCGCCTTCTCTGTAACGATAGGGGTTATCTGAAATTCCATTTTCTATATCTCCTGTGTTTAGAGGTTATTAATAACATCAAGGCTACCTTCGGTGAGGATGATAGCTTTATTATTGAGCAAAGCATAAGTGTTTACATCGCAAGCATTTATTACTTTTGCTCCCGGCACATTTCGAGCCGACAAATATACGTTTTTATTTTGGTCTTTTAAAACCAAAAGGATCTTTTCATCGGCAACTTTAAGATTTTTAGCAAAATTTACGAAATCTTTAGTTTTCGGAGCCTCGAAATTGAGGTCTTCCACTACGATGATCTGGTTATCCTGTGCTTTGTAGGTCAACGCTGAACGACGGGCAAGAGCCTTGAGTTTCTTGTTGAGCTTGAAGCGGTAGTCACGGGGACGGGGACCGAACACACGACCTCCACCTACGAGAACCGGAGAGTTGATGTCACCGATACGGCTGCCGCCGCCACCTTTCTGCTTGTGGAGCTTACGGGTTGAACCGGAAACTTCGCTTCTTTCCTTTGCTTTGTGAGTACCCTGACGCTGGTTAGCGAGATACTGTTTCACATCGAGATAAACGGCCTGCTCGTTAGCTTCGATGGCAAACACTGCGTCGTTAAGCTGTGCCTTGCGACCGGTGTCTTCTCCTTTGATATTGTATATTGCGAGTTCCATTATTTCTCAATTAATACGATTGAACCTTTACTTCCGGGAACTGAGCCCTTAATCATTAACAGATTGTGGTCGGGAATAACCTTGATAACCTGAAGGTTTTGAACGGTAACACGTTCGTTGCCCATCTGGCCTGCCATGCGCATGCCCTTGAACACCTTTGCAGGGTAAGAACAAGCACCGATAGAACCCGGCTTGCGAAGACGGTTGTGCTGACCGTGAGTAGCCTGACCCACACCACCGAAACCGTGACGCTTTACAACACCCTGGTAGCCCTTACCTTTTGAGGTACCTACGATGTCTACGAAATCGCTTTCTGAGAAGAAGTCAACGGCGATAGTGTCGCCAAGGTTGTACTCACCTTCAAATCCTTTGAACTCGGCCAAGTGCCTCTTGGGAGTAACTCCGGCTTTCTTGAAATGACCCTGTTCAGGACGGGTAGTGTGCTTCTCCTTCTTATCCTCGAAACCGAGCTGAAGAGCTGCATAACCATCCTTCTCAACAGTCTTAACCTGAGTAACCACACAAGGACCTACTTCGATAACAGTGCACGGTACATTCTTACCGTCGGCACTGAAAACGGATGTCATTCCGATTTTCTTTCCTAATAATCCTGGCATTTCTCTTGATTGTTAAAAATGTAATGTAATAATTTTTTGATTTCCAAATTAAGGCTTAAACCTTCACCTCTACCTGAACACCGCTCGGAAGCTCAAGCTTCATCAACGCGTCGACAGTCTTTGCACTTGAATTGTAGATGTCGATAAGACGCTTGAATGAAGAAAGCTGGAACTGCTCGCGTGACTTCTTGTTGACGAAAGTCGAACGGTTGACAGTGAAGATGCGCTTGTGGGTGGGCAGAGGTATAGGACCGCTGATCACTGCGCCTGTAGCCTTAACAGTCTTTACAATCTTCTCGGCTGACTTGTCGAGAAGATTGTGGTCATAAGACTTTAATTTGATTCTGATTTTTTGGCTCATATTCTTATGCTATAATATTATTTCAATAAATCCACGCGACCCTGACATTCAGTGAGCACGTTCTTTGCAATTGAAGAGCTTACTTCAGCATAGTGAGAGAAGCTCATGGTGCTGGTGGCACGTCCTGAAGTGATTGTACGGAGTGCGGTAACATAACCGAACATCTCTGCAAGAGGAGCCTTAGCCTTAACGACACGGGCACCGCTGCGGCTTGTCTCCATACCCTCTACCTGACCGCGACGCTTGTTCAAGTCGCCGATCACGTCACCCATGCTCTCTTCCGGAGTAACAACCTCGATCTTCATGATAGGCTCAAGAAGAACAGGGTTAGCCTTCTCTGAAGCTTTCTTGAACGCCTGGATAGCGCAAAGCTCGAATGACAACTGGTCAGAGTCAACCGGGTGGAATGAACCGTCGATCACAGTAACCTTAAGATGCTCTACGGGGAAGCCGGCAAGAACACCGTTCTTCATAGCGGTCTGGAAACCCTTCTGGATAGAGGGGATGAATTCCTTAGGAATGTTACCGCCCTTAACCTCGTCAACGAACTGGAGGTTGCCCTCGAAGCCTTCGTCAACCGGCTCAACGCGAACGATGATGTCGGCAAACTTACCACGACCACCGGTCTGCTTCTTGAATACTTCGCGAAGCTCAACAGGCTTGGTGATAGCTTCCTTGTAAGTTACCTGAGGACGACCCTGGTTACATTCAACCTTGAACTCACGGCGGAGACGGTCGATGATGATGTCGAGGTGAAGCTCACCCATACCTGAGATAACTGTTTGTCCGGTCTCTTCGTTGGTCTCAACACGGAAAGTCGGGTCCTCTTCAGCAAGTTTCTGAAGACCTACGCCGAGCTTGTCAAGGTCCTTCTGAGTCTTAGGTTCAACAGCGATACCGATAACGGGATCGGGGAATTCCATAGCTTCAAGCACGATAGGTGCATCTTCAGCACAAAGAGTGTCACCGGTGCGGATATCCTTGAAACCTACACCTGCACCGATATCACCACATTCGATCTCTTCCTTAGGATTCTGCTTGTTGGAGTGCATTTGGAAAAGACGTGAGATACGCTCCTTCTTGCCTGAACGGCTGTTAAGAACATAGCTACCTGCGGGGATTGCGCCTGAATAAACGCGGAAGAAGCAAAGACGACCTACATAGGGGTCGGTTGCGATCTTGAACGCAAGAGCACACATCGGTGATTCGAAATTAGGCTCGCGGGTAAGAATCTCATCAGGATTGCCCACTGCGTGACCTTCAACCGCGCCGGCATCAACCGGGCTGGGAAGGAATGCGCACACAGCATCCAACAGACACTGAACACCCTTGTTCTTGAACGAGCTACCGCATATCATCGGAACCACGTTCATTGAAAGTGTAGCGGCACGCAACGCTTTCTTGATCTCATCCTCAGTGATAGTGGAAGGATCGTCGAAATACTTTGCCATAAGATCATCGTCATATTCAGCGATTTTCTCAAGCATCTTGTCATGCCATTCCTCAGCTTCAGCCTGAAGATTTGCGGGGATCTCCTCTACAGTGTAGTCAGCGCCCATGGTCTCATCGTGCCAATAGATAGCCTTCATTCTGATAAGGTCTACGACACCCTTGAATGTCTCCTCAGCTCCGATAGGAATCTGGATGGGGCAAGGGTTAGCACCGAGGATTTCCTTTACCTGGCGAACTACCTCAAGGAAGTTAGCGCCTGAACGGTCCATCTTGTTGACGTAACCGATACGGGGCACATTATATTTATCAGCCTGACGCCACACGGTCTCTGACTGAGGCTCAACACCACCTACTGCACAGAAAGCTGCTACAGCGCCGTCGAGCACACGGAGCGAACGCTCAACCTCAACAGTGAAGTCAACGTGTCCCGGAGTGTCAATCAAGTTGATTTTGAATCTCTTATCGTTATAGTTCCAGAAAGTTGTAGTAGCGGCGGATGTAATAGTAATACCACGTTCCTGCTCCTGCTCCATCCAGTCCATAGTAGCCGCACCATCGTGCACCTCACCGATTTTATGAGTAAGTCCGGTGTAGAACAGGATACGCTCGGAAGTAGTTGTCTTACCGGCATCGATGTGAGCCATGATACCGATATTACGGGTAAACTTTAAGTTTTCGTCTTTGGTTGCCATTTTCGAAATGAAATTAGTGAATCAAGTTATATTAGAAACGGAAGTGAGCGAATGCGCGGTTAGCTTCCGCCATCTTGTGCATATCTTCTTTGCGTTTGAATGCACCGCCTTGTTCGTTGTAAGCATCTACGATTTCGGCTGCGAGTTTGTCCGCCATTGTCTTGCCGCCACGTTTACGTGCGTAGATGATAAGGTTTTTCATCGAGATGGACTCTTTACGGTCGGGACGGATCTCAGTAGGAACCTGGAATGTGGCACCGCCCACACGACGTGATTTAACCTCCACTTGGGGAGTTACATTTTCGAGGGCCTTCTTCCAGATTTCGAGGGCCGACTTCTCTTCATTAGGCAACTTAGACTTCACAGTCTCAAGCGCGCTGTAAAATATAGTGTAAGAAGTGTTCTTCTTGCCGTCATACATCAAGTGGTTAACGAACTTTGACACTCTTACGTCATTAAAAACGGGATCAGGTAGAACCACCCGCTTCTTTGGCTTTGCTTTTCTCATTTTAATAAAGTTTTGTTTTTGGTTGCTTGGCTGCGTCTTTAATCTTCAACTCGGCTCTCTCGCCTCGTTTACTCAACCTAAATTGCTGTCCAATAAATCAAAAACGAAGTTAAATTAACTGGGTTTTGTTTTATCTCTGCAAGCTGCTTCCAGCTCTGGGTGTCAATTATTTCTTACCCTTTGCTGCGGGGGCTGCTCCCGGTTTCGGACGTTTAGCTCCATACTTGGAACGACGCTGAGTGCGATCCTTTACGCCGCTAGTGTCGAGTGTACCACGCACGATGTGATAACGCACACCGGGAAGGTCCTTTACACGACCGCCGCGAACAAGAACGATTGAGTGCTCCTGCAAGTTATGACCTTCTCCGGGGATATAAGAGTTAACCTCTTTACCGTTAGTCAATCTCACACGGGCTACTTTACGCATCGCCGAGTTAGGCTTTTTAGGAGTGGTGGTGTAAACTCTCACACAAACGCCACGACGCTGGGGGCAGCTGTCGAGCGCCGGAGACTTACTCTTGTCCTCCAGAGCCACACGTCCTTTTCTTACTAATTGCTGAATTGTAGGCATCTTAGTTGTTTTGTTGTTTACTAAAGTTTATTATCGTTTTCTATAATCTTTCTGCATAGCATCTCACGCTTCCTATCCCCCTGATTTCCAGAACCATGTGGAAGGCAAGCATGAGCTTCACGTCAAAAACTTCGCAAAGTTAGCAACTAAATTCCTAATTTCCAAATATTTTCGCGAAAACTAAAAATATTTTTATATATCTCATCCATCACTCTCTTAACCCCAACAAACCGAGCTCGCAAACAACAAAAAAGTCTCCACGGAGTACGCGGAGACATAGGTTTACACCTTCGGCATATAGCCTTATTGTGATAAGATGTAGAATTACCACAAAAATAAGCCAAAAACTTTGAAAAAACAAATTTTATCCATAAATTCACATCAATTTCAACGATTTACAAACCTTTCAAACCTCATCACACCATGTCGACAAGGACTCTTGGCATAGATTTAGGCACCAATTCCATCGGTTGGGCTATTGTAAAAAACAACGAAAACGACCATGAACTGCTCGACTCCGGAGTCTTGATATTCCAAGAGGGAGTTGCACGAGAAAAAGGAGCCGAGATTCCGGCAGTAAAAACAAGAACACAGGCAAGAGGAGCCCGACGCCACTATTTCAGACGAAGATTGATGAAAATAGAACTGTTGAAAGTTCTTGTCAAACACAATCTTTGCCCTCACATTCCCGACACAGATCTGAACGATTGGCGCTTCAAGAAAAAATATCCGTTGATCGACGAATTCATCCGGTGGCAACGCACATCTGAGGAGAACAATCCATACCATGCACGCAATGAAGCTATTTCTCGCGAATTGGACCTTACCGACAGTGGCGATCGCCATTTGCTGGGGCGAGCCTTATATCATCTTGCACAACGGAGAGGATTCTTAAGCAACCGAAAAGACCAGACAAAAGAAAGCTCAGGTGATGTAAAACAGGGCATTGCCGACTTGACCAAAGAGATGGAAGAAAACGGCTGCCGTTACCTCGGAAATTATTTTCACCTCCTGTATCAGCAAGGCAAGAAAATAAGAACACGTTTTTCCGACCGCATCGCCCACACCGAGAAGGAGTTCTTCGCCATCTGCTCAAAACAGAATCTCCCACAAGAGATTATCAAAGAATTGCACCGGGCAATATTTTTCCAACGTCCGCTCAAATCCCAGAAAGGATCAATCGGCAAATGCATCTTTGAGTCCAACAGAAACCGATGCCCCGTATCACATCCGGCGTTCGAAGAATACCGCATGCTCGCTTTCATCAACAACATCCGAGTCATCACTCCCGACGACTCCGATTTTCGACCATTGTCGCAAAAAGAGAAAGCCGAAATCATGCCATTGTTTTTCCGTAAATCAAAAGATTCATTTGACTTTGAGGATATTGCGAAAAAGATTGCCGGGAAAGGCAACTATTCATTCCGCGACGACAAGAGAGCCACTGCCTACAAATTCAATTACCGTATGGCAACATCCGTTTCAGGGTGTCCGCTCACAACAGGACTGATAAACATATTCGGTCGCGACTGGCGTTCCACTGTATGCTCATGCTACAATCTTGCAAAAGACAAAAATGAGTCACAGATCATCAACGATGTGTGGCATTCTCTATATGCTTTCGATTCCGACGAAAAATTAGCGAAATGGGCTATAGACAATCTACAGCTGAACGCGACCCAAGCCGAAGAATTCGTCAAAATTAAAGTTCCACAGGGATACGCCTCTCTGAGCCTGAAAGCAATCACTAAAATACTGCCTCACTTGAAAAACGGCATGAGATATGACGAAGCGGTGTTTGTTGCCAACCTCGACGCCACACTTCCCGAGCATATAAAATCCGACAGCACACGCAAAGATCAGATTGTCAATGATATTACAGAAATGATTGCCGACTTCAAAAACAATCCGCTGCAAAAATCAATGACCAAACAAGCCGCCGTCCGACAGATCCTTGAAGATCTCCCCGGAATAGAGCTCAACAAACTTGACCGCATCTACCATCCGTCAAAACTCGACGTATATCCGGAAGCCGAGACCAATTCCGACGGAATCATCCTGTTAGGCTCTCCTCGCACTTCATCCATCAGAAACCCTATGGCTATGAGAGCGCTGTTTAAATTGCGCCATCTCATAAACAGGCTCATAAAAGAGGGCAAAATTGATCGAGCCACACGCATAAACATCGAATTCGCACGCGGGCTAAATGACTCCAATATGCGCAAAGCAATCGAGCGCTACCAGCGTGAAAACGAGAAAATGCACAAAGAGTACGCCGACAAGATAACAAAACTTCTCAAAGAGGTATCCAACACTGACATCACCCCCACCGAAACCGACATCCTGAAATATCAGTTATGGGAAGAGCAGGGACACCAATGCCTGTACACCGGCGAGCAAATAAGCATCTCCGATTTCATCAGCGCGAATCCGAAATACGACATTGAGCACACGATCCCACGGTCAATCGGGGGTGACGATTCGCAAGCCAACAAGACTTTATGCAGCTCAGTATTCAACCGGCAGGTGAAAGGTGCCTCAATGCCGTCACAATTAGCCAATCATTCCATCATCCTTGAGCGCATCGACAGCTTGGGTTGGAATAAAATCATCGACGATCTCAACAACGAAATCGCACGGATACGCACCGGTAACGCCTCTACCAAGGAAATAAAGGACGCCCTTATCCAGAAAAGGCATTATCTGAAGATGAAACTCAATTACTGGAAAGGTAAAGTGGAACGATTCTCAATGACCGAAGTCCCGGAAGGTTTCTCCAACCGTCAGGGTGTCGACATCGGCATAATCGGAAAATATGCCCGCGAATACCTTAGAACACTTTTCCGCAGCGAGGAAAGGCAAATATTCACCGTAAAGGGCATGACCACGGCAGAATTCCGCAAAATGTGGGGATTGCAGGATGAATACTCAAAGAAAGAACGCATTAACCACACCCATCATGCCATCGATGCCATAGTCATAGCCTGCATAGGTCGCAGAGAATATCAGCTTTGGGCTGAATACACCCGAAATATGGAGGATTACGACTTTAAAGGCGGCTTAAAACCTCATTTTGAAAAGCCTTGGGCATCATTCACTGAAGATGTCAAAGAGATATCTCGACAGATGCTGATTGTTCACGACTCATCCGACAACACATTGAAGCCATCGAAAAAAGCCCTCCGGAAAAGAGGCAAAATATGTCGTGCAGCCGATGGCGACACCATATATCAGCAAGGCGACACAGCCAGAGCTTCGCTCCACAAACAAACCTATTACGGAGCCATAAACCTCAACGGCGATATAAAATATGTGCTGAGAGTTCCCGTGGACTCTTTGAAAGAAAAAGATATCGATAAAATCGTGGACCCTGCTGTAAAAGAAAAAGTCATGCAGGCTGTGCAACAACGCGGCTTCAAGAATCTATTCGACGCTCCGATATGGATGAATGAGGAAAAAGGCATCGCAATCAAGAAAGTCAGGGTATTCACCCCATCAATCACCTCCCCTATCCACCTGAAAAAGCATCGCGATGAATCCAAGCACCTCTACAAGCAGGCATTCCACGTTGCCAACGACTCAAATTACTGCATGGGTATATACGAAGGCTGCGACCATAAAAACAAGCGGAAGCGCTCTTTCGCCATCGTCAACAATCTTGATGCCGTAAAGCTCCATAAGTCAGGAGCCAACATACTGCCATTGTCCGACCCCAACGACCTGCCATTAAAATGGACACTCAAAGTAGGCACCTTGGTGCTATTCTACGAAAACTCCCCCGCAGAAGTCTACGAATGCTCTCAAGCCGAATTAGCTCGGAGGCTATACGTAGTTTCTGGATTAACACGCGACCCAAACGGAAATGGCTATGGCAAAATCTATCTCCGTTTCCATCAAGAAGCACGCCCATCATCTGATTCTAATGCAAAAAACAAAAATGGCACTTGGACTCAGGGAGAGAACATTCGACCGGGAATAATAATACGCCACACCCAGTTCAACGCTCTTGTGCAAGGACAGGACTTTATAATTTCAGAATCGGGAACCATAAAGTTTTTACATCCCTTATGCTGAAACGAACCATCTGTCTCTCCTCGCCGCTGAAAGTGTCTGTCAGGAATTTTCAGCTGCAACTTTCACCCCTCGATGGCAACGCACCCTCTTCATGCGTTCCCATCGAGGACTTGGCTCATGTCATAATCGACAATCCACGTATTTCCATTTCAATCCCCGCGCTCAATGAACTCGCACGAAACAATGTGGGCGTGGTAATATGCGATGAGAAAAACCTGCCTCACATAATGCTGAACACTCTCGACAGCAACTCTTTGCAAGGTCAGCGCTACCGTATACAGCTCAATGCCTCTCTGCCCGCAAAAAAATCCGTATGGCAACAGATCATAATCTCAAAAATCAGAAACCAGAGTCGCTTGTTAAATAAACTCGGAAAAGATGGCGACACATTGAAGCCTTATTACATGAATGTGAAAAGCGATGACGCAGACAATCGCGAAGGCATAGCCGCAAAACTATATTGGCAGATTCTTTTTGGTCGTGAATATTTCCGCTCAAGGGACGGAGCCCCACCCAACAATCTCCTCAACTACGGCTACACAATACTGCGTGCGGCTACCGCAAGAGCCATCGTAGGAGCGGGACTTCTGCCGGCTCTCGGCATCCACCACCACAACCGGTCCAATGCTTTCCCTTTAGCCGATGACCTAATGGAACCATTTCGCCCCTATGTGGATGAGATAGCCCACTCACTGCATCTTGAAGGGAAATGGCAACTCGACAAGGAAACAAAAGCGCGACTCATCAATATCCTCTACCGCGACACCATTGTCAACGATAAGCTCCACCCCATCAGCATAGCATTGGAGATGATGTGCACCTCAGTGATAAAAGTCATGAATGGGGAAAGCAAAGTGTTGAATCTGCCCGTTTTTCAATAATCGCCATGAGCTTTCTATGCATAAACGCCTATCGCATCATGTGGCTATTCGTGTTCTTCGATCTACCGGTAAAAACAAAAAAGCAACGGAAGGATGCCACCAAATTCCGGAAAAACCTGGAAAAAGATGGCTTCACCATGATGCAATTTTCAGTCTACACACGCCATTGCGGATCTAAAGAAAGCATGGAGGTCCACATCCGCAGGGTGAAAGCGTTCATTCCTCCACTCGGAAAAACATCTATGCTCAAGGTCACCGACAAACAGTATGGCGATATCATCAATTATTTAGGGAAAGAAAAAGATATAGAGTTCAAAACACCTCAACAATTGGAATTTTTTTAATATATTTGCTTTCGAAATTTGACATCAATTTCACTTCCTTGGCACCGAAAAGCCATTTTTAATATGGTTTAACCGTTATAAAACCCTAACAAACAGGGCGTTCTTCAACTAAGGTTGTGGTTTGATGTAGAATTCATTAAATAGACAACACGACCGCTAAGAGTGACAACATGAGCAGGGTTGTGGTTTGATGTAGAATTCATTAAATAGACAACAGTGAGGGAGCAGATGAGAAATTGCGAGACGTTGTGGTTTGATGTAGAATTCATTAAATAGACAACTCAGCAGACGGCATAAAAGAGCTATAATTGTTGTGGTTTGATGTAGAATTCATTAAATAGACAACTTATCTTGGAAGCGTTAACAGTAACCTTAAGTTGTGGTTTGATGTAGAATTCATTAAATAGACAACCGACCATCGAGAGTTAAAGAATCCATAGGAGTTGTGGTTTGATGTAGAATTCATTAAATAGACAACTTATCTTGGAAGCGTTAACAGTAACCTTAAGTTGTGGTTTGATGTAGAATTCATTAAATAGACAACCAGGAGCAGAATAAGAAGGAGCGGATGAAGGTTGTGGTTTGATGTAGAATTCATTAAATAGACAACAAGTAAAAGATGATAATGAGGGCGAGAAAGTTGTGGTTTGATGTAGAATTCATTAAATAGACAACCTTGCTCATCAAGTAGACATCCGGTACCGAGTTGTGGTTTGATGTAGAATTCATTAAATAGACAACAATCATCAGCGATAGTAGACTCAGAATTTTGTTGTGGTTTGATGTAGAATTCATTAAATAGACAACGGTTTAGTGTCGAACTGAAACGACATCCAGTTGTGGTTTGATGTAGAATTCATTAAATAGACAACTTAAACTTGACTATGCCGAAACCTGTTGCCGTTGTGGTTTGATGTAGAATTCATTAAATAGACAACGAATACAGGGTAAAGATAACCCTGCTGGTGTTGTGGTTTGATGTAGAATTCATTAAATAGACAACTTTTTGGAAATGGATGTAAGCCGCTTTGATGTTGTGGTTTGATGTAGAATTCATTAAATAGACAACCAATTTGCCGTTGTTCTGAAACGCGAGCTGTTGTGGTTTGATGTAGAATTCATTAAATAGACAACTATCCTTGTAGCTTTGCGCCACGGCTACGAGTTGTGGTTTGATGTAGAATTCATTAAATAGACAACCGAAGATTCTGGCATTACCGCTCATCTGAAGTTGTGGTTTGATGTAGAATTCATTAAATGTTGTTCCGGAAAAACTATCGTGACAATCGTTCTAGAGGACAGGCTCAAACACGAGAGCCTGTCTCTTTTCCGGAATATAGTCTCTGCAAAAAACGAGACCACCAGCCATAGAGACAAAGCCATATCATCGCTATCATTGCTGAATTTAGGCACTTATCGTAATCCGTTTTTTCGTTTTTTTCCTACCTTTGCAGTAGAACAATCAACAACACTTCATTATGGCTAACAATATAATCCTTTTTGATCCTGCTGAGGAGCGCGACAATCTTCTGCCGCTCACTTTCACCCGTCCGGTTGCCGAAATACGAATCGGAATAAACACCATACGCCGCAAGTGGGAGATCGCGTTTCCCGGAAATTATTCCTACAAGACTCAGGATTACCTCGCCGCGAAATATCCGCTGAAAGAGGAAAACACTATCGAAGATTTCTACATCGCCGGCAATGTGTGCCCGTCACCCGAGCTGATCAACACCTTGTCGTCACTACAGCCGGGAACGGCAATCACCTGCAACGGCACTGAGATAGCACGCCGCGGAAAAAAAGCCGAAAACTCAATAGCGCTTGACGGCGCCGCACCGCTCATCATAAAGACCCTCCCCGACATCTTCATGCTCAACGACCGCGCCCTCATCGACGACTTCAAGACTCTCACCGGCGGAAGAAATTCCCTTCCCGTAAGTGACACCTGCACCGTGATCGGCGACACCACCTTCCCCGACGGAACACCCAAACTGTTCCTCGAACCCGGTGCCAAAGCAGAAGGGGTCATTTTCAATCTTAACCACGGACCGGTCTATATAGGACGCGATGCCGAAATCATGGAAGGCACTTGCGTGAGAGGTCCACTCGCACTATGCGACCATTCCTACATCAACATGGGCTCAAAAATCTACGGTGCCACCACCATCGGACCCTACTGCAAGGTGGGGGGCGAAATAAACAATGTGGTCATCACCGGCTACAGCAATAAGGCTCACGACGGATTTCTCGGCAACGCCGTAATCGGCGAATGGTGCAACCTCGGAGCCAACTGCGTGTCATCAAACCTGAAAAATGACTATTCCGAAATACGCTTGTGGAACTATCCCTCACGCCGGTTCATACACACAGGGCTGCAATTCTGCGGGCTCATCATGGGCGACCACTCCAAAGCCGGAATCAACACTATGTTCAACACCGCCACAGTCGTAGGTGTCGGCTGCAACATCCACGGAGCAGGATTCCCACGCACCTACATCCCCTCCTTCAACATCGGCGGAGCAGCCGGATTCTCCGACCTTCCGCTCAGCAAATTTTTCGACACCGCACGCCGTGTAATGGCACGCCGACATGTCGAACTGACTCAAGCCGACATCGACATCCTCACCCATCTCTACGAATCGAGATAAAACGGAGGGAGAAAACTCCCCTTTTTGACCTTTAACCGCGAAAAAGTCCATGCTTTTTCGCGGTTTTGCAATAAATTTGCATAAAAATTCAAGTTTCTTTGTGCGTTTATTGTATTTTGTTAGTAAATTTGCCATTCCAAAAATAATCCGACGGAATTATGAACAAACGCCAGATCCGCCTTTTGGCGATTCTTGAGATATTGAACAACAACAGCATCGGCAGCCAGGAAGAACTGTCCAGGCTCCTTGCCGCTCGTGGATTCTTTGTGACGCAAGCCACATTGTCACGCGATCTGAAAGCGCTTAAAACCACCAAAGTCGTGTCATCGCTCGGAGGCTACCGGTACGTCGTCACCAAGCCCGGCGAAGTCCCTGAAGACGAAATCTACGAGACAGTGCCCACAACGGCTCAGACAGGCACCCACCGCAATGTGGAATCCATGAGATTCACCGGCAATATGCTCATCTTCAGAACACCATTCGGATATGCCAGCGGACTCGCCTACGATCTCGACCAGCTTGTCACTCCTTATATATTAGGCACCATAGCCGGAGCCGACACAGTGATGGTGGCGACAGCCGAAGACGCATCACGCGATGAAATACTCGACTTCTTCAAGGGATTCGTCCCCGAAAGGGTGATAGCCAACGCCCGCAAGCAGATAGCCGAGACAAGCATAAATTAGAACCCAATAAAAATCTCACATATATTTTACGAATAAAGAAACGATGACTGACAACATGGCAAACATTGAGGTCATAGTCGCCTCGGAAGAGCACATAGGGTATGTCGACGAAATTCTTGACACCATCAACCGCGCTGCAAAAGTGCGCGGAACAGGTATTGCCAAACGCTCGCCGGAATACGTGAAACAGAAGATGCTCGAACGCAAAGCAGTCGTTGCGATATGCGACGGCGAGTTTGCGGGATTCAGCTACATTGAGTGCTGGAGCAACAAGGAGTTTGTGGCAAACTCAGGACTTATCGTTGCCGACAAATTCCGTGGCATGGGATTGGCGACACGTATAAAGCGACGCATCTTTGAACTGTCGCGCGAAATGTTTCCCGACGCAAAGATATTCTCACTGACCACCGGAGCCGCCGTGATGAAAATGAATCACGACCTTGGCTACCGACCTGTCACATTCGACCAGCTCACCACCGACGCCGCCTTCTGGAGAGGCTGCGAAAGCTGCGTGAACTTCGACATACTTCAGCGCAACGGCGGACACAAATGCCTTTGCACCGGACTCCTCTACGATCCGAAAGAACCACATCACATCAACTGATTATAAATTAAATTACAACAATACATCATGAACGAAGACAAGAAGAAAGTGGTGCTCGCCTTCAGTGGCGGTCTCGACACCTCATTTGCCGTAAAATACCTCTCCGAGGACTGCGGATATGAAGTTTACACCGCCATTGCAAACACGGGCGGATTCTCTCCCGAAGAGCTGAAAGCAATCGAAAAACGCGCTCTCGACCTCGGGGCTAAAGCTCACACCACTCTCGACATAACCAAAGAATATTATGACAAGAGCATAAAATACATGATTTTTGGCAACGTGCTTCGCAACGGCACCTACCCAATCTCTGTAAGCTCCGAGCGCATATTTCAGGCGATAGCCATCATCGAATATGCGAAATCGGTAGGCGCGAAATATGTGGCACACGGAAGCACAAGCGCCGGCAACGACCAGGTGCGCTTCGACATCACATTCCAGATCCTCGCACCCGAAATCGAGATCATCACCCCCACCCGCGACATGAACCTCACCCGCGAGTATGAGATCAACTACTTGAAAGAACATGGCTATGTAGCCGACTTCAAGAAACTCGAATATTCAATCAACAAAGGTCTTTGGGGAACATCAGTAGGCGGAAAGGAAACCCTTCACAGCGACCAGACACTCCCCGAGGAAGCCTACCCCACCCAGATGACAGCCACTGCCGACAGCCGCCTCACCATCGACTTCACCGAAGGCGAGATCTCGGCAGTCAACGGCGAGCCGTTTGCCGATAAGGTTAAAGCTATCCAAAAGATCGAAGAGATAGTGGCTCCCTACGCGCTTGGACGCGATATGCACATCGGCGACACCATTATCGGTATCAAGGGACGTGTGGGATTCGAGGCAGGAGCGCCGATGGTGATCATCGCAGCCCACAAGATGCTCGAAAAGCACACCCTCACCAAGTGGCAGCAATACTGGAAAGAGCAGCTCGGCAACTGGTATGGAATGTTCCTCCACGAAGCCCAGTATCTCGAACCCGTCATGCGCGACATCGAGAAGTTCCTCGAGTCATCGCAGCGCAACGTCACCGGAAAGGTGATCATCGACCTCAAGCCCTACCGCTTCATCACCGTGGGCGTGGAGAGCGACTTCGACCTCATGAAGACCGATTTCGGCGAATACGGCGAACTCAGCAAAGGCTGGACTGCCGACGACGTGAAAGGATTCACCAAGATCCTCGGTAACCAAATGAAGATATACCATTCCGTGCAGGCGCGCAACAATAAAGAAAGAGAAGCATGATCAAAGCCGGAATAATAGGAGGAGCGGGATACACCGCCGGAGAGCTGCTGAGGCTCCTCATAAACCATCCCGACGTTGAGATCAAGTGGGTCCACAGCTCAAGCAATGCCGGCAACAACGTCGCCGACATCCACCAGGGGCTCATCGGAGAAACCGACCTTAAGTTCACCTCCGACACCGATTTCAACAACATCGACGTGATGTTCTGCTGCACACCCCATGGCGAAACCAAGAAATTCATGGAGAGCCATCAGGTGCCCGAGGAGCTGCGCATCATCGACCTGTCGACCGACTACCGCATCAACGACGGCACACACGACTTCGTCTACGGACTCCCCGAGCTCAACCGCAAGCAGATTGTGCGCGGAGCCAAGCACGTGGCAAATCCCGGCTGCTTCGCCACAGCGATTCAGCTTGCCCTGCTGCCGCTCGCCAAGAACCTTCTGCTCAACTCACCGGTCCACGTCACCGCCATCACCGGATCGACAGGTGCCGGAGTGAAGCCGTCGGCTACAAGCCACTTCTCTTGGCGCAACAACAATGTGTCGATCTACAAGCCATTCAAGCACCAGCACCTCGCCGAGATACGCCAATCGCTCACCCAGCTGCAAAACAGCTTCAAAGCCGACATCAACTTCATCCCCGTGAGAGGTTGCTTCGCGCGCGGAATAATGGCTATTGTATACCTCGACTGCCCCGTGTCTGTCGAGGAGCTGCGTAAACTTTACGAGGACTATTACTCCGACCACAACTTCACATTCGTGACCGACAAGGCTCCCGACCTCAAGGACGTGGTCAACACCAACAAGTGCATACTGCACCTTGAAAAAGTTGATGGCAAGCTGCTCATCACCTCTGTCATCGACAATCTGGTGAAAGGCGCGTCGGGACAAGCCGTGCACAACATGAATCTCCTCTTCGGGCTCCACGAGCGCGTGGGACTTCAGTTGAAACCATCGGCATTCTAAAAACACCTCAATTAATCAACGATGAACTTATTTGACGTATATCCGCTTTTCGACATCGAGATAGATCGTGGCAAAGGGTGTCATGTATATGACAACCACGGCACCGAATACCTCGACCTCTATGGCGGCCATGCCGTGATTTCGGTAGGACACAGCCACCCCGAAATCATTAAAGCTATAAACGAGCAGGCATCCAAGCTGATGTTCTACTCCAACTCGGTCATCAACCCGCTCCAGAAGAAACTTGCCGAAAAACTCGGAAAAGTATCGGGCTACGATGACTATCAACTCTTTCTTGTGAACTCAGGCGCCGAGGCTAACGAAAACGCCCTGAAGCTCGCATCATTCCACACAGGCAAGTCGAGAGTCATAGCCTATGGCAAAGCTTTCCACGGAAGAACCTCGGCAGCCGTCGAAGTGACCGACAACCCCAAAATCGTGTCGCCCATCAACGATAACGGACACGTGACATTCCTGCCGCTTAACGACATCGATGCCACTATCAATGAACTGAAGAAAGGCGACGTGTGTGCCGTCATCATAGAAGGCATTCAGGGAGTGGGCGGCATCCGCATCCCCTCCGACGACTTCCTCCGCGTGCTACGTCAGGAGTGCGACCAATACGGTGCCGTGCTCATCCTCGACGAGATACAGTCAGGCTACGGACGCTCGGGAAAATTCTTCGCCCATCAGCACTCGGGCATACGCCCCGACATAATTACTGTGGCAAAAGGCATCGCCAACGGCTTCCCCATGGGCGGTGTGCTGATAAGCCCGAAATTCACGCCTGAATACGGTCAGCTCGGAACCACCTTCGGAGGCAACCACCTCGCTTGCGCCACCGCAATAGCCGTGCTCGACATATTTGAAGAGGAAGGGCTTGTTGACAACGCCGCTCTCGTCGGCTCCTATCTGCTGAGCGAGCTGCAAGGACTTCCCGGTATAAAAGAGGTGCGCGGACGCGGACTCATGATCGGAATCGAACTGGAATTCCCTGCTAAAGAATTGCGCCGCCGTCTCATCTTTGACGAACACGTGTTCACCGGCGCGGCAGGCACCAACATCGTGCGCCTTCTGCCACCTTTGAGCCTCACCATGCAGGAGGCTGAGACATTCCTCACCCGTTTCAAACGACTTCTCAACATATCTCAACAATGAAAATCTCAGTCATAGGCGGAGGAAATATGGGATCGGCTATTGTCCGCGGACTTGTGTCCTCGGGCAATTTTGCCGCGTCCGACATTTCAGTCAGCTCACCACGCCAGGGCACACTCGATGCGCTGTCGGCACTATGCCCCGGAATAAACACCTCCACCGACAACCGTTCGGTGATAAAAGGCGCCGACTACATCATCCTCGCCGTGAAGCCTTGGGTGCTTCCATCGGTACTCGACGAGATAGCGCCTGCCGTTGCTTTCCGCGACCAGTCGTTAGTATCGCTTGCCGCCGGAATCTCCATCGCTGACATGGGCGAGATGCTGCATCGTTACTCATCGGACCGCACCATCTTCCGCGTCATCCCCAACACGGCAATGTCGGTAAGCGCGAGCATGACATTCATCTGCCATGACAACGCCCCTGCCGACAAGGTGAACGACATCGTGACCCTCTTCGACCAGCTCGGTTCCACCGCCGTCATTGAAGAGCGCCTCATCGGAGCCGCCACCGCATTATGCTCATGTGGCATCGCCTATGTTATGCGCTATATCCGCGCCGCCACCGAGGGAGCCGTAGAGCTGGGCATCTACCCCGCCAAGGCACAGGAATATATGCTCGCCACCATGAAGGGAGCCATCAAGCTCCTTGAGTCGACAGGCAACAATCCCGAATGCGAGATCGACAAAGTGACCACCCCCGGAGGAATCACAATAAAAGGACTCAACGCCATGGAGCGTGCCGGATTCACCTCGGCAGTGATCGAAGGGCTTAAAGCATCAGCAAAATAACCAGCCGCCATGTCAATCAACAAAGTAATTCTCATAGGCAACGTAGGGCAGGATCCCGAAATCCGCTACATCGACACCCGTGCCGTGGCATCATTCTCGCTTGCCACCACCGATCGTGCTTACACCACCGCTACGGGAGCGCAGATTCCGGAACGCACCGAATGGCACCGCATAGTGATGTGGGACAAAGCCGCCGAATTTGCCGAAAAATATATCCGAAAGGGCACCAAGCTATATGTGGAGGGCAAGTTGCGCACCCGATCATGGGAGGACCGCAACACCATCAAGCACACGGTCACCGAGATATATGTGGAGAATTTCGACATTGTGGCACGTAACACCAACAACGACCGATGAAGTATTTCGTTTCAGCAGGAGAAGCATCAGGCGACATCCATGCCGCGCAACTGATCAGAGCGATTGTCCACCGCGACAAAAACGCCGAGATATCTTTCCTCGGCGGCGATTTAATGGCACATGAAGCCGGACATCCGCCGGTGATACATTATCGCGACATGGCATTCATGGGATTCAGCGAAGTGATACGCCATCTGCCGCAGGTGCTATCCAATCTGAAACGTGCGAAAAGCGCCATCGCATCCCGGAAACCAGACGCCTTGATTCTCGTGGATTATCCGAGTTTCAACCTTAAACTCGCCGAATATGCCTACTCTCTCGGCATACCGGTGTTCTATTACATTTCTCCAAAAGTGTGGGCGTGGAAAGAGCACCGTGTGAAAGCAATAAGAAAATATGTGACACAGGTATATTGCATCCTCCCATTTGAAACCGATTTCTACGCCCGCCACCGCATGACGGTACAGTATGTAGGCAATCCGTCGGTCGAGGAGGTCGACCACAAACTCTCCGGCATAATCTCCCGCGAGGAATTCCTGTCACGCAACAATCTTCCCGATCGGCCCATCATCGCGCTTGTGCCCGGCAGCCGACGCTCCGAAATCAAGAACAACCTCATGATCATGGAGACTGCCGCACAGCGTTTCCCCGAATATCAGACAGTGATCGCCGGCGCACCCGGCATCGACCTGTCATACTACGGATATTATGTCACCCCCGGCACACCCATAGTCACCGGAATGACATTCGAACTGATGCGTTACGCGTCGGCAGCCCTGGTCACCTCAGGCACAGCGACGCTGGAATGCGCATTGCTCAACACCCCACAGGTGGTGTGCTACCGGTCCAACGGCTCCAGAATCACATATAAGATTATGGAGAAAATCCTTAAAATAAAATATGTGTCGCTCCCCAATCTTATAGCCGACCGACTGATTGTGCCGGAAATGCTCATGCACAACTGCAATTCAAAAGCCGTGGGACGAGAGCTGCACAACATTCTTCCCGGCAGCCCCGGTCATGACAACCAACTGGAGGGCTACCACTACATGAGGCAGATTCTCGGCACATCGGATGCCGCCGACACCACCGCCCGCGACATCATAGCCCGCATCGCAGCCCGATAAATCTTATTAGACTTAATTAACGTGAGATAGTAAACTATCTTTCCAAAATGGATTCATTTATACATAATAAAACCGCTGAATTATGCCTCCTCTATGAAACAAAATCCAACGGTTAATAATTGAAAGTAATTTATCTCTTAATTCATCCTTATAAGTTCTACTCTTTTATTTGGATTCCTTGCCTTTAAAGAACTTGATGTATCATACAACCATTGGCAATTTAAATCCACATGAGGCATAAAATATACCCTTTTGCCATTAACGACAAAGTAAACGAAATCAGACATATTAAAATCATAACAATCATCATCGGATTCCCATGTTCCGTAATAAGTATTTCCGTTAGAATGGAATTGACAAGTCCCATCACTATTGACATCTAAAATCCATTCACTTACATCATCATTTATACGATATTTTCCTACAAGAGAAGTACCATTTTTTCTCTGTGTAACAGAAGAAGCTTGATGGGTGGATTCATAATTAGAGGCTTGAGACGATGACATTGGAGAATTGTAATTATTTCCTCTGTTTTGCAATTCTTCAATCTGTGCTTCAAGTTGTGAAATTCGTTCTTTGTCGCTTGAATTGGCACAGCTAACCATAATCATAGTAGCAAGTAGGCAAATTGTTAAATAAAATGTTTTTTTCATATTCTTTAGATTTTAATTCCATTTGTAATCTCCAAGATTCATTTTCCCATACATTTTTATTGGCTTAATAAATCCGTCTTTATTGGCTTAATAAATCCGTCGCCGTCATATGAAACAAAAAGAAGAATTAGAAGCTTATTTTTCATACAAAAAATATTGATATTTTTAGAAACAAGTCCGTCCCTCAGTAGTAGACAAATAAAATACGTGGACTTTTTGCTTCGTCTACGTTTCGAAGGCATCGCCAAACGACTTACAACCATTTACGAGTAATAGCCCACGGTACCCGTGAGCATTAACTTTTACCCAATGGTTGTTTCTTCTAATTGCGATTTTCCGAAACATTGAATATTAGTTAACGTCTTTTATTTATATGTCTTTTAGCCGTTTTATTCCATAGGCAATTTTTCTTAATATTTCTGATCGCAAATTTACAAGATATTTTATTTTCGTATGTATTATAGGGCTATGAAATTCTTATTTCAGATAAAATAACTAACTTTGCTTCTAAATCAAATATCAGAGAATTTACCAAGATAAATAAAGAATGGTAAACCAAGATGTAAACCATAATTTTAGTGAATTAATTAATTCATTGAAAGCCAAAGATAAAACGAAGATCTTATTCGTGTGCCTCGGCAATATATGCCGCTCTCCTGCAGCCGAAGGCGTGTTCCGAAGCATCATTGACGCAATGGATGATGGTAGCCGATGGATTGTAGACTCGGCAGGAACCTACGGAGGACACGCCGGCGACCTGCCCGACAAGAGAATGAGAGTCCATGCCCAACGCCGGGGATACAACCTCACTCACCGTTCACGTCAATTCCGCCAAAGCGATTTTGACAACTTCGACCTCATCATCCCGATGGATGCCTCCAATGAGCGCAATCTAAAATCGATGGCGCCAACACTAGAGGATGAAGCCAAAATCGTGCCTATGATGAAATTTGTCAAGACGGCTACACGCTATGACCATGTTCCCGATCCTTATTATGAGGGTGCGGAAGGTTTTGAGCTTGTGCTCGATCTTCTTGAAGACGGTTGCCGCAATCTTTACGAAACATTATCACGTCCATGAGCCAGTCAACAAAAAACATAACCGAGCTTGCCACACGACCTATCGGCAAGCTGCTGTGGGAATACAGCCTGCCCGCCATAGTGGGAATGGTGGTCATGTCGCTTTATAACGTCATTGACCGCATCTTCATAGGTCGCGGCGTTGGAGCCGACGCCATCGCAGGGCTTGCGATCACATTTCCGGTGATGAACCTCAGCGCCGCTATAGGAGTGCTCATAGGCGCCGGAGCCGCAGCAAGGGTATCCATATTCCTCGGACAAGGCAACAAGCCCAATGCCGAACAAGTGCTCGGCAACTCGCTGGTGATGATAATTCTCAACGCCACCATCTATCTGAGTCTTTTCGGAATATTCATGGATGACCTCCTGATACTGTTCGGAGCATCGTCCCGCACCCTCCCCTATGCCAAAGAATTCATGATGTACATTCTTCCGGGAATGCTCGTCATGAACATCATGTACAGCCTCAACAATGTCATGAGGGCATCAGGCTATCCCAAGCTGTCGATGATCACCATGTTCATCGGCGCCGGATGCAATCTTGTGTTTGCTCCGCTGTTCATATTTGTATTCGGAATGGGCATTAAGGGCGCCGCCATAGCCACCGACATATCAATGGCTATAGGCGCTGCATTCGTCGTGGCGCATTTCTGCAAAAAGAGTTCAATACTACACTTCAAACGCGGCATATATCGCCTGCATTGGCACACTATCTGGGCAATAATAAGCATCGGAGCGGCGCCAAGCATCGTCAATTTTTGCGCTTCGGCAATCAATGCCATCATCAACCGGGCACTGCTTGAATATGGCGGCGACATGGCAGTAGGCGCCGTGGGAATCTTCAGCACCTACACCTCGCTGCTGTGCATGGTGGTAGTGGGGTTATGCCAGGGCGTGCAACCGATCTTAGGCTACAACTATGGCGCCGGGCTTTACGAGCGTATGCGCAAAGCCTACTGGGCAGCGGCAATCTTCGGCACGTGTGTGACCTCGGCAGGAGCGATTGTCAGCGTATTTTTCCCACGTTACATCGCAGCTGCGTTCACCGTTGATCCCGACCTCATAGCCGCTACCGTCAACGGACTCCACATCGCTACCGTGATGTTCTGGCCCGTCGGCTTCCAGATCGTATCCACCACCCTGTTCCAGTCCATAGGCATGGCGGGAAAATCAATATTCCTCAGCCTCATAAGGCAGGTGATATTCCTGATTCCGCTGCTCATGATACTTCCCGATTATTTTGGGCTTAACGGAGTGTGGGCGTCATTCCCGGCTTCCGACATCGCCGCCACCATTGTTTCCGTGATCATGGTATATTACCAATTCCACAAAATGCCGCGTGCTTTGTCCCCACAACCCCAATAAACTGTTCTCATATTTTCCTCATCGAGATTTGCATATATGATATATACGATATATCTTTGTGAAAAATCATAAAAATATGAATACTACTACAGTAACTAAACCACAGCCTTCCCATAGAAAGCTCATTGACATTCCGGAAGACGTATTCCGTGCATTGAATCTGAAGGCAGCGGCATTAGGCATCAACCTCAAGAAATACATCGAACAATTGCTGGTTGAAGAAGCCAATGAAATGGACGATGCAGAGATTTATCGTTATCTGGTAGCCACTCGCCCGGAAGGAAAGGTTATGGTTGACGAGCAAGAGAAAGATGACTTCATGCGCCGCCATGGAATCGGGAAGCATCGATGAATGTAGATTTCTCCAAAGACTTCACCAAGGCACTTGATAAACTCTCCGGGAAAATACATCATTCAATTGTAGAGGCGATCAATAATGTAATTGACGCCCAATGCCTTGACGAAATTAATAATTGCCGTAAGATTGAAAGCCTTAACAGCGTCTACCGTATAAAAATCGGCAGCAAAAGGGCTTTCTTCGTTCTACATATCAGAATTGACGGAGAAGTTGTAAAATTCGAGTATCTCGTGTCTCGTGGTGAGGCTTACGATAAAAAGAATATGGAACGATTGAGAAACCGTGACGTTTAAGTCTTTTTTTACAAACTTTTCCGGGAAAATCATGTTAATTCGAAAGATTTTCATCGAAATACTTGTATATGTGAAAATTTAAACTTATCTTTGTTTAAGTTTTTCATGGTATTAGATTTAAGGTATAAAGATTATTCGTCGGGATGACGGATAATTTTTTTGTATATACATATATCGTTATTATGGCAGAACAAACTCATCATACACTCACCGCTATTGAGCTGCTCGCTCCGGCTCGAAATGCAGAGATAGCCCGTGAAGCGATTCTTCACGGAGCCGATGCGGTATATATAGGAGCCGAAGATTTCGGTGCACGTGCGGCGGCAGGAAATTCGGTTGACGACATAGCAAGGCTATGTGAATTTGCCGCCCAATTCCGTTCCCGCGTCTACGTGACGGTCAACACCATCATTTATGACCGCGAACTTCAGGCGGTGGAGAATCTCATCAAACGGTTGTATCGTGCAGGCGTGGACGCTCTCATCGTACAGGACATGGGGCTGTTGCGGCTCGACCTCCCACCGATAGCCCTTCATGCAAGCACGCAGTGTGACATACGCACACCTCAACGTGCGCGTTTTCTGCAAGATGCGGGATTCTCGCAGCTTGTGTTACCGCGCGAGCTGTCGCTTGAGGAGATCGCCGAAATAAGAAAGGCGGTGGATGTTCCATTGGAAGCATTCGTGCACGGAGCACTATGCGTGAGCTACAGCGGCGATTGCCATGCCGGATGGGCGTTGAAAGGACGCAGCGCCAACCGAGGCGAGTGCCCGCAGATATGCCGTCTGCCATTTGACCTCTATGACGGCACCGGCAGGATCGTGGAACGCGAACGCCACCTGCTTTCGCTCAAAGACATGAACCGGTCAGCGGGAATAGCCGACATGATCGCCGCCGGAATATCGTCATTCAAGATAGAGGGTCGCCTGAAAGATGCAGGATATGTGAAGAACATCTGCTCATTCTACCGTCAACGCCTCGATGCCGTAATCGACAGCGCTCCGGACCGCTACGTGAGGTCATCGTGTGGAACTGTCGACACGACATTCACCCCGGTAGCGGAAAAGAGCTTCAACCGAGGGTTTACCCCCTACTTCCTTTCGGGAAAGCCCGGAAAGATAGCATCCATCTATACGCCGAAATCACAAGGCGAAGAGGTGGCTAAAGTAAAACGTGCGGAAGGGAATCTCATCATCGCCGATATCACTGTGCCGCTCGCCAATGGCGACGGGCTCGGATTCTTTGACCGCGATAACCGCTTTGTAGGATTCAGGCTGAACCGAGTGGACGGCAACAAACTTTACCCCGCCACCCGAATCGCCATCGCCCCCGGCACCACACTTTACCGCAACAGCGACAAGGCATTTGACGATCTCCTCAGCCGCAAGACGGCATCACGCACCATCGGAGTCGACGTGACACTCCGCATCGCCGGCGACCGCCTCGTGCTCGACATAGCGGATGAACGCGGAAACAGCTGCTCGGCAACTTCTGCTCCAATCACGATTGAAGCGGCAAAGACACCACAACAACAGGCACGGCAGAGAGTCATGGGCAAACTTGGTGAAACCATCTACCGTCTCGACAACTATAATGATCTTGCCGGTGACATATTCATCCCGGCAAAGGAGCTCGCCTCACTGCGGCGCAACGCTCTCGAGCTGCTGGAATCGACCAACAGATGCCGCCTGACCCGCGAACTGCGTCGTAAGGAAAAGACGGATGCAGTGTTCCCCGACGGACCGAAACTCACATATCATGAGAATGTGGCAAACAAGCTCGCCGAGAAATTTTACCGCGACCACGGCGTGACACATATCCAACCGGCAGCCGAAATCTCCATTCCGGGCAAGAACATGGTGGTGATGACCACACGCTACTGCTTGCGACGCGAACTCGGCGCCTGCTTGAAAACCGGTGGCGACTCACGCCTTAAAGGTCCACTGTCATTGCGGTCAGGCAATATGAACCTCACGCTCGAATTTGACTGCAAGAACTGCCTCATGAAAGTACACGCCGCCGACAATTGCCGGAAACGCTAAATTTTCGTAAATTTGCATAACCAAATCTTTAATCGATGACCACTGTACCTCCGATAGCCATTGTTACCGACCCTGTACTGATATTCTTCATTGTACTGGTCATCATTCTGCTTGCCCCGCTTTTACTTAACAAGATAAAGATACCCCACATCATCGGCATGATTGTAGCAGGAGTTATAGTGGGTCCCTACGGAATAGGTCTTTTGGCGCGAGATGCAAGTTTCCAGATATTCGGACAGGTGGGCATCCTGTATCTCATGTTCCTTGCCGGAATAGAGATCGATATGTATCACCTGAAGAAAAACCTCAAGAAGGGGATGACATTCGGCACCTACACGTTCCTCATTCCAATGATATTGGGAACCGTCACCTCCTATTATTTTCTTCATCTCGACTGGCTTACGTCGATACTTCTTGCGTCGATGTATGCCTCCCACACCCTTGTCGCCTACCCTATCATCTCGCGGTTCGGGCTTACAAAATCGCCCACGGTGATTATCACCATCGCCGGTACCATCGTGACGGTGCTTGGCGCGTTGATTGTGCTTGCGGTGTGCGTCGGCATCCATAACGATGGAGAGTTCAACTCATCGGAAGTGCTGATGCTGTTACTGCGCCTTGTGATATACAGCATCGCGGTCATTTATCTGTTTCCGCGCATCACCCGATGGTTTTTCAAGAACTACAGCGACAGTGTGATGCAATTCATATTTGTTCTCGCCATGGTGTTTCTGGCGAGCTGCACCGCCGGGCTGATAGGGCTTGAAAGTGTGCTTGGCGCTTTCTTTGCGGGCATCGTCATGAACCGCTACATACCAAATATGTCGCCGCTGATGAACCGCATCGAATTTGTGGGCAACGCCATTTTCATCCCTTATTTCCTCATCGGAGTGGGAATGCTCATCAATGTCAAGGTGATATTTGCCGGATGGAACACCCTTTATGTCGCCATAATGATGTCGGTGGTGGCAACACTGTGCAAATGGGTTGCCGCATGGATCACACAGCTCACCTATCACATGAGCGCCCTTGACAGGAAGATGATATTCGGTCTTTCCAACGCCCAAGCTGCCGCCACGCTCGCCGCCGTTATGATCGGATATAATCTTGGCATCTTCGACGAGTCGATCCTCAACGGCACTATCGTGATGATACTCGTGACCTGCACCATCTCATCTATTGTCACCGAACGTGCCGCAACCAGGATGAAGATGGAGCAGCTTGAGAATGCCGGAAATGAGACCGACAACTCATCCGACCGCAGCCTCAATACCATGATTGCCGTAGCCAATCCGCTCACCGTTCCCGGACTTGTGGAGCTTGCCGTGTTGCTGCGTAATCCATATAAAAAAGGTGGACATCTTTACGCCGCCCACGTGAGGAGCGACAATTCAGCCGGATCAAAAGCCATGGGACGCAACTCGCTCGACCTTGCCATACAGACCGGCGCAAGCGTTGACACCGAAATCCTCCCCATAGAGCGCTATGATCTCAATTTCGTTACCGGGCTTATAAACACTGTAGAGGAGCGAGACATATCCAATGTGATAATCGGTATGCACCGCAAAGCCACCGTGATCGACTCATTCTTCGGATCTAAAATAGAACGCCTTCTCGAATCGACCCACAAGATGGTGGTCATCACGCGTTGTTTCATCCCGGTAAGCACCATCACACGCATCGTGGTGTCGGTACCCGATAAGGCACAGTATGAAATAGGGTTCAAGCGATGGGTGATGGCAATTGCCAACCTTACCCAACAGCTCGGATGCCGCGTGATATTCTGTTGCAACGCTGAGGTGAAGCCATATATAAGAGGTGTGCTGCATTCCGAGAAATACGAGATAAGGAGCGAGTTCCGCGATGTTGAGGAGTGGGATGACTTTGTGCTGCTCGCCAACCGTATTCTTGATGATGACCTGTTTATAGTGGTGAACGCCCGCCGTGCATCGGTGTCGTTCAATCCATCTATGGAGGAATTGCCGGGCTTCCTGCAGAAATACTTCTCCCGAAACAATCTCATAGTGCTTTATCCCGAACAGTTCGGCGAAAGCACAATCACCGTCTCAGCCTATAATCCGCTGGGAGGGGATGTGGTATCGAAGGGAGAGCTGTGGGTGCGTCTTGCCCACTACTGGCGGCAGCTCATCCAACTGCGCAAACGCTTCACCCACCGCAAGCGCATCAACAAAATCGATATCTAACGCTGAGGCAATGCATACCAAGCACATCCTCCACCATGTGAATCTGTTGTTCGAAACGATAAGCGAGCCGAAGTACCACCACCACTCGCCGACAATGGCACAGTTACGACTGCAATGTCATATAGTGAAGCTGCTTTACTACCTCCTCTAACAACACCAAAACAATCAACTGTACAATAAAAATAAGGAAAAGGGGCAACAGAAGACCGATATTGGAACTCCACTGCCACTTTCAGATCTTCAACAACAAATCCTCCATAACCAGGGTCTTGATTAAAAGTTTGGATAGACCCATATTGCTTTTTATACCTATTATCACTTATCTTATTATCACTTATCTTATTATCACTTACCTTAGCTGAATTAGTCACAGATTCTTTATTCATGTTTTCCAATATCTCAGCACTTGAATTAGGCAAACTAAGTTCAAAATAGTCACATTCTTGACGGCATTCTTTCATCATCTGATTGCCGACTTTCATATCATGAACGGCACGGTCATAAATATTGGGAGCGACTCCGATCGCAACCGCTTCGTCCTTATCAATGGTGAGACAATATTCACCGTTTAGAGTGTCGATGTAATCAAACAAGAGAATTGAGCTTCTTAGCTCTTCCTCTGTAAACTCTGTGGATGCCAGACTCACCGGCACGGCGAAATTTATCTCTTCGCAATTGTCATCAGCGATATCATTTCTCGGAATATCACTTTCTGAAGAACAAGAAACTAACAACAGAACAGCACTCATTAAAACATACTTTTTCATAGACACTATTGAATTAAAGTTAAATAATGCAATTTAGTGTTTAGATTTGGCAAAGTCAAGTAAATAACATTATTTAACACTATCATTTAACCAGTCTACATTTTTAGTGTATATGGGAATGCATGGCTACTAACGACATTAGAGCCTTGGATGATGCAGAAAATACGGGATCCCCGCCGGCAACGATGGCGGCTTCGTGTTGGTGGTCTGTGCACATTGATTAAAGGACCAATTCAAGCAGTCTTTCAGGTCATCTCCTGAAACTTAGCGAAGTGTACTTCGGGCGACTCCATCTGCTTCCGCTGTCGTTGTCGGTCGGGTTCTGCGGGCGAGGTGCCTGTCGGAGTACTCCAACGGATCCGTGCAATCAATGGCGTGGCTCTCGGGGCTGACTTTAGCCGGCTGATGTCAGCGTCCTTCGGGCGTATTGCCGTGATTATGGCGGAACCGTGACGGGATTTCTCTCCCGCAGATTGATGCCGTTATGTTTGTTGGAGCAAAGATAATGCATGGTTGTAGGTGATTTACCCACTTTTTATCCCATGTATGAAATTTTTTGTATAACTGGATCATGGGATGGTGCTACATACCGGGAAATCTAACGACATTAGAGCCTTGTATGCGGAAAAGATAGTTATAACGGAAAAAGCCCGATTTTCATCGGGCTTTTATTATGGTGCTAATTAGACTTATTGGACCAATTGGGCTAATTAGACTAATTAGATATTTTACTGGCGTCCTGAAACGACGGCTTCCTTGTTGATTTTTGAGATGAGACCTTGAAGCACTTTTCCGGGACCGATTTCGATGAACTCGGTAGCACCGTCGGCAATCATGTTCTCAACGGTCTTTGTCCAACGTACCGGAGCTGTGAGCTGAGCCACAAGATTAGCCTTGATTTCGGCAGGATCAGTGTGGGGCTTAGCATCTACATTCTGGTAAACGGGGCACACGGGGGTGTGGATGGGGGTAGCCTCGATAGCGGCAGCAAGCTCGGCACGTGCAGGCTCCATGCAGGGGCTGTGGAACGCACCGCCCACCTTCAAGGGAAGGGCACGCTTTGCACCGGCAGCTTTAGCCTTCTCGCAAGCTTCGTTGACAGCCTCGATTTCACCTGAAATCACGAGCTGACCGGGGCAGTTATAGTTGGCACATACAACAACGCCATCGATAGAAGCGCAGATTTCATCAACCTTCTCATCGGGAAGAGCAATGATAGCCGCCATGGTAGAGGGCTTAAGCTCGCAAGCCTTCTGCATAGCCTGAGCACGGGCGCTAACAAGACGGAGACCATCTTCAAAGCTCAACGCGCCGGCAGCCACAAGGGCAGAGAATTCACCAAGCGAGTGACCGGCAGCCATATCGGGAGTGATTTCGCTCTCAAGTGTTTTAGCGAGGATTACCGAGTGAAGGAAGATAGCAGGCTGAGTAACTTTAGTCTGGCGAAGATCCTCATCGGTACCATTGAACATCAGGTCAGTGATGCGGAAACCAAGAATTTCATTGGCTTTCTCAAACATTTCGCGAGCAACGGGATTGTTGTCATACATATCTTTTCCCATTCCCACAAATTGCGCTCCCTGACCGGGGAAAACAAATGCTTTCATAATGCTTAATTGATAATGAATTTTAAATCAGGTCACAAAATTAAGAATTTTTTCCGATATGATAGCTCATTCTCAAATAAAGTCGCTATCTTTACGTTATCCAATTGTGCAATTAAGCTAATTACATCTATGAATTCAATCAATATCATCCCCTTGTTTTTAGGCAATCTCGGAATGACCGAAATACTAATCATCGCATTTGTGGTGCTGCTGCTTTTTGGCGGAAAAAAGATTCCGGAACTCATGAGAGGCATCGGGAAAGGAGTGTCCAGCTTCAAACAGGGCATGAACGAGATTCAAGATGAAATAACCAAGCCTTCCACTCCGCGGGATGACTCCACAAAAGAATGACGGCACGCAGCTTGCGGAATCAGGATTTTGGGATCATGTCGACGAACTCCGAAGCGTGTTGATTAAAGCGGCAGCAGCGGTGCTGGTGCTGATGCTTATTTTTTTCTATGCCATGCCGGAATTGTTTGATTCAATCATTCTGGCTCCATGCCGACCGGATTTTTGGCTTTACGGGCTGCTCGGCGACACGGATTTCAAGGTGAATATCGTCAACATACGGCTCGCTTCGCAATTCTTCATCCATGTCTCCACGGCATTCTGGCTCGGGCTTGTATTCTCATGTCCGGTGCTGTTCTATCTCGCGTGGTCATTTGTGCGTCCCGCACTGTACCCGCATGAGAAGAGGAGCGTGAGATGGGTGTTTGTTTTCGGCAACATCATGTTCTTTCTTGGCATCGCTCTGGGCTACGCTGTCATATTTCCCGTGATGCTACATTTTCTCGCCGACTACCACATAAGTGCGAGCGTGCCCAACGACATATCGCTTGACTCCTATATGGACAACTTCATCATGATGATTTTCATCATGGGCGTGGTGTTTGAAATGCCACTGCTTGCGTGGCTTCTCGGCAAGCTCGGCTTGATCACGCGAAGCCTATTCAACGCCTACCGTCGCCAGGCGATAGTGATTCTTCTTATAGCCGCGGCATTTATCACCCCCACCAGCGATCCGTTCACGCTGATGGTGGTGTTCATACCTTTATATATGCTTTGGGAATTCGGGGCACTCCTTGTGCCCAAAAGCCGACCGTCAATAGCAGAGGACGCAGCATGAATCATTCGCGGTAGTAGACGCGCTTCACTCTTGCCGACACCGACGTGAGCACTTCGTAGGGTATGGTGTCGAGAATCGAGGCAAGTTCAGCCGCAGGGATGTTTGGTCCGAAAATCTCTACGGTGTCACCCACCTCACATTTCACATCGGTTACATCGATCATACAGGCATCCATGCAGATGTTGCCCACAGTGGGACAACGGTGTCCGTTGATGAAGACCGACGCTGCTCCGTTGCCGAAATGGCGGTTCATCCCGTCGGCATACCCGATAGGGATAGTGGCAATGCGCGAATCACGGCTCAACACTCCACGGCGGTTATATCCTATAGTGGTTCCGGCACTCCACTCTTTGATGGAGATGACGGCTGTTTTCAGCGAGCTTACCGGTTGCAGGAAATCCTGAGAATGATCGTTCATGGTGGAGATACCATATAGGCATATACCAAGGCGTACCATATCATACTGGTATTGCGGAAAGCGGGTTATGCCGGTGGAATTGAGAATGTGCCGCAATATGTGATGCGAGAACGCCGACTGAAGCATATCGCTGCACTTCTTGAATATGGCAAACTGCTCCATGGTGTAGTCGTCCATCGCGGGGGCGTCGGCAGCGGCAAGATGACTGAACACCGACTTGGGCGACACGACATCCTGCGAAGTGAGAATCTCCACCAACCGTGGCATATCTTTTTCAAGAAATCCGAGACGGTGCATTCCGGTGTCGAGTTTTATATGTATGGGGTAATTTTTCACACCTTGGCGACGGGCTTCCCATATAAACTGGTCGAGGAGGTCGAATGAGAATATCTCGGGTTCGAGCCTGTTTTCAAACATCATCGGGTAGCTGTCGACACGCGGGTTCAACACCATGATTGGCATAGTTATGCCCGCCCGGCGCAAATCAGCACCCTCATCGGCAACCGCCACGGCAAGATATGCCGCCCCTTGCGATTGCAATGTCTTGGCGAGTTCGTAGGATCCGGCTCCATAACCGAATGCTTTCACCATGGCTACAATTCCTGTCGACGGTTTCAATCGCGATTTGTATTCATTAAAGTTATGCACAATCGCATCGAGATTCACCTCAAGAACAGTCTCGTGCTGACGTGCCTCAAGCATCTCAGTAATGAAATGGAAGCCCGACGCTGAATCACCTTTCACCAGAATAAGCTCGGAATTGAAATCCTGTTGCGACATTTTACTTAAAAAGTCGGCGACATCATTGAAGCAGATTATATTCTCAAAGCCCTCAGCATAGCGCTTCAATTGAGGGCCGACACATATAAGCCGCTTCACCCCCTTACATTTCAGAAGATCGACCATCTTGCGGTAAACTTTGGCATTATCGCCTACCTCAATGTCGAAATCATTGAGAATCACTGTCGAGGTGCGGTCGGGTGTCTCGCGGCGTTTCATGAAATCAAGCGCCACGGCAAGTGAGTCGAAGTCATTAGTAAAGGAATCGTTGATTATCATGCAATCCCTCACGCCTTCAATCACGTCAAGACGTGTATCGACCTTGCAAAGCTTCCGAGCCCTTGTGTCTATCAGCTCAGGTTCAGTCCCCATGCATAGCATTGTGACTATGACATGAACGGCATTTTCCACCGAAGCATCGTCCTTGAACGGGATGACCACCTCAACAGGTACACCGCCATAAACAAGATTCAATCTCATTCCTTCAAGAAGCTCTTCGGCGGTCACGGGTATGGCACCATCGACCTTACCTGTCGACCAACCTATCTTGCGAGCTTTGATGTCGGCTTCCTCGACTGCATTCCTCACCACCGGATCATCGGCACGATATATCAGCACTTCGCTATCCTTGAAGAGCTTAAGTTTTTCCACACATTTCTCATGACGGTCATGGAATCCATCATCGTGCGCCTCTCCTATGTTGGTCAATATTCCCACTGTAGGAGCGATAATCTCCTGCAATGCATCCATCTCACCGGTTCTTGAGATTCCGGCTTCAAATATGCCGAGCTGCGTATCGTCATCAAGTTCCCACACGGCAAGCGGCACTCCGATGTGACTGTTGAAGCTGCGGGGGCTACGGGCTATGCGGAAGTCGGGCGAAAGCATCTTGTTGAGCCATTCCTTAACCACAGTCTTACCTCGGCTACCGGTGATTCCAACCACGGGAATGCTGAATTTCTTTCGATGAGCGGCAGAAAGCTTACGCAATGCCTGCTCCACATCGGGGACAACAAAGAAGTTCACGCCTTCCGGAGCATCGGCAGGCAGAGTTTCAACCACAAAATTGCGCACTCCTCGGTCAATCAGTTCCGGGATGAAACGGTGTCCGTCGTTGGTCGATGTCTTAAGCGCGAAGAAAAGCGAAGTTTCAGGATAGGTCAAAGCGCGTGAATCTGTGAGCAATGATTCAATGCCGGTGTCAGCATATCTCACGGATTGCAGCCAGAGGATTTCGGCTATTTGAGATGCAGTATAGGTCATTATTATGGTAATTGCTTATTCTATGACAAAATTAACGTAAAGTTAGTTCAAATAGACAGTCCTGACAAAAAAAATTCTCAACACTCCTCGCAGTTGCCGACAAAAAAACTATTCACTATACCCGATAATATTTCCTCGTACTGCTGTATGAAATTAGAGTATTTTTAATTATTTTTGTATCAAAGATTTAATTTTGCTTATGAACCGACATATCATTTTTGCAGCCGCACTGCTTATTGGCGGCTCGGCAATAAACGCCGACACTACAGGAGGAATAACTCCATCGATGATGGAACAGATTAAATCAACTTATCAGAACACTCCTGCCAACCGCGCTATCCACAATGCGATAGCCGCCAACAACATTGACAATCTTGCCGTGAACGCCGACAATAAAAACGGCTTCAATACCGATTTCTCACACCGCGTGAAGAGCAAGGGGATCACTGACCAGCAATCGTCGGGACGATGCTGGCTTTTCACTGGATTGAACGTGCTGCGCGCGCAGATGATGGACAAGCATGACCTGCCAAAACTTGAACTGTCGCAGAACTACAACTTCTTCTGGGATCAGCTTGAAAAATCCAATTTGTTCCTGCAAGGCATCATCGACACTGCCGAAAAACCGATGGACGACAAGACCGTGGAGTGGCTGTTTAAAAATCCGATAAGCGACGGCGGACAATACACCGGACTATCAGACAACCTGATGAAATACGGCGTGGTGCCTGCCGACGTGATGCTCGAAACCTACAGCAGCAACAATACCACCAAGATGAGGACTCTGCTCGGTTGGAAACTGAAGGAATGGGGGCTTGAACTACGCAAGCTACACGCCGACGGAACCCCCGCCGATAAGCTCGCTGACAGGAAAACAGAGATGCTTGGCGAAGTCTACCGCATACTCGCCCTCACACTCGGCGTGCCTCCCACAGAGTTCACATGGACCCGCAAGGATTCCGACGGAAATATCATTGACACCCGCACCTACACTCCACAGTCATTCTACAAGGAGTATGCGGGAAATGACCTCAAAAACGACTATGTGATGCTCATGAATGACCCCACTCGTGAATATTACCGCCTTTATGAGATCGACTACGACCGCCACGCCTACGACGGACAGAACTGGACCTATGTGAACCTTCCCGTAGAGGATATCAAGAAGATGGCTATCGAGTCGATAAAGGGTAATGACATGATGTACTTCTCTTGTGACGTGGGCAAGAGCTTCGATCGTTCACGCGGCATCCTCGACGTGAACCATTTTGACTATGAATCACTTTTCGGCACAAAATTCGGAATGGACAAAGCCGACCGCATCCGCACATTCGCCAGCGCCTCATCTCATGCCATGACCCTCGTTGCCGTAGATCTTGACGAATCAGGCAAGCCACGCAAATGGATGGTGGAAAACAGTTGGGGCCCCGGCGCCAATGACGGACACCTGATAATGACCGACCGATGGTTTGACGAATATATGTTCCGCCTTGTGGTTGACAAGAAATATATTACCCCTAAGGTTAAAGAGGTGCTGAAACAGAAGGCTGTCACCCTTCCGGCATGGGACCCGATGTTTGCCGAAGAAGACTGATTTTTTGGCTGACATTTTCTGAACTTTGAATAGCGTGGATTGTTTTACAGATACACACCCCGGTGCTTAATCGTGCCGAGATACGTAATTATTATTCACCCAAAATTCAAAGTTATGAAAACTCACACAAAATTCCATCGGTTGCATTGCATCCTGCATTTTTCTCTTGAAGTCCTCACTCTCGCAACAGCGATCGCCACTCTCTGTGAAGTTGAAAAACATCATCGTCAGGCGAAAGAGGCTCACAAAGAACGCCGCCACTTGCTATAACCTGTGACATTTATTATAAAAGACAACCTCATGCCGATGGGTCAATGATTGACCGGCATGAGGTTGATTCTTTTTTGTATGACAAGCTACATTTCCCGGAAAGTCGAATAAGAAATTTCCATCAGATAGCGTTATTATCTTGATATGGATGTGTTGAGCAAAGAACAACGGTCAAGATGCATGGCTCGCATCAAGGGCAAGGACACCAAGCCCGAGCTTATTGTGCGGCAATACCTCTATTCACGTGGATACCGCTACAGGAAGAATGTGCGCACTCTTCCCGGTACCCCCGACATAGTGCTGAAAAAATATCGTGTCGCCATTTTCATACACGGATGTTTCTGGCACGGACATGAGCCACACTTGCGGTTGCCAAAGTCCAACCACGAATATTGGGAACAGAAGATAGCCCGCAACCGCGAACGCGATGAGGAGAACAAAGAGCGCCTGCGCCGTCTCGGTTGGAGCGTGATGACTGTGTGGGAGTGCCAACTGCGTCCCGAATGCCGCCGCGAGACCCTGCTTGAAATAGAATATCACCTCAATCACAATTACCTGAAGCGGTTCCGCCCGCCAAGACCATATACCTCCACTGAAACAGGCACACCACAAGCTGCTGAAAGCAACACTCAATATCAAAAAACTACTGAATAATCACCGGAATCCTCCTAATTTCGGATATTTTTGCTAACTTTACAAGTGATAATATTTTAATCAATAACCTCGTATGCGACCAGAAACTGCTAATATATTATCTGCTGCCAACAATATGACCAGTGGTAAAGAGATGATTGAATATATTGTCATGGCTATAACTGAATTCGCAAAAAGACATCTCCTGACAATAAGAGATGCTTCAAATTATCTCCTTCGTTTTAAAGGCATTGATTTTTTGGAACAATGTTATCCTGCGGAACACACACTGTCGTTAAACGACTGCATTGATGACATTACAGCAATTTGCAAACGCAACGGGGGAGAAATAGGATGATACTCTACCACGGATCAAATCCGCAAATAAGCCAAATTGATTTCGCCAAGTGCCATCCATTTAAGGATTTCGGATGCGGCTTTTATCTAACAGACAACCTTGAACACGCCCGCAACATGGCTTTAAGACGAGTTATGCGGACCGGTGGCAAGGAGTGTGTGACCGAGTTTGAGTTCAATCTTAAGACGGCAACACAGGCATTGAAAATAAAGATATTCGAAAAACCATCAGAGGATTGGGCTAATTTCGTCATGATGAATCGAAGCCGTGAAATACAACATCCGGCTCATGATTATGATATTGTAATTGGTCCAATCGCAAATGATTCTGTAGTTGTTTCATTCCGTCTTTTTCAAGATGGATATATATCCATGCCAGAGCTTATAAAACGGTTAGAATACAAAGAACTCAGCATGCAGTATTTCTTTCACACCACTGCTGCGATTAATCATTTAAAAAGAATCGTTTGATTATGAAGAAGGACTTTCAATATCTTTTGGAAGCAATATCTACCGACATTATCGGTTGGCTGATGGTGGATAATGGAATTTCACTCAGCGAAGCTATCAACACTTGGTTTAATTCAGAAACATTTGAAAAAATATCGGAAATCAAGACTGGAATGTATATCGAGAGTCCGGCTTACAATTACGAGGTTCTTAAACGAGAACTCACAACCGGAAAATTCAATGCATAGCAAATCAGGGGCACTGCCCCAGATATTAACATCATAATTTAATCTGAGATTTTTAGGAAATTTTATTATCTTTGTAAAAGTATGGCTGCATGATGCAGTGCTAATGTAATAATAATCCTATAAATCAACAACTATGAACGTAGTCGACCGATTTCTTAAATATGTGAAATTCGACACCCAGAGTGATGAATTCACCAATCTATGGCCCTCAACTCCGGGACAAATGATTTTCGCACAGCACCTTGAAGAGGAACTCCGCGAGCTGGGATTGAGCGAAATATCCCTTGATGACAACGGCTATCTGATGGCAACCCTTCCCGACAACACCGACAAGGAAATTCCCACCATCGGATTCATCGCCCATCTTGACACATCGCCCGATCTCTCCGGCAAGCACGTCAACCCAAGAATAGTGGAAAATTATCCCGGCGGCGACATCACCCTTAATGATGAAAAAGGCATCGTGCTGTCTCCTCGTGAATTTCCCGAACTCGACCATTACAAGGATCAGAATCTTATCGTGACCGACGGCAATACTCTTCTTGGAGCTGACGACAAAGCCGGAATCGCAGAAATAATCTCGGCGGTGAAATACCTCAGGGATCATCCCGAAATAAAACATGGAAAAATCAGGATAGCATTCAACCCCGATGAGGAGATAGGACAGGGCGCCCACAAATTTGATGTGGAAAAATTTGCCGCCGACTGGGCTTACACCATGGATGGCGGTGAGATAGGCGAGCTTGAATATGAAAACTTCAATGCCGCAGTCGCCCGCATCACATTCACCGGCAGAAATGTGCATCCGGGATATGCCAAACACAAGATGATCAACTCAATACGCATCGCCAACACTTTCACATCCATGTTGCCGCGTTGGGAAACTCCCGAGCACACCGAGGGTTATGAAGGCTTCTACCACCTGATATCCATCGAAGGAAATGTGGAAAAGACAGTGGTGACCTATATAATACGCGATCACGACCGCGACCGGTTTGAACGACGCAAGAAAGAGCTTGAGCACCTTGTGAGAAAGATAAACAACGAATTCCCCAACAGTACGGAAATCGACATCAAGGATCAGTACTACAACATGAGAGAGAAAATCGAACCGGTGAAATACGTGGTCGACATCGCCGAAGAAGCGATGCGCAATGTAGGGGTCACTCCTCATGTGGTGCCCATCCGTGGCGGTACTGACGGCGCACAGCTATCATTCAAAGGACTTCCGTGCCCCAACATTTTCGCCGGCGGCCTCAATTTCCACGGACGTTATGAGTTCATCCCCATCCCGTCGATGGAAAAAGCTGTCGACGTGATTGTCGAAATAGCCCGTCTCGTGGCTCAACGATAGTCGATGGACCACCGACCGACACTCATAATAGTCACCGGTCCCACGGGATCAGGCAAAACCGACTTGTCAATAAAACTGGCGCAGCATCTGGGATGCGAGATCATCTCGGCTGACTCGCGCCAGCTTTTTCGTGACATACCCATAGGCACCGCAGCACCAACACCTCAACAATTAAGCGCCGCCAAACATCATTTCGTGGGCACACTCTCGCTTGACGAATACTACAGCGCGGCACGCTATGAGGAGGATGTGCTTAAGCTGCTTGATGAACTATGGCAGAAAAACGATAAAGTAATAATGTGTGGCGGCTCCATGATGTATATCGACGCTGTGACACGAGGCATCGATGAGCTTCCGACAGTCAGCGATCAAGTGCGCGACCATGTGATGAAGCTCTATCAGGATGAAGGAATTGAAGGAATCAGACTGATCCTGCGCAATCTCGACCCTGAATACCTCGCCTCAGCCGACCCTTCCAACCATCGCCGTCTCATCCACGCCATTGAAATATGTCTCGAAAGCGGAGTGCCCTACTCCTCCCTACGCACAGGCATGGTCAAAGAACGTCCGTTCAACATCATCACTATGATGATCGATTATCCACGCGAAGAACTGTTTGACAGAATCAACCGCCGTGTCGACGAAATGATAGCCAACGGTCTTGAAGAGGAGGCAAGGAAAGTATATCATCTGCGACATCTCAACTCACTGAACACAGTAGGCTATAAGGAGATGTTTGCATTGTTTGACGGAACGATGGACCGCGACACGGCAATCGCCCGAATCGCGAAAAACACCCGGGTGTATGCCAAAAAGCAACTCACCTGGCTCAAACGCAATCCCGGTGTCATCCGCCTTAACCCCTCCAATGCCTATGAACAGGCGCTGGATGCAATCAGATCCATCTGACCCATCCATTTATCCACTTCTATTTCTCATAGATACACCGGCTCACATCCGGTGTATTTTTTATTTTCATATATCACAAAACGGACATATTTGTTGCACTTTTCGGACAACATCCTCATATTGTTTTCATTACAACCATATATGGCACAACATAAAAGCATATTTACATAGTTTTGTGGCAATAATAATCCAACATTATTGTCAAACTACTAACTTCAAACAAATGATTCGTATTTTACTAATTGCAGTCATTGGTATTCTGGCAAACAGCATCAGTGCAGCCGATTTTAATACCATTACCAACAACACATTCTGGAAAACAGTCGATGATGAATACATTTTCAGCCAAGGTGGCGGAATATTCCGATTCCCCGATCCTGCGACAGGAGAAGAACATTACTATTGGTATGGAGTCAAATATCAAGAAGCAGTCGACTACGCCCCTAAAGCCTTAGGAGCACCTCAAAGCAACATCACACACTTTGTATCAGTCACCTGCTATCAATCCGACGATCTCGTAAACTGGAAATTCGTAAACGACGTGATGACATTCAACTCATTCAACGGTCATGAATTTCCCTGGTGGGTGGGACGTCTTGGCGTAGCTTATGTCAAAGATGCCAAAACTTACGCACTGTTTGTACAATACAACGAAAGTGTGGGAGTATTCACTTGCGACACTCCAACCGGCAACTTCACCTATCACCAACAAATCGACATGACAGCCATGACAGGCAAGCCCAAGACCGGCGACCAGACAGTGTTCACCGATGATGACGGAGAGTCCTATCTATGCTACTCTTATGCCAGCGGACGCAACAGAATTTACCTCTCAAAAATAGGAGTCACCGACAACGGCAAGATAGGGTTGCTTGATTGCAATCAAATATACAAAGGCAGCGGACGCGAAGGTGACTGTATGTTCAAATATAAAGGAAAATATTATGTGTGCGCTTCCGACCTTTATGGATGGAATGCATCAAATGTGTATTATCTTGAAGCAGAAAGCATATATGGTCCCTACACACCGACCAACAGTATGCAAAAAATGCCAGGAGCAGCCGATGATTACGGTCACGTCACTCAAACCGGATTTTTCTACACCTTGAAAGGGACTAATGAAGAGACAGTAATATACTGCGGCGACCGCTGGGCGGGATTTGCAGGCAACGGAAATGGATTCAACCAATGGGTTCCCATCACTTTTGAAGACGGCAAACCGTTCTTCAACTCTCTAAGCCAATGGAGTCTGAACCCCATTACCGGTGAATGGAAAGTGGGAAAAGAAAATAATTACATCCGCAATTTCAGTTTCGACGCCGACCGCAAGAACATTCCCAGCGATAACAAACCGGCACAAACATATATCAAAGGATGGAGCTTCGACATAATAAAGGGCAATAAAGTTGTCCAAGGTGGTGCCGACTCTCCGGTTTTAAACGCAAAGAACACTTCTACCGACCGCGAAACCGTCATGGGCAATTTCTGCCTCAACATATCCGACAAGGTGGATTTCACACGTAAAATATATCAATCTATCAAATCCACCACTCGAGTACCTTTATCTGACGGCATATATAAAATGACTGCAAAAGTCAACAACTCGAGCGATTTCAACAGTCTCTACATATATGCAACTTCCGGCGAAAAAAACTACAAAACCGACATAACCGACAATGACGGCACATGGCACACTGTCAGCATCGAAGAAATTGAAATAACCGATGGAAAAGCCGAAGTAGGCATATATGCCGACGGAAAAGCCGGAGATGTGGCTAAATTCGATGATCTGACTCTGATAAAGATCCGTGACAAAGAATCATCTTCAATCGAAAACATCATTACCTCAACTGAATCAGGCTATAATTCAGTTGAATATTACTCACTGACCGGTCAAAAATCATCAAGCCCGATGAAAGGCATAAACATTGTACGCGAAATCAGCAATGGAAAGATTTCGACAAAGAAAATAGTCGTAAAGTGATTGTGCGTCACCCTATGTACTCAGACGGAGGCACACCGTAGGTATTCTGAAAACAACGGGAAAAATAGCTGGGATTAGTAAATCCCACAGCATACATAACCTCCGCCACCGTCAAGCCGCCTCTTTCCAGTAAGGAGGCGGCTTTTATCATCCTCTGATACCGGAGATAAGACACAGCCGTCATGCCGGTTATGTTTTTAATTTTTCTATAAAGTTGTTTTCCTGCAATTCCGCTTATTTCACCAAGCATGGCGACATTAAAATCAGGATTTGAAATGTTTTCGTCAATCAACATCGTTATCTTTTTCATGAATTTCTCATCCTCGGTCAACAATTCCCCGGAATCATCATTCAATCTCAATTTCAACTGGGTATCGAGTCGCTTATTCTCGGTCGACAATTGCTCTTCGCGCTCCTTAACCTGCTGCAGAATCTCGCCATATTTACGCACTTTAATCGACATTTTTGCCCGTTGATACAGTATATGACGCAATAACCACACAAGGAATAAGCCTACCATACAATAAATCAAAATTGCAATCGGCGAAGCATACCATTGCGGCTTAACTGAGAAATTCAAGACAGCCGCAGTTGCAGAATCATCACTCAATGCCACATCAAGACGATGGTTTCCGCTTTTAACATCGGCGAGCAAAATAGAGTAATCGTTATTTTTAAGCGGAATCCACTCCCCTCCGTCAAGCCGATACTGATATTTAAGATTTCTTGAACCGTAATACTTGAAATCGGAGAACATCACTTCTATAAATTTCGTGTCAGCGCCAAGAGTTATCTTTTCTGACGTAATCTCTTCATGAGGAACATCAAAACTATCATTCACCCTTATCCCTGTCAATTGCAGCTCGCATTTATTGTCATGTAAAGCGGAAACATCATCTATTATTGCAAATTTATCTTTGCCTCCAAGCAAAATCCGTCCTTGGACAGTGTCATCGAACACAGATATATAATCATCATTCAGTCCATAGCTATACAAAATCGAATCGGCAATCTCTGCATAAGGGACCATATTTCTACGAGCGCTCACACTTTTTATATTGATGCTCCTTCTGTCGGCTCCGAGACTTGCCGTATAGGTTTCGGAAAAAGTGGTTATCTCTATGTCCCCGCTCCCACATTCCCTGATATCATACACCCAATTGCGTTTTCCGGCACCATTTTTCAACGGGAGATTGACAAGCTTCTGCGACTGCTCATCATAAACCATCATCCCCATATCTCCTCCTACAAGAAAAGTTCCGTCGTTCAGCTCAAGCATACACCTGATGCGATTGTGAAAAATAGGATATGACGCATCACCCATCCTATACCACCGGTAAGATGTCGAATCTGTTTCATGATTCTCCACGCATATCAATCCTGAATTACCGCCAAGCCATATTCGCCCTTGCCTATCGACCCGCACACAAAACAACGTATTTCCCCACCCTTGTCCGGTAAGATCAGGCAGATGACACACATTCAGGACATCATCGGCAGGCATCAGGGATATTCCCGCATCCGTGCCTATCCAAATATTCCCGTCACGATCTTCAAATATAGACCACACTATATTGCCCGAAAGGGATTCCCGGTTTCTCACATCATGCACATAACGCTCAATGCCCTTGGAACCAAACACGCAAAGTCCGTCATCGGTACCGACCAATATATTTCCGTCGCCTGTGGAAAATATTGTCTTTGCCACCGACACCTTATGGGATTCCAGCACTTCGCCGTCCGATTTAGAAACTCGTGAGACAACACCACCGGTCCCCACCCACACACATGAATCAACTTCAAGAATCGATGCCACATAATTCCATCGTCCCTCAATCTCATAAATATTTCCGGAGACAAAAGAATATTTTTTCACCGCATTCAACATTCCGATATATAGATTGGCGCTATCACTCTCTATGCTCACTATTCCCGTAAGCTCAACAGGCAACTTATTACCGTCGCGATACAATCCCTTATCGGTCGATACCCATATACTTCCGTCCGCACATTCTATGTCTGAAACAATCTCATCCCGCGCATAGTCCAGCATTTTAAACTTGTAATCACGCAAGTCAAAAGAAAGCACTCCGCTGTTACAACCTATGATCAAACTGTCATCACAGGCAATCATGCGATTGAAACTACCAAGATTCCTGACCACCGTGTCATTGTCATAAAAACGATGTCCAACAATGCGGAAACCGTCGTAACTGTATAGTCCGCTCTCTGCTGCCAGCCATATCATTCCATCGGCAGATTGCACTATGTCGCGTATGCAAAGCCGTCCTGTCAACCCGTTAAGATTATCAAAACTATGCCTGGGCAATGATGCTCCGCTTAACAGAGCCCATGACAATATTGCGATTATTATAAATATATTTTTCATTAAATCCCCATTTTTAACTCTTTCAGCCTTTAAGCGACATAAAGATACGAATTTTAGCCGTGTCTTACTTATAATTGCGATAATTTGCTTAATTTTGCATAGTTTTAATCCCTTCATAATCGCTGCATGCAAGAGAAAATCATAATCCTCGATTTCGGCTCACAAACTACCCAGCTTATCGGTAGACGAGTGCGCGAGCTGAACACTTACTGCGAGATTGTGCCTTACAACAAGTTTCCTCATGACGATCCGTCGGTTATCGGCGTGATTCTTTCCGGAAGCCCGTTTTCAGTCTATGACGAGAATGCCTTCAAGGTTGACCTGTCAAACATACGCGGCAGGCTCCCGATCCTCGGCATTTGTTACGGAGCCCAGTACATGGCTTACACCAACGGTGGCTCGGTAGAACCGGCAGGAACCCGCGAATACGGCAGGGCGCATCTCACTAAATTTGACATGGAAAATCCGTTGTTCAACAACATTCCCGTCAACACTCAGGTGTGGATGAGCCATGGTGACACAATCACCGCCATCCCCGACAATTTCCGCACCATCGCTTCAACTGAAAAAGTTGCCATAGCCGCCTATCAGGCTGAAGGCGAGAAGTTGTGGGGCGTGCAGTTCCATCCCGAAGTATTCCATTCGGTCGACGGAACACAGCTTCTTAAAAACTTCGTGGTCGACATCTGCGGCAGCCGTCAGGACTGGAGCGCCGCCTCATTTATCGAGTCGACAGTAGCGGCATTGAAAGAGCAGCTTGGCGATGACAAGGTAGTGCTCGGACTGAGTGGAGGCGTTGACTCTTCAGTTGCTGCCGTTCTCCTGAACCGTGCTATCGGCAAGAACCTTACTTGTATATTTGTGGATCACGGTATGCTCCGCAAAAATGAGTTCAAAAACGTGCTCCATGACTATGAATGCCTTGGTCTGAACGTGATTGGCGTTGACGCTTCAGCGAAATTCTTCAGCGAGCTTGCCGGAGTGACTGAGCCTGAACGCAAACGCAAAATCATAGGCAAGGGCTTCATCGACGTATTTGACGAGGAAGCTCACAAGATAAAAGATGTGAAATGGCTTGCGCAGGGAACCATCTACCCTGACTGCATTGAGTCACTCTCCATCACCGGAACCACTATCAAGAGCCACCACAACGTGGGAGGTCTGCCTGAAAAGATGAACCTCAAACTATGCGAGCCTTTGCGTCTGCTGTTTAAGGACGAGGTGCGTGCCGTAGGCCGCGAGCTTGGAATGCCCGAGCACCTCATCAAGCGCCACCCGTTCCCGGGTCCGGGACTTGCAGTGCGCATCCTTGGCGACATAACTCCTGAAAAAGTAACCATTCTTCAGGATGCCGACGACATCTTCATCCAAGGTTTGCGTGACTGGGGACTATATGACCAGGTATGGCAAGCCGGAGCTATCCTCCTGCCCGTGCAGAGCGTGGGTGTGATGGGCGATGAACGCACCTACGAGCGTGCAGTAGCTCTCCGTGCTGTCACCTCAACCGATGCCATGACCGCCGACTGGGCGCATCTACCCTACGATTTCATGGCTAAAGTGAGCAACGACATCATCAACAAGGTGAAAGGCGTGAACCGCGTTTGTTACGACATCTCCTCCAAACCGCCGGCAACAATCGAGTGGGAATAATCACTTCTTGATTATAAATCACACAATGTCCCCTGCGAGCGGTTGCTCGCAGGGGACATTTATTTACTGCCGCAGATCGGGGTAAGTTACTTCTCTCCCCGGTCGCGATCCATAAGCGAATACATAATAAACTGACGGGAGTTGTAGCGGAAATCATTTCGTATATAATCCCTGCCTTCTACTTCCACCACTCTCCTGGTGACAATGGCGACCAACGAATCGCCCCGCTCACCGGCAAGGGCGTGGGTGCGCAATATATAATCGGGATGCGATTTATCTTCGGTGGAATAGCGAGAGAAGAAGGCATATTCGACCGAATCTTCCGTCGACATATTGTCGAGTACAGCTTTTGATGCCGTCGGAAGAATCGTCAGCGGCACGCCTTTCCCATAACATTGTTTCATGCGATATCGATAATATGTATCGTCATCGTCAGGAACGCCGTGGGTCTTCAACAGTGTCTGAAACCGTGGCAGTTGCGGCTCATTATGATAATCATAAAAGATCACTCCATCCTGTGACGCACGATAAAGCGATATCACCTCTCGCGTCTCGGCAGCCAACCGATGTTGCCAGATTCCAACCAACACATAATGACCGACAACAAAAACTGACAGCACAACCCCCAGAACCGAAGAGGCTCGCGGTGAAAAATCAATACCGTATTCCCTAAGGAATATCACTATGGCAACCAGAGCGTAAATCTGAGCAAACCAACCGGTGCGCCCTCCGTACCGGCTTAAAAACATAAAGGCGACAGAAACAAACGCCGCTATCGTCAAGACCATCCATGGTGAATAGCACAAAGAACGCAAACGAGATGATACTCCCGCCGATTTTCTACCACAAATCAAACAACCGACAATCAGAATCGCCAGCAACAATACGTAGCCTCCGGAGGTCAGCAACATTTCAAGAGGAGGTTCCGGCTGAAGCATCGAGCCGACCCTCACATAAACAGCCCGGGAGGTGAGTGGAAACAACCCTCCCAAAATCATTGATGCCGCCAGCCAACATTGCGAACGTGTCAAACCATGCCTGTTTTTTCCAACCATAAGATAATAGAATAGACCGACTGCTATAGGAAAGCCGGAAGCCTCATGCATGGCACCGGAAATAAAACCCAACGGAATTACAGCCCACCTGATTCCATTCCACACCTTTTGCGAAATCCTGCCATCCCTTTTATTATCGCAAAACAATATACATAGACAGGAAAGCATCAGGGTCGCGGAGTAGACATAATTATATTGTGTGATAAATTCCATCCAAAGGGCATCCCACCGGAAAGTGAAAGCAATCAGGAATATCATCAGGACCTGCATTCCCACTGAAATACGGTTGTTCAAAGAGGATAGCCGAATCATCATCCAAAACATTCCACCGGTCATCAAACCGTTGCAAACCACATTAGCCCAATGCGGTAAGATATTCAGCCATATCGGAGTCAACATATCCGCCATACGACCGTTACTGCACAACCAATGGCGGTACATGGATCGCGGAAGTGAAAGCCAATAATCCCGCTGCCCCTCGTAATTCAAATAAAAGCCGACATCATCCCCAAGCAGAACGATATTAAGCGATAGCCAGGCGTATATTATTCCAATAAACAGAACAAGCAACACCGGCAGTCTCTTCAACAATCCCATATTTATAATTGAATTAGTCTCATTCATAGCCTATAATCATGCAATATTACTAAAAATTTTGCATTTGCTCTCGACTTATTCGTATATTTGTTGTTATGTTATAAGTCTAACTCATCTGTTGTATGAAAAAACATTTTTTTTTAGCGTGGGCAGTCACAATGACAATGATAGTGTCGTTGTGCGGATGCTCGGGAAATGAACACTTGCTCGACACCATTCCTGCCGACGCGCCGGGAATCGTAACAATTAATGTACACCGGTTGATGGATGCGATGAATGGCACAGCGCATGGAGGCAATCTGTCGGCGGAAGAAACTCTCGACCGGTTTTTAATAAACTCATCGGAACGATGCCACCGCGAAATCACCACCATACTCACCTCCGGCTCAATTGAACGGGATTTGATGGCAGGATTCGCTATCTCCGGAAAGGTTCAAGGCATCAACGCGTTCAAGCATCCCGGAGAATATGTGTACACATTTAAAATAAAGAATCTGTCAGCACTCATCAGTGAGATCGGAGCTGACCCCAATCCCAAGACTATTGACGGATTTGAAGTCTATGCCCTTGAGGATGTGAATCTCGCCGTGAAAGGGAAGCAAGGATGGCTGATATGGGGCGATCCGGCGAAAGCGGTATCGACACTTGCCGCCGAGCTCAACAGAGCGGCAAACACCCCGGTATCCTCACTCAAAGGCATCGATAAATTCTTATCGGATGATGATGACATATTCCGCCTCGCCATAGCCCGCTCAACCGCCGCCGACGGGTGGACCTGCATCAAAGGCGATGTCGACGACAATGCCCGCAAGCTGGAGATAGACGCAAAATTCCTTGACGGCAACGGCAAAGAAAAGGATATGGATGCCTATCTTGGCAAAATCAACACCTCACTTCTCGACTACACTATGCCATCCGATATTTTTGTGATGGCTATAGGCATAAAGGGTGATACGGATTGGGACGGAATGCTCGAATACGCACAGTCAATATACCCCCTCGACTATAGGCAGCGGGCACTCATGGGAATAGTGCTCCCCTATCTGAAACGTCTTGACGGAACGATAATGATAGCCGCAGGACTTGATGACGCATCCGCTCTTAACCCATCGTCAATCGCCGGAAACATAAACTTCACGATAGCGATCCAGATGAGAAAGGATGAAGTGAAAAAGACCATGAGCGATCTGCGCGACATTATTTCAATGGTGGGATTGCCTATCGTTGACAAGGGCGATGAATTTGTCATGCAATCTCCAGGCATGGCACCCATATCACTTAAAGCCGATGGAAATTCAATCATTCTTTCCAACCGCTCACTGAAACAACTTGGCAACAATGCCGCCCGTGACGCGGCTAAAGGCAACTCGTTTGCAATATGGACAAGCATTCCAAACTCCGTCGCCGAAACAATCTATGGCGGAAAGGGTTTCAACCTGAAAATGGAGCTTGAAGATGACTTTGAAATGGAATTTTCATTCACCGATTCCTCAATACCGGTTCTTGAACAGATAGCGCTTCTAATGGCAGCCGACAGCGACTCGCCTGAAAACACGCACATCGACAGCCAGCTCCCCGGCACCATAGGATTCACCCCTATCGATACCGTAAAATGAAACGTGTCAACGTCATCACCATCGAAAATTTGCTTCCTGAAGTATTCCGCGACACAAAACCGAATTCCGAGATATGGTTGTCGCGGATCACATTCAACCGAGGCGGACGCTATCTTATCCATGCCGAATCGGGCACCGGAAAATCATCGTTGTGCAGTTACATCTACGGTAACCGCGACGATTATTCAGGACGCATACTGATGGATGGCGAGGACACACGCAGCTTCTCCATAGCGCGATGGTGTGAATTGCGACAACGCTCAATCTCATTGCTGCCGCAAGAGATGCGCCTGTTTCCCGAGCTGTCGGTACTGGAAAATATCGACATCAAAAACCGTCTCACCTCCCACAAGTCGCCTGACGAAATCATGGAGATGCTCTCCAGGCTTGACATAGCGGAAAAAGCCGATGAAAAGGTGGCGCGCCTGTCAATCGGTCAGCAACAGAGGGTGGCAATAGTGAGAGCACTCTGTCAGCCATTTGACTTTCTACTTCTCGACGAGCCGGTGAGCCACCTTGATGAACGCAACAATGCCATCGCCGCCGCATTGATCATGGAAGAAGCGATGCGGCAGGAAGCGGCGATAATAGCCACTTCTGTAGGCAACGATTTAAAAATGGATGTGACCCAACGCATACGCCTATGAAGAGTAAAAACACAATATGGAGGCTTTTGCGACGCAATATCAGCACAGCACAGCTTACAGGATATGCCGTGGCTAATCTTGTCGGGCTTACAATTGTGGCGTGTGCCATCCAATTCTACTCTGACATAAGCTCGGTGTGGAATGATGACGACTCGTTTCTGTCACGCGACTACACCGTGATATCCCACAAGGTGAGCGGACTCGGATCACTTGTGGGCAGCAGCGGCAACAGCACCTTCACCCCTGAGGAAATCGCCGATCTCAGCTCCCAGCCGTGGGTGAGGAGAGCGGCACCGTTCACCCCGGCGACATTCAGCGTGGCGGCAACACTTGACATGAACGGTGCCAATATGTCGACAGCACTCTTCTTCGAGTCAATCCCCGATGAAATGTTTGATATCCGCCCCAATGACTGGAACTTCGATCCGGAGCATCCCATAATCCCGATAATAATCAGCAAAGACTACCTATCGCTATATAATTTCGGATTTGCATCATCACGCGGACTGCCGCAACTGAGCGAGGCAATGATAGGGATGGCGCCATTGAAAATATCGGTCAGCGGCAACGGAAAGCAGCAATGGATACCCGCGCGAATCGTGGGATTCTCTTCCAGACTCAATACTGTAGCCGTGCCAGAAGAGTTCATGAAATGGGCAAACACCACATTCGGTGAAACCTCCATCCCCGCTCCGTCACGCATTATCGTAGAACTGAAACAGCCTGGTGATCCCGCTATTAAAGACTATCTCGCCGAGCATGACTACGAGGCATCGGGAGATAATGCCGACTCAGGAAAGGCATCCTATTTCCTTTCAATAGCGACAGGAGTAGTAATATCCATCGGTATCATCATAAGCTTGCTGTCATTCTTCATCCTCATGCTCAGCATATACCTGTTGTTGCAGAAAAACCGCAGCAAACTGACCGACCTTATGCTGTTAGGCTATCCACCCCATGCGGTAGCCCGATACTATTACATTCTCATAGCCGGCATAAATGCCTCGGTGCTCATCGCCTCGATAGCCATCATGCTCGTTTCGGGCAATCTGTGGCACGCTCCCTTGGCGGCAATAGGCGTGCATCCTGCGGCTCCATGGAATGCGATAATCGTGACAACGGCGATTATCGCGTTGATAACCGCCGTCAATATTTTGTCGATACGTCGTACTATGGTACGCTATTTCAAGTCATAACACCCCTTTGGTCGAGGGGAGAGTGAATCGGAAAGGATCACGGCGTACAGCTTGCTTCAATGACTTGGCAAACGCCTTGAAGATCCCTTCGATCTTATGATGCTCGTTGGCACCCTCGGCACGTACAAAAAGATTCATGCGCGCGTTGTCGCTAAGCGACTTGAAAAAGTGGAAAAACATCTCAGTGGGCATATCGCCTATCTTTTCACGGTTAAATTCTACGTCCCACACTATCCACGGGCGTCCGCCAAAATCCATGGCAAGCGTGCACAGGCACTCATCCATCGGCAGCACAAATCCATAGCGCTCTATGCCGCGCTTGTCGCCGAGAGCATCATTTATTGCCGTGCCGAGAGCGATAGCCGTGTCCTCGATGGTGTGATGTTCGTCGATATGAAGGTCGCCTTTCACCCTTACCGTCAGGTCAACGCCCGAATGGCGCGCTATCTGGTCAAGCATGTGGTCAAAGAACCCGAGTCCTGTAGAGATATCAGAATGACCGTTGCCGTCAAGATCGATGCGCACGTGTATGTCGGTTTCCGAGGTCTTGCGGTCAACCGTGGCACAACGCTTACCCCCTTGAAGCACCGGAATTATATCGTCCCAATGCGGGGTCACCATCACCACCGTGTCAGTCAACCCCTCGCTGATGATTCCGGCACGGATCTCCTCGTCATCCTCATGGAGGATAATCGCTTTCGCCCCGAGATTACGGGCAAGCATTGCATCGCTCAACCGGTCGCCTATCACATAACTGCCTTCAAGGTCATAATCACCGTTCATATATGCAGTGAGCATCCCTGTGCCAGGTTTACGCGTAGGTGCATTATCCTCCGGAAATGTACGGTCAATGAGTATGTCGTCAAATATCACCCCCTCGTTGGCAAGCGCTTTAAGCATCTTATTATGTGCCGGATAAAATGTATCTTCCGGAAATGACTCAGTGCCGAGACCGTCCTGATTGGTGACCATCACAAGCTTGTAGGGCAATTTCCCTGCGATAAAGTGCATGGCTCTTGTCACACCCGGTATCATCTCAAGTTTCTCAAGAGAGTCAACCTGAAAGTCATCTTTCGGCTCCACTATAAGAGTGCCGTCACGGTCTATGAACAGTACTCGCGGTTTAGTTTCCTCCATATTCAGTCATTTTTTCTATCAACAAATCATTCTCCGCATCAGTTCCCACCGTTATGCGAAGGCAGTTGCCGCACAACGCCACGCGGGAGCGGTTTCTCACTATCACCCCGCACTCCTTGAGGAACTCATACATTGAACCGGCATCGGCAACCTCAACAAGAAGGAAATTGGCATCGGAAGGGTGCACCTTTCTCACGCATTCCAGTGCCGACAGCCTCCCGGCGAGAGTATCACGAGCTGCGACAAGCTCCTCAACCACCTTACGGATTACATCGGCATTGTCAAGCACCGACAATGCTTGCCGCTGAGTAAGGATATTTATGTTATAGGGATACTTCACATTGTTGAACACGCTTATTATCTCTCGTGAGGCAAAAGCGATGCCCAGACGCAACGCCGCCGAAGCCCATGCTTTGGAGAATGTCTGCATCACAATGAGATTGGGATATTCATCGAGCACGCTCACCATGCTTCCTGCATCGGAGAAATCCACGTATGCCTCATCGATCACGACTATCCCGTCAAATCGGGAAACGACTTCACGCAATTCAGCAACCGGAAAAGCATTTCCGGTGGGATTGTTGGGCGAACATATCCATATCACTTTCGTATTCTCGTCAACCGCCTCAAAGAGAGCATCTACATCAAGCGAGAAATCATCACGAAGACGCACGTTGCGGTACTCAACATCGTTTATCGCAGCACACACGCTGTACATTCCGTAGGTAGGCTCGATAGCCACCACATTGTCCATTCCGGGACGGCAGAACACACGATAAGTGATATCGATGCACTCATCGCTACCCACGCCGAGGAATATGCGGTCCACATCCACGCCTCTCATAGCGCCGAGCTTGGTTTTAACCTCAATCTGCAACGGATCAGGATAGCGGTTGAAGCCGTCTATGCGACTGTTTTCATTGGCATCAAGCCATGCCCGTGCCTCACCGGTATATTCGTTTCTCGCACAAGTGTAAGGTTCAAGGCTGAGAATATTGGGACGTATAAGTTTATTTAACGGTTTCATTTGTCATTCAAAGAGTTAATACGAAGAGTCATCGCAAGTTTATGTGCATCGAGATCCTCATTATGAGCCATCACCTCCACGGCATTGCCTATCGAGCAGATACCCTCGGGTGTAATACGCTGGAAGGTAATCTTCTTAGTGAAGCTGTCGATATTCACTCCGCTATAAGCGTGAGCAAAACCCGATGTAGGCAAAGTGTGATTCGTGCCCGAAGCATAGTCTCCGGCACTCTCTGGCGTATATTCACCTATGAACACCGATCCGGCATTTCTCACCTTTGCGGCAAGCTCATCGGCATTACGGTGGTTTATGATAAGGTGCTCGGGGGCATATTCGTTGCTGAACTCCATTATCTCATCGTCATTTTCCAGCAATATTATGCGGCTGTGCGACAAAGATTGCCTCATCATCTCCTGCCTTGGCAACGTAGCGAGAAGGCGTTCTATCACCTCAGGGAGAGTGTCGACAAGCCTGCGCGATGTGGTGAGCAGTATCGACTGACTGTCAGGTCCATGCTCAGCTTGCGACAGAAAATCGGCGGCAACATATTCCGGATTGGCGCTGTCGTCAGCGATCACAAGCACCTCCGACGGTCCAGCCGGCATATCGATAGCCACATTATGCCGTGCCACCTGCTGCTTCGCCTCCATCACGTAGCGGTTGCCCGGACCGAATATCTTGTAGACACGCGGCACGCTTTCTGTGCCGTAAGCCATTGCCGCTATCGCCTGGGCGCCACCGGTCTTGAATATGCGATCCACCCCTGCCTTGCGGGCAGCATAAAGAATGCCGGGATGCACCGTCCCGTCGGCACGTGCCGGAGTGCAGAGAATTATGTCGCGGCATCCTGCGATACGCGCAGGCACGGCAAGCATCAACACAGTTGAGAATAGCGGCGAATTTCCTCCGGGAATGTAAAGTCCCACTCGGTCAATAGCCACTGCACGCTGTTCGCATTTCACTCCGGGCGATGTCTCTACCCTTACCGGCTCCTTCATGAGCTGAGCCGCGTGAAACGAAGCTATATTTCCGTAAGCTATCTCAATCGCTTCTCTAAGCTCAGGAGACACCTTTGCTTCAGCCTCATCAAGCTCCTGTGCTGAAACTTCCAGCCTGTCAAGCGTCGCGCCGGTAAAACGCCGCTCAAAGTCGAGCAACGCCTTGTCGCCGCCATCGGCTACTTCCGCTATTATTCCGGCGACGCTTGCCTCAAGTTCGGCAGCCTTTTCAGCGAGAGCGCGGCGGCTCAACGCCTGCCAGCTATCACGTGGTGGATTGTATATTATATCCATCGGCTACACTTTTTATAATATCATTCTTTCGATGTCAAGAGCCAGAATGCCCTCGGCTCCGGCTGCTTTCAGTTTTCCTACGATTTCCCACAGGCGTTTCTCCTCAAGCACGGAATGCACCGAACACCAGTCGGAATTGGCAAGCGGCAACACTGTGGGGCTCTTCATGCCGGGAAGAATCGAAAGAACTTCGTCAAGTTTTTCCTTAGGCACATTCATCAGAATATACTTTTTCCCGTCGGCAGCCTTAACCGCCTCAAAACGGAACATCAGTTCATCAAGAGTAGCCTGCTTCTCAGCCGACAATTGACGGTCGGCAGCCTTTATCAACACAGCCTGAGAGTCGACCACCTTCTCCACCTCGGCAAGATTGTTGCTGACAAGTGTGGAACCTGACGACACAATGTCAAAGATACCGTCGGCAAGACCTATGCCCGGAGCGATCTCCACCGATCCGGTGATGACATGAATATCGGCATTAATCCCCTCTCGTTCAAGGAAGCGTGAGAGAATGACCGGGTAAGAGGTAGCGATTTTACGTCCCTCAAACCATTTCAACCCGGGATAGTCAATATGTTGTGGAATAGCAAGCGAGAGATGGCAGCGGCTGAAACCAAGTTCCTTGGCAACAACCACATTCTTTTCCTTTTCAAGAACTTCATTAAGTCCTACGATTCCAAGATCGGCAGTACCGTTTGCCACCGATTCAGGAATGTCATCGTCACGTAAAAACAGCAACTCAATAGGGAAATTACGTGCCGGAACAAGCAATGTACGCTTCACTGCGGTAAGCTTGATTCCCGACTCTGACAGAAGTTCCATCGTTTCTTCATACAATCTGCCCTTCGATTGAACGGCGATTCTCAATTTGCTTTCCATTATTATTCTTAAAAATTTATTTTGCTTACAAATTTACATAATTCCACCCAATTCACAGACAATTTTCCAAAATATTATATTGGCATCCGTATCGTTGTGGAGGTGATGAAAGAGAAGGCGGGATGGGAGTGGAGAAGCATGAGAGTGGCGGCGGTATCCACCTGCTCCGAAGGATAGGCATCCACACAGCGAAGGTCAACGACCACATCAACGCCGCCCCAACGTGCCTCCACGTCGTCAACCATATAGTCACAACGCTCTTCATCGCAAGGGTCAAACGGATAGTAGCGGCAACCGCTACGCTGAGCCAATACACGGCACTCTTTCTCGGCGTCGTGGCATAACGCCACCCGGCAATCAACTTTGCGAAACGCTTCGACCACCGCCGAAGCAAGCTCAAAGCATCCACCCAACACAATTACGTTCAAGCATTCAAACGACAAACAGAAATCGCCGCTTTTCTTTGACACAGGCACATGAATGATCTGCCGCTTGGGAGCAAGTTTTCCCGCACGGTACTCCTCCATGCGCTTTTCAAGATAGTTATCAGCCATTGTTATAAATACTTTTTAAGCCATGCCGCCGAGTCCGACAATTCACGCAACGGCTCCATGACAAAATCACGCTGTTTCATGTGGGGATGCGGCACCGTCAGCTCAGGAGTGTCCACCTCCACATCCTCTATGACGATAATGTCAATGTCGATCTCCCGGTCGATATAACGCCCGTCGGCATCACGGTGAGATGCCGGTGAGATGTTCCGCTCTATCTCTTGAAGCCGAGCAAGAAGCTCCCGAGGGGAAAGTGAGGTGCAAAACACCACCCCCACATTCACAAAACGGTTGTCCGAAACATATCCCCACGGCTCCGATTCAACGGCAGCCGACCGCAACACCTCGCCACCCTCGGCAAGATTTGCGATCAGGGCGACCGCTTGCTCAATGTGAGCATAACGGTCGCCCTGATTAGATCCGATATTAACGTAAACCTGACGAGGCATTACAATTGCTTTTTAACTTCAACCTCCTCGAATGCTTCGATAAAGTCGCCCTCTTCAAGGTCATTGTATCCGGCAATGCTAAGACCGCAATCGTAACCGGTCAGCACCTCCTTGACGTCATCCTTGAATCGCTTCAACGAGCCGAGCTCGCCGGTGTAACGCACGATACCGTCGCGGATGAGACGCACCTTGCATGACCGCTTGATCTTGCCTTCACGCACGATGGCTCCGGCAATGGTACCCACCTTCGATATGCGGTAGGTCTGGAGCACTTCGGCTGTACCGACAACCTCTTCCTTGTATTCGGGAGCGAGCATACCTTCCATAGCATCCTTCACCTCTTCGATAGCCTGGTAGATGACCGAGTACAGACGGATTTCCACGCCTTCACGCTCGGCGGCACGACGTGCAGCCTGAGAGGGACGCACCTGGAAACCGATGATGACGGCATCGGAAGCGGCAGCGAGTGTGACATCGCTCTCCGAGATAGCGCCGACTGCCTTGTGGAGCACATTGACCTGCACCTCCTCGGTCGACAGCTTGATAAGCGAATCGGACAATGCCTCGATTGAGCCGTCAACGTCACCCTTGACGATGATGTTGAGTTCATGGAAGTTGCCGATAGCACGGCGGCGGCCGATCTCCTCAAGTGTGGTACGCTTGCTTGTGCGCAATCCGAGCTCACGCTGCAATTGCTCACGCTTGTTGGCGATTTCGCGGGCTTCCTGCTCGGTCTCCATCACATTGAATGTGTCGCCGGCAGTAGGAGCGCCGTTAAGTCCCAGGATAAGCGCCGGAGTGGCGGGTCCTGCCTCTTTGATGCGCTGGTTACGCTCGTTGAACATAGCCTTCACCTTACCGAAGTGAGTTCCGGCAAGAATGATGTCACCCACATGAAGAGTACCGTTCTGCACAAGGATATTGGCGATGTAGCCGCGACCCTTGTCGAGCGATGATTCGATGATCGAACCGGTGGCAAGACGGTTAGGATTAGCTTTTAGATCAAGCATCTCTGCTTCGAGAAGCACTTTCTCCATAAGCTCGTTCACACCGATACCCTTCTTTGCCGAGATATCCTGTGACTGATATTTACCTCCCCATTCCTCGACCAGATAATTCATCTGGGCAAGTTCCTCCTTAATCTTGTCAGGGTTGGCGGTAGGCTTGTCAATCTTGTTTATTGCGAATACGATGGGCACACCGGCAGCCGAAGCATGGTTGATAGCCTCGACGGTCTGCGGCATCACATTATCATCGGCAGCGACAATGATGATACAGATGTCGGTCACCTTCGCTCCACGGGCACGCATTGCGGTAAACGCTTCGTGACCCGGAGTATCGAGGAATGTGATGCGGCGTCCATCCTCAAGTTTCACATTATATGAACCGATGTGCTGGGTAATACCTCCCGCTTCACCGGCGATTACGTTGGCGTTACGGATATAGTCGAGCAACGAGGTCTTACCGTGGTCCACGTGACCCATCACAGTCACAACCGGCGGGCGGTTTTCAAGATCCTCCTCCTGGTCTTCATCCTGCTGGATAGCCTCAACCACTTCTGCCGAAACATATTCGGTGGTATATCCGAACTCATCGGCAACGATGTTGATCGTCTCGGCATCAAGACGCTGATTGATCGACACCATCACACCGAGATTCATACAGGTGGCGATGACATTGTTGATGGGCACATCCATCATTATGGCAAGGTCATTGGCAGTAACGAACTCGGTAAGCTTCAGCACCTTGCTGTCGGCAGCTTCAAGTTCAGCCGCCTCACGCTCACGCGAATGGAACGCCTCGCGCTTCTCCTTACGCCATTTAAGACCCTTCTTCTGTCCCTTCTCCTTGCTGGTAAGACGGGCAAGAGTCTCCTTGACCTGCTTCTGCACATCCTCCTCGCTCACTTCCGTGTGCACGGGACGGCGATTGCGATCCTTAGGCTTGCGGTCATTGCGTTGCTGACCTCCACCTTGATGGTTCTTATCGTTTCCACCGCGGCTGCCGCCATTGTTCTGCGACTGCTGCTGGTTGGAACTCTTTTCAATATCTACTTTTTCTTTACCTATGCGGCGACGTTTTTTCTTGTCAGCCGAGGATTGACCTTGCCCTTGTCCGGCATTGCCCTGTCCGCTCTTGGCAAGGCGCTCGTTGCGTCGCTCCTCCTTGGTTTTCTTTTTAGGACGGGTCTGCTGGTTGATGGCGGAAAGGTCGATCTTTCCCACCACATTCAACTGAGGTCCTCCGGTTATAGGTCCGGTGGTGAATATCTCGGGTTCAGCCTTCTTGGGCTCTTCTTTCTTAGGCTCAGGCTGAACCACCGGGGCCTTCTTCACTTCCGGCTCCGGCTTGGCGGCAATTTTAGTATCTTCTATTTTACTATTCATAGGCTTCTGTTTCGGACTCTCTTCGTTGACGGTCTTTACAGTTTTCACAGTTGCTTCCGATTCTTTTTTAACTTCCACAACCGGCTCTGCCTTAGGCTGAACCTTTACAGGCTCGGTTTGGGCTTTCACCGGTTCAGGTTTCTCAACAGCAACATCCTTTTTGACCTGCTCTTGGACCTTAACGGGCTCCGAATGCGGCTTTTCAACCACCGGCTCCTTCTTGGGGGCGGGTTTCTTGTGGGCATCAAGATCTATGTGGCCCACCACTTTTGGAGCAATGACGTTTATTGTGGCTTTCTTCGTCTCTGTTTCTTTTGTCTTTTCTGTCTGGCGAACTTCTGCATTGGGCTCGTCCAACTTCTTCACAGCCTTGTCGTCACCGTAATGCGATACCAACAACTTATAGGCATCCTCATCGATACGACTGTTAGGGTTCATATCGACATTTATACCCTTTGACTGCAAGAAATCAATGACGGTCGGAAGGGCTATGTTTAGGTCTTTTGCTACTTTGCTTATTTTTATTTTCGCCATATTGAGTTTTAGAGTAATGTCTTTTAGTCTTCAAATTCTGCTTTGAGGATAGAAATCACGTTGTCGACCGTATCCTCTTCAAGATCGGCTTTCTCGATAATCTCTTCACGCGGCATGGCAAGCACATTCTTTGCTGTCACACAGCCGATGTTCTTCAACGAATCGATCACCCATCCGTCGATTTCATCCTTAAATTCATCAAGATAGATATCATCGTTGAATTCCTCGCCGGCATCGCGGTACACGTCGATCACATAGCCGGTGAGCTTGGAGGCGAGCTTGATGTTGAGCGCGCCTTTACCGATGGCGAGGGGCACCTCTTCAGGACGCAGGAACACCTCGGCGCGTTTCTCTTCCTCGTTAAGGCGTATCGATGATATTTTCGCGGGGCTGAGGGCGCGCTGGATCAACAGCTCGTTATTGGAAGTGTAGTTGATCACGTCGATATTCTCGTTGCGCAGCTCTCTCACGATGCCATGGATGCGCGAACCCTTCACTCCCACGCAGGCGCCTACCGGGTCAATGCGGTCATCGTAGCTCTCCACGGCTATCTTGGCTCTCTCGCCCGGGATGCGAGCCACGGCACGGATGTTGATAAGTCCGTCATGGATTTCGGGAACTTCAAGTTCAAACAGGCGGCGGAGGAAGTCGTCAGATGTACGCGACACCGTGATGCGGATATTGTTGTTCTTGTTGTCAACTTTCGAGATCACCGCTCTCACAGTCTCACCCTTGCGGAAGAAGTCGCCGGGGATAGCCTCCGACTTGGGAAGGATAAGCTCGTTTTCCTCGCTGTCGAGAAGCAGGGTCTCCTTGCTCCATGTCTGATACACTTCGCCCGACACCAGTTCGCCCTCATGCCCTTTGAACTGCGAGAAGATAGCCTCTTTCTGAAGGTCGAGGATCTTTGACTGAAGAGTCTGGCGGAGGTTAAGAATGGCACGACGTCCGAACTTCTCGAAAATAATCTCGCGGGTGTGCTCCTCACCGATCTCCACGTCAGGGTTCTGGTCGGCACGCGCATCGCTCAGCGATATCTGGGTCGAGGGATTGGTCACCTCTCCGTCGGGAACCACTTCAAGATTCTGGAATATCTGGACATCCCCTTTGTCAGGGTTCATGATTACGTCGAGGTTCTCGTCGGTACCGAACATCTTAGCCAAAACATTTCTGAATGATTCCTCAAGAACCGAAATCATTGTAGCCTTGTCAATGTGTTTAAGCTCCTTGAACTCGGCAAATCGTTCCACCATATTGGGGGATTCTTCTTTCTTAGCCATGATTTGAAATAATTTCGTTGGGATTTATTTGAAATCTATTAAATATTTTACTGTTTTCGTGTCAGCCACTTTGGTCACCACAGGCTCCTCGACCTCCACAGGGCGTTTCTTGCCCTCCTCCTTCACTTTCTTTGTCACTGCAACAGTGAAGTCGTCGTCGCCCACAGCGGTGAGCGTGCCCTTGAACTTGCGTCCGTCGCGGGTGAGCACTTCCACCTGGTTGCCGATGTTCTTCACATATTGCTCCTTGACTTTAAAAGGAGAGGTGAGCCCGGCTGAGCCAACTTCGAGCTGATAGTCCTCAACGTCGCGGTCAAACACCGCCTCAATATCACGCGTGAGTTTCACACACTCGTCAATGTCGACGCTCTCCATCGAGTCGACTTCGACAGTAATATTATTATCGGGAGTGACGGTAACGTCTACCAAAAACAATGGAGTATCCTTTATCGCTTCGTTGATTGTGTCTGTAAGTTTCTGTTTGTCTATCATTTCTCAAGTTGACCGATTGGCTGTTAAAAAATGCGGAGGAGACTTTCGCCCCCTCCGGTACTCGAATCTGCTACAAAGATACTAAATTCTTGTGCCAAACGCAAATCAAGCAGAGCGCCGCCGCCACACACGCCGCTTTATTTAACAAAATTTAACCCACCGCAACAAAGTTTTTCCGCAAAACACACCATTCAGCCATCACCTCACAATGACACGAAGAAAAACCGTCCGCCATAGAATATATACATATAATTATGCGCATCCACCATTCAAATCCATTCAAATCCATTCAAATTGCCATCCATCCTTGAAATATGCAACATTTTATTTGTAAAAATTCACATTCCATCGTTAAAATGAATCCGTTTTATGTATTTTTTAATCATTATGCGCTGTTTTATATTTTATTTTACTAAATTTGCGTTGCAATCATGATGAAATGTTAAAATAAACCACTCTGATTGCTTTGCTTATTGAATTCTTAATCATTATCACCAATCACCGAATGGAAGAAGCAACAACAAAAGGACTGCTCATCAAGCTTTTACCCCCCCCCCATTTTTATAGGGTTGCTTGTGCTGATGTGCAGTATGCAGACCAACGCGCAGAATTCCAATAACTGGAAAGATTATGCGACATTCATTTCCGGCACAGTAGTTGACGCAGAGGGAGAACCGCTCCCGGGTGCGTCGGTCTTCGAGAAGAAAGACACCAAGCACGGAACAGTAACCGACATCGACGGTAATTTCCGACTGTCCACCAGAGGAAAATCATCAGTGCAGATCGTGGTCCAGTTCGTGGGCATGAAACGTCAGGAAGCTACTTGGAACGGCAAGCCGCTACACATAGTGATGGAACAGGATGCCAACCAGTTTGACGACGTTGTTGTCACCGGCTATCAGGTGATCGACAAGCGCGCTTCGACGAGCGCCATCACCTCCATCAAGGCAGAGGACATCCTGCGTCCCGATGCGCTGAGCATCGACCAGATGCTCGAAGGACAGGTGCCCGATCTCATGTATATGTCAAATTCGGGTGAAGCCGGTGTGGCACCGAGAATACGTATCCGGGGAACATCATCAATCATCGGTAACCGCGAGCCGCTGTGGGTGGTCGACGGAATTGTGGTGAAAGATCCGGTGGCAATATCTCCCGACGAACTTAATGATCCCGACTATGTGAACCGCATCGGTAACGCAATCGCAGGACTCAACCCGCAGGATATCGAGCGGCTCGACGTGCTTAAAGATGCCTCGGCAACAGCCCTCTACGGAACCAAAGCCGCCAACGGCGTTATCGTCATCACCACCAAGCGTGGCAAAGAGGGAGCGCCGCAGATACGCTACGCCAACAATTTCACATGGAAACTCCGGCCCCGATATTCCGACAAATCGGTTGACGTGCTCAACTCGAAAGAGCGCATAGCCCTCTCCCGCGATCTATTCAATAACCATTATGTATATGACAGCGGCAACACGCTTGTGGGATTCGAATATCTGATGAACGAGCTTTACAACGGCAGAATAAACCAGTCACAATTCAACGAGCAGCTTGCTTGGTTTGAGACAGTCAACACCGACTGGTTTGATCTTCTCACCCACGACAGCTTCTCGCAACAGCACACGCTCACACTCAGCGGAGGCGGATCAAAAAGTTCCTACTACGCATCTCTTGGATTCACCGACAACGATGACATCGTAAAAGGGACCACCAACCGCCGCTATAATGCCATGATCAATCTCGACGTGAATTTTGCAAAATGGCTCACTGCGGCATTCAGCCTGAAAGGAAATGTGTCGGAACGCGAATATTACCAAAGCGAAATTGCTCCTATTCAATATGCCTACCGCACCAGCCGTGCCATTCCGGCATATACCGGCGAAGACAACCAATATTATTTCTACAAACAATGCGAGTTTCAAAAGGACGGATATAACTACAATATTCTCAATGAGCTTAAAAACAGCGGTGTGGAGCAGGATGGAAACAGCCTTACTTTTGATGCCAATTTCAGATTCCACATCAATGACTGGCTGTCGGCAAACGCAATCTTCTCATACACTGCATCCAACACGACTATCAACAGTCTATGGGGAGCACAGACCTACCACGCGGCAAAACTGCGTGGCAGCGAATATGGTGAGGCAGCACCCGAATGGAGCGCTATGCCACAGGGCGGAGAACTCACTCATTCGACTACCGACCAACGCAACTGGACTGCACGTCTCCAGCTCGACTGGAACAAATATTTCAACGATGACGAGCATAACTTCAGCGGAGGCATAGGCTTTGAGGCTTCATCCAACAAATACAAAGGATACTCCAACATCACCCGAGGCTATTTCCCGGAACGAGGAATGAGCTTTGCTCAAGGAATAGACCTGACAAAATACACCAACTATGCATCATGGCTTTCCGACAACACACCTTCTGTGATAAATTCAAAGGAAAATGTAATGTCAGCCTACGCCACAGCAAGTTACAACTGGCGACGGCTCATATTTGTCAACGCCAATGCTCGTGTCGACGGATCAAACAATTTCGGCGACCGTGCCAACGACAAACTTCTTCCAATCTGGTCAGTATCGGCATCATTCGATGCCGCACAGCTCGATTTCTTCAAGCAGCTCACATGGCTTGACTACTTCTCAATCAAGGGAAGTTACGGTTTCCAAGGCAATATGCTGTCCGATCAATCTCCTGTGATGATTATACGAAAAAATCCCTACAACGAATTCTACGGAGAATTCACGTCAAGTGTGGAACGCAATCCAAATCCTGACCTTAAATGGGAGAAAACCACAAGTTACAACCTTGGTTTTGAATGGGGATTCTTCAACCGCCGACTCCAAGTCGACGCCTCATTCTACTGGAAACGCACCAAAGACGCGTTCATGGATAAGTCAATATCAACTATCAACGGCTATGAAACCTACATAGTGAATGGCGGAGATATTGACAACGACGGTTACTCAGTAGGCGTTACAGTGCGCCCCATCGACACCCGCGATTGGCAATGGAGCGTGTCAACCAATTTCTCACGTGCCATCAACCGCATAAAGTCACTACCGTCAGGCGAACAATACGAGCTTAACGACTTCCTCAACGGTAATGCCATTGTAAAAGGGAAACCAGTAGGCACATTCTACTCCTATCGCTTCATCGGACTAAGCCCGGTGGACGGAGGTCCTATGTTTGACGACTGGTTTGACCACACATCCGACCTGCTCGGATTAAGCAAATACGACACCTACACTACTGTATTGAAAGCCACCGGTTCACGCGAACCGATCATGTCAGGAAATCTTTCAACCATGCTCCGTTGGAAAAACCTGCGACTCAGTGCCAATTTCACCTACAGCCTCGGCGCAAAAACACGCTTGTTTGGAATGTATGGAGCTGGAGTAGCAAGCGATGGAATCTACGCCAAGTTTGGACAGATAAAATCAGAAAACAACCTCAGCCGCGACTATCTTGACCGCTGGATAAAACCGGGCGATGAACTGCACACCAATATTCCGGCAATAATCGGGGAGAACCATCCAAGTTATTTCCGCTATCAAGACCACTGGTCAAGCAATGTAGACGGCATACAGATCATAGCCGACAACGCATGGGACATGTATGATTACTCCGACCTCCGTGTTGTAAGCTCCGACTATCTCAAGCTGTCAACACTGAGCCTCTCCTACGACTTCCCGAAGCACCTGTTGAAAGGATGGAGATGCCAGCGTCTTGAACTCACTGTCACAGGCACCAATCTGTTTACCCTGTGTGACTCTAAACTGAAAGGGCAGACCCCGACACAAGGAGGATTCACCACCGTGCAGCTATCTGACCGTCCCGGATTCTCTTGCGGACTCAACATAACCTTCTAAACAGTTTCTCCATTATGAAAACGATAAAGAAAACTATATTTTATCTTATTTCGGCTCTCGGCATCGTTGCACTCTCAAGCTGCGATTCATTTCTGGAAGAGTATTCCCAAGACTTGGCTAAAGTTAACTCATGGGAAGACCTTGACGAAGTGCTCATCGGCGAAGCCTATGCCAAAACAGGAAAAGTCTACGTAGAGGATTACTCGTTATATACCGAACAGGATTTAGACCTTGATTTCCTTCACTTCATGACCGATGAGATAACACCCGCAAAAGACAAATCAGAAGATATCGGATTTTATTCAAAAATGTTTCCATTTTTCACATGGCAACAAGACACGGGTGTAGACTATCAATTAAGATATGTGGGTGGCGACGAAAATGCATGGAACAGCCTATACAGCCGTATAAATGTGTGCAATATGGTCATATCACTTATTGATGACCAGCCCGAACCTCACCCATCTGATAAGGTTCAGAAAAACAGAGTGAAAGGAGAAGCCCATTTCTTGCGCGGACTGTACTATTTTATTCTCACCAATCTTTATTGCGAGCCTTATATTCCGTCGACAGCAGCATCGACCACAGGAATGCCGATAAAGTTGTCGGAGGTGATAGAAGACATCGAATTCAAGCGTGCGACTCTTGCCGAAAGCTATGACCGTATACTTTCTGATCTTAAAAATGCCGAGAACCTGCTTGCCGATATCGAACGTAAAACTTTGTACCGTGCCGACATCAACACAGTGAAGCTGCTTATGAGCCGAGTGTACCTATATATGCAGGATTGGGAAAATGCCGCCGCCAAAGCTAAGGAAGTACTCTCTGCCAATGACAAATTGCTGAATCTGGCAACAAAAGTTCCGGGAGAGAACTGCATCGACACATCTTCTCCTGAATATATCTTCACTATGGGCGATTACGTTGTCGCATCGGCGTTTGTGGACAGCCGATCAGCAATGCCGGCATGGACAATATCGGAAGATATGATAAATCTTTACGACCGTAATGACCTGCGCATGGGTCGCTATATAGGAGATACTCAATACGGTCGCCCGAATGTGTTCCGCAAAGTCAACGGGCAACGCGAAGCTTGGGGTTCCTACTTCACCACAGGAAGTGTATTCACTCTCCGCACTCCGGAAGCATATCTCACCTTGGCTGAAGCTTCAGCGTTCTTAGGCGAGGAATCGACAGCACGCTCCTATCTTGAGCGTCTGCTTGCCACTCGAATGAACAACAAAGTCACCATTACGGAATCGGGAAATGACCTCATCGACTTAATCCGTGACGAACGGGCTCGTGAATTCCTCCTCGAGGGACACCGTTGGTTTGATTTGCGCCGTTACACAGTGTGCGAGCCTTATCCGTGGTCGAAAGAAATCGAACATGGCTATAACTACTACTCCGGAAGATGGGGAGATGATCTGGATCACACCGACTGGTATCGTCTTGAGAAAAACGACGGAGCCTACACGCTTCCCATCCCCCGTGCAATCCGCAATTTCCAAAACTCTCTCGGCAATGCCAATCGCCCGAATCGATCACCCTACACCACCACACTCCCAAGCAACAGTGGCGATGATGATGACGATTATGACGATGACGATTGGGATGACTGGGATTGGTAACAATTGTCCAACCATATTAATCAAAATGTAATCCGATGAACAATATAATTAAATTACTACTTGGCACCGCCGCTGCCACAGCAGCACTCATTATGTGTGCTTGTTCTGACAACGAAGACAACCTCAAGCCGGGACCGGCATATCCTAACTATTTTGAGGTTGCCGCCTCCGACAATAGTGCAGAAGCTCAATTGCGTCGAGGGTTTTATGAAAGAACAGGCATTCACCTTGTGTTCAATGACACATTGGGGTATTACACCGATGACTATGGAATAGATCGAGCCGAAACCATTGATTTCAGCTGGAACTTCACAGGTCACAATTTACTTAAATATTTCTTTGACTATATTGACGACGATAAGAAAACCAACATCACCACCAACCTTGAAAAATATTTCATCCCTTACATCAATATTGAGGGCGGTGCGATGAAACCCTATTCCATTGCTCTTTTCAACAAAATAAAGTCTTATGACAGCGATTATGACGAATATGACGATGTGCCATTCGCAAGTTGTTGGAGATCATTTGGAATCGCCACTGAAGATTGGACCGACATCACCGACGAGGACGAAGCAAAAGAAATGGGCAAAACTCTGCTACGAAAGTTGGTCGATGAAAAGATAAACAACTACTCTCCCGAAGTAAACGACTTTTTCGACATTTGCGGAGACCTTTATTATTCTTCACCCTACGAAGAATTTCCCGACTGGATGACTGATCAGGATGTAACACTTGTCTACGAAGCAGGGTTCCTGAAATATTATCCTGATTCTTATGGAGATCCTGATTATGATGAGTTCCCTAACAAGAAGAATGACCTGATACATTTCAAAAATGCCATCTTCGACGAAGATGAAACTGAATTCCGTGAGAAATGGGCAGATTACCCAAAAATCATATTAAAATATGAAATTCTTAAAGAAATTTTAATCAATCTCGGTATTGACTTTAATGCAGTGAAATAATGAAACGATTTATTTATATGGCTATCGCTTTGACGGGTGTGATGCTCTCGTCATGCAGCGATGACGATAAACTTCCTGATGTGACACCCGATGCCCGTGGCACTGTGACCGACAATCAAGGCAATGTGTATGACTGGGTCAGAATAGGGGATCAGATGTGGACAACAACCAATGCCAAAAACGGCACATCACTTGCCGAAGCTGAATATTTCAATAACATCAGATGGACTTATGTCCTTGGAACGCAAGCGGCTATTGATGACTATGAACAGAACTATCTCCCCGTCCATGGCAATCTATTATCTTTTGATGAAGCAATGGAATCAGCCCCCGATGGATGGAGATTACCGTCCGACAATGACTGGCAGAAACTTGAAAAGACTCTTGGTATAAAGAATCCTGACAAATACGGTCACCGTGGCGACGGCGTGGCATACTCAATGATGGAAACCGATTCCGGATGCGAGCTTGGCTTGAGCTTCAACGGATCATGTGTGCCGATCAAAAGTTTTGGATGGATCGATATGAACCTTGACTTTGTTGGAGAATACGGTTATTACTGGACTTCAACAATCAATCCTGACTACGCGGACGACACCATGGTATATTGCCGGCGTATCACAGCGAACTCAGGTGCGGTATCGCGATTCTGCCTGAGTGCTTCATGCTACCTCGGTGTGCGATGGGTGAAGGATGTGGAATAAAATGTGTTGTAAACTATCATAATTTCAACTATTTAGTTTTATGAATATAAATGCATTGGCTATAGCTGCCCTCGTGGCGGCTATGCCTCTTACCATGAATGCAGGGGGATTTTCAATCAAAGGACGCATAGCCGGACTTCCCGACAGCGTGAAAGTGACACTTACCGATGTCGAAGACCCCAACGGAAAGAAAGTGACGATTGCAGAAGCTATCTCTACGGGAGGAGCATTTGAGGTCAACGGATCGGTCGATTCTCCCCGCATGTGCACTCTGGCACTCTCCAAGTATAGCACCAAGCATGGCAGATATATGACACAATTGTCAGTACCGGTGATGATTGAAAACAGAGAGTACAGCATAGGCACGGAACTCCCTCTCGACAGTCTTCTAAAAATATCGGAACCTGACTACAATGTGACTGTGACCGGCGGCACCGCTCAGGAGCAACTCAACAGCTACCGCAGCCATGTAAAGGACACCTATCTGCGGTCGCGTCAGGCAAGCTACATGAGAGCATCGAAATACTTCGACACCAACGACAACCGCGACACCATGATCAAATATGAAGCGCTTGCCAAGGAAGCCGAAGCCAACTTTGCCGCCGTGCGTGCGGGATTCATCAAAGCACATCCTGAATATCACATTTCAGCTTATCTCACACAGAAAGAGCTGGAAAATCCATTTGCTTACACCGCCGATGAGATCAACGCCATGGCTGACGCCGCGAAAGTGTGCCCCGACACCGCCCGTGTGTCGACCGTGGACCGCCGCCGCAACTTTGCTTTGAAATATGCCCTCGGCATGAAATATCCCGATTTCGCCATAACATCGCCTGAGAATGCAGCATCGCAGGCATCACAGCACATAGTGCCCGGCAAGTATAATTTCATCGATTTCTGGGCATCGTGGTGCGGACCCTGCCGTGCAGCGATACCCCATGTCAAGGAGCTTAGCGAAAAGTATGGCGACAAGCTGAACATCATCAGCATCTCGCTTGACGAGGATGAAGCCGACTGGCGCAAGGCAATGGATGAGGAGAAGATGACATGGAAACAGCTATATGCCAAGGGCGACCAGATGGGAGAAGTGGCGAAAGCCTACTTCATAACCACCATTCCCCGCCTCATCCTGATAAATGACAAGGGGGAAGTGGTGTGCTCAACCAATAAGCCCGATGAGGCGACCGAATTCTTGAAAAACAATCTCGGAGAATAACAGCATAATCATGAAGAAGATCCTATTATCAGCTTTTATCGGAACAGCAGCCATTGCCATGTCGGCACAAGGTTTCGAAATAACCGGAAACATACCCGGACTACAGCCGGGGACCACTATCGAGCTAAAATCGCGGGAACGGGGAGGACAGCATTCGCTGGGTAAAACCGCCGTGGAATCGACGGACGGAACATTTTCTTTAAGCGGCAGCGTCGCCTCTCCCACCCTTGCCGAACTTTACATCAATCAAAACAATCCCGACGGCTTGGCAAAAGCGGTGGAACTCATGGTAGAAAACACTCCGATCACTGTCAGCGCCGCCCACATCGACAGTGTGCCACCATCGTTCTTCACTGGCACAGGAGGTCTGAAGATGAGGAAGAATGTCACTATCGCCGGAGGAAACGCCCAAAAGCAATATGCCGAATACCTACAGGCTATGTTGCCTTACGACCTTGCGGCAAGAAAGGCTCATTATGATCTTTTCTGGGCTGACGGCAAGAAAGACAGGAGCAAAGACGAAGAGAACCGCCTGAAAGAAATATATGAAAACGCCGGTCTCAAAGAGGATTCGGCACGCAGGGCATTCATCGAGCAGCATCCATCCTACAGCATATCGGGACTACTGCTGATGAACGACTTGAATTCGCCGTTCTTCTATTCCGAAAGCGAGCTCAACGAGGTACACGACCGTATGCAACAGCTCGACGACGCAAAACGCCTGGAACAGGTGAACCGCGCGATCGAAGCAAGCCGCCGATTCCTGCGCGAATCACCCTACACTGACTTCGCCGTGGGCGACACGCTCAACAATGAGCTTCGTCTGTCGGACTTCACCCAAAATGGCAAATATGTGATGATAGATTTCTGGGCATCATGGTGCGGACCCTGTCGTGCAGCAATACCTCACGTGCGCGACCTCTATCACACCTATGGCGACAAGCTCGACATACTGGCAATCTCCGTCGACAGCGAGGAACCCGCATGGCGCAAGGCAATGGAGCAGGAAAAAATGGAATGGATCCAGCTTTGGGCTGGCGATGAACGCACAAAACCGCTTGTGGAAAATTACGGACTGAGCGGCATACCATTTCTGCTCGTACTAAGCCCCGACGGACGCATAATCCATGCCGGACACGACCCGGCAGGAGTGAACGCCATCCTCGAAAAAGAACTCGGCAAATAATCACCTTCACGGTAATTGCGGTCGTTAAAGTCATTAAGTTCTTTAACGACCGCAATGTCTTTAACGTCTGCAAGCACGGGGGTAGATGGCAATAAAAGTTATTGCTCCTGCAACATTAATTTGGATTCTCATTGATTTTCCATAACTTTGTGCTGTATAAAAGTTAATTGCAGTGAAGAAAGTACTGAGCAATATATTCAAGTATGGATTGCCGGTGGCATTGAGTGCCTGGCTTTGCTACTACCTCTACACCAAAATCGACATGAATGTGATCACCGCCGAGATCAGGCAGTGCAACTATTGGTGGATAGGCATAGCATTGGTTGTTAGCGTGTTTTCCCATGTGTTCCGCGCGATGAGATGGAGCATACAGCTCGACGCGCTGAAAATCCACACTCCGCTTGCTCCATTGACGTGGAGCGTGTTTGGCACATACGCTATCAATCTGCTTGCCCCTCGCCTTGGTGAGCTATGGCGCTCGGGCTACATAGCCAAACGCCAGAAAGCGCCGTTCACCACCGTTTTCGGCTCAATGGTGTGCGACCGTCTTGCCGACACCGCCATGGTGCTGTTGCTCACAGTCGGCACATTCTTCATCGCACGGGAGGCATTTGTGGCATTCTCCGAGAAATACCCCCAGGCTTATCAGGGGATTGAAAGCATCTTCCACAGCCCCATGTTTTGGGGTGTCTGCATCATCGGTGTCGCCGCTATTGCATGGCTGTTCATGTCGAAAAGCAGCAACAAGTGGGTGCTGAAGATACGCACCTGGGTGAAAGACCTTTGGGACGGATTTGCCGTAGTGGCAAAAATGCCGGGAAAAGGGCGTTGGATCCTACTCACATTCGCTATATGGGGATGCTATTTCCTTCAGCTTTATCTACAATTCCAGGCATTTGACTTCACCGTGGGATTGGGATTCATCTGCGCTTTGGTCACCTTTGTCCTTTCAAGCATCTCGATGGGCATCCCGAGCAACGGCGGTCTTGGACCATGGCACCTCGCTGTCATCTTCTCATTAGGCATATATGGCGTGGAGTTTGACCGTGCGGCGGCATTCGCCATGATTGTGTGGGGAGTCCAGAACGCTTTCGTGGTTCTTCTCGGAATCTACGCATTCATCTCAATAGCCCTCGACGGAAGAAAACGCTCACGCATCGCTTAACACACTTCACTCTCAACCTGACTATGGATTTCGACGACAAACCCGACTATTTCATGGCTCCTCAGCCCGAGGAAACGCCCGATCCCGTGATACGATTTGACAATGAAGATGCGCCTCAGCCAGAGAAACCTCGGCGCCGCCACCGAGGACGCAAGATTCTCCTGTGGTCGGTGCTCATTATCGTAGCCGTGCTCGCTGCTACATTCTGGATGAGGTATCTTGCCCCCTACGAAACCCACATGCACGAAGAGGGATATGTGGTCGACTTCAAAAAACAAGGGTTCCTTTTCAAGACATGGGAGGGACAGATGCTCGTCAACCAAGCTCTCATCGACACCACGCAGACATATTCGCGCGACTTCGTATTCTCAGTCGACAATGACCGCGTGGCACGTGAACTCTCCTCTCTCAAAGGGAGCGGCAGAAAAGTGTCGGTCACATATAAGCGTTACTGGGGAGCGCTGCCATGGCGAGGTGCCACCACCTGCATCGTGACAAGCGTCAATCCCGACTAAACGAAGAAATAAATAGTTAAAAATTGCAATTGACGGTTGTTTTTAATCCTCCTATTTAATAATTTTGCGATAATATATCATTTAATCTCTATTCAACTATGTCACAGATTAAGACCGTAGGCATTCTCACCTCAGGAGGTGACGCGCCCGGAATGAACGCGGCAATCCGTGCCGTGACCCGCTCGGCAATATATAGCGGGCTAAAAGTGAAAGGTATCTATCGCGGTTACCGAGGTCTTATAACTGACGAAATCGTGGATTTCAAGACTCAAAACGTGTCCAACATCATACAGATGGGCGGAACCATCTTGAAAACGGCGCGATGCAAGGAATTTGAGACCCCCGAAGGACGCCAACTCGCTTACGACACGCTGAAACAGCATGAGATAGACTCACTTGTTGTGATCGGCGGCGACGGCTCGCTCACAGGAGCAAGAATATTTGCCAGCGAATTCAATCTGCCCATCATCGGACTCCCCGGAACTATCGACAACGACCTTTTCGGCACCGACAAGACCATAGGCTACGACACAGCGCTCAACACCATCATGGAGTGTGTCGACAAAATCCGCGACACCGCCACCAGCCACGAACGCCTGTTTTTCATCGAGGTAATGGGACGCGATGCCGGATTCCTCGCTCTTAACGGCGCGATCGCATCGGGAGCGGAAGCGGCAATCATTCCGGAAATCTCGACTCAGGTGGACCAGCTTGCGGAACTTATACAAAACGGTTTCCGCAAGAGCAAGAACTCATCTATAGTGCTTGTTGCCGAAAGCCCCGTGACCGGCGGAGCAATGGGACTTGCCGAACGCGTGAAAAATGAATACCCCGGTTACGATGTGCGTGTATCAATCCTCGGACACCTGCAGCGCGGAGGATCCCCCACCGCAGCCGACCGCATCCTCGCTTCGCGTCTCGGATCGGCAGCAATCGACGCTCTTCTCGAGGACCAGCGAAATGTGATGATCGGCATCCGTAATGACGAGATCGTATATGTGCCTTTTAGCAAAGCTATAAAGAACGACAAGCAGATCAAGCCGGAACTTATCGACACCCTGCGTCGTCTCTCAATCTAATATCTAAGCGGATAGGGTTCACCAACTCGTGCCCTATCCGCTCAGCATATCTGCCCCTCTCCTCCTCAATTCCAGCAATCAATCCCCCTCGACTCCATGGAAAAACTTATGCAATACATCTGGCAACACCGCCTGTGGCAACCGGTGGACATGAAAACGTGTGCAGGAACGCACGTAAGAATCATCGATCCCGGCAAACTCAACACCGGCTCCGGACCCGACTTTTTCAACGCGAAAATCAAAATCGGCGACCAAATGTGGGCAGGCGACGTGGAAATCCATGTGAGAGCAAGCGACTGGCACCGCCACAACCACCACACCGATCCCGCCTATGACTCGGTGATATTGCACGTGGTCGCCAAAGATGATATGCCCATAAAGCGTTCCGACGGAAACATAATACCGCAAATGAAGATGGATTGCAGCCCCAATTTCCGTGCCCGATATGATTCTCTTGTCAATCTTGCCGACCGAGACCTCCCTTGCCGTCAGGAAATCTCTGTAATGGAACCGCTGCACCTTCATTCATGGATCGACTCTCTTGCCTACGAAAGGCTTTATCAAAAAAGCGAACGTATAAGACGCTATCTCGACCATTTTTCGGGCGACTGGGAATCCACTTGCTACACCGCCCTTGCAAGAGCGCTCGGATTCGGAATAAACAGCGAGCCGTTTGAGCGACTTGCCATGAGCCTTCCGCTGAAATTCATCGGCAAACACTCTGACTCTCAATTGAGCATCGAAGCTCTTCTTTTCGGTCAAGCCGGGTTTCTGGACAATATTGAAAATCCCGACACCTATACTTCTCTGCTGAAACAGGAGTATGATTTTCTCGCCCATAAATTCTCGCTCACCAAACCATCTTCACTCGGATGGAAAACGGCTCGGATGCGACCACCCAACTTTCCCCACCGCCGCATAGCTTTCCTCGCGGCAATACTGTTTGGCGGCTTCAAGCTGATGTCAAAGATACTCGACACACGCAGCGTTGACGATTTGCCTCGACTTTTCAATGTAGAATTTACCGGATACTGGGCAAACCACTACACTTTCAGCGGAGCCACCGAAAAACCGGTCACAGCCGCATTAAGCAGCTCCTCCATCTCAGTGCTCGCCATCAATGTTGTGATTCCGCTCATGCACGCTTATTCCATTTCAACCGACAACAGGGAACTGACCGCCCTATCAGTAGGGCTATTGCAGGAGTTAAAGCCCGAAAGCAATACAATCATCTCACTGTTCAACGCCGGAGGTATCCAATGTCCTGACGCGTGGACATCACAAGCTCTGATACAATTGCGGCGGGAATATTGCGAGACAAAAAAGTGCATTTACTGCCGCATAGGGCACCGTATGTTGTCAAAATGCGCTAAATAGCTCATCAATATCCGCATAAAAATGTATCTTTGTGTCATGAACATTTTCCGACACATAATCTATATAGCGCTTCTACTTGCCGCAGCTCCACAAGCCACCTCATGCGGCTCGCGCGGCTCTTCAGCCACTCAGTCACAAACCGAAGCTCCCGCCGATACAATCAAAGATATAATCCCGGGCGCGGCACGAGCCGACATCTACACCCCCTTGCTGAAAGGGAAGCGCGTGGCGCTCCTGTCAAACCACACCGGAACAGTAGGCGATAGGCACACTCTTGACGTAATGCTTGAAAACGGCATAAACGTGACCACGCTGTTGTCGCCGGAGCATGGCTTCCGAGGAACCGCCGACGCGGGACAACACGTGAAAAGCGGAATCGACGAAGCCACCGGACTACCCGTGAAATCACTATATTCCGGAGGAAAACGCGGCATCCCCGACGAAGTTATGGACTCAATCGACGCTATCGTAGTGGACTTGCAGGATGTGGGCACACGCTTCTACACCTATCACATCACAATGATTGAGGCGATGGAGGCTGCCGCACGCCACGGCAAGAAAGTGATAGTGCTCGACCGCCCAAATCCTCTCGGCATGACTGTCGACGGTCCTGTTCTCGACATGAAGCTGCGCAGCGGCGTGGGACGCATCCCGGTTCCTGTGCTCCACGGCATGACCATGGGCGAGATAGCCACAATGGCAAATGGTGAAGGATGGCTTAAGAACGGCGACAAAGCCGATCTTACCGTAATACCCGTGGAAAATTACACCCATGCGTCGCGTTATACCCTCCCACAAGCTCCATCGCCCAATCTGCGCGACATGACAGCGATATATCTCTACCCTTCACTGTGCTATTTTGAGGGTACGACAGCAAGCGTGGGACGCGGCACCGATTTCCCGTTCATGGCTTACGGGCATCCAGCCATGCGCGACCGAGGCTTCTCATTCACACCTAAAAGCGTTCCCGGAGCCAAGAATCCACCATTATTAGGCAAACTTTGCCATGGGGTTGACCTGCGTGACGCTGATGTTGACTCAGTCATATCGGCAGGCGTAGACCTAAGCTACATCATCGATGCCTACAACAACATGACCTCAGGCAAAGCGACTTTCTTCAACTCATTTTTTGACAAACTGATAGGTAATGACCGCGTACGCCCGATGATCGTGGCTGGCAAATCGGCTTCAGAAATAAAAGCCACATGGCAAGATGAAGTCAACGCATTCAAAACACGCCGTCAGCCTTACCTCCTATATCCTCTCCAATGACACCGGCAATCATCATTATCACATTCCTCGCTTATGTCACAGTTCTCATCGGCATAAGCTGGCTGTCATCACGCAGCACTGACAACAATGGATTTTTCACCGGCAACCGCCGCGCGCCGTGGCCGGTGGTGGCGATCGCCACCGTGGGAGCTGCCATCTCGGGGGTCACATTCATAAGCGTGCCGGGAATGGTAGCCGACAAAGGGCTTAGTTACTTGCAGATGGTGCTCGGATTCATCGTAGGATATGCCGTAATCGCCTTTGTACTGGTACCGTTGTTCTACCGCCGCAACCTCATCTCCATCTACAGCTATCTGGGTGAGCGGTTCGGAATGAGAACTTACCGCACCGGAGCATGGTTTTTCTTCGTGTCCAAGATGCTCGGCGCCTCAGTGCGCTTCTTCGTGGTGTGCATCGTGCTGCAAACCCTCGTGTGCACACCGCTGCATATTCCATTCTGGATCAACGTGCTTGTCACGGTCGCATTGGTGTGGGTCTACACTTTCCGTGGTGGAGTCAAGTCACTGATATGGACCGATGCCTTCAAAAGTTTCTGTCTGGTGGTATCGGCAGGGCTATGCGTATATTTCATCGCTGTGAATCTCGATTTTACTCCGCGCGATCTATATGCCTCAGTCACCACCCATGACTCATTCCGCATCTTCTATTTCGACGATCCCTCAAAAGGCACCTATTTCTGGAAACAGTTCATAGCCGGAATCTTCATGGCTATAGCTATTAACGGGCTTGATCAGGACATGATGCAACGGCATCTGGCTTGCCGCGACTCGCTGTCGAGCCAGAAAAACATGATTACGAGCGGAATAATGCAATTTTTCGTCATCGGGTTGTTTCTCATCCTCGGCATAATGCTCGTAATCTACATCGACAGAATCCCCGGCTTGGAGATGCCTGAAAAAAGCGATGAAATCTTCGGACTTGTAGCCGCCCACCCGTCACTGCCGGCATCGGTAGGCATTCTGTTCATCATCGGGCTTGTGGCAGCGGCATATTCAGCCGCAGGATCGGCTATGGTGTCGCTCACCACATCTTTTTCGGTCGACATTCTCGACGGCACATCCAAGGGTGAAGCCAAACTTGCCTCCATGCGCAAACTTGTCCATATCGCGATGGCATTGACTATGGCGGCGGTAATAATCATATTCTACCTCATCAGCGAGGAGGATGCCATAAGCGCCGTCTACACTCTCGCATCCTATACCTACGGACCTATCCTCGGGTTATTCACATTTGGAATGTTTTCCCGCCGTCAGGTCTATGACCGTATGGTACCGGTAGTGTGCATCGCCGCTCCGCTCATCTGTCTGCTGGCAAAATCCTGGCTGAAAAGCTCCTTCAACTATGAAATGAGTTTTGAACTGTTGCTGCTCAACGCACTGCTCACCTGCATGGGGCTTGCCATATTTTCACGCAAACCACAAACTGTATTGACTCAATGGCAAGAGAAAATCTGACCCGATATCTGTGGATTATCGACACAATCCGTTCCTATGGCAACATATCCCGTGAAGAGATAAGCCGCTTGTGGGAACGCTCATCGCTGTCAAACGGACGACCGATGGCTCGACGCACATTCTACAATGACCGGAACTCCATCGAATCAATCTTCGGTATCGCCATACAATGCAATCCCGCAACGTATGAATACTACATCGAGAGCGGCAACGAGCATCAGACCAACGCGATGAACTGGCTGCTCAACTCGGCTTCGATAGGCGATGTCATAAGCGGAACCCAGGAGATAGGGCACAAAATATTTCTTGAAGAGGCCCCTTCATCCCACGAGAATCTGCCTATCATAGTTGACGCTCTGAAACAGAACAATCCGGTCACATTCACCTATCAATCATATTCACGCACCAATCCAAGCCGTGGCAATCAGCTCGAACCCTACTTCCTGAAGTTTTTCAAACAACGCTGGTACATCACCGGACGCAGCATAAAGAGCAACACCTTGAAAACATACGCGCTTGAGCGAATGAGCGAGGTGACACTTGTCAACTCCACATTCTCAGTGCCTGAGGATTTTAACGCAGAAGAGTATATACGCAACAGCTACGGCATCATCTTTGATGAAGGGAGTGTGAAAAATGTGGCGATACGCACCGATTCAAGACAAGCCAAATACCTGCGATCAGTGCCTCTGCACAGTTCCCAGACCGAAATACTTCACGACGCTTATTCCATATTCTACTACAAAATAAAAATAACTCCCGACTTCGTGCAGGAGTTATTGTCATACGGTCCTAAAATCACGGTCCTGAATCCACCGGAATTAAGGGCAATGATTATCACATCGCTTCAAGAATCACTGAATAACTACAGCGACTCTTAGAGGATGTTTAATGTGCCTCAAGCCAGTTAAGCCCCACGCCTGATGACACAATCAGCGGCACCTTGCCGTTGTATGCCTCCATCATGTCGTGCGTCACAATCTCCTTAACACGGTCAAGTTCTCCGGGAGCTACATTGAACACCAATTCGTCATGCACCTGCATGATCATCTTGGTTTTCAATCCCTCGCGGCAAAAGTCACGATACACATTGACCATGGCAAGTTTTATAATATCGGCGGCTGTTCCCTGTATAGGCGCATTCACGGCATTACGCTCGGCATATCCCCTCACGACAGCATTGCGTGAATTGATCTCAGGCAGCATACGTTTGCGTCCCATCATGGTCGACACATAACCGTCCTCCCTTGCTTTCTCAATTGCTGTAGCGATATACTCCTTGATATGCGGATAAGAGTTGAAATATCCGTCGATCAATTCTTTAGCCTCGTAACGTGGGATGCGCAGACGTTGAGACAAGCCAAACGCCGAGATTCCGTAGATTATGCCGAAGTTGGCGGTTTTCGCGCGGCGGCGTTGTTCGTCGGTCACGTCAGCGATATTCTCATGATATATCTTTGCTGCGGTAGCACGGTGTATATCCTCATCCGAAATAAAGGCTTCAATCATGTCTTTGTCTCCGCTTATGTCGGCAATGAGCCTCAATTCAATCTGCGAATAGTCGGCACTCATGAACAGATCCCCTTTGTCGGGAATAAATGCCCGGCGTATCTCACGCCCTTCTTCCGTGCGGATAGGTATATTCTGAAGATTGGGAGCCGCCGACGATATTCGTCCGGTAGCGGTCACAGTCTGATTATAAGTGGTGTGGATCTTTCCGGTTTTAGGATTTATCAACTGCGGAAGAGCGTCGATATAGGTGGCAAGCAGCTTTCTCAATCCTCTTATGTCAAGGATAATATCGACAATGGGGTGAGCGTCACGATACTTTTCAAGCACTTCTTCGGTGGTGGAATAGGCTCCGCGCTTAGTTTTTTTAGCGTTAGGATCAAGTTTAAGACGTTCAAAAAGCACATCACCCACCTGCGACGGCGAACTGATGTTGAACTTACCGCCGGCAAGCTCATAAGCCTTTTCCTCCATTGATTTCAGCTTTTCAGTGAACTTGCTTGACAAATCGGACAGCACCTCCACATCTATTCTTACGCCGGTCCATTCCATATCGGCAAGCACCCTTACCAACGGCAGCTCTATATCATCCATCAATTTGTCAAAACCTTGTTCTCTGACCATCGGAGTGAGCTTATGGTAGAGTTTCAATGTCACATCAGCAACTTCGCATATCCTTTGCACCTCCTCCTCAACAGGCACCGGCTCGCCCTTCTTCCTTATCTTGTCATCGCCATCATAATCGAGAGTACCGTAGTCAAGGTATGCCGCCGCCACTCTGGGCAAAGCGTGGTTCATCTCAGGCTCAAGCAGATAATGGGCAAGCGAGGTGTCATAATATGCCGCCGTCATATCAATGCCTTCCCTCCTAAGCAGAATAATCTCACGCTTTATGTCGTGGCTCACCAAAAGCAGATTTTCGTCGGTGAACAACGGACTTATCGCCTCCATCACCTCTTTGCGGCGCTCAATGTCGGCAGGAATCTTCACATATCTCGCCGATCCTTCGCCACAACTTATGGCAATACCATGCCACACCGAGGTCATATCCTCGGCTCCTGTGGCATAAGCAGCCACGCCAACGCACCGCTTGCTTCGTGCCGTCGCAACAAACTCACGCAACCCGTCAAGCTCTATCTTTCCGTAATCGGCGTTGAAATCGGCAATGGTTTTCTTTGCATTATCCAGCGGCGGTAGTTCATCAAACAATGACCCCATCCCTGTCGCATCAGTCTTCTTCTCAACCGGAGCTTCATTAAGGGGCAGGCGCTTGAGAAAGGTGCGGAATTCAAGTTCAGTGTATATTCTGCCCAGCTCCTCATAGTCAGGCTTCTGCTTGAACAGCCCCGCAATATTCACATCTATCGGTGCGTCAATACATATCGTGGCAAGATATTTCGAAAAGCGTATCTGCTCGGCATTATCAACCACCTTGGTTTTCAACGCGCCTTTCAGCTTATCGGTATTGGCAAGCAGGTTTTCCACATCACCCCATTCCGAAATAAGCTTGATTGCCGTCTTTTCACCCACTCCCGGACATCCGGGGATATTATCTATCGCATCACCCTCCAGAGCGAGCAAGTCAATCACCTGGCGAGGAGAGTGTATGCCATACTTCTCACACACCTCCTTAGGACCTCTTATCTCAACCTCATTGCCACGTATCGACGGCTTGTACATGAACACCGAGTCAGTGACGAGCTGCCCGTAGTCCTTGTCGGGGGTCATCATGTAGGTCGTGAATCCCTCCTTCTCAGCCATGTGGGCTATCGTCCCTATCACATCGTCAGCCTCATATCCGGGCACTTCCACTACCGGAATTCCGTTTGCCCTTATTATATCCTTTATGTACGGTATGGACAATGTTATGTCCTCCGGCTGCTTGTCACGCTGCGCTTTGTATTCAGGATATGCCTCATGGCGGAAAGTGGGGCCGGCAGGATCAAAACACACAGCTATATGCGTGGGGTTATGTTTCTTCAACAACTCGTCAAGCGTGTTCACAAACCCGAATATAGCCGATGTATTAAAACCCTTTGATGTCATGCGCGGAGCACGAATCAAGGCATAATAAGCACGATAAATCAATGCGTATGCATCAAGCAGAAAAAGGACCTTATCATTCATCTTTTTTATTTTTTAATGGAACGCTCCATAAATTCAAAGCATAAATTTAGATATAAATTGTAACTTTTACTAATTTTGCACCATAATTTAAGGCATGACGATTTTTAATGACATACAACGCTCCATAGCGCCGGAGTTAAAGCAGCTTAATGAATCCATCAGCTCAAGTTTGACAACATCCAACGAGCTAATGAATGGAATCGTAGAAAACTATCTGAAGACCAAAGGGAAACAGATACGCCCCATTCTTGTGATTCTGAGTGCTAAACTCTTTGGCAAACAGAATGCCAACACCATTTCCGGGGCGGCAGCGGTTGAAATGCTTCACAACGCATCGCTCATTCACGACGATGTGGTCGATGATTCCGACATACGCCGTGGAATCCCTACCATAAATTCAGTGTGGGACAATCGTATCGCAGTCCTGATAGGCGACTATTTTGTCGCTTCTGCATTGCGCCATGCCGTGAAAACTTCCGATATACGCATCGTGGAAACCATATCCGACATAGGTCAAACTCTGTCATTGGGAGAAATAAATCAGATTGAGAAAGCCCGCAACCACAGTTTCAACGAGTCGGCGTATCTTGAAATAATATCGCAAAAAACAGCATCGCTCTTTGAGGCTTGCGTGAAGATAGGCGCCTATTCAGTCAACGCTCAGGAGGCAGATATCAATCTACTTGTTGAATTCGCCCATCTTTTCGGACTTTGTTTCCAGATTCGCGATGACATATTCGACTATTTTGATTCCGATGACATAGGAAAGCCCACAGGCAATGATCTCCGCGAGGGAAAAGTGACCTTGCCATTGCTATATGCTCTTTCCCAAAAAGGGAATCCTCGCCATGATGAGATGGTAGAATTGCTTAACAATGAGAACCTTGATTCGGAATCAATCGCCACTCTGATCCAATTTGCCAAGGAATGCGGAGGCATCGACTACGCCTACGGATACATGGACTCATTGCGTGAAAAAGCGGCATTGATTATGGACAAACTCCCTGATTCTCCGGAAAAAAGCACCTTCATGGAGATGTTTGATTTCATAATCGCCAGAAAAAATTAAAATTTCATGTAAGTTTTTTCGCAAAGAAGTTGCATAATTCAAAAATTGGCACTAATTTTGCAACGCAATTACGGAGAGCCGTATTGCCAATCACACTAATTGCTTCAATAGCTCAGTCGGTTAGAGCATCTGACTGTTAATCAGAGGGTCGTTGGTTCGAGTCCATCTTGAAGCGCAAATTTCTATCTTTCTTCAAATGCTTCAATAGCTCAGTCGGTTAGAGCATCTGACTGTTAATCAGAGGGTCGTTGGTTCGAGTCCATCTTGAAGCGCAATCTCCACTTAATAAAAGGTCGCATTTTTGCGGCCTTTTTCTTTTATCTTGCTTTTTTAATACCCCTGAAAAGAAGTATATTTGCGACACTATAACCTTAACCCGATAATGAAAACTTTTCTTTCAATATTATTGTGCATAGTATTTTGCCTGGATATCCACGCCCAGCAACTGGAAGTCAAGGAATTTAAATTGGATCCTACCGATCTGCGTGCAAGAACACGCCCGCGAAAAGACATAAACGGCGATCCCTGCGCCTTGGTGAAGATACAGATTCCGGTGCTTCACGATTTAGTGGTGGAGAGCAGCACACAGATAGGCACAATGGAATACACTCCCGGAGAATATATGCTGTTTCTTGGCGACGGGACTCGAAATATCACCCTAAAACATCCGGATTATGAACCCACCGAAATAGACTTCGGAACTCGCGTGGAGGGAATGAACGCCTATATCCTGAAATTGGACATCCCGAAGACCAATGACAACACTGCATTCGTACATTTCCACTCCAATGTGACTAAATTCGACCTTGATGTCAACAACCAAACCTACAGCACCGAAAACGGAGAAATTTATGTAAGACTTTCTCCTGCCACTTACCATTACAAAATCTCAACCCCACTCAGCGGATTTGATTCAGTGTCGGGCACTTTCGATGTGGCTGAATCTGACGTAAACGGCATAAAAGCTCTGGACCGGATAAACCTGCCGTCGGCAAAGAAATTCAATCTGCACATCTCCGCGCCTGAAGAATCAAGCATAAAGATCGACGGACAGCCCGTAAGGAAGTGGAACAAGCCACAACTGCTCCCTGCCGGATCACATACCGTAGAAGCATCAATAGGCAATATAAGCCGCACATTCAATGTCGATATGTCAACCTCCGACCAACTGCTTAATGCCGACGTAAGAGGCTCGATAACTGTGGCATATCCTACCGGGATTGAATTAGAGCTGATCCCTTTAGCCGGAGCATTGAAACCGACCAAGAAAAAGTTCCTCCCGGGAGAAGAGATATTCATTCTCGGTAAATATAAAATGACCGCCAAAAAGAAAGGCTATGAGCCTAAGACCATCGAGATTGAAGCGCTGTCCGATGAAGACCGCTCGTCAATATCCCTGGATATGATAAGCAATGCCGACAACTACTACAATGGGCACAACGGCTTCAAGCTGAATCGCGACAAGGCGGTGAAGGAGTATAAGAAATTGATTGAGAACGGAGACGATCAAGCAATGCTTTCATTAGCTCAGCACTATAATAACGGCGGAAAATGGACCGATCCCGCAGCACTGTCATATTTGACCAAGGCAACGCATCGAGGAAACCCTAAAGCTAATTACATAACAGCTCAGATAGAGCCAAAGCCTCAGGCAAGAATATCTTATCTGAACAAAGCGGTAGAGGGTGGCTACAGAGATGCCAATCTGTTATTAGGCAAAACCCACCTCCAATTGCAAGATACCGCACAGGCTATCAATGCCCTCCTGAAAGTCAGGAATAACGCTGAAGCGGCATTATTATTGGGCAAAACCTACTTCAGTTCAGGGAAATATCGGTTGGCTCGTTATTTTTTCGACCAGGTAAAAGACCATGAATATTATGGAGCGATGGCGAAATCCTACATCGGAGACTATTATTTTTATGGGATCGGGTGCAACAAGGATCCACGAAAAGCCATGGAACTGTATAGTAGCATTTCCCCGGAAAATATGTCGGCATACTCCAGAATGAACATCGGAACCTATTATGTCCTTGAATACAACGACAAACTTTCAGCCGACCGCTATCTGTCAGGCTTGCCGCTGGATGGATTGAAAACCGACAACACACCATTGGCTGATGTAATGCGCAGCATGGGCAAATTCTTTTACGATAAAAACAATAAGCACTACAGCCAGATAAAAACATTCAACTATCTGCTCTCGGCATATAACCTCGGCGACCGATCGACAGAAACGTGTCTCATTCTTGGAAAGTGCTACAAAGACGGCGAGGGTGTGGGCAAAGATATCGAACAAGCCATCATGCTCCTAAAACCTATAGCCGACGAAGGCAATCTCAACGCGATGAGATGGTTAGGCAACGCCTATGAATCTAAAGGCTTAAAAGATATAGCCTTTGAACTATACAAGAAAGCATCCTCTCAAGGGGATATAGCGTCGACAGGCTTCATCGGCACAATGTATGCCGACCGGAAAAACTGGACTGAAGCTGTCAAAAACTGGGAGGCAGCGGCAAAAAAGGGACATAAAAACTCGATTAAGCAGCTAATCAAATATTACAATTGGCGTAAAAACAGCGCAAAAGCCTCTTTTTGGAAAAAAAGACTATGACCCTTATAAGTCCGAACAGAATCACAGCATTCTCAATCGCCCTATGCGCCATGTCATTAGGCGGCGCCACATACTTGCTTTTCCGCCCCACTTCATTGTTGCTATTTTCTTGGTTGGAGAAAATCAATATGCTTGATTACATCGACACAGCCCGAGGAAACATCAATTTCTCACTGCCCGGATGGGTCATATATTCACTACCCGATGGATTATGGATCCTCTCATATATGCTTGTGATCGGAGCTATCTGGGACTTCGACTTGAAACATTCAGCTCCGGCTCTATTTTTTCTTCCCGCATTAGCATTGATCTCCGAGCTGCTGCAACTCCCGGGAATCGTGCCCGGAACATTTGACCCGGGAGATATTTTAGCATATCTTTTAGGCATCACATTAGCAATGGTCTACATCATCAAAAATAATCGTTATGAAAAAAATCAAATTTAACAGGTTTAATAAAACAATATGGTCGCTGATAGCCGCAGCAATCTTCATCATTGCCGGAACTGCGACCAAGGACAACGACGAAGACAAAGAAACAAATGACAACAAGCCGGAGCCGACAGAACAAATCGAAAACGCCGAACCCGTCGACTACATCGAGACTCCCGAACCGGAGTGGGACGAAAATACCACCGACGAGGAATCGGTCGATATCGAAGATGAAGAGATAATATTTTCCAATTCATCTGAGGACGAAACCCTCAACGACTCCATAATAGCCGATTAAGAGGGCGTTCTCTTCCTCAACAACTACAGAAATATCGGGCTAAATGCCATAAACCACAAGGGGCCGCGCCAATATCGACGCAGCCCCTGGCAATACGGGTTTTTACTGTTTTTTAGAGGGTTGTTTATTCTACGTAAGGAATCGATACTGCTTCCGACAATATTTCGGTATTCTCGACTTTGAATTTAATCTGCACATGAGTATTACGTGGCAGCGAAGGAAGGTTATCCAACGGAATATCCGTCTTATAAAATTCCGATGCCCCGGCAAGTTTCACCGACACTGTGTACACCTCGCCCGGCTCCAACTTTGTCTCCGCAAAATATAATTCGGGGGAATAGGCGATTTCTGTACCGGGGATGTATGAGGAACTCAGTGTAAGCGCTCCATCAGGCTTGAAGGTTATTGGACTGTTGTCGGTCAAGGGGACTTTATAATCCGTGATATCTCGCATCTCAAACGAGACAGGATACTTAGCCGGTGAATATACTGTTTCATTCGGGAACAGATACATGCTCTGCCCCACCTTGGATATCCGTATTTCATCTATTGCAAAGTCGGCGACGGGAGTCAGATCCGACGATATGGTAAATGAGAATTTGGTAAGCGCGCGAACAAGGAAAAGATTTGCCGATTGATTGTAGTCCTCCTCGTTCACCGGAGCCTTGACATTTATGTCAAATACCTCCGCCATTGGAATGGCTCTCTTCTCATCGCCGGTGTTATCAATCACCGCCTTGCCGGCACCGGGCGCCGAAAGCTCGAAACCTGTAATCTTTTCGGTCGGGAACTCCTTGCCTTTGCCATATTCCTCCGCCGAAAGGTCAAGACCGGTCACCGATGACTCGTTGGCTATGAGATACACTTTTTTCTCTTCTCCACCTAAAACTTTCAGGCGAACACCACCGAAAACACTCACCCCGTTCTCCGCCGTGATATACTCGTTGGCTTCTATTATTCCATTGGGTCGCACCAGAATCACACGCAGACTGTATATCTCCTCGGCATCCTGAAGATCATAAAAAGCACGCGAACCGTTGGCTCCTGCACACACATTGATCGAAAAGTTAACCTTGCCTCCGTCATCGGAATCACCTCCCGGAGCCACAGGACTATCGTCGCTGCAACCTGCGGCAGACACGATAAACATCAGCGGGAATAAGACTTTTATTATTTTGTTCATATTCTAATTCTTTCTGTTCGCGAGAAGACTTGTTGTTTTCGAGAAGCACATTCCTGCCATTCTCTGATAATCAAACCCTGAAGTCGGCGCGGTTAATGCGCACAATCCAATTGCTCACTTCAATCTGTATCTGATACCACTTCCAGTGCTCGTCAAGCAAAATCAGCATATCCCACTCCGATTTACGGTCCAGAAATTCCTGGGCTGGCATAGAGGCATAGTTCTCGCTCTTGAACATGAGCAACAACTGGTTCAGTGGCAGTTTCATAACCTCGGTGCCGTCGCTGTGGCGGGTAATCAGAAGTATCGGATTGGAGAGCGTGCTTCCGGGGTTTTCATTATACATAAGTCGCCCGCAAGCTATTTCGGCAAAGGCATTCTTAACCTCGCTGCCCGAGGGGCGGGTGCCGGGCGAAACCTGACCCGTGATCCAAGGAAGGTAGCTGTAGTCTGTACCCGTGGCGACTACATCGTTATTCCCGTCCATGAAGGTATTGTCGTCGATAATGCGGAAATCGAAATCATCGGGATCGACATCCTCGTAGCTCAGATGCTGAAGCACCATGCGAAGGTTGTTCGTGTCCTTCATCATCGGAACTGTATAGGATTCATAGACCGGTGTATCTTTTTTCACCTCTACATCGGCAATCTGTCCGTAGAAGAGGGAATGCAGATTATGGAGGGCATCAATGGAACTGTGCTCCATGATGTTTGTATTGAGAGCCAGTCCGAGATCGGTGATATCCGACCCGGCGGCAGGAGTTTCAAGGAAATGGTACGAGGCTGCATCGCACAACATACCTCCGTAGGCAACCACCCGGTATTTGCCGGCAGGAAGTTCGATATTCATGCGATAACCTTCATCGGAGAGAAGTTCGCGCGAGGACTCGGTGAAAGTGCTCACGTATTTGCCGAATTCATCATACACAAACACCGTAAGGCAATGAACCTTGCCGGGAAAGGCATTGGCAAATTCCATATTGTAGTCGTAGACAAATCGCAGATTGACGCCCTCGGGGCACGGTTCGAGGTCGTTGTAGATTACGTCACACGAGCTGAGTCCGGCAACTGCGGAGAGCAGTGTCAGCATTGTGCCGATAAGACCGGAACGGGTTTTAAGGTTAAATAATCTCATTGAACATTGAGAGTTAAAAGGTAGAGATATACTCCGGACCGGCAGGAACCGGAGTATATCAATTTTTTTGCAGTGTCGCTATTAGAGCGTAATCTTGTTGACGCGAACCACCCAGGGAACTACCTTTACATCTACAGTGAAGTAAGTCTTGGGAGATTCATCGGGATCGCCGGGTTTCTCAGGATCGGGATCATCCTTGGGATCGCCGGGGTGACCGTAGGTATTGATATTATCTACATAGAGTTTGTAGACATTGTTACGGACTACGGCAAACTCCATCGGACCCATAACGGTGTTATTGTCGTTATCGTTGTGGCGGTTGTAATATGCATAGTACATGTAATAAACATACTTTTCGCCCACCTTGGTGCTTCTGTACACTGTAATGCCGTGGCTACCGTTGAGTTTTGTCTCATCAAGATCTTTGCTGTCAAGGTCATCAAGATTTTCAAGACCGAAAGCTGCCTTGAAACCCTCTGCTATGCTGGAATTAGGCTGGGCTACCACCATCTTCTTAAGCTCATCAAAGCCTTCGATTATGGTGTTGTTGACAGCATAAAGCGGCTTGCCTGTTGCCATAAACTCCTTAAGCTTCTGATTAACGATGCTTGGTTCCAGACGTGCACGGAAAGCGATACCGGTAGTGACCGCCTTGCGCTGATTATCAACGCCGGGAATTGTATTCTCAGTCACATATTTCCAAACGATGTAACCCGATTTGTTCAGCGGACCTTTCCAAGTGGTATCATCAGGATTGTCTTCCTGAACACCATCACCTTTTGCAGGAATTGCTTCATAATCAATCGCAGAGAAGTCGATTGCATCTCCAGCTGCTGTAAAGTGGGTATAGCTATAGGCTCCTTTAACCCAAGAAAGATCAAGAGGATTGGCTTTCTTATTGGCTACGTTAGGACTTACGACATAAGAACCAAGAGGCACATTTTCTCCGGAAAGGAAAGGATACTCCGGTCCACACAGATTGATAGCAGCATCTTCGCCGTCAGCGCTCACGCGGGGAAGGTAGTAGTACTCCTTAGCCTCATTCATAAGAGCCATGCCATCAAGCACGATATTAGCATAAACCGTTTTGCTGCCTTCTCTGTAAATCGGATACGCATTAAGAATTCCATCTCTACTTGTCGGCTGGAAATCAAAACGAGCAGTTACTCGTGCTACCTTTACAGGACCAAGATAGAATGGTTTATCCTGAGTATTGTATGTGGCGAGGAGGTCATCCTTTTCCGGAAGATCTTTGCTTACAATTTCCTTGTTGGACATCAGGAAGGCATTGGAGCCTGAAATAGAACCGGCTTCAATATTACCGATCAGCTCGGTGAAATCCTTACCGCTCTGACCATTAAAGGCTTCAACGAGTGCCGCTGTAGGGTTGCAATATGCGAACACATAGACTTTTTCACCTGCCTTGTTGAGCAGATCTTCCGATTGGAAAGCTACGCTATAGGTAGGCATTGTATTCTTGTTGCCCTCGGCAGTCAGCTTGGCATCGGCTACACTTGTGGTAATGCAGGTATATTTTTCGTTGTCGTCTTTTGACGCGAGAACTACAAGCACCGACCCAACAGCGTTCTCTTGAGGAAGACCTACCTCATAACCGGAATCGGAGTTGGTGTTGTCGTCAGGTGTTGTTGTCGACGATCTCGAGCCTTCAGGCAGCGAGAGTGTGATGGTGGCGTAGAACTTACCGCCGTCATCGGCAGCGGAACCCTGTTCTACTACTGGATCATCGTTGCTACAGCTTGCGAACGCGAGCGCCGATGCTGCAAATGCGATAGATGCAAATAATTTGTTCATACTTAAATTAGATTGGTTTATAAAAAGAATTAATCGTATATATCCTTGGTTTACCGCCCGATAAGAGCGAGTGGGGGCTGAAACCGCCGTTTTTTGGCAGTTTCGAGGGCATCGGCATGGCATTTTGCCACGCCCGCAGACTTTTTTATCGTTCTATTTTTTGGTAAGCGGTACCGACAGGCTCACGGTGCTGCGGTTCTGAATCTCGGCTATCCTGTTCAGATAGTTCTGAGCCTCGGGCACTCCGGCTTCTTTCGCCTTAGTGAAGAACATGAGCGCCTCGCGATAGTCACCGCGCTTGGCTGCCAGAACTCCGCGTGCATAGGTGGCTTGAGGAGTGTTGCCCGATTTCAGAAGGTGACTCTGGGCTTTGTCAAGATTGCCACGCCGCATCTCTATATTGGCGGCGTTCAGGTTAGACCCGGGATCATCGGGATAAATCTCTACCGCTTTTTCCATTACATTGCAATACTCCTCCGACCCAACAGGATAGGACTGAGCCAAAGTAAAGAAGTCGATGTTACGAAGCCGCGTCGCATCTTCCTCATACACCGCTTTAATCTCCTCCAATGTATTATAGGTGCGTATCGAGTAGGTCACCGTATAGTCGGAATGGCGAAGCCAAGGGTAGATCTCCTTAAGTACCACTGCATAATCCTTTGGAAAACGGGTTTTGAGTGCCCGGTCGCGGGCATCAGGTTCAAGCGAATTGTCATTGATCACCGCCAACAGACCGGCACGATCCGTGAGCGCGGGCTTCACCGAATCGCTCACCCACACACGAAGTCCTTCCCAATCCTCCGGTTCATACGAAGATGTGATCGTAGTGTCGTTGAACTCATAAAGGTCGCGGACATAACGGCGTAGTGTTTCGGTTCGACCCTGAGCAAGCCTAACATTATTGGAATACGAACCCTCAGGCGATGCAAAACCCTTGATATGCACATGGGTTATGACTGCATCGGGATCCTCGCGAACAAGGTCGATTGAACCGGTTATCTTCTTGAGCTCGGCACGGTTGATCATATAATCGGGTTTAAGTTCGGTGCGGTTCACTACGAAGGTTACGAACGCCGACCCCTTCAGACTCTTTACCACCGGACCGGCATCAATCGGCGGAGTGAACACAAACTCATCGTCCAAGGCAGGACGGCGGGTGTCAATACGTGCGAGCTCAACATTGCCGTTAGGCGAACCACCATCTACAGGCTCAAACATCTCGCAACAGTCGGCTACCTCTTGCTGCATCTCAACGGTGCAATTCTGCATCCAGTCCTTGAAATCTATCAGCTCTTTATACACCGCGTGGCTCTTCTCGCCGGCACGGTAAACCTTGGTGCCCGCAGAATCGGAACCGGGATTGCGCCGATGCCAGTAATAGCGGTTGCGACCGGCAATTATAACAGGATCCAACTCAACGCTCTCGCTACCGTCAGCACTGATTATCACGGGCGTAAATATCATTTCGCGATCCATCGGAAGTTTCATATCGGCAATGAACAGGTCTATTGTCAGCGCCAGCGTGCGCGCCTTCTCATCGACACGCACATTCATGTCATAGACCTTGAGGGGTGTGTAAGCCTCTGTACCGTTCACTGTTGCATCTCCGGCACAGGCGCCTCCCACAGCCATTACGACCATGCCCAGCGCAAGTATAATTCTATGGAGTTTCATATAATAATCAGATATTAGTGGTTAGAAGATATACACTAAATTGATTGCTGCCTTCGTAGGTCCTACATAATTGTGGGGCTTTCCACTGCTGATCTTGGTGCCGCAATTCGCACACGGATACCTGTCATAGCGGGTGTAAACCCAACCTATTCCAATCTCGGCCTCCAGATTCCAATGGTCCGACAAAATCCAGTCGTAACCATAGGCTATACCGGCGCCGACCATCCATCCCTGATGACGCTCATCGCTCAGCTTGGAGAAATCGGTGCCAAGAAACTTGACATTGTTCTTGAGATTTCCGAAATTATAATTACCTCCCAGCAGATGCGCGCCGACGAAATGACCCGAGAAACGCTGACAGAACCAGTAGCGCACCTCCGGCATAACCATCCAATGCTTCCAATAATGGTTATTAACCGGCCAAGCGTTCAGCGATCCGGTCAGTTCGGCGGTCCATTTCGGCGCCAAACCCACCTCCACCCCTATCGTAGGAGTCAGAAGTGCATCTTTCAGTAGATCGGTCTTTACCGCAACGTCCTGAGCCTGAACCCGGACTATGCCGAGAAAGGTCAGCACTATAGCTGTGATTATCGATTTGGTTTTCATATTATATAGAGCACTTAATATAGGCACAATTACATTCCTGAATGCAGCAAACCAACATCCTCACCCGCCAATACATCCGGGCAGAAAGCTGATGTGCGTTGAGCAAATAATATGTTACTTCGGATTTTCATAACAAAATCTTTAGTAAGTCAATATTAAATGTTAATTATATATATACTTAATTCTAAGTGGATATTTCAATTCCTGATAAACCTACGCAGCGGTTACTTTTTTTCCAATACTCTGCAAAGATAGACATTTGTTTTCATAAAATACCCCCCCCCGTTAAAAAATGTTAATTCAAAGAAAATCGACAATTTCCGTGCATTTCCTCTGAAAAAAGCTAAAACGAAAAAACATCAAAAAACACACAAATGCCGTGACGGCAATGCAATCATAGCCGCCACTATATGTGAAAAAACACCCCTACCAATGTCGTGAAACTCCATCGGCATCACAAAACCTCACAAAAAATGATAAAAAGACAATGCCTACGGTTAGCCGCTGTTAGACACACCAACAAATGCACTCTGCAAAGAGTGCCCCTAAAAAACTGCAATACAACATTTGGTCCGCCCTACATCAATAATTTTTATTCGTCAAATGTCAGCGTAACGATGCTCTTTGACGGAATTGTGAGCTTAATCGCATTTTTAGATGCCTTCGCTCCGGTGAAAGGCTTGAGCGTGATTTTTTCAGGCTCGCCAAAGTCATTGTAGTCATCGATTGCCTTGGCTGAGATTATCGACCCCTCAAGATTGCGCGCCTTGCCTTCAATCGGCACATCCACCTCCATATCATTGTCAAGATCAAGATTGGCGAGCGACACAGTGATACGTCCGTCCTTACGCGATGCCGTAGCCTGAAGCATGTCTATCTTGCGGTCGCCACGCACATCCTTCACCGTAGTTACCACATCAAGCGGTATAGGAGTGGCGCCCTGATGAGGGATATACATTTTAAACACATAATAGGTGGGCGTAAGCACCATCTGATCGCCATGGGTAAGCACCATCGACTGCAACACATTTGCCACCTGGGCAATGTTTGCCATTTTCACGCGATCAGTGTGACGCTGGAACACATTCAGCGACAATGCCGCCACCATCGCATCGCGCATGGTATTCTGTTGGTACAGGTGACCCGGATTGGTTCCCGGCTCCACATCCCACCATGTGCCCCACTCGTCGACGAGCAGCCCTACACGCTTCTTGGCATCATACTTATCCATGATGGATATATGCTTCTCTATCACCGGCTCGATTTCGAGGCATTTCCCCATAGTCCAGTAATAATCATCGGGAGTGAACACGGTAGCCGCGCCTTTCGACCCTACCCAGCCCGAAACGGTGTAATAATGAAGCGATATTCCATTCATGTGGGAATGTGCCCTTTTCATCACCACGTCAGTCCACTTATAATCGTAATCGCTCGCTCCGGATGCTATTTTATAAAGCTTGTTTCCTGAAAAATTGCGGCAATAAGTCTGATAGCGTCGATACACGTCGGCATAATACTCCGGGGTGAAATTTCCTCCGCAGCCCCAGCTCTCATTGCCCACACCCAGATACTTCAGCTTCCACGGCTTCTCCCTGCCGTTTTCCTTGCGCAGACGAGCCATCGGACCATCGGCGGCAGTGATATATTCTACCCATTGTGCAAGCTCCTCGACCGAACCGCTCCCCACGTTGCCGCTGAGATAAGGCTCGCACCCTATTAGTTCGCATAGATTGAAGAACTCATGAGTGCCGAATGAATTGTCCTCGATAGTGCCGCCCCAGTTATTATTCACCTGAGTGGGACGCGATTCAGGCGCCCCTATTCCGTCACGCCAATGATACTCATCGGCAAAACAACCTCCCGGCCAACGCATCACCGGCACCTTTAGGTCCCGCAATGCCTGCAGCACATCGTTGCGATAACCGTCAGTATTTGGTATAGGTGATTCAGGCCCCACCCACAATCCTCCATAAACACAGGCTCCGAGATGTTCGGCAAACTGCCCGTAAATTTCAGGTAGGATAACCGCTTCCGGGTTAATCTCTGCCATTTTCAGGATTACAGAATCAGCACTGCTGTCAGTGGGAAAAACAAACGCCGACAAAAGCGTCATCGCTGCGATAGGTAGTCGTTTCATGATATCCAAATTTAATTTTTGACAAAAATAATAAAATTATTTAATAATCCACACCAACATCCCAATGCAATGCAACAACACACCATCATCACCACGCCTAAGAAGCTACCACCGAAAATGTGGGAAATACCACAAACGCCTGAAAGGCAGTGCTTACGAATAGCCGCGGTACAGGGAGCCGCAGGCGACCTGTGCCCGGACAACCACACCCCACGAACGCACTCTGCAAAGAGTGCCCCTGAAAAAACGCCATAACCTAATGAACCTGAAAGGTTTACCTTTCGGTAGCCGGGGGCCGAGCGAAGCGTTATCGGCTTTAGCCGCTCTGCTTTGCAGAGAGACCCCCGGAAAGCGAAAAAAAAATAATCGAATCTGAAAGATTCATCTGGAAACGAGCCACTGAATACAGATTGCAAAACGCCTACCGAAAATACCGTGCAACGGCAAAATAATCTGAGCTGCCACGAGATGCGGAAAATGCCACAAATGCCTGAAAGGCAGTGCTTACGAATAGCCGCGGTACAGGGAGCCGCAGGCGACCTGTGCCCGGACAACCACACCTCACGAACGCACTCTGCAAGAGTGCCCCTAAAAAAGAATGCCGTGAAACGGCATTGCAATCGTAGCACCGCCACGAGGCGATAGCCGAGGCGCGGTGAAAGCCGGCACAAACAAACGAGCATCGAAGATGTCCGACAACACCCTCAACCGCACCGGACTCGTGCCCGTTGTACAAAAAAATTCACCCAGGTGGGACAAAAAGTGGGTAAATCCCATCAATCCATACACTACCTTTGTGACACAATAAATCATCACGAGAATGAAAACCCACCGTATCCACCTGCGATTGAGAGTCCCGTCACGGT
>JAMPGZ010000001.1:439860-543476 GCA_023663655.1 Lachnospiraceae bacterium
CTCGCGACCCTTAGCTTGGAAGGCTAATGCTCTACCAACTGAGCTACTTCCGCAAATTGTGGGCGAAGATGGATTCGAACCACCGAAGGTATAAACCAGCAGATTTACAGTCTGCCCCATTTGGCCACTCTGGTATTCGCCCTAATTCGGATGCAAAGATACGAATTTTTTATATATTTTCAAGAAAATGTATCATTTTTATTGCAGCCTCGGCTGCTTCTGTGCCTTTATTGCCCAATTTTCCACCGGCACGATCGATTGCATCCTGCTCACAGTCAACAGTAAGCACGCCAAAAATGACCGGAGCGCCATTTTTTCTCAAATTAATCTCCGTCACCCCCTGCGTCACGCTGTCACACACATAATCAAAGTGCGGAGTACCGCCACGGATCACACATCCGAACACGATTATCGCAGCATATCTGCCGGCATTCCACAATGCCGAAGCCGCATAAGTGAGTTCGATCGCGCCCGGCACATGAAACACTTCATACTCCACCTTTTGCTGCTCAAGCAGCTCCACAGCGCCTTTAGTCAGAGCATCGGTGATGTTGGAATTCCATTCTGCGGTCACAATCGCCACTTTTGCCCCCGACGATATTTCAGGAATATTTCCCTTGGGAGCGCCTGTCGATAGATTTGTTGCCATTATTATTCTTATTTGTCATTTAACGGGACAAGCCGGTCGGTTGTCTCGATTGCCATCGCACCCCACGAAGCGGCTTGTTCAACTATATTTTTCATCATTTCAGGTTCAAGATCCTCGGTCGACTCTTTAAGAAGATCATTTTTCAAAATAGAGTCAACGACCCCGGCAATAGCTCCGGCAAACCACACACCGTGCATCTCGGCGCTGCATTTTATCTCAGCCGACTCCGTCTTCTTTCTGTTATAGAACGATACCGACGCATCCTCGAAGTCCACATTTATGTGGTTGAAGCAATAGAAACTTATGTCGCGATTATAGGACTTGCTTCCGCCATCCTCGCCGAAAATGGTTTTCAGATCGCTTCCCGTAGTCACAACCACATCAGCCATCTCAAGATTCTCAAGGATGATGGGCTTGGCATGAGTCATGTTGATAACAGGATCATGCCCCATGTCAGGAGCATACACAATGACAGCCTTGCGGTCACGCGCATACTTTATTATATCAAACAACCGTGAGTGGACTCTGGCATCAAGAGTGTAGATGCCGCCAAACACCACAATATCGTCATGATCTATGCGCGGCCACACCACCCCGAGACTCTGCGCTGAATACCGCTCGTAGCTCACACGGTGACGCTCACAGTCATGATCGTCGGTGAATATGAGCGTGGCGGGAGTGACACCGTCGGTAAAACGGTCGACCGAATGCGTCCCCACATTATTGCGTGTCAGGAATTCCACCAGCATATCGCCCACGTGGTCAGCAGCAGCCTCACCCACAAAGGAGATCTCGCGGTTGTGTTTCCCGAGCGATGCCGCCGCATTCAGAATCGATGCGCCCGGCAAAGAGAGCCACGGGACATCATTGCGGAAAAAAATATCAAGGCGGCACTCGCCTATTGCAATTATCTTTCTCATCTCATCAATGTTTTTGTTCTCTGGAAAGGCAGCCAAGGTATCCGCCATGATGACGCTTGGCATACTCTTCACGTGTAAATCCGATCGCCTTCATCACGTTGACGACAAGCACATCGCCTATCACAGTCATCATCGTGGTGGAGGTGGTGGGAGTAAGCCCCAAAGGACACACCTCGGGGGCGCCGCCGGTGTACAGCGATACTGTAGCCATCTTGGCAAGTTCGCTCTCGGCATTGCCGGTTATCACTATCAGAGGCACATCCTCATAGAGGTTTCGGGCAAGAAGCACAAGATCGATTATCTCTCTTGTTTTCCCTGAATTGGAAATGAGCAGCAACACATCGTCGGGTTGTATCACACCAAGGTCACCATGCTGTGCCTCGGCGGGATGCAGATTCACGGCAGGTGTGCCTGTCGACGAAAAGGTGGTGGCGATATTCATCGCTATCTGCCCCGCCTTTCCCATTCCTGATGTCACTACCTTTCCATGACGGCGATGCACGCGCTCTATTATCAGTTCAACAGCACGGTCATAACCGTCGGTCACAGGTATATTTGCAATTGCGCAGCTCTCCTGACGAAGAATCTCACGCATGGATTGTTGTATATCACTCATAGAAATAATCTCTATTATTACGCAAAGATAACATTTTTCCTCCTAATCATCCAAACCTCAGAGCTTATATGTCAGCATCAGTTTTGCCGATAGCGTGGTCGACTTCACATGAGGGAAATCACGATAATGAGTCGATCTCAGATAGTGGTCAAGCAAAAGCGTGAGATAAAGCCGCTTGCACAACTTCATATCGGCTCGGAACTGGGTCACATTGAACGATGCGACCGACTTGTCGCCCTGAGCGTTGAGGGTTTTGTAGTCAGCATCCTCAAGATTGGTGTTGCGGTGATAACCCTGCCAGGTGAACAGGCGGTAATACTCGTGGGATAGAGAAAACGAATAGCGGTCATTGTCAAAGACCATGTTGGCTCCACCCTTCAATGAGAATCCGCTCGCAAGATTATAGTTGCGGTCATCCACCATATAATAGTCCGACAGCACCGAACCGAGAATCACGGCATTGGCATGGGCATAAGCGTCAAACACCCAGCGGCGTCTCTCGATATCGCGATAGAACACACCGCCGCCCAAACTTGCCGGTATGCCGAGTTTATAAGGAACCAGCCCCGATGAGATAGTGTCGGAATCAAAAAAATCGAAATGCTGGAAAAGCCCTATGCTCAGATGGCAGTCCTTATCCTCAAGAAGCTCGCGCCCGATGAGCCTGCCTTTAATCTCAAGATGGCTCAGCACAGGCTGGGTCTTCATGGAATTCAAGCTGGCGTTGAACGTGAAGTAGTCATACGGTTTTTTGCTCTTCAATTCAAAGCGGTCGCCATACTCAACATTAAGCTCCATCGCCGCCCCAAATTTCACATGGCTCTCGTCGTGGTGGTAGTCAAGCATACGCGTTCCGAGCGACAGCTCCACGGCAATATTAGGCAAGCCAAACAACTTGCCCGACGTGGGACGCCGCCGCCATGCATCGCCAGTGATGAGACGCGTCACACCACGCATGGGCGACAACAGGAACCCTGAAATCTCACGACCCACACGCTCGGCGCCACCCACACGGTCGTCAAGCACAAGATCCGACGCACGGAAACACACCTCACCGATACACATTCCCCCTATGGGAGTGGCGATGATGTCATTGGTCGACGGATATTCACACTCCATGAACAATTCCCACATGGCACTACCCGCAATCGAGAAAAGCCCCGACTTCCAGTAATTGAATCCGTTGGCACGCGCGGCATTATAGTACAGGCTTCCATTGTAAGGGTGCAAAAACATATTGGTGTTGAGATTGTCATTGTCCCACTTGAAGCCATGCTTGAAATTCTCCTTTATGGTGTTGAAATTTATATATGCCCAGTCGCCATGTTGCACATACCGGTCAAAAGCCCACAGCCCTATGTTGAATCCGAACACTTCCCCGGCTGCTCTCCAGAAATGCTCTTTGCCATAGTAATTGATGTCGGTGCTGTCAGGCGGCAACTGAAGACGCGAATACACCTTTATAGGCATCTGCGCCTCCGATTCTGCCGGCAAGACCATCGCGATCACCGCAACCATAGCCAATATCACTGATTTCACACTCATCTTATCCCTCTTTATTAATCGTCGATAAAAACAATTCAATCCTTCATTATATAGTGATAACAATCAGAGCCGCATTTTGTCAGTTGCCCGACACGCTTAATTTTATGCTCAAATGATATTAAAATCGTCCCTATTTTAAGACTTGGCATCCATTTTAACTATATTTTTTTCATGATGGCTATTTTTAAATGACAATACACCGAATTTTTTCCTATCTTTGTAGACTGTTGCACAATTGCAGACTAATTATTAACCGTGTGCACGCTTAAATTTATTAACCATTTAATATTGAGAGACAATGAACCAATTCTTAAATTTTTCCCTTGAAGGAAAGGTTGCGCTTGTAACCGGAGCTTCTTACGGTATTGGATTCGCAATCGCTTCAGCATTTGCTGAACAAGGCGCAAAAATCTGTTTTAACGACATCAACCAGGAACTCGTTGACAAAGGTATTGCCGCATACGCTGAAAAAGGTATCAAAGTTCACGGATACGTATGTGACGTGACCGACGAACCCGCTGTTCAGAAAATGGTTGCCACCATCGCTGAGGAAGTAGGACCGGTTGACATTCTGGTTAATAACGCAGGTATCATCCGCCGCGTGCCCATGCACGAAATGGAAGCTTCCGACTTCCGTCGCGTGATCGACATTGACCTCACCGCTCCGTTCATCGTTGCCAAGGCTGTCCTTCCCTCAATGATGGAACGCCGTCAGGGAAAGATCATCAACATCTGCTCAATGATGTCGGAACTCGGTCGCGAGACTGTAAGCGCTTACGCTGCCGCAAAGGGTGGTCTCAAGATGCTTACCCGCAACATCTGCTCGGAATACGGAGAATACAACATCCAGTGTAACGGTATCGGCCCGGGTTACATCGCAACTCCCCAGACCGCTCCTCTTCGTGAAAAGCAGCCCGACGGCAGCCGTCATCCGTTTGACTCATTCATCTGCGCCAAGACTCCGGCAGGACGCTGGCTTGACCCGCAGGAGCTCACCGGTCCGGCAGTATTCTTGGCTTCAGAAGCGTCAAATGCCGTAAACGGTCACGTGCTTTACGTGGACGGCGGTATCCTCGCTTACATCGGAAAACAGCCTAAATAATCCCGACCACACAAGATTGTGCTAAATAAGCCACTGCGGATCCATCAACCGGCTCCGCAGTGGCTATACCTAAAGCATCCTTATCACTTTCATGGAAGAAGTTTTTAAATATATCATAGGTCTTGGAGCGGCTGTGATGATGCCTATCATCTTCACAATCCTCGGCACCTGTATCGGCATTAAATTCGGCGACGCTTTCAAGAGCGGCCTCAAAGTGGGTGTCGGTTTCATCGGGCTTTCCGTTGTCACCGCGCTTCTCACCTCAAGCCTTGGTCCGGCTCTTACCAAAGTCGTTGAAATCTACAACCTCAACCTGCCTGTATTCGACATGGGATGGCCTGCCGCCGCCGCTGTTGCCTACAACACCGCAGTGGGCGCGTTTATCATCCCCGTATGTCTCGGCGTAAACCTTATCATGTTGCTGACAAAGACAACCCAGACTGTCAACATCGACCTTTGGAACTACTGGCATTTCGCCTTCATCGGCGCCGTGGTCTACTTCGTCAGCGGCTCAATAGCCTGGGGATTCTTCGCAGCAATCATCTGCTACATCATCACCCTGGTACTTGCCGATGTCACCGCCAAGAAATTCCAGTCATTCTACGAAAACATGGAGGGCATCTCCATTCCACAGCCATTCTGCCAGGGATTCGCGCCTTTCGCATGGATCATCAACAAGGGACTCGACAAGATTCCTGGAATGAACAAGCTCGAAATCGACGCTGAAGGACTTAAACGCAAGTTCGGCATCATGGGCGAGCCATTGTTCCTCGGAGTAGTGGTAGGTATAGCTATCGGATGCCTGTCCTACAGCAGCTGGAGCGAGATTGTCGACAACATCCCCGCAATTCTCGGACTCGGAATCAAGATGGGCGCCGTAATGGAATTGATTCCACGCATCACAGTCCTCTTCATCGAAGGACTTAAACCCATCAGCGACGCGACGCGCGCGCTTATCGCCCGCAAGTTCAAGGGAGCTGAAGGATTGTCGATCGGCATGAGCCCTGCGCTCGTCATCGGTCACCCCACCACCCTCGTGGTATCACTCCTGTTGATTCCCGTGACCCTCGCCCTCGCAGTGTTCCTGCCGGGCAATGAATTCCTGCCGCTCGCATCGCTCGCAGGAATGTTCTACGTGTTCCCCCTGATCCTTCCGTTCACCAAAGGCAACGTGCTCAAGACCTTCATCATCGGCTTGATCGTGATGGTGGGCAGCCTTTACATGGTGACCAACATAGCTCCGGCATTCACCGAAGCCGCACGTGACGTTTACGCACAGACCGGCGATGCCGCTGTAAGAATCCCCGACGGATTCTCGGCAGGAAGCCTCGACTTCGCAGGAAGCCCGCTCGGATGGGTCATCTATCAATGCTGCCACTCGCTGAAGTGGATCGGAGCAGGACTGCTGGTGATTGTCACCATGGGTATGGTGATATGGAACCGCATGAACATCATCCGTTCGCAAAAGCTTATGGACAAAGCAGAAACAACAAAATAACCAATATACATTAAGTCTAACCAATTATTAAAGAAAAATGAGTAAAGTAGTAACTTTAGGCGAAATCATGCTCCGCCTCTCGCCGGAAGGCTGTTATCGTTTTGTGCAAGTAGACAACTTCAATGTAATCTGGGGTGGTGGTGAAGCTAACGTAGCTGTAAGCTGCGCCAACTACGGCCACGACGCATACTTCGTTTCAAAACTTCCGAAACACGAAATCGGACAAGCTGCCGTCAACGCTCTTAGCCGTTATGGCGTGAAGACCGATCACATCGCACGTGGCGGTAACCGTGTCGGCATCTACTATTGCGAAACCGGAGCTTCAATGCGTCCCTCAAAAGTTATATATGACCGTGCAGGCTCTTCTATCGCAGAAGCTGATCCCGCCGACTTCGACTTCGATGCAATCATGGAAGGTGCTGACTGGTTCCACTGGAGCGGTATCACTCCGGCAATCTCTGACAAGGCAGCCGAACTTACCCGTCTTGCTTGCGAAGCTGCAAAGCGTCACGGAGTGACTGTAAGCGTTGACCTCAACTTCCGCAAGAAACTTTGGACTAAGGAAAAAGCTCAGTCTATCATGCGTCCGTTGATGAAATATGTTGACGTTTGCATCGGCAACGAAGAAGATGCTGAACTCTGCCTTGGCTTCAAACCCGACGCTGACGTAGAAGGCGGCAACACCGACGCTGAAGGCTACAAGGGTATCTTCGAGGCAATGATGAAAGAATTCGGCTTCAAGTATGTAGTATCAACTCTTCGCGAATCATTCTCAGCCACTCACAACGGCTGGAAGGCTATGATCTACAACGGCAAGGAATTCTACCAGAGCAAGCGTTACGACATCAACCCGATCATCGACCGCGTAGGTGGTGGCGACTCATTCTCAGGTGGTCTTATCCACGGTCTTCTCACCAAGCCCAACCAGGGTGAAGCTCTTGAGTTTGCAGTAGCTGCATCAGCTCTCAAGCACACTATCCACGGCGACTTCAACCTCGTAAGCGTAGAAGAAGTTGAATCACTCGCAGGTGGTAACGCTAACGGTCGCGTACAGCGCTAATCAACCCACAACTAAATCATATTAGTCCAATTAGTCTAATTAGCCTAATTGGACTAATTAAAATAACCCAGAATAAAAATGGCAAAATTTGATAAAATAGCAGTGCTCGCCAAGATGGAGGCTGCTCCTATCGTTCCGGTATTCTACCACAAGGATGCCGAAGTTGCAAAACAAGTAGTGAAAGCTTGCTACGAAGGTGGCATCCGTGCTTTCGAGTTCACCAACCGTGGTGACTTCGCTCACGAAGTATTTGCTGAAGTAGTGAAATTCGCAGCTAAAGAGTGCCCCGAAATGGCAATCGGCGTAGGTTCAATTGTTGACCCCGCTACTGCAGCCCTCTATCTCCAGCTCGGCGCTTGCTTCATCGTAGGCCCGTTGTTCAACCCCGAAATCTCAAAGATCTGCAACCGCCGTCTCGTTCCTTACACTCCCGGCTGCGGCACTATCAGCGAGGTAGGCTTCGCACAGGAATGCGGCTGCGACCTCTGCAAGGTATTCCCCGGCGACGTTCTCGGACCGAAATTCGTGAAAGGTCTTCTCGCTCCTATGTCATGGTCTAAGCTTATGGTGACCGGTGGTGTTGAACCGACTGCCGAAAACCTCAAGTCATGGTTTGACGCAGGCGTGTTCTGCGTAGGCATGGGATCAAAATTGTTCCCCAAGGACAAAGTACAGGCAGGCGACTGGGCTTACGTCACTGAAAAGTGCCGCGAGTCATTGAGCTATGCAAAGAAATAAATCCTTATATATAATGAAAAAAATAATCCTTAGTGTAGCATTAGCTATGGCGACATTATCAGCCGGAGCTGTCACAAACTATCACGTCCAGAGAGCTTGTCATCCCGCCGACGTGAAGAATTATGACACAAAGACTCTTCGCGAGCGTTTCACAATGCCTGTGGTAATAGCTCCCGACACCATCAACCTTACCTATTCAATGTATGACCGCCTCATCTTCGGTGGCGTGTCTCCCGTGAACACAGTTGTAGAGCTGGAGACAATCGACCCCCTGAAGGCTGAATACTTCCTTGAACGCCGCGAGCTCGGCGCCATCAACATCGGAGGTCCCGGCATAGTCAGCGTTGACGGCAAGGATTATGAACTCAACTTCAAGGATGCCCTTTATGTGGGACGTGGCAACAAGAAAGTCACTTTCCGCAGCAAGGACAAAACCAATCCGGCAAAGTTCTATATCAACTCTACCCCTGCCCACAAGGCATACAAGACTCAGCTCATCACCATCGACGGCCGCAAGGGTTCGCTAAAAGCCAACTCTTTCGCAGCAGGAAAGATGGAAGAGAGCAACGACCGCGTCATCAACCAGCTCATTGTCAACAATGTGCTTGAAGAGGGTCCCTGCCAGCTTCAGATGGGTCTTACCGAACTGAAGCCCGGTAGCGTGTGGAACACAATGCCCGCACACACCCACGACCGTCGTGTCGAGGCTTATTTCTACTTCAATGTGCCCGAAGGCAACTCTATCGCTCACTTCATGGGCGAGCCGCAGGAAAACCGCGTGGTATGGCTCCACAACGAGCAGGCTATCATGAGCCCCGAGTGGTCAATCCACGCTGCTGCCGGAACCAGCAACTATATGTTCATCTGGGGTATGGGCGGTGAGAACCTTGACTATGGCGACATGGATAAAATCACTTACCTCGAAATGAAGTAAGCCCCCCATTCACACATCACTGAAAAGTGCTTGCCGAGAAATCGGCGGGCACTTTTTTTATTTTATTGAACATATTTGTAGCTTGGCTTCAACTTATTTTATAAATTTACACTGCTTAAATTTAACCATCTTCACAGTATGAAACATCGACTCCTTATCCTTTTAGCGTTTCTCGTCGCCTGGGGCACGGAAACATCGTTGGGCGACAACATTCCGGCACGCCAACGCATCAACATCAACCGCGACTGGCGTTATCAAGAGAATGACCCGGAAGGAACCGACTCATCGCTGCACTATTCAAGGCTGAAACCATATCTGCTACCGAATGCCAATAGCTTCATAATATTCGGGGCTCAAAACAGTGTGCCGAAAGAACCGTTAACCACCGATGTCGAATATGTCCTCCCTGACTTTGACGACAGCCAATGGAGGCAATTGAATCTTCCACACGACTGGGCGATAGAAGGACCGTTCAATATTGACTATGCCGGAGAAACCGGTAAACTGCCCTATTGGGGCACACGCTGGTACCGAAAGAGCTTTGACGTGCCTGCCGACGATGCCGGAAAACAGATATATCTCGACATTGACGGTGCCATGTCCTACGCCTCGGTGTGGTGCAACGGAAAGTTTGCCGGAGGCTGGCCTTACGGATATGCCTCTTTCCGCATTGATCTGACACCCTACATCAAAGCCGGACAGAAAAACCAGCTTGCCATACGCCTTGAAAATCCCGATGAAGCTTCGAGATGGTACCCAGGCAGCGGCATCTACCGCAATGTGTGGCTCGTGAAGACATCGCCCGTGCACGTGGAGCAATGGGGAACATTCGTGAGAAACGTCAATATCGCCCCCGAGAAAGCCGTAATGGAAATGGGGGTAAGCATCGAAAACAACAAGTCGAAAGATGCCAAGATCAAACTACTCACAAGCATCTACCGACAAGATTCACTCGGACAGCCCACCGGCAACGAAATAACGGCAATAGCTCCAAAAGCAATGACCGTGAAACGTGGTCGCAAGGCAAGCGCGCGATTCCAATTTGAAGTCAACAATCCCGAGCTATGGGACATCGATAATCCCAATTGCTATGTTGCCGTCACAAAAGTCATTGAAGATGGAAAAGAGGTAGATAGCTATAATACTCCTTTCGGCATACGCACCGTCGAATTCACCCAAAATGACGGACTCAAGCTCAACGGCAAGAGTGTGGCGATAAAAGGCGTGTGTATGCACCACGACTTAGGAGCATTGGGAGCGGCATTTAATGAAGTCGCTGCCGAACGACAACTACGCATAATGAAAGAGATGGGAGCTAATGCCGTAAGGACATCCCACAATCCTCCCGCGCCTGAGCTTGTCGCCCTATGCGACCGCATGGGAATAATGTTGCAACTTGAACTCGCCGACACATGGCACAAGGGAAAACGCAAAAATGATTACCACACACTTTTCGACGACTGGAGCGAAGCCGATATGCGATCCATAGTGCGTCATTACCGCAACCATCCATCGGTCATCATGTGGAGCATAGGCAACGAAGTGCCCGACCAGGTGACAGAACAGGGAGGCAACATATCCAGGCGATTGACGGCATATTGCCATGACGAAGACCCCACACGCCCCACATCCATCGGAAGCAACAAGAAGGATGCCGTGTTCCGTGACATCGTGAACAACGTCGACATCTTCGGAATCAACTACAACCACAACACCTACCCTGTTTTCACCAAGCAGAACCCCACAAGACGCTTTCACGCCAGCGAAACCTCATCGGCGATAAGCTCGCGCGGAGAATACTTCTTCCCGGTGACTACCGACGTAAATGACAGCCGATGCGGATTTCAGCTATCATCCTACGACATGACCGCCGTGCCGTGGGGATGTGAACCGGAGGACCAATTTAAAATCAATGAAGAATATCCTGCCTGCTTCGGAGAATTTGTGTGGACAGGATTTGACTATATAGGCGAACCCACACCCTACAACAATGACCTTACAAATCTTCTTAACTTCAGCGATCCCGTAGAACTTGAAAAAGCGAAAAAGGAGCTTGAAGAGCTGGGTAAAATCAAGTCCCCGTCACGCAGCTCCTATTTCGGCATAGTCGATCTGTGCGGATTCCCCAAAGACCGCTATTATTCATATAAAAGCTACTGGCGCCCTGATGTGCCCACCGTACACATTCTACCCCACTGGAACTGGGAGGAGCGTACAGGTGAAATAACCCCTGTTCACATCTACACTTCAGGCGATGCCGTGGAACTGTTCCTCAACGGAAAATCACTCGGCAGAAAAGAGAAAGCACACTCCTACGACCGCCTGATATGGGATGATGTGCGTTATGAACCCGGAACATTAAAGGCAATAGCCTACAAAAACGGACAGAAGTGGGCAGAAGAGATTGTTGAGACCACCGGCAAACCTGCCGCCCTGCAAATCACGCCGGAAAAAACAGTATTGGACAACAGCGGCAATGACCTGTCGTTTGTGAAAGTGGCTGTAGTCGATTCTAAGGGACGCGTAGTGCCCCGCTCGAAAAACCATTTGAAATTCTCAGTCACCGGACCGGTTGAAATCGTAGCTACCGACAATGGCGACGCTACAAGCTTGCTTCCGTTCCAATCGCCTGAGCGCGATGCTTACAACGGGCTGGCTCTTGTGATTCTGAGCGGCAAGCATCAGGAAGTGGGAAAAGCCACTCTGAGCGTAGAGTCAAAAGGTCTCAAAAAAGGTAAAATCATCCTTAACGTAACGGAATAATCACACAGATGGCTCATCCCGGCACCCTGCCAGCGATGAGCCATCTGTGACTTCTCATTCTTTTCTAATTTCTTACAAGCTCTAAAACTACACCGAATCAGTCCTTTAGATAACTCTTAAGCGGACAATCGGTGGCACGGAGCCCTTCGGCAATGCTTTGGGCATTGAGCCGCGCGCCCTTCAATGAAGAATGGGTGTGATCCTTCTTGAAATATTCCGCAACTTTGCCAAGTCCATCTTCCCATGCCATTTTCTCAAGTTTATCACCGGAAATCTTGTTGAGGTCGATATAAAATGCACCCGCATCGGCTGCTGCCTGGCTTGACCATGCTCCGAAAGATGTGGTGTTGCGTGAAATCTTACCGTTGTCAAACATATTGCGCGGTGTGTGGCTCAGCACGATTGCCGTGGCTCCCTTCTCACGGGCATCCATCACAAACTTGCGGATGTACCACCCAAACGGATATATCACCTGATACTGTCCCGTAGGCTCCATTTTATAGACCTTGCTGTCATTACCGGCACCGGGCAATTCGGCACGAGCCTTTCCGGTGTTAATCGCTCCGGCATCATTGTGCCCGAACTGCATGATCACGAAGTCGCCCGGCTGAAGAGCGTTATATATCTTGTCCCAACGTCCTTCATCGAGGAAAGTGCGGGCGCTGCGTCCTGCCTTGGCATGATTCTCCACGCTGATGCGGTCAGTGTCAAAGAGTTCGCCAATCACACTACCCCAACCCCACATCGAGTCATCATCGGAATCCTCATTCTTGACAGTGCTGTCGCCGATTGTGAACAGCACGGGACACCCTTTACGGCGTGACGCTCCGGTTACGGTGTCAGTTTCTACAGGTTTAAGATATTTGGCAAGTTTAAGACCTTTGCATTCTCTTATCCCCTCGGCTGCCGACTCGGCATTCACACGGGCGCCAAACGCCGAGTTGTGAATATTATCGAGATAGAACATATATTTCACCTTCTCCTTTCCGAAACGCTCAAACTTCCTTGCTGAGATTTCATTTAGGTCGATGAATGGCACACGCTCTTTCTTAGCCACCTGCTTAGCCCAAAGTCCGAAAGTTTCGTTGACGCGGGTGACGATGGTGCTGTCGGGATCATCCCATGCCTTTCTCGGAGTGAGCGACATAAGAATTGGATAGGCGCCACGCTTCTTTACATCATTGATGAACCGGCGCATATACTCTCCATAAGTATAGACAGTCTCCTTCTCACCGGTCTCGGCGATTGTGACATTGAGCGAGTCCTTGCCTATGCCGGGAATTGAGGCGCGGGCACGACCGCTGTCGTATGGACCGTTGTCATTATGCCCAAGCTCTATGATGACCCAGTCACCTTTGCGCACACCTTTAAGCACATCAGCCCACAGGCGGTTGTAAAATGTGCGGCTGCTCATGCCGCCGAGGGCATGATTCTCGACTGTGATTTTAGTTTCGTCGAAATATTCAGGAGCGAAATATCCCCACCCCCATTGTCCGTTTTTACCATTGCCGAGGGTACCTGTGCGCATGGTTGAATTTCCTACAAGGAACAGCACGGGATTTTCTCCTCGACGGGTAGAACCGGCTACCGGACGTGCCGTGCGGGCGATATTGAGACTGTCGTATGTGTTGTCAACCACATTATTGACATCTTTCATGGGCGACGCCACCTTGCTCTGCGCGAATGATGACGTAATGAGGGAGATTGCCAACATGGCAATCATGGATATTCTTTTCATAATCGAATCTTTTTTTTAGAATTTACATTGCTGTTTCATCCATTCCACCGATTCACGGTTGGTCTCGGGAAATCTCCAGTGTCCGCTTGTGGGTGTCACCCGCAGTATCTTGTCGGAAGTGATGGCATTGTATGCGGCATAGGTCGATGTCGGCGAACAAGTCTCGTCATTATAGCCGAAAGAATAGAACACCGGGCAATCAAGTGTGCGGGCAAAATTCACCACATCATAGTATTCCAGTGTCTTTTCGGCACCCGGAGTCTCCTCGGTGTTACGGAAATACTTAGGCCAGCCTCCGGCACGTCCATGCTTGAATCCGAGCACGTCGCACAGCGCAGGATAGAATGGAGAGCAGAATTTCACCTTGGGATTCAGTGCGGCGGTGACTATCGACAACGCACCACCCTGGCTACCACCCGTGACACCTACGTTCTCACCATCCCACTCCGGAAGCGAACATAGAAAGTCAATGCAGCGCGAGCATCCTACATACACGTCGCGGTAATAGAATGAATCACGATCGGCAATGCCATTACGGTTATACTCATCGGCTATCTTCTGAGCCACGGCATACTCCTCGTCGGGCAGCTCAGGATTGCATCCCGAATGAATGTTTATATTGAAATAGATGAACCCGTTTTCACTATAATAGGTCGACGGCTCTATCTTCTTCGATCCGGCACCGGGAGGACAGAAAAGCACCGGATGCTTTTTACCGTCGCGAGGCTTTGTCAAATAACCATACATATTCCTTCCGTCAGGTCCCACGGTAATCTTCACGAGGCTCACCTCCACCGAGTCGGTGGAATACTGCGGCAGCAGCGTTATCTCAGGATTAAGAGGAATTTTCTCCGCTGCCTTGAGATGCTTAGCCCAAAACTTCTTAAAATCGGCAGGCATCGGGGTAAGGCTCTCTATCTTCTCAGGTGAAAAAGATACTTTCACAAGATCCTTGTACTTTTTCCCATACACATCGAAGTTCCATTCACAACTGCGGAAACCGGGGGTAGTTCGAGAACCTACGGGTATCAGAGCCACGCCATTCTCAAACTTCACCGAGTCAGCAATCATCGCCATCATTTCGTCGCCGGTTTTATAGCGCAGAGTCACACCGTCGAGCGGATTACCACCCTTGTATGCTTCGATTCTTATCACCGGATTCTCGCCGGTTGAATAATTGCGGTCGGGATGATCGGTGGTCATCAGATATTCCACATACTCACGACGAGGTTTGGAAAATTGAGCGGAAGCCGACAATGAGACTGCCGCAATACACATCGATATAAACAGACGATAGTATGTCATAAGGATGAAAGAGGACTATTTAGTGGTTAGCGGTAATGTTATCGTGCGATAAGCCGGCGAAGAGATGCGCAGCGTTACAGGACCCGGCTTCTTGCCGGCACGGAGAATAACCATGTTGCTTCCGTTGAACAGGCGGCGGTGATTCTGCACATTAAGCTCCTCGGAAGTCATGTCGCCGTTAGTCACGGCAGCGATTCGGGCATCGCCATCCACCTCAAAGGTGATCTCATCCTGAGCGAGCGGCACTCGTCGTCCCTTGCTGTCGACAGCGTGTACCCTCACGTGTTGCAGGTCAATTCCGTCAGCTTTCCACTCGCTGTTGTCGGCGGTCGCCACGAGTTTCACCGGTTTTCCGGCAGTCTCAAGACGATGACGGTCCACAACTTTTCCGTTCTTGTAAGCTATCGCCTCCACCTTTCCGGGCACGAATGGAATGCTGTCCCACACGATGCGGTTACGCAGTTTCGGGTCTTGGGAATTGACTTTTCGTCCTATCTTTTTACCGTTGATCACAAGCTCCACCTCATCAGCATTTGTATAGGTGTAGAGCTTCACTGTGTCACCACGTTGCAGATTCCAGTTGTCGCTCACATTCTCCTCTCCCATTTTCACACCGTTCCAGTTGAGTATCTGACCTTTAGGCGATACCACACCGATGTGTACCAGAGGCTCGTCGGTAAACATACTCTTTATGAAATATGCATCGGACTTTGGCTCCAGCGATATGTCGAAAACTCCGTTGGTCCAACCCTTTGCAGGCCAGCCAAGTGATTCTCCGAGGTAGTCAATCATACCCCAGTAGGCAAGACCAAGCACCTTATCATTGTCAGGCTCAAAGAAATTGGGTCCCATACCCGACAGATTTGCCTCACTCTGATAGAAAATCATATCAGGATAGCGCTTTCCATCCTGCGGGAAATACATATATCGGTAGTTGTAGGAGGCTATATCGGTTTCAAGCACCAGCGGCGCAGGTATGGAGTCGGTCTCGATCGAGCGGTAACGCGGGTGCATAGCCACAGTCACCGGACGGGTTGTGTCATACTTGTTGAGCAAAGTCTTTTGAAGTTTATAAGCTGTCACGCCCCAGTCGTTGAAAGGCAGATTGCTGTAACCTTGCAGCTCATTTCCAAGGCTCCACACCACCACACTTGGATGATTGCGGTCGCGCTTCACAAATTCAGGCACATCCTCCTGCCATAATGCGCTCCAATCTTTTCTGCCTCCGGCAAACTGTGTGAGCCACTTGTCATAAAGTTCATCGACCACGAGGATACCGTTGCGGTCGCAAATGTCAAGGAATTCCTCGCTATAGGGATTATGAGCCGAACGGATGTGGTTGAATCCGAATTCCTTAAGCATCTGCACCCGCTTTTCGATGGCACGCGGATAAGCCGCCGCGCCAAGAGCGCCGAGTGTGTGATGATTGGCGATTCCTTTGAGCAACACTTTCTTGCCGTTGAGCTTCATGCCGAACTCCGGCGAGAACTCTATCTTACGGATGCCGAATGGCTGCTCTACCATGTCAGCGACACTGCCGTCGGGGCGAAGCAATGAAATCTTTGCCGTGTACATCGCGGGGTTGTCACAGTCCCATAATTGAGGATTTGCGATTGAGATTTCCGGCAGGTCATATTCGCGGTGTCTCCACTTGGAGTTGACATTCACCTTGTCACTCTTGTCGATGACGACATTGCCGTCAGGTCCCATTATTTCAGTTCTGACAGTGAAGTCCTTAAGAGGTTTCTTTGCCGTCACCTCAGCTTGTATGCGAACAGTGGCATTCTCTGCCGACACTTCAGGAGTGGTGATATATATGCCATGACGGTCCACATACAGGTTTTGATCGGTGGTTATCATTTTCACATCACGATACAGACCGCCGCCAGTGTACCATCGCGAGTTCATGGGCTCGCCGGTATCGGCTATCACCACAATCTCATTAGGCTCTCCATATTTCAGAAGTTTTGTGACATCCACTTCAAAGCCGAGATAACCGTAGTCGGTGCCTCCGATACGTTGTCCGTTAAGAAACACATCGCCCACGAGCATGATTCCGCCAAAATCAAGAACCACACGTTTTCCCTTCAATGCCACATCGGGAGTTATCACCTTCCGGTAGGTTCCTTTGCCCATTTCCTTGAATCCTCGAGGGCTCAGACGGCTTTTCACATTGCTTGCCGCATCGGAATTATCACCTTTATCATTGGCTTCCGGAGCAACCCACGGTTGCTCAATCTGGAAATCATGAGGCAAATCGACAGCTCTCCAATTACCGTCGCCGGCATTGAATTGCCATTCATGATTGAGATTTATTACTTCACGAGCATGAGTGTCGGCGCTGCTAATGCCGAAAATTGCCGACAGCATGATTGGAAGGAAAAGTTTCATGGTTAAATAATGTTGATTGGGTTTATTGGAATATTTGGCAAAAGTACGGAATTATCACTAATTTAAAGGTGGATTAACCTAAGTTAACAAATATTTGCCTTAAAGGAGTCTATAATTATTTTATCCATGTAAATAATACTTTTGTACATTGCTTAAATAGCACGGTTATCTTAATTTTGCCAAATAAATACCCGAAACAGAATATAGTAACATTAACCCAACCATTTTCCACGATAAATTGTGGCAAGATGGTTATAATAAATAACCCCATGAAACAATTCAACGACGAAAATTTCCTTCTGCAAACACCCACCGCAGAGCGTCTTTACCACGAGTACGCTGAAAAGATGCCGATTATTGACTATCACTGTCACCTAATCCCCGAATACGTGGCTTCCAACCACCGTTTCGAGAACCTTTCTAAGATATGGCTTGAAGGTGACCACTACAAGTGGCGCGCAATGCGTACCAACGGAGTCGACGAGCGCTTCTGCACCGGAAAAGACACTTCCGACTGGGAAAAGTTTGAAAAATGGGCTGAAACAGTGCCTTACACCATGCGCAACCCGCTTTATCATTGGACTCACCTTGAGCTCAAGACTGCTTTCGGCGTTGACAAATTGTTGAATCCGTCCACCGCTAAAGAGATTTACGACCACTGTACCGAAATGCTTCAGAAGCCCGAATACTATGCTCGCGGACTCATGCAGCACTACAATGTGGAGACAGTGTGCACCACCGACGATCCCGTAGACTCTCTTGAACACCACATCAAGGTGAAGAACGACGGTTTTGCCGTTAAGATGCTCCCCACCTGGCGCCCCGACAAGGCTATGGCTGTTGAGAATCCCGCTGAGTTCCGTGCATATATGGACAAGCTCGCCGAGGTTTCAGGTGCTGAAATCAAGCATTTCGCCGATGTTATCGCTGCGTTGAAGAAGCGTCATGACTTCTTTGAGGAAGTAGGTTGCCGTCTTTCTGACCACGGTATCGAAGAATTCTACGCTGAAGAATACACTCCTGCCGAAATCGACTCAATCTTCGACAAGGTTTACGGAGGCAAGGAACTCACCGCCGAAGAGATCGCAAAATTCAAGACTGCTATGATGGTTGAATTCGCAATCATGGACCACGATTCAGGCTGGACCCAGCAGTTCCACTACGGAGCTATCCGCAACAACAACTCACGCATGATGAAGCAGCTCGGTCCCGACACCGGATTTGACTCAATCGGCGACTTTACCGTAGCAAAGAAGATGTCGAAGTTCCTCGATATGCTCGCTTCAAAGGATAAACTCGGAAAAACTATCATCTACAACCTCAACCCGCGCGACAACGAACTCGTTGCCACAATGCTCGGCAACTTCCAGGACGGACGCTACGGCGCAGGCAAGATCCAATTCGGTTCAGGATGGTGGTTCCTCGATCAGAAAGATGGTATGGAAAAACAGATGAACGCACTTTCTTGCCTCGGTCTTTTGAGCCGCTTCGTGGGTATGTTGACCGACTCCCGTTCATTCCTTTCATATCCGCGTCACGAATATTTCCGCCGCACATTGTGTAACCTTATCGGTAACGATGTGGAGAACGGTCTTCTTCCTGCATCGGAACTTGACTTCATCGGAAAAGAGATCGTGAGCAAAGTATGCTACGGCAATGCAAAAGAATACTTCAAGTTTTAATCCTAATACCATCTGATTTTAATGAACAATAACCTTAATCCAACTCAGAGCAAAAACGCGCCCATGACAAGTTTCCGCTGGGTAATATGCGGACTGTTGTTCCTTGCGACAACAGTCAACTACATGGACCGTCAGGTACTGTCGCTTACTTGGAAAGATTTCATTGCTCCCGAATTTCACTGGACCGATTCAAATTACGGTTTGATTACGGCAGTATTCTCAATCGTGTATGCGATAGCCAACCTCTTCGCCGGCCGCTTCATCGACTGGATGGGCACCAAGAAGGGTTATCTTTGGGCTATATTCGTGTGGTCGCTCGGCGCTTGCTTGCACGCGCTTTGCGGCTGGGCTACAGAGCATACTCTCGGTCTGCACAATGCCGCTGAACTCGTAGGCGCTACCGGAGCCGTGGCTTCAACCATCGCCATCACTTCAGTCTACTACTTCATCGCCGCACGTATCATCCTCGGTCTTGGTGAGGCAGGTAACTTCCCTGCTGCCATCAAGGTGACTGCCGAATACTTCCCCAAGAAGGACCGCGCATTCTCTACCGCTATCTTCAACGCGGGATCGACTGTCGGCGCTCTTGCCGCTCCGATCTCCATTCCGCCGCTCGCCCGTTATTTCCAGCAGCTTGGAATCGGCAACGGTTGGGAGATGGCATTCGTCGTGATCGGCGGTCTCGGTTTCATCTGGATGGGACTCTGGATGGTTTACTACAAGAAACCCGCTGAGAACCCACGTGTGAACGCTGCCGAGCTTGCTTATATCGAACAGGACAACCACTCTGACGAACCTGCAAAGGAGAAAGCCGAGCAGGAGGACACCAACAAGGACGTGATTCCGTTCTTGAAATGTTTCAAGTACCCGCAGACATGGGCTGTGTTCTTCGGAAAGTTCATGACCGACGGTGTGTGGTGGTTCTTCCTCTTCTGGATCCCCGCTTACATCTCCGACGTGTATGGCTTCTCTTCTGACACCGGTACTGCGCAGATGTTGATTTTCGTACTTTATGCGTTGACGATGCTGTCAGTCTACGGTGGTAAATTGCCGACAATCATCATCAACAAAACCGGAATGGACCCCTACGCCGCACGTATGCGAGCAATGTTTATCTTCGCTTTGTTCCCCTTGCTGGCGCTTTTCGCGCAGCCCCTCGGAGAATACTCCTACTGGTGGCCTATTATTATCATAGGTATAGCCGGAGCCGCTCACCAGTCATGGTCTGCCAACATCTACTCGGTAGTAGGTGATATGTTCCCCAAGAGCACTATCGCAACCATCGTCGGTATCGGCGGTATGGCAGGTGGTGTGGGTTCATTCTTGATCAACCTTGGCTCAGGCCGCTTGTTCGACTATGCTGCCGAGACCCACATGCGTTTCATGGGCTTTGAAGGCAAGCCTGCCGGTTATTTCATCATCTTCTGTATATGCGGTGTCGCTTATCTCGTGGGATGGTGCATAATGAAGCTCCTTGTGCCGCGCTATAAGGTCATCGAGGTGAAATAATATCTAAAAACAACCAACCATAAAAACTAAAATAACAATGATTAAACCATTAAACAGCACAACTGTAGATGTAGTAAAGCATCCTGTTAAGGTGCTTCAGTTCGGTGAAGGCAACTTCCTTCGCGCATTCGTAGACTGGCAACTTGATATCGCAAACGAAAAGGGTGTTATTGACGCCGGTGTAGCTGTTATCGAACCTCGTTTTTCCGACAGCTTCGTAATCGATACTCTCAACAAGCAAGATAACCTCTACCACGTATATCTCGAAGGAATCGAGGATGGCAAGCCCAAAAAGGAAACCCGCCTCGTGAAGGTTATCCAGGAGTCATTCTCTCCTGGCAAGGATCCCAAGCACTATGAAGAGGTAATTCTGTCTCCGGAACTTGAATTCATCATCTCCAACACTACTGAAGCCGGTATCCGCATGGAAGAGGATGATGTCCTCTGCGACGCTCCAAAGACTTATCCCGGCAAGATGACCAACCTTCTTTACCGCCGCTTCAAACACTACAACGGCGACAAGGAAAAGGGCTTGAACATCATCTGCTGCGAGCTTATCGAAGACAACGCCACCACTCTCCACAAGTATGTGCTCGAACACGCTGAAAAAGCCAACCTCGGCAAGGACTTCATCGACTGGGTGGAAGAGGCTTGTACTTTCAGCGACTCATTGGTGGACCGTATCGTTCCGGGATTCCCGCGCGACACCATCAACGAAATCAAAGAGGAACTTGGCTTCGACGACAACCTCGTTGTGAAGGGTGAGCTTTATCACCTTTGGGCTATCGGTGGCAAGGGCTACGAGAAAGTACGCAAACTGTTGCCTCTCGACAAGGCTGGTCTTCACGTGCTTTTCATGCCCTCGATCAAGTCATTCCGCGACAAGAAGGTGCGCATCCTCAACGGTTCTCACACCGGTATGGTTCCCGTAGCTCTTCAGATGGGTTGCGAAACCGTGATGGACGCTTTCAACACTCCGGAGATCAACAAGTTTGTCAACGACATGGTCGCTAAGGAAGTGCTTCCTATGATCGACGAGGATCCGAAGGAACTTCAGGAATTTGCAGCAGGCATTCTTGAACGCTTCTACAATCCCTACATCAAGCACATGCTTAAGTCTATCTCCCTTAACTCTCTTTCTAAGTGGGAAGCCCGTAACTTCGACACCGTGAAGGACAACTGGGAAAAGGCTGGCAAGATCGCCGACTACGAATGCTTCACTTTCGCTGCTCTGTTGGCTCTCTACGGTCCCAAGTCAGGCTTCGAGCCCGATGACAACCAGGAGCACATCGCTTACATCCGCAACAACTGGGATGAAAACGATGTTGAGGGCATGGTGAAGAAGATTGTAAGCGAAAGCGGCATCTTCGTGCGCGACTTCGCTGCAATCGTTCCCGGCTTCGTAGCCAAGGTGGCTGAATACCTCAAGGAAATCAACACCGAAGGCATGGAAAAAGCTCTTAAGAACTTTTTAAGCAAACATTAATGAAGCGAATCCTGAAAATAAACAAAGCCGACAATGTGGCAGTGACACTTGTCGACGGAGTGAAAGCGGGTGAAGTGTGGTCGGAAGGTGACGACAACGTGACCTTGAAGGAAGACATAGCCCGTGGACACAAATTCGCTTTACGCAATATCGCCGAAGGGGAAGCCGTAATAAAATACGGCTACCCGATCGGTGTTGCCACCCGCGATATCGCAGCCGGTGAATGGATTCATTCCCACAATCTCAAGACCGGTCTCAGCGACGACCTCAAATACACTTACGCTCCTACCGAACCCAACACCACCAAGAGCGACGAGCAGGTGACTATCAATGCCTACCTGCGTCCCGACGGCAAGATGGGTATCCGCAACGAACTGTGGGTTGTGCCTTCAGTGGGTTGTGTCAACGGTCAGGCTAACGCCATCATCGAACGCCTTAAGAAGGAGTGCGACCTGTCGCACATCGATGACATCCGCGCCTTCACTCACAACTACGGCTGCTCTCAGCTCGGACAGGACCATGCCAACACCCGTGCGGCTCTCGCTGCGCTTGTGAAGCATCCTAATGCCGGCGGTGTGCTCGTGCTTGGTCTCGGTTGCGAGAACAACCAGGTGTCGGCACTCAAAGAGGAGATCGGCGAGTGGAATGACGACCGCGTGAAGTTCCTTATCGCTCAGGAAGTTGAGGACGAGGTTGAAACCGGCGTTGAAATCTGCAAGGAGCTTATCGAGAAGATGAAAGGCGACAAGCGTCAGCCGCTTCCCGTGTCTATGCTCCGCGTGGGATTGAAGTGCGGAGGTTCCGACGGTCTCTCCGGCATCACCGCAAACCCGCTTGTGGGACTATTCTCCGACTGGTTGATAGCACATGGCGGAACAACCGTGTTGACCGAGGTGCCTGAAATGTTTGGCGCCGAGACCATCCTCATGAACCGTGCCAAGGACGAAAAAGTATTTGACGAAACCGTTCATTTGATCAACGATTTCAAGGGATATTTCCGTTCCTACGGTCAGCCCATCTATGAGAACCCCTCACCGGGCAATAAGAAGGGCGGCATCACCACTCTTGAGGAAAAATCACTCGGATGCGTGCAGAAAGGCGGCTCAATGCCGGTGGTCGATGTGTTGAACTATGCTCAGCCCATCAAGCTCAACGGTCTCAACCTGTTGACAGCTCCCGGCAATGACCTGGTGGCATCTACATCATTGGCATTGTCAGGATGCCAGATGGTGCTCTTCACCACCGGTCGCGGAACTCCGTTCGGAACATTCGTTCCCACGATGAAGATCTCCACCAACAGCCAGCTTGCAGCTCTCAAACACACCTGGATTGACTTCAATGCAGGAACGCTTGTTGAGGACGAGACTGCAGCCTCAGTGCTCGCGCGCCTTGTCGACAAAGTGCTTGCCACGGCAAACGGTGAACAGCTTCATCATGAAAAGATCGGAGCTAAAGAAATTGCTATATTTAAAACCGGGGTTACCCTTTAAACTATATTTTCAGTCCGATCAGGCATTATTTGTCCCGATCGGACTGATATTAAAATATCGTGAAGCAGATATTATCACTATTCATCGCATTATTGTCTCTCTCTGCCGGAGCAGAGACATTTGATTTCACATCGGAAAAGAATCCGCTGCCCATGTATTGTGACTCAATCGGCTATGGCTACGAGTCGCTTCCTGTCGTAAAGAAAGGAATAACTTCACCTTTCTTTTTTTCGGTCAAAGTGCCCGATGGAAACTACAAGGTGACACTTGACCTCGGCTCAAAAAAGAGCCCGGCATCCACTACCGTGAGGGCTGAGAACCGCCGACTTATGGCGGAAAACATCGCAACTCGCAAAGGGGAGACCAAAACTGTATCTTTCATTGTCAACAAGCGAAATCCTCGCATTGATGACAAAAGCTCGGTGTCGCTGAAACCGAGAGAAAAAAGCTATCTTAACTGGGACAACAAATTGACTGTCGAAATCACAGGCGAGGCTCCTGCCGTGCAGAGAATCACCGTCGAGCCTGCCGATTCGACTGTCACCACCATATATCTGTGCGGCAACTCCACCGTGGTCGACCATGACAAAGAACCCTGGGCAAGCTGGGGACAGATGATTCCACGATGGTTTGACGACAATATCGCAATATCCAACCACGCCGAAAGCGGACTTTCAACCTCGACATTCTTAGCCCATAAACGTCTTGACAAAATCATGACCACTCTACGCCCCGGCGACTGGGTGCTCGTGGAGTTCGGGCACAATGATGAGAAAGAGAAGCGTCCGGGCTCAGGAGCGTGGTACAACTTCGCCCACAATCTGAAGATATTCGTCGACCGTGTACGCAAAGCCGGGGGCAACATCGCATTCGTCACCCCCACACAGCGCCGCAATTTCCTTGATGACAGCGTGACCATACGTGATACCCACGGCGACTTCCCGGCGGCAATGAAAGCCGTGGCCGCCCGTGAAAATGTGCCGGTCATTGACCTCAATCAGATGACACGTGAATTCTTTGAAACGCTGGGCTATGAAAACAGCAAGCGCTCATTGGTGCATTATCCCGCCAACACATTCCCGGGACAGACAGACCCGCTTGAGGACAACACCCACTTCAATCCTTATGGCGCCTACGAAATAGCCAAGATGGTCATCATGGGGATGAAACAGGCAGGACTGTCTCCTGTCAAGCATCTGCGCCCGGATTTCGAGGATTACGATCCGAAACACCCTGCATCATGGGAGGAATTCAAATGGATTCCGGCTGCCGGAGCCGATATCGTAAAACCCGACGGAAACTAACCATAACCAAGAAGCATATATTAACCTCAGAGACATAATATGAAAGCAATCGCATTAATATCAATGGCAGCAATAGGCATGATCTGCTCGGCTGCTACGATTAAAGTTGAGAATCCGCTCGACTTTGAACGTGCCGGAGAACTTGCCGAAGTGCCCCTGAAGAATATCAAGTCGCAAGTGAAAGGCGATTTTGTGATTCTCGACAAAGACAACAAGGAAGTGCCCTATCAGATCACTTACGATGACCTGGTGGTGTTCCCCGTGACTGTCGGAGCAAAGTCAGCCGTCACATATACTTTGAAAGCCGGAAAGCCCGCGCCGGTCAAGCCCGTGGTTCACGGCCGTCTTTTCCCGGAACACAAGGATAATTTCAGTTGGGAGAACAACCGAGCCTGCTTCACCGCCTACGGACCGGCTCTTCAGGATCGTGGAGAGCGTGGCTTCGGCTATGATATGTGGACCAAAAGCGTGACCGACTCACTCGTCCTCGAACTCCGCTACAAAGCGAGCATAGATCCCGACAAGAAAAAGCGCCAGTCGCTCCATAAGGACTACGGCAACGGCGGCGACCCGTATATCGTTGCCAACACTCTTGGCGGAGGCACAGCAGCCCTGCTCGACTCAAATGGCGAGATTATATTCCCCTGGTGCTGGAAGGAGCAGGAGGTGCTTCAGGATGGACCGTTGCGCTTCACAGTGCGTCTCACCTATCGCCCTGTCACCATCGAAGGTGAAGAGGGTGTGGTGGAAAGCCGCCTCATCACTTGCGATGCAAACTCATGCCTCAACCGCACAGAGATAAGCTACAAGGGTCTCACCAAGCCTCACCGCGTGGCTAACGGCATCGTGGTGCATCAGCAGAACCCCTACGCTTATTCATTTGACACGGCAAAGCAGTATATCGCCTACACCGACTCCACCGACAACACCAAGAATGGCAACGGGGTCATCTATATCGGCGCTGTAGTGCCCGAACCGGTGGAAACCATCTGCTACAAGCCGGTATCGGAACCCGCACGCGACGCGTTGGGCCACATTCTCACAGTCAGTGAATATACTCCCGGAAAGGACTATGTATATTACTGGGGATCAATATGGGAGAAAAATCCGTATGCTCCGGCAAATCCTGCCGGATGGGACCTCTACCTGTCGCAATATTCCGATTGCCTGAAACACCCGCTGAAGGTGACGGTGAAGAAATAGCCGCAGGAAACAATATCATGAAATGCCAAGCATTTTTCATATAGACTGAAAAAATTAACCAATAAAACCAAGTTAAACATAATGGAAAAGAAGCAATACATTGCCATCGACCTCGGCGCCACAAGCGGACGCACGATCCTTGGCTCTATTGATGCCGACGGCAAGTTCTCGGCGGAGGAGCTCAACCGCTTCCCCAACGGAATGATCGAGGCGAACGGACACTTGCACTGGGATATATTCTCTCTGTACGGACACATCCTCGAAGGCTTGACTGAAGCCGGAAAGCGTGGTGTAAAGCCCGAGTCAATCGCCATCGACACATGGGGCGTGGATTTCGGATGCATCGACCCTGACGGAAACATCATGGGCATCCCCTACGCTTACCGCGACAAATCGACCATCGGAGCTGCCGAACGCTACTTCAACAATGTAATGCCCGCGCGTGAGCTTTATGCCCACACAGGCATCCAGCATATTGACTTCAACACCGTGTTCCAGTTCAATGAACAGCGTCGCCTGTTCCCGATGCAGCACGCCATGAAGATCGCTTTCATCCCCGACCTTCTCAACTATCTGCTCACAGGCAAGATTGTGACAGAATATACAATCGCATCGACAGGAGCCATCCTGAACCCCGCCACCCGCCAGTTTGACAATACTGTGCTCGAGTCGGTGGGACTCACCCCCGACAAGTTCGGTCCCATCGTGGAGCCGGGCACCGTAATCGGCGCTCTCAAAGCCGACATCGCAGCCAAGGTGGGACTTCCCGAAGTTCCCGTTGTTGCCGTGGGCGAGCATGACACCGCATCGGCTGTCGCTGCTGTTCCCGCCACCGACGAGTGCTTCGCTTACCTGAGCTCAGGCACATGGTCGTTGATGGGACTTGAATCTCCGTCGCCTGTGGTCAATGAGCAGACCGAAAGCTACAATATCACCAACGAAGGCGGTATCGAGGGCACCATAAGAGTCCTGAAGAACATCACCGGAATGTGGATTGTGGAACAGTGTCTCCAGGCATGGAAGAAAGAGGGCACCGCCTACTCTTATCCTGAAATGGTGGCTCTCGCTGAAGCGGCTCCCGAATTTGTCGCTTTCATCGATCCCGACGACCCCATGTTTGTAGCCCCCGCCAATATGCCTGCGGCTATAAAGGAATATTGCGAAAAGACCGGTCAACGTGTTCCCGCCAACCACGGCGAAATGATAAGAATGATATTCGAGAGCCTTGCGCTTAAATACAAGATGACCCTCGATGTGTTCCGCTCCATATCGGTCAACCCGGTTCACCGTCTTCATGTCATAGGCGGCGGTTCACGCAACAAGCTCCTCAACCAGTTCACCTCCAATGCCATCGGACTTCCCGTCATTGCAGGTCCCGCCGAGGCAACCGCTATCGGCAATATCATGATGCAGGCAAAGGCATCGGGTGCGGTCAATTCACTGCACGAGATGCGCTACATTATCACCAACAGCATCGAACTTGAAAAATTTGCTCCCGCCGACAATGAGAAGTGGGAGAACGCATACAAGAATTTTCTAACCATAATCAAACACTAAAATCATGAAAGAAGAACAAGTGAAAAAAGCGTATGAAATCGCGAAGGAACGCTATGCAGCTGTAGGCGTTGACACAGATAAGGTATTGGAACAAATGCAGGACTTCCACCTCAGCATGCACTGCTGGCAGGCTGATGACGTTGCCGGTTTTGAAAACCAGGGCGGCTCACTCACCGGTGGTATCCAGGTAAACGGAAACTATCCCGGAAAGGCTCGCAACATCGAGGAACTCCGCGCCGATATCCTTTATGCTATGTCACTTATCCCCGGAAAGCACCGTCTTAACCTCCATGAAATCTATGGTGACTTCGGCGGCAAGTTCGTTGACCGTGACCAGTGCTCGGTTGAACACTTCCAGAGCTGGATCGACTGGGGTAAGGCTAACGACATCAAGCTTGACTTCAACTCAACTTCATTCTCTCACCCCAAGAGCGGCGACCTCAGCCTTTCAAACCCCGACAAGGCTATCCGCGACTTCTGGATCGAACACTCTAAGCGTTGCCGCGCCATCTCACAGGCTATCGGTGAAGCTCAGCAGGATCCCTGTATCATGAACACCTGGGTACATGACGGCAGCAAGGACATCACTGTCAACCGCTATATGTATCGCGAGCTGCTCAAGGATTCTCTTGACCAGATTTTCGAGCACAAGTATGACTGGATGAAGGACTGCGTTGAGTCTAAGGTATTCGGTATCGGTCTTGAAAGCTACACTGTGGGAAGCAATGACTTCTACACCTCTTATGCTGCAAAGAACAACATGATGATCACTCTTGACACCGGTCACTTCCACCCCACCGAAAGTGTTGCCGACAAGGTTTCTGCAATGTTGCTTTTCGTGCCTGAATTGATGCTCCACGTGAGCCGTCCTATCCGTTGGGACTCTGACCATGTGACTATCATGGACGACCCCACTATGGATCTTTTCAGCGAAATCGTTCGCGCCGGCGCCCTCAACCGCGTTCACTACGGTCTTGACTACTTCGACGGAACACTCAACCGCATCGGCGCTTACGTGATCGGTAGCCGTGCAGCTCAGAAGTGTATGCTCCGGGCTCTTCTTGAGCCGATCGCCACTCTCCGCAAGTACGAGCTCGACGACAAGAGATTCCAGCGTCTCGCTCTTCTTGAAGAGTGCAAGAACCTGCCTTGGAACGCCGTTTACGATATGTTCTGCTTGAAGAACAATGTTCCTGTAGGCGAGGCTTACATCCCTGAAGTTGAAAAATACGAAGTTGACGTTACTTCCAAGAGATAATGGAAATCGTATTAGGACTTCTCATAATAGCAATCGGAAGCTTCTGCCAGTCCAGCAGCTACGTGCCCATCAAAAAGGTGCGTGATTGGAGCTGGGAGAGCTTCTGGCTTGTTCAGGGTGTCTTCGCTTGGCTTGTGTTCCCATTCCTGGGCGCGTTGCTCGCCGTTCCGGCAGGACACAGCCTGTGCGAACTGTTCACAGCCGACAATTCTTTCCGCATCTGGATGACCATCCTCTTCGGCGCCCTTTGGGGTGTGGGAGGCTTGACTTTCGGTCTTTCCATGCGCTACCTCGGCGTCGCTCTGGGTCAGAGCATCTCGCTTGGCACCTGTGCCGGTCTTGGCACCATCCTCGGTCCCGTGATGCTCAACATCTTCTTCCCCGAAGGACATTACCTTGCCCAGCTCACCGCAGCGGTGATCATCGGCGTGGTGGTGACTCTCGTGGGCATCTGCATCATCGGCATCGCCGGCGGCATGAAGTCCAAGAGCATGAGCGAGGAGGAGAAGAAAGAGGCTGTGAAGGACTTCAATTTCCCCAAGGGCATAGCCATCGCGCTGCTTGCCGGTGTGATGAGCGGATGCTTCAACGTGGGTCTTGAATTCGGCAGCACCATCACTTTCGCCGACTCGGCTGAGATCTACCGCACCCTCCCCGCCACCTTCCTGGTGACTCTCGGAGGTTTCGTGACCAATGCCGTGTACTGTCTCTATCAGAACAGCCGCAACCGCACTTTCGGGGATTATGGCAAGGTATCGCTCTATGCCAACAATATCCTCTTCTGCTGCCTTGCAGGAGCTCTATGGTATAGCCAGTTCTTCGGATTGTCACTCGGCAAGGGCTATCTCGCAGGTTCACCCACGCTGCTCACATTCAGCTGGTGTATCCTGATGGCTCTCAACGTCACCTTCTCCAATGTGTGGGGCATCATCCTCAACGAGTGGAAAGGCACCACCTCGGCTACTCGCACGGTGCTGCTCATAGGTATCGTTGTGCTTATCGTGTCGACGTTCCTGCCTCAGATTCTTTAGTTTGTTAACCAATTATTAATATAATCACAGAACAATGGCTTCTATCTTAGAAAACCGTCCGATGCTTGCCAAGCAAGTGAACGACGTGGCTGAAGTCGCCGGCTATCTCTGGCAAAAGGGATGGGCTGAGCGCAATGGAGGTAACATCACTGTCAACATCACTGAGTATGTTGACGACGCTATACGCATCATGCCCGCAATAGGTCCTGTCACTCCCATCGGAATGACTCTCCCCAACCTCAAGGGTTGCTATTTCTATTGCAAAGGCACCAACCGCCGTATGCGCGACCTCGCTCGCTGGCCTATGGAGAACGGCTCTGTAATCCGCATCACCGATGACTGCGCGCACTATGAAATCATAGCCGACAATCTGGTGAAGCCCACATCAGAGCTTCCTTCTCATCTCGCCGTGCACAACTATCTTATCGGAAAGGGTTCCAACTACAAGGCTTCGGTCCACACTCACCCCATCGAGCTCGTGGCTATGAGCCATAACCCCGAATTCCTTAAGAAAGATGTGTTGAGCAACATCCTCTGGAGCATGATTCCCGAAACCAAGGCATTCTGTCCTCGCGGTCTCGGCATCGTTCCCTATATGCTTCCTTCATCCAACGAACTTGCCGAAGCTACAATCAAGGCTATCGACGACGACTATGACGTAGTGATGTGGGAAAAGCACGGTGTATTCTCGGTTGCCGAGAATGTGCTTGAGGCATTTGACATGATCGACGTGCTCACCAAGAGCGCCGACATCTACATGGACGCCTGCGCTATGGGCTTCAAGCCTGTGGGCATGAGCGATGAACAAATGTCGGAAATGACCAAGGCATTCAACCTTCCGAAATAATCCCGAAAGGAAACAATCAACAAAACCGGGCAGCGCTTTAACAGTCGCTGCCCGGTTTTGTCGTATGGTTATGTAATCAGATTATGTAAGTTATCGCGAAGTAAGATATTTGCTCCGTATATAGTTTTCTACATGTGTAATTTTGTAATGTTAAATGTGAGAAATTTGGGCATTTTGTGTCATGGAAAATATTATCTTTGTTAGATAATAATATCGTATGGCTAATATGTTTAAATCACTGTCATTGCTTCTTACATTGTTTTGTTCTGTACCCCTACACGGCGAGGTTAACTCCATGTGTCTTGAGACGACCAATGGAGTAAAGCATATTTTTATATTAGAGGAAAAACCGGTTTCTTGGTATGAAAACAAAAACTTTTGTACATCGGTAGATGGTAACAAAGTTTCGGTTCTTGCTTCAGAAGTCAAGTGCATTACATTTTATGAAGATCAAAGTTTGAGCAATGTTTCTGTTCCAATTGCTGGTGAACATAAATTTAGCATTGATGATAGAATACTTATTATGCCAGCATATAATGGCAAAATTATGGTTTATGATGTTCAAGGACGTAGTATGAATGTGGAAATTGTTGAATCAGCTGATGGGATTCAAGTTGATTTGTCATTATTGCATTCTGGAATATATGTGATAGAGACCGAGTGTTATGTTTTTAAATTGTATCTTAGATGAAACGTGCATTATTAATTTTCATCTCATTGATGTCGTGCATTGTATTATATGCTCAAGGATATATCATCTATCTCACTGACGGCACGCATCAGGTGTTTAGTGCTGAAAATACTGGAAAAATTGAATTCTTTAATGCCCGTGAAATAAAAGATAATGGGCATGAATATGTGGATTTAGGACTAGATTGTGGACTTGGATGGGCTACTATGAATGTAGGAGCGTCCAACGTGGAAGAATCTGGGGAATATTATGCTTATGGCGAGACTCAACCTAAGAAACATTATGATTGGGATAATTATAAATGGTGTAATGGGTCAGAAATAACGATAAATAAGTACGGTGCAGGAGTTGATGGAATATTAGAATTATATCCAGAAGATGATGTTGTAAAGACAGAATGGGGCGGTGATTGGCGTATGCCAACATGGAACGAACTTTCAGAATTGAAAGAAAAGTGTGTTGTCACTTCTATAAAGCAGAATGGAGTATCAGGATATCAGGTGAAAGGTCCTAACGGAAATACCATATTCATTCCTGCTGCCGGTAAATTTGATCGCACATGCACTAATTTGCCTCGCTATAAAGGAGAAAATGCATATTTGAGATCTTCAACACTGTATAGTTCATCAGCGGAGAATGCGAGAGTGGTTTACTGGTCTTCATATAGGTCATCCGGAACTAAAAATTTTCGATCTACCGGACATACGGTAAGAGGCGTCATACCATTGCCAGTGCCTTATATCGTAATATATGATAAGACTGGAAGAATAATCTATGAAGTAGCACAAAGTAAAATAAAAACAATAAACTATCTTAATCTGAATAAGACAGTATATTCTGTTCAAGGACACGATTGCGTTGATTTGGGGCTGCCCAGTGATTTAAAGTGGGCAACAATGAATATCGGAGCATCGTCAAAGAGTGAATGCGGCAATTATTTTGCATGGGGAGAAGTATCATCAAAAACAGATTTTTCTTGGACGAATTATGAGTTGTGCCGCGGAGCCTATGATTCTCTTATCAAGTATAATAAGAATGATAAGAAGCTGACACTTGAATCAGTTAATGATGCTGCCAGCCAACTATGGGGAGATAAATGGAGGTTGCCAACAAAAGAAGATGTTCAGGAACTTATTGAATATTGTAATTTTGAATTGAATTATATAGAAGGGAAACCGATATATAGATGTGAAGGACCTAACGGACAATATATTTATATTCCTCTTTCTGGTTACGCGTATGGTAATGAGATAACTGCATCAGGAGAAAACGTCATGCTTTATACTGCATCGCGAGCTGTGGATAACATTGAAGATGTAGTGCATATGGCATTTATTTTAAAAATAAATTCGGCAGATGGGAATCCCATGGTAAGTAGAATTGGTCGTAGCTATGGCATTAATATACGACCAGTGGCAGCTTGTCAATAATATTTAGTTGTATAGGTATAACTGACGAAATAAAATATTAGTTGTTCCTTGTTTTGATTTGCCCAAAATTGATTAATCTATATTTTGGCAGAAATCAGGAGAATCAGCATGAAGCAAACTCAGAAGATTTTGTATGACAGAAAATACAAATTCACTATTGGTATCACTGATAAATAAAGATTTAATCAATGATTTATACCTCAATAGAATTGGGGATATTCCGGTATTTTTGATGACAATTTATTCACAAAACATTTTATCAAACAAATACGTTCTACGATTTCTTCTTTAGAAAATTCAATTATATCTCCATTTTTACGTCTACCACTGCGATGTACAATCAAATGCCTTTTCAATATGCTATCTTCCACTGATTCATTTTTATCAATAATAATTCCATATAATAATTTAATTATAGTCTTAATTTCAGACATATTACTATATGATTTCTTTAATACTAAATCAATTATTTCTTGTTCTACAGAGTCAATTGCATTATAATTCCACATTTTAAGCAATCTAACCATCATATCATTAGATTTGTTAGCAGGAATCACTATTTTACAAATTTTCAAAAATGCCTCAGAATCTTTTGTCACAGTATATAGCACAATATCACTTACCCACGTGTCAAGAGCTGAAATTGCTGTCGTTAATGACATTCTATACAATGTTTGTTTAACTGTTGGCGATTTCACCGTGCTAGTTTCAATCAATTCCATAATTTCATCAATACGGCAATTAAATTCTTGAAGACATTGATCTACTGTATTAGAGAAGAAAGGAGCCCAAGTATATTTTGACGTAAAGAAAGTTTTTGCAAAATATCCTTTAAATATAGTTGGGGCAGCATTTTCAGTAATAATAAGACATGGATAACCATCAATATCCCCATTCGGCTCTATAATTTCAGAAGATATATGATGTGAAAATCTACATCCTCCATTTTTATGTCTAAAAAATGGAGTCATAATCAACACTCCTCCATTAACAAAAACTTTATCATTCATCTTATTTGATGTTATTAATACCTTCACGGGTATATTAGTAATTTGGAAAATACTTTATTATAGTCTTATTCCTTTAATATCAAAAAACGAGTTCAATTTACTAAAATCATGAAAATATTCCAATACTCAGCACATCTTTTTTTTTCATCAAATATTCTTATTATTTTTGTGTTATTAATTTAAAGGACTATGAGGCTTGTAATACAGCGTGTGACCGAGGCTTCCGTCTCAATCGAAGGTAAGATCCATTCCTCAATAGGGAAAGGGTTGATGATTCTTGTCGGAGTCGAGCATGGCGACACTCCTGACGATGCCGCGTGGCTCGCAGGAAAGGCTGTGGCTATGCGCATATTTGATGATGAAAACGGAGTCATGAACCGCTCGGTCACCGACATCGGCGGCGAGGTGCTTGCCGTGAGCCAGTTCACGCTTACGGCATCAACCAAGAAAGGGAACCGCCCGAGCTACATCCGTGCCGCAGGTCATGACACCGCCGTACCGCTTTACGAGCTCTTCTGTAATCTCGTGGAGGAAAAACTCGGAAAGAGAACGGCGATGGGCGTGTTTGGCGCGAATATGCAGGTCGCTCTCATCAATGACGGTCCCGTAACCATAATCATCGACTCAAAACTGAAAGAATGACACAAGCTGCCGACATAACACTGCGTGAAGCCCAGGCGATGGTCCACAAGTGGATCACCACGACCGGGGTGCGCTATTTCTCTCCGCTCACCAACATGGCGGTGCTTGCCGAGGAGGTGGGCGAAGTCGCACGCATCATGGCACGGAAATATGGCGACCAGTCATTCAAGCCCGGAGAGAAAGACACTCTCGCCGATGAGCTTGCCGACGTGCTGTGGGTGCTGATGGCGATAGCCAACCAGACCGGGGTAGACCTCACCGACGCGCTGAACGCCAACATCGACAAGAAGAGCGCGCGTGATGCCACACGCCACCTCAACAATCCGAAACTTAACGATAATTCAACTCAAAAATCATAATAATTATGGCTGACAAATATCACGACACCGTCGCCGCATCGCAGGTAATCACCGACGACAACGCAATAAAAGCCGCAGTAGAGGAGATTCTCTCCAAGCACTTCACCGAAAATCTCAACGCTGAAGTCTACAAGACCATCTTCAACTGCATGGACCTCACCACCCTCTCGACCACCGACTCACCGGCGTCGGTAGCCGATTTCGTTGAGAAAGTCAACGCATTTGACGAGGAGTATCCCGAGCTGCCCAACGTAGCCGCAATCTGCGTGTACCCCAACTTCGCCCAGGTGGTGCGCACCGTGCTCGAAGTATCGTCAGTGAAGATCGCTTGCGTGTCGGGATCATTCCCCACCGCGCAATCATTCCCTGAGGTCAAGATCACCGAGACCGCCCTTGCCGTAGCCGACGGCGCCGACGAGATCGACATCGTGTTCAACTGCGGCAATTATTTCGGCGGCGACTGGGAAGAGGTTGCCGATGAGATCGCCGAGCAGAAGCACTCATGCCGCCATGCGCGCCTGAAGGTGATTCTCGAAACCGGAGCATTGAAAACCGCCGAGAATATACGCAACGCTTCAATCCTCTCGATGTACTCAGGAGCCGACTTCATCAAGACCTCAACCGGAAAAGTCTATGAAGGCGCATCGCTCGAAGCAGCCTACGTGATGGCGCAGTGCATCAAGGAATATTATGAGAAAACCGGTAACAAGGTAGGCTTCAAGGCTTCAGGAGGCGTGTCGACCACCGCCGATGCCGTAAAATATTACACAATCATCAAGGAGGTGCTTGGCGAGGAATGGCTCAACAATGAGTATTTCCGCATCGGCACAAGCCGCCTTGCCAACAATCTGCTTGGCGAGATCCTTGGCAACGAAACAAAATTCTTCTAATGCAATACTGGGCATTAATCAACAACGTAAAGGTCGGTCCGCTGTCCCCGGCGCAGATTCTCGCGCTGGGGGCAACCCCCGACACACTTGTATGGACGCAAGGCTGGCAGCAGTGGGTGCCGGCGGCAAGCGTCATCGAGTTCGGGTTCCGGACCCGCAACAACCATAGCAACAATAACCTTCCCCCCTGCCCCGACACATATTTCGCCTGGGCTATCGTGCTGATGCTGATGTGCTGTCTCCCTGCCGGAATAGTAGCTGTGGTCTACTCCTCATCGGTAGAGTCACACTACACCCGTGGCGACTATGAAGGAGCATTAAAAGCCTCTGACAGGGCAAAGATATGGTGTATCGTGACATTCGTGCTCGGACTTATCGGAGCGCCCGTCGCCATCTTCACCGGAATGCCTTTCAACTGGTTCATCTGATGAACCGCACCATGCTGTTGATTATAGCTGTCATCATCCTGGCGGCTATATCGGTTTATTTCTATTTTGACCCAAACGACTCGGCATTCTTTCCGCGATGCCCGTTTTTGAGCCTCACCGGATACCAGTGCCCCGGTTGCGGGTCGCAACGAGCCATCCACGCGTTGCTCCATGGCGACTTCGCGGCGGCATGGGGAAAAAACGCCCTTCTCGTAGCCTCGCTGCCTCTGCTATTCCTGCTTGTTTTCTCGGAGATGACACGCACACGGTTTCCACGCCTTTACCGGAGGGTAAATTCGGGAATCGTCATAAAAGGGTGTTTCATTGTTGTAGTCGCGTGGTGGATACTGCGCAACCTCATCCATCAATAATCGCTGAAAAACGGCGGCTTGATGCATATCCCGACTCGGAACTGCGATCGGAACACTTTATAGTCCAGCATCCCTTCGCCATATCCGTTATAATACTGGGCAAACAGATACTGATTGTCATTTGCCGTCAATTTGTAATAGAACTCAATCACCGTGTTGTAGTTGAAGTTCCATCCACGCCGCTTGGTCAGCCTTATACTGCCCCCGAATCGCTGTGTCAGCGAGCGATAGGTGAGTCCGAACTGATACAGTCCCATATAGTCCAGAAGGTCGCGGTTGTTTTCGCCGTCAACCCATGGCGCCCAAAACTTTCCATGCACCATTATCATCGGGTCGAGCCATATATTTCCGGCTATCGACAGACGGTTCCACGAACGGCTCGCAGTGCTGTCCCTGCCGTTGCTCTCATGCTCTAAGATGAGCGACACCTTGCCTATGAAGCGGTCCTTCACAAACAGCGGCTTGGTGAGACCTATCCCCGGATTGAAATTCAAGTCGGTCATCGGGAACGACTTCTCAAGCACATTCCAGAAGCATTTCTGCGTATAAAACAGATACAGGTAGGAGTGAAGCGGCAACACGCTTCGGGTGAGCCGTTGGGATATTGATATCTGAAACAGGGCGTTGGTGTTGCTTCGCGTAGGCTTCGAGCCTATTGGCGGACCGAAAATAAAGTAATTGTCCTTGTAAAGTCCGAAATATGAACGATTGTCGTCAAAGGCACGGCGCACACTGTCAGCATCAATCACCTCCTCCTTGGAGGGGGCTATAATCTGGGCAACACTTGTGTGCGGAACCAATACCGCAATCACAATTAACACAATGTGAATAATTCCTCTAATCTTCATATATCGTGGACCTACCATTTTCCGACAAACCACAGTCGGCTCAGTGCAAAGATACGAATAAGTCGAGCGCAAAACCAAATTTATTTTACTGTAAACGAATGCAAGCACCGGAGGTGTGTCATTGTGGTCAACCCCACATGAGCAACGCGAGTGTGGGGAAAGTATCATAGGCATGGCATCCCCTATTTATCGCCGTAATGCCCTTTAAGAGAAACAACGGTGACGATCACCTTTTCATCCTCAATAGTGTAAATCATCCGTGAACTTTTGTCTATCCTACGGCTCCAATAGCCTGACATATCGCCTTTAAGCTGTTCCACTTGTCCGGTGCCGGTTGTAGGATGCTCACGCAGCTCGTCAAGCAAACTAAAAATCTTTTTTAGAATTTTCTTTTGTCCGGACTTCATCCATTCATCGAGATGTCGGTGTGCATCCTTTGAAAATTCTATATCGTATATCATAATCCTAATGCTTTTCTCAGTTTCTCACGATCATAGACAATTGTCTCTCCCCGCTTCATCTGCTCTATACCCCGCAACACAGATGCCATGTTTTCAGGGTCGTCAAACCAAGGATCGCCGGAAGGTGATGGGTTCTCACTCACATCCACCGTGATAGAGTCGGCTTTGGCTATTAGAATTGTCTCGATGTACTTTTTCAGGCTTTTGCCCTGAGCCACCGCCATCATGGAAAGTTTTTGGAGGGTTTCAACTGGCAAGTCGATGTTCTTGCGCTTGATATTCAATGCTGTTGCCATAATCTTAGTATTTATCTTTGCGAATATACAAAATATACATGATATACACAACTTGAGCCAACGAAAAGTTCACTTCACCCGTCAGGAGGGCGCTGCAGAACCGATGAGCACCTCCGGTGCTTACACCCGCTTCTCGATCCAGATACCTGAGTTTCGGAGATGTGCGGTGATACAAAAAGCGTCATGAACCGCATTTGGCTCATGACGCATCGCTTACGCGTAAATCATAGTATCATTATCTGATGACAATCTTCTCGGCTTTGTTGCCATGACGGCGGACATAAACGCCCGGGGTCTGCGGACGCTTGTCAAGACGGAGTCCCGAGAGAGTGTACCATATTTCGGCACCCTCCACATCGTCGCCTTCAATAGCGTCGATGTGCGATGTCTTCATGTTGATAACGAGCTTGCCCACAGCGGCAGCAGGGAGAAGCACGGAGTTGCCCTCCATCTGCGAGGTGATGTCCTCGCCGTTGAGAGTCACAGCCTCGATTTCATCAAGGGGCACATTGTTGATGAACACGCGGTAGCCCTTCTTGTTGGACTCCGAGTTCAACTGGGCGCCGTCAAACAGAGCGGCGAAATGCTTGCCGCTCGCAAGGTCGGACAACTGAGTGGCACGGGCACGGCTCATGACACGCACAGTGGCGCTTTCATCATAGTCCTTGACAACTTCCTTAGCCTCCTCACTTTCGATTATATCCTTATACTCATCCTCAGGCAGCATGGTCACATCTCCGTCACCGTTGATCGCCACGTCGAGAGTGTTCTCAAGATGACCGAACGCACCCCACTGCGGAGCGTTAAGATAAGAGAAGAATGATTGAGCAGGAACTGTCAGCGTACACTTCTGAGTCTGAACTCCGCTGAATGCGCCGGTTGCAGCCGACGGAGCATTGATGGCACGGCAGCTCAGCGCGCGCAGACGTGAAGAGTTGGGCATAATTCTGGTGTTCACTTCAGACAATGTCGATGGAAGGCTGAGTGATACGATATCTCTTGCTTCTGAAAGGAATCCAGTGGGGATGGATGTCAGATTTTCGCCGAGCGAAAGCACACGCAAAGGCGATTCTAGGAAAGTCTCTTTTCCAAGCACTTTAACCGTACCGGGTATCTCCACGCTTTCTACAGCGGTAACCGCCAACACTCGGTCTCTGAGCTTTTCAAGCCGCTGAGGCAGAAGAACTGTTTTCAGATTGTGACAGTCATAGAATGTATGATCCATATCAGTCACACGGCAATTGCTGAAATCAGCATATTCAAGAAGGTCGCAATACATAAATGCACTGGACCCAATTGACTCGAGCCGATCATTGGCAATCAAAAACCTAATTGAAGAACAGCCATAAAAAGTCAAATAACCGATACTCCTTAAAGATGAGGGCAAATGGTCGATGGTGATACTTCCACATTCCTCAAATGCATTGTCACCCACACTTTCAAGAGTTTCCGGAAGTTCTTCAAGCGACATTGAGTAACATCCGCTGAAAGCCAAATTTCCGATACTCCTGAGATGGCTCGGAAGCACCATTTTCTTCAGGTTCTTGAATCCTTGGAACATTCCTGAGGGTATCTCAGTAAGGTCAGTGTCTCTGAGATCAAGAGCCGAAAGACTGTACATGTTTTCTGTGATAACACGAATATCTGTCTCGCTCAATGTGCCATGAACCGTAAGCGAGCTTATGCGCGACGGAAGCTGACCCGATGCCTCGTATATAGCCTCAGCAAGAGCTTTTTTACCATCGAGAGTCACCTCAACCACCGACTCCTTCTCACCTACGACATTAAATATGTTCCAACGCGGATGTTTCTCATAAAGCTTCTTAGCCTCATCCTTCACAATGAGGTTGATCTTCCCGGCAGCATCGGCATTCAACGGGAAATCGCCCGATACCACCGGAGGAGTAGCTGCATCACAGGTAATCAGCACCAGCTCGCTCATATCCATCGCATCCTTAGCTATATTCCGAACAGAAGTTCCGAGATGGACCACACGCGGCTTTCCAAGTGTGCCGGTAGTAAGCTCGGTCACTCCATCGCCTGTCGAGATTGAAAGTATGCGTGTATCAAAAAAAGCATTCTTTCCAATTTCAGTAACGGTTGAAGGAATCTCCACTTCGGTCACACTACGGCTCGCATTGCCGGCACAGCTATAAAAAGCGTTCTGCCCGATTTTTTTCAGATTTGCAGGAAGTTTTATATCCTTAAGTTCATAACAACAATAAAAAGCTCTTTCGGGAATCTCTTCGATACCATCACCAATACGCACACTTATCATAGCAGCAGACCCAAAACAATTCGGGTCGATGTATTCAACCGAATTGGGAATCACAAGATTCCTTACGCCATGTTTCCCTTCACCACTTGCTTTTCCTGGGAGTGCATGCTCATAGATACGCTTCAAACTTGGCGGTAGAGTAATGTTTATGAGGGCATAGTTCAAGTAAAAGCACTCTCTGCCGAGCTCTTCAAGCCCCTCGGGAAGATACACTTCTCTCAGCACAGGGCATGAGAAGAAAGCCTTTGCAGGAAGCGACTTCACCGCCGAGAATAGAGTGGCACGCTCAAGAGATTCATTGTCGCTGAACGCTCCGATGCCGATAGATTCTGTCGACAATGGCAGAGTGACCTTTTTCAATTGCGGCATTTTGGCAAAAGCATAGTCGCCGATGGTGAGAAGCTGACTTGGAAGCTCGTCAATATCAAGCAACGGGCAATTGTAGAATGCATAGTTGCCTATGTCGGTGATTGTGCGGGGCAACTCGATAAGAAACAGGTTGGGCGATGCTTCGAAAGCGCTCGTCTCGATCTGGCTCACGGTGTAGGATGCACCGCCGTAAGTCACTGTTTCAGGAATAAATGCCATCTCAATTTCGCGAGCGGCGGGCTTGACTACCGACACCGCCGGAGACTGGTCTTCGACAACGGCATAACGGATGCCCTCATGCTCGAAAACAGTCCCTGTCTGCGGACGCATTGCCGCAAACGCCGGGATTGACAACAATCCCGCCATTAGAATCAGAAAATGTTTCATAAATGTAATTAATGTATGATTGGTAAAAATAGATTTCATGCAGCGTGCATCTCCGAACACTCGTCCTGAAATGGCGCACGTAAAGCGGCACCGACTCTGCGAGCCGACACAATGATGGTATATTTGATACGGGAAAAGCGTCATGAACCGTATTTGGCTCATGACGCATCGCTTACGCGTAAATCATAGTATCATTATCTGATAATAATCTTCTCGGCTTTGTTGCCATGACGGCGGACATAAACGCCCGGAGTCTGCGGACGCTTGTCAAGACGGAGTCCCGAGAGAGTGTACCATATTTCGACACCCTCCACATCGTCGCCTTCAATAGCGTCAATGCTCGATGTCTTCATGTTGATTACGAGCTTGCCCACAGCGGCGGCGGGAAGCAGCACGGAGTTGCCCTCCATCTGTGAGGTGATGTCCTCGCCGTTGAGAGTCACAGCCTCGATTTCATCAAGGGGCACATTGTTGATGAACACGCGGTAGCCCTTCTTGTTGGACTCCGAGTTCAACTGGGCGCCGTCAAACAGAGCGGCGAAATGCTTGCCGCTCGCAAGGTCGGACAACTGAGTGGCACGGGCACGGCTCATGACACGCACAGTGGCGCTTTCATCATAGTCCTTGACAACTTCCTTAGCCTCCTCACTTTCGATTATATCCTTATACTCATCCTCAGGCAGCATGGTCACATCTCCGTCACCGTTGATCGCCACGTCGAGAGTGTTCTCAAGATGACCGAACGCACCCCACTGCGGAGCGTTAAGATAAGAGAAGAATGATTGAGCAGGAACTGTCAGCGTACACTTCTGAGTCTGAACTCCGCTGAATGCGCCGGTTGCAGCCGACGGAGCATTGATGGCACGGCAGCTCAGCGCGCGCAGACGTGAAGAGTTGGGCATAATTCTGGTGTTCACTTCAGACAATGTCGATGGAAGGCTGAGTGATACGATATCTCTTGCTTCTGAAAGGAATCCAGTGGGGATGGATGTCAGATTTTCGCCGAGCGAAAGCACACGAAGCGGCGATTCAAAGAAAGTCTCTTTTCCGAGCACTTTCACCGTACCGGGTATCTCCACGCTTTCTACAGCTGTAATCGCCAACACACGGTCTCTGAGCGATTCAAGACGCTGAGGCAGAAGAACTGTTTTCAGATTGCGGCAGATATAGAATGTGTAATCCATATCAGTCACACGGCAATTGCTGAAATCAGCATATTCAAGAAGGTCACAACTGCCAAATGCTGCAGTGCTAATTGATTCAAGTCGGTCATTGGCAATCATGCTTCTTATTGAAGAACAACCGTTAAATGCACGATAACCGATGGTTCTCAATGATTCAGGAAGATGATTGATCGTGATGCTCGCACAGTCCAAGAACGCCTCCTTACCAATGCTTTCAAGAGTTTCCGGAAGTTCTTCAAGCGACATTGAGTAACATCCGCTGAAAGCCAAATTTCCGATACTCCTGAGATGGCTCGGAAGCACCATTTTCTTCAGGTTCTTGAATCCTTGGAACATTCCTGAGGGTATCTCAGTAAGGTCAGTGTCTCTGAGATCAAGAGCCGAAAGACTGTACATGTTTTCTGTGATAACACGAATATCTGTCTCGCTCAATGTGCCATGAACCGTAAGCGAGCTTATGCGCGACGGAAGCTGACCCGATGCCTCGTATATAGCCTCAGCAAGAGCTTTTTTACCATCGAGAGTCACCTCAACCACCGACTCCTTCTCACCTACGACATTAAATATGTTCCAACGCGGATGTTTCTCATAAAGCTTCTTAACATCATCCTTTACAATGAGATTGATCTTTCCCGCTGCATCAGCATTCAACGGGAAATCGCCCGATACTACCGGCGGAGTAGCTGCATCACAGGTAATCAGCACCAGTTCGCTCATGTCCATCGCATCCTTAGCTATATTCCGGACAGAAGTTCCGAGATGCACAGCACGCGGCTTTCCAAGTGTGCCGGAAGTAAGCTCGGTCACTCCATCACCTGTAGAGATTGAAAGTATACGTGTATCCAAAAAAGCATTCTTCCCTATTTCAGTAACGGTTGAAGGAATATCTACTTCTGTCACGCTGCGGCTTGCATTACCGGCACAGCTATAAAAAGCGTTCTGCCCTATTTTTTTCAGATTTGCAGGAAGTTTTATATCCTTTAATTCATAGCATAGATAAAAAGCTCCTTCGGGAATCTCTTCGATACCATCACCAATGCGCACACTTATAAAAGCAGCAGAAGAAAAACATCTCGGGGCGATGTATTCAACCGAATTGGGAATCACAAGATTTCTCAAACCTTTCTGTTCGGGAGCATACCCTGGTATCGCTTTAGCATAAATTCGCTTTAAGCCGGGAGGAAGGATAAGTTCCGTGATGGCATAGTCATTGAGAAAGCACTCTCTGCCAAGCTCCTCAAGCCCCTCGGGGAGATACACTTCCCTCAGCACAGGGCATGAGGAAAAAGCCTTTGCAGGAAGCGACTTCACAGCCGAGAAGAGAGTGGCGCGTTCAAGAGCTTCATTGTCGCTGAACGCTCCGATGCCGATAGATTCTGTCGACAATGGCAGAGTGACCTTTTTCAATTGCGGCATTTTGGCAAAAGCATAGTCGCCGATGGTGAGAAGCTGACTTGGAAGCTCGTCAATATCAAGCAACGGGCAATTGTAGAATGCATAGTTGCCTATGTCGGTGATTGTGCGGGGCAACTCGATAAGAAACAGGTTGGGCGATGCTTCGAAAGCGCTCGTCTCGATCTGGCTCACGGTGTAGGATGCACCGCCGTAAGTCACTGTTTCAGGAATAAATGCCATCTCAATTTCGCGAGCGGCGGGCTTGACTACCGACACCGCCGGAGACTGGTCTTCGACAACGGCATAACGGATGCCCTCATGCTCGAAAACAGTCCCTGTCTGCGGACGCATTGCCGCAAACGCCGGGATTGACAACAATCCCGCCATTAGAATCAGAAAATGTTTCATAAATGTAATTAATATATGATTGGTAAAAATAGATTTCAGACCGCACGCCTCTCCGAACTCCCGTTCCGAAATGGCACACTTAAAGCGGCACCGACTCTGCGAGCCGACACAATGATGGGATATTTGATACGGGGATTTCCCGTGACTGCACATTTCGCCCATAGCAACCGTTGATGCCTTGGATAAAATGTTGCAGACGGGACACAACATAAATACACTTAAACTTCAAGGAAGGAGAGCCGTCCCATTACTTTCAGCTGATAGCCGAATTGCAATTGTAATGTAACCTTCCGTCCTCCCCGCAGGGAGGATTTGCAGTACAAATTTATCATCTCCACCCTTATATTTCCAAATATTTCACTGTTTTTAACACAGATTCACACCCACCCTACCTCAACACAAAAGCACACCACCCCCGTGAGGACAGCACCAAAGCTCGCAGTGCTAAGGATACAACATCTAAGTCCGCAGCTGGCAGTGCCGAGAGGCACGCAGCCGTCTATATCCCCGGCTGCCGCGAAGCAAAGCCGGAAAAAATGAATCCGAATGGATTCATCATTCGGTAGCCGTGTGCCGAGCCAAAGGCGAGACCCCCGGAAAGGATATGACGTGGTTATTGAATCTGAAAGATTCATCTTTAGTCAATCGGTTGTCTTTATACACGGATGATTCTTTCAGAATCAAAATTATATCGCATTATTTCCGTGGGTCTCGCTACGCTCGGCCCACGGCTACCGAATGATGTTTCCTGCGGAAACACTGTGTAATTTTTCTTGGGGTGGTGCAAGATCAGCGCATTTTTGTCTTACACGACCGTTTTTTTTTGTATTTTTGCACCACGATGATTAAGATTGGCAATATAGTAACTTTTCTGCGGATCATGATCTTGGCTGTGATGCCGGGCATGGTGATGACCGCCTGTGATGATGAGCCTGAATTCCGCATAACAGGCACTGTGGAAGGGCTTGGAACACGTCACATCTCGATGATATATGCCGCCGACGGAGCGCTCCACACGGTGACGACTACCGCCATCGACGGTAAATTCAGCCTCACCGGCTCGTCGCGCGACTACACGCTGGTGGAACTTCTGTCGCCTCAGGGCAAGGTGTTTTCGCGGCTTCTCGCGAAAAACGGACAGAACATAAAATGCCGGCTCGACATCGACGACCCCTACAAACTTGAGATGAAGGGGAGCAAGCCGGTGGAGCAGTTGGCAAAATTTCTCACTAAAAATCATGACTTGCTTACCGACGGCACCCAGGAGATGATCAACAAGAGCATCGAGGAATATGTGCAATCCAATCCCGACAATATACTGTCGTCGCTGATGCTGCTTACGATGTATGACGCATCGGACAACGAGGCTAAGACCAGCACCCTTTTTGCCTCTCTAAGCCCCGAGGCGCGTCCCGACAAACTCGTTGCCGGATACAGGCTGCAATTGTCACAAAACAACAACGCCGCAATCAACACAAAAGTAAAGCCTGTCACCGTCAAAAACTCCAAAGACTCGGTGGAACGCTTCGTGCCGCTCCGATCAAGCTATACGCTGATGTATTTCTCGGCAGGCTCCAAGCAGAGCTCCGACACTGTCAACCGCGCCCTGCTGCCCGCCTATAACCGCTATCCCCGCCGCCGACTGAGGGTGATGGAGATCTCTTTCGCACCTGACTCCGCGCAATGGAGGCGCTCGATTGAGAATGACACATTGAAATGGTCCCGCTCGTGGGTGCCGGGAGGAGTTGCCTCGCCGATGTTCTATGACCTGAGCATTCCACGTCTACCCTATTACATCCTCTCCGACTCGATAGGGACACAGGTGTATCGCGGGTCATCGATAGCGACAGCAATAGATTCACTTGACAGCCGTATGTCGGCAAAACACAAGTAGCCCATGCCAACCATATACCTACTACCATCGACAATGAGCGACACCGCTCCGCAGAAGGTGCTTCCCGCCGGAAACATCGAGATCGCGCGGCGGCTGAAATTCTTCATCGTGGAAAATCTGCGCACCGCCCGGCGGTTTCTGAAAGCGTGTGACCGCGACATCGACATCGACGGGCTGACATTCTTCGAGCTCAACCGCCACACCTCGCCAGAAGAGGTAGCCGGAATGCTCAATCCGGCAGCCGAGGGGCATGACATAGGGATAATCTCAGAAGCCGGATGCCCCGCGATAGCCGACCCGGGAGCCGACGTAGTGGCGATAGCACAGAGAAAAGGCTACGATGTGTGTCCGCTTGTGGGACCGTCGAGCATAATCCTGTCGCTCATGGCATCGGGGTTCAACGGACAGAGCTTCGCTTTTCTGGGCTATCTTCCCATCGACGCGTCGCAACGCTCGGCAGCGATGCACGCCATGGAACGCAGGATAAAATCAGAGTCGCAGACCCAGATTTTCATCGAGACTCCCTACCGCAACAATAAGCTCATAGCCGAACTCTCCCGCACCTTGCCGGGACAGATGATGCTGTGTGTTGCCTCGGACATCACCGGCAGCAAGGAGAAAATAATCACCCGCCCGCTATCATGGTGGGCGAAGGCTAACTACAATTACGACAAAACCCCAACGATATTCCTTCTGTACAGATAATGGCACGAAAAAGCTTCGACAACAGCAGATTTCCCGGTCTATTTGACGACCCGGAACCCGGAAATTCCGAAAGCGGCATACAGCTTCCGACATCCGGCTTCCCCCATGTCGCCACCGGAATCCTGTCGGGAGGAATCACCCCCGCGCCACAAGTGAGGCTCAACCCGTTGGGGCCTGTAGTGGTGAAGCCGGTGCCCAATAAGATAACATTCCTGTCATTCGGCAGCGGCAGCAGCGGCAACTGCGCTTATATCGGCGACTCTACGGCAGGATTTCTCATCGACGCCGGAGTCGATGCCAAAACCGTGCTCGACGGGCTTGCCGCCAACAATATCCCCATCTCCAACGTGAAAGGGATATGCATCACCCATGACCACAGCGACCACATGAGATATGCCTACACGCTGGTGCGAAAACATCGCCACATAGGCATCTACTGCACGCCGCGCGCCATGAACGGCATATTGCGCCGCCATAATGTGTCGCGCCGCATCAAGGACTACCACACTGCCATCTACAAAGAGATCCCCTTCACGATAGGCAATTTCACGATCACGGCGTTTGAGGTGATGCACGACGGCAGCGACAATGCCGGATTCTTTGTGCAGCATGACGACCGCGGCTTTGCCATCGCCACCGACCTCGGCTGCATATCGGACCGCGCCGACCACTATATGCGCCAAGCCGACTATCTCATGATCGAGAGTAACTATGACTTGAATATGTTGCTGTTTGGCAGCTATCCGGAATATCTGAAATCAAGGATACGCAACGTCAACGGGCATCTCGACAATAAGGTCACGGCTGAATATTTGGCTAAAATCTACACTCCGAAACTACGCTATGTGTTCCTGTGCCATCTGAGCCGCGACAACAACACCCCCGACGCCGCCCTCGCCGCCTCACGGCAAGCGCTTGAAGGGATAGGGCTGAAGGTGGGCAACGGGCTCAATACCCCCGAGGATAACGCCGCCAACATACAGGTCATCGCCCTGCCACGATTTGACTGCTCTCCGCTGTTCTGCCTGCGCCCGTAGTGATTCAAAGGGAATAGGACACGGAAGCCTGAACGAATGGAGCCGTCTTTCTGCGACAATCAAAATATTCCTTTGTGCCGGTCACTCCATTCACCCTACACGACATTTTGACCGCAACTCCGCACTGGGCGTCAAAATACAGATTACGTGCCAACCGATGGCGATATTTCACCGTGGGACGGAATGCCGTAGTTGTAAACCGGCACCGCTTAGGCAAGCTTTCATCATCAGGCTTGAAATAGAATGACTTCACATCGATATCAGCTCCGAAGCTGATCAAATCATCGCGCGTGGGGGTATAGTCAAATCCAAACATTCCACCATATAGATTGAGCAGCCAACGGTCGTTAAACCGGTGCCGATACATAAAAACAAGAAATGCAGGAATCTTGGATGTGGAATTGATCATGACAAGCGGACCAAGTCCGAATTGCGTGTCCCTGTCAGCTTTCAGCATCACCAACGCCATCGCGATTCCCGACACACGTGCAAATCCGCCGATGCCCCATTCGCTATTCACCATAGCCATTCCCATGACCGGTTTTCCAAGCAATCTGAGCCTAAGCATCGATGTCAAACCTATCTGCCCCATTGTGTGAGTTCCATTGAGGTTTATCTCATCAGGATCATATCCATCAGAAATATCGTCATCGCTAAAATCGACATTCACCGCAGAATACCGGGCATTAGCCGTAAGCGTGAAAGCGCGGCTGCTGACAATTTCATACGAAATACGTCCATCGTAACCGTCACGCACGGAACTGAACCCACGGTTATACGAGATTCCAAAGTTGGTCTTCACCATGCCATAACCGCCCTGACTTATGTTCACGTCAGATTCGGTTTGCGACCATCCGGCAACAGAACACAATATCAGTGCTGCCGAGGATAATATTCTTTTAAACAACATGAAAACAAAGATACGATGATTTGAACGACAATCACAAATTAATTTGCAAAAACCGATTCACATAGCTAACTTTGCTCTTATAACCTAAATAACAACAGATATGGCAAATCAAAACAACGCTCAAGAGTGGGTAAACAGCCGCTGCTGGGCTAATGGATGGAATGTAGAGGCTGACGCTACCATCAACGCTGAAGAATTCGCCTCACAATATGAGAAAAACAAGGAATTGTGGGACAAGCTTTTCCAATTCCTCGCTGAAACCGATCTCAAGACCCTCGAAGCCGGCAAGATAGTGCTCGTGCCGGAACGCCTGTGGATCAACGTGCTTGAATACACTCCCAAAAGCGCCGAAGACACCAAGGTGGAAAGCCACCGCAACATGATCGACCTTCAGTACACATTTGAAGGAAACGAGCTGATGGGTCTTGCCGACAAGGTGATCGAAACCGAGGAGTACAACCCTGTTAAAGACGTGACAAAATACCGTGCCGACGGCGAAGTGAGCTATGTGCCCGCAACACCCGACCGTTTCTTCCTATACTTCCCTTGCGATATGCACCAGCCTTCAGTGCAGGCTCCCGGCGAAGTTAAGCCGAGCCGCAAGATCGTAGGCAAAATTGAATACGCAAAATAACATTCGAGTCTGATAAATCAAAAACAGCTCCATGCGACAATCGCATGGAGCTGTTTTTGATTCGGTCAATATGGACTGACGCATCGCAAGCAATATAATCGTCACGAGGCGGGATGCAATGCACTACACAGTATGACAGTTTCGTTACTTCGTGACCCAAGGGTGTTGCAAAGCCCTCTGAGCCTACTCTACCCAGATTTGTTTTCATGATTTTCAAGAATTAAGATAAGTCATCCCCGGCGGCAACGACAGTGGCTTCGTGTTGGTGGCTTGCGCGCGGGAGCCAATTTCAAGCAGTCTTTCAGGTCATTTTCTGAAACTTAGCGAATTCTCGGGCGACTCCATCTGCTTCCGCTATCGTTGTCGGTCGGGTTCTGCAGGGGAGAGTGCCTGTCGGAGTACTCCAACGGATCCGTGCAGTCATTGGCGTGGCTCTCGGGGCTGACTTAAGCCGGCTGATGTCAGTGTCCTTCGGGCGTGTTGCCGTGATTGTGGCGGAACCGTGACGGGATGTCTCTCCCGCAGATTGATGCCGTTATTGTTTGTTGGAGCAAAGATAGTGAGGGTTTTCGGGGGATTTACCCACTTTTTGTCCCCTATGGGTGATTTTTTTGCAACGGGATGTAGGATGCTGGAGCGGGAGAGGTTACCCGGCATGTAGCGTTAGCGGAATGCCGGGTAATCGTGAATGCACGTTTTTTTTTGAGTTCCGGAGGAACGATACAATGGTTCGCTCTTTCAGAGCTTAATTTTAATTATCGACCAATTGACCCAGCATTTCGCTGGCGCTACATACTGGGCTGAACTCTTGCGGTCATACAGACCGCCTCTTACAACACGGGGTCAATATGTGGTGGGGGATAATGAAAAAGCGGTCGGGCTGATGCTCGACCGCTTTAGTGTTGTCTTACCTGGATTCGAACCAAGACAGGCAGAACCAAAAACTGCAGTGCTACCATTACACCATAAGACAATCCTAATTGCCCAAACATCGAAGCCGATGTCTAAAGCACTGCAAAGATAAATAGTTTTTTTTAATTATGCAAGCCCGACGCTAAATTTTGCATTAATGAGTTATATTTAGTAACTTTGTAAATTATTGCAAGATAATACAGATGAATACCGAAATAAAGCCTACCGTGCTTGACTTCAACGACATTGCGGCTATGGTGCCGAAATTGTCATCGCATGAGCGACTGGTCAACAAAGCCTTGCATTGGCTGTCGGTGGACAAAGTCAATGCCGTTCACGAAAAATATTGCCACACTCCAGGACCTGAATTTGCCCGGAATCTGCTCAAAGATTTCGACATAGACCTCCGTGTGGATGGCAAAGAGATTCTTGAGAATCTTCCTGAAGGAGCTTTTGTGGCCGTGAGCAACCATCCGTTTGGAGCACTCGACGGCATCTCACTCATAGCCCTCCTCACTCAATATCGCCCGGAATTCAAGGTGATGGTCAACATGGTGTTGAACCACATCTCGGCGATGCGCCCCAACTTCATAGCTGTCGACGCGCTCGCCTCCGACGACCCCGCCAAAAAAGCAGTGTCGATGAACGGCATAAAGCAGGCAATCATGCAGGTGAGAAAGGGTCAGCCTGTGGGATTCTTCCCCGCCGGCGCCGTGAGCAAGATAAACAGCCGCCTGCGCATCGAGGATCGCCAATGGCAACCCACCATCATAAGGCTGATACAGCAACTCGGAGTGCCGGTGGTGCCGATATATTTCCACGGACACAACAGCACGTGGTTCAACATACTCGGGCTTATCGACTGGCGGCTGCGCACGCTGCGACTGCCGGCTGAGGTGTGGAAAAAATGCCACTCCACCATCCATGTGTCGGTGGGCGACATCATTCCCGCATCCGAACTCAAAGCCCACGGATCGCTCGACGAACTCGGAGAGTTCCTGAAAAACAAAACTTATCAGTTAAGGTCACGTAAATGAAGCCGGTAGATATATCAGCGGAAATACAGCAAGCCAAATCACGGTTTGGAATCGTAGGCAATGCCCCGGCACTGACTGCGGCGATCCAACGTGCCATCCGTGTGGCACCCATCGACCTGTCGGTGCTCATCACCGGCGAAAGCGGAACCGGAAAAGAATTTTTCCCTCAGATCATACACCAATACGGAGCCAGAAAACACTCGAAATATATCGCCGTAAACTGCGGCGCCATCCCTGAGGGCACAATCGACTCCGAGCTGTTCGGCCATGAAAAAGGGGCGTTCACCGGCGCGGTGGCATCGCGAAAAGGATACTTTGAAGAAGCCGACGGCGGAACCATATTCCTTGACGAAGTCGCCGAACTCCCTCTCACCACCCAAGCGCGCCTGCTGCGAGTGCTGGAGAGCGGAGAGTTCATCAAGGTAGGCTCATCGACAGTGCAACGCACCAACATCCGCATAGTCGCCGCCACCAATGTCGATATGCTGAAAGCGGTGGAGAGCGGCAAGTTTCGCGAGGATCTCTATTACCGACTTTCCACTATACACATCAGTGTGCCGCCGTTGCGTGAACGCGGAAATGACATACTGCTGCTCGCCCGCAAATTTGCCGCCGATTTCGCCGAACGCTACCGAATGCCTGCTATAGAATTTGATCCGGAAGCCTCCGAGATGCTTCTGCGCTTCCCCTGGCCGGGCAATGTGCGACAGCTCAAAAATGTGGTCGAGCAGATAGCTCTGTTTGACGCAGGCAACACCGTAAGCTCCGCCGAGCTATCACAATATCTCCCCGCAGGAGCCGGGATTTACACCCCTGCAATCTCCGAGTCGGGCATACACTCCTACGCAGCCGAGCGCGAAGTGCTGTTCAACATGATATTCCGCATGAGGGAAGAGATCGACTCTCTGCGGGCATCGCTAAGCGCCATGTCGCGCGCTCCGCAGCCCGTAGCCTCCTACGAACCGACAAAGCCGGTGATGGAGATGCCCGGAACACTCGTGAAATACTCTCCGGTGGAGTCAGTGTTTAACCACACCGCGACACAGGTGATGCCCATCGACGCGGAAGATGCCGGAATGACATTGGAAGCGACAGAACGCGAGACCATCAAACGCGCGCTCGAACGCAACGAAGGCAGGCGCAAAGCCACCGCCACCGAACTAAACATCTCGGAAAGAACTCTCTACCGAAAAATAAAGGAATATGGACTTGAATAGAATCCCTTTCAGAAAAATAGCGGGAAAACTCTCCTTCAACAGGGCTACGATATGGGTAGCTCTGCTGAGTTGCATACTCCTGACTCAAAGCTGCCGCATAAACTTCACCCTCAACGGCTCGGCGATAGACTATACCGTGTATAAAACCATATCGGTATCCAACTTCCCGATCAGAGCCGCACTGGTGTATCCGCCACTGCAACAGACATTTGAAAACGCTCTTCTCGACTATATCACCCGCAACACCCGCCTGCAAGTGGTCGACCACGGAGCCGACCTTGAAATGACCGGCGAAATAACAGGATACTCACTCTCCCCACAAGCGGTGACCGAAAACGCACTTGCGTCGAAGACCCGCCTCACGATCACTGTACGTGTGAAATACACCGACACCAAAAACGAGAAAAACGACGTCGACCAGTCATTCTCAGCCTATCAGGATTTTGACAGCTCAGAGATGCTCACCGACGTGCAGGATCAATTGTGCACAGAGATCACCGAACAGCTTGTAGACCTCATTTTCAACGCCACACTCGGAAACTGGTAATCACGGAATGATGAAGAAGTCAGATGCGGAAATATTGAAAGAACTGCTTGCCGACCCGTCAAAAAAGGTCAGCCCGGAGTGGTGTGACGCTGTGAGCCGCAAGAATCCTTACTTCACCCTGCCGGCAATGCTTGAACTGGAACGCAACGTCAACACAGGTGGGGACTCCGACCGGAGGAAAAAACTCATACAGCGTGTAGCCATGAACAGTGCATCGCCCGAAATGCTTTACCGCCTTACAGAACCACTCGGACAGGCACAGAACAATTTCTATCCCGAGGAAGAGCCCAAAGAACCGGCATCGACCGAGGAGGTGATCGACACGTTCATAACCACCTATGGCGGAAGCGACAACGAAGAAACCGCTCTTTTAGAAAAGCTCATTTTCAACCCGGTGCCTGATTACGCCCTCCTTCTTTCCGAAGAGGAGGGAAGAAGCCTCCCGGCTGAAACCGACGCTGCCGACGACACTCAGGAGAGCCGCATAAACTCGTTCATCCTGAAAAGCCGTGAGCACCACGGACACTTCCCTCCGGCAACCGAAACACCGGCTCCGGCTCCCAAGCCCGTGCCCGCCAAAAAAGAACCGATTCAAGAGCCTGCCACTCAGGATGACACGCTTCTGAGCGAGAGTTTGGCTAAAATTTATATAAAACAGCGTCGATATGCCAAGGCTTATGAAATTATAAGCAATTTAAGTTTGAAATATCCGGAAAAAAGTATTTACTTTGCAGACCAATTGCGTTTTTTGCAGAAACTGGTCATAAATCAGCAATATATAAAACAGAAATAACATGTATATCTTAGTTATCACACTTACTGTAATCGCATCAATCCTTATGATCGGAGTGGTGCTCATTCAAAAATCAAAAGGAGGAGGTCTTTCTTCTCAATTCGGCGGAGCCAATCAGGTAATGGGCGTTCGCCGCACCAACGACTTCATTGAAAAGACCACATGGTGGCTCGCTGCCGCAATCGGCGTATTGGCTATTGTAGGCGTTTTCGTTATGCCCCGCAACCTTGTTCAGGGCACTTCACGCGTGGCTCCCGCTGCCGTTGAGCAGACTCAGCCCGCCGACTTCAACACCAACGTAGGCGACGCTCCCGCTCTTCCCGTAGCTCCTGCCGCTCAGGAAGCTCCTGCTGAAACACCCGCTCAGAACTAACATCACATCCACTAAAGATACATCCGGACTATCACCATCGTGGCGGTCCGGATTTTTTTTTGCAATCCAATCGGCAATTTTATTTACAATATGTGATCGGGAATACCATCTTTTCATTATCTTTGCAATACCCTTCCCCCACATTAATTAACATCTTTAACCTCTTTAACTTTATTAACACCATGGAAAGAAATGTAATGTGGATGATTCTGTTTCTTCTGTCACTTGCTGTAACCAAGCCGGTTGTTGCCGCACAGTCCGGCAGCCATCCCGGCGCACGCATAATCGAATACCCCGATTACGAATGCAAGAAATCGGGAATACTTAACATCGAGAGAATCACTATTGACGGCGACAGCACACGCGTGGATTTTCTGCTGAAATCAAAACCCGGATATTTCGGAACCGTAGGGAAAAACACACGTCTGCGCGACAACGCCTCATCGGTCGAATATCTTCCCGTCAGGGCTGAAGGCATTGAATTTGACAAGGCAATCCGCACAAAGAAAGACAGTGTCGTGCGCTACTCTCTGTTTTATGAGGCATTGCCCGCCACAGTCAAGAAAATCGATATGCTTGAGGGCACTTGGGACATCTTCGGCATAAGACTCGACGGGGAGAAAGCCGCTAAACCGGCTCGCGTGAAGAATCCCGAGTCACTGATAGTGACCAAAAAGCACTCCGACACTCCGGCACCCATATTCTCGCGTGGACGCATGACAATCTCCGGCATCATCGACAGCTATGACCCACGCGCTTATGGCGACCTCATCCAAGTAAACTTGGAGAACTGTATCGGACAAAAACGCCTCACCACCAATATACACATAAATCCCGACGGCAGCTTTTCAAAAGAGCTGGATATGCTGAGTTCCGGCGAACTGACATTGCTATTTACCAATATTGATATGCTTTCGCTATACGTAGAACCGGGAGAAGATCTCTTCATTTATGTCGATCCCGAAATAATGAAGCTCCGGCAAGCCGGCGTGAAGACCGACAAGCCGACATTCAGTTTCGGTGGCTCTCTCGGCGAAATCAACAATGGCATAATCAACGCGCCGAAGCTCTCATACGTGCGCTATGACAACCGGAAATCACAGCAGGAAAATCACCGTAAAATTGACGACACCGCTGAAAAGTGGACTGAAAAGACCGAGAATTATATCTCAGCCAATCCTTCCCTGCATCCTATAGCCGCACGGTATCTAAGAAGCAATATTCTATCATTCACCGCATTCAATCACCTCGATCATCTTGACCGGAGCAATTCTTCCGAGAAAAAGGACACGGCATTTATACTGAAGATTTTCTCCGAGGTGTTGCCGCCGGTATGGACTGCCGACTCCATTATTCTAACAACCGACATGGCTTCAGGATTGATGAACCGCATCTCCTACTGCCGTCTTCCTTATCTGACCGGAGCGATACGGAATCATGGTGTGACTCTGGATTCCGCGGCAATGCGGAAGCTCATTTATGCCCGCAAAAAACGTGAGACAGAAAAAGAAAGTAATCTTTCCGGCTCGCAGGAACTGGGACAGTCAAAGCCGGAACCGGCGAAGAAGAGAATCAATCAACTTGCCCACCCGATCAATAGCACAGAAAAATATACCCGAGCCTTAATGGACTTCGCCGGGCTTACGGAAGCCTCGCTTTTTATGCAAGTCAACGAAGCGGCATACGTGTGCAGTTATCTTATTCCTCACGATCTCGGTCCCATCGAAGAAACAATGGCTACCATCGACTCACTGCACCTCATCACGCGTCCCGAATTGCGTGACGCAGTCGCCGAATACTACGAAGGTCTTTATGCGACCCGCCCTTACCATCTACCCGATACCGAAGGCGGGAAAATACTCAAGTCAATCATTGCGCCTTACAAGGGCAAAGCTGTGATAGTCGATTTCTGGACCTTGGGGTGTGGACCTTGCCGCTTGGAAATAGAGACCTGGAAAGAGTTCCGAGACAAAAACCGTACAGGTAAGGACTATGTGTTTGTCTTTGTCACCAATGACGAAGAATCGCAGGAAGAGCCTTACGAAAAGTATGTGGCAAAGAACCTGAACAACGACATCACACTGCGCATCCCTCACAAAGACTTCTTGCTGATAAAGGAGGAGCTGAACTTCAACTCTTATCCACGCAAAATTCTCTTTGACCCCGAAGGACGTGTCGTCAATTCCAATTTCCGCTTCTACTCTTCTGAGATTTTGGGAAAGTCGCTCCAGAAATTAGGAATCGAGCTATAACCCGATATGAGATTCATCCTCGCAATACTGTCTCTATGCTTTGCGTCTCCGGCTTTACCGATTGAAAGCCGGACACCGACCACGCATATCACAATCGATGTGCCCGACAGCATTGCCACGAAGTCAACTACGGTTTCAGTGTCAGTGACTGACGGTGGCTTGCCTGCCGAGAATTCGACAACAATAGGCTGCGAGATATTGCTCAACTCCGAGCTTAAAGGCAACATTGAAACCCCCCAATATTATTTCGAGAATCCAGACGCAGGAACCGACATCGACCTTGACCTGCTGATGATGACACAAGGATGGAGGAGATATGACTGCACCGACATCCTGAATGACTCTCTGCCGAAGATTGACTTTCCGGTAGAACAATCGCAGTCCATAAGCGGTCACGTCGAAAAGTCATTCAACCGCCATCCAAAAGGGATGAAAGTGGTGCTTTTCTCCCCCACAACGCTTGAAATGACTCAGTTTCAACTCGGCGACAGCAACCGGTTTGTCATCTCGGGGCTTGATTTCGTAGACGGCACTCCGTTCACCCTCGAGGCTCAGACGAAAGATGGAGGCACATCGACCGTTTCAATACATATCGACTCTGTCGCAGCTCCTAAAGTATCGCCTCTTATGGAATATGCCTCCAACTCACAACAAGCCGACAGCACAACACTATCTTTCTCACAATATGTGAAGAAACAACCACGCACCCCGTCACTGCTCGATATGCAGGAGCTGGACGAAGTGAGCGTTACCGCACGCAAGAAGCAGAAATGGAGCAGCCGAGGCAACATCAATCCTCACCGCAGCTATAAAGACGGCGATGAGAAAATCGCCCGGTTTTCCACTATGGAATCCCTTCTCAGGAGCCTGAGTGTGAGAATCCGACACTCCGACAATGACGGCGGAGCATTGCCCGAACCACAATTTGGAGAATATGTCACGAACGACTTCATTCCAACACCCGTGTTCATCGACGGTTTCCGAAGCGAACAGCGTGAAGCCTTTGACCTACATCCGCAGAACGTGAACTCCATCGAGTATTTCCGTCCCGGCGATGCACGTGTCGCCTCCTATACACCCGAAGCAATCTATACAGGGGTATTGCTCATAACCACCAAATATGGTTCGGAGGGAAAAAGAACACAGCAACCGTCAATGGCAAGCATCACCCCACTCGGCTATCAGCCTCCGGTGGAATTTTATGTGCCTAAATACCCGGAAGCGGAAGATGCACTGTATCATTATCCAGGCTCCCGCCCCACTCTATATTGGAATCCGAAACTATCGACGGGGGCAAATGGCAAATTCAGTATTGAGATACCGGAAAGCACTTGCCCTAAATTAAACATCTCTTTGCAAGGCATAACCCACGGCGGTAAGATTATCGATATAACTAAAGCGATGCAATCAAAATGAATGTACTACGCATATATCTGAGTTTGACGGCGTGGCTTTTGACCGCGATGTGTGCTGCGGCACAGGAGCCATTGGATGCCGACAGCATCGCTTCGCTGTTTCTGGAACATTATGCCAAGGCACCACAGGAAAAGGCGTATGTGCATACCGACAGGGATTATTACGCCGCAGGAGACACCGTGTGGTTTCGCGCCTACATCGTGGATGCCGCATCCAATCAATTGACCGACCGATCCAAATTCGTGTACCTCGAATTGCTTGACAACACCGCAGATACCCTGATACGGCGGATAAAGATCAAAGCCGACACAGCTGGAGTGTTTGCCAATGCCCTACCGCTCTCCTCCCGCATGAAGAGCGGCACTTACACCCTTGCCGCATATACGCAGTGGATGCAAAACTTTGGCGAGGAGATGTTCTTCAAAAAACGGCTCACAGTCGTAAATCCCAAAGACAGTATAAATCCAAGCTCCAAGGCTCGTGCTGTAAGCAAAATCGCTTTGGACATTATGCCCGAAGGGGGCAATCTCATAGCCGGACATACACAACGTGTTGCCTTCAAGGCTATGGGTGATAACGGACTGGGGGTGGACGTGCAAGCCCGGCTTGTCAATGCGGCAGGTGACGTAATCAAAGAAACCGCATCACGGCACCTCGGCATGGGTTACTTATTGGTCAACGCCGATGCCGGAGAAGAGCTGTGGCTTGAGGCATTCACCGCCGACGGGCTTTCGTGCCGCACGAAACTGCCCGAAGCGCTTGAGCAAGGCGCCACCCTCTCGGTGAACCAACACAAAGGGGTAGTGCTGATACAGCCTTTCGTCACTCCCGGCATCAATATTGAAAACATGGCGTTAGTCATCTATGGAGCCGGCAATCTTATGGTCATAGAGCTTGCCGATGCCTCACCGATCAGAATGCCGAGCCGCGATCTTAAGCCCGGAGTGGTCAATATAGCCCTAATTGACCGCGAGTCACGACGTGTACTTGCCGAAAGGCTCGTTTTCATCCGCGACCGGGAGATTTCCGACATTGATATTTCAGTTACTGTGGAGTGATTCAAGATTTGAATTCGAGAAAACAGGAACCATAGCTCCAACAAATCACAATGCAATTAAAATTAGGGGCATAGATAGCAATTCAATATAAAAAAGGTGGAATTTATAAAATATTTCACTATGCCACGTATAAATTATAAATAAAATGCTTATATTTGCTATACCTTAAAGAACTATTCATAACAGAAATTCAATATTAATGGAGAAAATAGATAATCTTGACCGCAAAATTCTTGAAATAGTGATGCGGAACGCCCGTATCCCCTCCAAAGATGTAGCTATGGAGTGCGGAGTGTCACGTGCCGCCATCCATCAGCGTCTGCAACGCCTTATTGACTTGAAGGTTATCACCGGCTCAGGCTACCATGTGAACCCCAAAGTGCTCGGCTACCGCACTTGCACCTACATAGGGGTGAATCTTGAACGCGGCGCCATGTACCGTGATGTGGTTCCGGAGCTGGAGAAGATACCGGAGATAGTGGAATGCCACTTCACCACCGGTCCTTACACAATGCTCATAAAGCTCTACGCCCGCGACAACGAGCACCTGATGGAATTGCTCAACGACCGCATCCAGATGATTCATGGCGTGACCGGAACCGAGACGCTCATCTCCCTCGACCACAGCATCGACCGGGAAATACCCATCAACTACGATTGACAATAATCCGTCATACCGTCACCGAGGGCATAGCTTATAGCGATTTGCCCTCTTTTTTGTATCTACGCCGAAGATTTGCTATTTTTGCAATCACAACGCTACACTTCCGCAAACTATGTTTTCATCGCCATTCAACACCTCATCAATGCCTGCCGACGGAATCAGATATGCAACCGTATCCGAGCCGGCAAACGCCCAAAATGCTTCGCTGGCGGCATTGAGAATCATTGACGCAGGCTACTTCGGAAATCTGCATGGTGAATGGTCGTCATCAGCCGACGACGACACAGCCGATGGATATGTGATGCTTTACTGCATCGACGGTTGCGCGGACTATACAGTGGGAGGCAACTCGACTGCCATCACACGCCACCGGTTCATAATACATGACGGACGAGCCGATGCCGCATACACGGTTCCTCCGGGGAAAAGCTGGTCGGTGTACCGCATACGGTTTACCGGCACGATAGCCGGAAGTCTTGTAGGCGAAATAGCCAACGGAGAGTTTTTTTCTCCCGGCGATATACTCGGCGCGGAAATAGCAGGAAGGATTGAAGAGATTCTCGTGAACATCGAACGCGACGCCTCTCTTGAATCCCAGCTATATTGCTCGGCGCTCCTCCACTATGTCATCGGAACGGTGCGCCGATTCACCACCATGGTCGAGCACAATTCCACCGACAGTTCGGAAGAGATTGTCGATGCTGCCATACGCTACATGAAAGAGAATCTGTCGAAGAAATTGTCGCTTCAGGACCTCACCGAAATGACCAACTATTCAAAACCTCATTTCATGACAATCTTCAAGCGTGCCACGGGACACAGCCCCATGAGCTATTTCAATATGCTCAAGATAATAAGAGCCTGCACCCTTCTCGACACTACCGACATGAAAATAAACCAGATATGTTTTGCAATCGGCATAAATGATATGTTCTATTTCTCCCGGCTGTTCAAGAAATATATGCACGTATCTCCATCAGCCTACCGCACCCGACATAACAATCAGGTTGACAATAACGATATTGATACACAACAAACTATAAAATCATGACACACGAAAAGCCCCTCATACTCATAGCCAACGATGACGGAATCAATGCACCGGGCATCCACGAGTTGATAAACTATGTCGCCGATATGGGACAGATAGTGGCGATCGCTCCCGACGCGCCGCGCTCGGGACAATCATCGGCAATTTCAGTAAACAAAGTGCTGAGAGTGACACGCCACAATGATTACAACGGAGCGGAGATGTATTCTGTCAACGGCACACCGGTAGACTGCGTGAAACTGGGAATGCACGCCGTACTCCCCCGTCGCCCCGACCTCATACTGTCGGGCATAAACCACGGATCCAATTCAGGAAACTCAATAATATATTCCGGCACAATGGGCGCTGTGCTTGAAGGATGTATGCTTGGAATTCCTTCAGTGGGATTCTCCTATCTGAGCCACGATGAGAAAGCCGACATTTCGGTGTGCCGCGACATCGTGAGAGAAGTTACGTCCAAAGTAATAGCACAAGGACTGCCGCATGATATATGCCTCAACGTGAATATCCCCAAAAGCGACCGCATAAACGGAATGAAGGTGGTGAGGGCGGCACGAGGATTCTGGACGGAAGAGTATGCCGATTATGTGGATCCACACGGCAAACCATTTTATTGGCTTACCGGAAAATTCCACAATGAGGAGCCTGACAATCCCTCGACCGACCTCTATTGGCTCGAAAGAGGATATGCCTCGGTAGTGCCATGCCGTCCCGACCAGTCAGCGACTGATCAGATAGACAATATTGAAAATCTTCTCGGTTAACGCAAAGGGCACAGATACTGCCCTTTGTTTTTTGTGCGCGAGCCATACTCCACGGCATGAACCGGGCACACATGATAGCAGGACAGGCACATGGTGCAGTTGTCGCCCCATACCGGACGGCGATCTCCGTCAAGCGTGATATTGCCCATAGGACAATGAGCCGCACACTTGCCACATCCGTAACACCTCGTGCTATCACAGCGGAACGGACGCGGTGACTGCATGAAACGCTCGAATAGCGGATAAAACACTCTCGACTTCAAGCCAGAGAAGTCTCCGGGATGCACATCATCACCCTCCCAGCCGAGACGGATGCGCTTGGCAATGTCATCAATACGCTCCGGAACCCGTGAAAGTTTTTCACCCTCCACCTCCTTAGCGTCGACATCAAATCCCGGAAGAAGCACGTAGGTGTTGGGCATAATCACAGAGTAAGCCCCCACCGGAACCCATCCACGCGACTTCACCTGTGCTCTCCACTGCCGATGTGTAAGCCCTATGTCGTCGCCACAACTGCACACCATGAAGTGACGCGACGACGCCGGAGCCGACACCCGTGCCATAAATTCCACCACGAGTTTGGGCATACCCCACGAGTGAACAGGAAATACCCACACCACACGCCCGTCAGCAATATCAGCCAAAGAACGCATTGCCTGAAATGACATCTCTCTCACCTCATCGCCAAGCGACTCTCCAAGCCTATGCGCGAGGTAGCGGGAATTGCCGGTGCCTGAAAAAAAGAATATCATCGTATAGTGACTTGAGTGGCGCCAAAACCGTACTCCCTGAATGAAGCATCCTGTGCAGTGCAGGTTTTATATTTATGCTTCAGCTCTTTCAATATGGCATTGCGAAGCACACCCTCGCCCTTGCCGTGGATGAACACTATCTTGCGTCCGGGATGACGCACGTTTTCGCTCATGACACGGTTGAATTCCTTCAACTGCACGGAAAGAATATCGGAATTAGACAACCCTGCCGTAGCATCAAGGAGCTCGTCAATGTGAAGATCCACCTCAATTACATCGGGATTAATCTGCTTCTTAGCCTTTGTCGGCGCAGATTGGGTTTTAACCGAGTCAACAGCTTTTTTCTTCTTCAACCCCTCTTCAAGACGCGAGCTGTCGATGAACACCGGACGCTGTGGCACATCATTTTTCACGATGTCAAAGGCGAGCACCGGAGTATCGAAGTACACATTGTCGCGGAAACAGTGGAGCTTGAAGAATTTCGTGTTGTCGACGGCATATTCCACCACACCCGGCGACTTCATCTTAAACTCGCCCTGTGGCTTAAATGCCACATACTGCACGGCGATGCGGTCGATGCGGCTCACCATGTCGCGTGTCACGTGCTCAAGATGCTCCTGATAACCCGGCTCGATCATTCCGGCAAAGCGTGTGACCCAGCCCTCGCCGTCGGCACGGGTGAGATAAGTGACATACAGGGCATAGTTGGAGTCATTCACAAGGTAAGCGTCATATTCGGTGGTAGTGAGATGCTTTATCTCCTCAGCCTCATATCCGAGCACGATATTGAGCAATTCCCCTTCGGGAGATTCCTTCACCGGCTCATCCTTCTTAGTCTCTGTCTTAGGCGCCGTTTCGGCTTTTGGAGCCACGTATTTAGGCGAAGAAGTTGATTTAGGCGCCGCCGGAGTCACAACCACGCACTCCTTTATCAACACCGGTGTTTCAAATCCATCCTCGTCAACGTATGCTATGTTACCATCTATTTTCGTGATGCGTCCGCCACCCACCGCATTGAGGTAGCGCACTATATCTCCAATCTGTGCCATGTTCAAACAGTTTTATTTGTAAAGTTACTCTTTGCATGGCTATATTGCACCCGTCTGTTAATTAAATATTGTTAAATGAATCTCATCCATAAGCTTCCTCGCTTTGATTCAGTTCACCCGCAGAAAGAAGCCCACTATATTCTGACTATATTTTCAATGGACAGCCTAAATCTCAGATAAAATTAGTATCTTTGTAATCTAACACGCGCTTGCGCAGACAAACAGACCATCTCGACCGAAAGTCGCTTTGCTCAGGCAAAGAGTCAATGTAAGTAACACTAATATTCAACATATTAAGGATCTTCCTCGTAGTCGCGAAATGGCTTGGCGTTGTTGATGGTCAATTTATACAAATGCTCCCGCTTGACGAGGAGCGTCAAGCGTATATGCAATTTCATCGTTCATCTGTATTTAAAGGATAAGATATGATACCTCCTTTTGAAGAATATTTAATGCCATTTCTCAAATATTTGAGTGACGGAAACATCCGACAGATACCCAATGTAATGGATGCATTAAAAACATCAATGCTCTTAACAGAAACTGATCTGGAAGAAACAGTGAAAAAGACCGGTAAGAGCAGACATGCGGATCGCTGTAGCTGGGCAAAAACCTATTTATTCAAAGCAGGTCTCATTGAGTTCCCTAAGAGGGCAAACTTCCGTATTACACCCATAGGAATTAAACTTGTTGAATCCGGATTGGAAAACCTGACACGAAAATACCTTGCGGAAAATTATCCATCATTTGCTGAATTCATAGGTCGGAAAGGCAAAGAAAACAAAGCCATTTCAACAGGGCAAGCTACTGATGATGATAAAACCCCCATGGAGCGTCTTGTGAAAGCCCACAACGAATTAAAATCAACACTGATTGATGATTTACTGGGATATATTCGAGAACAAACGCCTTCCTTTTTTGAACATCTTGTCGTCCAATTATTAGTGAAAATGGGCTACGGCGGTGATCTCGACGATGCAGCCATGGTCACGCAACTTTCGCATGACGGAGGAGTTGATGGAATTATCAAACAAGATGCTTTAGGTATTGACCGCATCTATATCCAAGCAAAACGATGGAGCGACAAAACTGTTGGATCTGCTGATATCCAGCAATTCAAAGGCGCCCTATTAAGTGCCGGCGCGAACAAAGGCGTTTATATAACCACTGCACATTTTTCAGATGGCGCTAAGCAAGATGCTAACAAAGGAAATATCCGCATAATACTCATAGATGGCAACCAACTTGCTCGTTATATGATTCAATATAATGTTGGAGTCATAACACAAGAAACATTTGAGGTAAAACGTGTTGATGTAGGTTTTTTCAAACCGGAAGAATGAGTCATATTACTATTCCTCAGCCATTTATCATTAGACACAAAAAATCGGATGTTTAATACCGCATTTTATAGCAATCGCCAAAATCCTTTCAATAATGAATATTTTGGAATAAAACAAATGCCATCTTAAGCATCATAGCCATATTAGTCGCTATTTTTATAGGCAGGTATTTTAATCGCGACAAGGAGACTTCTCTAAATATTGAGGAGATAAAGGTGGATAAGCATAATAGCAAAACCGTTGTTCTTTCATATGCAGACATCACAACAAATAACCAGAATTCGTCACTTGCTCAATAATCGAAGTCTATCTTTCATTATTGGCGCAGGCTTCAGTAGAAATATGTCCGATAGGTTTGTCGATTGGCGTGGACTCTTAAAACCTATTGTTGAAGAGATGTATAACATAGACGATGAGAATGATACATGGCATAAGATCGAAGAGATTGGTTATCTTGGTATCGCCGAGGAATACGTTCGTAGAAAAGGCTACCATGAAGCTATCGATGTCTACATCGAACGTCACACCCCCATAATTCGCAAAGAAAATTTGGATGAAACCGATGATTCTAGGTATATTGTTACACTAAACGATGAAGAGATTGGACCAGCAGATATAACCTGTCATCAGTTATTATTTGATCTTGACGTTAAAAATATTTTCACATTTAATTACGATAATTGTCTTGACATCATAGGCGATACTGATGAGGCAGACAAACTCTTATGTCGTATTCGGCAAGCTCAAACAGAGTTATATTTTCTTGAACAAATAAGGTTCGAATCAAACAACTATAATTCTGACAGTCTTTCCATTAAAGGAAAAACATCTTCCGTACAATATTCAATTGCTGCTACAAGTCCTGCAATCTCAGCAATGGACTTTAACACGTTTATCGATAGATTAAAAACCAAGTTTCCTTCATTAAGTATATTAAACCAACATTTCACAAATAATACAGCGTTTCTAGATACAATTGAAGATGAAATAGCACGAAAAAAAGTAGAACTTTTTAGTTTTCAAAGACAGAGAGAATCATGCTATCAGCTTATTTCGTCTGCTGGGATGCTCTCACTTACGGATGGGAAGAAAAATATATTTAAATTGCATGGTACAATTCGGTTAAACGATGGAAGTGAATATGGTTTTGATGGAGATTCCCATTGCAATTATATTATTACAGCTAACGATTACATTGATTATCCGATTAAACATGAACCCTTCGTGGATTACATGAAAATATCTTTATTAAAAGGTTCATTCTGTATAATAGGATTTTCCGGCGACGACCCTAATTTCCTCTCATGGATGTCTTGGGTTAAAGAAGTAATTGATAAGAATCCAGAAATAAAGTCAGAATTATCTCAAAAAAATTCCGCTCGATTTTTCTACATAGATTCTGGAGATAAACCTCTATCAAAAGATAAAAAATTATTATTAAAGAATCACTATATAGAGTATGTGGAACTCTCGAAAGTATTCAAGGGAAGTTCTCACAAAGAGAGGATTGAACAATTCCTTAAGTATCTTTCACCCAAAACATCTTATTTTCGTAAGATAAAGGAATCTTGGAATAATATAAACAAGCAGATAAGCTCCATTCAGTATTCTAAAGAAAAGTGGGACATATCTCCTCTATTCGATGATATAGAATTTATCTATAATTCTCATAAAATAAATAGAATCCCTGTTCAGAATAGTTTAGACAACTTAAACAGAGATCATATACTTAGAGCTCTTCATCGAAAATTTAATAAGAAATGGGATTCTGCATCCGAACAAGAATTAAAACTGGCATTCTCTGCACTTAGAGATGAGCTGCTCTTACCTTCACATTATTTTGAGAATTACGAGTATCAAAACATACTACATAAATCTCAAAATCCTATATTCGAAGGTTTAGCATATTTGTTGCAAAAGGAGTGCGCCCTATGTAATCGGAACTTGACTTACTCCAATCTTTCTTTCAGTCCCTTTATACAGATATGGAAGACTCTATATGGTTTTAACTTCAAAGAAGCTAAGAAACTACTTGACGCGTGGAAACCGTCAAATGATAGCCCCATTGACAAGGTAAGAAAATTAATGTTCAAAGCTATTCTTTCCGAGGATGTCTTTGAGCAAATTTCTCCACTGACTAACCGGGATCTATATTTTTCAGTTCAAGATTACATTAATGCTTTAGAATTATTACCACTGATTAGTCGTCGCTACCGCACTCTAAAAGATGGGGGTATGAGTAATATATTTGATTTTTCTGAAGAGAGTGATCAATTAAAAACTGATTGTCCATATCTAAAAAACGCAGATCACATTGTCAATAAACTGGTTGATAAAGTCAATGGATATACTAAGCCCACACCTTTTGGTAATATCCCTTGTTCATTTACCTTTGGAAGTAGCAATCCTGAATTTGTAACGTCTTTCAAAATATTAAGCATCTTTTTTGAATTATGTAGACCTCTATATATTAGTAATATCATTTTATTCCCGGAGGAAAAATGGAATTTGGTATGTGAAAACTTATATAGAGATTATCCCTATCCCTGTCTATTCTATAGTCTACAGTATCATAGCTCTAAGCTCACAACCTCAATTTGTCAAAAGATACTTTATTGTGACGATTTAAAAGACGAGCTTCCAAGAATTGTAAAATCGTTGTTTTCTGCCTTACGGCAGAAAGAATGTCCCGACAATTATCGGCAATCGATTATGTTAGCGTTGCCAATATTATTAATTGGAGTCGATGCGACATACTGGAATAAAGATTTCTTATCCTTTTTCAATAAATTGAAGCCATATGATCTTAAAACGAGGAAATATGATGACTGGAATTATACACACGAAAACTTTTATAAACTCATTTCATTTGGTCTAACTTGGACTTCAGATAAAGAATTTAAGATTAAAGTTCTATCAGATATATTAAACACCCGTGGAAAGATTGGCAATTGGGAGAATTCACTCATTTTAAATGCTTTGCATTCTTTAAATGAGGAAGATCTACTATCATCTCAATATATCGATAATATTCGTCAAGGAATACTTTGGCTCTGTGAAAACGGGAACAAGCCTGCTCAGATTTATGTCATATTGAATTTAATCAAGTTAATTGATAATGAGACTGTGCAAGAATGCCTTGAAAGACTCCCATCGACCTTAATTGAATCTGATTGTACCCTTATGAAAGCAATCCCTAACTACATTCAACCGAGTTCGCCATTGATTTCACGTATTAAATGTCTCATTCTCAAGTCTCACTTTTTATGGTCCAATGGCATCAGTATTGGAGGTATATCTGTGGGAGGTTCATTCCTTGATATTGCAGATATCTCAAAGAAGATTGATTTTTCGGATGAAGATTTGCAGCAAATCTGGGATAAGATGAACATATCGTTATCCCAAATACAAAAGGAATACGAGAAAAGACATTATACAGAATCATCATTCTTTTTGAGTCATTTTGATGGCATATTGGATGAAATGAAATCGTTTATGGAAAGCAATTCATTCAAAGAGATTTCTAAAGAAGAATACGATAGAGTGCTTGGCATTATTATTAAGCTAAGGATTTTAATATCATCAAATACAAGTCACAGTATAGGTGAACTACTCATCGAGGATCACACCAATGATGCTGTATCAATGCTTGTAGATGTAAAGCCCGAGGAAAGATTCACAAAATATCAATCGGAGTATATCTTGTTGGCTAATAAAATAGTACTCAAACAATCGCAATATCTTAATAGTTGTATGAGACATTTTTCATGGATTATTGGAACTTATTCAGATATGATTCCGCAAGTAATTTTCAAGCCTATCCTCGAATATATCCTAATCTCTTATACTCCCTATTTTAATGGAGAAATGAACTGGGATATTCCATATGCAAAAAAAGATGATTTCGAGAAAGGTTTGATGAAAATATATTCAACTTTTCGTAATTGGGGTGGAGAAAACTCCTTCTGGAAGTCATACAAACCTAGATTTGTAAATATATGACTAACCGAAAATTAATCTACGAACATGGATAACGGACGAATAACACTTTTTCAGACGCATGGAGGTGAAGCGAAGATTGAGGTTCGGCTTGCCAATGAATCCGTGTGGCTTACTGCCGATCAAATGGCAGAACAGTTTCAGCACGACCGTTCAACTATTCAGCGGCACATCAAACGAATCTATCAAGATGGTAAGCTTACACAGGACTCAACTTGTGTATTTTTGCACAAATTCAAACTAAGGGTACGCGTCATGTATAGTGAAATGTGTCGACCGTTTCCGTGAACGCACACAATATCAGCTTTCGCCTGTTGAGGTTCATTTCCTCGAAGCATTCGATGCCGAGCAGAAGAAACTTAAAGGTAAATGATTACCTCCACCATGTCAAAATCATGGAATGCAGAAACGCAATCTCAAAATTCATCGGCTACAGGTGATGCTTTTTCGGAATCTCGTTTTTTTGTCGTATTTTTGCAGTATAAATCAAAATAGACTATTATGTTTTCCGGAATTGTTGAAGAGGCGGCTAAAGTTGTCGCAGTGAAGAGAGACGGAGGCAATGTACACCTCACGATGTCATGCTCTTTTGTTGATGAGTTGAAAATAGACCAGTCAATAGCCCACAATGGAGTATGCCTCACGGTTGTGGCTCTTCCGGGCGACGGCACTTACACCGTGACCGCTATTCAGGAAACTCTTGACCGCAGCAATCTCGGCGACCTCAAGGAGGGCGATCTCGTGAATGTGGAACGCAGCATGATCATGAATGGACGTCTTGACGGACACATCGTGCAGGGCCATGTGGATTGCACCGCCGTGTGCGACGAGGTGAAGGAAGTGGAAGGTAGCACATATTTCCGGTTCCGCTACAATGTGGACAAGGAGATGGCACAACGCGGATATGTGACCGTGGAGAAAGGATCGGTCACCGTCAACGGCGTGAGCCTCACAGTGTGTGACTCAACCGTAGACTCATTCCGAGTGGCAATCATCCCCTACACTTTCGAACACACCAACTTCTGCCGCCTTGCGGAAGGCTCACGCGTCAATCTTGAATTTGATATAATCGGCAAATATCTTGCCCGTCTCATGGAGGTGAAATAACCGGCACCGATGGAAAAGAAAGGTATCGCAGTCTACTGCGCCTCAGCACCGGATATCGACAAGGTCTATTTCGACTTCGCCCGAGAGCTCGGCGCGCTCATAGCCAAAGCAGGGCTGCAGGTGGTGAACGGCGGAGGAAGAGCCGGGCTCATGGGAGCCACCATAGAGGGAGCCATCGCTGCCGGAGGTGAAGTGACCGGAGTGCTCCCGCGATTCATGGTTGAAAAAGGCTGGGACCACAAAGACCTGTCACGACGCATCATCACCGAAACCATGCATGAGCGAAAGCTGACAATCGCCGAAATGTCGGCAGGGGCAATAGCCCTTCCCGGCGGAGTGGGCACTCTCGACGAGCTGTTCGAGATAATCACATGGCGACAGCTCGGGCTCTACGAAGGGAGCGTGGTAATCGCCAATATCAACGGCTTCTACGACAATCTTCTCGCCCATCTACAGGGGGCTTGCGACCGCCACTTCATGCGCGGCAGAGGGCTATGGAGCGTCGCCACCACTCCTGAAGAGGCTCTGCGCATGGCTCTCGACCGGCAGGAACTAACCATATTGGAAAAATATTGACCCTATGAATCACGCAATTCCATCCCTTTGCCACCCGTTTGACGCTCCGTCAGAAGTGGAATTTCAGGGTTTCAGCGACTCTGTCGAGGCTTTCACGTTGGGAATGCCGGGTGAATTGCGTCCCGATCTGCTCGGCACCAATTCGGTGCTGCTGTGCATAATAATGGGCATGATCCTGATCGTCATTTTCAACATCAGGGAGTGCCCGCGATTCTTCTCCACCTTCACCGACGACCTTATAAGCCGCCGGCGCCGCTCCAACGTGTTCAACGAGCGCACCGTCAACGAGACCCGCGTCACCGGCGTTTTCATCCTGCAGCTATGCGTGTGCGAGGCGCTGCTGCTACTGCCATTCCTGCGCGGCATGGGCTTGTCAATACCCGGTACGCTCATTCCCATAGCCATAGGGCTTCTGATAAGCACGACCATCGCCTACTATGCTTGCCAGCTATGCATCTACAGGCTCATAGGCTATGTCTTTGCCGACAAAACCGACTCACGGCTCTGGATAAGAGGCTTCAACGCGTCACAAGTGCTTCTCGGATGGACATTGATTCTTCCCGCGCTCGCAGTCCTCTTCTATCCGGCGACCACCGATTATCTGCTTCCCATAAGCGGCATTCTGTATATTTTAGCCCGCATACTTTTCTTTTCCAAAAGTTTCCGCATCTTTTACAACGGATTCTCATCGTTACTTTATTTCATCCTGTACATCTGCAGCGTGGAGATTGTGCCGCTGATAATCCTCTACCGCGCCATATTCGCATTCTACAGCAATGTCATAGGCTGACCCACCCGGCTGACTATTTTCTTCCAAAAAGCGGTATTTCGCGGCTATTTTGACCATATACCTCTCTTTTCTAAGGGATTTATAATTTTTTATCACGGTTTTTAATCATTACTCTATTTTATTTTGTACCTTTGCAGTGTGAAAATTGCGCCACTGATAAAATTAGTGTATCATGCCATTTTTTCCGCTGTATCGTAACATTATTTGCTAACCTACACAAATAAAACATAGTTAGAGTGAAAGTAAAAAAAGTGCTGGTTTCACAGCCAAAGCCTACATCCGACAAATCGCCCTACTACGAAATCGCTGAAAAATACGGAATCGAAATCAATTTTCGTCCGTTCATCAAAGTGGAGGGATTAAGCGCGAAAGAGTTCCGACAGTCACGCATAAACATTTCTGAATTTACGGCTGTAATCTTTACTGCCCGTACTGCTGTCGACCATTTTTTCCGCTTATGCGAAGAAATGCGTTATTCGGTACCTGATACTATGAAGTATTTTTGCACCACAGAGTCAATAGCCAATTATCTGCAAAAATACATCATCTACCGCAAACGCAAGATTTTCTATGTAAACACCGGTAAACTTGACGACCTGCTTCCCTATCTTCAGAAGCACAACAAGGAGAATTATCTTTACGTGGTGAGCGATGTCCACAAAGACGATGTCAACATCCTTGACCACAACAACATCCGCTACACCCGCGCGGTGATGTACCGCACAGTGAGCAATGACTTCGGACCCGATGAAGCATTTGACTACGATATGCTTCTGTTCTTCAGCCCGTCAGGAATCGACTCGCTGCTGAAGAATTTCCCCGATTTCCATCAGGAAGATATCCGCATCGGTTGTTTCGGCGCCACCACCGCCAAAGCGGTGCGCGACGCGGGACTGCGCCTCGACATGGAAGCGCCGTCGGTAGCCGCTCCTTCGATGACAGCCGCTCTTGATATGTTCTTGAAAGAGGACGCTAAAAACAATTGACCACAGTGGAAACGCTTCGTCTCTATAAAAGGGAAAAGCTCTGCTCGGTGACAGCTATAGACCGCCTCTTCGCCTCACGCGAAGAGGCGCGTGCTTTTCTTGCCTATCCGCTGAGAGCCGTGTGGATGGAAAATCCCTCTCGCGGAGCTTGCGCGCAATTCCTCATTTCAGTTCCCAAAAAGAAACTGCGTCATGCAGTGGACCGAGTGACCATGCGCCGACGCATCCGCGAGGCATACAGGCTCAATCGCAACACGGCTCCGATATTGGCGGAACAGCCCCTCGACATAGCATTCATCTACGTATCATCGCGGCTTGAACCATATTCACGTGTAGAGGCGGCGATGAAGAAGATACTTTCCAAAATGCAACCACAACCTGCCGTCGGAGATGAAGCTGTCAAAGATACCATCTAAATTTCTGATTCTTATCGTCAGATTTTATCAAGGTGCCATATCTCCCCACTTTCCGCCGGCATGCCGCTACACCCCCACCTGCAGCCAGTATGCAGTGGAGGCGTTGACGCGTCATGGAGCGCTTAAAGGGGGCTGGCTCGCCTTGCGACGCATAATGCGCTGCCATCCTTGGGGAGGCAGCGGATATGATCCGGTGCCATGATAATAACCGACTCACACACCCACGATGAACATCGGCAGGGAGCCATCATAAACTGGCGTCCGGGAATGCCTATCGACCCCGATCTATATTACTCGGCAGGCACACATCCATGGAACGTGGGCACCCTCGATGCCATCGACTTACTTCCTGAATCTCCACGAATAGTGGCGGTGGGCGAAGTGGGGCTCGACAAGGCACAGGGCACTCCGCTCGACATTCAGCAACAGGAACTGCTGAAATGGATTGAGATTTCCGAAAGCCGAGGGCTGCCATTGATTCTGCACATCGTAAGAGCTTTCCCGGAAATAATAGCCTTGAAAAAGCGGCTGTCGCCTAAACAACCGTGGATCATTCACGGCTTCAGAGGCAAGCCTCAACTCGCGTCCGAACTGCTGCGCCACGGATTCTATCTGTCGATCGGAGAAAAATACAATCCCGACACAGTAGCCATAATACCACGCGACCGGCTTCTGCTTGAAAGCGACGAGGGGACCGGCACACCAATAATTGATAACGCCGATCCCGCTCTTGCCGATAAAATATTTTTAAAGAGCCTACAATCCGGTGGTGATGGAGGTGAAAAACCTTAATTGCCCGGATGAGTATTGAGGCACATACTGCAACCTTATATAGCCCTGATTGGGGGCAAACCACGTTGCTGAAAGCGATGACGATACATTGCTCACATTAACAGGCGCTCCATAAATGGCTGTCATGTTATTGTAAAGATTATTGTAACGCACCGTATCGGGGTAGCTCGTAGAGTAGAAAAACTCAGTACGCTCCAAGCCGTTGTTGCCGTAATACATCGTAGCTTCCGGCCAGTAATAATTGTACTGGTTGACATCGCTCAGATACACCGCATTGCTTCCATAGCTTGACACGGTATAACCGTGACCGAGGAGGAAATTCAACGACACATTCAACGCAGTTCCGAAATTAATGCCGAAAATAGCAGAAATCACAGGAGCTCCGTGGCGCGGACGCCAAGCAGGCGGCGGAACAGGACGATGCCACGGACGCGGCGTGGGACGATGCACGTGCATAGGCGGACGATGCACGTAGGGCGGGCGATAGTTGTGACCCGGGCGAACCGCATTATTATGCGGAGGACGCACATTATGTCCGGGGCGAACTCCGGTCACCGGACGATCAGGGCGATGGGGGCGATTGCCGACTCCTTGGTTGTGATTGCCGTTGTGTCCGGGGCGGTTGCCGACACCCTGGTTATGATTGCCGTTATTGCCCGGACGGTTGCCGACATTCTGATGGCTGTTACCAGGACGATTGCCTACGCCCTGATTGTGATTGCCATTGTTGCCGGGACGATTGCCGACGTTCTGATGGTTGTTGCCCGGGCGATTGCCTACGCCCTGGTTGTGATTGCCATTGTTGCCGGGACGATTGCCGACATTCTGATGGTTGTTACCCGGACGATTATTCACCGAGCCGGAATTGCCGGGGCGCGATGTAGTATTTGCCGGACGTCCTGACGATGGATGAGATGATGACGGACGCGTGGCTTGCGGCTTGCGATTTGACTCACTTCCGCCTCTTCCTCTCGATGAAACTTGCTCCGACTTTGAGCCGCCACGATGACCGCTCGTGCGCTGCTGAGCCTCAACACAAGGCACCACCAACACAAGCCCCAACAAGAATACTGCTGTTTTTTTCAAAATACCGTTCATGATACATCTCTTTTTTATGTGATAACAATTCATCTTTTATTACTAAGATGCCATATCACAGTGAAAGTTTAGGACGCAGTTTAAATTACAACATTTTTTAATAAGCGGCACATTTCCCTATTTCATCGAGAATAATAGGTGGTTCCTCCATAATCCACATCATATAATGACAGATATCCTTCAGGCGAAAAACCCCACGCGAATACCCAAAAAGAGTCATACGCATCATTCAGATATATGTCAAGCTCATCGCGGTTATAATCCCACGAGAATGACGTGGTGGTGCCATAATCATCAGTGTACCACCCGCTTCCATTGGAATAAAATGAAAACGAGGCGTTATTGTTCACCCCATACCATGTTCCTAAAAATGGAGCGTCCTCAGTGTACCACCCATCATCCTCACATGATGTGAACGCCAGCGAAAGCATGACACACATAAGGATTGCCAATAAGTTCTTTTTCATCTTTCAATGTTTAAGTTTTTGCAATAATATAGCTATGAAATTTAAACAATTTTAGATGATGTTTGGTTTTGGTCACACTCAACCACCCGTTTAGAAATTATATCCCAGAGTGAATGACCAAAGCTTATTATGTCCTACCGGCTTTTTGACACCTTCGCCATCATTTTTGAGCACATTGCTGCATCCGGCATTGTAATGGGCGCCTATGTAATAGTGCTGCATCACGAGAATACCGAGTCCGAACTTGAATCCCCAGTCAGAGCGGTTGGCGATGCCCTTGCTTCCGAAATAATCGCCCTTAGCTTTCTCTGAGGCGACAACACCGAAATCTTCACGGAAATAAGTGTAGTGGCACTTGCCGCCGAAACCTGTAGCCCAGTATGGACCCGCATCAATGTGAAGCTGACCGAGCTCGGCTACTCCGAGGCGTAATGACAGCAACAAGGGGATCTCAAAGTAATATGCACCCCACTTTCCGTCAATTGCCGCCAATGCGTTGTTGTCATTGAACAGATAGTGGAAACTGTTGTTGCGTGAACGGAAGTTCAGCCCCGATTCAATGGCAAGAAAATTGCGGATATTAAGGTCGACCACCGCGCCGGCGCTGAAGCCGGGCTTCCACTGGCTGTGGTTCCAAGCGATTTCGGAGTATGCCTCATCGAAATTAGTGGACAGATTGGAGGTATTGAAGCCTGCGCGCACACCTATCTGCACCAGCTTGGAGGGCATTCCGGTGTCAAGAATGGTCTGAGAATGAACGGGTGCGGAAAATACCGCTACCAAGATCGCAGCAATGACGCTGATGATACTTTTTTTCATAATTTGTAATCGTTATCTTTGATAAATTGGGTTAATTGTCTGCTTATTTCCGCCATCCCTTTAGAGTCAGGATGTCCGTTGCGCTTTTTTATATCTTTCAACTCCAGGCAATCCACTCCATATTGGCGGCATTTGTCAAGTATAGCCTGCCGGAATTCGCCCGTGATGCTGTCGTTGAGCACAAAACACAACTTAGCGTCAGGATAGAGCTGCGGCACACTCTGCAACAGCAACGACAATGCCGGGCGGAATGTGTAGAGGTCAGCATCGGTGAAAAGCGAGTCCTTATCTTCTCCAAACGGCACTTTTGCCCAGAAATCATTGGTCGCGCCAAATATAATAATGAGCGCCGGATCGCCAAGACGGTCCATTCGTGTGATGAAAGAGCGGCCGGAATAATCCTCGCCTCGATAACCGGTGTTGCATATCGTGGAACCTGAGAACGAGTTGTTCTTCTCCAATGCAAGCCCGTTGTCGGCAAGAAATTGTTTCCACCAGGTCTGCTCCACATCATGCACGTCGGTGCGTGTGGTGTCAATCTTCGTTGAGAAATACCACAGATAATTAGTGTCCGGCTCCACATAGTTTTCAAATGTGGAATAAGAATCGCCCAAAATTGACACCGTCCCGGGTTTTACTCCCCAGCAGCACATCAGCGATGACAGCATCGCCAGCAATATTATCAGCTTTTTAGTCATGTAGTGAATGTTTTTATTCTAAAGTCACGAATTTACAAATTTATGCTCATATATACAACTCCGCGCCTGCGGTTTAAGGTGCATGATATCAACTACCCTTGACAATGGCAGGAATATTCTCTCAAGAAATTTCTATAATTACGGATGTAAATTGTAAATTTGCATAAAAATTAAATATAACCCCCGATTTTTCAATTAATGCGATTGCCTTATCAAACTTTACTATTAGCACTTATCACACTGTCATTCTTAGCTACAAGCTGCCGGAATCCCATTCAGGCAGAGATGGATGCTGCCGAAAGACTATTGGATGAGTACCCCGATTCGGCTCTACGCATACTATCCGGCATAACCGATCCGGGGAATGACGAGGAGATTGCCCGCCACGCATTGCTGACCTCCATCGCTCAGGATCGAAATTACATCACCCCTCCCAACGATTCATTGATCGACATATCACGATCATTCTATCCCATAGGTTCTAAAGAACGCATAAGAGCCGACTATTACAGCGGACGATTCAAATTCCGGAGAGGCGAATGTGACGAAGCAATAAAATCGCTTATTGATGCCGAAGAGTCGGGACTGGCGGCAAAGGACAATCTGCGCCTCGGACTCATATACAGGGATCTCGCCTACATTTTCAATAATGTCAACGACGATCCCAACGAACTGCAATATGCCCGCAAAGCCTACGAATGCTTCAACGCGGTGGGCGACACGCTGCTCATCAAATTTGCAGCGCTTGACTATGGCAGAGCTCTAAGTGTGGGCGAGAAAACCCTTCCGCAAGGACGTGAACTCCTCGACAGCCTCATCAGCGTGTCGTCATCCGATGACGTGCTCGACATGATGCTGCGCGCCGACGCGCTGCGTATAAATATAGGAGCGCAGATTCTGGCGGTATTCACTCGCCACAAGAGGAATATATTTGACTTCAAGACTTTGGAATCGCATTTCTACGATTCATTTCCCGATGATTTTTTCCGCAGCAACCGTTCCGGCAACGGCATAAAAGACGGTGCATTGGAATATCCGTTGAAAAGCGGCGTGGTGCTCGTCACAATCGCCCAACCATACGCGACGGAGATACATGACCGCCTCAACAAGCACGGGCTCGACCTCTATCACCGTGAACGGGAAGTGCTCGGCCCGGAATTTCCATATCCGGAATACGATATCTTCAATCAACAGGAATATTCAAGATCAATCGTAGAGGATTATCTCACAAGCCGACACAGCGCATTGATGGAGAAAGAGAAGACATCAAGGCAGAGGCTTACACTCACTCTTTGGCTCATATCATTCCTATGCGTGGTGATTGTCGCATCCTACATAGCATGGCGCATATATGCCAAAAATCGTCAGGACCGGTTGATCATGGAAGCGTCGGAGCTTAGGCAGTTGCTCAAAAGCAAAGACCGAAGCATCAGCGGTCTTCAGGAATACATCGACTCGCTTTATGGCGAAAAATTCAATATGGTCGAGGAACTGTGCGATCTGTTTATCGTGCCGTCAAAGCGCGCCACCGAGCAAAAACGCATCTACGACACCGTGTGCTCAATTGTCGACGGATTCAAAATGGACGGTGACAGGCTATCGGAAATCGAATCATTCGTAAATCGCTACAAAGACAACATCGCCACAAATTTCAAAACCGACTTTCCCGGCTTGCCGCAGCGCGACTACATTCTGTTTCTATATTCAGCCGCCGGATTCTCACGCCAGGCGATAAGCTATCTCATGGGCGACAGTGTAGATGTGGTGTCAAACCGCAAAACTCGACTCAAGAAACGCTTCGCTTCATTTGAAGGCAAAAACAAAGAGCAGTATCTTGAGGCAATGAAATAACTCGCCTGAAAAATTTCCATTTTCACATCAATTTCACCTCATTGATAACCATTTTTGGGGCGATGATAGTTTTTTGATTCGCCTTAATCAGTAATCCACACTATTTCAGAGCCTTAACAATGCACGATGATAGCTCAAAAATCGGGTAAAACTTGCCATATAGCTTCTTTTGCAATAACTTTGCCTATGTAATTGATACTTAATTTACGTTCAGGGAATGACGTTAAATATACACCGAAAGCACGTATGACTAAGTAATATTTTCTATTATAGAATTTACTTTTATTAAGCATTTATACACAAAGAGCAATCCCCGACTTGCGAAAGCCGGGGTTTTGTATGCCCACCCGCTGCATCAACACCCGGATATGGCAAGAGCGGCACACTGATTGGAATAAGCTAAGTGGGTGTTGCAGAACCTCTTTATGCAGCCAAACATAGCAGGAGCGGCACAGCGACATTCCGGCTGAAATAAGCTAAAAGCCTGTCGCAGAATTGAGAAACAAATACAAGCCCGAGGCAGCTCTATCAATGATTTCCGTAATGTGGCAAGCGAATACAAGCACAGGGGCATCTCTATCAATGATTTCCGTAACGTGGCAAACGAATACAAGCACCGGGCATCTCTATCAATGATTCCCGTAACGCGGTAAACGAATACAAGCACAGGGGCATCTATATCAATGATCTCCGTAATGCGGTAAACAAGCACCGGAGGTGTGCCGTCGTGGTCAACCCCACATGAGCAGCGCGAGTGTGGGGAAACCGGAGCCATACAAGCCTGAGCTTCGGAGATGCGATATACATCCAATCAACCCCATTCCGTACAAAAACAGTACGGATTCCGTACTCCAAACAGCACGAAATTAGTACGGAAATTCAAATTCCGCACTTGTTTCATCTAAAATCGCACCACCTCCATTATACCCTAATTAACAACACTTTACAACCATAGAATAGTACGGAAATTCGGTTTCCGTACAGGCATTAACCAAGGCACAAACCAACCTCCACAACACCCAAAGCATTCACCCTCAAAAAGTACGGATTCCGTACCTTTCCACCAACCACCCATTTTCCCGCAAAAAAACACACCAAAAATATAAATAATCACCCTTGATAATCAACCATTTAATAGTTCAAAATATAAGTTCGGAAATAGTTCGGAAAAATCCCGAACTGGTGCGGAATTTAAAAACCGAACTTTTTCCGTACTAATTCTTGCACGACTTATCAACAAAAATCACTATCTTTATAAATTTTTGCAATCGATAATCAAAACAAGGCTCCGCCCGCCGGAAGGCGACTGATGGCACGGCGTTCCGTAGGAACGTGAGACACCAGCCCCGGTATGTAGCGCCAGCGGAATGCCGGGTTGATGCAAGCATGGAATATGAGCTCTGTAAGAGCGATACACCGTGCCGTTCCTACAGAACTATAATTTGGGTATAACGGCCCTATACCTCTATCAATGATTTCCGCAATGCGGTAAACGAATGCAAGCACCGGGTAGCTCTACCAATGATTTCCGTAATGTGGCAAGCGAATGCAAGCACCGGAGGTGTGCCGTCGTGGTCAACCCCACATGAGCAACGCGAGTGTGGGGAAACCGGATCCACACAAGCCTGAGCTTCGGAGATGCGATATACATCCAATCAACCCCATTCCGTACAAAAACAGTACGGATTCCGTACTCCAAACAGCACGAAATTAGTACGGAAATTCAAATTCCGCACTTGTTTCATCTAAAATCGCACCACCTCCATTATACCCTAATTAATAACACCTTACATCCACAAAATAGTACGGATTCAGTACTATAAAAGTACGGAAATCGGTTTCCGTACAGGCATTAACCGAGGCACAAACCAACCTCCACAACACTCAACCCATCCACCACAAAAAAGTACGGATTCCGTACTTTTCCACCAACCGCCCATTTTCCCGCACAAAAATACACCAAAAATATAAATAACTGCCATTGATAATCAATCATTTAATAGTTCAAAATATAAGTTCGGAAATAGTTCGGGAAATTCCCGAACCGGTACGGAATTTAAAAACCGAACTTTTTCCGTACTAATTCTTGCTCGACCTATCAACAAAATTCACTATCTTTATAAATTTTTGCAATCAACAAATATCAAAACATCAAAAAACGCCCTCGGCACTGCTGCCGAGGGCGTTCATCATATTTTTAAACAACCGGTTATTAGTTGTTTTCGGGGCGGAGCTTGCGCACGGTAACCGCAGTCTGCCACATTTCGCTTTCGCGGAGTGACTTCAATTCCTCTTCAAGCTTCTCGCGATAATCAGGCTTAGAGTTGCTGTCGATAGAGATCTGAGCCTCGTTGCCACACTTCACGCTCGCATAAAGTTTTTCAACCACCGGCTTGATAGCATCGTGGAACGGACCCATCCAGTCAAGAGCGCCGCGCTGTGCAGTGGTCGAGCAGTTAGCATACATCCAGTCCATACCGTTCTTTGCAAACAACGGCATTAATGACTGAGTAAGCTCCTCGACAGTCTCGTTGAACGCCTCAGAGGGAGTGTGACCATTTTCACGCAACACTTCATACTGCGCAAGGAGAAGACCCTGGATAGCGCCCATAAGCGAGCCACGCTCTCCTGTAAGGTCGGAAGTAGCCTCACGCTTGAATGTAGTCTCAAAGAGATAGCCTGAGCCAACACCGATACCAAGAGCGATAGTGCGTTCAAGAGCACGTCCGGTGTAATCCTGCTCAACGGCGTATGAAGAGTTCAAACCACGGCCTTCAAGGAACATGGTGCGCAAAGAAGTACCTGAACCCTTGGGAGCAACCATGATCACGTCAACATCCTTCGGGGGAACCACACCGGTGCGGTCACTCCAGGTGATAGCGAATCCGTGAGAGAAATAAAGAGCCTTTCCGGGAGTGAGATACTGCTTGATGGTGGGCCATACCGACATCACTGCAGCGTCAGAAAGAAGACACATGATGATAGTTCCGCGTTCGCAAGCCTCCTCGATGCTGAAAAGAGTTTCGCCCGGCTTCCATCCGTCGGCAACCGCCTTATCGTATGTCTTGCCCTGACGCTGACCAACGATCACGTTAAAGCCATTGTCACGAAGGTTCATGCTCTGACCGGGACCCTGAACACCATAACCGATCACAGCTATAGTCTCGTCCTTGAGCACTTCTCTTGCTTTCTCCAAGGGAAACTCTTCGCGGATGATCACTGTTTCCTCAACTCCGCCAAAATTCATTTTTGCCATAGTTTTGTCAATTTTATAATTAGATATTGTTTGTAAATATTATTCTTGCTTTTGAGAGAGCTTCATCGCCGCGAGATATCATGCAGAGATAAGCGTCCCCGTCATCCTCACATTTCTGCCGGGTCACCACCACCTCCTCGCCATAGCGGGCCTCGTGCATAAACGCAATGTCAAACCTCGCCACTCTATGAGCATCATGGAAATCAAGATCCCACTCATTGAGAAGCAGCTCCACATAGCGCACGGTGTTGACATGACGGTTGAAATCGCAGTCGCAATAGCGGAATCTGTAGTCATCGCCTCTCAACACCTTCCCGTCAGCACGGAAATTTATACGCGGAAACTTATCTATAGGACACCGCTTTTCCGAAATGACATCACGCATAGATTCGAGGAGCGAAAGATCGCCGCTCTGACGCTTTTTCACGTCTATCCCCATCCACACTGACGAGGCATAGCCAAGCACCTCATCGCCCGATTTTATCTCGAAATTTCGCTGCGAGAAATGACGGTTCACGTCCTCTACCCATGTCGTCAGGGAATAAGGCTCATTCACTCCCGGCCAACGCTTCATATCGAGCGACACTCTCGACAGCACCCACGCAAGCCCCTCAAGACTCAGCCGGGCAAATCCCACATCAAGGTGATTGGCATGGAAAGTAGCGACCTCTATGATTCTCGACACGAGCAACTGAACCGGCATCTTCGCCTCCGGATTGCATTCTCCCGCCGTCAGCAGATAATCGACCGTATATTCTTTTATACGCAGGCTCATAGGGAATTGCATTTACGCATATTCTGCTCGGTGAGATAGATCGACAGATGCTCCTTGGTATCTTTAGTGACAGCCACGCGGCCCGATCTAACAAACTGCAGTATGTCATATTTCTTTAATTCCTGGAAGAGAGCCTCAGTCTCTTCGGTATGACCCGTTTTTTCAATCACCACATACTCACGTGTGATCTCAAGAATACGCGCGCTGTGGCTGCGTATGATCTCTTCCACATTTTTATCGTCAAGCAGACGGCGGGTGGGTACCTTGTAAAGCGCCACTTCCTGATACACTATCTCTTCATCGGTGTATAGATAAGCTTTCAGCACGTCTATGCGCTTCTCAATCTGCTGCACCACACGCTCCATCATCGGACGGTTGCTGTAGCAGGTGATGATAAATTTGTGTATCCCTTCTATTGAAGAGGGGCTCACTGAAAGGCTCTCGATATTGAGGCAGCGGCGAGTGAATATGATTGAGATCTGATTGAGCAGACCCACCTGGTTCTCAGAGAATACTGCCACTGTAAATAATTGCTCATCCATCGTTGTCATCGGTTAGGATTTGTAAAATTCGGTTGCGTTAAGCATTATATTGTCCACATCGCCACCTGCCGGTATCATGGGGAAAATCATGTCGGTTTCATCGATATTGACATTGAGCAGATAGGTGGCGTTATGCTCCAGCATACGCTGAATAGCGCCATCGAGCTGCTCGCGGGTCTCCACATTCTCCGCCTTGATGCCGTATGCGGCAGCAAGAGCCACAAAATCGGGATTGATAAGCGGGGTCTGCGAGAATCGGTCATTGAAGAAAAGCGATTGCCATTGACGCACATTGCCCAAGAAGTTATTGTTGAGCAATATTATCTTCACGTTGGTGCCATATTCGAGAATGGTGCCAAGCTCCTGAATGGTCATCTGCAAACCGCCATCGCCCACAAAGAGACACACAGTGCGGCCCGGATCGCCCATCTTGGCGCCTATCGCCGCCGGAAGTCCGAAGCCCATTGTGCCGAGTCCGCCGGAAGTGACCATCGAACGCGGCTTGGTGTAACGGAAATATCGGGCTGAGAACATCTGGTTCTGTCCCACGTCGGTTACCACGACCGCATCATGTCCGGTAGCCTCCGATACCTTGTTGACTACCTCGCCCATGTTCATGCGGCCCGATTCGGGATACACTTCACGCTTCACCACCTTCTCATATTCCACCTCATCGGGGCGGTCAAATGATTTCAGCCATTCAGTGTGCTTCGCGCTCTTCACCTTAGGCAGAAGATGCTGCAACACGGTGCGTGCGTCGCCATGCACGGCTACAGTAACCGGAATATTTTTGTTGAACTCCGAGGAGTCGATATCGATATGCACAATCTTGGCATTGGGAGCGTAAGTTTTCTCATTGCCGGTCACGCGGTCATCAAATCTCATGCCTATCGCGATGAGCAGATCGGCTTGATTGGTATTGATATTCGGACCTATGTTGCCATGCATTCCGAGCATACCCTTATACAAGGGATGGTCTGACGGCATTGTGGAGAGTCCCAGCAACGTAGCGGCAACAGGGATGTCGGCTGTCTCGGCAAGCTCGGCAAGCTCCTTTTCAGCATTGGCAATCATCACTCCGTGACCCGACAGAATCATGGGGCGACGGGCTGCATTGATCAGTTCAGCCGCTTCGTCGATCGCTTGTTCGTCTATTTCGGGCACAGGCTGATAGGAACGTATATACTCACACTTTTTGTGCGAAAATTCCGCCAATCCCACTTGAGCATCCTTCGTGAAGTCAAGAACCACCGGTCCCGGGCGTCCGCTTGACGCGATATAGAACGCGCGAGCCACCGCCCACGAAACATCCTCAGCACGGCGTATCTGGTAGCTCCATTTTGTCAACGGTTGGGTGACACCCACCACATCGGTCTCCTGAAACGCGTCAAATCCGAGAAACGGAGTCGCCACCTGACCGGTGATAACCACCATCGGAGTGCTGTCCATCAACGCGTCGCCAATACCGGTTATGACATTGGTCGCCGCAGGTCCTGACGTGACAATCACCACTCCCGGGCGACCGGTGACACGCGCATATCCCTGCGCGGCATGAGTGGCGCCCTGTTCATGGCGCACCAGTATGTGACGTAATTTATCTTGATAATCATATAATTTATCATAAACAGGCATAATCGAGCCGCCCGGATAGCCAAACACGAGATCCACACCCTCTGCTATCAGTGATCGCATCAACGCATCCGCTCCTGAAATCTTCTCACTCATAAAATCTTTCTTTTTTCTATTCTGACAGATTTACAACTCTCTTACTCCACCCTTGTCGGCTGAGGTCACCATCGCGGCGTATGCCCTGAGGGCTTTCGACACATGGCGGTCACGGTCGGCGGGGGTGAACGCCTCTTTCCCTCTCGCTTCCTCGGCGCTGCGGCGTGCGGCAAGCTCCTCATCGGAAAGAAGCACGTTGATCGAGCGTCCGGGGATGTCGATCTCGATGATGTCACCGTCACGCACAAGTCCTATGTTGCCTCCGGCGGCAGCCTCGGGCGATATATGTCCGATGGAGAGCCCAGAAGTGCCTCCTGAAAAACGTCCGTCGGTGATCAGCGCGCACTCTTTGCCGAGGTGCTTTGACTTTATATAACTTGTGGGATAAAGCATCTCCTGCATACCCGGTCCCCCCTTGGGGCCTTCGTAGGTGATGACAACCACATCGCCGCTCACCACCTTGTCACGCAGAATGCCGTCGACCGCAGCTTCCTGCGATGTGAACACCTTTGCCGGACCACGGAAACGGAATATGCATTCGTCGACACCGGCAGTCTTCACCACGCAACCGTCAAGGGCGATGTTGCCTTTAAGCACCGCAAGACCGCCATCCTTCACATAAGCATGGTCGAAATCGCGTATGCACCCCTTCTCACGGTCGGAATCGAGCATCACGTATGTATTGTCCTGGCTGCCGAGCTTGAGATTGCGTTCATGCCCTGGGGCGCTGAGCCACATCTTGCTCGCCTCGTCATCAAATTTCTTACCCTCGATGGCATACTTGTCGATGGCATCGCCAAGTGTCATGCGGTCCACACGGTTCACTGTTGTATCGATGATGCCATGGTCGGCAAGCTGCTTCATGATCGACAGAATGCCGCCGGCGCGGTTCACATCCTGAATGTGGAAATTGGAGTTGGGTGCCACCTTGCACAAAACCGGAGTCACACGCGACAGACGGTCGATGTCCGCCATCGTGAAATCGGCTCCTGCCTCATTTGCCACGGCAAGAAGGTGGAGCACCGTGTTGGTCGAGCCGCCCATCGCTATGTCGAGGGTCATCGCATTGAGCATAGCCTGGCGGGTGGCGATATTTCGCGGCAACACGCTTTCGTCGCCGTCATTATAGTAAGCAAATGTATTCTCAACTATCTGATGAGCAGCCTTGCGGAACAGCTTCTCACGGTTCACATGAGTGGCGAGAATGGTGCCGTTACCCGGAAGCGCGAGACCGATAGCCTCATTCAAGGAGTTCATGGAATTGGCGGTGAACATACCGGAGCATGAGCCGCAAGTGGGACACCCCTTCTGCTCAAGGAGCTTGACCTTGTCATCGCTCACCGATGAGTCGGCGCTCTCAATCATGATGTCGATAAGATCCACGGCGCGTCCGTCGACCTCTCCCGCCTCCATAGGACCTCCGGAAACAAAGATAGTGGGTATGTTGAGCCTCATCGCTGCCATAAGCATTCCCGGGGTCACCTTGTCACAATTGGATATGCACACCATCGCGTCAGCCTTATGAGCGTTGACCATATACTCCACCGAGTCAGCGATAAGATCGCGAGAAGGAAGCGAATAAAGCATTCCGTCATGCCCCATGGCGATACCGTCGTCAATGGCGATAGTATTGAATTCAGCGGCGAAACATCCGAGTTTTTCAATCTCCTCCTTCACTATCTGCCCTATCTCATGCAAATGCGTGTGACCCGGCACAAATTGCGTGAACGAGTTGACCACGGCAATAATCGGTTTGCCAAACTGAGATTCTTTCATTCCATTCGCACGCCAAAGCGCTCTTGCACCTGCCATGCGGCGACCGTTTGTACTTGCGGAGCTTCTTAATTCCATGCCCATTGTTATAGTTGCAATTTTTTATTATATCATATTAACTGAAATGCCTCCCGGCTCGCTTTTGCGACGGAGAGGCATCGTGTATCGGAATATCATCGGATGCTAACAATCGCCCCTCCTTGTTTCAAGAATGGTAATGACGACAGAAATTAGATATAGGGGTGCAGTGTTAAACATCTATGTACCTTTCAATTTTTAGTTTGTGAATGCAAATTTATAGCATTTTGCAATAAAACACAAATTATTTCGTAATTATTTTTCACTACAATTCCTTGACACCGGCAAAACCGAAGAAATCGACAGTGCCACCGCCCCTTATTGGAGCTTTATTTCCTTAATATCAATGAGGTGGTGGATGATGGCAAAGATAGCGAGACCCGACTGGGAATGTATCTGCAACTTAGAGGCGATGTTGCGGCGATGGGTAGTTACGGTATTGATCGAAAGACACAGCTCATCGGCTATCTCCTTATTGGATTTGCCCTTAGCCACGCACACTATCACCTCCTTTTCCCTTTCGCTCAACGAGTCGGGCGACTTGCCCGCGTCATCGCTTTTCTCCACCTTTTTGGGCACGATGCTCGCTTTGTCGGCGATACTTTGCTCAAGTTTCCTCACCGCCGGCACGAGAAGACGGTTTTCGACCATGCAGTGCGTCACAAGGTCAGCCTGGCAATTGATGATGTCATACAGCACTGAATTCAACGTGTCGTTATCTTTCTGCCGGTAATGCCGTATGATGATGTTCTTCAACTCATTGAACTTGTCGCCCATGTCGGTGTGAGTCGCCGAATACTCCTCTATGCTGTAGTCGGCAACATTTTCTCCCGACGCAAGCCGTGATATATAACCGAAAAGAGTATCGTTCTCATACTCCATGTGACGGCGCACCTCAATCACATAATCGTCAAAGTATTTTATGATGAGAAAAGCCACGTCGTCAATGCTCGAATTATTGACGGCATCTATGAGTTTGCGCCTTATCAACGGCAGATTGAAGTCAAGGAAATAAGTGTGAGCCTTTTTAAGGTAGTCTATCAACGCACGGGGCGACACGTCGTAGGAGGGTGCCTTCTTGGCGCATACAAGATTTGCCACGGCAAGAAAAGTGGCGCAATCAATGCCATTCTCCCCACACACCTCACCGATGGTGCTGTCGCCGAAACCAAAAGGTATCGAAAATCTGCTTATCACAAGCAGCAACAAGTTATTGTCGTCGATTGCATCACGCAACCGATCATCAACACGATATTCCGTAAGCGCCTTACCCATAACTCTGTTCACTTGAATTTCGCTTGCAAAGATACTGATAAATCCCGCAACAACCAATACTCAAAAATGGTGATTCCAGGGTCTTTTTTTATCGAGGATGTTGCAAAATTAATTTTCATCCGTAATCGTAGGGACACTCACACTCGGGGCGAGTCTGTTACGATATATAGGCGACACCGATGAAATAAAATAAGCTCCACCGGACCACTTGGTCCAATGGAGCTTACTATACATATTCCGTTATCGATTATTTCTTTGCGTCGATGTCGGCGATTTCCACATCAAAGATGAGGAGCTGGTTAGGACCGATACCTGCCTGAGGCATACCCTTCACGCCGTAAGCAAGATCGCCGGGGATGTAGAGCACATACTTGGCGCCCTTGTTCATCATCTGAAGACCTTCGCCAAATCCGGGAACCACGCGGCGCGGGCTGAACTTGCGAGCCTCGCCCTTGCTGTCGTCAAACACGGTGCCATCGGCAAGCGAACCCTTGTAGATCACCGAAGCCATATCGTCCTCCTTGATGTTGTCACCCTCTCCGGTGGCAACCACCTTGTAGGCAAGACCGCTCGGGGTCACCTGCACTGCGGGATCAGCCTTGCGGATAGAGTCGATATAGGCAACGCCGGCGGCACGGTTGGCTACCGCGTCGGGAGCATTGTTAAGCTCGGCTTCCTTGCGCTCTTCGGCACGCTTCTGGGCAGCTTCCATCAATTGATTGAGTTGAGTCTGCTGCATCATCACGTCGCCACTCACTGAATCGGCAAGAATAGCTCTCTTGAAATTTTTCAGGAAAAGGTCGCGGTCGATGTCAACACCCATCTCGCTATAGAAATACTGGAATTGCTGGGCGATGCGGGCGCCTTGAGCCAATCCCTGAAGATATGACACATCGGAAGTATCGGCGAGAACCGCTGTAGAGATACCACGTAAAAACGCATCCTTGTTCATCTCGGGCATGTGGTTGATCTCCTGAGCAAACTGATTGCCCACAACCACTCCGAAAAGTTCCGAGATAGAGTCATTGGCGGCACGATCAGCCTCCGACGTCGCTTTTGAATTACCACACGCGGTGGTAGAAAGGAGCATCGCTCCTACGCCGAAGGCGAGTAATACTTTTTTCATTTTTCTTTTTATTGTTTAATTTACTTTTATGAGTTCTACATCAAATATAAGGGTCGAGTTAGGACCGATGATATTACCGGCGCCGTTAGGACCGTAGGCAAGATTTGACGGGATGAAAAGACGCCACTTGGCACCCTCCTTCATCATCTGAAGAGCCTCAACCCAGCCGGGGATCACCTGAGTCACACCGAAAGTAGCAGGTTCGCCACGCTCTACCGAGCTGTCAAATACGGTGCCGTCGATAAGCTTGCCGGTGTAGTGCACGGTCACGCGGTCAGAAGCCACCGGCTGCTTGCCGGTACCCTCATTGAGCACCTCATACTGAAGTCCCGACGCTGTGGTCTTAACCTCAGCGCGCTTGCCGTTCTCGTCAAGAAACTGCTTGCCGGCAGCTTCATTCACCTCGCCCATCTTGGCGGCTGCGGCGCGCTGCTCTGCCTCAAGAGCCTCAAAGAAATTCTTTATTTCAAGCTTTGCCTCATCGTAGGTCATCTTAGGTGCGGCATTGTCAAACACTGCGGCAACTCCGTCGGCAAAATCCTTAATGTCGAGAGTCTTTATTCCCGAGCTGCGGAAATTATTTCCCATGCTCAATCCAAGAGCATAGCTTATGCGATCTAATTTTTCTGATTCCATAATTCTTGATTTTTGGGTTATGTTAATTGAGTTACAAATTTATAGAGAATATTTGGATTGTCCAAAACATAACATCCCCTCACCTGTTAAAGTTCGTTGCATCACAATCGCGACACCCAACCTCATTTCTTGAAATACATTTTCATCAATACCGAATTGTCGTCCTCGGTCACATTGAGATTCCAGCCGAAAACTTCACAAAACGCATCGATAAAGTCCAGATCCACCTCAGCAAGCATATACTCGTCATTCATGTAGATTGGCGAAAACCTCATGCCCTCTTGCGTGTTGTCAATAACCGTGCTGCTACCGTCATTCTTGTTGATAAACACACTGAGCAGCCTCGCCTCGGGTGTTCCGGGATTAGTTCTCAGCCATAGATACAGATAATCCCGATTTGCAAGCGTGAGAAATTTTTCATGGTTAAACATCCCTGCCGCCATATCTTTCTTGAACGTGGTCGTGCGTTCTCTGGCATCGGTCAGCTTTGACAGGTTTTCAAAATAACAACTGTCATTGGTTACTTTACCCAGATCCACAAGATATGCAAGTTTGACCCCGTCAACCCCCACTTCTTTTACTTCATTGTTGAATGGCGAACCGCAATACACTCTCCCGCCATCGTTAAAAAGAGGTGTCGCCGACAGACTGCCGGCTTCGCGCACATCAAATTCCCCCTCATAAATCACAGAATCATTCTCCAGGTCAAACACCGTGATGGATGGCTCTTTTTCATCCACATACGACCACAGCGCCAGCGTTTTCCCGTCAAGCCATTGGGCATGACGATAATTCGTGCGTTTTGGCAGACCTATCTTATCTATGAATTTTCCCACAAGATCATAATTATACAGATAACCCATAGGACATATCACTGAAACCATCCTTTTTGCTCGATTCAACGCAAATCCCGTGGCTATCATATATTCTTCAGGTCCCGTGCCGGGCTTGCCTATCTGCCTCACAAAACGCCCGTCAGGATCAAACATATAAAGCGCCCTGCTCTTACGGTCAAATGTCAGTATCGTGTCGCCCAAACAATCAGTATCGGCAAGCCATGTGACAAAGCAACTGTCATTAGCCTCAAGCACTACCGGTTCAACACGAGAGAATACCTTCCCGATACTGTCTGACCGGGATGCCAGATTCTCCACCACATAACTCTGCACACCGTCATCATTCCGGTTGTCGGCAGGACTTTTACACCCCACCAACAGCAGGGCAAATAGCATTACTTTCAATCTCATTTTCATATCTATTTCTTGAAATACATTTTCACCAGCACGGGGTTGTCATCATCAGCCACATCCAAGTCCCATCCGAACGCCTCTTGACAGGCATCCAGTTCATAATCTCGGATATATGCCAGCATAAATTCCTCATTCATGAACACCGGCATCAGTCTCACGCCATCAGTAAGATAGACTATGCTGTGGCTCTGTTTATCTTTTCGGTCATAAAAAACTTTATAAAACGTGTGTTTACGAAAAGTAGTCACCGCAATATATGCGACAATGTATCGGCTATTGCCAAAAAACTCCAATTTTTCATGGGCAATTTTTCCCGCACGGTCATCGCTGCGATACTTTTCATAGCGCTCTCTGGAATGCTCCATCTTGCCAAGCTCATCAAAATAACTCATATCGACATTATATTTGCCGAAATCCCACACTGCGATAGGTGTGATTGAATCCATTTCAACACGATAAATCTCATTTAAAAATGGTGTGCCGAGTAAAATTTCCTCTCCGACTATAAAAAAGGGAGAAGATATTCCATTTAATTCTTTCTGCCTATGCCATGTGTCATGAACTGATGTCTCTGATGGCACATCAAGAAAAGTTATCGCCGGAGTATCCTCCCTGACACTCGACCATAAGACTAAAGTATCTTGATTCACCCACTTAGCATCGTGATAGTTTGACTTCGAGGGCAACCTCATCTTTTTGATGAATTCTCCTTGAAGATTATACAGATATAAATAGCCGAATGGGATCACCATAGCCACCTGATTCTTTATCGGATTGAGTGCAAAATTATAGCAAAGAGTATATTCTTCAGGACCATCGCCGACCTTGCCGATATTCCACAAAAACTTTCCATCCAAATCAAACAACAACAATCTTGGCTTCTTGCGGTCCAAAATAAATATGGTGTCATTGCGAATTTCCGCTTTTTCAATAACAGTGATCAGGCTGCTGTCATTCGTTTCAAGCACTATCGGCTCAAACCGGTCAAACAATCCGCTCTCAACCGCAGTCTCCGTCTGCGTCAAATCAGGCACACACATAACCTCCACCTCGTCACTATCGGCAGGATGCGAAGCACACCCCGACAGCACTAAATCAAGAAACAACCCAAAGACTGAACAGCAAGCAAAAATGCGTAATAATTTCATATTATTCACGGTGTTAGAGGTCCATCGGCAAATTTAACCATATTTTTCTGACAAACAAGCCATTTCTCCTTTTTTTTATCCCCACCCCCCAACAATCACCCCATTCTGTAGAACCGCCATGCCATCCACCACCATAAAACGAATCCGCAAGGTCATCGGTCTTAGCCGCTCTGCAAAGCAGAGACACCCACACAACGAATCCGCAAGGTCATCGGTCTTAGCCGCTCTGCAAGGCAGAGACACCCACACAACGAATCCGCAAGGATTCATCCATCGGTAGCCGTGCGCCGAGCGTTAGCGAGACGCACGGAAAAATGCGATAAAAAACAATCGAATCTGAAAGATTCATCTTACAACGATTCGCCTAATGCAATTTGCCAAACATCCAAGATGATTCTTTCAGAAACATCCTACAAACCAACCCTTTCCGGGGGAGTCTCTGCAAGGTGTCGTGGCAAGCCGACAATCTCCGGATTATTACAATATGTGGACACCACGGTCTGTAGGACCACGAGATATTTCCCAATATGCAGCGCCAACGATATGCGGTCTGTAGGACCGCTCGAAATCAGCCCGACATGTAGCGTCAGCGGAATGCCGGGTATCGTCAACGCCCCAACAATCATAGTTCTGTAAGAACGTCCCAACGATCGCTCCTACAGAGCTTATATCACATATACGCATCACCCGGCATTCCGCTGATATCTCACGTTCCTACGGAACCCCAAACCCATCCACCATCGTAAAACGAATCCCCAAACGATTCATCGCGGCGACATAACACCGACCTATTCCTTCATATACCGCAATTGCAACCGCGGATTGCTGTCAGGAGTTTCACCCTCCACTGCCGAAACAAGAATATTTCCCGGACTGAAAGGAAAGCTCACGAAACCTTTGACCGTGTCCATGTCATCATAAAATCGTCGCCCCACCGTCCACTTGTTCAGCTTCCTGTCAAAAACAACTACACGTCCACCCTTCTCACGCCAATAATTGATTATGAGCCACCGGTCGAAATCAAAAAGCGTCATGCGGTTGTAATATTTCAATAAATCCTTGCTCCCCCATCGTTCCAGATCGCTTTGCGACGGAACGGGAGAAATTTCCAGTCTCATTATCTCAGCAAGTGAGTCGCCACGCCACTGAAATATCAGGTTCTCGTAATCATTTGACGCGAGACTTACCCGATCTCCGTTCTTGAAAAAATCCCAGGAATGGTAACGCTCAATGCCTTGCTTACACTCCATTATGCGCTCACGCTTATTCTCTGCCGGATCCACGAGGAACACACCCGCGCGTGCCTTGGGGAAATTGTAGCACGTCAACAGATAGCATCGTTTCCCGTTCAGCGTAATCGTTGTGAAATCGTCGCCTTCGCCTACTGAATCACATCCTGCGAAATCTCCGCCATGATTATACTTCATCGCCACTCCACGGCGACTGTCGTAAACATAAATCAAGCTATCGTCAACGTCAATGCATTCCGGTGAAATATATTCACCGGCGCCTTGCCCCACCGCACCGATATTGCCATAATATTTCCCGTCAATGGAATACGAGCTTACTTGTCCCGTCTTCTCGTCGAGCAAAACAATCAACGAATCAGTCATTCCGATTCTCTTGATGCTCCCTATAAGATTAGAGTCAGTAGTCTCAAGCGTGATATAACTCACCGAATCGGAAATACTCGACAACGGAATCGAATCACCGCCGAACTCGTCAAGCTCGATTGCCACAGCATCCGCCACAACTCCCGTCCCCTTGGAGACGCAAGCAACCAGCAAAAACACGATCCCAAAGAGCATCACCCTTTCCATGATGCCATATCCCGAAAATCCATTTAACGACTTATCTCCATCTTGACCCATATTCATGATATTAAAGTTTTTCACAAAAATACACCTAAATCACCCACTCACAAACAAAAACACCAAAAAAACTCCCAATCCCACACAATCACCACCCCAAAAGCGTATATACTCGATAGATTATCCACCAAATATTAGTGTCCCACAAATCAAGCAATAAACCTGTATCGGGCACACTAAGTGCCGACAGGCACGAGTCTGTCCGTATCCCCGACTGAAGCGAAGCAAAGTCGGGGGCGGAGCACGCATCTCCTTGCCACGAGTCCCGAACGGGACGAGCCTGTCATGATATACCGACTCACCTTACACCCGCCACGTCCCCAACCAATTCGCTGAATGCCGAGCCACACCTCCATTTGGCATTCCGCCAAATGAAAAAGCCGCCAATAGCGGCTTAACAATAATAGCCTATGGCGTGAGCCATAGGAAAACGTCCGCCCGCCATAACAAGCCGCATCGCGGCGACATAAACCGCCCCACCCACGGAAAAAATTCTGATTGTATGTCGCCGCGATGCGGCATTGCAATCATAGCCCCACCACGAGGCACAAACGTGCCGAGGCGTGGGGTGGCACAACACACAATTGGCGGGCATCGAAGATGTCCACCAACTATAAAAAAGCTCGTTCTAATCCTTAATTTTATATTTAAGTATCACCAGACTTTCATCCTCAATTTCAGCCAATTTCTCTTTGATGCCTGTGCTGTCAGTCATCGCAAGTTCGGGCGCCACGGCAAGCGACTCCTTCTCCATGATGGCATAGGCATAATCAGCGTCCACATCCTCAAGCATTGGAAATGTGCGAGCATCGCCTCTCTTTATCGGAACGGAAACAATCTTGCCCGTGCGGCGGTCAATGTGCAAACTCTCCATATCATTCATCGAGTTACCCGATTTGACAAGCACAAATATCGATTCGTCCGACGGAAGCACTCTCAACGGAATCTCCTTCTCGCAATTGATAAGATAGCGGTTCAATGCCGACTTGTCGTCTCCAAACCGGCTTATATCCTCTTTGGTTATGCCATTGCTCCCCGATTGAAGCCATACCACCTTCTGCATCTCGCCACCATCAGCAGCCACTTTATAAAGATGCTCGGTGACCGACGGAGGAGAAAACAACACCTCGCCTCTCTCCGTTCGGAAAAAACACGTCGCGGGCATTCCCGTCTCGACCACCACATCCTCACCGTAGGGTATCTCAGCCTCAATAGCCCCTGCCTCCGAGTCATAAACCAACACACGGCTCGGATTCTTACTTATACCCGTAGGAAGAAGCAGATGCCGTGTAGCTGACAGGTCAAACACTCGGTCATACATAACACCGTCATCTCCAATCGATGTAGGCAACTTGGACGATGACACATGATTAAAATTCACGTCATACGACATCATCTTATCAGGGGTCAAAAGCTCCACCGACTCGGAATATGGATTCCACGTAAATCCGAGAAGTGTGGAATATTCTCCCGGACCATTGCCGAGCTTGCTCGAAGACGATGACACATACCTGCCATCTTTCCCGAAAACGTGCACCACATTCTTGTTGTCACACACCAAGGCATATTCCCCGGCAACAACCAACTGTTTCACCCTCGACGGATAATAATCCCCTTCAAAGGCAAGCGGAATGAGTTCCACGCCGGAAAACACGTCACGAACACTCCCTTCCGTCCGCTCCCCCAAATCATATCTCTCAGCCACAGCATCCGCCACAACTCCCTTCCCCTTGGAGCCGCAAGCTGCCAGCAAAAACACGATCCCAAAGAGCATCACCCTGCCCATGATGCCATATCCCGAAAATCCATTTAATGACTTATCTCCATCTTGACCCATATTCATGATATTAAAGTTTTTCACAAAAATACACCTAAATCACCCACTCACAAACAAAAACACCCAAAAAAACTCCCATTCCCACACAAAACCGCCATCCACCTCATTTCTTGAAATACATTTTCACGAACACGGGGTTATCATCGTCAGCCACATCCAAGTCCCATCCGAATGCCTCTTGACAGGCATCCAGATTTCCTTCCATGATCTCAGCCAAAACATAATCATCATTCATGTATCTGACAGCTATATCTGATTTTGATAGCAAACCGTCAAATACCGATGGCTCCCCATTGGCGCTATCATAAAATATCATCTTTCGGTCAACTTTCTTTCCATTCCCATAACCGCCTGTGAATATTTCCACAAAACGATATCTATCGTTCGCCAAATGCTGCGATTTGGTGTGAGAAAGGACTCCCGCCCTTCTATCGTTAGAGAATTTTTGACTGCGTTCTCTCCCGGAATACGTTTTTATCTCATCGAAATATGACATATCCACATTCTTTTCGCCGAAATCCCATGCATAGACCGGTTGAAGATTGGACGGTTCGATTTTATAGACTTCATTCAGATACGTAGTTCCCAAATACACATCCCCGTCATAGCAGAACAACGTATTTATAATCCCCATGTTTATCTCTCTTTGCTTGTGCCATGCCTCATAAACCGATTCTTTGCAATTCATATCATACACAGATATCGCGGGCATATCTTCATCGACACTTGACCACAGCACTATCAAATCTCCATTAAGCCACGCTGCATCATGATAATTGTTTTTAGTCGGCAATTTAATCTTGTCAATGAAATTACCGTTTAAATCAAAATTATATAGGAATCCGAAAGGTATGACAAGCGAAATCATATTCTTTTCGGGATTTAAGGCAAAACTGTAGGCATGGGTGTATTCTCCGGGACCGTCGCCAACATTGCCTATATTACCGAGAAAATGACCGTCCATCCCAAACTCCAAGACAATATGCCTTGTCCTGTCAAGGATAAAAACAGTGTCATTCCTGACCTCAGCTTTTCTTATCATTGTGACAAACGAACTGTCATTTGTTTCAAGCACTATAGGCTCAAACCGCTCAAACAATCCGCTCTCAACCACAGTCTCAGCCTGCGTCAAATCAGGCACACGCATCACCTCCACCTCGTCGCTACCGGCAGGATGCGAAGCGCACCCCGACAGCACTAAATCAAGAAACAAGCCAAAGACTGAACAGCAAGCAAAAATGCGTAATAATTTCATATTATTCAAGGTGTTATATGGTAATAGAAGTCCATCGCAAATTTAACCATATTTTTCTGACAAACAAGCCATTTCTCCCTTTTTTATCCCACCCCAACAAATCACTCCAGTTTGTAGGACCTCGAGATATTTCCCTGCATATAGCACCAACGAAATACGGTCTGTAGGACCGCTCGAAATCAGCCCGACATGTAGCGTCAGCGGAATGCCGGGTATCGTCAACGCCCAACAATCATAGTTCTGTAAGAACGCCCCAACGATCGCTCCTACAGAGCTTATATCACATATACGCATCACCCGACATACCGCTGACATCTCACGTTCCTACGGAACCCCAAACCCATCCACCACCGCCGTAAAACGAATCCGCAAGGATTCATCCATCGGTAGCCGTGCGCCGAGCCAAAGGCGAGACGCACGGAAAAATGCGATAAAAAGCAATCGAATCTGAAAGATTCATCTTACAACAATTCGCTGAATGCAATTTGACAAACATCCAAGATGATTCTTTCAGAAACATCCTATAATCCAACCCTTTCCGGTGGTGTCGCTAACGCTCCGCCACCGGCTACCAACAGATTAACCTTTCAGGTTTTTCCTCCGCCCCCAAATGACTAATCTATACATAGCATCGCGGCGACATAAACCGCCCCACCCAAGCCTCATCGCAGCAACTTGCGGGTCAGTCGAGCGAGCGGGTGTCGCCGAAGAGCTTGTAAAGCTCGTCGAAGCGGTCAAGCGAGTCGCCGCCGTAGCGGGCTATCGAGTTGCGCACGCGGGTGAACGGCTTCTTCTCCATCGTGCCGCTCTTGGAATAAAACTTGTCGGCATAGCACACAAGTTTCTCAAGCATCGACACCGGGCAATAATCCTCCAGCGGCAGGTCGATATCCTGAGCTATTATGTCCTCCTTCGTGATTCCGGTGCCGGTGTGACGCTCGGCTACGCGCGCCCACTCCTCGGGAGCGCTCTCACGGCGCAGAATCGCCCCTCCTATCACGCCATGACGCATATAGGATGCGGTGCCATGACAATGTATTCCCGGAGCGTCAGTATCAAAGATCCCTATGTCATGGAGCATCGCAGCCCCCTCCACCTCGGCGGGATCAAGACCGATAGCCCTCGTCATATTGATGGCGAGGGCTAAGTCGGCTACCTGGCGGGCGTGCTTCATGTAGATGTCACGAAGCTCCGTCCCCTCAGGATAATATTTGTCGATGATGGCTTGGTAATCCCTGTTAGCCATCAATCTATGATCGTGTTCCAGTTATGTATATCCTCCTCTTCACCGAGCTGTATGCCGCGGAGCTTGTTATAGAGAGCGGTCACCACAGGACCCGGCTTGCCGTCCTTGCTCACCACATACTTCACGCCGGTGTCGATGTCGTCGATCTCGGCTACAGGCGAAGCCACAGCCGCAGTGCCGCACGCTGCCGCCTCATCGATCTCGGCAAGCTCCTCGAGCGGAATGTGACGCTGCTCCACCTCGATGCCCATGTCGCGGGCAAGCTGCATGAGGCTGTTGTTGGTGATCGACGGAAGAATCGATTCCGATGCCGGGGTTATATACTTGCCACCCTTGATGGCAAAGAAATTGGCGGGACCGCACTCGTCGATATACTTCTTCTCCTTGGGATCGAGATAAAGCACAGCCGAATAGCCCAGCGAGTGAGCGCGTTCGCCCGCATCGAGGCTCGCCGCATAGTTGCCGCCCACTTTCCATCGGCCGGTGCCTTTCGGAGCCACGCGGTCAAACTCGCGCATGATGCAGATATTGGTGGGCTTGAATCCCTCCTTGAAATAGGGACCAACCGGAGTCACGAGAATCAGGAAAAGATACTCCGTGGCAGGCTTAACACCCACCTGAGCCGACATTCCTATCTCAAGCGGACGGATGTATAGCGACGCTCCGCTGCCGTAAGGGGGCACGAAACGCTCATTGAGCTTAACCACCTTCTTGACCATCTCGGTGAAAAGCTCCACAGGCACGGGTGCCATCATGATACCCTTAGCCGACTCAATGATGCGCTTGGCATTCTCTTCAAGGCGGAACACTCTCACCTTACCATCCTTGCCTCGGAAAGCCTTAAGACCCTCGAAGATCTCCTGTCCGTAGTGAAGCGACGTTGCAGCGATGTGCATAGTCACAGTCTCTGAGGATGAAACCTCAATTTCACCCCATTTACCATCGCGGTAATAGCATCTCACATTATAATCGGTGGGGATATAGCCGAATGACAGATTGCCCCAATCAAGTTCGTTGTTCATATTCTATTGTAATTTTATTCTTAACTCTGCGAAATTACTTATAATTCCCCAATTTTCAAAAATATTTACTGCCATGTTGTAACAACAACGACCATCAGCTCATGAGCTGACGGTCGTTGTCATTATTATTGGTCTAATTAGTCCAATGAGACTAATGGAGCTGATTACGCTTTTTTCTTCTTTCCTCCGAAAGTGATATTGAAGCCGAAGTTAACCGAAGCGTTAAGATTGCCTGTAGGCACATACTGCGGAGTCACCTTGAATATCTGGAAGTCGGAACCAAGGAACAGGTTGATGCCCTTGGGATGGAAGTTCAGAATCCAGCCGAATGAAGAACCGAATGTAGAGACAGCGTAGTTGACCGATGCGTCAAACCATCCCACCGGAGTCAAGTTTGCCGAGATACGACCCTCGGTCCATGAGTAATGACCGTTGATGCGCTGGGTCAGCAAAAGACCGCCTTTAAGGAAACGCACGTAAGGCACTGTGTACATACCGCCCACGGTGATAGTGGCGCCGACACCTGACACACGGCTGCTCTTGCCACCTACCTTGTGGAATTCAACACTCTCTTCAAGCTGATCGCCGAGATCCTCAAGCTGCTGGTCGAGCTTCTTGTCCTCATAGTTGGGATCATTCTTGTCAAGAGCGATGTCATGGAAACCTTCAAATGTCCATGAAGCCTCGGAAGTCTTTCCTTTGTGAACATTTGACCATGACATGAAAGAAAGGTCGGTAATTGCCGCCGACAGTTCGAGATCGGGGAGCAACTGATAGGTGGCTCCGAGGTCGAGACCCATACCGAAACCGGCAAGACCGAATTTATCATAGTCGATATTGTCCCAGTCGATGAGAGTAGCCTCGCCGGGGTTGTCAAGATGCTTGCCTGATTCACCCTTGGTAGGCACTTTAAGACCGGAACCGGCAGCGATATTCACCTCTCCGTCGGCTTTCACTTCCCACAGTTCATTGCTCAATGTCACGTCCATGTTGCTGATGCGAGCGCTTACGTTACCCACACCGAGGAGCGCTTTCACCTTAACTCCGGCACGGAGTTTTTCATTGATCTGGCGAGAGTGTCCGAAACCCAACTCAACTATTTCAGAAGCCTCGATGCCGAGATTCTTGAAATTATAGTGGGTATGCTCCTTGTTCTGACCGAGCTTCATGAAAGTGAAGAGATCCTTAGGCAGGGCGAAGCTCGCAGCAGTGCGTGAGCTCAATGTAAAAGTATTATAACCGCCGAATCCACGGAAACCGAACGACAGGATCATGAGGTCAAGATTCTGGTCGATGTGGTTCACGCTCTTCAATTTGCCCAAAAATTTGCTTGCTTTCACATCGGGGCTCATGAATGTGGTGAGCTCACCGTTCTTCGTAGGATAAAGGAAGGTGCTGAGACCCACATTGGAAGTCACCTTAAGGTTGATGTTACCGAGTGCCGGGAATGCCACATAATTGCGTTCAGGGGCAAATGCCGGGTTGAGCACATGACGGTAAGTGTAGCCTTCAAGGAAATATCCCGTGCGCAGGGCATTTTGAGCCGATACGCTCATCACGCCGGTCAAGCCGATCATCACGGCTGATATATAGGCTTTGATATGTTTCATAGCTGAAAATTACTTTAATTGATGGTTAGTTTAAATCTACGGTTAAGCCTCCCTTTATGGCAAGCGAGATATTGGTGAACTTCATGCTCTGGTTCTCGTTGAGCGTAGCGCCGGTTGCAGGCGATGTGGCATGGAACAGATATTCGATGCCGTCAAGCCCGTCAAGATTCTTGCCTATGCCCTTTAGCTCGATTGTGAGCTTGGAAGTAGAAGGATTGGCAAGTGTGCCGCCACCTATCTCACCGGTCACAGTCACCTCTACAGTCTGTGAATAGCCCTGCTTGAATATCGGGGTAACCTCAGGTTTCATCTTGAGAGGTATAGTGTTTTCAGCTTCAATGGTGATAACTACCGAGCTGAAGTTATAATCCTCAAGATCCTCGTCCCAACCATCATCACTGTCGGAATAAGTGAAACGCAAATCAGGACCGAACGACAGCGGAGCCACAACCTCATTGGCGATGTCAAACGCGTAAGACTCGCCGAGACGGAACTCAGCCTCACGCTGAACCACCGCCGCACTGCACTTGATGCGGATATCGTCGGGGATGGTGCGTATCACATTGGCAAGATCGGGAACAACCACGTTGGTCCATCCGGCAACTCCTCCCAATCGGGAGATACAGATTTTGTTCAAACCGGGGTTGACAACAATGCAGTTATTGCCGTCGATTCTCACTGTGCTGCCGCTCAACGGAGCGTTTTCAAGATAACCGGTAAGCACAGCCTCAACAGCCACCGACACATCCGATGTGTTGTTGACGGTCAGATATACGCATGGATTGGCGATGTCGAGCACGTTGCCGTCCTCACGCAAGAAGTCAGGTATATCGGAGATCGAGAACTCGATGTCGTCGATATTGATGTCAGGATTGACAATACCCTTTGCGCTCACGATCTTTGCCGATGACACATTGGAGGTAGTGACAATCTCAAGTTTGGGAGCAGTTCCGCTCACAATGCCCGAAGCAGCGATCGACAGCGTACCGGTAGTCTTGATGCCGGCATTGAAGCTGAAGTTGTGATTAGAGTCAAGACCTTGCGAGCCGAGAGATATTTTTGTGATCTTCACCGGAAGATTGAATCCTGCGCCGGTCACAGCCTTGTCGGCGGTAAACACGATAGTGTGTCCGTTTCTCACCTCACAGAAATCGCTGACTCCTGAAAGCTCGACAGTGAATGCCGGATCAAAATCGATAGTGAATCCGCTCTCGATAGCCAATTGTCCGCTGTAATTGGTCGTAACGCAGCTCAAACCGAAATTGAGAGCGATGTCGGTCTTTACCTCCGAAACGCTCACAATCGCATGGTCAATGTTGTTCTCGGCGATGTTGACCGAGTTGTCGAAAGGAGCAAGAGCACGATCCCACTGAGTGTCGGACGCGCCGTCGCCGATAACCACTCTCAGCTTTCCGCCCGGAATAGTGATACCTGAAGGAATAGTCGGGAAATTAACCGTAGCAGCATAGCGGTTGCCGCTGAGTTGGTGAAGATTCACCTCGTCAATCTTAAATGTTGATGAAGTCTGATTGCCATCCACGCTAAGCACGTAATCGCCGTTGGCATCAGGTTTAATAGAAGAATCATCGTCAAGATCCAGGATTTGTGACAATGAATAATTGGATGTGCTGCTTGAGGGGATAGTGAGCATATTGCCACCCACACCTATTGTCATGTCAATGTCTTTATCAAGGTCATAATCTTTGTCGATACAACCCTGAACAACACTCACTAAAAATAAAGATGTGCCCAACATAGCAAACCCGCGAAATAACTTGTTCATAGCAGTTGATTTGATTTATTAGTGTTTTCTACCACAAAGTTATAAAAATATTTAATAATGATGTATAAGTATTAAGTTAAAATATTATTTAGTAATTTTACACGCTAAATAACACTTCGGAAAAGATCATGAAAATAATATCCAAAATTACGCTTACTGCCTTGATAGCGTTGATTATAACCGCCTGTGACTCACAAAAACCGTTTCGCACGGTTCAAGGAATGGTGTGGAATACAATGTATCACATAACCTACGCGTCCAACGTGTCGCTCGACGATTCCATACAGGCTGTGATGAAGCAGGTAGACAACTCGCTCTCCGTGTTCAACGATTCCTCGCTCGTGAGTCTTGTGAACAGAACCGATTCCGTCCCCGTGGACTCCCTGTTTGAAAGAGTGTTTCTCGAATCACAGGCAATAAACCGCATCAGTTCCGGAGCTTTCGACCCCACGGTAGGACCGCTTATCGAAATGTGGGGGTTCGGAAAAAATAAAAAAGTCGACCGCACGCCATCCGACCGGGAAATTGACTCGGTGAGAATGACCGTGGGAATCAACGAATGCCATATTGAGGAGGGGCGTATCATTAAAAAATCGCCCGACACTAAATTCAACTTCAGCGCCATCGCCAAAGGCTACGGATGTGACCTCATCGGCGACATGATGCGGAGAAACGGTGTCAAAAGCTACATGATAGAGATAGGCGGAGAAATCGCCCTCAGCGGCAAAAGCCCGCACGGTGGCAAATGGAGAATCATGGTCGATGCCCCCATCCAAAACAGCGACTCCATCATTCACGAGCAGATGACAATTATCGAAGTCGACTCATGCGGCATAGCAACCTCAGGAAACTACCGCAACTACCATGTGATCGACGGCACTGCGATGGGGCACTCCATCGATCCATTCAACGGACGCCCCGCCGTAACCACGATTCTGTCGGCTACCGTCATCGCGCCACGGTGCCTCACCGCCGACGCTCTCGCCACGGCATGTATGATCATGCCCCTCGACAGCGCTATTGCCATGATTGAACGGACCCCGGGGGCAGCCGCGCTTTTTGTAACGGCGACCCACAATGCAGAGTGGGGTCTTCACACCACCTCACGCTTCCCTACACTGCTCAACAACTAACGACGTTTTCAAATATGCGGATGTGGCAATGCTCTTGTCGGTGTGAACCGCAAGAGTACAATTATGAGCGTTTTTTTTGTGAACAAGGGGGTGTCATCCGGAGCTCTCGGAGAGTATGGGGAATGAATGCGTATCCCCGTATCCGGTAGTGACGGCAGCTTCGTGTTGGTGGTCTGTGCACATTGATTAATGGAC
>JAMPGZ010000020.1 GCA_023663655.1 Lachnospiraceae bacterium
GCTTCGCCTCGTGGCGGTGCTACGATTGCAATGCCGTTTCTCGGCATTTGTGGGCTTTTTTCAGGGGCACTCTTACAGAGTGCATTTTGGGTTTTGGACTTTCCGGTCTCATTTTAAAGGCATTAAGGTCGTTAACGGCTTTAAGGGCTTAAGGGCATTAAGGTCGTTAATGGTACAGGTCGCCTGCTAATCGTAAGCAATGTCTTTCTACAGGAGGGATTGTGGAAATCATTGTGTTTCGTGATTATGCTTCCTTGAGGGCTTTCTACGAAACGATATTCATTTTTATAGTCCAATCATTCTTCAATTACAAACTTTTTTGTTAAGTTTGTAATTGATATATTGCCGCATGAGGCAACAAACGGAATAACTCAACCTGTAATCTAAATGGAAGAAGTCAAAAAACTCACTCCTGAAGAGGAAGATAGAATTATAGAGGCGGAATTTAAAGACGTGCTTGACGGCTATCTCGCGAGCAATCATCGTAAGAAAGTCGAGATCATAGAACGTGCTTATCGTTTTGCTAAAGAAGCACATAAAGGTATAAGACGTCGTTCCGGAGAGCCATACATACTCCACCCTATCGCCGTGGCTAAAATCGCGAGTCAGGAAATAGGACTCGGTTCAACTTCAATATGTGCTGCACTGCTTCACGACGTGGTTGAGGACACTGAATTCACCGTCGAGGACATCGAACAGCATTTCGGCAAGAAAATAGCACAGCTTGTTGCCGGACTCACCAAGATATCCGGCGGTATATTCGGCGACAAGGCATCGGCTCAAGCTGAAAATTTCCGCAAGCTGCTGCTTACCATGAGCGAGGACATACGGGTGGTGCTGTTGAAAATGGCTGACCGCCTGCACAATATGCGCACACTTGGGTCGATGGCACCCAACAAGCAATACAAGATTGCCGGCGAAACACTCTACATATACGCTCCTCTCGCCCATCGCCTCGGACTTTTCGCAATTAAAACAGAGCTTGAGGATCTCAGTTTCAAATATGAGCATCCGGCTGCATACCAACGCATTACCGAGCAGATAAAGACATCGGAATCACGCCGTTCGTCAGTCTACAACGATTTCTCACTTCCCATCCATGAAAAGCTGAAAGAACTCGGAATAAGTTATGACGCGAAAGCGCGATTGAAATCCGTATATTCAATATGGCGTAAAATGCAGACCAAGAACATTCCGTTTGAAGAGGTATATGACCTTTACGCCATGCGCATCATCTTTGACTGCGACGACATATCCAAGGAAAAGGCTATATGCTGGCAGATATACTCAGCCATCACCGATCTATACCGGCTGCATCCCGAACGCACACGCGACTGGATAAGCGTGCCTAAAGCCAACGGATACCAGGCTCTCCACTTAACGGTTATGGGTCCCGACGGCAACTGGATCGAGGTGCAGATTCGCTCACGAAGGATGGACGAAATCGCCGAACTCGGCTTCGCCGCTCACTGGAAATACAAGATTGGCGAAGGTGAGGAAGAAAGCGAGCTGAATGCATGGCTTTCAACAATCAAGGATATTCTGGACAATCCCGAGCCAAACGCAATCGACTTCCTCGACACTCTCAAGCTCAATCTCTTTGCATCAGAAATTGTGGTGTTCACCCCTAAGGGGGAATTGCTCACGCTGCCCAACAACTCGTCGGTGCTCGACGTTGCATTTGAACTCCACTCCCAGATAGGAATCCACTGCATCGCCGGAAAAGTCAACCACAAGCTCGTGCCTCTGAGCCACAAGCTCAATTCAGGCGACCAGGTGGAGGTGCTCACCTCGCAATCACAGACCCCGAAACCGGAATGGATCAATTTCCTCGCCACCGCCAAAGGCAAAACCCGCCTGCGCGCAGCCCTGCGTAAAGAGCTGCAGCCGGTGATTGACGAGGGTAAAAAAATATATGACGCTTTTCTCGCCGACAATTCAATCACTGAAAACAATGAGGTGGTCACAAAAATTCTCGGCGCCATGCACGTGCAGAACAAGGAGCAACTGTTCACCATCTTAGGCAAAAAAGAGGGTGTGTTGCCGTCATATCTCTCCAAGTCATTAAAGCCGTCCAATCCATCCCTATTCTCTAAAATTCTTCGCCCGCTGAAAGGCAAAAAATCATCGGACAAAACTCTTGATGAACAGAAAGCGGCTAAGGCTCCGATCAACATGAAAGAGACCTACATATTGCGTTGCGACGCTGACGGGTCCAATTTCAAACTTTCCGATTGCTGCCAGCCATTGCCGGGCGACGATGTGATGGGATGGGTGAACGACGATGGAGAAGTGGAACTGCACACTCTGTCATGCCCCAGAGCGCAAGTGCTGAAAGCAAGTTTCGGAAAACGGATACTCAACACCCGATGGGCTCCGCAGGCAGGTATGTTCCTTGCCAATGTGCGCATCGAGGGCATAGACCGTCTCGGAATATTGCAAGAGATAATACAGATGATCTCCATGCATCTTGCCATCAACATACGCAAGCTCGACATCGAGGCTGACAACGAAGTGTTCCATTGCGACCTTTCAGTACTCGTCAACGATGCCAAAGTTGTGACTGACCTTTGTTCTAAATTGCGCACAATAAGAGGTGTACAACGTGCCAATCGCATAAATTAGTTTATCATGAACAATCTGTTTTCAAAAGAAAATCTCATAAGAGCCCTTCTGTTTCTCGGGGCGGCTTTAATAATAGTGTGGCTGCTGCCGAGAAAGCAAGGCAACGCCTACCACTATGAAATGGGCAAGCCTTGGTCCTACTCATTGCTTACCGCACCATCAGATATGCCCATATATCTCGACACTATCAGGTCGCAATATCTTCGTGACAGCATAACCCGTAATTTTGTGCCGGTATTCGTGAGAGATGTCACCGCCGAAAAATCGACCGTATCGGCATACGCAGCCCGCATCAACGCCACTCACGGGCTTGAACTGTCGCCCGGTGAGCGCAACCAGCTCATCAACGCTCTGCGCAACATTCTTGAAAATGGAATCGTGGATCAGAACACTTATCAGGATGTGAGAGCGGGCAAACTGACCGAAGTGAGATTCATCCACGACAATACGGCGATTTCAATACCCACCCGCAATTTCCTCTCGGCACGGGCGGCATATTCTAGTCTCGACAGCCTGTTCAGCGACCACAAGTTCCGCAAAGCGATCGAGCTTACGGCAATGTCCAAATTTCTCACCCCCACAATATCGCTTGACACCGCCGCCACGCAAAAACTGTTTGAAGAAGTGCTTCAGAAAGCGATGGCACCCGTAGGGGTGATACAGCAGGGAGAGAGAATAATCGACAAGGGCGACATCGTGACCCCCGAACTCTACACTCTTCTCAAAACCTATGACCGCATCTCTAAAACAAAATCGGCACATCAGGTCGACCGTCACCACTACCCCATCTTCGGACAGCTTCTGTATGTGACCATCCTCCTCACCTGTCTCTACCTGTTCCTGTCGCTGTTCCGCTGGCGCACATTCAAGAACATACGCTACATGGTGTTCATCATGTCGCTCATCACCGCGTTTGTGCTTTTCGCCTACGGAATGTCGGAATCGTTCCGCAACGGACTCTATATGGTGCCGTTCACTGTGGTGGCAATCATGATGGTGGTATTCTTCGATGGCAGAACCGCATTCTTCGTCTATCTGATCCAAGTGCTGCTCTGCGCCATAATTGCAAGTTCACCGCTTGAATTCCTCTTCATCCAGATAGTAGCCGGCATCGTCGCCATCAGCTCGCTGAAAGAGCTTAACAAGCGCAGCCAGCTTGTCAGGGCGGCACTGTTCATATTCATATCCTACTGCCTGTCATACGTGGCAATGGAAATAATGCAGGCAGGCACCCTCGACAAGCTCAATCCGCGCATGTTCGGCTATCTCGGCATCAATGCCGTCCTCATTTCATTCGCCTATGTGCTGGTGTTTGTGATTGAAAAGATATTCGGCTTCATATCATCAGTGACTCTTGTCGAACTGTCGGATGTCAACAATCCCATACTGAGGGAACTCTCTGAAAATTGCCCCGGCACATTCCAGCATTCAGTGCAGGTGAGCAGCCTCGCTTCGGAAGCAGCCCATCGTATAGGCGCCAATGTGCAGCTTGTGCGAACAGGAGCATTGTATCACGACATCGGCAAAATAAATAATCCGGCATTCTTCACCGAAAACCAGCACGGAGTGAATCCTCACGACGCTCTCAACCCCATGCAGAGTGCCCGCATAGTCATAAACCATGTCAACGACGGAATACGCCGCGCCGACAAGGCTAAACTCCCCCCGGTGATTAAAGACTTCATACGCCAGCATCATGGAAGCGGAAAAGCTAAGTATTTCTTCAACACCTACAGCAACGAACATCCCGACGAAACCGTCGACGCGGCTCCATTCACCTATCCCGGACCAAATCCGCAAAGCCGCGAGACTTCGTTGCTCATGATGGCTGACGCCGTGGAGGCAGCATCGCGCTCATTGAAGGAGCACACTCCCGAGGCAATCGCCGAACTGGTGAACCGCATAATCGATTCTCAGATAGCCGACGGGCTGCACAACGAATCGCCCATATCGTTCCGCGACGTAAAGATAATAAAGGACGCATTCACCGAAAGATTGCGCACCATGTATCATGCGCGTGTAAGTTATCCTGAGTTAAAAAACGCAGAAAGTGAGGAATCAAAATAAGATTACACGCCACTGCTGCGTTACTTTAATAAAAGTACACTTTTAAACTGAATCTACAATGAAACATATATTCACCACAGTCCTTGCCATGCTTCTTGTATCGCTATCACTCGGGGCGGCATCCAATAAAGAGAAAAAGCCGTCATGGGAAAAGCCGGATATGCATGAGATACAGAAAGCCGTCAACGACCCGTCGTCAAAATACTACTACCCAAAGTTGATGCAGATGTTTGAACGCAACGACACGGCAATGAACCTCAAGCAGTTCAGGCATCTATATCTCGGATATGTGTTTCAGGAAGACTACAACCCCTATCGCCGCAGCGAGTACTCGTCGATGGTCGAGGAGCTGTATTTCCGAGGCAAACACACTCCGGCTGAATGTGACACAATCATAAAATACGCCGAGCTGTCGCTGAAAGATGATCCGTTTGACCTGCGTCAGATGACATTCCTCATCTATGCCTACCGCGAAAAACAGAAAAACCATCTTGCTTCGATATGGCAATACAAGCTCAACCACCTGCTTGAGGCAATACTTTCGACCGGCAACGGATTAAAACCTGAAAACGCATGGATCGTGACAAATCCACAACACGAATACAACCTCATCAACTTCCATGACTATATCGCGGAATCCCATGAAGACGCGCCGCCTCACTACGATTACATCACTATAAAACCGAAAAATGACAAGGATCCGAAAGGATTCTACTTCGACGTGCTGTATGTGCTGAGCGAATACAACCGCAAATTTCCGGAGGATACCGACAGCGGCAAGGAAGAAAACAAGACCGTAGAGACCTCAGCCGACAACAATGCCGGCAACTCCACCTCTACTCCTCAATAGAATAGTTCAGAAAATCAACAAAAGGCTTTAAGCGGCGGAACATATCTGCCGCTTTTTCATGCCAATGAGGATCGCAGAAAAATGCCTCATCGAGCTGAAACCACTTTCCATAATCCTTCATGCGGAGATATTCAAGCTGAGGATGATCCTTTGCCCACCCTTGCGGAGCGCCTTTAAGACGGTCGCCACACCACCGGGCGTCTTCAATCGCCGACACCACCTCCTCAAACTCCTCGATATTGTCCACAACTGCATGACGCAGCTTCTTAAGTGTAGCCGATTCCGGATGCCATATACCGGCATACAATCCGCTCTCGCCGGGGCGTATATCCAATTGAAGATAATAGCCTGCACGCTCTATATGCCGTCCGTAGGGGCTTACCGCCGCCGAAAAATACACTTTATACGGAGTTTTATCTTGCGAAAAACGCGTGTCCCGATAAATCCGGTAAGCACATTGCGATGCTGAGAAACGAGCCACTCCCGGCTCCCACATAGCCATGCGGTCAATCATCAACTGAAGATCGGCAAGCCACAATGAACGCAGTTCGTCATAATCAGCCTTATGCCCACGAAACCACTCACGATTATTATTCATCGAAAGGCTGCGCAGAAACTCAAACAGCCTCGGCATATAGTAAGTCGACTTAGCCATCTTATTCTATTTCAGTCCATTCAGCGTCGCTCACCTGCTCTTCGACCTCATATTTAACCTCTTTTCCGGTAGATGAAGCGGAAGTGCCGGCAGCACTCTTCTCTTCGATAATCTCTTCAAACTCCACATATTCGCCACAATTACGGCTGAACACCTTCTTCTTTTTGGGTTTGGGTTCAGGAGCCGACGAAGAGTCAGCGGAACCGCTGTTACGGAAAAAAGAGCTTCCCGTCGACGTGCGTCGGAAAAAACTGAATAACCCGCCAAACAATCGGCTCAACAAAGCCAATGGCAAGACTATAAATATAAGTATGAGGAAAAATAAAAAAGCTCCCATGTGCAATAATAATAGTAAGATAAATAAAGCTCAGGCTAAACTATGCCTGATGGCGGCTCTCCGGAATAAGAGAAAGGAGGATGTAGAAAATAATGCTCAACGACAGTCCGGCAATGCCAAAGAATGACACAAACACCACCGCACCGACGAGGACTATGTAACGTCGCATATTTCCCTTCAACCCAAGATTCTTGAATTTCAGAGAGAACATTTTCAGGCGTGTGAACACCATCATCAATGAGATCAACAGAATGAAGGCTATCATGACTGCATCGCCCGGATAGCCATAGGTAGAGATAAACGAGCAGGCTCCTATCCAGAAAATAGCGTTGGCCGGTATTGGCAACCCTAAAAATGATGTGGTCTGGCGGTCATCGATATTAAATTTGGCAAGGCGTATCTCGCCACACACCGGGATAAGGATGGCGAAAAGACCGGGCCACCAGCTACCGGTCGACACACTGATCATGTTATACACAAGCATTCCCGGCGCCACGCCGAAACTCACAAGGTCGCTCAATGAGTCAAGCTGCTTCCCGAGATTGGAATAAGCATGGAGAAGACGGGCAAGAGCGCCGTCAAGAAAATCACACACCGCAGCAATACCTATCAGAATAAATGCCCATTCAAAACATGACAAGCCGCCCACATTCATATATGAGCCGAATGAAGCGATAATAGCACCACATCCACACACGAGACTCAAGCAAGTTATCGTGTTTGGTATATTGGAAATTATTCTTTTCAACATGATTATTATTTTAAGCGGGCAACTTCGGTGACTCCTCCGGTGGTCTTGTCGCCCAGTTTCACATAAATCTCAGTTCCAAGCGGAAGATAAAGATCTACACGCGAGCCGAACTTGATAAATCCCATGTGGTCATGAATGGAAGCCTCATCTCCGGGACAAGCGTAGGTGACGATACGGCGTGCAACGGCTCCGGCTATCTGACGCATCAGCACCTCCTGCCCGTTTTTAGTCTTGATCACCACTGTCGAACGCTCGTTCTCCGTGCTCGCCTTAGGCAAATAAGCCGAAAGAAAACGCCCGCTGTGGTGCTTCACATACACCACTTCACCATCCACCGGAAACCAATTGGCATGCACATTGACCACCGACATGAATATCGATAGCTGGATGCAACGGCAATGAAGATATTCATCCTCAAATGTTTCTTCAAGAGCCACTACCTTTCCATCAGCCGATGCAACTACCACATTTTCAGGATTTCCCTTGAAATTGCGGCGTGGCGAACGGAAAAAATTAAGCACGAGCAGATAAAATATCAGGGAAAGTGAGGAAAAGAGCGTCGGGATCCATTCAGGGCGTATGAAAAGCCATGCCGGGATATTGATCACCAGCAATATGCCAAAGAGTAATAATAGTATGTTTAGTCCTTCTTGGTGGATTTTAACCTTCATCGTTTCCAAATATTAGTGCAAAGGTAAGATTTCTATCCTAATTTAACAAATAATATTACGGGAAATATTCAATATGGATTTAACACAATATTATTCATACTACATATTGCCGGGATTCAAGATTTTTTATTACTTTTGTGAATAACTTTTAAATTACGTGATTTTTTCTTAGTGTATTGCAAAATCAATTATTAACATTTCTAACCAACAGTCATTATGATGATTAAGAGACTCCTTCTCTTAGCCAGCGCGATCTGGCTCATGTGCGCTGCCGCAATGGCAGCGCCGGGAGACATTAAATGTAGTGGCACGGTCGTTGACGATCAGGGCGAACCGATTGTCGGCGCTACGATTTCGGTACCGGGCACTTCAATTGCTACCGCCACCGACATCGACGGCAAGTTCTCACTTAATGTCCCCGCCAAAAAGTCGATCCATGTCAACTACATCGGATTCCGTCCGGTCACTGTCGAAGCTAAGGCTAACTTGGGCGACATAGCCCTTGAGACAGAAGCCCAGATGCTGAAAGACGTCGTAGTTGAACAGTCAATTGCCAAAACCCGACTCACGCCGGTTGCAGTGTCAACCGTTGGCGCGCAGACCATCGACCTGAAGCTCGGCAACCAGGAACTTCCAGAAGTATTGAAAACCACTCCCGGTGTGTGGGTCACTCGCGACGGTGGTGGTTTCGGCGATTCCAAGATCAATATGCGCGGCTTCCAGTCCAAGAACACTGCCGTTATGGTCAACGGTATTCCTATCAACGATATGGAATGGGGTGGCGTGTACAACAGCAACTGGGCTGGTCTTGGCGACATCATCGCCAACATCCAGACTCAGCGCGGTCTCGGCGCAACCATCGTGTCAACACCCTCTATCGGCGGTACCATCAACTACACAACCCGCACAATCGACGTTGAGAAAGGCGGTCGCGTATGGTACGGCATGGGTAACGACGGCTACAACCAGTATGGCGTGAAACTCTCAACCGGTCTCATGAAAAACGGCTGGGCATTCACCATCCTCGGATCTCGCAAATGGGGCGACGGATACATCCAGGGCACTGCCTTCAACAGCTTCAACTATTTCGTCAACATCTCTAAGCGCATCAACGACCAGCACCAGATCTCGTTGACTGCAACAGGAGCTCCACAATCCCACGACCAGCGTTCTTCTCAGAACGGTCTGAACATCATGGGCTACCAGACCTACGGCAAGCGTTATATGAACGGCGAGAGCATGTACCGCTACAACCCCACATTCGGTTACGACAACCAGGGCCGTGTGCGCAACTCAAGCCGCAACTACTACCACAAACCCCACATCTCATTGAACCACATCTGGCAGATCGATGAAACCTCATCACTCTCTTCTGCAATCTACGCTTCAATCGGTAGCGGTGGCGGTTACAGCGGACAGGGCAACGGTCTTGACGGATACACCTACAGCAAGTGGTATGGAGCAAGCAACGGCGTGCTCAACATGGAATTCCGTGCTGCCGACGGCACATTTGACTACGGAGCAATCCAGGACCTCAACGCCGCATCAACCAAGGGTTCTTACCTTGTTATGTCAAAGTCTATCAACTCTCATGAATGGTACGGACTCGTTTCCTCTTATAAAAAGGAGATCGAGCAGCGCAACGGCAATCGCCTCAACATCACCGGTGGTCTTGACCTCCGCTACTATGTGGGCAAGCACACCAATGAAATCTGCGACCTCTATGACGGTGAATACTTCATGGACTACTCTTCTCGTAAGAATGTGAAGCCCGAACTCAACGCTGCCGCAGCCGACCCCAACTGGAAATACGAAAAACTCGGCGTGGGCGACGTTGTTTACCGCGACTACAACGGCTACATCGTTCAGGAAGGCGTTTATGCGCAGGGCGAATACACCATGCTCGACAGCAAGCTAAACCTTGTCCTCTCAGGAGCAATCAACAACAATACCTACTGGCGTAAGGACTTCTTCTACTACGACAAGGCTCACTCTAAGTCAGCCACCACCAACTTCATCGGCGGAACCGTGAAAGGTGGCGCCAACTACAACATCGACGAGCACAACAACGTGTTCCTCAACCTTGGCTACATCAGCCGTGCTCCTTACTTCTCAGGCGGTGTGTTCCTTCAGGCTACCACCTCCAACGCCATCAACAAGAAGGCTGTCAACGAAAAAGTTATGTCCTACGAAGTGGGCTACGGCTACAAGTCACGCTCATTCTCTTTGCTCGCCAACGCTTACTACACCCGCTGGATGGACCGCACCACTACACGTGGCGACGAATTCTCCGACGGTTCAGGACGCTACTACATCAACCTTCAGGGTGTCGACGCTCGCCACATGGGTATCGAAATCAACTTCAACTGGGTGCCCACACGCTGGTTGAACATCGAAGGTATGCTCTCTTGGGGCGACTGGGTATGGGACAGCAACGCTTCCGGTTACTTCTACAACGGACAGGGACAGCCGCTTAAGAACCTCAGCGGTGAACTCGCTTCAGGAATCGGCGCTGAGGACCACGCATTTGCCACTGTCAATCAGAAAGGCGTGAAAGTGGGCGGTTCAGCACAGACCACCGGTTCTCTCTCGGCTACATTCATTCCGTTCAAAGGATTCCGCATCGGTGCCGACTGGCTCGTAAGCGCTCGCAACTACAGCGACTTTGAAGTGAAAGCCAACCAGCTTGGTGCCAACTCAATCATAAACGTAGCCGATCCTTGGAAAATTCCTTGGGGACAGCAGGTTGACCTCAACGCAAGCTACCGTTTCAACATCGCCGGCGTGAAAGCAACTCTCTACGGCAACGTGAACAACCTCTTCAACTACAATTACATAGTTGACGCTTATACTGACAACACAACCCGTGGAACTTGGGAAAACGCTTACCGCGTATTCTACTCTTTCGGTCGCACCTACTCAGTACGTATGCAAATCAACTTCTAATCATTAATCGCGAAACAAATTATGAAATACAATATTTTCAACGGTCTGATCGCGTGCGGTGCAATCGCAGTTTTGGCAAGCTGCTCGGAAAACTCTTGGAACAATGAGTATCTCGACGACTTCAAAGCTCCCGACGCATACACAAAAGTCGAAACTGTAAAGTACACGCTCACCGAAGCCGACTACAAGGCAATCGGCGATCTCTCAACCGCCCTCACCCAGGCTGAAGCCGACGGTTTTAACAAAACCCAACTGCAAAACTGGGCGAAGCTCGGATATTTCACTGCCGATTTCCCGGCAAACAAATATCTGCCCATATTCCTTGAATCATCTTCATTCGCCTACTTCGCCGCCAACAACGGATCAACCGTAGCCGCAACTTATAAGGAACAGCTACAGAATGAAGTGATCAATGGAATTTACAACGGAAAAGTCCACACCTTCACCAACCTGAACTATCAGGCTGCATGGGGCGATCCCGACAAATTCGCCTACACTTTAACTCCGAAAGTTTGGCCGGGAAAAGCAATCCCTGCGATTTTGACAACCACCTATCCCGATGCTACCGATGGTACATACGCGCTCGTGAACTACAATATTTCCGAGACCGAGCCAACTTTCGGCACTGTTGCCCCGGCAACCCCCATCGACCAGGTGAAAGTCAATAATCAATACACCATCAAGGGACGAGTGACTGCTGTATGCAAACAAGGCTACATCCTCACCGATGCCACCGGAAGCCTGTTGGTTTACTACGGTTCATCTTTCGAAGCCTCAGCCTCTGACTATTATATAGGTATGGAAGTGCAAGTGAGCGGAAAAGGCAGCCAGTACAATGGCGGTCTGCAGCTCGCTCCCACATCGGAAGTGATATACTCAAGCGAGCCTTACACCTATCCCACTCCACTAGCCATGGACGGTGCAAAAATGAACCAGCTTCGCGACGCCATCCTCGCCAACGGCAGCAAGGGAACAATGCCTGTCTATGTTGAGTTCTCGGCTAAAGTGACCTCAACCGGAAATTACACCAACTTCACCGTTGAAGGTGGCGAAACCACCGGTAGCGGATATCAGCTCACCGCCGATGCGCAAAAGCTCTTCACTAAGGATGAGACAGTCACCATCAAGGGCTATGTTCTGTCGGTAAACACTGACAAAACCACTAAGAAGCCTACCTATGTCAACTTCGTAATAACCGAGGTTGGCGGCAAGGCTACAGCTAAAATGGGCAACGGCACATTCATTCCGAAACCCACCGAAGATCAAACTCTCACCAACGCTCTTTACTTCTTCGATGGATCCTCTTGGGCTCCTGCTAAAACTATCGATCTTTTGATCAGTCCGTCCGACCTTAAAGAGATGGGAATCGACAAAGAGTATATCAGCAATGCTGACGCTGCATACTACTTCCCTATCTTCTTGAAGAGACTCTATCCCTACGCTAAGATCGATGATTCAATGCTCGTAGCTTACCAGTCAGGTTCAAAGTACGCCAACTGCGCTCAGTTCGATTACGATGGTCACCAGTGGACCAAGTATGACAACATTGAGGAAAAGACAAGCCAATATGCCAAGGTGAAAGGTTCTTGGATATTTGACCCCAACGTAACTCTCGTCATCCCCAACGACCGTCAGACAGAACCCGGATTGACATTCTACCAGTATGGTGTCGATTGGGTGAAGGACAACAAGGGATCACAGTACATCGACCGTGGCAATTCCGAGTTCTATTCAGGCTGCTCAGCTTACTACTGCAACGTGAACCACGACTTGACCCAGGTTGATAAGTACGCCCAAGCTGCATGGGCAGGTGTCAACCGAGATGACATCATCCCCTCAATGCGCCAGCACTTCCTCTACGAAGTCATTCCTGCCGCATTGAAAGCTTACTACCCCAACGCCAACCTCGTAGATGGTTACAACGACCCCATCATCTATGAAGTCGACTACATCACCTACTACGGTAGCACATCATTCGACGGCAAGACCGGCAATGTCAACGACACCGTGAAATACGAAGTCAAAGGCCCGGGCGAGTTCAAGCTCGTCTACTCAACCTGGCTCGGCGGAAAAGTGACCGAAGGAGAATAATCCACTACACCCTCAATAAAAAAAGCGGCATCTGCCGCTTTTTTTATTTCCCACATCACCCCCATTAGCCCTATTGGTCTCATTGGTCTCATTAGCCCCATTAGACTAATTAACCTAATCCTTCACCCAATCCATCACATTTGCCGGAGCGCGACCCGCGGCAAGCTCCTGCTTCATGAAATCCATATAAGGAGCTACATGGGAGAAAAACCGTTGATATCCCCGGCACAGATAATTCAGCCCCGGCTCACCGCTCTCAGTCACCGCAAAACGGTTGCGCGGACACTCACCGTTGCAAGCGAAAAGATAGCGGCATTCACGGCATTGACCCGGCAGAGCCGACTGCTTATCCCTGCCAAATTTCTGCTGACGCTCACCCGTCATCATCTCCACAAACGACTTGTCGCGGATATTCCCCAACTTATATTCCGGAAACACAAAATGATCGCATGAATAGACATCGCCGTTATGCTCCATCGCCGGAGCCTGTCCGCAAGTCTTTGCAAGAGAACATACTCCCGGCTGCTCGCCCACCCAATTGGCAAGCGTAGCGTCAAAAAGCTGTATGAAATATTCACCCACATCATTTCGCACCCATTCATCGAAAATAGCGCACGTGAACTCACCCCACTGCTCAGGGCTCACCGAAAACGGAGCAAGCTCTCCACCGCCACCGTCGGCAAGCGACGCAAGATTGCGACCGTCGGCATGATTCACAATCCGCTCCACAATCGGCGTGAACTGAATGTACCGGCACCCTATCTCCTTAAAAAAATGATAGAAATCGAGCGGATAGTCGGCATTATAATCATTCACCGTAGCCATAGCGTTCCACTCCACCCCATGACGGTTCAGCAATTCAATCCCGTGCATCACCTTGCGCCATGACGAATGCCCGTAACGCGAACGCCTATACTCGTCATGAAACTCCTGCGGACCGTCGATCGATACCCCCACAAGCCAATTATGCTCCTTAAAAAAACGGCACCACTCATCGGTGAGCAGCGTGCCGTTGGTCTGAATGCAATTGTCTATCACACGACCACCCGCATAACGACGCTGAAGCTCCACCGCCCTCTTGTAAAACGACAGCGGCCTCATCAGCGGCTCACCACCATGCCACGTAAAAAGCACCGCAGGCATACTCTGGCTCTCGATATAACTACGCGTAAAACGCTCCAGCATATCATCACCCATGCTGAGAGCCACCTTCTCGGAACCCTCCCCACGGTACAGATGCTTCTTCTCAAGATAATAACAATAATCGCAGGCAAGATTGCAACTCGCCCCCGCAGGCTTCGCCATCACATAAAACGGCATCGAAAACGGAGTAAAAACATTCATAACATCACAAAGATACACAAATATCAATCACCCACGAAAAAAACTCTTTGAATGCCGTGCAACGGCAACACAATCGTAGCTCCGCCACGAGGCGAGTCGAGGCGCGGAGAAAGCCCGGCATATAGCACCAGCGTAATGCCGGGTTATATAGCGTGACATAGCATTAGCTCTGTAAGAGCGTAACGAATGTGGCATTCCTACAGAACGCATCCAAACCATTGCACATTCCATCACCCTCACCCCACATACACGAGCCCGGGTACGAACATGAGCACAGAGACAGGTGAGAGGATGCGACACCTCTCCACCATCATGAGCCGCAGCGCGGCGATATCATCCGAAACCCCACACGAGCAACGCGAGTGTGGGGACAAGCATGAGCCATGCGAGTGTGGGGGCGACACGAAACCACCAACCCGAGCTTCGAAGATGCGAAACACCTGATAATCAAGTTTAGCCCGAGCTAAGTGCCGACAGGCACGAGTCCGTCTATATCCGCGGCTGAGCCAGCGAAGCCGTGGACCGTGAACCGCCCCCACACCACGAGCCCCGAACGGCGCGAGCCTGTTGATGGAATGTCGGCGATACGGGATTAAAGGACATCTTCGATGCCCGCTCATTTGGCTCACCTTACACCGCACCTCGGCTATCGCCTCGTGGCGGTGCTTAAATTATTTTGCCATTTCACGGCTATAAGTGGATGCAGTTCATTCATGGCTCACCTACGGCACTTATCGGGTCATGCAACACCCTCTCTATCGACGTATTACAAACAAAAAAGCAGTGCGACAATCACTTGCCACACTGCCCATACAAATTTATCACAATGTAATTAAATTTCTATTTTTCAGCTTTCAACCAGCGGTCGAGCCAGCGGAAGAACACTCGCTGCCAGAGAACGGCATTCTGTGGCTGGAGAATCCAATGGTTCTCATCGGGGAACACAAGCATTTCGGCGGGAATGCCGCGGAGTTTTGCGGCGTTGAACGCCATCATGCCCTGCGATGCGAGAATACGATAGTCAAGCTCTCCGTGAGTAATCAAGATCGGGGTATCCCATTTGTCAACAAATCGGTGGGGAGAGTTGGCAAATGAACGCTGCGCGGTGGCATTGCCCTTATCCCAGAACGGACCGCCGAGATCCCAGTTGGCAAACCACATCTCCTCAGTTTCAAGATACTGCGACTCAGTATTGAAAATACCGGCATGGGCGATGAGACACGCGAAACGCTTGTCATGGTTGCCCGCAAGCCAATAAACCGAGAAGCCGCCGTAGCTTGCTCCGACAGCACCGATGTGAGCCGCATCCACGTATGGACGAGCCTTCATATAGTCGACTGCGCTGAGATAGTCCTTCATGTTTTGACCACCGTAATCGCCTGAAATCTGAGCATTCCACTCGGTGCCGAAGCCCGGAAGTCCGCGACGGTTCGGAGCTATCACGATATAGCCCTGCGAAGCCATCAGCATCAGGTTCCAACGATAGCTCCAGAACTGGCTCACAGCCTGCTGCGGTCCACCCTGGCAATAAAGTATCGCAGGATACTGCTTGCTCTCGTCAAAGTTGGGAGGAAGCACAACCCATGTTGTCATCAGCTTGCCATCGGTTGTCGGAACGAGTTCCTTAACCACGGTAGGCATATTGAGCTGCGACATGATATCCTTGTTCACATCGGTAAGCTGAGCCACTTCACCGCCTTTCACTGAATATATATCGTTGGCAGCGAGCATCGAATGACGCATAGTGATCAATGTCGACGCATCAACCGGAGCAAGAGCCGCGTAGTCATACACGCCGTCGGCAACGGTGTCGATCTTGTGGCTTGCCACCTCTATATTGAATATCGGAGTCACGCCCATATAAGGAGCAAGGAAATACAGCGACTTGGAGTCGGTGTTCCAGGCGATCGCATCGGCTGTGAAATCCCAATCGGTAGTAAGATCGGTCTTCTCACCGGTAGCGCGGTTCATCACGAATATGCGGTTCTTGTCGCTCTCATATCCGTCATGCTCCATGCTGAGCCATGCCAGATAGTTTCCGTCGGGCGAGAATGCGGGCGCTGTATCATAGCCCATCATCCCCTCGGTTATATTCTTGGTCTCCTTGGTAGCTACATCATAGAGATAAAGATCGGAGTTGGTGGAGATGGCATACTCCATGCCGGTCTTCTTGCGGCTCACATACACAAGCTGCTTGCTGTCGGGCGACCATGCAAACGACTCAACGCCGCCAAACGGCTTCATCGGCGCCTCGTAAGGCTCACCCTCCATGATGTCAACCACGTTAGCCACACTGTTGCCGTCAAAGTCAGCAAGGAAAGGATGAGGCACTTCAGTCACCCATTCATCCCAGTGCTTATACATGAGGTCGTCGATGATGCGTCCCGATGCCTTTGGAAGATCAGGATAGACATCCTCGGCGGTGCGGGCATATTTCACATTGGAGATCATCAACACCTTGCTCTCATCGGGAGAGAACTTGAAGCCAAACACTCCGCTCTCCACGCTGCTCACACACTTGCGGTTGGAGCCGTCGGCATCCATCACCCATATCTGGGTCTTGTCGCCGTCGGGATAGAGGAACGCGATTTTCTTGCCCCCGTCGATCCACACGGCATTGTTTTCCGACTTTGGAGTGCGGGTGATGCGTGTAGCGTCCGACCCGTCGACATTCATCACATAGAGATCGCGGTTGCTGCGGTTCTGCTCAACGCTCTCGTAAGCGATTCCATAAAGGATTTTTGAGCCGTCGGGAGAAACCACCGGATCGGTGACACGTCCCAATGCCTCCAAAGCCTCTACCGAGAATATTCCATTCTCACACTTGACATCCATCTTGTCAATCACTGTCTCTTCAGCCTGCTTCTCCCCACAGGAGGCAGCAGTGACAAGTAGAGCCGACATAAATAACGGTTTTAGATAATTGTACATAAAAATGTGATATTTAATAAGATTCAATTCCATTGGTTTTGCATGCAAAATTACAAAATTATTCTCAATGTTCATTTCTTGTTCACCTTATGTAAATAATAATTGGGCTGATATAGGCGTTTTTTAATGGCGAAATAATTAATTTTGCACTATAAAACAACCACCGATGGACGAAAAACCCCAATCATACTCGCGGCGACAGCCCAAGAAGCCGGCTCAGGCATTTGAGACGATAGGCAAAATCATGCCACAGGACAAAGATGTGGAAGAAGCGGTGCTCGGCGCCTTGATGCTTGAAAAAGACGCATACACCACCGTGTGCGACATCCTCAAGCCGGCAAGTTTCTACGAGCCTAAGCACCAACGCATCTACGAAGCGATACAGTCGCTCGGCGTGGCGCAGCAGCCCATCGATATGCTTACCGTCGTTGAGCAGTTGCGACGCAACGACACTCTCGAGGAGATTGGCGGTCCCGTGGTCATCTCGGAACTCACGTCAAGAGTAGCGTCGGGTGCCAACGTGGAGTTCCACGCCCGAATAGTGGCTCAGAAATACCTCGCCCGCGAACTCATTTCATTTGCCGCCGCCATCGAGGGTAAAGCATTTGACGAGAGCAACGACATCGACGACCTTCTTCAGGAAGCTGAAGGAAAACTGTTTGAGATCTCCCAACGCAATGTGAAGAAAGAGGTTACGCAGATCGACCCTGTCATCGGACAGGCTATCGAGCAGATTCAGGTGGCGGCTAACAGAAAGTCGGGATTGAGCGGACTCGAATCGGGATTCCATGAACTCGACAAACTCACCTCGGGATGGCAAAGCTCCGACCTCATCATCATCGCCGCACGTCCTGCGATGGGTAAGACAGCGTTTGTCCTCTCGATGGCAAAAAATATGGCGGTCAACTACAACACTCCCGTGGCGATATTCTCGCTTGAAATGTCCAACCTACAGTTGGTCAACCGTCTCATAAGCAACGTATGCGAGCTTGAAAGCCAGAAGATTAAGTCGGGACAGCTCTCCGACATCGAATGGGACCAACTCATGTCGCGCGTGAAGCACCTCTACAGCGCGCCGCTCTTCATCGACGACACCCCCTCACTCTCCATCCTCGAGCTGAGAACAAAAGCGCGCCGACTCGTGAGAGAGCACCAAGTCAAATTCATAATCATCGACTACTTGCAGCTCATGAATGCCGCCGGCATGAAATTCGGCAGCCGCGAGCAGGAGGTCAGCATGATTTCACGTTCACTGAAGCAGCTCGCCAAGGAGCTCAACATTCCCATTGTGGCGCTTTCACAGCTCAACCGTTCAGTTGAATCGCGTCAGGGAAGCGATGGCAAACGCCCGCAGCTCAGCGACTTGCGTGAATCAGGAGCCATCGAGCAGGATGCCGACATCGTGTGCTTCATCCACCGTCCCGAATACTACACACGCTCCAGCGAGGATGCCAACGGAAACGACATCAGAGGATTAGCCGAGTTCATCGTGGCAAAGCACCGAAGCGGATCGGTCGATGACGTGAAGCTTCGTTTCAAGGCTCGCTTCGCCCGCTTCGAAAACTGGACCGACGAAGAGGTGCGCTCAGTATCCGGAACAATGGGCTCGCGCATCAACGCCTTATCCGACGCCCCGAGCGGAGCCACGCAATTCTCCGGCGGAACAGCCGACATACTCGGCGGTCCCGAAGAAGGCGCGCCACCGTTCTAATACACTACTATAGTAAGACACCAATACACTAATACAGCGCTACACACCTCCTCGTGCTGTTTAGTGGTCGTGCGGATTATTGAATTTTATCTGCTCAAACTTTTCCGGATACGGCTGAGATGGATTGGGGTGACGAGAAGATATGAGGCGATGTCGCGGAGCGTGACCTTTTCCAGAAAATCGGGATATTTTTCAGCGAGTTCAAGATAACGCTCGGTAGGTGATTTTTGGTAAAGACGGAGGTAGCGGGTATACGCTTCTTCCAAAGCCACTGCCGCCATGTGGTGTATAAGGTCAGGATTATTCCTTATTGTAAACTCTCTAATTGTCCGCAATGGCACTTGCACTACTTCGGCTTCACAACCTGCAATGATTGAGATTTTGGATGGTTTGTCGAAAATGAATGATTGTGTGAAGTCCATCACAATTTCATCCACAAATGAAAAACCGGTGACGGCATAATCCCCTTTCGCAGTGAGGGCACAATATTTGAAGTAGCCCGACTTCACAAAGCCAACATATCTCCCTATATGTCCTGCCTCGGCAAAACAATCTCCCTTTGCATAGCTCACGGTATCACCGTTAGCCATGCAATATTCGCGCATCATCTCAAAGTCGATATGCGAAAGAAAATCGTTAATCTGAGCCATTATTTCATTTCCATTAATCCGGCTACAAAAGTAGGAAATTTCAATGAAATCCGAGAAATTTTTATTGTATTGCGGGGAAGGGCATTGGGGGTTATTCGGTGAAGGGGTCGAAGGAGTCGATTTCAAATTCCATGCCGTTGGAGATGAACTGGAGCAGGGCGTGAAGGATGCTGAATGCGGCGCTAACGGAGAGCCTTTGCTTGAAATCTTCAACTACTACGGGGCGGTCGTCAATCAAGAAGTTGGCAAGCTCGCGGAATTCAGCATAGTGTGCGGACCTAACCAATGCCAGTGCCATGATGAACATGGGAAACAATGGCTCTTCGGTGTCTTTGTAGGTGTTGCGTATGCCATATTCGGGATCGGCAAACAACTCGGCAAGCTTATTGTAATCCTTTATGCGGTAAAGACTTTCAAAAAGCATATCCCAAGTGGCACGTTCCAATGGAGCACCGATGAATGAGAGGATAATCTCAGCACAAGCGGCGTAACAGCCGTTGCGGAACTGACGTTCAGCCCATTCCATCTTGTCGGGGACAATGAGCTTGCCCGATACGAAGTAGTCGCTGATGATGCTTGCAATGACGGGGCGATTGTTGAGCAGGAACAGCTTCTCGGCAATGTCGATAGCCACGGCATTATTCTTGCACTGTTCAAGACGCTGCATCATCATGTCGATGACCTTGGAATACTCACCACGGTCGATCATTATGGCAAATAGGATGTTCAGAGCCTCAGTGTTTTCGGGATCATCCTCAAGCACCGAATAAAGCTGAGATATGTCCTTATCGGAGGGAGTGCCGCAATAATATTTCAATCTTACCCTTTGGACACGATACTCGGCTTTTTCAGGCTCAATCGCAAGAGCATAATCCACTGCCGTCAAAGCACTGTCGAGATTACGGTTCAACGCATGGGTATCGGCAAGTCGTGACCATACCACGGCATTGAACGGCTGTATCTCAGTCAGCTTCTCAAGCAGTTCTATCGTGCGGTCATAATTTCCCTGATTGTAGAACAGTTCGGCGAGTTCAAGCAGGAATGTATCGGGGTATGAACAGATCGACAAGATTTTTTCGTGATTATCATAAGCCCAATCCTGCAAATTATAGTCGGCACACAGATCAATGAGCCTCAGCACATCGTCGTCCTCCAATGAATGACGATGACGGAGAGCCTTCTCAATTCCCGCCTTTATCTTGTCGGCATCAGCTTCAAACGACAAGTCAAGGAGATTCCAAACGAAAGAATCCTCCTTGTGCTGACGAGCCAAAGCTCTCGCCCCATCAGCCTCGTCAAGTATCTCTTTCAGGAAAAAAGCGCTTCTCGCTCCAAAATCGGGGCTTTCAGGAAACGCACGCGCGGCAAGACGCAGAATCTCGAACTGCACAAAAAGGTCATTCTCATCACAGGCGAAGTCATAGACGTTGAGAAGATCCACTTCATCGTAGAACTTCTCAACGTCACCTTCGAGCAATGCTTTCTTGAAATTTATGTACAGTTTTTTTACTTCATCCATTTCCGCATCCATGGGCAAAGGCTATTTCTTTTGAATTTTTTCCCAAGTATCTTTTAACTGCATAGTGCGGTTGAAAATAAGATTTCCATCCTTGCTGTCGGGGTCAAGAGTGAAATATCCGATGCGCTGGAACTGGAAATGTCCACCCACCTCTGCATTTTCGGCAAGGAACGGCTCCACTTTGATGCCTTCAACCACTTTAAGAGAATCGGGGTTGAGCATATCACGGAAATCGCGATCCTTCTCTTCGGCGGGATTTTCAACCGAGAACAGACGATCATAAAGACGTGCTGTCGCATTCTTGGCATGAGCTGCCGACACCCAATGAAGCGTGCCCTTCACTTTACGCATACTTCCAGGCATACCACTCAATGTGTCGGGATCATAGGTGCAGTGAATCTCCACGATATTTCCATCCTCATCCTTCTTGACATCCTCACACTTGATGATGTAGGCGCCTTTCAGTCGTACCTCTCCACCGGGAGCGAGACGGAAGAATTTCTTGGGAGGATTTTCCATGAAGTCATCACGCTCGATGTATATTTCACGAGAGAACGGCATTTTGTGTGTGCCTGCTTCCGGATCTTCAGGATTGTTTTCCATCTCCACAATCTCCTCCTTGCCCTCAGGATAGTTGGTGATCACAACCTTGACAGGGTTCATCACCGCCATCACACGAGTGGATATTTTGTTCAAATCCTCACGCACGGCATACTCCAACAAAGAGATGCTGTTGAGTGCCTCAACCTTGGTGTAGCCTATCATATCGACGAAATTGCGGATAGACTTCGGAGTGAATCCACGACGGCGCATACCGGAGATGGTAGGCATACGCGGGTCATCCCATCCGGCTACAAGTCCTTCCTTAACAAGTTGTAGAAGCTTGCGCTTGCTCATGACGGTGTAAGTGAGATTCAAACGGTTGAACTCAATCTGACGCGGGCAGTAAGACTCGTCGGCAAGTTCCTTCACGAAATATTCATACAACGGACGGTGAGGCACGAACTCAAGCGTGCATATAGAATGGGTCACACCCTCAAAGTAATCGCTCTGCCCATGAGCAAAGTCATACATGGGATACACCTTCCAAGTGGTGCCGGTGCGGTGGTGAGGGTATTTGATAATGCGATACATTATAGGATCGCGGAAATGCATATTGGGCGACGCCATGTCGATCTTGGCACGCAACACATAGGTACCTTCGTCAAACTCGCCCGCATTCATTCTCATGAAGAGATCAAGATTCTCTTCAACGGGACGGTCGCGGTAAGGGCTGTTGACACCGGGCTGTGTAGGTGTACCTTTCTGCTGCGCTATCTGCTCGGAAGTCTGATGGTCCACATAAGCCTTTCCTTCCTTAATCAGCCTTATGGCAAGATCGAATAGCTGCTGGAAATAATCACTTGCATAATACTCCCTGTCGCCCCAGTCAAAACCGAGCCAATGGATATCCTCGCGAATCGAGTCGACATACTCCACATCCTCTTTAGATGGATTTGTGTCATCAAAGCGCAAATTGCAAGTTCCTCCGAATTTTTCAGCAATTCCGAAGTCCATGCATATAGCCTTGGCATGACCAATGTGGAGATAGCCGTTGGGTTCCGGCGGGAAACGCGTATTAAGTCTTCCCCCGTTTTTACCGGCTGCCAAATCATCGCTTACTATTTGCTCAACGAAATTCAATCCGCTTTTTTCTTCTTCGGTATTTTCCGCCATAGGTTAATCTGTTTTGAATTATTTTTATTACAAATTTAGTTATTATCTTTGTAACTGAATAACATTCCGCCAAAAAAACACAACATAGGCGGAATCTCACCGATTATTTACCCGGGGTATATGAATTTCAGCAAGCTTGTACCAAAACATATAACACAACGCGCGAGGCAACGGCTGCTTCGTTGGGAAAGAAAGATGAAGCACTACAATATCCTGTTACGCAATCTCACCTACGGATTGTCGGGCATTGTATTCGCAGCCTCGGCATTATGCCTTATCATGCTCATCGTCTACACGGGATATGAACATGACCGCATAAGCGTGAAGAATATGTACCACTATTTCCATCTGATACAAGGAGTGTTTATAGTCAATGTATTCTTCAACCTTATTTTCAATCTGCGGAAGACATTGAGAGAGACACGTCCTATAAAATGCATAGTGGATCTTGCAATCATAACAACCCTCTTCCCGGTCATCTATCCCCTGCCTGAGAATCCGTGGAGCCCTTGGCTCGCCGAGGTCATCTACAGCAACAAGTTCTTATTAATAACATTGTGTGCGTACTCAATCGTAGCTATCAGCTACGGAGTTATGCACATAATGGGGAAGCGTACCAACCCGTCGCTCATATTGTCGTGCAGTTTTCTCTTCTGCATATTTGCCGGCTCGTTTCTGCTGATGATGCCTAAATGCACATATACACACATCGATTACATCGACGCACTGTTTGTGTCGACCAGCGCCGTGTGCATAACCGGACTTACCACGATCGACATCGCATCCACATTCACTCCGCTCGGGCTCGCCATACTCGCCATGCTCATCCAGATAGGAGGGCTCGGCGTAATGACATTCACGAGCTTTTTCGCACTGTTTTTCAGCGGCAACACTTCGGTCTACAGCCAGTTGATGGTAAAAGACATGATTTACACCAAGTCGATCAACTCACTGCTGCCCACGCTGCTCTACATATTCCTGTTCACTATTGTGATCGAAGCGATAGGAGCCGTGTTTATATGGATGTCGATTCATGATGTCCTTGCCATGCCGCTGCATGACCAGATAATATTCTCGGCATTCCACTCAATGTCGGCATTCTGCAACGCCGGGTTCTCCAATCTTCCCGGAGGAATGGCAAACCCAGCATTGATGAATTCCAATCAGATGATTTATATCATCATAAGCATCATCGTGTTTGCCGGATCAATCGGATTCCCGATACTGGTCAATTTCAGGGATGTGTTCTTTGAATATGTGAGACGTGGATGGAACTGGCTGCGCGGCAGACAAAACGGAGTAAAAACCGTGCATATCTACAATCTCAACACCAAGATAGCTTTATACACAACCACAATAATCCTGTTCATCAGCATCGTGGCGTTTTTCGCTCTCGAGCAGAACAACTCACTTGCCGGATTAAGCACTTATGACAAAATAGCACAGTCCATATTCAACTCCACAACTCCGAGAAGCTCAGGATTCGTATCGGTCAATCCGGCAAACTTTCTCAACGTGACACTGATTTTCGTGCTGTTTCTCATGTGGGTAGGCGGCGCCTCCCAGTCTACTGCCGGAGGAATAAAAGTGAACACTCTTGCCGCCATACTCATAAATCTTAAAGCGATAGTGCTCGGCAGAGACCGAGTGACGGCATTCAACCGCACAATATCTATTGGCTCAATCAGGCGGGCAAATGCAGTGGTGACTATTTCTATAGTATCATTTCTCGCATTTGCCATGATCTTAATGCTTCTTGAGCCCAAACTACCAGCCAAAGGGGTTCTTTTTGAAACCATGTCGGCACTGTTTACAGTAGGTTCGTCTCTCGGAATCACACCACTCCTCACCCCTATGTCAAAAATATTGCTCACTCTTGCCATGTTTTTGGGAAGAGTAGGTATAATTTCACTGTTGATCGGAGTCACCGGAAATAAAAACGGTTCTCCTGTAAAATATCCTACCGACAATCTAATTATAAACTAACATCAATCAACCGCAATGAGATATCTAATAATCGGACTTGGAATATATGGTTCAAATCTCGCGACCGACCTCACCGCAATGGGACACGAGGTAATCGGCGCCGACATGAACGCCACTGTTGTTGAATCATTGAAAGACAGAATCTCCACAGCATATATCATAGATGCAACCGATGAGGCAGCCCTTTCCGTGCTACCGCTGAAAACGGTAGATCTTGTCATTGTCGCCATCGGCGAAAACTTTGGAGCAAGCATAAAGAGCGTGGCGCTGCTCAGAAAGCTGGGAGTAACGCGGATATATGCCCGAGCTGTCGATGAAATCCACGAAACTATTCTTGAAGGCTTCAAAGTAGACCGAATCCTGACCCCGGAACAACGGGCTGCACGTGAACTCACACGTGAGCTTGAACTTAGCTGCCATGTAGACTCAATGAGAATTGACCATGATGTGTATGTGATAAGATTCAAAGTTCCGGAATATTACATCGGCACGGAAATAGGGAATCTCGATCTGGAAAAAGATTTCCAGATAAAGCTGCTCGCAGTATCCCGCCCGATGCCTAAAAAGAATTTTCTCGGCATTTCTTCCGACACTCTCCAGATGCTTCACGATCCAACTCCGGATACAAAACTTCAGGAGGGAGATGTGCTGACCATAATGGGTCACAACAAGGGTCTTCATGACCTCATGCGGCACATAAATTAAGCGGAAGGAAAAATTGTCAATTTCTGAGAAGTTTACGGATGTGTGACATGGAAAATACGCCCGCAATGCCGCCTATAAAAAATACGAGCCAAAAGCTATAGCCTACCAGTATTGCCGCACCTACCGACAGAAGGATGGCAACAATGGCAAGTGTCGACACTTGCTTAGATAATATTATGCCATATTTTTTAGCACACACAGCGAGCACGACCACGGTGTAGGCAAGATACCACAAAAAGTAGGCGTATCCGAGTCCGTCGATTCCATACATAGAATATCCGGCAAAATTGAAAGCGAGATAAAATACGCAACTCAGCAATTCGGTAAGCAGATAGAGTTTTCCGTCGCCACGCGCAAGTATCACGTAAGCCATGCACCAGCTTATGCCTCGCAACACCGACCCTACGGCTCCCCATGTTATATAATTATGGATAACCGTAAACTGCGAGGAGAAAAACAGTTCCACAATCAGCTCCCTGAAAGCAATAAACAATATTACCGCAGGGATCATTGCCACAAGCACAATGCCCGACTCATGATTGACAAACACCTCAAGCCGGCGACTTGACTTGGAAACCGTGGAAAGACGCGGAAAATACTCCATGACAAGAGCGGTGAAGATGAGACCGAGATAACGGTTGACCAACGTGAATCCCGATTGATAGTAGCCAACCGCCTCCTCTCCTCCTGCATGATTGATGTAGGACATGAAGATATAGGACACAAACTGAGTGGCAAAAGCCGAGACTGTTAAAAAAGCGCCGAGCACGATTAGTCCGCGACCTTTTTTCAGAACTGTCGCCGCAGGAAGCTCCACCACCGATGACGCACGGTATTTCACCAACAGCACCGCGATAAGATTAGCCAACGCAAAAACAATAATCGATGGCACTATCGACTTCAGGTGGAAAAAATAATACAACGGAATTGACACTACGGTACCCGCCACAGTGCCCCATATCGAAGCTGTGGCAAGCTTCTTCAGTCGACGTGTGCCCTGAAGAATAGCCGACTCTCCTCCCGTAAGGGAATACAACAGCATCACTATCGAGAGCCACATGAACGCAGCGACATGATTTTTATCACCAAAAGTCAGTTCGCTCAGCAACGGCGCGCCAAGCAGCACGACAAACGCTCCAAGCAATCCTAAAAGCCACGACCATCTCCTGACAACGCCGACCATAGTGTCAATGGCTGAAACATCATTTCCATCCATCGCAATCTCCCTCACCGCAGAACTTCTTATATTGAGCTGAGTTGCCGAAGAGAGCATATCCAAAGCGGCATTATATAACCCGAACAACCCCACTCCGGCAGGACCTATCCATAGAGCCACAAGCTTTGTGCGTAGTATCGAACTTATAATTCCAATCACTTGCAAGCCGCCAAAAAGCCCCATGGCTTTAATCACAATCGCCGACAAGCCGGAATTACCGGAGGAAACTTTACCGTAGTCCATGTTATGATACAGTTTTATTTCACCCATGCCGTGGGATTGAGCTTCACCCTTTCTTTACGAAGTTCAAAATGCAGTATCGAGCGGTTTCCGTCATCAGGGTCGGCATAAACCCTGCCTATTGTCTGACCAAGTTTCACCTCTTCGCCATTTTTCACAAGAATATCCCCGAGATTGGCATAGACGGTGAGATAATTTCCATGACGTATCATGACGATAGTATTAAATCCCGGCTGGCGGAATATCGCCGATACCTTGCCAGTGAATATCGCCCGAGCAGTGCTGCCCGGCGACACTTCAATGTCAATACCGCTATTCTCAGTCGTGACATGAGGCAATTCAGGATGCTGTTGACGACCATAGGCACGCACTATTTTATAACGACCGCTCACCGGGAAAGGCAGCTTGCCCTTATTGCTTTCAAAACTTCCTGACAGTTTTTTCAATGCAGCGGTATTATCAACCGCAGCTGCGGGCATGGATTTTGCCGCAGGCTTGGCTGAAGCCACAATGACTTCCTGTTTTTTCTTGTCAGATTGCTTTTTCTTGTCAGCCTTAGGCTTCTTTTCCTTCTTATTCTTATCCTTTTTCTTCTTTGAATTCTCGGCAAGCTGCTTCTGTTCACGCTCCTGGGCCAACTTCTCCTCGGCAAGTCGCTTTTCTTCCGCAATGCGTCGTTCCTCGGCGATACGTCGCTCTTCAGCCAATCGACGTTCCTCAGCCTTGCGTCGCTCCTCTTCCTGCCTGCGTTGCTCTTCAGCTATCAACCGGTCAAGCTCCTTGTCAAGAGCACGAGCCTGCGCCTCTTTCTCTTTCAAGACTTCATTTATAGCCGAGCCTTCAGTTTTAAGTTCCGCAACAAGTTTTGATGTCTCAGCCTGCTTTGCTGCTAAAGCATCATGCTCACGCTTCAACTTTCCTAATGATTCGGTTTTATTCTTTTGCAGTTTCGCCAGGTCATTTTTCTTATGTTCCAGTTCTGTTTTCACACCCTGGATTTCATCGCTCTTCTTTCTTCTCCATGCCGAGAATTCCTGAAGGTATCGCATACGTCGATAAGCCTGCATAAAAGAATCGGAGGCAAAAATAAATGCCAGCTCGGATGTGGATCCTGATTGTGCTTCCTTTATCTTTTTAACTGAAACCGAATAGCTTTTCCTCATCGATTCCAATTTTCCATCAAGTTTAGAGATAGAGTCAGATAGTTCCGACATTCTATGATCAAGCGCCAATATCTGCCTGTTGAGTGTCGATATCGCACCCTTATGCTCCTTTATTTCCGCATTCAATGTGTTCAATGCATTCAAAGAACGCGATGTCTTCCGTTTATTTTCCTCAAGCTGAAGAGCCGCAACTCTAATCTCCTCCTCAGTCATTTTTTTCTCCTTTCTCACGTGTTCCATGTTACGGGTTCTGCGGGGACGTGCAGCTCCGCAGTCAAGACATAAAAGAAGAAACATGAAAAGGAGTATAGCCTTCTTTGCTTCCATTCCTATTTACTTTGGAAGATGATTCAACAATTCCTGCGATCTCACACGCTTATATCCACGCGGCATGGAAAAACGAGGCGATAATCCGGTGTCCCATTTCGCGCTCTCCCACCTCCAATTTATAGAAGCTGCCACCGGGCGTTTTATCGAGACGGTCACATCGACATCGGCAGGAAGATTTTTTTTATTTGCGGAATATCCGGAATAATCACATTGAATATTTCTGTCATTATCACCACCCACAAATCGGGCGACGCGGTTATTGTCATTCACAAAAAATCCATATTGGAATTTATCGGGTTGCTTACGCGGAATCAGCATAATGCCTCCGTTATCCTTTTCAATCGTGAAATCAGCCTTATTGGATTCAGCCAACACGGCATTGCCAAGAAGAAACACACCTCCGGTAAGCAGATCCTGAACATTGGAAATGTTCATAGGAATCTGAGCCGTCAAGTCGCCAAGGCTCTCCGCTATGCACGTTTTCGACATCTTGACATAGCCGAATACCGAATCAGAATTCAGATACAGTCTGCCCACTTCAAATCCAAGCATCCTGAGACTTATATCCACAACACTTCCTCTCACCATCTTTGCACGTCCCGAGATGCTGAAATTCACAGGAGACGATATGTCGATATTTAACGGCACTTCCACATCAGTCCATGCCGGATATTGCTTCACCACTTCAGAGTATGAAGCCTGCGAGTCTCCGGTATCAATATCAGGACCGGTAACTTTTTTCGATGAGCCGCATCCTCCCATGACAGCTCCAATTACTATAACCGAAAGAATATGTGATAACTTCATCGCTTGGTTGTGTTATTCGTAAAAATATGTTTTATGCTTTACTTTTCGCTTCAACAACTCATTATCGGGTTCAAATGAGAGCGCTTTCTCCCAATACTCGACAGCTTTCTTAGGTTCACCATTCATGAAATATATATCGCCGGCATGATGGCACAGCTCCTCGCTAAGCTCATCGGAGTTTGCCATAGCTTTTTCAATATAAGCTTGGGCCTCCACATAATTTTTCTTCTTGAACATGATCCAAGCGTATGTGTCAAGCGATGTGGCATCCTCAGGCTTCTCTCTTATGGTGCGGGCGCTCATGGTTTCCGCTCTGTCAAGATCCCGTCCCTCCTCAGCAAGATAATAGGCACAATTGTTCAACGCCAACAAATTGTCAGGGTCAATGGCTATAGCCTTATCATAGTACACGAATGCCGAGTCAGTGTCATTTTTTGAATAGAACAGGTCGCCTATCGCCGAATTGATCTGAGACCGCTGTTCAAAATCAGCAGGATCAAGTTTGTCAAGAGCGGTATTGAATGCCGACAATGCCTCATCATAGTTCTTCATCTGCGTGTAATCGGCACCGAGGATATGATAAATTGTGGGATTTTCAGGGAAATAATGCAATGCTTTCTCCCCTACTTCAGCCGATTTCTCATAATCGCCATCCTGAATGTATAGGGTCATAAGCGTAGCCCAGCGGTCTTCATGACTTGGATCAATATCTATTGCATAGCCCAATTGCTCAGCCGCCTGCCGGTAATCCTGCACAGCCATCAGATAGGAGCAATACAGCTCGTGAATATCAACCTCGTGGGGGTGTTGATCGATCAGTGTGGCAAAAAGTTCCTGTATGCGCGGCTGCTGCGACGGATTCTCATACAACGCTCTTATATAACCTGTCATCAACTCCAGTTTAGTATCAAGATCAAGACTCTCGCGAGTCAACGCTCTGAACACTTCCCTGTCGTAACCGATACTGTCACCGGTATTTTTATAAAAATTAGCTTTCGCATAATAAGCGAGTCCCGAGGTCGAGTCAATGTCACACGCCCGGTTGTAGTAATACAACGCCGAATCATTGGCTGAGAACATCGAGTATATGTCGCCGGCAAACACATTGTTCTCAACACTGCGCGGCGATGCTTTCAGCAACGATTTCACCTCATTAAGAATAGATGCCGTGTCCTGTGTCGAGAAAAAAGCTCTTATTTTACGGGTAGAAATCGGTATATTCTTTCCCTGCGACTTCTCAATCCGGTCATATACTTCAATGGATTTCGCCACTTTTGCCGAATCGCGCGATGCAGCAAGAGCCTCGGCGAGCTTAAACGTGACCTCGGTCTTGGCAGGATAAGCAGAATCGAGCGATTCCCACACGCGCAATGATTCTTCACTCTGACCAATGCGGTCATTTATGGATCCGTAGACAAAATTATTATAAAATTCAGTCGGATTCTCATCAAAATGCCTTTTCATGAGATTATATCCGTCATTAAATGCCACAGAATCCTCATTGGCGATCATGAGTCCGTAATATCCCTTGTAGAATGCAAGTTCCGAATTAGACGGATCAAGTTCATAAGCCCGGTTGAGCAGGTCAAAATAAGCATCATCCGAATCTCGTTCATGATGACGCAAAGCCTCCATAAATATATAGTCTGACTTGAGTTTGTCAGAGTTTTCGTTTGCTTTACCTTTGGGATTTGCGGCAAAGATCGATCCTACTATAGCAACCGATGCCCCCAAAAGCCATATACTGCGTAATCCGGAAATCATAAAAGCCTGTTTATAAAAATGTAGTGTGAAAAATAAATGCGCGTAAGCATACGCCTTCAGCAAGGAGAATCTCTAATTAACTCCGGTATGCCCAAACCCGCCGTCGCCACGCTTGGTTTCATCCAAGCGTTCCACCGGTTCCCACTCGGCACGTGTATATTCCTTTATCACCATTTGGCAAATGCGCTCTCCATTGTTAATCACAAACGGCTCATTGGACAAATTAATGACAATAACACCAATCTCGCCACGATAGTCGGCATCGACAGTACCGGGAGTATTCACCAATGAGATTCCATGTTTAAGAGCGAGTCCGGAACGCGGACGAATCTGGCATTCATATCCATGAGGCAACTGAATGTACAATCCGGTGGGGATCAACGCTCTCTCCAACGGCAGCAATGTGACGGGTTCCTTAAGAAATGCCCTTACATCCATTCCTGCTGAAGATGGAGTTTCATACGCCGGCAATTCATTGCCCGACTTATTTATAATTTTAATCTTTATTTTATCCATACTTAGTTATCAATTTTCATGTACGAAAATAGTAAAACGGCTGTCAAATAACAGATTTGACATCTTTAATATTAAACACGCACCATCACGCATTGGTTTACCCCGATTCATATCGTAATAAAAATCAGGCACAGGACCCATGCACGATGAAACTGCCACATAGCCCCATGCCTTGACATTTATCTTCGAGTTACCATGACTTTTCAATCATTATCAATCCTGATAAAGATAGCGCTTTATCGAGCGTTTAGGAGTTTTTTCAAATTCCTGATAATGGATGATTGACTTGGTGATCTGAGAAAAAGACGGCAGCTCCTTATTAAGCTCATTGATATTATCATCAATTACTTTACCTATATCACCAATCACCCCTTCTTTAGTGGCAAGTTCAATGTCAGGATATATCAAAGCGACAAGTTTGCCTGATTTTTCAACCACTATCGACTCGCTGACATAAGGAAGATTATTAAGTTTCTGTTCAATCTCCTCAGGGTAAATATTTTGCCCCGAAGGTCCAAGAATCATATTCTTATTACGCCCGCGGATATAGATGAATCCGTCGGAGTCCATCGTACACAGGTCGCCGGTATTCATCCAACCGTCGTCATTAAACACGCTTTCAGTGGCTTCAGGATTTTTAAAATATCCTTTCATCACATTCATTCCCTTCACCTGAAGCTCGCCCGGGATATTCTCAGGATCAGATGAATTTATCTTGCAACTCATGCGGTCAACACATTTGCCACATGAACGCAATCTATGCTCGGAGGAAGAAGCATAGGCAATCAGCGGTCCGCACTCGGTCATGCCATAACCGGTGGTGATAGGGAAACCTATTCTCATCAGGAATTCCTCCACTTCCTGATTCAGACCAGCACCTCCTACTATTATTTCTTTCACATTACCGCCGAATGCCTCAATGAGTCCATTGTTAATTTTCGAGAGAATACGGTCATCGATTATAGGCAAGCGCAGCAGCACCTTCATAGCCGGAGTCTCGAGCTTGGGGAAAATCTTGGTTTTGACAATTTTCTCTATAATCAATGGCACGGTAATGATCAATTTCGGTTTAACCGTGGCAAAGGCTTCCAGAATCACACGGGGAGAAGGCACACGAGTCAAGAAGAAAAGATGACAACCCTGCACAAGCGGATAAAGCATCTCGATAACCAATCCGTACATGTGAGCCAACGGCAACATACACACTATAGAATCGCCCGGATCAAGAAATTTAATCCAGTCTATACAGAATCTGATATTGCTCCATATAGAGCTGTAACGCAACATCACACCCTTTGAAAAACCTGTCGATCCGGAAGTGTAATTGATGAGCATCACATCATCAGGATCCGGATGATGATAAACGACATCTTCGGGAGTGAAACGCTCGGGATATTTCTTTCCAAACATCTCATTAAGATGTTCGCGAGCCTTTGTAAGCTCTTTGTCACGCGACATGAGCAATGAAAAATCGCCTATTCTCACCACTCCATGAAGATCGGGCATATACTCCGGATCAAGATTTTCCCATATAGCATCTTCTATGAAAAGAAGTTTTGCCTCACTATGTGCCACAAGGTGATGTATATTGTCGGCTTTGAATTCATGCAGTATAGGAACCGTGACTGCTCCGTAAGTGACTGAAGCAACAAAAGCAACCACCCATTGAGAGGAGTTTTTCCCGCATATAGCAATCTTATCACCCCTCTTTATTTTTGCGTTTTCAAACAGGATGTGAAGTTTAGCCACCTTTCGCGCAATGTCACGATACTGGAATGACACACCGTTGAAGTCAGTCAACGCCTGACGTTCCCAATTATTTCTGATCGATTCCTCGATATAATTTATAATGGTCTGAGACATCTTTTTTACTACAATTTAAATTACATTATTCCACGTTCTCTTAAACGCTTCTGCCATGCCCACGCCGATCTCATAGTATCCTCAATAGGAGTCATGGCTTTCCAACCCAAGACATTATTGGCATAAGAAGGATCAGCCCACACCTGCTCGATGTCTCCTGCACGACGCGGAGCGATGCGGTAAGGCACTTTCACTCCGGTAGCGTTTTCAAAAGCATTAATAAGCTCCATCACCGACAAGCCGGTGCCGGTACCGAGATTGAATATCTCAATCTTCTCTTGCGATTTATCCTCAAGCATACGGTCAATAGCGATTACATGAGCCCGTGCAAGATCGACAACATCGATAAAGTCACGGATGCAGTACCCGTCGCGAGTGTTGTAATCATTGCCAAAGACACTAAGCTCCTTACGGATGCCCATAGCAGTTTGAGTCAGATAAGGAATGAGATTCTGCGGCACACCGTTAGGCAACTCCCCTATTTCAGCCGAAGGATGCGCTCCCACAGGATTGAAATATCGGAGAATCACGCTTTTGAAAGGAGCGCCGGCATTAATCACATCCGTTATGATCTCTTCCGAAATCTGCTTCGTGTTGCCGTAAGGCGATGTAGCTTTCTTAATCGGAGACTGTTCTGTGACCGGATTTACATCAGGTTCTCCATATACTGTGCATGACGAAGAGAAGACAATCCCTTTCACTCCATGAACAGTCATCATCTCCAGAAGATTCATCAACGTATTGAGATTATTTCTGTAGTACAGAATGGGCTTTTGCATTGACTCGCCAACAGCTTTGCTTGCCGCGAAATTAATGATGCCCTTTATGCCCTTGTAGTCTGCAAAAAGTTTTTTCATTGCAGCCATATCAGTACAGTCAGCCTCTACAAAAGCCGGACGCGTTCCGCTTATTTTTTCTATACCGTCGAGAACCTCCCGGTTACTGTTTGACAGATTGTCGACTATTACTACATCGTAGCCTGCATTCTGCAGCTCCACTACAGTGTGCGAGCCTATATATCCGGTTCCGCCGGTGACGAGAATCAATGATTTTTCCATTTTTATGTTACAATATTGTGAGTTACAAATTTAACAATTATTCCTCAAATAAATCGGTTATAACACAAAAATAAAAAGGAGACGTCTCTCGGCGGCTCCTTTCGTCACATAAAAATAAAGGCTTAATTACAAATCTTATTGTACAGAGGTTTGCTTAATCTATTTCTTCCAGCCATGCGCAAGCATATACTGGGCGATCTGAACCGCATTCAATGCAGCACCCTTCTTAATCTGATCGCCGACAATCCAGAACGACAGACCATTCTCACTTGTCAAATCTTGACGCAAACGGCCCACATATACCGGATCCTGATTAGCTATGTCAAGCGGCATGGGATATTTCTTATTGGCGGGATCATCAAGCACGACCACGCCTTCAGCCTTTTCAAAAGCTTCACGTGCCTGCGCTACCGACACCGGTGCTTCGGTTTCAAGCCATATAGCTTCAGAGTGAGCTCTCATGACAGGAACTCGCACACAGGTAGCGCTCACATCAAGTTTCGGAGCATGCATAATCTTCTTGGTCTCATTATACATCTTCATCTCCTCCTTGGTGTAACCGTTTTCGGTAAACACATCAATTTGCGGAATCACATTGTAGGCAAGCTGATAGGCAAATTTTTCCACCGTCGGGGTCTCACCTCTCACAATTTGAGAATATTGCTCCACAAGCTCATCCATTGCCGCAGCGCCTGCGCCGCTTGCCGCCTGATAAGTTGACACATGAACTCTCTTTATAGGAGAGATGTCGTTTATAGGCTTCAACGCCACCACCATCTGAATGGTAGTGCAGTTGGGGTTGGCTATAATGTTGCGGGGAGTATTGAACGCATCGTCACCATTCACCTCAGGCACAACCAAAGGAACATCATCATCCATTCTGAATGCGCTTGAATTGTCAATCATAATGGCGCCATGCTTTGTTATAGTCTGGGCAAACTCACGGGAAGTACCGGCTCCGGCTGATGTGAAAGCGATGTCAACGCCCTCAAAATCATCATTATGCTTAAGCTCCTTTACAGTTATCTCTTTCCCACGGAACACATATTTTCTTCCGGCACTTCTTGATGATCCGAACAATAACAGTTCATCTATCGGGAAATTCTGTTCATCCAGCACGCGAAGGAATTCCTGTCCTACAGCTCCGCTCGCTCCAACAATAGCTACTTTCATAAAATTAATTAAGTTACATTACATAGATTGCAGCGACAAAGTTATTGCATTTTCAGCATTTCCGCAACATTATGTCAGATTTTTCGCTCTCATCAATGCAAATTGGAGCCATCCGCTATCCACATAAGATAAATTTATCTAAAAAATTCATTAACGGCAATCACACGGCAGCAATCACATGAGTACCCGCAGACAAATCGCCAATGGAATCAGCTTTTGTTATAATCACCTCGCTGACACCTGCATCAACAGCCTGAAGTGAATTTTCAAGTTTGGGGATCATACCGCCGTTGACCACGCCCGAGGATACAAGCTCGGAAAAACTTTTACGATCAATAACCGGAATCACCGAGTCATCGTCATTTTCATCCATAAGCACTCCCGGTTTTTCAAAACAGTACACCAACGTGACATCAAACAATGCCGCCATAGCCTTGGCAGTCTCACCCGCCATAGTATCGGCATTAGTATTCAGAAGATGTCCCGACTTGTCATGCGTGAGAGGGGCGATAACAGGAACAGCACCGATCTTCAACAGCCCGGCAAGCATATTGGCGTTAACCTCATCCACATCTCCTACCCAACCATAATCGATATCCTTTACAGGACGCTTATGGCTGCGTATGATATTGAGGTCAGCGCCGGTAAGACCAATTGCATCAAGTCCCATTGCCTGAAGACGAGCCACGACTGTCTTATTCACAAGTCCGCCGTAAACCATGGTGACAATACGCAACATCGCATCGTCAGTGATGCGGCGTCCGTCGACCATGCGTGTCTCAATCCCCATCTCTCCGGCAAGTTTGGTCGCCGACCTGCCTCCGCCATGCACAAGCAACTTAAACCCTTCTATCGAGGCAAAATCATGCAAAAGATTGTCGAGAGACTCTGGTTCCTCGACAATCTTTCCTCCAACTTTAATTATAGTCAGTTTATCTTTCATCTTTATTCATTTTCTCCTGCAAATTCCATAAGATATGCCTTAATGAAACCATCGAGATCTCCGTCCATCACACCATTGACATCACTCGTCTGCCAATTGGTGCGGTGATCCTTCACGCGTCGGTCGTCAAACACATAACTACGTATCTGGGAACCCCACTCAATCTTCATCTTGCCATCCTCGATTTTACGTTGTTCGGCAAGACGATGCTGAAGCTCCTTGTCATACAGAATCGAACGCAATTGACGCATGGCGTTCTCCTTATTTTTAGGTTGGTCGCGGGTTTCAGTATTCTCAATAAGAATCTCCTCTTTCTCGCCGGTGTATGGATCGGTGAACTGGTATCTCAATCTGACACCGGATTCCACCTTGTTCACATTCTGTCCGCCGGCTCCACCGCTTCGGAAAGTGTCCCATGACAACAATGCCGGTTCTACTTTCACCTCGATAGTGTCATCCACAAGCGGTGTGACAAAAACCGACGCAAATGATGTCATTCGCTTACCCTGAGCATTGTAAGGCGACACACGCACCAGACGGTGAACTCCGTTTTCGCTCTTCAGATAGCCATAGGCAAAAGCTCCGTCGACATCAATCGTAACCGACTTTATGCCCGCCTCGTCACCCTCAAGGATATTGGCAATGGCAGTCTTGTAGCCCTTGGATTCACACCAACGCAGATACATACGCATCAACATTGAAGCCCAATCCTGACTTTCAGTTCCACCTGCTCCGGAATTGATTTTTATCACTGCTCCAAGAGAGTCTTCCTCTCTGCGAAGCATATTACGCAACTCCATCGCCTCAAGTTTGGTGATAAGCTGCTCATACATCTGGTCGATCTCCGACTCCTCCACCAACCCTTCCTTAAGGAAATCCCATGCAAGGGTCAGTTCGTTGACAGCTTTATCTATTTCATCATAGCCGTCAATCCATTGGTGCAGTTCCTTAACTTTTTTCATCTGGGCTTGCGCCTCTTTCTGATGCTCCCAAAAATCGGGAACATGAGTGCGCAATTCCTCTTCTTCTACTTCGACACGCTTACTGTCGATGTCAAAGATACCTCCCCAGCGCATCCTTGCGCTCTATCGTCTCTTTTAGCTGTTCGAAAGTGATCATCTACTTCCTGGTTTTTGATTGTTAGACATTTATATTAATTGGCATACATTGCCTCTATCTCACGGGCATAGCGGGTGTTGATCACAGGACGCCTTATTTTAAGCGTATTGGTCAACTCTCCTGATTCCATCGTGAATTCTTTTGGCAACAACACAAATTTTTTCACCTTTTCATAATTGGCAAATCCCTTTTGCAGCTTGTCGATGCGCTCCTGTATCATCTTGCGTATCTCAGCATTATTCACAAGCTCGACAATAGTCTTATACTGGATATGCTTCTGACGGGCATACTCTTTCAAAGCCTCAAATGCCGGGATTATAATTGCAGTCACATATTTACGCTGGTCACCTATCACAGCCACCTGCTCAATATATTTATCCTCGCCAAGACGGCTCTCTATAGCCTGAGGCGCGATATATTTTCCATTGGATGTTTTAAACAGATCCTTGATACGCTCAGTGAGAATCAACGCGCCTGAGTCATCAATCTTTCCGGCATCGCCGGTGCGGAACCAGCCATCCTCCGTAAACGCTGCCGCAGTCTCTTCCGGTTTGTTGAAATATCCAGCCATTACCGTAGGAGCTTTTACAAGTATCTCATTCTGAGGACCTATCTTGACCTGAATGCGCGGCAACAGAGTGCCTATGGTTCCGATTTCATAACCGATTTCAGGATAGCAGCACACCGACGCTGTTGTCTCGGAGAGTCCATAGCCGATCACGATGTTTATTCCGCATGATTGCAGAAATTCAACTATAGTATTGGACAACGGCGCGCCTGCCGTGGGGAAAATATTTCCATTCTCTATGCCTATCACCTTTTTCATAGGTGTAAACACATTCTTCTCATAAAAGGCATACTCTTTTCCAAGCCAGAACGGAATCTTCCGTCCAAGCCTCCTGTATTCAATATGATAGCGGTGCCCCACTGTCAAAGCTCGCTTCACAAGCAGTTTTTGAACCGGATTCATGCGTTTGATCTTGGCTTGCACGGCAGAATACACCTTCTCCCAGAATCGAGGGACTGAGCACATACAGGTAGGCTTAACCTCCCTGATGGAATTCTGTATATCATGCGGATCAAGATTCACATATACCTTCATGCCCATCAACAGGCAAAAATAGGTCCACGCTTTCTCAAATATGTGGCTCAACGGCAGAAAACATATCGATGTATCTTGATCACTGAGCATGGTGAGACGCTCAATGTGAATCTCCAATGCCGCATCAAAACATGAATGAAGCAAAATAGCCCCTTTCGGTTCTCCGGTGGTTCCGGATGTATAGAGCAGTGTCGCGGTATCGGCAGGTTTCGCTTCGGAACGGCGGCGGTCCACCTCTGCCTTACACTCAGCAGTAGCAGCGGCTCCGAGTTTAAGAAAAGCCTCGAAAGTCAACGCTTCAGTGTCATCCGTCGGCACTGCGGCGCTATCATATACCACTATCTGCTTCAGACAACGGCTCGCCTTCTTGACTTCCCGAGCAATCGCATATTGCGATGCATCACCTACGAATAATATTTTAATTCCGGCATCCTCCACTATATAGCGAGCCTGTTCCTCGCTACTGGTGGAATAGATTGACACAGGAACTGCCCTATTATAAAATGAAGCGAAATCGGTCATGAGAATTTCAGGTCGATTTGCCGAGAACACCCCCACACACTCATGAGGAGAAACTCCAAGGATTTCCAATGCGCATGCCGAAGCATTCACACCATCCCTGAATTCAGTCCAAGAGGTGTCGCGCCAAGCCCCCTGGAAAGTGGACTTGAAACTATATGCGGCTCTATCGCCATATTTCAACGCTTGTTTTTCAACAAGATTTGTCAGGATATTTGACATGACTTTTTTATTTGCTACAAATTTAGCCCCATTTAACTAAGTTAAAACACTTTTTTGCAATAAAACTTGGAATGGTTTAACACTCGTTCACTACATTTTGACATACAACCACGCATTTTAACTAATTTTTACCATACTGTGATGGTTGGAGATAAAAACAGACATCTCCGGAAGTATTCTCCGGAGATGTAAATAAAATCGGTTTATAATGATGCGGCAAGCTAATTCAATATCATGCCGCATGGCTTATTATTCCATCAATTTACGATAACGCTTGCGCGGCAACTCCTTGCCTCCGTTGCGAGCCTTTTTGTATTCTTCGTAATCAGAATAGGAGCCTTCATAGAACACCACGTTGCCCTCACCTTCAAATGAAAGGATATGGGTGCATATACGGTCAAGGAACCAACGGTCGTGGCTCACAACCACTGCACAGCCGGCAAACTCCTCAAGACCCTCCTCCAACGCACGGAGCGTGTTGACGTCAATATCATTGGTCGGTTCGTCGAGAAGAAGCACATTGCCCTCTTCTTTCAATGCCATGGCAAGATGAAGTCGATTGCGTTCACCACCGGAAAGAACTCCGATTTTCTTTTCCTGATCGGCTCCGGTGAAATTGAATTTCGACAGATAGGCACGAGCATTCATGTCTCGTCCACCCATACGGAAAGTCTCCACACCCTGCGAAATCACCTCGTAGACGGTCTTTTCAGGAAGAAGATCATGATGACGCTGATCCACGTATGCGATTTTTACAGTTTCGCCCACATCAAATGTACCGTTGTCGGGAGTCTCCTGTCCCATTATCAATCGGAAAAGAGTGGTTTTTCCGGCACCGTTAGGACCGATCACACCTACGATTCCATTAGGCGGCAGAGAGAAATTAAGGTCATTGAACAGTTGCTTCTTGCCAAACGCTTTAGCCAAAGAGGCGGCTTCAATAACTTTATTTCCGAGTCGCGGACCATTGGGAATGAAGATTTCCAATTTTTCCTCGCGTGTCTTCTGATCCTCATTGAGCAAGCGGTCGTATGAGTTCAAACGTGCCTTACCCTTTGCCTGACGTGCCTTAGGTGCCATTCTCACCCATTCAAGCTCACGCTCGAGAGTCTTGCGGCGTTTGCTTGCCTGCTTCTCTTCCTGAGCCATTCTCTTGGTTTTCTGTTCAAGCCACGAGGAGTAGTTGCCTTTCCATGGAATTCCTTCTCCACGGTCCAATTCGAGAATCCATCCGGCAACATGGTCAAGGAAGTAACGGTCGTGGGTAATGGCAATGACAGTGCCCGGATACTGCTGGAGATGCTGTTCAAGCCAGTCGATGGACTCAGCGTCAAGGTGGTTGGTCGGCTCATCGAGAAGAAGCACGTCGGGCTGTTGAAGCAGAAGGCGGCACAATGCCACACGACGACGCTCGCCTCCGGAAAGAGTCGAGATCACCTGATCGTCGGGAGGACACTGAAGAGCATCCATCGCACGTTCGAGCTTGCTGTCGATGTTCCATGCGTCGGCGGCGTCAAGTTTATCCTGAAGCTCAGCCTGACGCTGGATGAGAGCATCCATCTTGTCAGGATCCTCAAGCACGTCAGGATCGCCAAACGCTTCGTTAACCTTATCAAACTCTGCAAGAAGATCCATTATAGGCTGCACGCCCTCTCTCACCACCTCTATCACAGTCTTGTCCGGATCCAACTGCGGCTCCTGCTCAAGATAGCCCACCGAATAGCCCGGCGAGAACACAACCTCGCCCTGATACTGTTTGTCGATGCCGGCTATAATTTTAAGCAATGATGATTTACCTGATCCGTTAAGACCGATGATACCTATCTTGGCACCATAGAAGAATGAAAGATAGATATTTTTAAGAACTTGCTTCTGGGGAGGATAGATCTTGCTCACCCCCACCATTGAAAATATTATTTTTTTATCGTCAGCCATTATATATATTACTTTTTAGGAGCATATTTCACAGGATAAGCCACTCTCTTTTTCCCCGATACGATGTTATTGAGCTTGCCTCTGATGAGTTGTTTTCTGATCGGAGAAATATGGTCGATGTAAAGCATTCCTTCAAGATGGTCACACTCGTGCTGCACAATACGGGCAAGAAAACCTGAAATCTCCTCGGAATGCTCATTGAAGTTTTCATCAAGCCAAGTAAGACGTATGTGTTCCACCCTTGGAACCGATTCGCTCAAATCAGGCAAGCTGAGACATCCTTCATCACGGCTCACCTTTTCACCGTCGAGAATCTCTATCTCAGGATTAATCAATGTATATTTCTTGCCTTCGCATTCAGGAAATGCATCGGCAACAGGCGATGCGTCGATGACCACAATTCTGTCATTGCGACCCACCTGCGGAGCGGCAAGCCCCACCCCTTCGGAATAATACATGGTCTCCCACATATCATCTATAAATTTCTTAAGCTCAGGATATTCCGGCTCAACATCATTGGACTCCTTGCGGAGCACCGGATGTCCGTAAAGATATATCGGTAATTTCATGATTGATATGATTTACTTTGTATATAGTCGTTCAATATTATTGTAGCGGCAATCTCGTCCACGATAGCCTTGTCTTGCCGACGGGATTTGCGCATACCGCCATCAAGCATGGCACGATGGGCAAGCGTGGAGGTGAAACGCTCATCCCAAAAGATAATTTCAATTCCTTCGGGAAGCTCCTTGCGAAGCCGCTGAATACCGGGGGTGATGTAACGCATGGATTCTGACGGTTCGCAATTCATAGTCGTTGGCTTTCCTACAACTATGACATCAACCGGCTCTTTGGACACATAATTACGCACGAACTCAACAAGCTGCGACGTCGGCACCGTCGCCAACCCGGTAGCAACGATACGGCACACATCAGTCACGGCTATGCCACAACGCTTACGTCCATAATCTATCGACATCAATCGTCCCATGTTGCAAAGTTACTAAAAATCATCGAATTTACATATCTCAATGCCAAAAACAGCGAAGTCAGCCACAGGTCAGGCACAACACCGAGCCGACATCCTCAGTCACAGGATAATGACGTGATGCCCTGAGACCGACAACCCACACCACCTTTCCATTAACCTCCAGAAGCCTCACTCTCTGCTTGTCGTTAAGCGACAATTTGGCATCCGACATTATATCGCTCACCAGTCTGGAACCCTTCATTCCGAACGGCTGTATCCTATCTCCGGCACACCATCCACGAAGAGTGAACACAGGATCATCATCAAGCAAAGAAGCATCAAGGTATAGCGTTTTGCCACTGCGGTCGGGTCGCAACTCTCCCCTGCTTATAAACTTCGCCTTAAGACCTTCGGGAACTCCATGCCCGTCTCTTCCTATATTAAATGTCACTACGTCACTGGGCATCTCACCGCCAGCCGAAATCAGAAGCATCCCACGGTCAAGCAGCGCTTGGCATCCACGGGAATAAAACCGTCGCCCTGACGTTTGCGGGAATCTCATGACATCGACTGCCTGTAAATAAGAAAAGCCTCTGTCTCGTATCAGCTCATAAAGCAACATAGCGGAATTACGCACCTCTTTTGCCATCAATGCCACATCTATCCGTTGCTGCGGGTCGATATACCGTTCGCCCATCGCGGCTACAGCCTCAGCATATAAAGAACGATTGCGTGTCAAATCCGACATCGTATGCAGTATTCCCGTGTCAGCATCGGGAAATTGCTCTCTTATCGCAGGGAGAATGATATTTCTTAAACGGTTGCGCTTAACATCATTTTCCAAATTTGTGGAATCAGTCACATACGAAATCCCTTGCTTTTCCAAAAAATCAAGAATCTCATTCCTGCCCACATTCAACAACGGACGAATAAATATTCCATTTCGCGACCTCATCCCACAAAGTCCGGTAATCCCGGTGCCTCGGAGGAGATTCAAAAAAAACGTCTCCTCATTATCGTCGCGATGATGCGCCACAGCCACCGGAATGCCGCCATATTCTGCCGACAATTTCCGGAACCAGTCATAGCGAAGTTCCCGGCAAGCCATTTCAGTAGACACTCCATGAGATTTTTTATAATTTTCCACATCAAAATGCACACACTTGAAATCGCAAGCATATATACCTGATATTGATTGTGCAAAATCCATATCACGATCCGATTCTTCGCCCCTCAAATGGAAATTACAATGAGCCGATACACACCTATAACCCAATTGGTTAAGCACAACGAGAAGAGCTACCGAGTCTGCACCTCCGCTAAGTGCCACAATCACATCAGGAGCATCACCAACCGATGATTCAATCAAAGATTCCGAAGCAATATTTCGCTCTACTTTCAAAAAAAATTCATCCATATCGACAAAAATACGCAAAAAAATTTGGACAGTATTAAAAAAGTTCCTAAATTTGCACTCGCAAAACAGAAACAAACTGCCTTGTGGTGTAATGGTAGCACGTCGGATTCTGGTTCCGCCTGTGAGGGTT
>JAMPGZ010000021.1 GCA_023663655.1 Lachnospiraceae bacterium
CTGACAGTTGCCGGCAGGTGTCAATGCCTTGGAGCGATGGGCGATAATTGGAGCGAAGCCGTGACGGGACTCTCAATCGCAGGTGGATACGGCGGGTTTTCATTCTCGTGATAATTTGTTTTGTCACAAAGGTAGTGTATGGATTGATGGGATTTACCCACTTTTTATCCCACCTGGGTGATTTTTTTGTACAACGGGCTCGTCGCTCCGCGACTCGTGGGTGTGTGGTCCGCTCCCGCCCCCGACTTCGCTCGCTCAGTCGGGGATATAGACGGACTCGTGCCTGTCGGCACTTTGTGTGTTGGGGTTTAGGCGTTGTAGGACATCTTCGATGCCCGTTTGTTTGTGCCGGCTTTCACCGCGCCTCGGCTTCGCCTCGTGGCGGTGCTACGATTGCAATGCCGTTTCTCGGCATTTGTGGGCATTTTTCAGGGGCACTCTTTACAGAGTGCATTTTGCGTGTGCTGCGGTAATCGTAAGTATCGTCTTTCTATTATATTTGCACAATCAAAGAAAAGGTTATCTTTGCTACTTGTGAGGGGTATTACAATGTGGGTGATAAGGTGTCGCATGAGCACGTCTTACAGAACTTCTTTATGTATTCCAACATGATGTATCCCAACATGGCGGAAGCGACACAACCGCAATGTTGTGGCGAACCGCACGAGCAGTGCGAGTGTGAAGGTTTCTCTCAACGGTGAATCTACATAGCTTGTAACTGTATTTGGGGTTCTGCAACACCCTCGTTATATTTCATGATTGATTACTATCAATAATAATTTTTAGTATTGAGAATAGTTTATCAGCGTCTTGATCACTATAACATTCTCGTACTATGTTGGGATTTGAAAGGTTATTCAAAACAATATTGAATTTATAACTAATTGTCTCTTTTTCAGTAGTTGATGACGACGTATTTGCACCAATAAGGGCTCCAATACCACCAAACAATAATCCACCTACAACAGCTCGACCAACAGCACTCGTATTATTAGTCGTTGTTTTGTATGTGAACATATCATTGATTTTGAAATCAATGATTTCTGAAAATTCAAGTTCTATACCATCAATTATAATTATCTTAGACTGAGGAAAAACCAATATCATGTGATTAATATACTTTCCAAGTTTAACAGAACAATATCCGTATTTTTTCTTTAGCTTTAACACGTTTTTGTAAGTTAAATCATCATTAAAAGTCGTGTTCCTTTCCTTTATTATTAATATTGTGATGACAGCAACAATAAAACTAATTATTAATGTAGGAAAAAGATTCAAGCCTACTCTTGCACATATTATTGGGATGGCGATAATACATAAGACCCCAATTGCTGTAATTATCTGATTTATATCGGCTAATTTCCCTTCTTCTTTTGAGCTAAAATCTAAATATTTCATTCCTGGTCTAAAAATTTATTGGTTGTTTGCAATATTGCCGGTGTTATTGCCCTACCAATAAAAAATAGTGGTGGGCTTTTGCATCCTGTACGATTCAGAGGCACTGCCATGCCCACACAACATACAAAGACACTAAGCCCACCAAGCGACCATACCCAATGAGATGGGTACGGCAAACCTGTGGGCGTTTAGTGCATTGTCCTCGTTGTGTTTGAAAATTGGCAGTTTTCTGAATCGAGTACAATAGCATTAAACGCTATTCGTTTTTACAAAGATGTATTGTGATGCCACTCTTGGCTTTCACGCCATAAAGATAGATATATTATTTTGTGTGTGCAAATTTTGATGTTCTTATTTGATTTTGCTGTTTTTGTTTGTTATCTTTGTGTAGTATGATGTGTTAAATCGACTGCTGTTATAAATTCCTTAATCACGATGCTTAATGATGAAACTTGCCACTTTAATTGCCGCCGCTTTCATTGCGGCACCGTTCTCACTCTTTGGTGATGACACGCCGTTCAATGGTCTTTTGCTGAATGCCGACGGTGAGCCGGTGAAAAATGCCAGGATATATGTCACATCGCCCAAGCGGTATGCACGATCGGACAAACATGGGAAATTCGGGCTGACAAATGTTGGTGCCAATGACACTCTAAAAATCGAAATCAAGAAGCGCAAGGAGCCTTACCGGATTCCGGTAGACGGGAGCAAGGGACTTAAGATATACCTTGCCGATCAGGGTGACTTCAAGACCGCAAGCGATGAGGAGATGGTGAGCACCGGATATGGCTGGGTGAAACGTCGCGAGTATACAGGCAGCAGCTCGGGCATAAGCGGCGATGAGTTGCGTCGCACCGGCAAGCATGACGTGCTGTCGGCATTGCAGGGTAAAGTCGCCGGACTCAATATATCCGGTTCCGGAAATTCATGGGATCCGAGCCAAGTCACGATCCGTGGACAGAAAAGCCTCTATCTGTCGTCAACTCCCCTCTTCGTGGTCGATGGAATAGTAGTGGACTCATTTGACGGAGTGAGCATATATGATGTGGACCATGTGGAAGTGCTTAAGGATGCGCCTATTTATGGTTCGCGAGGAGCCAACGGCGCAATCCTTGTCTATACCAAAGGATATGACAAGAAATAATCGGCGGCGACGGTTTATTTGGTTATATGCCCGAAAGTGCTTAACTTTGCAGTGAATTAATAGAATATTATGAGTTATAACTTATTGAAAGGTAAGCGCGGTATCATCTTTGGCGCGCTTAACGACAAGAGTATCGCTTGGAAAGTGGCTGAAAAAGCAGTCGAAGAGGGTGCTACAATCACACTTTCCAACACTCCCGTTGCGGTAAGAATGGGCGATGTCAGCAAACTTGGCGAAAAGCTTAATGCTGAAGTGATTCCCGCCGACGCAACCAATGTGGAAGATCTTGAAATGGTTTTTGCAAAGTCAATGGAAATACTCGGTGGTAAAATCGACTTTGTGCTTCATTCAATCGGTATGTCGCCCAATGTTCGTAAAAAACGCCTCTATGACGACATCGACTATGACTTGCTCAACAAGACACTTGACATTTCGGCCATTTCTTTCCATAAAATGATTCAGGCAGCTAAAAAGCTTGATGCCATTAATGACTATGGCAGCATCATCGCTTTAAGCTACATCGCAGCACAGCGCACCATGTTCGGATACAACGATATGGCTGACGCTAAGGCGCTCCTTGAATCAATCGCCCGCAGCTTCGGCTACATCTACGGTCGTGAAAAGAATGTGCGCATCAACACCATCTCTCAGTCTCCCACCCCCACCACTGCCGGAAGCGGCGTGAAGGGAATGGACTCGCTGATGGACTTCGCCAACCGTATGTCGCCGCTCGGCAACGCTTCAGCCGATGAATGCGCCGATTACTGCATCGTGATGTTCAGCGACCTCACCAAGAAGGTGACCATGCAGAATCTCTACCATGACGGCGGTTTCTCAAGCATGGGTATGAGCCTCCGCGCTATGGACCAATATGAAAAGAGCTTCGATCAGTATCGTAATGCCGACGGAACCATACAGTATGGTTAATCACGAATCGGTATAACACAAAATAGAAACTCCTGCCATTGCTCATGATTGAGATGGCAGGAGTTTTTTTTACTCTATCCTTTATCGTTTCTTAGAAAATAGGGAAACTCTTGGTAGTATAAACATACTTGTTCTCAAACTCAGGCTGAGTCAATGTGAACATCAGGATTCCCTGAATCAAGAATAATATCTGGAATATTCCACAGGTCACAAAACTCAACACAATTGCAAGTATTCCGGCAGTGGTTTTACCCAAATAAAAATACTGGATGCCAAGACCGCCTAAAAATATAGCAAGCAGCGCGGCAACGCCACGGCTTTTTCCTGAGGGACCGGGAGTGAATACATTGTCGGGCTGAGGAGGACAATTGTTACTTTGATTATATTCGTTCATAGCTAAAATTGGTTATATTAAAATTTCATTCACAAACATACATAAAAAAAACTAAATACGCGCTACATACTTGATAAAATTTCACCGTTTATCATGATTTCCTTCGTAGAAATTTATGTATGCCCTGTTGACAAGAACATTTCCTCCCGGAGTGGGATAATCCCCCGAGAAATACCAGTCGCCGGGACAATCGGGCACGGCACGATGCAATCCCGAAATGGATTGGTAGATTATTTTCACCTCGGTTTTGCAATCATCAGGTGTGAGCATCACTGCAATCTTGTCGGATATCTCATCGTCACTGAACGGCTCATATATGCGCTTCACGCAATTGACGCGCTGATCGAGAGGCAATTCTTCCTGACGTAGAGCTTCCTTGTAGACCTCTTCCAGAATATGCTCCTGCCCTCTCTCACGCAGCAATTGCACAGCCGCACGAAACGCGCAGAACTCAGCCATGCGCGACATATCGATTCCATAATAGTCAGGGTATCTCACCTGTGGCGACGAACTCACAATAACTATCTTCCGCGGATTAAGACGGTCAAGCATTTTGATGATCGACTGTTTCAGCGTCGTGCCTCTCACGATTGAATCATCGATCACCACCACGGCATCCTGCCCATCTTTCACAATGCCGTAGGTGACATCATACACGTGGGCGGCAAGATCATTGCGTGACTCCCCTTCCGCAATAAATGTGCGAAGTTTTATGTCCTTTATCGCCAGCTTCTCTATGCGGAGTTTTTGCGCCATGATATTCTGTATTATCTCAGGCGACAATAATCCTTCCGAACTTGCTTGAAATATTTTGTCGGCTTTATAAGCATCGAGGTATTTCTCAAGTCCCTCGATCATGCCGATGAACGCGACCTCGGCAGTGTTGGGGATAAACGAAAATACCGAATGCTTCAAGTCATAATCCACACCTTGCAGAATCTTATCGGCAAGATTTCTACCCAATGCTTTTCGCTCCTTGTATATGTCGGCATCGCTTCCACGGGAAAAATAGATCCGTTCAAACGAGCATCGCTCATTTTTGCCGTGAGGCAGAATCTCCTCCACTTTCACGTCACCATCCTTGCTCACCATTATCGCATTTCCGGGCATAAGCTCATGCACATCCTTGCGAGCCACATTCATGACAGTCTGTATGACGGGGCGTTCCGATGCCACTACCACAATCTCATCATCATGATAATAGAAAGCCGGACGTATGCCGTGGGGATCGCGCAACGCCCACATATCGCCCGAACCCACAGTTCCGCATATCACATATCCGCCATCCCATCCGGGAGCTGATGCTTCAAGCACGTTGCGCAAATCAATGTCGTGCTCTATCGCTTTTGCCCGTGCTATGCCGTCAAGACCCTTTTCAGTGAATTCATGATACAGCCTGCTGTTCTCCTTGTCGAGAGCATATCCAAGCTGCTCCAGTATTATTACGGTATCGGAATATATGCGCGGATGCTGACCTTTCTCGACCACAGCCTTGAAAATCTCATCAACATTAGTCATATTGAAGTTTCCACACAGCATCAATGTGCGTGAGCGCCAATTGTTTCTCCTTAAAAAAGGATGGACGTAGCTTATGCCGCTACGTCCTGTTGTGGAATATCTGAGATGTCCCATGTAGATCTCGCCGAGGAAAGGGGCATACGCCTCAATCCATTCCGCGTCCTTGCCATGAATGCGGGCACCGTCAATCTGCATATTGATATTTGAAAAAATCTCCTGAATGGCATTCGCTCCCAAGGCACGTTCGCGAAACACGTATTCATTTCCGGCAGGGGCATTCATTTTTATGACTCCTGCTCCGGCACCCTCCTGTCCACGGTTGTGCTGCTTCTCCATCAATAGGTACAGCTTGTTGATGCCATAGAGGTAGGTACCGTATTTTTTCTTATAATACTCAAGTGGTTTAAGCAAGCGTATCATCGCTACGCCGCATTCATGTTTCAACTGTTCCATTATTTTCTTAAATAATCATCAATTCCTTTTGCCGCTTTCTGTCCTGATGCTATACATCTCACGACTAAAGAGGCTCCGGTGGATGCGTCGCCGGCGGCAAACACTTTCTCGACGCTTGTCTGCTGTGATTCGCCGACTTTCACATTTCCACGAGCATCTTTTTCCACGCCAAGCTGCTCAAGAAGTCCTTCAGCCTTAGGATTGGTAAAGCCCATGGCAAGCAGAACAAGCTGCGCCGGGATAGTCTCCACCTTTCCGGTGTGCTTTAATGACATCTTTCCGGTGGCAGGGTCTTTTTCCCATTCGACAGCTTCCACCACCACTTCCTCCACGTTGCCATCTTTTCCGATGAACTTGCGTGTGTCGAGAAGCCAGCGTCGTTCACACCCCTCAAGATGCGAGCTGGAGGTTTTCAATACCACCGGCCAGTAGGGCCAGGGGGTATCAGGATTGTCACCAACCGGCGGTTGTGGCATGATTTCAATCTGCGTCACCGACAGTGCTCCCTGACGATTGGATGTCCCTACACAGTCACTTCCGGTGTCGCCGCCACCTATCACGAGCACGTGCTTGCCTTTTGCCGAGATACGATTTTCCGGCTCGAAGTCAGTTCCAGCATTCACGCGGTTTTGCTGCTGGAGAAGCTCCAACGCGAAATGCACACCGTTCAACTCTCTGCCTTCAACTTTAAGGTCGCGCGGCACTTCGGCACCTATTGCCACACAGATGGCATCATATTCCGACAGCAGATCTTTTGCCTCGACATCAACCCCGACATTCACTCCAGTGCGGAACTCAATGCCTTCAGCCTCCATGATTGCCAAGCGGCGGTCAATCACGCTTTTATTTAGTTTAAAGTCAGGTATGCCGAACCGCAGCAAGCCTCCGATAGCTTCATTCTTCTCAAACACGACCACAGAATGCCCCTTTTGATTGAGACGGTTGGCTGCGGCAAGTCCGGCAGGACCAGAACCGATGACCGCTACTCTCTTTCCAGTACGCGAAGCAGGGATGCGAGGAGTGACGTAACCCTCGTTAAAGGCACGTTCCACAATCGCAGCTTCATTTTCACGGATTGTCACCGGTTCATGCTGCTTGTTGAGCACGCATCCTTTTTCGCAAAGCGCCGGACACACACGTCCCGTGAACTCTGGAAAATCATCAGTTTGGGTAAGCAATATGTATGCACCCTTTATATCATTTTTATACAATCTGTCCTGCCACTCGGGCTGACGGTTGCCGAGCGGACAACTCCAATGGCAGAATGGCACTCCGCACTCCATGCAGCGAGACGCTTGCAAGCGGCGGTCCTCCTGATTCAGAGTCTGCTCAACTTCACCATAATCTTTAATACGGTCATTGACCGGACGATAGCCGGCCTCTTTACGACCTATAGTCAAAAACGCTTTTGGATTTCCCATCATATATAATTTAGCGATTTCACTCTTGTTTTATCAATCTCTCTCCACACTTGCGATCTTCTGCTGCAACTTAGCCATCTTTTCGTCATGAAGCACCTTCTTATATTCAAAAGGTATGACCTTGATGAACTGCTCAACATACTCCTGCCAATTGTCGAGCATCTTTCCCGCAAGCGGACTGTGGGTGTGCTTGTAGTGGTTTCCTATCAACCGGTACAACTCACGGTTGTCAGCCATATCCTCTATCAATGATAGTTCCACCATCTCCATATTGCAGAAATAGTCAAAGTCGCGATTCGGATTCCACACATAAGCGATACCTCCGCTCATACCAGCGGCAAAGTTTCGTCCGGTCGTGCCGAGCACCACAGTTCTGCCGCCTGTCATGTATTCGCAGCAATGGTCGCCTACTCCTTCCACCACGGCAATGGCACCGGAGTTACGCACGCAGAAGCGTTCTCCCACTCGACCGTTTATGTAAATCTCTCCTGAAGTCGCTCCATAAAGCAGAGTGTTTCCGGCTATGATGTTGTCCTGCGGCTTATAGGTTGTGCCTACAGGGGGCACAATCACAATCTTTCCGCCTGAGAGCCCCTTCCCGACGTAATCATTGGCATCTCCGTCAAGTCTGAATGAAATGCCATGAGCGAGGAAAGCTCCGAAACTTTGACCTGCCGATCCCTTGAATGTGCATAATATAGTGTCATCGGGCAATCCTTCATTACCATATTTTGCAGCCACCACACCTGACAGCATGGCACCTACCGAGCGGTCAGTGTTGGAAATCGGGAATTCAAGTTCTACAGGCATCTTGCTCTCAATAGCCGGATAAGCACGGCTTATAATACGGCGGTCGAGCACGTTTTCTATGTCATGTTTCTGTGCAGTCACGTTGATTATGGCGTTGGTCTCCGCTTCGGCAGGCATATACAGAATCTTTGAGAAATCAAGATGGGAAGTCTTGTGAGTCACATGAGCATCTTTAACCTTGAGCATATCGGCACGTCCTATCACTTCATCGAGGCTCCTCGCTCCTATTTCCGCCAAAGTCTCGCGGATCTCGCGAGCGAGAAAACGGAAGAAGTTGACCACGTATTCCGAGCGACCCACAAAGCGTTTTCTCAACTCTTCATTCTGCGTAGCCACTCCCACTGGACAAGTGTTAAGATGGCATTTGCGCATCATCACGCACCCAAGCACAATCAATGCGCTTGTGGCAAACCCATACTCCTCGGCTCCAAGCATAGCCATGATAATCACGTCACGTGCGGTTTTTAGTTGACCGTCGGCTTGCAGTTTCACCTGACCACGCAGATTATTCAGCACAAGAGTCTGCTGAGTCTCAGCCAGTCCTATCTCCACGGGAAGTCCGGCGTAACGGATTGAGCTTGCCGGTGATGCTCCGGTACCTCCGTCGCTGCCGCTTATTGTTATGAGATCGCTCTTTGCCTTAGCCACGCCAGCCGCGATGGTTCCCACGCCACTTTCCGACACGAGCTTCACGCTAACTTTAGCATGGGGGTTGACATTCTTCAAGTCAAATATCAACTGGGCGAGGTCCTCAATCGAATATATGTCATGATGAGGAGGCGGAGATATAAGAGAGATGCCCGGTATGGAATGACGGGTCTTGGCGATAATCTTGTCCACTTTAAAACCGGGCAATTGACCGCCCTCTCCGGGTTTCGCGCCTTGTGCCACCTTAATCTGAATCTCATCAGCATTCACAAGATACTCGGCTGTGACACCGAAACGTCCTGATGCTACCTGCTTGATAGCGGATCGAGCCGATGAACCGTCAGAACGCGTTTTGAATCGTTCAGGGTCCTCACCACCTTCTCCGGTATTGCTTCGTGCTCCTATGGCATTCATCGCAATTCCAAGCGCCTCGTGAGCCTCACGACTTATCGAACCGAATGACATGGCTCCGGTGACAAAGCGCCTCATTATCGCTTCCTCAGGCTCCACCTCCTCAACTGGAATCGGCGACTGTTTCTTGAACTCCAGAAAATCACGTATGAAAATAGGTTCCGGTTTATTATCGACTATAGATGTGAACTCCTTGAACTTTTTATAGCTTCCCATGCGTGTGGCAAGCTGTAGAGTGGCTATAGCCTCGGGAGTCCAGGCATGAGACTCGCCGTCTTTACGGAAAGAATACTGTCCGAGATGCCTCAACGGCAATTCTTCATCAAACTCACCCGAATAAGCCTCAGAATGGGATTTCAGTATATCCTTGCTCAAATCGTCAATGTCAATGCCGGAAATCTTGCTGATAGTGTGTCCGAAATATTTTTTTATCATATCATCTGACACTCCGATTGCTTCAAACAGTTGGGCACCTTTATAGCTGGTGATGGTCGAGATACCCATTTTTGACATGACTTTAAGCAAGCCCTTGTCAACCGCCTTGATATAATTCTTTTGAGCGGTGTGGAAATCAAGCTGAATCTCTTTCTTTTCAACAAGGTCATTGATCACGGCAAATGCCAGATAGGGATTTATGGCACTGGCGCCATATCCCGACAACAAGGCGAAATGCATGACTTCACGGGCATCACCGGTTTCAATGATAAGAGCTGTCTGCAAGCGTTTTTTACGGTCAATCAGATGATGATGCACAGCCGATGTCGCTAAAAGAGCAGGAATAGGAGCATTATCCTTATCGACTCCCCTATCGCTCAGAACTATATAGTTGCATCCTTCATCCACAGCTTTTTCCGCTTCGAGACACAGCCGCTCCACCCCTTCTTCAAGTCCTTTCGCACCATCAGCCACGGTGAATGTCATGGCAAGTTTGCGTGTGTTGAATCCTTTATAGCGAAGATTACATAGCAAGTCAAGCTCCTGGTTGGTGATGATGGGGCGCTTCAACAGCACCATTTTGCACAGTTCAGGATTGGGCTCCATGAGATTCATGTCAATCGCACCGATATAGCTGTCGAGACTCATCACCAATTCCTCGCGCAATGGATCGATAGGAGGATTGGTGACCTGAGCGAAATGCTGGCGGAAATAATTGTAAAGCAATTGAGGCTCTTTGGACAGCACGGCGAGAGGGGTGTCGCACCCCATCGAGTTGACCGGTTCCTTACCATCGGTGACCATCGGAGTTATGATTTTTTCCACCTCTTCACGATGATAATTGAACGCATGAAGCTGTCGGGCGAAATCATCTACTTTCTCGTCAACTTTTCGCCCCGTAGTGATTTTATCGAGGATAATGCGGTTCTTTGACAACCAGTCCCTATAAGGAAACTCCGAAGCAAGTTTCTCTTTCAATTCGGCATCATGATAGATCTCACCTTTCTCCATATCTACCATGAGCATCTTCCCGGGACGCAGACGACCTTTCTCCTTCACTTCCGACGGGTCAAAAGCAAGAACTCCCATCTCAGAAGCGACAACCATCGTGTCATTATTGGTGATAAGCCATCGTGCCGGACGCAATCCGTTGCGATCAAGCATACCGCCGGCATATCTTCCGTCGCTGAACAAGAGAGTGGCAGGACCATCCCACGCCTCCATCAATATAGAATGGAACTCATAGAATGCCTTCAATTCAGGCGAAATGGGATTTTTGTCATTATATGATTCAGGCACGAGCATTGCCAATGCATGAGGAAGGCTCATACCACCCATCACAAAAAATTCCAACACATTGTCAAGCGATGCCGAATCACTCATTCCTGGCTGTACAATCGGAGTCACATCGGCACCACCGAGAGCTTCAGGATGCAGCACGCATTCGCGAGCTTTCATCCACATGCGGTTGCCCTGTATGGTGTTTATCTCGCCATTGTGCCCCAACATTCTGAACGGCTGAGCCAAAGACCAGGTGGGAAATGTGTTGGTGCTGAAACGGGAGTGAACCAACACCATACCGGTAGTGAAATGAGGATTCATCAAGTCGGGATAATAGTATCGCAACTGAAGGCTTGACAACATTCCCTTGTAGACCAATATTCTTGAAGACAACGAAACTATATAGAAACTGTCCTTTTCCGGAATGGCAGATGCGGCGATTTTTTTCTCTATGCGTCGACGCAATATATACAATTTCGGATCAAGGTCGTCGGTAGTGCGTTCGTCAGCAATAAATATCTGTTTTATCTCCGGTTCAGCTTCCCGCGCCACGACACCAAGCGACTCATTGTTAGTCGGCACATCTCTAACGGCAATCAGCGATAATCCCATTTCGATAGCCTCACGCTCGATAATATCAAGAATGAGCTGCTGATTCTCTTCATCCTCAGGTAAAAACACAAGACCGGTGCCATAGCGTCCCTTTTCCGGAACGGCAATGCCTTGAAGCAGTATAAATTCATGTGGAATCTGCACCATTATTCCGGCTCCGTCACCGGTTTTCGGATCAGCTCCTTCCGCTCCGCGATGCACCATGTGCTCCAGAACCTGAAGCCCTTTTTCCACCAACTGATGTGATTTTATTCCTCTGATATTGACAAGCAACCCAACACCACAAGCATCATGCTCATGCATAGGATCATATAACCCTTGCGCTTTAGGCATAATAATATTCTTCATACGTAAAAAACTTTCCTTAAATTTCAAGAGCCTGTTTTTGACAGATAAGCCCTAAAATAACCCGGCACGTTCCAGGGTCATGCTCAACAAGAAGCGTGCCGGGTAAAATCGATAATTCAACTATCAGCGTATCAACGGATAAACAACAGCTCTCTGTACTTGGGCAGAGGCCACATTTCATCGTCAATCATGAGTTCGAGCTTGTCGATATGATAACGAATCACATCCATGCATGGAAGCACGGAATCATGATAAGCAAGCGCCTTGTCGCGCTCATTCTCAATCTGGTTGGCTGCCTTACGGGCATTAACCATCTTCTTAACCTCTTCGAGAATCGTAGCCATGTGAGCCGACATTCTTTCGATAGTGTCAAGGTCCATAGCGGCAAGCTTGTCGCCCTTTTCGTTGGGGAAAAGAGTTTTCAATTTAAATACATTGTCAGTGAGCACCGACTGATAGCGGATAGCCACAGGTATGACATGATTCATGGCAAGATCACCAAGGACACGAGCCTCGATCTGGATCTTCTTGGTGTACATTTCCCACTTCACCTCATTGCGCGCCTCAAGCTCAAGACGGCTGAAAACCCCCGTTGACTTAAACATATCAACCGACGACTTGCTCAGATAAGCATCGAAGATTTTAGGCACAGAGGTCTCGCAATCAAGTCCTCGGCGGGCTGCTTCCTCTTTCCACTCATCACTATAGCCGTTGCCGTCGAAATGGATAGGCTTGCTGTAACGGATAAGCTCCTTGATTTCGGCGAGAATAGCATGATTCAGATTTTCTCCCTTCTCAAGACGGGCATCGACCTTATTTTTAAATTCAACCAACTGTTCAGCTACAGCAGCATTCAATGCAATCATTGCTGACGCACAGTTTGCCGATGAACCTACTGCACGGAATTCAAAACGGTTTCCGGTGAAGGCAAATGGAGATGTTCTGTTACGGTCAGTGTTATCAACCAATATCTCCGGAATCTGGTCAACTCCGAGTTTAAGACCTTTTTTTGCCGACAGATTTATCAATTCATCGCTGTCACTGTTTTCAAGCTGCTCCAAGATCTCGGAAAGCTGGCTTCCGGCAAAAATAGATATGATTGCAGGGGGGGCTTCATTAGCTCCAAGACGGTGGGCATTGGTAGCCGACATTATAGAAGCTTTCAACAGTGCGTTGTGACGATATACCGCCGCCATTGTGTTCACTACGAAAGTGATGAACTGGAGATTGCCCAGCGGAGTTTTTCCGGGAGCAAACAGCAGCACGCCCTTATCAGTGCCGAGACTCCAGTTGTTATGCTTTCCTGATCCGTTGATGCCGGAGAACGGTTTCTCATGCAGAAGCACTCGGAAATTGTGACGACGCGCCACCTCGGCGATCAATGACATCAACAGCAGATTGTGGTCATTAGCGAGATTGGTCTCCTCGAAAATAGGAGCAAGCTCAAACTGGTTGGGAGCTACCTCATTGTGGCGTGTCTTAGCCGGGATTCCAAGCTTGTGGCATTCGATTTCCAAGTCGAGCATGAATGCTTCCACACGCGATGGAATGGCACCGAAATAGTGGTCTTCAAGCTGCTGGTTCTTGGCACTTTCATGTCCCATGAGAGTGCGTCCGGTCATCACAAGGTCGGGGCGTGCCGAGTACAAAGCCTCGTCCACCAAGAAATATTCCTGTTCCCATCCGAGATAGGAATTCACGTGCTTAACCTCAGGATCAAAATATCGAGCCACTGCAGTAGCAGCCTTATCCACACAGTTCAGTGATCTCAACAGTGGAGTCTTATAGTCAAGTGATTCACCGGTATAAGAGATGAAAATTGTGGGGATACACAAAGTCTTGTCCATAATGAACGCCGGAGATGAAATATCCCACGCTGAATAACCGCGAGCTTCAAAAGTGTTGCGGATACCACCATTAGGGAAACTTGACGCATCAGGTTCCTGCTGAACAAGAAGTTTTCCTTCAAACTCCTCGACAACACCACCCTTACCGTCATGCTCGATGAAAGCGTCGTGCTTTTCGGCTGTACCATCGGTGAGAGGATGGAACCAGTGAGTGTAATGACGCGCGCCATTATCAACAGCCCATTGCTTCATTCCTGAGGCAACGCTATCGGCGATTTCACGGGAAAGTGGTTTCTTGTTGTCGATTGCATCAACCAAGGCATCATAAGTTTTCTTGGGAAGATATTCAAACATCTTCTGACGGTTGAACACATATTTCCCATAATACTCAGTGGGGCGTTCTGCCGGAATTTCAACCGGAATCGCCTTTCGGTCAAAAGCCTCTTCGACCACTTTAAATCTCAACTTTGACATAAATATATATTATATATTGGTTATATTATCAGTGATAAACGGGGTACCCCGAAATATTATAATTTCAAATTTTTAAATCTTGCCACAGCTTCAACCGTAGACTCACGGCGTCCAAACGCGGTCAAGCGGAAATATCCCTCTCCCGACGGACCAAAACCTGAACCGGGAGTTCCCGCAACGTGACATTCCGACAACAATTTGTCAAAAAAGTTCCACGATGATATGCCGGAAGGAGTCTTTATCCAGATATAAGGAGAATTTTCACCTCCATACACTTTCAATCCACAATCCTCGAGCCCATAACGGAGGATGCTCGCATTCTCCATATAATAATCTATAATATCTTTCACTTGCTTTCTGCCGGCTTCGCTATATAAAGCCTCGGCAGCACGTTGCGACACATAGCTTGCACCGTTGAATTTGGTGCATTGTCTTCTGTTCCAAAGCGCATTGAGCGAAACGTGATTTCCAGAAGCATCTACGCCTTTCAGTTCTTTAGGAATCACTGTATATCCACAGCGTATTCCTGTAAATCCGGCAGTTTTCGAGTAACTGCGGAATTCTATCGCCACCTCCTTTGCTCCGGGGATTTCATATATGCTGCGTGGAATTCCAGAATCCCTGACGTATGCTTCATAAGCGGAGTCAAACATGATCAAGGCTCCGGTACGGCGAGCATATTCCACCCATTCAGCCAAGCGGCTTCTGGTCAATACGGTTCCGGTGGGATTGTTCGGGTAACAGAGATATATCACATCGGGATTGCCTGTAGGGAATGACGGATTAAAATCATTTTCCGCAGTGCATGGGAGATATTCTATATCCGACCATTTTCCATCTTTCAATTCTCCGGCTCTGCCAGCCATGACATTGGTATCGACATATACGGGATAGACCGGATCGGTAACTGCTATTTTGCAATCCATCGCCAAAATATCACCGATATTTCCGGTATCGCTTTTAGCACCGTCACTTATAAATATTTCAGAAGGATCAATATCAATGCCACGTTTTTTATAATCGTATTCCGCGATTTTATCACGCAGGAAAGAATATCCTTGCTCCGGTCCATATCCATGAAATGAGCTTATTGCCGCCTCGTCGTCGACAGCTTTATGCATAGCTTCCACCGCAGCGTCACATAACGGAGAGGTGACATCGCCGATTCCCATCCGGATTATCTCAACTCTGGGGTTAGCCTTTTTGAAAGCCTCAATCCGCTTTGCCACTTCCGAGAACAGATAGCTTGCCGGAAGCTTACAGAAATTATCATTAACCTTTATCATAACCAACCTTTCTTTTTTACCTTTTCACATCGCAACTAATGTTTACGCATATAGACTCCTTCAAAAACAGTTTCTGCCGCACCTGTCATGTAGACGTGCCCGTCATCAGGATCCCACAATATGTCGAGATCGCCTCCTCTCAGATGGATTGTGACATGACGGGAAGTGCGTCCTGTCACCGCCCCTGCCACTGCCGTGGCACAAGCTCCGGTGCCGCACGCCATAGTTTCGCCGCTGCCTCTCTCCCACACTCTCATTTTTATTTCGGCAGGAGATATCACTTCGGCAAATTCAATATTGGCACGATCGGTCCATATCGGATGGCACTCAAGCAACGGACCGTCGCCATGAACATCGGCACAGTCAAGCGAATCTACAAATATCACTCCATGAGGATTGCCCATTGACACTGCCGTCACCGCAAACCTCTTGTCACCGGCTGCCACCTCCTGTTCGACCATCTTGTCTCCGTCAAAAATCACCGGAATTGACGCCGGGGTGAACAGAGGCACACCCATATCGACAGTAACCATGTCGACATGACCTTCAGTTTCATGAATATGGAGATATTTAATTCCCGAGAGGGTTTCCAATGAGATCTCTTTCTTGTCGGTCAATCCTTTCTCAAAGACATATTTTGCCACACATCGGCTCGCATTGCCACACATTTTTGCCTCAGAACCGTCAGCATTAAAAATAAGCATCTTGAAATCGGCAACCGAAGAACTGCATATAAGGATTATTCCATCCCCTCCGACACCGGTGTGCCGGTCACTCATTTCTATCGCGAGGTCAGCCAATCGCTCGGGAGTATTGTTAATACAATCCAAGTAAATATAATCATTACCGATGCCATGCATCTTAGTGAACCTGATCTCGCCCATAATAAGAATGGTTGCTTAGTTATGTTTTACAGCACAAAGTTAAACATTATAAATCAATTCGCAATAAAAATATAATATTTTTCTTCAAAAAACTTAATTAATCATACAGATTGCCGCATTAATACAAAAATACGCTTCAATATGAAAACAAAAAGACCGCAAAAGCGGTCTTTTTGTCAAATAATCGTTCAATTATATGGGGTCATGATACATTTGTGACAATCTTATCAGCATCTTTATCATATTCGACACTGATTGTCGAGCCGGGATTTATCGCCGAATTGATAATCATCTCGGCAAGCGGATCCTCAAGATATTTCTGTACCGCTCTCTTTAGAGGACGGGCTCCATACTGGGCATCGTAACCCTTGTTGGCGATATAGGTTTTAGCTCCTTCCGTAATTTCAAGTTTATATCCAAGAGCATCGACTCTCTTATAGAATCCGGCAAGCTCAATGTCGATAATGCGGAAGATCGCCTCCTTATCAAGCGACTCAAACATTATTATATCGTCCACTCGATTCAAAAATTCAGGAGAAAACGCCTTGTTGAGCGCCTTTTGAATCACGCCATGAGAATATTCCTTATCGGCAGGCTTGGTGACAAAGCCCACTCCCGATCCGAAATCCTTAAGCTGACGCGAACCGATGTTGGATGTCATTATTATTATGGTATTCTTGAAATCGACTTTTCTGCCAAGCGAATCGGTGAGTCGTCCTTCATCAAGCACCTGAAGCAGAAGATTGAACACATCGGGATGAGCCTTTTCGATTTCATCAAGAAGCACAACGGAATAAGGATGGGTGCGTACTCGCTCGGTAAGCTGTCCGCCCTCTTCGTAGCCTACATATCCCGGAGGCGCTCCAACGAGACGGCTCACGGTGAACTTCTCCATATACTCGCTCATGTCGACCCTTATCAAAGTGTCGGCAGAGTCAAACAGATACTCGGCAAGTTTCTTCGCAAGATGCGTTTTTCCCACGCCGGTCGGACCAAGAAACATGAATGTACCGATAGGTTTGTTGGGGTCTTTAAGTCCCACCCTGTTACGCTGAATCGCTTTCACGATTTTTTCAATAGCGTTATCCTGACCAATTATAGCCGATTTAAGCTTGGGTCCCATCTCACGCAATCTCATGCCCTCGGCTTGAGCGATGCGCTGCACCGGAACTCCGGTCATCATCGCAACAACCTCAGCCACCTTGTCTTCGTCAACAGTTTCGGGATTTTCATTCAATGAGGCTTCCCACTTGCGTTTCGCCTCCTCAAGTTCAATTTTCAAGCGGTGCTCCTTGTCACGGAACGATGCAGCACTCTCGAAATTCTGAGATTGCGCAGCCTTCAATTTTGCAGCATTAGCTTCAGCTATCAACTCCTCCATGTGCTCAATCTCCTTCGGCACCACTATATTAGTGACGTGCACACGCGACCCTGCTTCATCAAGGGCATCGATTGCCTTGTCGGGGAAATTGCGATCCGACACATAGCGGTCGGTCAATTTTACGCAAGCCTCAAGAGCCTCGGGCGTATAATTGACATTATGATGCTCCTCATACTTATCCTTTATATTATTAAGGATGGTAAGCGTTTCCTCGGGCGATGTAGGTTCTACCATCACCTTTTGGAATCGACGTTCAAGCGCTCCGTCCTTCTCGATGTTTTTGCGATATTCATCGATTGTTGTAGCACCGATGCACTGGATCTCACCACGTGCAAGAGCCGGCTTAAGAAGATTGGCGGCATCCATTGACCCGGCGGCATTTCCCGCGCCTACGATGGTGTGAAGCTCATCGATAAAAAGTATTATGTTCTTATTGCGCGAAAGCTCATTAAGAATAGCCTTGATGCGCTCCTCAAATTGTCCACGATATTTTGTACCCGCAACAATGGAAGCCATGTCCAGAGAGATGACACGCTTGTCAAACAATATGCGGGAAACTTTACGTTGCACGATACGGAGAGCGAGCCCCTCCACAATAGCCGATTTTCCTACACCCGGCTCTCCGATGAGCACCGGATTGTTCTTTTTACGGCGGCTGAGAATCTGAGCAAGGCGCTCAATTTCCACCTCTCGCCCAACAACGGGATCAAGCCTGCCCTCTTCAGCGGCAAGAGTCATGTCATTGCCATATTTATCGAGAGCCGGAGTGTCGTTGCCACGCTTGGAAGATGCCGAATGAGGAGTTTCAGTTCTGCCTCTCGGCGCCTCGTCCTCTTCATCCTCCTCATCCTCTCCGAATGAGGCGCCCATCTTGGGAGAATCAGCCACATTGGCAAGCAGTCGATAAAGAGCCTCATAGGTCACCCCGGCTTCCTTGAACTCTTCCATCATCTCAAGACCCTGCACTTCATTGTTATGGAACAATGCGAGCAGCAGATGCTTGGAATCGACAACATTGCTTTTAAGCATACGCGCTTCAAGCACGCTGAGTTTAATGATGCGGTTGGCAAGATCACTGACTATGGTGACCTGCATCTGCCTGTCACCTTCAGGCAACACGTGCAGACGCTTGTCAAGGCTGTCTCTTATCTGATACATGGTGTCGGGATCAACAAGCCTTTGCAATGTCGCATAGGCAGCATTGTCGGGGCTCGACATTATCGCGAGCAATATATGCTCGACCCTCACCACCCTGTCGTTATGGCGCACAGCCTCACGGTGGCTTTGGTCGAGAAGTGTTTTTAGTTCTATTGAAAAATTAGTATCCATATTCAAATAGCGCTTTCCTAAATTTAATTCATACTCCGAAACATAATGCAATTATAACAATAATTGTGCCAAAAAACAAAGTTAGGAACACAATTAAATTATCTCAACATTATTTAAACAATCCGCACATCAAAATTCCGCATATTTTGTAAAAATTTCTTATCTTTGTGTGATTTTTCGCTCACTTGCGAAAGCTCAATACCAACATTTATAAAAACATTTATGATTGAAGAAGATAGAATTCTGAAAATTGACATCGAGAACGAGATGCGGACAGCCTACATTGACTATTCAATGTCTGTCATTGTGTCACGTGCCCTGCCTGACGTGCGCGACGGATTGAAACCGGTGCAGCGACGTGTGTTGTTCGGAATGAATGAAATGGGTAACACTTCAGACCACCCACACAAGAAATCCGCCAACTGTGTCGGCGAGGTAATGGGTAAATACCACCCCCACGGCGACTCGTCAATTTACGGAACCGTAGTGCGCATGGCACAGAACTGGGCTATGCGATACACTCTTGTCGACGGACACGGAAACTTCGGTTCTGTGGACGGTGACGGACCTGCCGCTATGCGTTACACCGAGGTTCGTCTTGAAAAAATCGGAGAGGAGATGCTTGCCGACATTGATTCGGAAACCGTCGACTTCACCATGAATTATGACAATTCCCGTCCTGAACCGACAGTATTGCCAACCCGCATCCCCAACCTATTGGTGAACGGAACTTCAGGTATTGCAGTCGGCATGGCAACAAATATGCCCCCTCATAACCTTACCGAATCAATCAACGCGGCGGTAGCTCTCATCGATAACCCTGAGATGACCATCCCCGAGTTGATGAAGCATATTACCGCGCCCGACTTCCCCACCGGAGGTACAATATACGGCTACAACGGCGTGAGGGAAGCTTTTGAAACCGGACGCGGACGAATCGTGATAAGAGCCAAAGCCGAAATCGAATCCCACGCCAATCATGAGGATATCATTGTAACCGAAATTCCATACAATGTAAATAAGGCGGAATTGATCAAGGATATCGCTAATCTTGTGAACGAAAAACGTCTTGACGGCATCGCCGACTTGAATGACGAGAGCGACTACAAGGGTATGCGAATCGTGATACGCCTCAAGAGCGACGCCAACGCCAATGTGGTGCTCAACAAGCTCTACAAGATGACCCAGATGCAGGCTTCGTTCAGCGTGAACAATGTGGCAATCGTCAACGGCAGACCTAAGACTCTCAATCTAAAAGAGATACTTCAGGCATTCATCGACCATCGCCACGATGTAGTTGTGCGCCGCACACGATTTGAATTGAGAAAAGCCGAGGAAAGAGCCCACATATTGCTGGGATTGATAATCGCATCGGAAAATATCGACGAGGTAATCAAGATAATACGTGGAGCCGACTCAGCCGACGATGCAAGAGCAAAACTTTCGGAGCGTTTCCAGCTTTCCGACGCTCAGACTCTCGCAATCGTAGAAATGCGCCTTCGCAACCTTGCCAAACTGGAGCAGGACAAGCTGCATCTGCAATATGACGATCTTCAGAAACTCATCGAGCATCTCAACCTTATCCTTTCTGATGAGCACGAATGCCGCGAACTTATAAAGTCAGAGCTTATCGAAGTGCGTGACAAATATGGTGACGGACGCAAAACCGACATTAATTATTCCGCAGGCAACTTCAATGACGAGGATATGTATGCCGATGATGACATGATCATCACCATCTCCCACATGGGCTACATCAAGCGCACTCCGCTGAGCGAATTCCGTGCCCAAAACCGTGGTGGCGTGGGATCACGCGGAAGCGACACTCGCGACGAGGACTTCATCGAACACATATATACTGCATCAATGCACAACTATATGTTGTTCTTCACCAATCGCGGACGTTGCTACTGGCTGAAAGTTTACGAGCTTCCTGAAATGGCAAAGAACAGCAAGGGACGCGCCATCCAGAACTTGCTCAACATCGAAGCCGGTGATGAGGTCAACGCAGTAATATGCACCAAGAAACTTGACGACAAGGAATTTGTCACCTCACATAATCTTGTGTTTGCAACCCGTCAGGGTGTCATAAAGAAGACATCGCTTGAAGCATATTCACGACCCAGAGCAAATGGTGTCAACGCAATCATCATCCGCGAAGGCGACCAGCTCATAGGAGTTGAAATGACCGACGGCAAGTCAGACATACTTCTTGCCAACAAAAACGGTCGAGCTATCCGATTCCCGGAAAACAAAGTTCGCGAAATGGGCCGAGTATCGACAGGTGTGCGTGGCATGACACTCGACGGACCAGATGACGCTGTGATAGGAATGATATGCATGGAGCCTGAGACCGAGAACAATGTACTCGTAATCTCAGAAAAGGGATATGGCAAGCGTTCATTGATTGACGACTACCGCATCACCAACCGTGGCGGCAAGGGTGTGAAGACCATCAATGTGACTGAAAAGACCGGAACACTCGTGGCAATCGACAGCGTTAATGACGACAATGACCTCGTGATCATTAACAAGTCAGGAATCACCCTACGCATAAAGGCTGCCGACATACGCGTTCAAGGACGTGCCACCCAAGGTGTGCGTCTCATCAACCTTGAGAAGCGCAATGATGAAATCGCGTCAGTGTGCTGCGTGGATTCCGATCCTGAGGAGGAGATTGATTCCGATGTGCTCCTTGAAGCAAGTGAGCAAACAGAACTTGCTCCCGACACTACAGTGGTTGAAGAGGAAACAGAGATCATCGATGATGAAATTTCCGAAGATCAGCCCGATGAAGACGAAACAATTTAATAACTTAGAAATTTACTATTAACATTTTCAATATATTATGAAAAAATTAGTCATCTTAGGTCTATGCCTTTTGACGGCAGCCGGCCTTTCTGCCCAGAAGAGCCTCGTTAAAGAGGTGGAAGGCAAAACTAAAGGCTACAACAACAACCTCACACAAGCACGTAAGGATCTTGCTCCGGCTTTGAAAAATCCCGAAAGCAAGGATGATGCACAAACATGGTTTGTTGCCGGTAACATTGAATTTGGCGATTACGACGACATGTTCAAAAAGAAAGCTGTCGGCGAAAATCCCGACCCGAAAAAAATGGGTAAAGCTCTTATCGACGGATACAATTATTTCATGATTGCATTCCCGCTCGACACCATCCCCGAAATCGACAAGAAAACAGGCGAGAAGAAGCTCGACAAAGAAGGAAATCCAAAAGTTAAGACCAAATACTCAAAAGACATGGCTAAGAAACTGGCTGACAACCACAACCAGTATCTCACCATCGGTCAGACCCTTTGGGATGTTCAGGACTATAACGGTGCATACGAAGTGTGGAACATCTACACTACCATGCCTTTCAACAAGTCGCTCGGCGAAGTAGCTCCTCCTGCTCCTGACAACAACACCCTCGGACAAATTTATTACTTCGAAGGTCTTGCCGCTTGGCAGGCTGAAAAGCTTGACACCGCACTCACTTCATTTGACAAAGCGGTAGAACTCGGCTACAAAGAACCCGCTCTTTACGACTATGCAATAAGCGTTGCCGCTCAGAAGAATGACACTCCTCGCGTCATCGCCTACGCTACTACAGCCAATGATCTTTACGGTGATTCAATCTCAAAGTATCTCACCATTATCATCAACGAGAAGATCAACACCAAAGATTATGATTCAGCACAGGGTCTTTTGGAAAAAGCTATTCAGCTCAACCCCACCAATGCTGAATACTATGACGTGATGGGTATTCTTTACCAGAGCCAGAACAAGCTCGACGAAGCCCGCAAGTACATTCAGAAAGCAGTAGAACTCGCTCCTGAATTGCCGAAAGCAAACCTTGACCTCGGTCGTGTGATCTATGCTCAGGCTATTGCCATCGACGAAGCATCAAGCTCACTGAACCAAGCTGAATACAATAAGGTTCGCGATGAGAAAGTAGATCCTCTGTTGAAAGAGGCTGCACCCTATCTTGAAAAGGCTCTCAATGACGACACAACCACTGATGACGCTCGTCGTCTTCTCCGTTCATTGTACTACAGCCTCAATGACGATGAGAATCTGAAGCGCATCGAAGCAATGTAATTCAGTAAACCATATCGATAAAAAGCCGTGAGTCCCCCTCACGGCTTTTTTTATGACCGATAGTCTGAAGAAGGCGATGAAAAATTTTAAATAATTCAATTTTCTGTGTAATTTTACATCCGAATATGAGTAAGAAAGTCTTTTATCGATACAATCCTGCATCAGGACATTATGACCGCGTGTTCCCTTCTAAAAAAGAACGCGTATGGAATATCGCGCAAAAGTCACTTCTTTCAATCATAGGATGCTGTGCGGTGATATGGGTGATATATCTTTTTGTTGATACTCCTCGCGAAAAACGGTTGCAGCAAGAGAATAAAGAGCTGCGCACCCATCTCGATCTATTGAATAAAAGGCTTGATGCGTCGCTTGAAGTGATCGGCGACATATCGGAACGAGACAATAACTTCTATCGAGTGATAATGGGAGCTGAGCGCGTGTCGGCATCCAAAAGATTTGCCGGACTCGACAATGAGAACCGCTACAATCGCTTAAATTCATTGACCGACGCCACCCTCATAAAAAATCTCACACGCAAAATGGATCTCCTCGACAGATCGCTGTACAATCAGATTCTGTCATTTGACGAGCTTCAAAAACTTGCCCGCAACAATAAGGATCGTCTCTCCCACATTCCCTCAATCCAACCGATCTCACGCGAAAGCATGAAGCAGATGGCATCAGGCTATGGTTACCGCCGCGACCCTATCTATGGCACAAGCCGGTTTCATGCCGGACTTGATTTTGCTGCCGACCGAGGCACTAAAGTATATGCCACGGCCGATGGCGTAGTCAAAGCGGCAGGATGGGAAAGCGGATATGGAAATTGCGTTGACATAGATCATGGCTACGGATACGTGACAAGATATGCCCATCTCAACGCATATCACGTGAAGGCAGGTCAAGCGATAAAGCGCGGCGATTTTATCGCAGAGGTAGGTTCTACCGGAAAATCTACCGGACCTCACCTCCATTATGAAGTCAGATACAATGGTGAGCCTCAGAACCCCATAAACTACTATTTCATGGACATTACTCCTGAGGAATATGATGATTTAATCCGTCTGGCTGAAAATGCCGGTCACGTAATGGACTGATCTATATGGACGACGCCAATCTGAAAAAATATTACCGCATACGTGAAGTAGCTGAAATGCTCGATGTCCCACTATCCACTCTTAGATACTGGGAACAGGAATTTCCGTCGATACGTCCGAAACGCGGAGCCAAAGGAACACGTCTGTACACGGCAAATGATATCGAGCGAACGCGGATGATACATTTTCTACTCAAAGTAAAAGGATTGAAAATTGATGCCGCAAAAGCCCAGATAAACAATAATCCCTCGGGGGTGGCTCGACAGGCTGCCGCCGTGGAACGGTTACTGAAAATACGTGATGAACTGCAAGGAATGCTCACGGCAGCCACTCGCCGCCGATGACAAGATACAAAAAAATAATGCGGAGCCGACACCTGAATCGATGTCGGCTCCGCATTGCTTATTTTGTCAGCGGTAGACTATGTCTATTTTTCGACTTCCACTTTTTTAATCACCATCACTACTTTGTTGTCCTTATCAAAGAGCTGCACAGTGTCGTGGCGGCCTTTCTTGGCATATTCAACGCTCTCCAAAGCCACAAGACAAGCTGTTTCGGCTTTCATGCTTTCAGGATCACACATCATGCGGGTTGAAGCAAGATTGTTGAACTGAATGGAATTGGACTTGTCAGGATCTATGATCAATGAGCCGTTTACAAGATTACATCCTGTATTTCCATGCAATCTCAATTCCTGCACGTCAAGCACCATCTGCATATCGGGAAGATTATATTTCTGTCCGTCGATCTCCTCTATGTGCCATGTTCCGTTAAGAAAATCCATATTATGTTTTCTCAACACCATCACAGTCTGCTTTGAACCATTCTTTAATTCGAGGTAAAGTTCATGTCCCCTTTTACTGATGGAGTAAGTGCGGGTATTTTCCAACGCGAGGTTTATTGCTTGCTCATAAGGAGCATCGGCACAAGCCATCATGGTGCTTATCACCTTGTCAAACGACATGTTATTGCCTTTGACTACCAATCCGCCATTGATGATATTGCAACCGTTGGAACCGTATATTCTGCCATCTTCAAGGCTGAAATTCACGTATGGACGATTCTCTCCGGTCACCTTATGTCCTCCTACCGACGAAATGGTCCATTCTCCGGCAAGATCATCCATAGAATAAGGAACAATGTCGCTCTTTTCTTCTTGGCTCTCTTCCATATTGTTTTCTACTTTAACAGCGGTCGAATTAGATTTCTTCAACGATCCGCATGAAGATAATCCCACTACTATAGCCGACATGGCTGCTATTAATACTGTTTTATTCATATTGCAAAATTTTACTATATACTATAGTGACGTTTTAAATCTGATTTTGTTTAATCTTTTCTCAAAAAATCACATAATCTCTATCTCAAGACCATCGTAAGCTATCCTTACATTCTCAGGCAACGTAGGCTCAACTTCAGCCTGTAGCCCCATTTTATCAGCCAGATGTGTGAGATAGGCTATGCGGGGATTAATGCGTGAAATCGCACTCAATGCCTCATCCAATGTCATGTGGGAAAGATGTTCTTCCCGTCTTAACGCGTTTATAACCAATGTGTCGACACCATCAAGGAGCCTGAATGTCTCATCAGGTATAATCTTTGCATCGGTGATGTAGGCTAATCGCCCTATCCTGAATCCCACAATAGGCAGCTTATAGTGAATCACCGGCAACGGCGTGACAACAGTCTCCCCTATCCGGAATGATGAATAATCTATCTCATGAATGTCAAATGAAGGCACTCCCGGATAAGGATGCTCCTTAAAACAGTACGGCACCCTGTTACGCAAGTCTTCAGCCACATCGTGACGGCAATAGAGAGGAAATCCCCCTACGCGATGACAATAAGGACGAAGATCGTCAATACCGCCCACATGGTCATAGTGGCTATGTGTAAGGAGAGCGGCGAGAAGATCAGGAGCGCCTGCATCAATAATCTGTTGACGGAAATCAGGTCCACAGTCTATAAGTATATTGTTTCCGTCCACGTTCAAGATTGCCGACGCTCTAAGCCGCTTGTCATGAACATCGGTAGAGGTGCAAACCTTACACTTGCATCCTATCTGAGGCACACCTGTAGATGTTCCTGTTCCTAAAAAGCGCAGTTTCATCATCACTCCACAATGTTAACTTCGGGCAGTAAATCAATACCGAATTTAGCCCTCACCGTATTCTGTACGAATGATTTTAACGCCAGCACATCTTCAGCAGAGGCATTCCCCGTATTGACGATTACAAGACATTGCTTGGTATAGACTTCTGCGCCCCCTATCCGATTGCCTTTTAGCCCTGAGGTCTCTATCAGCCATCCCGCAGGGATCTTCACCGTTCCATCGGGAAGATCGTAATATGGCATACCGGGATAAGATGCTTCAAGCTCCTCATATTTGGATCTGTCCACAACCGGATTTTTGAAGAACGAACCGGCGCTACCAAGCTCAGAAGGCTCGGGAAGTTTCGATTGTCGTATTGATATAATGCGTTCCCTAACCATTGCAAGGCTTAATCCGGGATGGTCAGCCAACTCTTTCAATGGTCCGTATTCCAACGAATACATCGGCACAACACCAAGACGGAACGTAACTCCGGTCACGATATACCTGCCGGGACAATGTTTAAATACACTGTCACGATACCCATAGCAGCATTCATCCAATGGAAGTTTTTTAGGATGCATATCAACAGTGTCAAGCACTTCAACACTCTCCACTATATCCTTAGCTTCCGATCCGTAGGCACCCACATTCTGCACGGCGGCGCCACCGACTTCTCCGGGTATATAAGACAAATTTACCGCTCCGTAAAGATCATTGGCTACAGTGTACTTCACAAAATCATCCCAAACTGTGCCTGATGCCACATGAATCAAGGCATGGCTTGCATTTCGTTCAAGCTGTCTTATCTCAGAGCAACGGCAGTGCAGTACAGCACCGTCATATCGTGAAGAAAACAGCATATTGCTTCCTCCGCCAAGATGAAGATAACGGCGATTGTCCCTTTTCAACTCCTTTACTATATCAATAAGCTCATTGATACTGTCATATTCAATAAACTCATCGGCGATTACCGGGAGATGGAATGTTGTGAATTTTGATATGTTGCAATTTGCCTCACGTGTTACCATAAAAATCTATCTTCTTACACTTCTTAATATACCATCCTCAAAAATGAGGTAATTCCCGTTGGGATAGCTCCACAATTCCTGAATAGTTGAAATCGCATTGCGGCGACTCACCGAAGCAGGAGCGCCAAGAGCAAGTTTACACTCCTCGCGTGTCATATAAGGAACCACGCGTCCTTGCTGTATGTGCCGCCAATTCTCATCGGTCACCAACGGATATTTGAGACGCGGGTCATTGAAATAGAACAAGGTGGCGAAATTACGGGTGGATTTACCGGCATCCCCTACATTCAGAAACAGATAAGCCTCCTCGCCTGACGATTGAGCATCATCGGTCTTGAATTTAACCATCACCTGATACACCACATTTCCCGGCAATACCTCAGTTATCGTGACAGGCACGAATTTCACTCCATTGTAAGAATTTCCTTTCCGGTCATATCTGACAGGGCTCTTAAGATATAATCTCTTATTCAGCAGCATATCGGAAGCCTTGTCGACAACATCCATATCAATGGTAAAAGGCACATCAACCTTGGTTCGGTTTTCGAGTTCCTCCCGCGAAGCAGAGATCCGGTACACTATTTCACCACCATCCTTATTGGAGAATATCAATTCGGTATCCTCTGTGCCGGTAAGCGATGTCACCGGACGATAACTGTCAAAATTTATATACTCTCCGGCTTTTGGCGGATTTCCGGTCGGTTCCAACGCCAACACTATTTTATCGTCGGTGACATAGAAACGCTTGCCTTTCTTCCATTGTGACAGCCGCTGAGAATTAATGTCACTGAGGAATTCATCTTCCTCAGTGACACCAACCTGCTGACGTTTTACATCGGTAGATGTTATCTTCGGCGTGCTTTCAATGCCGGTGAAACATCCCGAAAATACAAATGCCGGAAGCAGGAGAAGCAATTGTCGCCAACCCATCATTCCGCAACAGGATTTATACCCATGTTATAGAAAAGGAATGAATAGATGTCGGCGTATTCATCAATCACCTTTGAAACCGGTTTCCCGGCTCCATGTCCTGCCTTTGAATCTATTCTTATGATCTTGGGAGCATCTCCGGTGTTACTGTTCTGAAGTGTAGCGGCATATTTAAATGAATGCGCCGGCACAACTCGGTCATCATGATCGGCTGTCGTAACAAGAATTGCCGGATACTTAGTCCCGTCATTCTTTATATTGTGGATAGGTGAATAGCTCAACAGATATTCAGCCATCTCTTTTGAATCAGCGCTTGTGCCATAGTCTGATGCCCAGTTCCAACCGATTGTGAAAAGATGGTAACGCATCATATCCATTACACCTACACGTGGAATCGCCACTTTAAATAGATCGGGGCGCAGGTTCACACAGGCGCCAACGAGAAGACCGCCATTGCTTCCACCCTCGATTGCCATATACTCTGGTGATGACCATCCCTCCTTTATCAAATATTCAGCGGCAGAAATAAAGTCATTGAACACATTCATCTTCTGCTGTTTTGTACCTGCAAGATGCCACGGTTCTCCATATTCGCCACCTCCGCGAAGATTGGTCTGCGCATATATTCCTCCATTTTCAAGCCAAAGCAACCTCTGAGCCGAGAATCCGGGAGTCAATGAAATATTGAAACCTCCATAACCGTACAGATAAACCGGATTCTTGCCGTCACGCTTCAATCCTTTCTTATAGGTGATGAACATCGGAATCAGGGTATCGTCAGTTGATGGATAGAAGATCTGCTCAGTCACATAATCATCCATATTGAATCCCTTGATCTCGGTCGACTTATATAATTTGGATGTGTTATCGGCAAGATTGTAGCTATAAATAGCCGCCGGATAAGTGAATGAAGTGAAAGAATAGAACACCTCATCATGTTTTTTGCTTGAAGAGATTCCTACCGATCCGGCTGCAGGGAACTCTATCTCATTGATTCGATTTCCTGTGCGGTCATAAACGTATGATTTGTTCTGAGCATCGATCTCATAGGTCAAAATAAGTTTATCACCTGCAAATTGCACACCGGTAAGCACTCCTTTGTCTTCAGCGACAAGCTCTTTCCAATTCTCTCTCTGCGGAGCATTGATAGAGGCTGTCATAAGGCGATATTTGGGAGCGCCATAATTGGTGTAAATGAACATCTGACCATCAATCACATCAAGCACCGAAATCTCATAATCCTGAGAAGGCTCTATTGTGATCCACTCCTCGCTTCCGGGCTTACGCATAATCAGAGAGCTTCCAAGTCCCTCTCCACCGCCATATACGAACAACGGCTGATTGTCATCATGAATCGATGCCGAATGGAAATGTAGCGGATGAGCCTTGTCTTCATATACCAGCTTGTCATCCTGCTGCTTTGTTCCGAGGCGGTGGTAATAGATGCGGTGATTCTCATTGGCATTGGAGAATTCCTTGCCCTCCACTGGACGGTCATAGGCGCTGTAATAGAATCCGTCGCCATCCCATTCGGCACCGGTAAACTTAGCCCACTCGATATGGTCAGGTAATAATTTGCCGGTAGCTGTATCCATCACATATATCTCAGTCCAGTCCGATCCGCTGCGAGATATGGTATAGGCTGTGTATTTACCGTCATTTGAGAAACTGATACCTGTCAAGGCTACAGTTCCGTCATCGCTCAACTTATTCGGATCCAGAAATACCTTTGCCGGTCCGCCCAAAGTTTCAGAGCAATAAAGAACCGATTGATTCTGCAATCCGTCATTCTCATAGAAATAATACTTTCCATCCTTTTTAAACGGAATGCCCGATTTCTTATAATTCATTAAAGTCTTAATTCTGTCACGAAGATTGTCACGGAAAGGAATCTTTGACAGATAATCCTCAGTGACCTTGCGTTCAGCCTCGACCCATCCGAGAGTGGATGCTGATGTATCATTCTCCAACGAACGATAAGGATCGGCAACCTTATTGCCGAAATACACATCTACGGTATTGGACACAGGAGCCTGAGGATACTTAATATCATTTGCACTGCCTGAAATAACACTTGCAGTCATAATTGTCGCTGTTACAAGTTTTTTCATTAGATTTTAATTTAAACAGGACGGAGCATTTGATTGCCCCGTCCTTATGTTATTAAATGTTAGTGACGGTTAAAGTCCTTTTCCATGACAATTCTTATACTTTTTGCCCGATCCGCATGGACATGGATCATTTCTTCCCACCTTCGGTCCGTTGACTATCGGTTGCGTACGCTGATGCTCTCCCTGAGGAGCTGAAGCGGCTTGACGCTGTGCATCGGCGCCGGGATAAGTTTCCTTGCTTGCTTTATAGCGGCTATAGTCATTGGGGCGTTCCGGAAGAGCTTCTTTCATTTGAGGGCGCGGCGGTTGCTGCGGTTCTTCCTTCCGTTCTGAACTAAGCTGAGCGTCAGAAGCACGCTGAGGCTGCGGTTGCGGAATATATATCTGTCCTCTCAACAATGCCGAAGCTGCCTTGACATTAAGAGTGTTCATAGCGTTTTCAAACAAGTGGAAGGACTCTACCTTATAAATCACAAGCGGATCCTTCTGCTCATAGGACGCATTTTGAACCGACTGGCGCAATTGGTCAAGCTCACGAAGATGCTCTTTCCACACTTCGTCGATGGTCACGAGCATGATAGCCTTATGCCATTCCTTGATTATCGATTTGCATTCAGTGCGATAAGCTTCCTCTATGTCGGCAGGGATATTGAACACTCTCTTTCCATCAGTGATAGGAACGAGAATCTTACCCTTCGCTTCTTTATTCTCAACAAGATCCTTGATGACAGGCATTGCGATTTCAACAATGCGTTCGCTCTTGCGTCGGAATGCCTCGTTGACTTCAGCATGAACACGGTCGAATGCTTCCTGATGTGACATCTTACGGAACTCATCGTCGGTGAACGGAGTCTCAATAGCAAATACCTTGAGAAGCTCCATTGTCAAATCGGGATATGTGTCAGGGGAATCATAGGTATTCACAATATTTTCTACTGTGTCATAGAGCATATTGTTGATGTCAATACCTACACGTTCACCCATCAATGCATGAAGTCGTCTGCCATAAATATATTGACGCTGTTTATTCATCACATCGTCATATTCCAACAAACGCTTACGGATTCCGAAGTTGTTCTCTTCCACACGCTTCTGTGCGTTTTCGATGGCACGGTTCACCATCTTGGATTCGATCATCTCTCCCTCCTTCACGCCAAGGGTGTCGAGCATCTTGGTAACACGGTCACCGGCAAAAAGACGCATCAACTGATCCTCAAACGACAGGAAGAACACTGATGAACCCGGGTCGCCTTGACGGCCTGAACGTCCGCGCAACTGGCGGTCGACACGACGTGACTCATGGCGCTCTGTACCGATGATGGCAAGACCTCCCGCATCCTTAACCTCGGCAGGGAGCTTGATGTCGGTACCACGACCTGCCATATTGGTTGCGATTGTAACAGTACCTTTCTTACCTGCCTGAGCCACGATGTCAGCCTCCTTTTGGTGCAACTTCGCATTAAGCACATTGTGAGGGATGTGACGCAAGGTGAGCATTCTTGACAATAATTCGGAAATATCAACCGAAGTAGTACCAACCAACACCGGACGACCCTGGCTGACAAGTTCCACAATCTCATCGATGACAGCCGCATATTTCTCCTTCTTGGTGCGATATACGCGGTCGTTCATGTCAATTCGAGCCACAGGCTTGTTGGTGGGGATAGTCACCACATCAAGTTTGTAGATATCCCAGAATTCACCGGCTTCAGTCTCGGCTGTACCGGTCATTCCCGCAAGTTTGTGATACATACGGAAATAGTTCTGCAAGGTGATAGTTGCGAAAGTCTGAGTCGCTGCCTCTACTTTCACACCCTCTTTGGCTTCAATAGCCTGATGGAGTCCGTCGGAGTAGCGGCGACCCTCCATGATACGTCCGGTCTGCTCGTCTACGATCTTGATTTTATTGTCGTCTATCACATATTCAACGTCCTTTTCAAACAGGGTGTATGCCTTCAGCAACTGGTTTACAGTGTGCACACGCTCCGCCTTAACAGCATAGTTCTGCATGAGGTCGTCCTTACGCTGCTGACGATCGGCAGGAGAAAGCGAATCATCACCCTCCACTTCCGACAATTGTGAAGCGATATCAGGCAACACAAAGAATTGCGGATCCTGGCTGCTGCCTGTCAGCTCATCAATACCCTTATCGGTGAGTTCTACCGAACGATTCTTCTCGTCAATCACGAAATAAAGCGGTTCGACAGCTTTAGGCATTTCGCGGCTGTTATCCTGAAGATAGTATGCCTCAGTGTCAAGCAACAATGGCTTGATGCCGTCTTGTGAAAGATATTTGATGAGCGGTCCGTTTTTCGGCAAACCTTTGTAAGCACGGAACAACTGGAGGGCACCCTCTTTTCTCACTTCCTTATCTGAGCTTGCGATTTTCTCTTTAGCATCAAGAAGCAGTCGTGCCACAAGCTTGCGCTGAGCCTCAAATACCTTCTCTACATTATGTTTGTAGTCATTGAACAGCTGATCCTCGCCTTTAGGCACAGGACCTGATATGATAAGCGGTGTACGGGCATCGTCAATAAGCACCGAGTCAACCTCGTCGACAATAGCATAATAATGCTTGCGCTGCACGAGATCTTGCGGAGACATAGCCATATTGTCACGCAGATAGTCGAAACCAAATTCATTGTTGGTACCGAAAGTGATGTCACATGCATAAGCTCTGCGACGTGATTCAGAGTTGGGTTGATGCTTGTCGATACAATCCACAGTCTGTCCGTGGAACATATATAGCGGTCCCATCCATTCCGAGTCTCGTTTTGACAAATAGTCGTTGACAGTAACCACATGAACACCTCGACCGGTCAATGAGCGAAGGAATACCGGAAGAGTCGCAACGAGAGTCTTACCCTCACCTGTCGCCATCTCGGCAATCTTGCCCTGATGTAGCACAATACCGCCGATCAACTGCACGTCATAATGCACCATGTCCCAGGTCACCTCGTTTCCTCCGGCAATCCAGTGGTTCTTGTATATAGCCTTATCGCCTTCGATTGTGACAAAATCCTTGCCTGCGGCAGCCAGATCGCGATCCATCTGCGATGCAGTCACTTCCACAGTTTCATTGGCAGCGAATCGTGCAGCAGTCTCACGCATAGCGGCAAATACTGTGGGAAGCACTCGATCAAGCTCCTTCTCGTATACTTCGAGTATATTCTTCTCGCGGCTATCGATATCGTCCCACAACGGCTGACGCTCGTCAAACGGAAGTTCCTCAATCTTTTCCTTCAATTCAGCAATCGCCTTGGTATCGTCGGCTACAGCATCCTGAAGTTCTTTTTTTATGTTGGTAATCACATCACGCAATTCATCATTGGAAAGCTCCTTCATTTTAGGTCCAAGAGCATTGATCTGATCAACAATCGGCTGGATTTCTTTAAGGTCGCGCTGCGATTTATTGCCGAAAAGTTTATTTAATATAGTAGTTAATGACATAAATTAGTTCTGATTTTTATTTTGATTTAACGGGGTTTCTCACTCTCACTTCTTCTCCAAAGCCAATGGAGGCAGATCGGCTGCATTGGGCGATCTTATTCGGAGCAGACGCGCCACGGTCGGAGCAATGGAGCGTGCATCAATCTCTTCAATTATTCTCGTAGGCTTCAGCACGGGAGAGAACAAAAACACCGGAGCGGTCATAATTCCGCTGCGCACCGTTGTGCGTACTTCCTTGGCGCTGACAGGATCAATCTCAATAATCTCCCATCCCGGAGTGATTGCAAGCAAGAGGTCTCCGGCGAAATCCACATTAGTGTTGCGTTTCAGGGCTGCCGCGTTGTTTCCGGCACGTCCGGCAATGACATCATCAATAGTCCATACTCCGCTCACACCACTCATGCGTGTCAAGAAATCGGCAGCTTCCGCTCTCATTGCGGCAAGATCCAATCCACGCTCCTGAATCAACTTCCTGTTCAGGAACAGTTGACTGTCATGATAGCCTGCGACCCACTCTTCATTGCCGTATTTGGCAACAAAATACATATTCAACAGCGAAATCGCACGCTTCGGGATAAATTCACCATTGGGGATACCCCACTTTTCATCGTCACGCTTATTTCCGGGTGCCGATGGGGTTCCGGCGAGCATGACAAATGTATTTTCAAGACCTACTTTATTGTCTATGATCTGGAACAACCGCTCAAGATCCTTGTCAAGACGCAAGTAGCTATCCATGGTCTCAATGCGATTATCGGCATCCTTAGCTGCAATAAAAGGAGCAAGCGTATAACCGAGATTCAGCATATCCATGGCATCGTGATTGCCAAGCTGCAGACCGTTGATATAATCCCCTGCGATATCTGTTATTTCCGTGTTCACAGGACCTGAGGTCTTGTAATTTCGGAATCGGTTGATATCGTTGTGCTGGAAAAGATATCTGAAAGGATAATATTTCTTGTAAGCCGGCAGATCGGGATATTTCTCAGGAGCAAGCAACGGACGCCAAGTCAAGGTGTCGAGACGCACTGACAAGGGCTTGGAATGGTTCCTGCCCTGAACCGGAAGCGGCATCTCCTTATAATAAGTGGATGTAGACCATTTTCCGGTAACATCATTTATCCACAACGCGCTGTTTCCTGCATGACCAGCCATAACAATGGACTGAGGAGCAGAAGGAGCGATGGAATATACATTTCCAAATCCGGCACCGTCGATACGCACTTCGTCAGAGACAGTGCTTACGGTTATCGCCTTGGGTGTGAATGTATCATCAGTGAAATTGCCGAGTTGGGAGTGGTCAAGCACTACGGGAAAACTCCTTTTGTGATCGGAGTCGTAGACTACAGAAGCAGGAATGCCGTTGACCGCCGGAGAGGTGCCGCTATAAACCATTGCCGTGGCAGCCGTCGCATCCATGAATGTGCCATAATTCACATTCTCAAGCATCACGCCTTCCTGCATGAGCCTGTTAAACCCGCCTTCTCCAAAATATCCCTTCAGCAAGTCGAGATAATCTTCGCGCAATCCGTCAATCATTATGCCCACCACCAGCTTAGGTCGTGACACAGGGGGCTGCCCGACAACGGTCAAAGTGACCATTGACGCCAGCAACACTGACAGCAATCGACGGGTTAAATGCGGTTCGTTAGTTTTAAGCATCGTGTGATATATAAATATCTTATAGTAAGTATGGCATCGGCAAGTATCAGCGGAATAAATGCGGCATTACCCGACTGTCCTGACCAAAGCCACAACATACTTAACAAAAATAATGCCACAAAGTTAACAATTCCATACAATTTTACCAACTTACGACAACTTTTTATATATATGAATGCCGGAACAATCAGGCACAACGGATTGAGCCATAGCAACAACCAGTTAGGAGAAGTCGCTTCATGCTCGGAAACAAACACCAGAAAAGTTATCAACAATCCCGCTATGCCATAGACTCCGAAAACGACAGCATCAACCCAACGTGTCACTTTCATCAATTTCAAGTCATGCACGGTGACAAAAATGACCAATAGCAATACTGCAATACTGACAGCTAAAGGTGTCATCCACCATGGCGTAACCTCTGCCAAATCACCGCGTGACGGCAGAATCACCGAGGTTGATGAAGAGATGCCGTTGTCTTCTATCATTTCCATCAGAATCATCGGGACAAAGGCTTTATCTCTGTCGCTTATAGGGTAATCTATGCCGCTTCCCAATGCCAAATCAATGCCAAACTGGTACCACGGATAAGCAGAATGATAATGACGCATCGCATCACGGAAGGTCCATCCGGAGGTATAACTTCTGGCGTTGAGCGCAAGTGTGTCGCCAATCGCACGCTCAATCATCACCAATGGACGCGTCGCGCAATTGTCCTTTACATAATTATATCTGTAGGTTCTGTTTTCAGGCTTAAGATTCTCATCCAAAAGTTCAATGAGACGCAACGCCGCATCAGCAGGAATATCAAGCGGCTGTTCATAGACAGCCCTTCCGGCACGGGCATATTGCCTCAGGAAATAGTCAAACGGAGCGGCACCTACCATGTAATCGGTTTCACCTTTTACAAAACGGTAAACGAAATTGGGTGCGTCGAAATCAAACAACCCATAGTTAACCGCCACGTCAGCTCCATTGTAACGCACACGCAGAGCCGTGTGACCCTCAAGCTCATATATATCAGAGCCGGGGCCACACGTAATAAGACTTATGCGAGGCGTTTCAACGGAAGGAGCATCAATCTGTCGATCAGAACCGATCGCCTTTATTCCTGAAAGCACAAAAAACAGTGCCACCAACAGACAACGAAAAGTCAGGTTCACGCTCATTTCTCCACGAGATAACCTGCTTCAGTAAGTTCCTTCTTGATTATCTCGATATGTTCATGGTTGCGTGTCTCCATCACAATTCTCAATGTGCAGCTTGTGATGGGAGTATCCACGCTTATGCGTTCATGAGTTACAGAAATTATATTTCCGCCGAGTCTTCCTATCGTTTCACACACATTGGCTAGCACACCCGGTTTATCAGAGAGATCGATTGTGACAACATAGTTACGTCCGCTCTTGAGCAATCCGCGGTTTATGACACGGCTCAAAATCGTCACGTCAATATTTCCACCCGAAACAAGACACACAGTCTTCTTTCCCTTGATCGGAACTTTATTGAACATCGCGGCAGCAACAGCCACGGCACCGGCGCCTTCAGCCACAAGTTTCTGCTGTTCCATCATCGCCAAAATAGCAGCCGATGTTTCATCATCGCTCACGGTAACTATTCCGTCGACATATCTGCGACAAAGGTCAAATGTATTGTCACCCGGCTCTTTTACCGCGATTCCGTCGGCAACGGTAGCAACATTGGGCAGACACTTTATCTCATTGCCGGCTATCGACTCAACCATGCTCGCGGCTCCGGCGGCTTGAACGCCGTACACCTTCACATCAGGACGTATTGATTTTATAGCGTATGCCACTCCTGAAATCAAGCCGCCACCGCCTACCGGGACGATAACCACGTCAACATCAGGCATTTCATCAAGAATCTCAAGTCCGATGGTTCCTTGTCCGGCAATCACAAGCGGATCATTGAAAGGATGCACGAAAGTATATCCGCACTCATCCCTCATTTCAATAGCTTTCTTATATGCGTCGTCATACACACCCGGCACAAGGCACACTTCCGCTCCAAGCTTGCGTGTCGCCTCAACCTTAGATATAGGCGCGCCTTCAGGCAGGCATATTATAGCTTTGATTCCATTGGCACGTGCTCCGAGCGCAACACCTTGGGCATGATTTCCTGCTGAACACGCAATAACTCCGTGAGCCTTTTCCTCGTCGGACAACTGAGATATCTTATAGTAGGCACCTCTTAACTTAAACGAACCGGTGTGCTGGAGGCATTCCGGCTTCAGATATACGTCACTCTCGGGATTAATTTTCGGAGCGGCTATAAGCTCCGTATGTTTTACAACACCCTTCAGTACATGAGCGGCACGATAGACATCGCTCAAAGACAATATTTCTTTCTGCATAATAAATGATGCTTTTTATGGCACAAATGTAAGAAATTTTATTCGGATTTTTCGTATCTTTGCACCAACAATTACCAATATCACACCAAGATGAAAAAGTTAGAAAGTTTAGTTGCCGAGAAATTACTGAAAATTAGCGCGATAAAATTGCAGCCGGATATCCCCTTCGTATGGGCTTCAGGTTGGAACTCGCCAATTTACACCGACAACCGCAAGACATTATCTTATCCCGAATTGCGTTCATTCATCAAGGTTGAGCTTTGCCGTATCATTATGGAGAATTTCGACAAGCCCGATGCCATCGCCGGTGTTGCTACCGGAGCTATCGCACAAGGCGCGCTCGTAGCCGACAATCTCGGACTTCCATACGTGTACGTGAGATCTACCCCGAAAGACCACGGATTGGAAAACCTCATTGAAGGAAATCTGAATCCCGGACAGAAAGTGGTAGTAATCGAAGACCTCATTTCTACAGGCGGCAGCAGCTTGAAGGCAGTAGAGGCTATCCGCAACGCAGGCTGCGAAGTAATAGGAATGGTCGCTATATTCACCTACGGATTCCCGGTCGCAGTAAAACGCTTCTCGGAAGCAGGCGTGAAACTTATCACCCTAAGCAATTACAACTCCATGCTTGAAGCTGCAGTAGAGAGCGATTACATCAAGCAAAGCGACCTTGAAACCCTTAAGGAATGGCGTAAGGATCCCGCCAACTGGGCACCCAAAACCAATGCCGACTAAACAGACCGGCATAAACACTCCTTATTATAATATAAATAACCGTATTAATGACTACATATTCAAGCAAGCCGGTCGAAATTCCGATGTCGGCAGCAGCGGCTTACGCCAAATTGTCGGATTTGTCGGCATTTCAGGAACGTATGGCATCTCTTCCCGAAGATTTAAAATCTAAAGTCGGTGACATCTCGTTCACTGCCGATACTATCTCTTTCAACGGGACACCGATGGGAGCATTGGTGCTGAAGCTATCCGAAACCGTACCCGACAAGAGAGTGGCATTCACCGCTCAAGGCGCTCCTGTGCCCATTGTGATGTCAATCGAGCTCGAAGACAAGGGTGACGACAAGGCTGAAGCCATCTCATCCATCGACGTTGAAGTTCCGGCTATGCTTAAGCCCATGATCGGTCCGAAGCTGAAAGAAGCTGCCGAAAAAATGGGAGAAATGATTAAAAACCTTGTTTCGCTGAAATAATATGGCGACAAAGCTTTGGGAAAAATCCACCACTGTGGATCATGATGTTGAGACCTATACTGTAGGACTTGACCGTGAAATGGATTTATATCTTGCCAAGTATGACGTGTTAGGTTCAATGGCTCACATCCGGATGCTCCAGTCAATAGGATTGCTTACGGCAGAAGAGCTTGACAAGTTGACTCACGGACTACGTGAAATTTATGCAACAATCGAAGCCGGGGATTTTGTCATTGAAGAAGGCATCGAGGATGTTCATTCCCAGGTAGAGCTCATGCTCACACGCCGACTTGGCGACATAGGCAAGAAAATCCACTCAGGACGCTCCAGAAATGATCAAGTGCTGGTCGACCTGAAGCTGTTCATAAGGTCGCGTATCGAAGATGTGACCGAGGCAATGACACGCTTGTTCAACACGCTGATTTATCAAAGCGAACGCTACAAAGACGTGATAATCCCCGGCTATACGCATCTGCAGGTCGCAATGCCGTCATCGTTCGGATTATGGTTTGGAGCTTATGCCGAGTCATTGACCGATGATTTGACCGTATTAAAAGCCGCTTACGAAGTATCCAACCGCAATCCGCTCGGATCAGCTGCCGGATATGGCTCGTCATTTCCCCTTAACAGGACAATGACCACATCCTTGCTTGGGTTTGACAGCATGAACTATAATGTTGTCTATGCCCAGATGGGTCGCGGGAAAACAGAACGCATCGTTGCGCAAGCATTAGGATGCATCGCAGCCACAATAGGGAAATTGGCGTTTGATGCGTGTATGTTCAACTCTCAGAATTTCGGCTTCATCAAGCTGCCCGATGAATATACCACCGGGTCGTCGATCATGCCCCACAAGAAGAACCCCGATGTATTCGAGCTCACACGTGCCAAGTGCAATAAACTGCAAGCCCTCCCCTACGAGATTACTCTCATCACCAATAATCTGCCTTCGGGATATTTTCGTGACCTGCAATTAGTCAAAGAGAATTTCCTTCCGGCATTTGATTCCCTGATTTCAATAATCAATATGGTCGATGCGATGGTTTCACAAATCAAGGTGAATAAGGATGCAGCCCATGATGACCGCTACAAGCTGATGTATTCGGTGGAAGAGGTCAACAAACTTACACTTGAAGGGGTGCCATTCCGCGATGCATATAAAAAGGTGGGACTTGCCATCGAAGCCGGAGAGTTCACGCCTGACTATAATCTGAGCCACACACATGAAGGCTCGATAGGCAATCTGTGCAACGACCGCATTAAGGCTCTTTATGAGAAGACTCTCGCAGAATTTGATTTCGAGACATATCACAACGCATTGTCAGCACTAATCAATTCATGAGGACTCGATCAGCGCTTTTATCGGTCATAGTTTCCGGAATCTTAGCAACCGGATGCTCGGAAGTGGATGATGACCGCATTCCGGCAACACCGGTCAACATCGATCTTGGCAATCAAGGTTATTGGGATTCATACGGTGTGCATGGATTGAGCCAGTACCGCTATTTCATCCTGCATCAGCAACCGGCAGGGTTTCCATGGAACGCCAATACCTATACCGGTTTTGGTGGCGTATTGCTTGTGACCGACATAGCCGGCTACCCGCTTGCATACGATCTGTCATGTCCGGTGGAAAGGAAACAGACTGTCAGAATCCTTTATGACCCTGAAAATCTGAATGCACATTGCCCCACCTGCGGCTCGGTATATGACGTGAATGAACTTTACGGAAGCCCGATATCCGGACCCGCACATAGCAAAAAATATGGCTTGCGTCGCTATCATGTAGTTCCTGCCGCACTCGGCGGTTACACTATAGTATATTAATAATTAACCATTTACGAAATAATAGTTTTTATCGGCTGTCAAAATTTGCAGATTCCGAAATATGTTACTAAATTTGCAGTGCCGAAAAGCTGCCTGAATGGTGGAATGGTAGACACGAGGGACTTAAAATCCCTTGGCCATTACGGCTGTGAGGGTTCGAGTCCCTCTTCAGGTACGAAAGGCTTCCTAATCAGGAAGCCTTTTTTGTGCTTTAAAAGCAATGATACCCGGCAAAAATACTTTAATTGACAGAACGTGTCAGCATGCTTACGATTAACTCGCGATACTCCTTATGATTGGGCATACCACCTCCAAGTCCGCCAAGTCGAGGAAGCATCATTTTAAACTCATCACCATCGCTCATTACTAATTTGCAAACATACGCTCCAATCCAATTTTTCTTTGCTGAAAATTCCGCAATACTCTCCAATGGAATTACCGGAATTATATAACTTGCCGGAAGGGGCGACTCCAGAGACCGTGCATAGTCAAGATACTCTTTCATCATTTCCGGTTCAGTGATTCGAAAGCTTTCATAAGCCCATTTTTCTTCATTGCAAGGGACTACAAGAAGCCAATCTTGGGTAATCCCGATATAGGCATCAAAATCACAAATTTTTGACTTTCTGATAAATAATATCGAATCTTCTGCTGTCGGCATAATGACATTATCGTCACTCAAGATAGCATTACGATAAATACGCGTGATTACCACTTTCTTCATAATGCCATGTATGCCAGCTTGAAACTTCTGATTTAAAGGAAGCTCATTAATCAGCGGGACTAACTCATCCAGCATTCTTGTTTCACTGAATATTGACCCCATCTTTATTATATTGCTATTCGTGACATGAATTAAATTCTCGTTTTATCTCATCAATTGATTTGCCACCGATGCCAAAATTTTCATCGGGAAGTTCCTTGATGGTTGCTGTAAAGAACTGCTCCGGAATGTGGGTTATCTCAGAGGCTGTAGCTGTGAGCCGTTCGATCAACTCTTTCTTTTGCTCTGCGGTGAGTTTTCCGCTTTCAATGGATATGTAAGGCATATTATTTTCTTTTAAGATAATTCGTTATCAGCATAGCGACAACTCCGAGACACAGATATACTGCGGCATAGACGATAAACCACGGCTCATGAATATCAAAGAACAGCCATGTTCCGGCAAGAAACGCAACCGCAGATATGAGTGGCAAATTCCATAATGCTCTTATGTTATGTCCTGCAACAACACCAAGAATTATAGAATATATAGGATTGACGACAAGGAACAACATCATGCACAAAGCCATCCCTGCACATTCTGATGCAAGTTTGGCTACTGCAAAAGGCAGTATTAACATAACGGCAAGGGTTATGCCTATCCATATTATAAGCTGTCTTTTATACGCTTTACTCATTATTCTTTCTATTTTTCATTATTTGGTCGAAATTTTCGTGTCCCCAATCAATCAGGATTTGAACGTGCGGGAGCAAAGTATGACCTAAGGCTGTGATTGAATATTCGACACGAGGCGGCACATCCGGATAAAGCTGACGCTCGATTATGCCGTCCATTGTGAGTTGCTTCAACACCTGTGACAGCACTTTCTCCGACACGGACGGAATATTGCGGTACAGTTCATTGAAACGCACCGGCTCGTTCTCGGAAATCTTCATGAGAACGACCAGCACCCATTTGTTTCCGAGCCATTCAAGCATCGGAGCCGCCTTGCAATATTCGTAGTCCAATTTTTTTGCCATACCGTGTTTGCTGAAACGGATTGATAATGAGTAAAACAAACTTTTCGGTAAGGGGCAAACCTTTTGGTAAGTTGTTGTTTATACTCTGATTCTCACCTAATTTTGCACTACAAAGTTAATAAAAATCGCCGAGATCCAACTGAAGGATCAAACACAAAAGGTATAACGAAACAAATAACGCTGTAATGAAAATAGTAATCATAAATAGTAGCCCACGAAAGAATGGCAACACAGCCAAGCTCTGTGATGCCTTCCGCGAAGGAGTAGTGTCAACTGCCACAAACTCTGACATAACTACGATTTACTTAAACGGGCTTAATTTCAAAGGTTGTCAGAGTTGTTTTGCTTGCAAACTCAGAGGGAGCAATCAATATGGCAAGTGCTCTCTAAATGACGACCTCACTCCTATACTTGAAGCTGTGAGTGCCGCAGATTGTATTGTTGTTGCCTCGCCTATATATCTTATGGACGTGAACAGCAATGCAAAGGCATTTCTTGAAAGACTCTGTTTCTCGTTAGGTTCATACGAGGCAGGGTATCGTTCTCTCGCAACGAAGGAGGTTGATGTCGTGACAATATACACAATGAATACAAAGAAGGAGTTTGCGCCTGTTAAAGCGATGGATAATGTGGATATATTCTTAGGTCATATCTTCTCAACACCACAACGACTCTGTTCATACGACACATATCAATTCTCGGACTATTCCAAATATGTCATAGAAGTATTTGATGAAACTGAGAAAGCGAAACAGAGAGAAACGGAGTTTTCTAAAGATTTGCAAAAAGCCTATTCGTTGGGTGCCGATATAACTAAACACTTACTTGAAAAGCAACGATTAAAAATTATTGCTGTCCGATAAAACTCAATAATGGCAAAAACTAAAGTCTCGGCTG
>JAMPGZ010000022.1 GCA_023663655.1 Lachnospiraceae bacterium
ACGACAGCGGAAGCAGATGGAGTCGCCCGAAGTACACTTCGCTAAGTTTCAGGAATTGACCTGGAAGACTGCTTGAAATTGGCTTAGTGGGTATGCCACCAACACGAAGCTGCTATCGTTGCCGGATTCGGGGATCCCGTCACATACCAAAAACATAGGCAACGGATCTCTCCGCTGCCCTATGTTCATTTTCCTATGTCAAGACGGCTCAGGGTGTAGGGCTTGTCATGTGCGGTATTGACCTTTCCGGGATCGGTTACTGCGTCGAAGCACGACACTATCAGCATTCCGTTCCACACGATAGGTTCGCCCGGTTGGTCAAGTCCGCCGTCACTCCCGTCGCAATCGGGGCTTTGGGCTATGCGAGTGATCTTTCCGTCAGGCGACACTTTGGCTATGGCGTTTACCGAGAAATCAGCTACATACAGGTTGCCGTTGTCATCAATGGCTATGCCGTCAGTGCTTTTCAGTTGAGTGGTATCCTGAGCCCACAGGCTGCTTGACAACACTTGTTTTCCCGAGGAATCGAGAGTGATCTTGTGGATGCTTCCGTCGCCGAAATTGCCCACATACATATTGCCTTCGCGGTCAAACACGATGCCGTCGAGACCATACTGCACTTCCGGATTTACGGTCACAAAGGTAGCGAGTAGATTCGTATCGGCAGCGGTGTTTGTCACTGCCACATCGCGGTCGTTGCGATTGAAGCGATACACGCCGCTTGTGAGTTTCTCCGACGGTATGCCGGAGAGCGAGCTTTGTGTCACATATATGTTGTCGCCCATAATTTTCACTCCGTTAGGATGCTCCATTCCCGACGCTATGGTCACACAGTCAATGAGCTTTCCAGCTTCATCAAACACCAATTTCAACAGCCGGCTCTTATTTTTGCCCGCCTCGCTGCCTGTCCATCCTTGGTTGTCGGCAACGTAAAGATTGCCATCGTCATCAAATGCTATTCCCATCGGAGCGGCAAATCCGGTTTCAGGCAGAACCGGCACATCAATCCATTTCGAGATATTTCCATCGGCGGTTATCTTCATCAGGCACGCCGGTTTCGTCTGGTCGGCGAAGTTGGGACATGCCAGGATCAACGAGCCGTCTGCTGCTATAGCCATACCGTCGGGGGTAGGGCAGTAGTCGGGCAACTCCATGAAAAGCGAAGGTGTGAGCAAGCCGGAATCCTGAGATTCCGGCTTGCTGCTTGTTGACTTGCACGCCACGCTGCATAGCAATGCGGCTGCTGCGATATATTGTATTTTCATCAAGATGTTTATTTATAATTTCCTGAGATGTACTGAATATCAGTCATATTAGGCTCATACCATGATGGACCGATGTTTTTTACGCCATCCATCACGCGACTTTTTTCCTGAGCGGCAAAATCCTCAGCCTCCACTTGTATGAATCCGCTCAGAGGATGCCCGGAATTGTCGCCCCAGTTGTAGCGGTTGTCAATGAATTCAAATCCGGCAAGCGTGAGCTCCGGATTTGTGATCTTGATATTATTGGTGGAGTTGGCAAAGTAATTGCCGGTCATTCTCACATTGCGTGGCTCCTTGGTGCCGCGTCCCGATCCGAGATCAATGACGCCGCAGTCCACAAATGCATTTTTGGAGATGTTGATATTCTCGCTGCGATGGTAGGACGTGAGCGGTTCCTTTTTGATGTCGGTATTCGCATCGGGACGTTCAAACACACCCATGCGCACAAGCAACCCGAATCCGCCGGTGCGGTAGCAATGATTGTTGTAGACGGTGTGTCCTTGATTTATGAGACGTATTCCGAGTGTCCCTCTTAAATTATTGCCTATGAATGTGTTGGACTCCATCACATTGTAGTGTCCGTGACGGCACACGAGTCCGCCACGTGATTCATAAAACAGGTTGTCGCGAAGAATATTGTGGCATGATTTCACCGAGATGATCTCGTTTTCTCCGTCGCAGTGCAGAAACACATTGTTCTCCACCACCGACCGTGATTCAAGCTGCGATGACCAGGAGTGTCCGATGCGTATTATTTCCGCACCGTTGCCGCCGAAGGGGGGACGGTTGCCGAAAAGGTTGTGGTCGATCTGATGGTTGTTCAGGTGGTCATTCTCAGTGAGCCACATCTGCATCACGAGCCCGCCCACACGCTTGTTGGCGAAATAGCAGTGATCCACGCGTATGTTGTCGCCATATAGGTTCAGCCAGTATTCGGTTGTGTTCTTTTCCTGTGACGGCTTTTCTGGCTTGTTGGGATCGTTGCAGTCATCGATGGCGCAATTGGTGAATCGGCAGTGCGATGCCCTGTTCTCGCCATCCTTGAAGTCGATGAGATGTGTTCCTGCCGCCCACGCCTTATGGAACAGTAGTCCGTCGATGTGTTGATACTTTCCTGAAATCATCATGTTGAGCGGTCCGGAGATGATTGCTTTTCCGGGGTGTTCGGCTCGCAAGCCTATGGAATCGCTTTCTGTGCCTGAGGCTGAAAATCTTAATGTCCCGAGATTGTTGTATGTGCCGTCGCGCAGTATCACATTGTCGCCCGGCTTCAGTGTGCCGTCGTTCAAAATGGTTGCAAGACGCGAAGTTTCATTGGGAGAGATGAAATAATCGGCTGCTTGAGCATTGCAGAAGCAGGCGAGAGTAAGCATCGTATATGCGAATTTTTTCATTGCGGTAAAAAATGATATTATTGGATATTGTATTTGTTATCGATATAGTTTAGGTCATCGGTATTGGGAATATACCATTCGGCTCCGATTCCCTGAATAGATTTTATAACCCGCTCGCGTTCTAAAGTCTGTGTGGCTTCTCTTGCGGCAAGTTTGATGAATCCGTTTATCGGCATTTCCGTCCCGTCATCCCAGTGGTACCGGTTGTCGATAAAGTTAAGTCCGGGCATCACGGTTTCAGGTTTGGTGACGCGGATGTTGTTTTCGGAATTGCAGAAATAATTGTTGGTCATTCTCACGTTTCGCGGAGCCTTGTCGCCATAACCCGATCCGAGGTCGATCACTTTGCAGTCGATGAATGAATTGTTGGCGATATTGATGTTTTCGGCACGGTGATAAGATGTCAGCGGTTCTTTCTCCAAGTCGGTTTCCGGTCCCGGTTTTTCAAACACACCCATTCTTACGAGAAGCCCGAAGTCGCCGAGGCGGGCACAGTAATTGTCATATACTGTATGCCCCTGGTTTATGAGTCTTATTCCTGCGGTTCCGGGGTGATTCTGCCCGATGAATGTATTGGATTCGAGTATGTTGTTATGCCCGTGGCGGCACACAAGCCCTCCGCGTGACTCAAAGAACAGATTTCCTCTCACGGTATTGTAGCCCGATTTAACGGATATTATTTCGTTTTCGCCGTCGCAGTGCAGAAACACATTATCTTCGACTGTGGTGCGTGACTCCGATTGCGATGACCACGAGTTGCCGATGCGTATTGTTTCAGCTCCGTTTCCTCCGTAGGGCTGACGGAAGCCGAATAGATTGTGGTCGATGAGATGGTTGTTGACGGCATCGCTGTCGGGCAGCCACACTTGGACTACCAGTCCGCCCACACGCTTGTTGGCGAAGTAGCAGTGGTCCACGCGGTTGTTTTTGCCATGCAACGCTATCCAGTATTCGCTCACGGTGATCGGCTTCACGCCCTTCACCGCCTTTTCGCTTCTGAGCGGATGGTTACAGTCGTCCATCACGCAGTTGGTGATTCGGCAGTTGGAGCCATATTTTCCCTCTTCTCCCTGTAGCTCGATTATGCACAGATTCTTGGCGGAGGCTTTGTTGAACAGCAGCCCGCTCAGCTCGATATAGCTTCCGGATATTTTCAACTCGGTCTCGCCTGATATTATTGCCTTCCCCGGATGTTCAGCCCTGATTTTAATCGAGTCGGTGGCAGTGCCTTGGTCGTCGATTGTGATGGTCCCGAGATTATTGTATGTGCCATCCCGCATGATTATGTTGTCACCGGGCTTGAGGGTGCCGCTGTTGAGCTTGTCGACAAGGGCGCTCTGTTGAGCAGGGGTGAAGTAATAATCGGCGGCATTTGCAAAAAATGCCGTAACGCAAAGAAGCGGGAACAGGAATCGTTTCATATTTTGAAGCTTTGCGGATGATTAATCAATCTTGAATGGCGCTGATTGCTTCTTGTCCCATTTGCCCTGGTTTAATTCGGCGTAATACACTCCGGGGGCTTCGGGAGTGAACTGCTTGCCGTCAATCTCAAATGGTTGGTCGGTGTAGCTTGTGATCCAGCATCCGTTGTCGACAAGTGGCACTTGTATAGCTTGTGCGAGCGCGTCATTGCGGAGCACCTTTATTTCTGCGTTGATGTCAAATTTCTCCACCGATTCTTTTGTGGCAGCCGGAAGCACCACATAATGGTAAGAGCCTCCTGACGGATGTGCCCCGTGGTCTATGTGAAGCGAGATTACATCGCCGCTCACATCGGCAGGCTTGTACATCTTCATGTGGGTGTTCCATTGCCCGGTGCGTTTGCCGGCTTCGGCAATGACATCGTTTTTGCCAAATACTATGTAGCCCGTGTTGTCGTGGAAAAATCTTAACTCCGGACTGTTGAAGCGCTGCTGTGAGCTTATCAGGTTCCATCCGTCGCGGTTCAGCATCTCGAGATTGTCGTGCTTGAGTCTTTGGTCGATGGAGGTGGTGACGGTCAATGCCGAGTCGCTTTTTATTTCTGAGCCGATGCACACGGCATAGCGGTCGGTGAACAACCATGCTTTGTTAGCTCTCAGACCGTCGCGGTCAATCTGCATTGCCGACATTCCATAGCTGCCGTTGCTCAATCCGCCCACCATCGCGCTTTTGTTGTGCTTCTTGTTCTGACGGATGCTTGGGATGGGTGCGGTGTCCTCAAAGGCGGTCACGCCGGGAATCTTTCTCCAGTCCCACAGAGGGAATATGTCAAGGTATTCGTCGCCGCGCACATAGAAGAAGGTGGCGCCGTCGCCGGTGTAGTAGCCCAGCAGATTGTCTTCGTTGACAAGCTCGGTGCCGATCACGCGGGTGGAACACATTTTCAACGCGCCCATCCAGTCCTTGCTGCGGTGAACGGTGTAGTCAGAGTCATAGAAGTGCTTGTGGCCCACTAAAGTATTGCCGTTTTTAGGGAATCCTGATATTCCGAGGTCGGCAGCGGCAAAAGCGAGGCTGTAGGCTTTGTGGAGCTGTGAATGATGGAAAAATTGACGTCCGAGCGACCCGATATCCATGTGCCGGTTCCAGATGACCCACTTGTAGCCCTCGTTTACGAGCGATGCGAGTATGTCGTGCTGACTTGCATCAAATTCAAATGCTGTGCCTTGGAACACGCGGTTGAAAAAACTCATCCCTGTGATAAATGACATTCCGTAGTTGCCAAATTGCTGCTGAGGTCCGTGCTGGTGGAAACTCCAGTCGCTTTTGATGCCCTCTTCTCTGCCTACGAATATTTCCGAGGCTATGGTGTCGCGGGCGGCTTTCACAAGCTGACGGTCATTCTGCAGCAGGGCGCGTGTCATCACATTTCCGGCGAGCCACACCTTGTTTTGTCCCGTTCTGCCGAATTTTGATGAATCAAGCAATTCTACTGCCGATTCTTTTTCTTGCGGGGTAAGGTCATTCTCAAGCAATATGAATGCGGCTCCCAGAATCTTGGGAACGCCGATTTCGTTATACCACCAGTTCAGGCATCGAGGTTTGGCGCTGAACCAGTATCCCAATGTTTTGTGTATCGCTTCCATTACGACCGGCGATCCGCAGTATTCCGTTCCATCGGAATAATACAGTTTTGCAAGTTCAAGGATGCGGTCGGCGTGCTGCTTAGGCTCCCATCCCGAACGCTTCGTGTCGGCATAATTCAGGTCGCTCCAAGAGCCGTCGGGATTTATTTTGCTGAGGTAGCTGTTGATTTTTACAATATCGAAAGGGTAGCGTTGATGCAGCTCCACCACCACTTGATCCGACATTTCGGTCTCCGGTTTTATCCGGATCAGGTCGGCGAGGAGGGTGTCGGTTTTCTCTTTCGACGAGATATAGAATGAACGGTAATTATCCTTGACCTTTTCAAGGTCATTGTCGGTTTTCGCTTCAATTTGATTTGCGGAACAGATCGAAACGGCTATTGAGAGAAAAAATAAGTTGACTCTGTTCATCTGGTACTTAGGGTTATTGTTTGCAAAGCAAATTTACATTTAATGCCGGTGCCGGAATATTAGAATTTTACCAAAAGGTATTAAATTCATCCCGAATAGCAATAGATATGGTACCGAGGATGATAACCTATGTAAAAACGCTCCGTGAGGAGCCGTCCATTGTCGACTCTTCACGGAGCGTGAATGATAGGGTGGCGCCGGTTTATTTTTTCCAGCGTTGGTCGCCGATGTTCTTAACGTATATCTCGTGATTCTGAACTTCAGGAGTCTGTTGGTATTTCAGTGCCTCCATGATGTTGGCGGGAGCCTTGTGGTCATCGGGTGTTTTTGTTTCACCCTGTTTGTATGGCGGGTTAGGATTGGTGAAGAGATCGGTTGACTTCAACGGGGTTGTCCCGACTTTCACAATCAGGTCATCGGCAGTGCCAAGATTTCCGGAGGTGAATGCTCCGAATGTGTTTTTGGTGCCTGAGAATGTTGCTGATGTAAAGATTCCGTTATCCTTCATGTGTGTGTCAAGGCAACCTGTAGAGTAGTTGTCATTTATCTCAAAAGTGAACTCTCCAGTTCTCACATCAGCACCGTAACTGTGAAGCTGACGTGTGTCCGCTTCATCCTTTGCCAAGGAAATGAGGTTACGCTGTATTGATATGTGTGAACCGGTGGGCACATACCGAAGATTGACAATGAATTTGCCATTGGCACGTGTCGAGAAGTTTATGAATGTATTGTTCTCAATCGTGATATTCCATTTATGGTCGGCTGCCCAATCACAGGACTTGTTGCTGTCATCAATCAAGGACTTGCGTGGAGAGTCATAGATGGTGTTGTTGGTAAACTTGAAATTGCTGAAAATATTAGTGTTCGCCATTCCGGGAGATACAAACCATGAATATCCATTGCCGGAATTGTCGTAGTATCCGCAATTGTAGAAGAGGTTGCCGTTGCAATTCAATGTCTCTATTGACGAATTGTCTTTTTGTATTCTGACGAATCCGCGTATCATCCTCTGGAAAGTGCAACCGTCTATAGTAAGCTCTTCAAGAGAGAATGGAGAATTGGAGTTTATGAAATAGTTGCCGGTTCCGGAGGCTACTCCTTCAGCGGTGGCTCCAAAATTGATTGCCTGTGGAGCATCGAAATCAATGTTGCGGAAGATGACCGGCGATATTTGCTCAGTTGTTGAGGCGAAGGCGAAATTGTAGCCCGTTTCTCCGGTGACTCCGCCCATGTAGACGATGGCGCGCTTGTCTGCCGCAAGATCTTCGGGAGCGGTCTCCAAGGTGATTCCCTTGCTGATGGTCACATTAGAATTGATGTAGTAGGCTTTGCCACCTTCGAGATAGAACACCTGGCAATCATGACGGTCATCTTTCATGTAGTCGTTTATCACAGATGTGATGTCGCAAGCGTTGTAATCGCCGGTAGTGATGTCAGCTTTGTGGGGCACTAAAATCGGTTCGGTATGCTCCTTGGTGTAGAATGACAGTTCGTTGTAAGGTTGATCGGCGGTCGATGTTATGTTGCTGTTGATGATGTTAGCGAAATATCTCTCTCCTTCTTCCAGTCCGGTCACGTCGACGTAGCCTTGTTCTATGTCGGCGGGAGTAAGCACATAGTGTTTCCATTTTTCGTCAAGTGATGTTTTCGGACTTACTGCGGTTATCTGTATTTCAGTCGCAACGAAATTGCCGTCCTTGATCTCGAAATATTTAGTAAATTCGTCGTATGGATCGGAATCTTTGTGAGCGTCATAGCTGAGGTTGAAGTTTAACCTCACGCTGTCATATCCTCGGTTGCTTATGGAAAGGACCTTGGGCACGTTATAGCGGGGGTAGGTGGCGATGGAGAAGATGCCGTTTTTATTGTTGGCGATAGAGTGTCTTGAAGTCCAGTCGGAATTGTATTTTTCATCGGCTGAGATGGCTCTTATGCCGAATTGATATGTGGCATTATAGTCCAAGTCATTGATGACGAGAGAATCCTTATCTGCCGGAATTTTTATCAAGTCGTATCCCATTGGAAATGCAGCCATGCTTTCGGCAAAATCTTCATCGCTCCATTGGCAGAAATGGTCCATGGGAGTGATGCGTGCGGTGTTCACAAGGCGTATTTCATATCCTGTGCTGCCTTCAACCGGTTCCCATTTGAGTACTATTGAGTTGCCTTTGGGGTTGTAGGGATCGGTTCCTTCGCCGGTGAATTTGGGCGAGTAAAGCTTGCGGCTGTCGCGTGATGTGAATTCTATTCCTTTGATTTTTGAAACGGGGAACAGGACCTGACGCTTGTTTAGACCGTTGCCGAATATCTTGATCATGTTGTAGGTTTCTCCGGGCACTCCGAATGACCATGCTCCTTTATAGAACACAATGCTGTCAATGTCGGCGGTGTAAAATGATGTTCCTTCCCATGCGTATGCATCGGTGTCGACATTCATTTTATCCAATACGCTCTCTTGAGCGGTTGCCCCTGATGCCATTAACGCCATCAAGGCAGGAATGAGTATTAGTTTTTTCATTTCTTGGTGACTTTAATGGTGTGACTTTTGTAATTGATGATATAGATTCCGGCTGTCTGTGCCTCAAGAGAGATCACTGCTGCGGCTCCGTCGGCATTGATATCGCAGGCGATGGTTCTGCCGGCGGTGTCATATAGTCTTATGTCGCGGATGTCGATTGCTTCAGGAGCGCTTATCCTGATCTTGTTGTCACCAAGAGGAGTGAATACGGTGCTGTTTTCAGCGACTGCCGTCTGGATGGAGGATGTGCTGTCGAATGTCGATTCTTCAATTTCCTCCACGCCTATTGAATGGATTTTGGGCTGTTCGCCCGGAGTTGTCGCCGGAATGGTGATTTCCACAGCGTCATTCTTGAATTTCATGGTAGGCATTTCGGTCGCCGTTTCGTCGGGAAACGGAATTTCAATCTGCGCCACTTTGCCGTCTGCATTTCTGAACGTGAAGAAAAGTGTGTCTTCCGCAGCCGACAATGTAGCGCCAATAGCCAGGGCAGAGGCTAAGATCATTGCTTTGATGTGATACATTGGTTAAAAATTTGGTGAAAAAGTTATAAACTGTTTGATTTTGACAAAGATATGGAAATTCCCCTTTTTACCCCCCCCTATTGTGTTAATAAACATTAAATACACAATAAATGAAAAAAGGAGGGTGCGTGGTGCATCCTCCTTAAACCAAAACACTAAAATTCAATGATATCGATCTAAAGTTTTACTTTTAGGGTTGTTCCTTCGTTTATCTTTTTATTCAGGATAGTCTTATTGTCTTTGATTACGTTGACTTCGAGTTTGTCGGCAGCACGTTTTACTTTTATATCAAATTCCGAACCGAAAGCACGTACCTTGTTGAGATTGGCAAATTCCCAGTCTTTTGGCAGGCGTGGTGTGAGGTCGAATGATTTGAAGCCTGTGGGGCGGATTCCGAAAAGTCCTTCGGTGAAGATGCGGCAATATAATCCGCTTTCAGCCGACAGATGACGCTGGTCGCCCTCGGGCCATGCCTCGATAGCGTAGGGCACATGGTCGCCGAGCAGGCGGCGTGTGGAGTAGCGTTTGAGGAAATCCATCCCTTTTTCCACTTCTCCGGCAGCGATTGTGCCGCGGAGGGCATATAGGGTGGAGCGGTCCCAGAAGGTTTCTGTTCCGGCTTGAGTGAGCAGTCCGTCGTCGGTCCACAGGCGAGGGGAGAAGAGGGCATCGATAGTGCCTTGCTTGCGGTCATATATTCCTACGGTGAGAGGCATACATATCCAGGCACGTAGCACGTCGTTACCGTCATAGTAACGGTAGCAGTCAAAACCTTCCACGTTGTGTCCGAAATGATCGTTGATCGCTTTTCTCAGTTCTTTCGCCTGACGGGTGTATTTGTTGAGCTGTGATGACGGCACTCCGAGTTCCTTTCCGAGATATGCCGCTGAGATAAGGGCATCGTAATAAAGCGTGGAGGTGCACAGGTTGGCATCGCCGGCAGGGAAACGGTTCTCCAGCTCATCGGAATTGGAAGCAACAACGCCCTTGTCGGTGAGCTTGCGGTTGCAGTATTCAAGACACCATTCTATCAGTTTCCACAACTCCTTGGCTTCCTCTTTGTTGCCACGGACGAGAGCATAACGCGATGCTCCGTAGGCTATCATGGCACCGTCGCCGCGATCCTTGGCACCATGCCAGAAGCTCACGCCTTCCGATATGATCGAGCTTGGGATGGGGCGGTATTCGTCGTTCATGTATCGTGCGAAGTGACGGAATGAGTTGAGAGCCGACTGATTGCCTATCTCATAGCCGAGATAGGGAAAGAAGGGGTTGATGTACTCAGCCTGGTCGTTTGCCCACACGGCGGCGTAGTAAGCCTCGCCGCCGGGACCGTGCATCAAGCCGCCTTTCGTGTTGTAGATGCTCTCAGCTCCACGCAGTTTCGCGAAAGCAAACATTGTGTTGAGGGTGCTGTCGGGTGTCTCAAGGATGAGATTGTTCCACCACTGATCGATGAGAGCCTTTCTGCCGCCGCGTTCGGCATCGGTATAGATGCGGTTGTAGGGAGCGTCGTCAATTTTCTGACCGCAGAACACGGCAAAGAAATCGAGCTGTTTTCCCGGCTCTATGGTGAAGAAACCGTTTTTAGACAATGAAGCCTCGATCTTATACGCTCCATACACTCCTGCCTCTTCAGGAGTCGTGTACTTGACTTTCCAGTCGGGAATACGCATGGTGATGGGGTGGTCCATATTGTTGGTGAAGATGTATTCCTCGCAATAATATGGTGAGTTGGGCGACGGATAGAGCACACGCTTGAGTGAAACGGCATTGTCGATTTTCTTGCGGCGATGGATGGTGCTGAACGAGCTTTCCACTGTCATTATGCCGTCAAACCGTATGTCCTTCACTTTTTCGTCGGTCAGTGTGAGATCATCCACGGTTATCATTCCCGGAATGTCGGTGTTGAAGCGCTGTTTAAGATTGTTCTGTGTCTTGTTGGGCTTCATTCTTAGCATCGGGAACACGAGGCTGCGGTTGAGCAGGAATGCGCTGTCGGCATCCACTCCATAGCGTAGCACCACGGCGAGCTGCTGTCCTGCCATCTCCACATGGTCGAAGTGGGGGACGCGTTCATTTATGGTCCACTTTATAGCTCCATCTTTTTCGATTGCCCACCTGCTTGCGGCGGTGTCGGCGGAAGCTGTCGAGGCGAGCCCCAACAGCATTCCTATTGCGATAAATGATTTAAGATTCATAGTTTATTTTACTGCTGAAAGTTGAAGAACTGCGCTGTCAAATTGAGTTGAGAGCGGATTGCCGAGACCTGACTCCATCAATTCCTTTCCGCTTTTCACCTGAGTGGGAATGCGTGGCTGCATTCCTTTGGCAAGGCTCACTTCGGTAAGTGTGTATTGCTTTTCCGGATCGAGACCGTTGAGCTTCACTGCCGGCACTTTGCCATCCTCAGTCTGATACAGATATACCACGGCTGAATCCTTGTCGCGTGACACATAGCTCATGGCTGCAAGCGGATTCTCGTAGGGCGATACAAGACGATACAATTCACCTTCCATCACGAGCGGACGGATGGTCTCCTTGTAGAGTTTCACGCCGTCGGCTATCTGGTCGCGTTCCTCCTGAGTTGCCTTGTCGAGTGCGAGGTCAATGCCGAAGGCTCCGCTGAGCGCCACGTCGATGGCGAGCTTGAGATGGCGTTTTCCCATGCGGGTCACGTGGGCCGACATGGTGCTTGCCGGGAAGAAGTGTCCGAAGCCCCACTGTATCTTTATGCGTCCGAGAGGGTCGGTATTGTCGCTCGGCCAGAATGAGTGGAAATACTGCATTGAGCCGAAGTCGATGCGTCCTGAACCTCCGGCACACAGCATCGCCATCACGTCGGGGTAGCCTTTGGCGAAACGGTCCATCAACCGATAAAGGGCGTTGTTGTAGTCGATGAGCAGATGGCTCTGTTCATATTGCGGAAGATAGGTGGATCCCGGCTGGGTGACGAAGCGGTTGCAGTCCCACTTCACGTAGGAGATGCCGGGATGAGGCGATAGGGTGTTTTTGATGATGTTCCATTCGTAGTCCTGCACTTCAGGGCGTGTGAGGTCAAGAATCTCCTGATGACGTCCGAGTATAGGCTCACGTTTCTGCTGAGTGATGATCCACTCGGGATGAGAGTTATACAGGTTGCTTTTCGGGCTTACCATCTCGGGTTCGAGCCATATTCCGAATCCCACTTTACGCTTGTCGGCCTCCTTGGTGAGATAGGAGAGTCCGCGAGGGAGTTTTTTGGTCGACACTTCCCAGTCGCCAAGTCCGTGCTTGTCGTCATCGCGGGAATACTCACCGTTGCCAAACCATCCGTCGTCGAGCAGGAACAGCTCGGCGCCTACGCGGTTGGCTCCGTCAAAGAGTGATACGAGGCGGTTGTCGTCAAAGTCGCAATGTGTGGCTTCCCAGTTGTTGAGAAGAACGGGGCGGTCTTTGTGCGGGTCGCGTATCACATAGTCCTTAGCCCAGCGGTGGAATCGGCGTGAGGTTTCACCCTTGCCGTTCTTGCTGTAGGTCCACACTATCGCCGGAGTGGTGAATGTGCCTCCGCGTTCGAGGTAATACTGCGCTCCGAGAGGATTGATTCCGGTGAGCACGCGCAGGTTTTTGTTCCAGTCCATGTCAAATGCCATCTGGAAACTGCCGGGCCACTTCAGGGATGCCGCAAATACCTCGCCGTCATTTTCGCGCGCCTCATGGTTGTAGGATACGAGGAACGAGGGGATGCGGTATTGATGGGCGCGGATGCCGAGCTTGGAATCGAGTATTTTCACACCCTCGCCCAGACGCTCCTCTTCAAGAGTAGCCTCACGCTTGTAGCGACCGTTGAATTGGGTGAGCCAGTAGGAGGGAGCTTTCAATATGGGGGATGCCGATGCATAACGGTACAGCACCACTTTTCCTCCTTTTTCATCGTGGCGTATGGTGTTCCATATCTCCATCAATCCGGCATCTTCGTAGCACTTCACGTAGATGTCCACGTAGAATTTATATGCCGGATCCTGAAGGGAGATGACGGTCTGCTGCACATCATCTGACAGTTTTTCGGTTGAGCGTTTCACATAGTGCAGCTCGGTCGAGGTGTTGCCGTCGGTGTGTGTAGCCTGAATCGCGGGTTCGGTTATTACGCCGTTGCCGTAGGGCGGTAGGAATTCGAGTTCACGTGACGGCATCTTCTCGGGAATGCTCACTTTTTTGTCGGCATCTCCGAAATGAAGTTGATACAGGCGGTTGTCGTTTCCCACCATGAGGCTAAGTTTCAAGTCTCCGGCTTTTATATCGAAGACCTCCTTGGCGATGTCGTTTTGAGCTGAGAGTGCTCCCATGCCCAACGACACAGCGGTCAATATGCTTAATATTCTTTTCATTGTAGTGCGGGATTATATAGTCATGAATTTCCAGGTAATCTCGTTGAATGAATTGGGCTTTCCTTTCTCAGGCTTGGAGATGGTTCCTTTCAGTTTGCCGTTTTTCTGGCGTTCTACCTTTATTTCTCTCCAGCTGTAATCGCCGTTCTCGTAGTTGAAAGTCTCGCCGTCGTCATCATAGAGACGGTAGTTGCCGTCAGCCTTGCCGTAGTGGCGTATTTCGAGGTTCACTTTCTCTCCTGCAGCGGGAGCGTGGAGGCGAGGTTCCATCATGGGGATAATGGCGCCGTCCTTCACGAATACCGGAATCTTGTCAAGACCGGGAGTCACTTCGATTTTCTCTCCGTTGCCCACGAACTCGCCGGTGTAGAAGTCATACCAGTCACCTTGGGGAAGCACAACCGAGCGGGTAGTTTGTCCGGCAAACATCGGAGCCACGAGCAGATACTCACCTGCCATGTATTGATCCTTGATCTCTTTTGTTACAGCTTCAAGATAGGGGTTGTCGTCAAGATTTTTCTCCTTTACCTCTTTCACCACCGCTTTGTCGATGTTGAAGCCCGGTTCAAGGTTCATGGCGCGGAACGGGGGGATGCCGTCATAGTGGTAGCGGGCAAACTCAGTGTACCAGTAGGGCATCATCTGCATACGCAGCAGTGAGTATTCCTTCACTTGGTCGGCGACTTCCGGGAATGACCAGGGTTTGGTGCCGCTTGACCATGCGTTGATCATAGCCATTGGCGAGAATACTACCGACTGGAAGCGGCGCAGCCATTCTTCAGGGGTCTTTGAGCTGCGCACTTCGGGGGTCCACAGTACGCCGCTGAATCCTGAGTTGATCAGTGCTGTGATGAAGTCCTGATGGCTGTAGTAGTCATTGTAAATGACGTAGGGGAAGGAGCTGCCGCCGGCATTAGAGCCGCGCACGAGTCCGAATGTGCGTTGATTGCGTTTTTTGAACAGGTCGTTGGTGAGTCGCTGAACCCATAGTCCATAGGTCTGTCTCATCTGTTCCGCATCGAGTCCGGAGGGGAATGTGGCTACATCAGGCCAGAGATAGTGGTCGTAACCGTCGATTTCGTCAACCTTGTATCCGCTCACGCCGATGTTGAGATGCTCGGTGTCAAATTTGTTTTTGAACAGTTCACGCGCCTTTTCCGTCCCGAAGTCAGGAACGATGCCGCACCACACGGTGTGGGATCCGCTCACGGGGTACATCTCATTGTAGATTTTAGAGTCGGGCGACACGTAGGGATTGGTCCAAAGGTTGATGCGCACCTTGCGGTCCTTCATGCTGTTGATGAAATCCTGAGGATTGGGGTAACGGGTGCTGTCCCATTCAAAAGTGCAGGGGTAGGCTTTGCTTTGCCATCCCGGTTCGAGACCGATGAAATCGAGCGGATAGCCGTTCTGCTCAAAAGCGTCGGCTTCGGCGATTACTTCATCGGCAGTGTAGCGAGTCTTGGTGCGTTGGGTGAATCCGAGTCCCCAACGCGGAGGGAGATTGCCGCCTCCGCACAGGAGATTGTAGCGTCGCACAACGTCCATGGGGGTGGGTCCTGCAAACAGATATATCTCGGCTCCTTCAGCCGGAACGAGCACTGACACTGCGTCGGAATAGGGGCGCGACTGCCATGTCTTGTCGGTGTTGCGGTCCTTTGCCACCGGTGCATTGGGGCTATCCTTGCGTGCTCCGGAGCCAGCGTAGACCGACAGGTAGCGCGCTGAATTGATGAGCACACCGTAGCCGTTGCTGGAGATGTAGAACGGTACGGGAGCGTGGGTGCGTCCGTTGTCCTTACCGCCGTAGTGGTCCACGTGGAGATTTAGTATCTTGCCGCGTTGATGCACAGTCTGGAAGTTTAGACCGAAGCCGTATAGCTGTTCGTTGCGGTCGAGCGGGAAGCGCAGATGAGTTTTGCCGTTCACCACCTCAGCGACCACTTCGGGTGCTATGGATGGTAGTTCGGCTTGCGGGAGCCGGGAGAATCCCTCTTTAAGTGGGGTACATCCGGCTACGCCGAGCAATGAGTAATCTTCGGGAGTGCCTACGATTCCTTTCCATACTCCCGGTTCCACTTGTTGCCATTCTATTTTTGCATTTATGCCGGGAATGCAGCATAGCAGCGCTAAAATAGCGGTTAATCTTTTTAGTCCTATGAATTTCATTTATGGTAGATTATTAGTTATATAATTGCAGCGAATCCGCCATTGCCTAATACTTTAACGGTGACTTTGCCGTCGTCGGATGTGATTTCCTCATAGTCAAATGAGTTAATATCTTTTCCGTCCTTTATGAGGGTGAATTTCTTGCCTATGCATTCTTCGGGAAGATTGAACGTGATTTCGCGTTCCTCGTCAACGCCGCTGATAGCCCCGATGAACCACTTGTCGCCGCTTTTGCGAGCCACAACAGCGTAGTCAGAGGGGTAGCCGGCGAGCAAACGGCTTTCGTCCCAAGCGGCAGGCACCTCTTTCAGGTAGTTTTTGGGGAGTTCAGGCAAAGCTGTGTAGCCTTCAATGCGGTCGGCGAAGCACTGGAATCCTGACTCGAATACGGTGGCGAGTGCAAGCTGGTGAGCCATTGAGGTGCGGCGGAATGCCTCTACGCCCTGACGTATTTTATTGGAGAATGTGACGGGGGTGTAGTCCATCGAGCCTACCACGTTGCGGGTGAATGGAACGGTGGCATTGTGGGCTGCGGCAGCATCGCATCGCGGTTGGCGTCCTAAAGTTTCGGCTCCTCTGATTGCCTCGGTAGTCATGAGGTTGGGGTAGGTGCGTTCAAATCCTCGCGGCAGGGTGGCTCCGTGGAGGTCGACCATGAGATGATTGTCGGCGGCATCTTTCAGTATCGCCGGGTATAACTCGATGACGCGCTGCTTGTCGGTGTCGAAGAAGTCAACCTTTATGCCCTTCACGCCCATCTTGCTTATGCGAGCCATTTCGGCTTTGCGCAGTTCCGGATCAGCCATTATGCGGCGTTGCGGGGATGAGGTTTCATCGCTGCCTGAACCGGAGTGGTACCATAGCCATATTCCCACGCCATTTTTGTTGGCATAGTCGACCACGCCTTCCACACCTTTGCCGTCCATGCGTTGCCATCCGGCATCAATCAAGGAGTATTCCCAGCCCATGTCGCGGCAGAAGTCGACGTATTTTAATTGTTTCTTGTAGTCGAGCACGGATTTGCCTTCATACCACCAGCTCCATGCCGAGCGTCCCGGCTTGATCCACTCGGTGTCTTCCACGACCGATGCTGGGTTGAGGTGAGCCACCATCTGAGTGGTGAATATGGTGTTGAGGTCAGATCCGATGATGACGGCACGCCAAGGGGTGTACCATGGTGTTGTTGATTTTGGTTGAGGATCATCGGGGATGATCGGCTCCTCTTTTTCGGGGAAACGGATTTTATAAGCTCCGTTTTTGCCGGAATTGTCGACGTGGGTTGCCGGATAGGTTCCGTCAAGATAGGCTTCGGTTATCATCATCCACTTGTCGCCGGCTTCAAAAAGCATGGGGAATGCCCATCCTTTTTCATTGGGCGACGGGGTGTTGATGGCGATGCCGTTTTCGGAGTATTGTTCGTAGCTGGGTTTATGGCGCTCGTTCCAGTCGTAGGGGTGGATCCATGCCTTGCCATCGCCTGCTACCACAAATTCAGTCATCTCTTCGGTGATGGTGCAGGTGTCGGCTGATGTCTCGGGGAATCCGTAGCGGAATGCGGCTCCGTCGTCAAACACTCGGACAATCAGTTGGAATTCCTTGGCATCGTCATCACTGAATGTCAGTGTCATCTCCTCGCAACGGTTGCGGGTGGAGGTCTTTTTCCCTGATTTCAGCGTGTATGCTTCATCGATGCTCTGGCGTTGTATGTCCTTGAACTTGGCGTTGGTGCCATAGTTGTAGCCATTCATAGTGAGACCGAGGTCGGAAAAATCTATAGCGACTGAATCCTTGTAGAGAATTTTATATTCAAGCCGCTGGCTGTCACCGGCAGCAGTGTTTTGTGCGATGAATTTCACATTTCCATCGGGCGACACCGCTTCCCATGCTGTGGTTTTCGGTCCACAGCTCGACAGCGATAGCATGCCTATGCAAAAAAAGCTGATTAATGATGTTTTCATGTTATTTATTTTTTTGTAAATTTCACGATATATCCACCTCCGCTGCGCATACGTCCGGTGAGCGAATCAGTGTTGCGGCAGAACACTCGTTCTTTTTTGATTGATGCTCCGTCGCCGGGTCGGTCTTTGTAGACAGTACCTTCATACCATCCGTCGTTAAGGAATGTGAGCGGGAATTGCATGGTGCGTTCTTGTGTGCCGTTTAGCACGGCAAGATACCAAGTGTCGCCCTTGCGGCGGGCAAATGCGGCTATCTCGCCAATTTCGCTTTGCGGGAGAACGATTGTCTCATCCCATTCTGCGGGCATGGATTTGAACAGGTCGACTGCGGGATTGTCCAAAATGTTCTGCGGGTGTGATCCGAAGAAGATGACTGAGGAATTGAACACAAGAGCAGTGGCGATCTGATGACACCATGAGGTCTCTAATCGACGCTCGCCGAAGACCACGGGGGTATAGTCGCCGGCACCCACCACAAAGCGGGTGAATGGGAGTGTCACGTTGTGGGTGGTCCATTCAAATTGATGCTTGCCGTATTCCAATCCGTGCACACCCTCCCGGCTCATCTCATTGGGCCATGAGCGCACCTCACCTGTGGGCTTGTTGCTGCCGTGGATGTTGAGCATGAGTTTGTGTTCGGCGGCTTCTTTGAGGCACGCCTGATATAAATCGATGAACTCTTTTGATTCATGTGACATGGCATCGAGCTTCAACCCTGCGATGCCTAAGCGTTGGCATCGGTCAAAGAGCTCTTTACGTTTTTGCGGGTCACGCAGATCTCTGCCATGACGCCATAACCATATCTTCACACCCAGTTTGTCGGAATAATCGACGAGGTCTTTGATCTGCTCGTCGGTCCAGCGGTACCAGAATGCGTCGACAGTGTTGTATTCAAATCCGAGTTCTCCGGCAAGTCGGGAAAATTCCTTCATTCCCTCGACTGTGCGTTCGCCGCCGTCGAGCCAGCACCACACTGATCGACCGGGTTTGACCCAGTCGGTGTTCACCCCTTTGGGGAACAGGTTCTTGTCGGGGGCAGGGGAGAGGTTGGTGATAAGGTCGGTGTTAACCAGTTCGTTTAAATCATCGGCTATGATGATGCTTCTCCAGGGGGTAGCGATGTCGCCTGTTATAGCAGCCGGTGCCGACAGTCTCTGTGCCTCTTCAAGGCTGTAGTCATGAGCAAACGGATATCCTGCCGGCTGGGCGTGACCGAGCCGGGTGACGAGTCCGCGTTTTCCATCGGCTTGCAGTGACATTCCCGCATAATTTCTCAACGCGGCTTCAGAAATGCATAGATAGCCGTTGTTGCCGGGGAGCTTTATTGTGATGGGAGGGGCTGCCCACTCTCCGTTCTGCACCTCGGAAATCTCTTTTTTCTGATGCAAGCCTTCGTAATGGGCATACATATCGTGGTACCATATCAGGCTTCCTTCAGGAATGATGAATGTGGTCTCTTCATCGGGCACACGTTCAGCATCCGGTTTTCCGGGTGAAAGTATTCGGAAAGCGACACCGTCATCATAAGCTCTTGCGTCGATTGTGAAGCTACTGCCTGAAGCTCCTTTCACCGGGAGATTCATGCCATTCGCCTTGTTTACGGCTTGAGAATGTGCTCCACGGGTGGGATATGTTTCATCGACTTTGTAAAACTTAGGTGCCGATGTGCTGCAATGATGAGTCATCACTTTGTTGTCGATGGAAAAGATGACCGGAGATTTTTCTATCACCGGTTGACCGTCCTTGGTGACATCAAAGAAAATCTGCCCATCGTTCACTTGCCATTGAAAAACGATGTTGCCATCGGGGCTTTTTAATGCCGTAGTCTGTGCATGAATATTGAAATAGTTCAGGCACAATAGAAGGATAATGCTCGTTTTATATAAATTCATTATTATAATCGGAGTCGTTATTTATAGATTTCCACGTCGGCATCCTCGCATAGTATCTCGGGACGCGCATCGGGATTTTTAAGTTCGAAAGTCACATTTTTAAGTTTCAATCCGCGTGCGTGTCGTGCCCATACTCCGTATGCGGGGATTTTCGGACCGAAAGTCTTCACTTCAGGATATTGGTCGATAGCTTCCGGAACTTTGCTCAATGCATCTTCCGGAGTGCCTGTGCCAAGCAGTCGGATGTGTATATTTTCCAATGTGAGGTTAGTGATATAGTGTCCCGGTATTCCGGTGATGAGAATGCCGGAGGGAGGATCGAGCTGCGCTTTGTCGGCTGCGATGGCATTGACATTGCGGATTGTCACATTTTCGAATGAACCGATGGGCTGCTTGGTGTCCTCGTTTTTGCGGAACACGTTAAGACGGGCGCCGAGGCGGAAAAGCATAGGGGTGCGCACTTCGTCCATCGTTATGTCGGAAATTTCCACATTGCGCAGATGCGCTCCGTCGACAGAGAATAGTTTTATGCCTCCGTTCTTGGTGTCGTATATCTTGCAATTGCTGATGCTGATATTTTCAAACGGAGCCATGGATTCGGTTCCCATCTTTATTCCTGATTGGTTGGACTTCAGGAGCATATCGCTCACGATGATGTCGCTGCACGCCATTTTGCTTGATGTGGTCTTGAAGCATAGAGCGTCGTCGCCGCTGATGATGTCGCAATGACTTATGCGCACGTGCTGGCATCCGTCGATGTCGATGCCGTCGTTATGAGCAACGCCGAAACTCCTGATGGTGACATTGGATATGTTCACGTTGCGACAGTGGAAGTAGTGAGAGGTCCATGCTCCGGCATAGCGGAGGGTGACGCCGTTTACGTTGACTCCGTCGCAACGCACAAGGCGCACCAGGAACGGACGTAGACCCCAGCGGTCTTTTTCAGGGCGTGTGTCCTCTTTTATATGGCGTTCCTTCAGCGCGGAGCCTTGACCGTCGATCGCGCCCTCGCCGGTGAGCCCGATGTTGTGAGCGTCGACAGCCACGAGAAGGGCGCGTCCCACCTCAATGCCGAGTCCTTCGGTGAACGGGTCGAGATTGTCGTAAGCCTTATAGTCGGTGGTTCCGAGAATCAATGCGTCTTTCTCCAAGTGAAGTGTCACGTTGTCTTTAAGCTGTATTGTAGCCGAAAGATAGGTGCCTTTGGGTACTATCACGGTGCCTCCTCCTGCCTTGTGGCAGGCATCGATCGCTTTTTGTATAGCCGGTGATTCGATGCGTTTGCCATTGCCCTTGGCACCGTATTTTTTCACATTAAAAGTCTGTGCCTGTAAACCGCAGCTGAGGGCGATAAGCACACTGATGAATATTGCTGAGATCTTTTTCATGGGCTGTATTATTTTACTTCGGTCAGGATTGAGATTCCTTGCAAGCGGTTGCTGCGTCGTCCTTGGATTTCAAGTTCAAGAGTGCTTTCGCCTTTATCAAGATGGATGGGGAAGTAGAATTTGCCGGTTTTGTTGCCGGTGGTTGCGAGGAATCCAAAGTTCTCGGTCACTTTCTTTCCGTTGATATAGATGATAGCCGGAACGGGGTCGCTTCCCTTGTAGGTTGCACAGAGGAAATAATCGCCGGTTGCGGGAGCGGAAATTTTCCAAGTTGCAGCGTTGCGTTCTTTGGTCCGCTCGCCTGATAGTGCAATCCATCCCTCTTTATCGGCAGAGAATGTGCCCTGTAGCGATGCTGCTTTTGCCGGATAATTCTTGACATTTTTGAATTTGCGTACCACAATCGGCTGAGCGGCTACGACTGAATCGCCGTTCTTCACCTGTAGGTCAAAACGGGTGGTGTTTTTAATGGGGAGTGTCATTTTTCCGCTTTTTTCCACCGGCGTGCCGTTGAGCAACACCGTTTCGCCATTAGAGGTGTTCCAAGCGAGTGTTACTTTGCCGTTGTCATCGACAGCGAGACGGTCGGCGTAGAAGCTTTCGATAGCGCCACGGTTGTTGTCAAGGGGCACTCTGAACAGCTCAATGCCATAACCTGAGCCGAGGTTGCGGCTATATTGACGGTCGTCGGGGTTGTTCCAATGTTCATGTACGCCGAGGCTCACCTGATCTTTGCCCACATAGTTGGTCTTGGAGGGAGGATTGCCTATCATCGCGGCTTCATGAAGGAAATTGTCGGCATTAGCGGCAAGCGGCAGCTCGGAGTTGATGAAGTCAAGGACCACCGACTCGATTGCCACTTGGTCATTGGAGGCGAAGAAGCTCGAAGTCCATCCGTCATTGAACGGGGCACGGGTGAATTTCACCGCTTTGCCGTTGTGCTTGGGATTGACATACATTCCGTCGACGATATACACCAGTGTGTTGCCTCCGAAATATTTGTTGGACATAAGATCCACGATGCTGTTGTAGGTTCCCATTCCACGGGCGTTTGACCAGTCGCGTATAGAATAGTGCAACGCCGAGCAGTTGGCAAGTGAACCGAACTGATTCTTACCGGTGGCTGTGATTCCTGTTTGACCGGCTGAATCTTTCCATTTGTCGGTGGGTTGTGAGTGGCGTTTCAAGAGAGCCATGTTGATCATGTAGTCAGCTTCATAGGCTGCGCGTGCTATGGACTTTGAAAGCTCGTTAGTGATCTCCTGCGAGTATTCCACGGCATTGGGAACGAAACCGCCCCAATTTTGATAAGACAAGCCGGGATATATAGGCTCGACATAGTTGTAGACGGCAGATATGCCTCGGCGCTGTGCATCGTAGACGGTGATGCACTCCTGCGGCACTCCCATGACGTCGACGAGCTGATGAATAAGAGCGAGCACAGACTGCGGCGTAGCATCAACGATGTTGGTTCCGCCATTGTCATTAAGATTTATCTTGATTGCGATTTTTTCGCCTTTTTTATATCCGGTCGCTCCTTTGCCCTTCTTTGCGTTGAGAGCTTTGAACAGTTCATCCCAAGCCGGAGCTATGGATGTTTGGTTTGTCAGGGCGATTATGGCACCCTCCATCATGTCGTTGACACGAGTCTGGCTGTTGTTGTCGGGGTCGGAATACAGTCCGGTTTTGCCATCCCACGCAGCGGCTTTAGGATCGTATGCCCAAGCTACGCGTCCGGGATGTATGCCTTTAGCCACGCCGACAGGAGTGTTGGGCTTGTCGACCGGAGAGAATAGTCCCATGTCGGTGCCCTCATCGGCTTGCCGGTAGGGTTGTTGTGAATATGCAGGAGAGGCAGACAGAACATATAACCCTATCAACGGGTACAGAGCTTTTTTTAGCGATGATGTGATTGCGGCATTATAGCCGGTTAAGATATTCGATATTTCCATTGCTTTAAAATAATTTTTCAAAAACAAAGATATGAATCACAATATAAATAATATTGCAGTATTATTCCAATTATTTTTATAATCGTGTCAATGGAATGATGATAATAAAAAGAGAGCATCCTTTCTCAAGGATGCTTTCTTGTCGGATTAGTACATAAATACACAGTTCTATACTTTTTAAGTACAAGTTATTTAGGGAATTAATCAGATTTAACGACTTATGTAGATAAGCTCAATGCCGCGGTCTTTACCCATATTGCGGCTATATTGCTTGTCGGTTTTGTTATTCCAGTGTTCAAGGACTCCAAGACTTGGCGAGGAAATGCCGTCGCGTTCCGGGTCATAGATTGTGCCTGATACCGGATTGTCGGCGAGAGCTGCTTCGACAAGGTACATATCGCAATAATCCACATCAGCCATGGTGGGGAATTCCGAGGCGAGGAAGTCGATGCCCACGGCATCGATCGCCACTCCGTCCTGTGATGCGAACAGAGAGCAAGGCCAGGTGTTGTTGAACGGTTCCATCTGCCATTTTCCCGATGGCGCGCCGTTCACATCCTTTGACCCATACAGTCCGTCAATGAGGAAAAGCATTGTTTTAGCCCCGAGGTCTTTGTGAGCCATATAGTCGGTGAACGTCATATACCGTGGCTTGCCACCGCGATCCTGATTGAAATTGTTGTGCTGGTTCTTGCGGAAATTGCGGTCAATGTTGGTGGCTCCATACCAGTTTTTGGCACACAGTGTCACCCCTTGTCCTCCATGTCCTTTTAGAAGGCACATATTGATGAGGTAGTCGGCGTCGATCACACAGTTGGCAAGTCCTGTGGCAAGTCGTCCGTTGTCAACAGAGTAGGGGATTGCATTTTCCGTATATGAGGCTTTGGTTCTTCCCTCTCCGCCCTCGTTGTCCATGTAGATTATGTCGGGAAACTCATCGTGGCATTTGTTGAACAGTGCATTGGTCATGAATCGGCTTGCGTCAAAAAGCGTGATAGCCTCTTGCGGCACTCCGGCATCGTTGACAAGGCTACGTAGCAGAGCGAGGGTCACATGGGGTGAGGCATTGAGTTGCTCGTTATCCTCATAAACAAAGGTGTTGTTCATATTAGCCTTGATCGCGATTTTTTCACCTTTGCGATAGCCGTGTTTGCCTCTGACGTTGCGAGAGTTGAAATCGGAGAACAGAGCTTTCCATGCTTTTGACGGCTTTTTCTCGCCGGTGAGTGTGGTTATGGCGGTTTCTACGAGCCAGTCGGCTGCCTCCTGGTCGTTCCAACGGTCTTCATACCATCGTCCGTCGCCTTTTTCCCATGTTGCAGCTCCGGGGGCGTGAGCCCAAGCCACACGTCCCGGATGGATGCCGCGCGCTTCTCCCACGGGATTGTTTTTGCCCCAAGCCATGCGGGGTTCCGGTTGCTGTGCGTTTATCGCACCGAAAGAGCATATAAGGGAGGCGAGAGATGAAATTGCTATTTTTTTTGCGTTAAATTTCATTGTGGGGGAGTGTTACAGTTCTTTGATATCAGTGCTTCTGATGTTGAATACCGGTTTACGGTCATTGATTCCGGAGGCGACATTCAGTTGCTTGATTGATGCGCCTTTGACATCGTCCATGTACACCGGGTGGCGGTGGTCGGGCTGCTCCACATTCAATGAGCAGTTTTCAAGGGACACATTTTCGGCATGACGGAACCAAAATCCGAATGCCGGTTGGATCTTGAGGTCGCCCACATTATATCGACCCACTCCAATTTCGGGAGGGAATGCGTCGGCATCCTCTTGTGGATGTCCCCCTTTCATGACCATATTTACATCGTTGAAACTGATGTTGGTGATGTAGCCTGTGTGTCGGTCGTCGGGCATACGGAAATCTTTTCTTCCTGAAGTGATGTTTTCAGCGTCAGGCAATTTGAATCCAGCAATAATCGCTGCCGCTTCATTCTGGCTGCCGTCGTAGGCTTTCCAACGGTCGCCACGGAATGAGCTTCCGCCATACACTTCGCTTATGTCCACACCGTTGATGAATATGTTCTCGACTTTGCCTATGTTGGAATTTGTCACGAGCAGTTCTTTGCGTTCATTCCCGTTTTCGGTGAAAGTGAACATTTCTACATCGGCACCGAGCACTCTGCCACGGTTGGAGATGGAGATGAAGAAGGGCGCGCGTGTGCGTTTCATCACCGACCGTGAGTGCAGCGAGCCTGTTTTGCCGCTGTTGAGGTACACGTTTTTCACGTGAGCTCCGTCATTGGTTGAAATTGAGAATCCGGCTTTATTGGCTCCGAGCACATATATGTTGTCAACATATAGGTCCTGTATGTCATCGGCGGTTTCTGAGCCTATCTGAAACAGGTTGCAATTGGTGTCGCCGACAATGTTGCGCACCCAGTAGCCCGACACCGGTCGTGTGAACCCGAGCGAGCAGTCAGAGCCCGGTTTTACGATGTCGTCGGAGCTTACTTTGGAATAGATATTGTGTACTCTGACATCGTTGCACGCCATGAAATCATATATGTCGCGGGCGTTTTTCGTGTTGTGTTTGCCAAAATATGTGTCGTGCACGTATATTCCGTCGGTTCCGGTGGCGAGCAGCACAAAGTGTCCGCCCTGATCGATGTGGAGCATGTGGCTGTCGGAGTAGTCGGGCTGACGCGGAGTTATGCCGTCATTGAAATAATATGGAGCGTCTTTCTCTTCGTCATACCAAAGTTCGCGTCCGGTTTCAAATCCACCTATCTCGATGTCCTTGCACAATTTGAATGTGAACATCTTGTCGCAGCGTTTTTCGGGAGCGTTGTTCATGACCTTGTCGGAAGTGACGATATTGCCGTTGCCGGTTATGCGTCCGCGTCCTATGATTTTCACATTCTCGATACGTTCGCCGAAGAACATGGTGTTGTGGAAAAATGTGTGTCCCACATCCTGCTTGGTGAGGTAGTTTTCCGGATCCTTATAGGGGCGCGGGTCGGTGGGCGACAGTCCCGAGCGGTAGGCTCTGTCGCTGAACCATGTGACTTCGGGAGCATCGGCTCCGGGGAGTGCCTGTATTACGGCACCACTGTCCACATGGAGCCACACATTGCTTTTAAGGTGAACAGTTCTCACCTGATATATACCGGCAGGGAAATTGATGGTTCCGCCACCATAGCTGTTGACGAGTGTTATCAGTTCGTTTATCTTGTCGGTGTCGTCGGAATTTCCGTCGCCTTTGATCCCGTGGTCGGTTACATTCCACATTCCTGAACGGAACCACACGATATTGGAGTCGCCTTTTCGCGGACCTGAGGCTACATTCAGCTTGAAGGCATACAGGATGCCGGGTTGAAGACGGTTTATCATCAATTCGCCCAGTTCCTGATCAAATGTTGTTGCCGCTTTTTCCCACGTTTTTCCTCCGTCGGCAGAGTATAGGGGAGTCACTTCTGCATCAGTAACAGGAGTCCATTCAAAAGCTGTCCACAGGTAGTCCTGATCGGTCACATAAGTGGCTCGGCGAGTGGGTACGCGAGTAAAATCGGATATATTGTGTTGCCCTTTGAGTGTCGCTGACACAATAGGACTTGTCTGAATTTTCGGTTGTGAGGTGGTGTAGGATGCTTTAAAAATGTAGTCTTTCGCATCGGAGAGTGATACACCTTTTATTTTTAGCCGGATATCTATTCCGTTGAACGGACGCAAATCTATGTTTTTAAGGCAAAGAATCGTGGTTCCGTCGGCTTGTCGGGCAAGCTCAACATCGCCCACGCGGTCGTAAGAATAGTTGGTGCCGGTGCGTCCGATTGATTGTTTAGGCAGGTTGCGGAGCACTACCTCGCCTCTGCCTATCACGTTTATGGTGGTATTGTCAAGAGTTATGTCAATTCCGGCGGGAATTGTGATATTGACGTTGGTCATTGGAGAGCGTTGTCCGGCATTGAAATCGATTGTGATTTCGCCAACAGTGCCTGTGGTTGCGTTGGCTCGGCTCAGATTCAACGATGGAGCAAGAGCAGCCCGGCGTAGTCCTACCTTGTGGCGGGATTTTACTTTTCCGGAAGGGGTGAGCAGCTCGAATATGTCGCCTTTTTCCGGGAGTCCCGACTGTTTTATATTGTCGGATTTGTCAATGAACCGACATTTCATGTCCTTGATGCCTGAAATGATTTCATTGACCGATGCTGTTGTCGACACAAGTCCGCTGTCTTCCGGAGTGTCGACTGTGTAGCGGAATGTCTCGCCTGAAAATACTATCAGCGAGTCACGTGTCAGATCATAGTGTGTTGTGATTTCTGCGGAAGCAGATAGTGTGGCGGCAGATAATGCCGCCACACTCATTATTTTACGAAATTTACCATTCATATTCTTTTCCTGCTTCAGTAGGAACATCGATAGTATAGGTCTCTTTGAGATTTAACTCTCCATGAGGAGCGTTTTCATTTTTAACGAATGCCGGAGCTTCGGGGACGAAGAACATGGGGTTGGGGTTCACGCCTTGTGCCGGTTCACCTTTGAGTTGGGTGAAGCTCTTGATGCGGCAGTTTCCGCCAAGGGTGGATTTGATTTTCACGTGGGTGAGCTTGCCATCCTTCCAGTCCATGTCGACGATGAAGCCGCCACGAGCGCGGAGCCCTTTTACAGAGCCGCTTGACCAGGCATCGGGAAGAGCCGGGAGCAGGAATAGTTCGCCTCCGTGGCTTTGAAGAAGCATTTCGGTCATACCGGCTGTGCCGCCGAAGTTGCCGTCGATCTGGAACGGTGGATGAGCGTCGAAGAGGTTGGAGTAGGTTCCGCCCCCCTTGGTTGATACCTCGGTGGCATCCACGTGTTTCAATCCGTTTTTGAGCATCTGGTAGGCGTGGTTTCCGTCTTCAAGGCGAGCCCAGAAGTTCACTTTCCAAGCCATAGCCCATCCTGTGCCGCCATCACCTCTTATTTCAAGAGTGCGCTTGCAGGCTTCGGCAAGTTCCTTGTCGCGGCGAGGCAGAATCTGCTTGCCCGGATGCAGCCCGAACAGGTGGGATACATGACGGTGGTGGGGATCCTGCTCCTCAAATTCCACCGACCATTCCTGAAGCTGTCCTTGCGATCCTTCCTGCATGGGGTAGAGAGTGGCGAGAGCTGTTTTCACCTCATCGCATTTGTCGGTTTCTCCAAGGATTGATGATGCCTGGAGGAAGTTGGACATAAGGTCGCGTATGATGGCGAGGTCCATGGTTGTCGCCTTTGACAACTCGCCTTCGATGCGCTTGCCGTTTTTATCGGTGTAAAAGAATCGGTTTTCCGGTGATGATGATGGATTTGTCACCAAGTATCCCGACGGATCTTTCTGAAGCCATTCAAGCATGAATTCAACCGATCCTTTCATGATGGGGTATGCCGTTTCGCGAAGATATTTCTCATCGCCGTTGAATGCGTAATGATCCCACAAGTGCTGGCAGAACCATGCACCCGCCATAGGCCAGCATGACCAACGTGGTGCCCCTTTCGGGTCTTTGTCATATCCGCCTGTTGGGGCAGTCTGAGCCCATGCATCGGAATTGTGATGGGCAAGCCATCCGTTCTGAATGCCATAGTTCACTTTGGCGGTCTGTTCTCCGTTTTTGGCGAGCTGTCCTATGAAATCGGAAAGAGGCTCGAAGCATTCCTGCAATCCGGTCATCTCAACAGGCCAGTAGTTCATCTCGGTGTTGATATTGACTGTGTAATTTGAGCCCCACGGTGGTTGAACGTGCGGGTTCCATATTCCCTGCAGGTTGGAGGGGAGTCCTCCGGCTCGTGAAGAGGCGATGGTGAGGTATCGTCCATACTGGTAGTAAAGTTCCACCAGTCCGAGGTCGGAGTCGTTGTCAGCAAACATGGCAAGGCGGCTGTTGGTGGGCACGCTGTCCATGGCATTTTCCTGATCAAGGGTGAGAGTCACACGGTCGAACAGGTCGGTATAGTCCTTGAGATGATTGGCTAAAAGCTGTTCATAGCTCATGGCTGATGCTTTTGCGATAGCAGCCTTCACTTCAGGCATGGGATCTTTACCCTCCGAGCCGGGGAGCTTGTCGGGGCCGTTGTAGCTTGTGGCTGCCGCGAGAATCAACGTCACGCTGTTGGCTTCTTTCACCGAAATGGTGGAATCGTTGGGCGATGATACAGTGCCTGCGTCGGGCATCACTTTTGTCTCTACCACAAAGCTCATGCCTTCCTTGCCGGTCTCATCATAGACTACCTGGTTGGGGTCGTAGTCGCGGTTGGCAACATAGACGGGAGCTTTTCCGCTTAGAGAAAGTGTAGTCATGTTGTCGGTGCTTGTAGTGTAGCGCAGGCGGCTGTCGAGATTGAGGTTGAATGACACAGCTCCCTCTTTGTCGGCTTCGATTCTCACCACCATCACCTGGTCAGGATAGGAGATGAATGATGTGCGGGTGTAATTGATGCCCCCCATCTCATATTTTACCGTAGTGGTGGCGTTGCTGATATTGAGGTCGCGATATATGTTGGTAACTTCGCCCTCAGGCATCATTGATATCTTCATATCAGCCATCGGGAGATAGCGGGCGGTGTAAGGACCCTGGGAATATTTCTTCCACAGGTCGCTCGCTTTCTTGTAGTCGCCGTTGTCAATAGCTTTGCGTACTTCGTCAAGATGTTGGGGGCTTTTGGGGTTGTTCCAGTCCTGCGGACCTCCTGACCATAGTGTCTCCTCATTGAGCTGATATACTTCTTCAAGAGGGTTGCCGAATACCATGGCTCCGATTCTGCCGTTGCCGAGAGGCAACGCCTCTTCCCATACTTTGGCGGGAGAGTCATACCATAATCTCAGTTCTTTATCATTTGCGTCCTGAGAGGGGGAGCATCCGGTAAGGAGGATGCCGCCGAGGGCGTAGGTGATATATTTCTTCATATTTTTATTTATCAGCGTCTAATATTTTGAATACTTTTTCTGAGTTGGAAATCAGCTTCACCGGAGGCAATTTCCCGTTCAAGTCAAGACGTATGAGTGTAGCCACTGTCTCGGGAGTGTCTTTAGGCACATCGATGGTGATTCCGTTTTTGTCACGCTTGAATTTCAGGTTGGAATTATCGGTGAGCAATGTGGCTTTCTTAGCCGAGAATTTTCCGTCAAGTCTGAGCTTTCCGTCGGCAGGCCAGTTGAATACACAAAGGTAGTAGGATGAATTCTTGGCGTTGTCTTTGCGGATGCATTCGCCCCATTCCGGAGTCAAGCCGCTGCGCTGGGAGTCATAGATGGCATCGCCGTATTTAGCCATCCATTCGCCCACTTCTTTAAGGCATTGGGTGGGTGTCGCCGGTATTTCACCGAGTGGGTCGGGACCCACGTTGAGCAGGTAGTTTCCGCCACGAGCACAGATGGTCATGAGGTTGCGGAGTATTTCACTCGATGGTTTCCAGTTCTGTTCCCAAGTTTTGAATCCCCATGAGCTACCGATGTTCATGCAGGTTTCCCAGTAGATGCCTTCGGTGTCCTCGGCTTTCGGCACTCGTCCTTCCGGAGTCTTGTAATCGCCTGGGAAGTTGGGGCGTTTCAGTCGGTCATTGGTGATGATGTGAGGGTATTCAGCAAGGAAATCCATGATTTCAGTGGCATTGCTGTCGGAGATTCCACCCGGAGTATCGAACCACATTACAGCTACATCGGGATAGCGTGTCACGAGCTCTTTTATCTGCGGCAGTGAAATCTTGTGGAAATACTCGTCAAATGTTTGGGTTGTCTGATACAGATCCCATGCTCCTTTGTGTTCCTTTGTGAACTTGTCGATTGCGGCTGAATCAGGATTGCTCCATCCCTCTTTCATTTCTTTCCGTCCGGTAGAGCCTCCGGGATGGTTCCAGTCCTGTGACTGAGAGTAGTAGAAGCCGAATTTCATGTCGTGCTTGCGGCAGGCGTTTACTATTTCGTCAAGGATGTCGCGATTGAACGGCGTGTAGTCCACGATATTATAATTGGTGTGGTCGCTGTTGAACATTGCGAATCCGTCATGATGCTTGGTGGTGAACACCAGATATTTCATACCGGCGTTTTTTGCCATTGTGACGAGCTTTTCGGCATCGAAATTCACCGGGTTGAATGTGCTTGTCATTGCGCGGTATTCCATTACGGGAATCTTGCATCGGTTCATGATCCACTCTGCTCCTCCGCGATTTTGTTTATAACCGTGGTATTCACCGCCATAGAGGCAGTAAGGTCCCCAGTGGACAAACATTCCGAATTTGGCATCGTTCCACCATGCCATTTTTTCTTCTTGCGACAGTTTAGGCTCGGCGCCTCTTACGGCAGCAACAAGAACAAGTAGTGATAGTAGTATTGATAATCTCTTCATTATTATTTTGTTAAGATTGATAGATTCTGGTTTTGGCGAGCCATAAGCTGGGCTATGTAGAGAGAGCGTGGGAATACGTTGGTCTCGTTTTCGCCTTCCCATTCACCGTCGGGACGGTCGGGGAAGTGTCCCGGTCCATGCTCGCCCTTGGTGCCGATGCTGTAGTTTTTCCCTGAGGTCCAGGGATTTTGCACGGCGGCTTTGCGCACCCGGCAGTTCCACAGCACTTGAGTCACTCCTGCCCAGCCGTGTCCGCTGCCCATTTTTCCGCGATCCTGCACATTGATTTCTCCGTCGGTGATCACGTTGTCATATAGGGTGCCGCTTGCCCAACGGTGGTGTGGACCTATGTCGGCATAAGTTTGTGAAGCGGTGCAGTTGTAGAATACGTTGGGTCCGCACACCTGCGAGCCGGTCACATAGTCGTGTCGTCCTTCCGTGCTCTGGCAGTTCATGAACAGATTTTGCTGACCGATGTTGTTGAATGAATATCTTAGTCCTCCTGTGATTACCGCCTTTGGCTCGAAATTGCGGCAGTTGATCACGGTCACGTTTTTAGCATTACGTTCGCAGCTCACGGTGGCATATCCGAAATATCTGCCGGAGACATTGTTCACCCAGCAATTCTCGGCTTTGTTAAGCTGTACGCCTATCCATCCATGCTGATTGTCCTCGTAGTGCTCGAATTCCGATTCAAGGCAGAGGTCGCTGACGCCCACTTCCTCGATTCGACCGTCGAATGTGTATTTGAACAATTCTCCGCCGCCATATTTAGTCTCCATCTGCATCACCACAGGATTGTCGATGTAGACTTTGTTGCCATCGATTTTGGTGATGGTTCTTTCATAGGAGAGGTTATATTCGCGCGGAGTCCACTGGCGGGTGCCTTTGCGCTCCACGATGCGATCCATCTGTATGTCGTGTATCCACTCCTGTGTGCCGGGGCGATAGAGTATCACCTTGTCGCCGGGCGTGAATCCTGCGGCGCTTGATACCGTGAAGCTGTGGGTGCCCACAGGCACAAACTCGTCGGTTATGTGCACACGTGTGCCGGGAACTTCACTGATTTTTCCCTCTCCGGCTACTTGGATGAGCGGGTAGCGGGTGGGGGATGTTGCGATGAGGCGTGTCTCGTTGATATTGCTGCCTTCACCTTTCAGCACTACTCCGCTTGCCTTTATCACAATCGATTTTGACACGGGATATACTCCGCGTTTCAAAAGCAGGACTCCACGATGACCGTTTTCGTCAAGTGGCAGAGCCGATATTTCGTCGACGGCTTTTTGTATATGTTCCCAATTGTCGCCCTCGACGGGTGATATGGATTTAGTGACCGCGTAGACCGGAATACTGACATCGCCGTGATGGTATCCTACGCGGCTGAAATCGGGGATGGTGTTACCTTGCTCGTCGGGAAAATATGTGAGCTTTCCGGAATCATTTATTTTCACAAAAGAGGATTGCCATGCAGGGGGCATTTTAGTTTGCGCCGACATGTTGAAAGCCGATGAGGCTATCAGGCAACTGCAGATTATCTTTTCGATGGCATTCATTGGTTAAGCATTTTTTTGAACGGGTTTATTATCGGTTACAAAAATAGCCAAGAGCTGTCAATTATATAATAAATATTATTCCATTATCTTATAGAAATGTGCAACTGAGGGTGTCGAGACGCGTATCTTCCTTTTTCACAGGGCTTGAAGATGTGCCGGTCGCAGTTACGGTATAGATGATATTTAAACACATTCTTAACCTTAATTGTGAAATACATAAATGCGACATCATGTATTATTTGTAACTTTGTATTGTCAAAACGGCGGTGATTGCTTTCAGCTATTGCCGCAGTGATGATGTTATTAATACGACTTTGAAATATACTATTTGTTATGAAGATTGGTATCATTGTGGCGATGGAGAGCGAGCTGAATCTGCTTATGCCATTGATTGATCATGTGAAGGAGACTGAGCTTGGCGGCACTCTGTTTCATGAGGGAAATATCGGTGCGAATCAGGTGTGTGTCATGCAATGCGGCATCGGGAAAGTGAATGCGGCAATGGGTGCGATGAAGCTCATCAATCATTTTGCGCCCGGATGTGTGATTAACTCCGGAGTTGCCGGAGGCACCGGTTCCGGAGCAAAAGTTCTTGATGTGGTTGCCGGGGAAAGAGTGGCTTACCATGATGTGTGGTGTGGCGCTCCCAATGAGCGCGGACAGGTTCAGGGATTGCCGCGTTTCTTCTGCGCTGATTCCGGGTTGCTGGAGCTTCTTCCGGCTGATAAAGTCAAGAAAGGGCTGATTGCATCGGGCGATATGTTTGTGGATTCAGCCGAGGAATTGCAGCGAATAAAGTCGATCTATCCCGATTCGATAGCCGTTGACATGGAGTCGGCGTCAATAGCGCAGGTGTGCTATTCATGCAATGTGCCTTTTATTTCAATACGTGTGGTCAGCGACACTCCCGGCGAGGCTGACAATGCCGCGCAATACAATAATTTCTGGCAGGAGGCGCCGCGTTGCACATTTGAGGTAATAAAAGAATTCATTTCAAAAATTTGATATATGATGGAGAAGATACCGAGTTTCACAGTCAATCACCTTACGCTTCTGAGGGGTATATATGTGTCACGCATAGATGAGACTCCGGCAGGAGATGTGTTGACTACGTTTGATATAAGGATGACCGAACCCAACCGCCAGGCACCCTTGTCGGGTGCGGAATTGCACACCATCGAGCATCTTGCCGCCACCTTCCTCCGTAATCATCCGCAATGGAAAGACAAGGTGGTGTACTGGGGCCCTATGGGATGCCGCACCGGCAATTATCTGATTCTTAAAGGAGGCTATGAAAGCGCCGAGATACTGCCGTTGATGATTGAGACTTTCAGCTTCATAGCCGACTATGAAGGAGATATTCCCGGAGCAACGCCTCGCGACTGCGGAAATTATTCTTATATGGATCTTGAGGGTGCCAAAGCGCAGGCACGCCGTTATCTTGATGAAGTGTTGCTCAAGATGACCGATGTTGAGTCGGCTGAGAGCCGTAGTCACTTGGTTTATCCTGAGTAAGAGCCTGTCCTCGCGATGAAAGATATTAAAGCGATAAAAGGGAAATATTATATAAACCGTCTTATAGCCGAAGGCGAGCATGAGCATCAGGACTTCAAATTTGCCATTACCGACGCGGCAAAAATAGCTCATTCAATATCGGCATTTGCCAATAATGACGGCGGACGCCTTCTTGTGGGTGTCAAGGACAATGGCAATATCGCCGGAGTGAGGAGCGAGGAGGATATATTTGTCATTGAACAGGCAGCGTCGATGTATTGCTCTCCGCCTCAGCAGGTGGAGGTGACTGCATTTGTGTGTGAAGGGGGAGCGATAGTGCTCCGAGCCGAGATACCAAAGGCTTCACGTCGCCCTGTGTATTCAAGAGAAACTGACGGAAAATGGAGGGCTTTTTATCGCGTGAAAGATGAAAACATAGCCGCTCACCCGGTGATGTTGAAAGCATGGGAACGCATGAACTCTGACGAGGAGGTGTTCTTTTCGTTGTCGGAAGCTGAATCGGCGCTTCTTGCCTATCTCGATGAATGGGGCATGACTACGGTGGAGGATTATATGCATGGCGCCCACATCAGCCGTGCTGCGGCTGAGGAGATAATCGTGAGGCTTGTTGCGTCGGGTGTGCTCGGTTTCGTTTACACCGGTTCTGAATTTAAAATAGTGCGCAACAATTGAGGAAAAAGTTCTGAATTATCAGCAAAAGGCTCTAATTTACTCATTATTGAGTATGGCACGGTTTATTTTATCGCAGTAACTTTGCTGCTGATAATTATACGAATTAACAGGTAATCTATTTTAAGCTATTGTTTATATCATGGCGGTCCGCATCTGTGAAGATCAGGACCGCCATGTTCCTTATAGCGGCTGCCGCAGATACTGTTTTGGCAGGAGGCTAAACATTCGACGCTATAACTTTGTTAAAGTTAAAAATGTTAAACCGGGAAAAACGATTTTCATGACCACGAAAACCAACCGACATTACGATGTCATAATAATAGGTGGAGGAGCCACCGGTGCCGGAACGGCACGTGATTGTGCCATGAGGGGGCTTCGCACGCTTTTGGTGGAAAAATTTGATTTTACGGCAGGAGCCACCGGAAGAAACCACGGATTACTTCATAGTGGTGCGAGATATGCTGTGACCGATCCGGAGTCGGCTCAGGAGTGTATCAAGGAAAATATGATACTGAAGCGTATCGCGAGGCATTGCGTCGATGACACCGGAGGTCTGTTTGTCACTCTTCCACAGGATGACATTGATTATCAATCGGTATTTGTGAAAGCCTGTGTTTCGGCAGGGATAAATGCCGAGATAATAAGTCCGGAGGAGGCAATACTGTTGGAACCGTCGGTGAATCATGACCTGATAGGAGCCGTGAGGGTGCCTGACGGGGCTATTGATCCATTCCGGCTCACGGTTGCCAACGTGGTGTCGGCTCGTCAATACGGAGCGTCGATACTCACCTACACTCAGGTGATAGGGTTTGAATTTGCTCAAAACCGAGTGGTGGGGGTGAAACTGCGCGATAACCGCAATGGCGAGATATGGTCGGAATATGCCGAGGTGGTGGTGAACGCCTCCGGAATATGGGGTCAGCATCTTGCCCGGTTGGTGGGCGTGAACGTGCACATGTATCCGGCAAAGGGCTCGTTGCTGATTTTCGGACACCGTATAAACAATGTGGTTATAAATCGTTGCCGCAAGCCCGCCGATGCCGATATTCTTGTCCCGGGAGATACGATATCGGTGATAGGTACTACATCAAGCCGCATCCCTTATGCCGACATTGACAATCTTGAAGTGACGCGTGACGAGGTGGATCTGTTGGTGAGAGAGGGTGCATTGCTTTCTCCGGTGCTTGCGGAAGCCCGCATTCTGAGAGCATACGCCGGAGTGCGTCCTCTTGTAGCCGATGAAAATGATCCTACCGGACGAAACATAAGCCGAGGCATTGTGTGTCTCGACCATGCCAAACGTGACGGCGTGGAGGGATTTGTGACCATAACCGGTGGAAAACTCATGACATATAGGCTTATGGCTGAGATGGCTACTGATGTGGTGTGTGAAAAACTTGACCGTAAGTCGAGTTGCCGCACAGCCACTATACCGCTTCCGGGATCGGAGCTTGACAATGCCGAGGCTACGTTCGGGAAAAAAGCTCATATAATTCAACTCAGCACTGAGCAGAAAGCTGCTGAAGATCGTCATGGCTCGCTTGCCGAAGGAATAGATTTCAAGACGGAATATGACGAGGCACTCATCTGTGAATGCGAGCAGGTGTCGGTGGGTGAGATTAATTTTGCCATAAATAAGCTTCATTGTGAGAATCTGATAAACCTGCGCCGTCGCACCCGAATGGGGATGGGAACTTGTCAAGGGGAAATGTGCGCTTGCCGTGCCGCCGGCATTCTCGTGAAGCACAATCGATGTGCCGAACGCACGTTGCGCGATCTGTCATCGTTCATTAATGAACGATGGAAGGGCATGAAGCCTGTGGCTTGGGGCGAGTCTCTGATTGAGGCTCAGTTCATGTCGTGGTTATATGAAGGTGTGTGCGGTCTTGATAAAATCGCAACTCCGTTGGATAAAATTGATTCTAAATGATGGCTCTATGGTTTATGATACGGTTATAATAGGAGGCGGCATGAGCGCGCTCCTGTGTGGGATAAAACTTATAAACGCCGGGCAGTCGGTAGCTATTGTCTCAACCGGACAAAGCGCCTTGCATTTCAATGCCGGAGCGTTGTCACTGTTCAACCATCATAATGGAAAGGATGTGGCGCATCCTCTTGAGGCTATAGCCAAGCTTCCCCCCGAGCACCCCTATTCCAAAGTGGGCATGGAGTCAATAATAAAACTTGCTCCGGAAGTGAGGAAGATATTCAAAGATGCCGGAATCACATTGAACGGCAGCGAAGAGAAAAACCATTATCGCTTGACTCCTACCGGAATGTTGAAGCCGGTGTGGTTGAGTATGAAAGATTATGCGGTCACCGAAAGCTTTACCGATATACCTTGGGGCAAGGTGGCGATAATCAACATAAAAGGATATGTGGACTTTTATCCGGAATTCATTTCGGCGGGACTGGAACTCGCCGGATTGAAAAGCAAGATACGTGAGATCACGTCGCCCGAGCTTGACAATCTGCGTAAAAGTTCGAGTGAGATGCGTGCCACCACCATGGCGAGAGTGATAACATCGGAGGTGGTGGAAAAACTGGCGGCTGATGTCAACAAGATAGTCGAGGAGACCGGCGCCGATTCTGTAATAATGCCGGCGGTGATAGGACTTTATGATGAGACTCCTGTCGACGAGATGCAACAGAAGACTGTGTGCCCGGTGCATTATGTCTCGACCATGCCTATGTCATTGGGTGGCATGAGAGCGCAATTGAGGTTGAGACATCATTTCAAGCGGCTTGGCGGAACTTATCTGCTTGGCGACACTGTTGCTTCGGGTAAAATTATCAACGGAAGGCTTGAGAGCGTGACCACGGTCAATCTCGGTGAGATGCCGCTTGCAGGGAAAAACTTCATCCTTGCCACAGGAAGTTTCTTCAGTCATGGACTTGAGGCAACGGCAAGCGAAATCTTTGAACCGGTGTTCAGGCTCGATGTCAATGCCTCCGGTCCGCGAGATGAGTGGTATCGGGAGAATCTTTATGACAGTCAGGCTTACATGAAGTTTGGCGTTGTGACTGATTCCGGATTCTATGTCTATAAAGACGGGCGCAGAATTGAGAATTTCCGAGCCATAGGCGCGGTGTTGGGCGGTCATGACGCGCTGAAGGAGGGTTCCGGCGGCGGAGTTGCTTCTCTCACGGCATTGAAGGTGGCTGAATGTATCATTAATGAAAAAGAGAATCGTCATGGATAGGGATAGGATAAATAATGGAACAGGCACCAATTTTGATGAGTGTATAAAGTGTACGATTTGCACGGTATATTGTCCGGTGACGGCTGTGAACCATGATTTTCCGGGTCCTAAACAAGCCGGACCCGATGGGGAGCGTTACCGTCTTAAGAAACCCTATTTCTATGACGAGGCGTTGAAATATTGCCTTAACTGCAAGCGGTGTGAGGTCGCTTGCCCATCGGAAGTGAGAATAGGCGATATAATTCAGCAGGCACGGCTTAAATACAGCAAGCATGCTCCGAGTTTGCGCGACAGGATGCTCGCGAGCACTGATTTCGTGGGGACGATGGCTACACCGTTTGCCCCGATAGTGAACAGGATGCTGCATCTAAAGCCTGTTAAGAAAATAATGGATACGGTGCTTGGCATTGACTCGCGTCGCACATTCCCGAGCTATTCGCGTGAGCTGTTCACTGAATGGTACAAGCGGGAAGCGGAGACCGAGCAACTCAAGTATGACAAGCACGTGGCATATTTCCACGGGTGTTATGTGCAATACAATTATCCTCAGCTCGGCAAGGATATGGTAAAGATAATGAACGCGTTGGGTTATGGCGTGATTCTGTTGGAGGAGGAGAAATGCTGTGGCGTTGCGAAGATAGCCAACGGACTGGTGAAGGAGGCGACCCGTGATGCCGATATAAATCTGCGGTCCATAAGAAAAGCTGTGAAGCATGGTGTGTCGGCGATTTTGTCGACAAGTTCAACGTGCACGTTCACCATCCGTGATGAATACACTCATGTGCTCGGCATCGATGCCCGTGATGTGCGCGATGATGTGATGCTTGCCACACGCTTTGTATATAGCCTTATCGATGAGGCAGGCGCCAAGCTCGCATTCCGCAGAGATTACCACAAGAGAGTGGCTTATCATGTGCCGTGCCACATGGAGCGGCTTGGTTGGTCGGTCTATTCGATGTCGTTGATGAGGATGATTCCGGGGTTGGACTATGTGCCGCTTGATCCCAACTGTTGTGGCATAGCCGGAACTTATGGATTTAAGAAGGAAAACTATGATTACTCTCAGGCTATGGGACGACCGCTTTTTGATGAGATAGAGCGTGCCGGTGTCGATCTTGTGGCTACCGATTGTGAAACGTGCAAATGGCAGATCGAGATGTCGACAGGATTGCCGGTGCAAAATCCTATCTCAATACTTGCCGATGCTCTGGACGTGGAAGAAACCAAGAAACTTAATAATTTGTGATTGAAATTCTCGCGGAATAGGCTATATTTGCAATGTGCCCGGCAGGGCGATAAATTGATAATATAAGTGACTGATTTACGACATCAACAGGTGGTACGCTATATCACACCTCTTCGGGAGGGCGGCTCGTTGCCGGCTCTCACTGAAGCCGACGACGGCTTCAAGTATGTGCTTAAATTCCGGGGTGCCGGTCATGGCACCAAGGCTCTCATTGCCGAGCTGATAGGAGGAGAGGTGGCAAGAGCTTTGGGTTTTCGTGTGCCGGAACTCGTGTTCCTTGATTTGGATGAGGATTTCGGACGCACCGAGCCCGACGAGGAGATTCAGGATCTACTCCGTGCAAGTCATGGGGAGAACCTTGGAATGCACTTCCTGTCGGGAGCTGTGACGGTCGATCCCTACGTGAATAAGATCGACGGGAAGCTCGCTTCGGCTATAGTGTGGCTCGATGCGTTTCTCGCCAATGTCGACCGCACAGTTCAGAACACCAATATGCTTGTGTGGAATGATGAGGTGTGGCTCATAGACCACGGGGCTTCATTATATTTCCATCATGCCGGAACCGATCCGGAGCAAGCGGCGTTGTCGCCGTTTCCTTATGTCAAGAGTCATGCGCTTTTGCGTAAAGCTGACTGCATAGAGGCTGTCGACAAGGAGATGAGGCAAAAAATCACTCCGAGGACACTTAAAAAGATTGTGTCGATGATTCCCGACAGTTGGCTTTCATGGGAGGGGGATGAGAAAACACCTGCCGAGCATCGCCAGATGTATGAGAAATTTCTCACCACGAGACTTGCCAATTCTTCCATATTTGTAAAAAGAGCTGTAGATGAACGAAATGCACTTATATGAATATGCCGTGATACGCTATGTGCCGCGTGTGGAGCGTGAGGAATTCATGAACATCGGTTTGGTGATGATGTCGAAAAGAGCAAAGTGGATCAAAGCACGGTTGTGCATCAACGAGCAACGGTATTCAGGATTTGACAATGCCATGACCATCGACCGTCTGGCTGACCAATGTAATGGTTTTGTGAGGATCGCTCATGGCGAAAAGGGTGCCGGACCTATTGCAGAACTGCTTCCGGAGGAGCGTTTCCGATGGATCACTGCAATGAAAAGTTCCTGTATAGCCACTTCGCGTCCTCATCCGGGACGATGCGAGAATCTCGAAGAAACATTCGACCGCCTTTTCAACGAGCTTGTGAAATAGAAAAAGCGGGCGCTCCAAATCAATTGGAACGCCCGCTCTGATTCTCTTATTCTTCCCCCCGTTATTTCATTTTTTATTGGTGTCCGGTAAAAATATTGACTATCAGCGTATCGTTACATTATACAATGGATTACCTGTGTTTTTATGGACATGGACTTATCGCCGTGAAACGGCAAAATAATTTAAGCACCGCCACGAGGCGATAGCCGAGGTGCGGTGTAAGGTGCGCTAATGAACGGGCATCGAAGATGTCCACCGGTCAACACCGTATAGCCTACATTCCTTCAACAGACTCGCTCCGTCCGGGGCTCGTGATAGGGTGTGCCGCAGGCAACTGCAATCAGCGATAGTGCAAACGCCACAGCAAGGAACAATGTATCTTTACTCCATGAAGAGCATAGACAGACTATAACAGCCGCAATTGTCCCTATAATCCACAATAACCAAAATCGTTTATCAGTCAATCTCATATATCATTTCATAATTGGGGATATGCTAACTCATTATAATGTTACTGTCTTATTCTCTTAGTCAATCCTAAACAATATTATATCTGGAGGTGTACCTTTGTAAAGAATCAATTCATTAGGATAGGTCGGGCTGTATTCCTTTGTACATATTGCGGAGATTATTTTTTTGTTATTCTCTATTACGCCAATGAGTTGAACATGATAATCAGAGAATTTATAAAGTTGGATAGAATCATTAGCACCATCTTTATCGGATAATTTATATCCGAATCCACTTTGAACTACGGAATTGGGGAATTTAGCTTCTAACAATTTGGCAGCTTCATGACATTCATCCATTGACAAATCATATACTTCATCTTCGTTATAGCCCCCGTTTTTTACCGCTTCGCTTGCCGGTATTGGTGAAACATTGTCAGGTATTATCACATGGTTAGGTTTGTTCAACCTACCGCTTCCAACGACCGCAGCGAAAAACACAAAAAGAGTTATTTGGATAAACGGAAGAAAGATTTTCAACTGTGACAAATAATCAGTACCAGTAATAGGTTTTGTTTTTGGTTTCCAATTCTGATACCATTCTATTTTGTCAATAGACTGAAATGCCCATATTATTCCTTTATTTGGAATAGAACGCAACAAATTTTGGCACCACCATCCGGAGAAGATCGCAATTAATCCTAAAGCTAAGAACCACCAATATAATCCCGCTCCGATGCAAATTCCTGCTCCGATGGCTCCAAAACAAGATAGTATGATGGCAACCGTTCGCTTAAATTCAACGCGTTTATATATTTTTGCGGCTATTATCCAAGCTGACAGGCAAATCACACCATTTATCGCAGCGAATAGTGGTGCGAGCAACATACTCCCGATAATAAGCGGATATGACTCATGTGTACTCATTTTGAACCAGTCGATGAGAACTATATCCAAAGCATAGGCACCTCCGCCAAGTAACCAGGAAAGGAAACATAATGATCCAATTCGTTTGTCGCTTATAATCCAAGCAATCGTATTTGACATGAAAAATGTCAAGGCGATTAGTAATATAGCCTCAATATTCCTACCAATCCATAGAATAGTGCTTAGGCTCAGCAATACGGTTGCCACACATTCAAATATCCAAAAACGCTTAGTCGATAAAAACTTCGGTATCATGGCTTATCTCCTTTTTCTTTATGTGGTCTTATATTAGTATTTGGCATCATGTGGTCAAGCACCGCTTTTACTTTATTATAAGGTTTACGAGTGGTAATAATTAAAACAACACCCTTTGGAGGATAGCAAAACAGTTGTTTACTAT
>JAMPGZ010000023.1 GCA_023663655.1 Lachnospiraceae bacterium
GCCCGAGAATTCGCTAAGTTTCAGGCTTGACCTGAAAGACTGCTTGAATTGGTCCATTAATCAATGTGCACAGACCACCAACACGAAGCCGTCGTCACGACCGGATGCGGGGATACGCATTCATTCCCCTTACGCTCCCAGGGCTCCGGACGACACACCCTCCTTTACATATCTAAGAGGGTGTTACAAAAAAAGAATTTTATCCGTAATTGTAGGGAATACTCGGTTCGAGCGTCCGCCATAACGAATTGAATATCATGCATGGTATTCTGACGCACGAGCCGTGCGTCACTACATTTGGATGATTCTGAAGCAACTTAAAATTGATAACTTCAATAATTTGAAAGGTAAATTATCACATGATGTGAAATGTTATCCTGTTTAGTAAGTTCTGGGTTCAGGGTTGCGATAGGTGGTCGCGCCAGGATGATGGGGTGATGCCTTCGCGCTGTTGGAATTGACGGCAGAAGTATGCAGATGTGGAGAATCCTGATTCTGTAGCTATTTTTTCAATGGTCATCCCCTGATTTTCAGTCAGCAGTCTTTTTGCGTATTCCATGCGCATGGTGTTTATCCACTCTCTAAAGTTGCATTTGTATTCCGAGTTTATGAATGCTGATATGTAAGAGCGATTGGTGGCTGCGGCAGTTGCCAGATCCTGCAATGTTACTCCAGGTTTCCGATAGTTTCCTTCTTCAACCCATTTAGCCACTGCCTGATGGAAAGTGTAGTTGACATCTTCCTTGTAGGTGTCGCACTGTTTTTCTGTGCAGTCTGCTACAATAGCCTCAATCTCTTCATAGTTGAGGATGTAGTTTTGCAATGAAGTGAATATGTAGATGAACATTATTATTCCGCATGACATGAAAACTGTGTTGCCCCATTGTGGAGCGAATGACAGTATAGATCCGCATAGTCCGAAAAATATTATGCCGTAGGTGCTTTTGTGGAGCCATTTCACGAATGCGTCAATATTGTCGGCATAGTAATCATTGAGTTTGTTGACTGCTGCGTGGTATATTTTCAAGAAGCGGATGGCAATTGTACTCGCCGCCGCGAAAAACCATACCGATGCCACAATCAACATCACTGTGCGTAAAGTTCCTTGAAAAGCCAGAGCACCAGACCATGCGATGATGAGAAAGATGATGTATGGAATGAAGTCCCGTTTTAGCTGATGACGGGATATATAGGACTTGTCAAGAAGTGAACTGAATGACATTCCGAAGAGAATTCCTTCGATATAATAGTAGGATAATGGCAATGCTACAGCTACGTATGGCGATGTGACGCGCAGGTTGAATATTGAGAATTGTGCAATACACAGACCGAATATAATATATGCCGCCGCAAGGATTCTTCTCGAGCGTATATATATCTTGAACACCGGTCGGTCAGGAACTCGGCAGCACAGCAGACATATTCCAAGAATAAGTGCTGTCACCCATCCGGCAAGAATCACCTCATGATATATCTCCTCAATCATAGTGTTGCAAAGTTAACCAAAATAGAAGTTTTGAAATAACAGTATTTTGGGGAATCTTTTGTAAAAGCGTAAAAAATGCATTTCAAAATCGTCAATTTACGTTTTTATAATGTAGTGATTGAGTTGATTATTTAATTTTGCAATGAAAACGTGTGAAGGGCGGCAATCCATATATTCTATAACAGAAACTAATTTTTATAATCTATTTTGTGCTCCTATTCATCATGAAGATGCTTCAAGAACTTTCATGTAAGGTGTTTCGTGATACACGAAGCAAATTTGTTGCGGATATGAATATAGAGAGTCGCGTTAGGAGAACAACGATAGTGATTGTTGCAGCAATATTTCTTTGTATAAATCCGCAAAGGCTTGATGCCGGAGATGGCGGTTGGTATGCAGGAATTGATGGCGGTGTCCAGTTTGGATTTTCAACTTTGAGTAGTTTTGGCACCGGAAACTCTAAAGTTGGATATGCATTTGGTGCTTTTGTTGGTTATAGATTCAATCGGATTTTTTCTTCGGAGTTTTCTGCCGGGTGGGGAGAGATTGCCATGACTTCACGGCGTTGTTGTGTCAAGTCGGGTTATTGGCTCGGTGCTGGCGGCTCCACCTATCTTACACCTGTAGCCGGTATGGCAGGTTCCTGTTATGACGATTTGAAAGGCAGAGTCAAAATGCAGGACTATGCTATACAGTTCAATACAAACATGATCACTCTTTTTAATTCCGGATATGACGGGCCTTGGACGGCAGATATATCTCCGTTGGTTTCCCTAACCGGAACGTCAGCTAAAGTGAGCGGCGGTCAGGATAGGGCGGTCATTGTTAATGACGGCACAAAGTGGCATATTGGGCTTGGAATAAAAGCCGGGGCTTCTTGTGAAGTGACACGCAATATTAGGATTGGGGTTTATTCCGGTGCAGTCTATCTCACAGGAAATCCTATTGACGGCGTGTCGGGGTTGCACCATCATGCTGATTTTGTATGGGAAAGCAGCGTGACTGTTGGATGGTCATTCGGAAAATCACCAAAGAAGCGGACTTTGGAGTCAGAAGACATTCATGATAAATATTCCGGAGGTATCATTCATCCTGTGTTACCGAAGGAGGATGCAAGAGCTGTTGAAACTGATGTAATCACTCAGGATGATGACGGATTGGATGAGTTTCAGGAATCTTCTGTCATTGAAGTGATGGAGGCTGGTAAGTGGGTGTCATCAAAGTTACCGATTATATATTTTTCATTTAACAATATTACAATTTCGGGAAGCGAGATTGCGAAATTGGATGAAATAGCTTTGTTTCTTCAGGAAAATCCGGATACTTATGTGAGGATTGAAGGTTGGTGTGACAATATCGGAACGCAGAGGGTGAATATGCGAATATCGCGTCTACGTGCTGAAACTGTCAAAAATAAGCTTGTGAAAAGGGGGATTCAGGAGGCTCGAATGTCCATACATGGCAATGGGATCGATATGATAGAGCAAGAACGTGGAAAGGCGAGGAGAGTTGAGGTTATTGTCATACTGAAAGAGGAATAGAGGCATGAGAAATCTGTGGAGTATGGCATTGATGTTCTGGGCGCTTATTTTGGCGAGTTGCAGCTATTCAGTTCATGAAGACGGCAATGGACTGGTCGTGGGTCTTGACAACCACGATTGTCAAGATAAGGAATTGTCGGGTGTGACAATCGGAGTGTTTGCGGCAGGAGGTGATATTGTGGGGTATTATCATTTTACCGATGCTGCTGACCTTGCGTCAGAGGTGCTTCAACTCGAAGCCGGAAATTATACCATAATGGCGGTGATAAATGCCGATATGAGCGAGGCTCCGTGCTCTTCCCTGCTTATGCTTCAGGAATGGCTTTTACAGAAATATGGTGACGATGAAGATATGGTGTCGGGGATGGCGATTGCTGATGTCGGTGTCGCGGGTATCACTCGTGTGTCGGTGCCGTTGGCGAAAGGTGTGTTTGCCATGGCGCCATTGCGATTGATGTTCACGCTGCCCGGCACGGTCTTGCCCGATTATGAGATGAACTCCCGCAGTGTGAGTGGCGGATTTATGCTCAGAAGTGTTGTTGAGCTTATTGATCAAGAGAATGGTGAAGTGTCTTTGCGCAGGGAGTTGAATCCTATGCCGATGTCCGATGGACGCTATCTTGTGGAGATTGATGCTCCATGTGGCTCATACGGGTTAAGGCTATGGGCAGACCATACTCTTCCCGATCAGCCATTGGGCGACCATTTATATGACACCGGTAATCTCGCTATGGTGTCGCTGTTGACCGAGCCTTATCAAGCCGGTGCTTCGTTGCGTGATGCTGCCTACCATTTCAGTCATATCACGCATGGCGCCGATGGCACTCAGCTTGAAATGGCACTTACAAGACCGGTGGCGAAATATCGTATTATAGCCGTTGACGTGAAGCGATATGAAGAAATGCGGTCTAAATCGCCCGAGAGGTATCCTCCGGTTGGCGAACTTTTGATAGAGGTGCGTTATGAATACTTTTTCCCATCGGCATTTAATGTATCAACTGGAAAACCTTCCGACTCGGTGACCGGTGTTTTCTATTGTTCAACAGCTTGCGATGCGGTGGGATTTGCTCCTGAAGATGCGGTGATGATAGCTCATGATTGTGTGTTGACCAATGGTTCTGATTCATTTGTATCGCTCACGTTGATTGTTAAGGATAAACTTGGGGCTGTGGTCAGCTCATCGTCGGGGGTAAAGGTGGAGTATCGGCGTGGTCATCTGACTACTATAAAAGGAGGATTTCTTACTGCGGGTCATTCTTCCGGTGGTGTAATTGTAGATACTGAATGGGAGGATGACATAATAATAGAATTCTGAAAGATCAAATAAATCAATAATTTATAAGTAATGAAAAAGTCAATCATTTATTTTATGCTTTGTGCCGTGGGGTGTGCTGCCGCATCATGCAGCCGGTCCGATGAACCTTCGGCGGAATCTGATTTTGATTCGGCAGGCATTAGCGTGAGGGTAACAGCCGACAAGATAACGAATTCCCGTGCACATGACATGAACAGTACCGATCCAAAACCCGGATATTGTGTGATGCAGATTTATGTAATCGGTGACAATGGCACGCTCTCGATTCCCGACATTGACGGCAATGGACGGTATAGTGCGGATTTCAATGAAGCGGGAGTGTGCAGTTTTGAGATTAAGGATCTTGACCGGAAACAGAATTACCGTTTCGCTTTTTGGGCGGCTGAAAATGGCGCTACTCCTGAAAGCGGTGTTGTCACCGACACTCAGGAGGCAGTTAAGACTCTTTCCGATCTTAAATTTGACGATATAGTGCTGTCTCCGGGATTTTTGGCTTTCTCGGGCTATAAGGATGTCATGCCCGTCGATGGCGAGGAGATTCCGGTGACATTAAGTCATGTGGTGGCCCGAATAGATTTCGAGCACACCGGTGCTGCTCCGCTTTCTGCCGGAGATAGGTTGAGTTGGTCTATGGAGTATTCCGGTTTCTCGTTTGATGCATCTACAGGATTGCTTGAAAATCTTTCAGAGACAATGCTTAATGCCGCAATGGCATCGCAGAATGTGGATACCGACCATCTTTCAGGTAAGGTGATGACAACCTATGTGATGGTTCCCGGTGGCGATAATGCCCAGTTGGTCAATCTGGAAGTGAATTATGAGAAGAATGGCGGAGCTATGGGTTCAACGCCACTCATCTTGTCAAATGTTCCTGTTAAAGCCAATTGCCGCACTATAATCCGTGGTGATTTCAGCAAGCTCTATAATGGAGTACAGCAGGAATTCTCTGCTGAGCTGGAGAAAGAATGGGAGGATGATAATAACGAAATAATACCCGAATAATCATGAAACATCTATCAATATCAATAATAATTTTTCTGTCGGCTCTTGCATTTGCATCATGCAGCAGTGAGGATATGCCCGCCGGAGCACAAAACGGACTTGTCACCATAGAGGCGAGTATTGATCGTGCGATGATTTCGCGTGCGAGTGTAGATGATACGGATGAAACTCCTACGCGAGCCAATCTATATTATAAGGAGAGTTCTGCGTCACCATTATTAGACGCTTCTTGGACAGAAAGATCTATGAAGCAAAGTGGCGACAAGTACACATTGGACATTGAACTTGACAAGAACAAAACCTATGATATTGTGGTTTGGGCAGATAATGACGGGTTGAACAAATTCTGGCCCTGCCGGTCTCACAGTGTAGTGCAGAAGAAATCTTCCATAGCTTTCTGTGGACGCATACTGAATTTTAAGCCATCGGAAAGTGCGGCAACTGTCGTGCTTAAGCACGTGGTGGCTAAATTGGTTGTCAATGAAACCGGCACACTTAATACCGGTGACAAGGTAAAAGTGTCATTCTATAATAAGCGGTATAACTACAATCCGTATGATGGCTCGTACACCCTTGACTCCGAAGCTGAGGAGCCGGTTATTATGGAAAAAACGGTAACAGAAACTGCAAACAGGACCGGAAACCTGTTCACGTATTACTATCTTGTGCCACCGGCTGACAGCGATGTCGCAGAGCCTCAGGAGGTGACTTTGAGCTATTACCGTGCAGACAAAGACCGTAATTGCGAGAAGGTTATTTCCAATGTGCCTTTCCATGCCAACCGTCGCACGGTAATCACAGGCTCGTTCAGGAATCTCGATCAATATGCCGACTTATCGTTCAGCGTGACCACCGACGACAATTGGGCTGAGGGTACAGTAGAGAAATTTCCGCTGTCTTATACGAAAGGTGAAGATGGTGATATTTCTGAATTTCTTGAAAGGAAGATTGGCACACAACAAAATTTGACATTGCCTGTCTATGGCGAGATGACTCTTGAAGATCTTAATGCGTTCAGAGATTTCTTAAAGTCTGATGCGCTTGGAAAGGACGCTCAGTTGACTCTTGATTTCAGCAATGCGACTTTCGCAGGCAACGAAGTGCCCAACAGAGCATTTGATGGTGGAGATAAATATAGTTCAGAAACTAACATCTCCGGATTAAAAGCGATTGTGTTGCCTGAGAGCGTAACAAAAATTGCTGCCTCATCTGCTTTTAGGAGCTGTGTCAATCTTGAAAGCATTAATTTGGATAAACTTGTGATGATTGCTCCGTTCAGTTTTCAATATTGTTCGAAACTTAACTCGATTGATTTGTCCAATTGTAATGAAATATATGACTACGCATTTCAAAATTGCACGAGTCTTTCGGATGTAATCTATCCTATCGTAGATTGCAATATAGGTTCTCGAGCCTTTTCTTATACCGCTTTGTCTGGCGCGATAGTGTTGGGAGATAATATAACTCTTAAAGGCAATGGAAGTGCTTTCGGATGGAATTCAGCAATAACATCAATAAATGTGATGGCTCCGATTGATGGTACTCAGGCATTCAGTAGTCTGTATCATGCAAGGGAAATCATTATACGTGGAGAAAAAGTGAATTTTGGCAAAAGGTGTTTCTTTAATTGTTCCGATCTCGAGGTGATTGACTTGTCGGAAAGTAGCGGGTTGCCTGAATGGAAAGCTACTGCGGAAGAGGTTTTTGAAGGTATTATCAATAAAACTCCGGATAAAATTGCTAAGATGACCGTATATGTCAAAAATTCTGAAATGCAAGAAGCGTTTGCTGCTGATGAGAATTGGATCTCTGCCGGTTTCAAACCGGAGCAATTTGTTGTTAAAGAATAATCGTACCGTGTTCTTTCCCGACAAAAATAATATCCGCATCACGGGAGTTAGCCCGGATGCGGATATTGCTATATTAATCTCCTTATCTTATGTGAATTCGGGAATGGTCGCGGATCAGAAGTTGTAGCCGAGGGTGAATGACACGCGGTTTTCGTGGAATTTGGTGTCGGACTCGTCCATCATGTTGCACATTCCGAGTGATCCGCTTACGCCAAAGTAGAGTTTCTGGTATGTCACGCCGGCACCGATGCCCCAAAGCACGTCCACGCGCTTCATGCCTCCCTCGTCGCTGTATAGGTCGCCGGAAAAGTCAAGATTGCGTCCCGATACTTTCTCTTTTGCCGAGAATCCTATTTCAAGTTCCGGTCCGGTGAATAGATGCACCTTTATCTCGGGAGTGAAATCGAAATGGTAGCCCGCCATCACCGGGATGTGCATACCGAATTTACGTACGGAGCAGCTGTTCACATCTTCACCGGCGAAGTCTAAATATTTGTCTTTGACTGAGTAGGTGTTGTAATAAAGTTTCAATCCCGGTTCTACATAGAAGTTTGCCACAACGGGGATATTGTAGATACCTCCGAACTCGATACCTCCGCCGTTTTTGAATATTCCTACGCCTATGCCATCCTCAGAAACCTCTCCGGGACAGGTGACTTCTCCGGCTACACGGATTCCGAAATAGGGGCGATTGTCAGGATTGTTGAGCACTGTGTCTTGAGCTGCCGCGCTGCCGGTGATGGCTAATGCCGCGATCATGGAAATTAAGAGCTTTTTCATACGATTAAAGTTTGAATTTCCGCAAATATAAGAAAATCCTCGGTATAGTATTGTAATAGCAGCATTAAAATCGCATGAATGTATTGATAAATATGAAATCCGGAGATAGCACGATGTCAGCGTGTCATCTCCGGATGAAGTATCAGAGTAGGTGTTTAAGCCAATTATGACTTTTTAATCATTGTGTCTATGTCGTTGTCTACAGTAGAGATTGTGCCGATGTTGAATTTCTCCTGAAGCACTTTCAGGATATCGGGGGTGAAGAATGCCGGCAGAGTTGGACCGGTGTGGATGTTTTTCACACCCAATGCGAGCAATGCGAGGAGAACAATGACTGCCTTCTGTTCATACCAGGCGATGTTGTACACGATTGGCAGCTCGTTGATGTCTTCCAGTCCTAATGCTTCGCGCAGAGCCATGGCTATGCGGATGAGGGAATAGGAATCATTGCATTGACCGGCGTCAAGCACACGTGGCACACCCTCGATGTCGCCAAGAGGGAGTTTGTTGTAACGGTATTTGGCGCATCCGGCGGTGAGGATGACGCAATCCTCGGGAAGAGCCTGGGCAAAACGTGTGTAGTAGTCACGTGAGGGGAAGCGTCCGTCACATCCTGCCATGACCACAAATTTACGTATTTTTCCTCGCTTGATGAGGTCGATGATCTTCGGCGCGAGCTCTATAACCTGATGATGGGCAAATCCGCCGGTGATGGTGCCATGTTCGATTTCGACCGGTGGTTGGCATTTCTGTGCATGGGCGATGAGTTCGGAAAAATCCTTCCGGCTGCCGTCGCGTGGCTCGGCTATGTGTCGGGTTCCCGGCATTCCCACCACACCGGTCGTGTAGACACGGTCAAGATATGTGCAGTTTTTGCGCGGTGGCACGATGCAGTTGGAGGTGAATAGGAATACTCCGTTGAATTTTTCAAATTCCTCGGTCTGCTTCCACCATGCGTTTCCGTAATTCCCGGCAAAATGAGGATATTTCTTGAACGCGGGATAATATTGCGCCGGAAGCATCTCGGAGTGAGTGTAAATGTCGACACCCTTGTCCTTGCTTTGTTCAAGGAGTTCTTCGAGATCTTTCAGGTCATGACCGCTGACGAGTATTCCGGGGCGTTTGCGTGTGCCTATGTCCACTGTTGTTATTTCCGGATTTCCGTAGGTGCCGGTGTTGGCACGGTCAAGCAGATCCATTGCTTTTACACCGCCGTCGCCCACTTCGAGCACGAGCGAAAGAAGCTCGTCGGCGCTTATGTCGGGACGAGCGGTTTCGGCGAGGGCATTTTCGATAATTGCATATACGTCATCCTCCTCATATCCGAGGTTTGCCGCGTGACGTGCATAAGCCGCCATGCCTTTGCATCCGTATATCACAAGTTGTTTAAGTCCGCGCAAGTCCTCATCCGGCTCTGCAAGCACGCCGGTGAACTCGCGGCATTTTTCCGCATCATCAGGAGTGGCGAAGAATTCAACTTGCGGCAGGTTGGGCAATGTGATGCCCTGTTTTTTTGCAGTGCCCGCCAAAATATTTTTGATTTCAAACACGCGACGGATATAACCGTCGATAGCGGGATTATCAAAGTTCGCGTTGGTTATGGTTGCGAATAGCGAGTCAATTATCAGATGGCTTGCTTCCCGTGAAGGTTCATCTTTCGCTCTGAGCTCACGATTGATGATTGCGGCTCCACGCACTGCATAAAGCAGGAGATCCATGCGGGCAGAGGTTTCAGGATGCTTTCCGCACACTCCGATCAGTTCACAACCTTTGCCACGTGCAGTCTCCTGGCACTGGTAGCAGAACATTGCAGTCTTTTGATTCATATTGGTGGTGTTTTTTTATAGATTATGTCTGTTGTGTGTTTAGTATAGCAACACTTCCGGAAACAGAATTGTTTGCGGGCATGAAAAAAGCCCGTCAGAGCATCTGCGGGCTGTCAGTATCGCGGGGTGTGGGGTTACTGCATCGGGGTCATGTGATAGCCGAGGGCGTTCAGTTCCATTGCCATTCCAGCGAGGTAGAGCTGGTGGAGGGCGGCGATGTAGCATCCGAGGGCGGCTTCGGTTCCGGGCTCGATGTGCTCGTGGTTGAGGAGCGAGAATACACGTGAGGCGCATTCAGCCACCAGTTCGGTTATTTTTTCTGCGGCTTCACCTTCGTAGCGAAGCACGTCCTCCACTACGGCTTCATCCATATTGTCATAGCCGCGCTTGTCGCGAATCTCTTCGTAGAGGTTTTTCCGGGAGGAGTATTTTTCCCAGTCGGTGTCCCAATAGAATGCCATCGTCATGCCGATGAACATCATCCATCCGAGTGACACCACCGGATAGTTCTGAAATTCACGCACTCCATCGGGCATATAGGAGCGGGCTATTTCGCCCCACTTCTCCTCTACATCGGGGCATTCGGGCACATGGGGGTCGAGCGCCTCCTTGTTTTGAAGGAAGCTGATGAGGTCGGCGCGCACTTTTTCTTCAAATTGAGCCACTATTTCTTTGTCGTTGTTTTTGTCCATAGTCTACAGTCTTTTTTGATTGTGAAACATTTAAGAGAGGGCAATAGTTGGGTCATGCAGGTTGATTCCGGCGCCGCTATGCGTTCTTCTTGGTTGTGGGCAGGCTGAATATGAATTCCAGCCCTCCTGTTTCCCGGTTTCTTACGGTTATCTCGCCATCCATGGCGGTGATCACTCTTTTCACCAGCGGCAATCCCAGTCCGGAACCTCCGTTTTTACGCGCTCTGCCGCTGTCGACACGGTAAAACAGGTCAAAGAGCCGGTTCAGGTGCTCCTCCTCCACGCCAATTCCATTGTCGGAGAATGAGAAGATGGCGCGTCCGTCCTCTTCGCCCATATAGCGCAGGGTGATGAGAGTGCCTTCGGAATGTTTTACCGAATTGTTTATGAGGTTGAGTATGGCATTTATGAGCAGCGACTCGTGGGCTATCACATAACAAGGATCCGGCACGTCAAAGTCGAATTTTATGCTTTTGGATATTTGTCCCGCTTTTATGTCATCGCATAGCTTTACTGCTATGTCATGGAAGTTTATCCTTGTCAATTCTATGCCCGATCCGTTGTCTTGCAGTCTCATGACCATGTTTATGTCGTTGACCAGAGTGGCGAGTCGGTTGGTGTTCTGCTGCACGCGCATCAGGAACTTGCGTTTCGTCTCTTCAGGCATCTCCGGATCGGCGAGAATGGTGTCGAGATACCCCTTTATGATTCCCACAGGAGTGTTGAGCTCATGGCTCACGTTCATGGCTATCTGCTGTTCATGGTGCAGCTTCTCATGCTCGGCATTGAGCTTGTCGCGGTAGAGCGACAGCAGCTTGATCGATACTTCGCCGAGTTCGTCTTTGGAAAAATATTTCAGGTCGATGCTGTCGGGCATTTTGTCTGACGAGATAGCGTTTGCAAAATCGCGCAGGGCGTATATGTTACGGCTCAGTGCTCTTGATCCTAAATAGGCGAGCAGGGAAGAGATGATTCCGATTGCTATCACCACTATCCATATCATCGGGTCGACGCTCAGAAATTCATGGACCTCGCCTTTATATGGCAATGCCGCGAAAGAATGTATCAATCCGTCGGGGCTTGATTTTGAGCTTATCATGAATTTAGCTCCGTCAAGCTCGATGTCGTGGGTGGAAATTTCATCGGGGTTATTCCACAGTTGTTTCAACTCCGGGATTATGTTTCCGTTGCTGTCATAGATGTGGATGGTGGCTTCGGCATTGTCGGCTACCATTTTTCCATTGCTGTCATACACCGTTATTCGCAATGGGTCGAGCGTGGTCCTGTTGGTGAAAAGCTTTATGAACTCAACCGTTCGTTGTAGATTGGCGTCTTTGCGATATGCTTCAATCACGGTGCTGTTCACGTTTATCAGGCGGTTCCCGAGATTTTCCTTTAGGCGCTGTTCTTCGTGAGCCACGAAATAGGCGATTGTTATGCCTATGATCAGCCACGATAATCCTACGAGCGGGAAAAATAGCTTCCAGTGAAGCCCGATTATATGTCTGTTAGCCATCTGGTGGTAATAATAGTGGTGTATTGTGTTGCTTTACGGAACTCAATCTCCGGCAGCGAATGCAAATTTATACAACTTTGGCGAAAAACACCAATTATTTTGTTTGAACATATAGAATGGGCGATATGGGTTTGTGAGATATATTTCTTAAATTTGCAATCTTATTCAATGCATTGTGTTATGAATGCCGATCAACGAAAATCAATGTTTGAGGTGCTGTTCCGCAGCAACTACGTCAAGTTGCTACGCTACGCCATATACGTTGTCGGCGATGATGAGCTTGCAAGAGATGCCGTCAGCGATGCTTTTGTCAAATTATGGGAGACCTATGACTTCGATGACGGCAAGGCGGCTGAGTCATTTCTGTTTGTGACACTTCGCAACCGTTGTCTTGACATACTGCGGCACATCAGTGTCAAGAACGATTACGTCATGCGCATGGCTCTGTTGATCGATGATAAAGATGAGATCGACATTGACGATTGCGATGAACGGCTCCACAGGGTGAAGATGCTTATCGATCGGCTGCCTGAGCGCACACGTTTTGTGATGGAGCAATGCTATATTCATGAGAAAACATATAAGGAAGTTGCCCGGTTGCTTGACATCACACCAAGCGGCGTGAAGCAGCATATAGTAAAGGGGCTTGCTTTCATAAGAAAAAATTTCAATAAAAAAGATGGAGATAATGATGCCCGCCCAAGCGATCATTAACGTATATCTTATATAGGCGCTATGGATAATGAATTGAACAATCGTGAAGAACATCTCTTCGAGAAGTTGTTGCAACATCTTGAAGATGGCAACACTGAGGCAATCCGCGAAGATGCGGAGTTGCGCGAAGCATTGCGTCAGCTCCACGACACTGAGTGTGCTTTCCGATGCGGGCGCTCGCCACGGGTGAATGTGGAGCAAGAGTTGCAGCTCACCTTAGGCAGATTGTCCTCCCAAGAGCCTGATATCGCCAAGTTGAGACGTAGAAGACGCAGGCGTGTGCTTTACGGTATGTTGGGCGGCATTGGTGTAGGAGTTGCAGCCACGCTTCTGTTGCTGTTGTCATTCGGATATTTCAATGTAAAGCATGATGCGGTTCAGTCAGATGGCGAAATAGTGCTTTATTCAGCGATAAGCAATCCGAGCGAGGTTCTGTTCGGACACCGTGAAAAATCGGATGTTGCCGAAGATGCCGGCGATGCTTTTGTGTCCAAGCCGGTGAGCGCGGTTGCCGATTCGGGAGCTGCGGTTGAGATTCTTGACATGAGGCTTAGAAAGGCAGTTGCTTCAGAAGAGTGTATCGTCACGACCCCTGTGGGCAAAACAATGGAGGTGATTCTTGCCGATGGCACCAATGTGCTGTTGAGTCCCGAAAGCTCGCTGCGTTTTCCGGCACGTTTCAGCGGAGATCGCCGCAGTGTGAACCTTGAGGGGGAAGCCTACTTCGATGTGGCAAAGGATGCCGATCATCCGTTTGTCGTTGTTTCGCAGGATTATTGCACGATTGCTCTTGGCACTGAATTTGATGTGCGTGCCTACAGTCGCGCCGATCTTAAAGTGTCGCTTATCGAAGGGAGCGTGCAGGTCGAGAATCTTGTTGACCGGTCGTCGGTCATCCTCAATCCCGGAGAGGATGTAACTTCGGTCAATGGCAAACTTGTGGTTTCATCGGTCGATATGAAGGCATTTGAGTATTGGCGTGACGGGTATTTTTACTTTGATGATACTCCGCTTGCCGATATGATGCTTGAACTTGGCAGATGGTATAATGTCAATGTGGTTCTTAACTCCCGCTCGCTGATGAGCTACCGGCTTCATTTCGTGTCGGGACGCAATGAGGATATCGGTGAGGTTGTGAAGCGTCTCAACAAGTTCAGCTATCTTGACGTGAAGCTGGTGGATGATAAAATCGTGATAGACGAGTGCCGATAATAATTGATTATTGCTAACAATTTGGCGAAATTTTTCATTTTTTGTTAAAAAATACATTAAAAAGGTGCCCTAAATGATAAATAAATCGTTTTTTAAGTAAACGATCATTATTATTTGTTATGGAAACCTACCAAAAGATTGGAAAGCCGGACATCCGGGAGGGTGCCCTGAAATGGTTAGGCAGAGTTATTGCTGTTTTATGCTTGTTGATGATGCCTGCCTTAGTGTTTGCCGCTACAAAGGGGAAAGTGACCCTTAGGCTAAACGACGCCCCGATGATTGAGGCGCTTGAAAAAGTTGAGGAGCAAACCGACTACAAACTCTCGTTCTCCCACGATGAGGTGGCTCATTACAGGGTCACTTGCAATATCAAGGACAAGTCGGTGAAGGACGCGCTTAAAGAAATATTTAAGGCTACTCCTCTCACATTCGAGATCGAAAAGGAGTTCATCACCATTTTCAGAAGTAACCGCACCGACGGTCAACTCGCACTTCTGCGCAATTCTACCGCTATCGGAGAGGTGCTTGACAGGGATGGTAATCCTCTTGTCGGTGTCACTGTCATGACCCCCGACGGAAAGCATGGCACCGCCACTGATACCGACGGCAAGTTTAGGGTGACGCTTCCTGCAGGAAACTCCGGAAAGCTGGTCTTCTCTTATATAGGAATGAAAAAGGCTACGGCTTTATGGTCGGGAATGCCGCTTCATATAGTCATGAATGACGATGAGACAACTCTCGATGACGTGGTGGTGACCGGTTATCAGACTATTGACCGCCGAAAACTCACCAGCGCCATCACATCGGTGAAAGCTGAGGACATCTATCGTCCCGATGCCACGAGTATCGACGCTATGCTTGAGGGACGCATCCCTGACCTCATGTTCACGTCCAACTCCGGTGAGGTGGGAACAGTGCCGCGATTGAGAATACGAGGCACCTCCACTCTTATCGGTAACCGCGAACCGCTGTGGGTGGTCGACGGCATTGTGCTTCAGGATCCTGTCAATGTGAGTCCTGAGGAGTTGAATAATCCTGACTACGTGAACCGCATCGGTAATGCCATCTCCGGCATCAATCCGCAGGACATCGACCGCATCGATGTGTTGAAAGACGCATCGGCAACGGCTCTTTATGGCGCGAAAGCCGCCAACGGCGTGATTGTCATCACCACCAAGAAAGGACATGAAGGAAAAGCTGTGGTGAGATATAGCGGGCAGGTGACCTATAAGCTCCGTCCACGTTACACCGACAGCAAGATAAACCTCATGAATTCGCAGGAACGCATTGATTTCTCCCGCGATCTCTTCAACAACGGTTACCGTTTTGGTCAGAACACCAATATGATAGGATATGAGGGGCTGCTCAAGCAATACTATCAAGGAGAAATCGACTATGCCACATTTGTCGGCGAGACTCAAAGACTTGAACGCGTCAATACCGACTGGTTTGACATCCTTACCCGCGATGCAATCTCAACCTCCCACACAGCCAGCTTGTCGGGCGGCAACAGCAATATGCGGTACTATGCGTCGTTGGGCTATACCAATGAGGAGGACGTGATACGTGGCAACAGCAATAAGCGCTATACTGCGTCAATGAAGCTCGATGCCAATCTCAGCCGCATCTTCTCGGTGCAGCTCAACATCCTCGGCAATGTCAATAACCGTGACTATGTGATGGATGAGATCAACCCGCTTAATTACGCCTACAATACGAGCCGTGCCATACCGGCTTATGATGAGGATGGTGAGTTGTACTACTATAAGAAGGGTGCTACGCCCATCAATTCCTATAACTATAATGTGCTCAATGAAATCGCCAACAGTTCTAACAAGCAGAGGTCGCAGTCATTGAACGTGAGCGCCATCGTCAATGCCCGCTTCACCGACTGGCTGAAGGCTTCGGTGATTGGAAACATCCAGTCGTCCACTACCAATATGGAACAGTGGTGGGGAGAAAAGAGTAATCATGTGGCGATATTGCGCACAAGCGAATATGGTGTGAATCCGCCGACGGGCACCAATTCCAAGTCGGAGCTTCCTTTTGGCGGCGAGCTTACCACCAACAATGTGCGCAGCAACAGCTATATGGTGCGTGCCCAGCTTGATTTCAATAAATACATAGGAAGCACCAACCGCCATAATATTTCGGCAAGCGTGGGCTTTGAGATGAATTCCACCCAGTATGATGCCAACCTCAATACAGAGCGCGGCTACTACAAAGACCGTGGAAAACAGTTTACTTCGATTGAATTGAGCGACTATCCGGATTATGCAAAATGGCTGGAGAAAAACTTCCCGACTATTACCGATAACCGCACCAACTTGCTTTCAGCCTACGCGACGGTTTCGTATAATTTCCGCGACCTGTTCACTGTGAATGCCAATGCCCGTGTCGACGGTTCCAACAAGTTCGGCGACCGCAGCAATGACAAGCTGCTCCCTATATGGAGTGTGTCGGCTAACTACAATATTTCCGAACATCCGTTCTTGCGTCACGAGTGGATTGACATAGTGATGCTTAAATTCTCCTACGGTTATCAAGGTAATATGCTTGAAAATCAATCGCCGCAGATGATTATCCAGCAGAAACCGATGGACACTCTTTATGGGGAGATGGTGTCAAACCTTGCCGTATATCCCAATCCTAAACTTCGCTGGGAAAAGACAAGTTCCTTTAATGCCGGTCTTGAATTCTCGTTATTCAACCGCAGATTGCAATTTGAAGGAAGCGTGTTTCATAAGAAGACAAGCGATGCCTTCCTCTTGAAAGATATTTCGAGTGTGAACGGAGTCACACAGTATGTGGTCAATTCCGGCGATATCACAAACTATGGCTACAGCGCGGCAATCACTGCCGTTCCGGTGAGAATACGTGACTTCAACTGGATATTGTCGACATCGGTGTCGAAAATCTTCAATAAAGTGAAGACTTTGCCGGGTCAGGAGCAGTATGAACTTGATGACTTCCTGAATGGTACCGCCCTGATCGAGGGAGCTCCGATAGGAACATTCTACTCTTACAAGTTCAAGGGACTTGATCCCACCAACGGCTCCGCTATATTCGACACAATGGAGGATAGGCAGGATGAACTCGCCGGGTTGACAAAGTATGAATTCTATACCTCGATACTTGAAAAGAGCGGTTCGCGTGAACCCACAATATCGGGAAGCATCAACAATACGTTCACCTATAAAAACTGGCGTCTCAACCTGTTGCTTAACTATAGCCTTGGCTCGAAAGTGCGCCTGTTGAAGCTCTATGGATCTTCATTTGACCCGGCAAACAATGTGAACCGCGAGTTTGTCAACCATTGGCGTTATCCGGGCGATGAGAAGTTTACCGATATTCCCGCTCCCGGCGATGTTGATTTTCCATGGTCTACGGGACATGGCAATTTCCCGGCTGTAGGCTACGACTCATGGTCGATGTACAATTATGGCAATCAGCGTGTGGTGAGCGGCGACTATCTTAAAATCGCCATGATTTCGCTCACGTATGAATTTCCTACGGTGCTGACAAATAAATTGCGATTGTCGAGACTTGCATTGAGCTGTACTGCCAATAATCTGCACACATTCTGTTCTTCACGGTTGAAGGGACAGACACCGCAGCAGAGTGGATTCTCGGAGGTGCAGTTGACCGACCGTCCTTCTTTCACAATGGGATTGGATATATCATTTTAAATGACACCCCTCTAAATATCAAGTTTATTATGAAAAATTATATATACATTTTACTGGCTGCGTTAATTTTGCCCGGATGCTCCGATTTTCTTGAAGAGTACTCTCAGGACACAGCCTATATCAAGAGCTATGAGGATCTTGACGAACTGTTGCTGGGCGATTGTTATCTTCCTAAAAACAGCCATGCTCACCTGGGACTTGATTATGGCGATGAAACCTGGGCTTTCCCGTTTGTTCACCTTATGGGCGATGAGGTTCAGGAAAATATCACGACACCGACAACAAGCAGCCAACCGTGGTCGGCTCCCAAGAAATATTACGGATACTATACCTGGCAGCAACAAGTGGGTATTGATCCCGACGGAGTCGAAATACGCAAGGAGGACTTTGACTGGCAAAACCTTTATTACCGTATAAATATAGCCAGCATGGTCATTGCCGATATCGACAAGCAGTCGGTAGATAAACCGAATGATGTGCTTGAGAAGAACCGCATCAAGGGCGAGGCGTTTTTCCTGCGTGGGGCTTATTATTTTGCTTTAGTCAATCTTTATGGCGCTCCATATAATCCCTCGACGGCAGCCACTGATCTTGCTGTGCCTATTAAGGTGTCGGAATTCATCGAGGATAAGATATATTCACGTAATACCGTAGCTGAGGTGTATTCGCAGGTGATATCTGATCTGAAGAGAGCTGAAGAGCTTCTTGAAGGCACCACTCGGAAATCATTTTACCATGCCGACCAAAATGCCGCACGTCTGCTTTTGAGCCGCGTCTATCTCTATATGCAGGATTACGACAATTGTGTCAGCTATGCCGAAAAAGTTCTCGAACGCAAGGCTGACCTGCAGAACCTGAATGCGATGCCTACGGCATATTTCCTTGATACCGATCTAAATGAGATAATCTTTGACATGGGCAACGGCGCCCTTCGCTACAGTATCAGTGATTTGCATCAGGGTTTCGGAGTCAGCGACTATCTGTATGGGCTCTACGATGATGATGCCGATTTGCGCAAGACTTATTTTGTTAAATATAATGAGACAGGCAAATATCCGGAATATGTGAAGGGTGGCGTAGATTCAGGAACTGATTTTGAACGTAAATCCTTGTCGGCAAATTACCTGTTCCGCACTGCCGAGTTGTATCTTAACGCTGCCGAAGCGTGTGCTCTTAGCGGCAAGGACAGTGAGGCGAGAAATTACCTCAATATTCTTCGCAGAAACCGCATTGATGCTGCTGCATACACTGACGTGAATCTCTCAGGCGACGGGCTTATCGACTACATCCGCGAAGAGCGTGCAAGGGAGCTGTGCCTCGAAGGACACCGGTGGTTTGACTTGCGTAGATATTCAATTAATGAGCGCCGTCCGTTCACAAAGACTATACGTCACAGTTACACAACTTGGGAGACCGAATACAGTTATGAAGTGTGGACTTACGTTGCCGTTCCGAAACAGACCAAATGGTTTGAGTTGACTCCGGGCGACCAGGCTCTTACCTTGCCTATTCCCCGCGAAGTGATTTCCTTTAACATCGGCATGACAAATAATCCTCGCCCGGCGAGAAACGCTGTCGAAACAATAAATTATTAATCCATCAAGCATAGACTATCAATGAAAAAGATATTTGCAATCGCTATGATCGCCTCTGTGGCTTTGACTTCCTGTGGCGATGAAGATGATATAAAGCCTCGCGATCCCGAGGAATGCTATTTTGAGAACACTTACGGATCATCGCCTGCCGATCTTCAACTGCAAGCCGACTTCTTCAGCCGAAATAAAATATATGTGCTGTTCAATGACACACTCCGGAAGGAGATGAAGGGTGTGGATGCCGACGGCAATCCATATTATGACCTTAAGCTTGTAGATATAGGCTACGGAATGAATGTCAACATGAATCCCAATACAGAGACTATAGGTTTTGACTATCTTACGTCAGATGCCGACAAGTCGCAAGGAGTCAAGTTTTTGGAGGAGATGATACTCCCGTCGCTTGGCACGCCGTTGCGTCCGTTCTCGTTTCTCTTGGTGGATAAAATCAATCATGAGGAGATGATTTATGGTTCAATGGTGCCCGACAATCCCATCATTTATTCGGGATGGCGATGCTCGGCAATCGCTATGTCAGGTATCGGATCGATGACATTGGAGCAGAAGCAGACAATGCGGAGCGATATTCTGAAATCGATTGTGGTAAAAGCGATAGGCAACATTGACTAAAGTGTCTTTGAAAAATTCTACTCGTTCTGTGAGCCCTATTACAGTACCTATGCGATGTATGAAGAGGCTGAGGCGTTTATTGCGTTACATCCCACAATGTATGACGTGGGATTTCTGTCGACTTACAGTTACGGTAACGGCAACGGATTCTATATCTATAACTTCAAGGCTAAGAACTATGACCTCGAGGATTATACCAATGCGTTGTTCTCGATGACTGAGGCTGAATTCAAAACCCAATATGCCGATTATCCTATCGTGCTGAAGAAATATGATATTCTGAAAGGGATAATCGAGGACTTAGGCATGGTTTTCTGATTGCGATGAGAAATATATAGATTAATATGATAAAACCATTTATGAAACATTGTTTTATTAAATTGGCGGCAGCGCTTTTTGTCGTAATGAATGTGGCGACAGTGGCTGCGCAGGATAATGTTGTAAAAATACCTGCCGACAAATCGGTCGTCAAGGGGAGATTGCCCAACGGGCTTACTTATTACATCAAGCACAATGAAGAGCCTAAGGGGCTTGCCTACTTTTATATCGCTCAGAAAGTGGGCTCGATTCAGGAAGAGGAGAATCAGCGTGGTCTGGCTCACTTTCTGGAGCACATGTGCTTTAACGGAACAAAGCATTTTCCGGGCACAAGCCTCCGCTCCTATCTTGAAAGCATAGGTGTGAAGTTTGGAGCTGATCTTAATGCCTACACCGCAGTGGATGAGACAGTCTACAATATTGACAATGTTCCGGTGAACACTCCCGGCGCGATTGATTCATGCCTGTGGATTCTGCATGACTGGAGCAATGACCTTACTCTTGATCCTGTGGAGATCGACAATGAACGCGGAGTGATAACCGAGGAGTGGCGTTCGCGCAATAATGCAAGCCAACGCTTCTCCACCAATCAGATGCCGGTCATCATGGCAGGAAGCAAGTATGCCGACTGTATGCCTATCGGCAGCATGGAGATTGTGAACAGTTTTGAGCCACAGGTGCTGCGTGATTACTATGAGAAGTGGTATCGTCCCGACCTGCAGGGTATCGTGGTTGTGGGCGATGTCAATGTCAAGGAGATAGAGAAGAAAATAAAGAAAATATTCTCCGACATACCGGCGGCGCCTGCCGATGCGGCTGAAAGGGTGTATTATCCTGTGCCTGACAATAAGGAGCCGATTGTTTTCATCGGCACCGACAAGGAGTTTTCTTCACCGATGCTTACCGTGTATTTTAAGCATGATGCCACTCCACGTGATATGAGGGACACAGAAAAGAGCTTCGCCAATTCGATTCTTGACAGTCAGATAGATTATCTGTTCCACATGCGCACCTCCGAAATCACACAGACAGAGAATGCGCCGTTTGACTGGTGTACCGGTAAGAACCGTGCATATTTCCTTGCCAATACGAAAGACGCATTTGCCTTTAACCTCACAACTAAAAATCGCAAGGGAGATTTCGAGCGTGGTTGCCGTGCGGCATTTGATGAACTGAACCGCTTGCGCAGATACGGTTTCACCAAGGAAGAGTGGGCACGTTCAAAAGCCGACCTTAAGAGCTCGGTGGAAAGTATGTATAAGAAAAAGGATAAGCGTTACAGCAATCAGCTTGTAAATGATTATGTGCGCAACTTCCTTGACAATGATCCTATGCCTGACATCGAATATAAGTACAGACTTTACAACCGTGTGCTTGATAATCTCACTGTTGAAGACCTTAACGCACGCTTGCGTTCCTACTTTGCCGACAATGGAGAGAACATGGTGTTCGTTTATGGCGGAGCGGAAAATGATACGGTGCAGACTCCGACTAAGGATGATATACTACGCTGGTATGCCGAGCAGGGAAAGAAGAAACTGACTCCCTACAGGGATGTTATGGCCGGCTTGAAACTATTGCCACAGGAGCCTGTACCAGGTAAAATAGTGAGCCGTGTAGAGGATAAAGCTACAGGCGAGGTGATACTCACGCTTTCAAATGGCGCTACGGTTGTGATCCGTAAAACTGATTTTGAAAAGGACAAGGTGCTGTTGAGCGCGTTGTCACGCGGCGGGTTGTCGCTTTTCCCGGAAGAGATGTATAAGTATGGCAGCCTTCTCAATGCGAGCCTTGGCGTGATGGGGCTCGGCAATTTGACCTGGTCGCAATTGCAGAAATACAATGCCGGCGTGTATGCAAGCATTCAGGTGGGATTTGGTGATAACATCGAGAGCATACAAGGTTCGTCAACTACAGGTGACGCTGGCAAGATGCTTGAGATGGTTCATGCGGCGTTCCTTTACCCTAACAATGACCCGCAGGCGTTCAAGTCGTTGACCGGCAAGTTGGCTCATTCTTCCGAAGGTGGAAGGGATAAGCCTAATTATGCCTATGGGCAGGCTCTGTCTTTTGCCCAATATGGTCAAAATGGCTATACTTCCGATTTGACCTCCGAGGAGTACAAGAATATCGATTATTCCCGATTGCTTGAACTTTATAAGCAGCGTTTTGCTGATGCCGGTGATTTCAATTTCTTTTTCATGGGCGATGTGGATGAAAAGGCGTTGACTCCTTACATAGAGAAATATCTTGCTTCGCTTCCGGCATTGGACAGGAAGGAGGATTGCAAGCCTGTTAAGGTGCGTAGAAAAGGTGTGTATGAGACATATTTTGAGCATAAGCAGGAGAATCCGATGGCAAATATTTCACTTATATACACCGCCGACACTGATTATAATCTAAAAAATTATCTTCTGAGCAGCATTCTCGGACAGGTGATGAACATTGTGTATACGAAGACTATACGCGAGGACGCGGGTGCCGCTTATTCGGTGGGATGCGGCGGACAGGCGCATCTGTATCCTGCGGCTACGTCAGAGCTTATAGTGCGTTTCACCACCAATCCTGAAAAGAAGGATCTTGCCGTAGGGCTGGTGAAGGAAGGTCTTGAGAATATGGTGGCAAACGGTCCCGACGAGGAGAATCTCGCCAAGGTGAAGGAATATCTGCGTAAGACACTCGAATCCAACCGCACTGTCAATCAATACTGGATGTATATACATAATCAGGAATGGTTCACAGGGGTGAATCTTGACAAGGGATATGAAGAAACGCTTGCCGGAATCACGGCAAAGGATGTGCAGGATTTCGCAGCAGATATGCTGAGACAGAACAACCGCATTCAAGTAGTAATGAATTCTCCCAAGGACAATGAAGAAACTAAGTAATGTGATAGTAGCTTGTGCGATGGCATCGGCAATTTCCGCATACGGCGGAAATTGCTATGTCACGTTCAATCTTGATGGAATCACTGCCGACAGTGCCAAGATCATAGTCGTGAACTTTTTGAAGCCTAATGATGTGGTCAATAAAAGTGTTGCCGTTGTTGATGGTAAGGCGGTGGTGGATATTTCAGCGGATGCAACAAATATGATTGTCGCCGGTTTCGAGTCGGCAGACGGAGGGCGTTCAGGAGAGATGGTGCGTGTGATTGCTATTCCTGACTGTCCTATGACGGTTACGGTGACGCAGGACGGACACACCATCGGCGGCGCTCCTGAATATGTCAGCATCCGGAACGCGCAGGAGACTGTAGGCTCAAAAATGGGTGCCATGTCCGATAGCGCTCTTTGCGAGCGGGTGAAAAACTATATAGTTGCCAATCCTGATGAGGTGGGGTCGGCCTTCATTGCCTGTGATCTGGGCGCCGGCATTCTTGAGGTTGATTCATTGCTTAGCGACCGGTCAAAGAGCGTGCTGCACGGTTATTATGACTATTTCTATGACAAGCATAATGCCCCGTTGGTGGCAAAACGCAATGCCGACCGTTGTTCCGAGGGTGCCCAAGCGCCTGATTTCACACTGAAAGATATAAACGGCGGCACATTCACGCTCAGCTCGCTGCGAGGAAAGACTGTGATTCTTGACTTTTGGGGCTCTTGGTGTGTGCCGTGCCTTAAAAGCATTCCGCGCCTGAAAGAGCAATATGCCCGGTATAAGGACAAGGGATTGGAGATTGTGTCGGTAGCGTGCAGTGACACTGATGAGGCGTGGCGTGCCGCAGTCAATCGCACCGGAATGAATTGGGTCAATCTGCTGAACGATTCGGAAAATAATGATATAACCAAAGTGTACGGTATCGGTTCATTTCCCACCATGTTCATCATATCGCCTGATGGAGTTATTGTGAGGAGAACCGCCGGAGAGAATGAAGATTTTTTCAATCATCTCCAGTCGTTGATGCAATAATGGCATTTTCTTGTGCGTTTGACAGGATGTTTAAGATTTTGCTCAAGAGTCAATAAAATTTTATTAAATTTGTGTATGAAAGAAATTGGCACGCAAAATCTTCCGGTTGGTTACGCTGAGTGGCGCAAAAGAATCGAAAAGCTCATTGAGAATGCAAAACTCAATGCAGCTATTCATGTGAATACCGATATGCTGCTATTATACTGGAGCATAGGCAATGACATCATCCAAAAGAAAAAAGAACTTGGCTGGGGTGCTCAGGTCATAGAACAGTTATCGGTGGATTTGACTCGGAAGTTCCCTGAAGATAAGGGGTACTCGGTGCGAAACTTGCACTATATGAGTCGTTTCGCAGAGAATTATCCGGCATTTCCAATTCTGCAAGTGCCACTTGCAGAATTTAAGGGCTTGCCAATATCGCAAGCCGCACTTGCAGAATTGGCAGGGGGTAAGGACTATGTGGATATTCCGTTATCGACTATAAGCTGGTATCACCACATATCGATGCTGCCTAAAATTAAGGGTGATGCGGAGCGTGCGTTTTACATCCTTGAAACAACACGTAATGGATGGAGTCGTGATGTGATGATGTCAAAAATAAACGCCGGATACATGAATGCTGTAGGTAACGCCATAACTAATTTCTCACGGACATTACCGGACTATCAATCAGATCTTGCCCAGTATGCATTTAAGGATCCTTATAATTTCAGTTTTATAGGGACAATGGCTCTGCAGCATGAGCGAGATATTGAGAAGTGTCTTGCCGAACGCATAACCGAGTTTCTTTTGGAGTTGGGATATGGCTTTGCCTATGTGGGACGACAATACAATGTAGTAGTTGATGGTGACGATTATTATATCGATATTCTGATGTATCATCTGAAATTGCATTGTTATGTAGTCGTTGAGTTAAAGGCGGTAGAGTTTATTCCTGAATTTGTAAGTAAGCTGAATTTCTATATATCTGCTGTGGATGAATATGTGAAAGCACCTGAGGATAAACCGACGATTGGTCTCTTGCTTTGTCGTAGCAAAAGCAATAAAAAGGCGGAGTTTGCGTTGAGGGGTATAACTCAGCCGATGGGTATCGCACAGTATGAGACTGAAAAGCTGTTTAACGATGTTGCATCAGCATTGCCTGCCATCGATGAGATTTAAAATAAAATAATCTGACAATACTATTGATGCGATAAAATTGCATGAGTAGTATTGTCAGATATTTGTTAATCCAAGACTGGATCTAAGGATTATGACCGGAGCTTCACGTCGACAAACGGTCGGCGTCCCATCTCTATGTTGGCGCTTATGACACGATGTCCGAACAATGTGCCGATCTTAAGTATCAGCTTTCGGCGTGAGTCGGCATTTTCACCATATATCGCCACCGATCCAAGTTTAGTATGGTCGGAAGTCTTGGGGTAGAAAGCGTATGTCACGGTCGGTTTCGCACGATACGGTTTTACATGATGCGCATGGTCAGAGCCGTTGTTTCTGAGTTCGCGATAAGAGGCTTCTTCCTCTTTTTGCCGGCAGAGATCTGACCGGTCGTAGATGTGGATTATCCCTTTGCATGACGAGCCTTGTGCCGGTTTTTCCAATACCGCAGTGCTGTTTTCTGCGGTGCGGGAGTTTAGAGCGAGAAAGATGCTGCGGATATCGCGGTCGATTTCCGGAATCTCTCTGACGGCGCGTTTCTTTGCTCCGCAAGATTTTTCAATACGCTCTACGGTGGCGATGGCTGCTGCTTTACGGGCTTTGGAGGCAAGAGCCTGAAGAGGAGTGTTGGAGTTGAGTTTGAGATTTGTTTTCATACATTTTTAGAGTTTAGAGAATAAAAAATATCGATTGCGATGCCACTGCGGACCGTTGGTGTGGCTGCAATCGATGCTACTTATATGATGGAGGTATCGTCCCTCCTGATGTCCGCCCAAAATGTCAATGTGCTCATCGACTTCAAGCCTGCCGTAGGTGCACAGCACCGGCTGTCAGTCATTCAATCATTGATTTTTGAGAGGACTCATCGAGTCTCTAAACTCTATGTATGTTCACGTCTGTTTTCTCATCATGCCGCGAAATTATGCAAAAAATCCCGATTCTGCAAGATCCCGACCCTGCTTTTCCAAAAAGCGCATGGTGCGAGCCAATAGAATGAACGCAATATTTGTAGGAACTTAAGCTGTCAATGGCTTTGCGGATAGGGTCAGCATTAATTCATAGATAATCAGTATATAGTGTGCTTAAAAACATAAGTTCCAATTTTGAGATGAAAGAAATAAGACGTATTTTTGCAGAGCCAAAAGTAGTGAATAAACACTATTGATGGCAAATGATTTCACGCCGTTACCGGCTATGCGTTCAGAGGAACAATCAATGGAGCCGGAGGATGGGTGGGTCTACTGCCGTAGGTAGGTGAATACCTAAATGCGGCGTTATCGGCTTGCCACTTGGCTTGCCACAACATAGTAATAAAAAGCGTTATTGGCGCTTGGTTTCTGGCTTCATGAAACTTCGAACATTTCACTGCTACAAGAGACCTTGCAACGATGATGCTCATGGGTATGATTATATACCGGATTGGATGTAGTGGATCATTACATCCAGTCCGTTGCATCATACGGCGTGAGGTCTCGTTGCTCGTTTCAAGTAGCAAGGTAGTTCGAAGACCTCATGAAGTGAAGCGAGCAAAGATTGGCTTCACGCTCTGTGTTTTTCATCGACGCAGTTCTGTTTATAAATGTCGGTCATGGAGCCGGGCGGACAGATGGAAGCAATGGAAAAATGAATGATTCTAAAAACGGATGTTTTCTATGGCTCACAGGTCTTGAACAATATCGGGATTATGGGTGGCATGAGGACGATGAGTTTATCCGGAATATTAAAGATTTTGTTCTGAGGAATGAATGTGAAGTTCATGATGCAGAGTACGGTTTGAGGGAGGCTTTTTTAGCGATAGGGCGGCATGGTGTGCCGACTTTGGTCGTATATTCTAAGGTTGTTGATATAAGAATGCTTTCGGCAATGGTAGATTTTGGAGTGAGGAGAATCATATTTCTATGTCGTCCTCAAAATATTGCCAAACATGATATACTTGATTTAGCTATTGAGCATAATATTCCGTTCATAACCCAGCAAGTTCCACAGATTGACTTCCTGCAACAAAGCGATTTCCAGAGTCAAGTGGATTCTTCACCCTCTGCTATTATTGAATTTAAATCAGGTTGTTCCACGGGGTACGAATGGAAAAGGCATATCAAAAATACGTGTAAAAAATATATGCCTGATCTTCTTGTGGGGATTTTGGGTAATATTATCACCGGAGGATGTGGTTATTTGAAATTCTTTGGATAATTATATAAAAATAGATACAATCATGAAAAAAGTAAGATTTTTAATTTTGTTGCTCGCTTTATTTGCTCTGATGCCGGTTAGGCTCGCAGCAGGAACCTCTTTTTATTACAAAGGAATGAGATACGAGACTATTAGCGATATTGACCACACTGCACAAATTACTAGTGATTATGGAATGTATGAAAACATAGAAATACCATCAATTGTAAGTCGTAACAATGAAAATTATACAGTTGTTCAGATTGGGCAGAGGGCTTTTGCTAATAGTAAAATAACAAGTGTTAAGCTGCCAGAGACAATTTTGAGTATTGGATACGAAGCATTTGCGAATTGTGGTTCATTGGAAAATGTAATTATAATGGGTGAATCGCTTTCTGAGATTGGGGGATCCGCGTTTTTGAATAATGAAAGCTTGAAAACAATCAATTTGCCAAAATCGATTACATCCTTAGGTCCCAGTGTATTTAGTGGTTGCACGAGCTTGGGAAGTGTTACGATACCTGATTCCGTCGTGTCAATAGGGCGGTATGCTTTTAGAGGTTGCACGAGCTTGGAAAGTATTAATATACCGGAATCACTAAAAATTATAGAATATGGTACATTCCTAGGATGCACTGTGCTGAAGCATGTTGTGATCCCCGAATCTGTAACAAGTCTTTGTCTGTCAGCATTTGATGGTTGTAGCGGATTGGAAAAAATAGAGATTCCTAAATCAGTCGTTTCAATAGGGGATTGTGCGTTTCGGTCTTGTAGCGGTTTTACGAATTTGGTGATACCCAATAGTGTAACTACAATTGGCACGTCAGCGTTTGAAGGGTGTGCAAGCTTGACGAGCATCACATTGCCTGAGTCTATTACTGAAATACGCAACTCTACTTTTAAAGGGTGCTCAGACTTAACAACGATAAATATTCCCAATACGATTACAAACATCGGTGAGTCAGCATTTGAAGGGTGTACAAGCTTGACGAGCATCACATTGCCGGAGTCTATTAGTAAAATATACAACTCTGCTTTTAAAGGGTGCTCAGACTTAACAACGATAAATATTCCCAATACGATTACAAGCATCGGTGAGTCAGCATTTCAAGATTGTGTCGGACTGACAAAATTTAAAATACCTGAATCTGCCGTGTCAATAGATCGCTATGCATTTAGAGGTTGCACGAGCTTGGAAAGTATCACAATACCTCGTTCAGTCACCTCGCTTCATTCGACATCATTCGATGGTTGTTCAAGTTTAAGTACACTTGTATTTGAAGATGGAGAATATACTTTAAATATAGTGGGGGAGAGTGTGACAAACACTTGTCCGATTGATTCCTCATATATAGGGAGAAATATCTCGGGTAAAATCTTTTCAGACAAACTAAAAACAGTTGTAATCTCAAATTCGGTCACTTCGATTGGTAATTCTGTTTTTTCCGGTTGTTCCGGTTTGACAAATATCGAAATACCAAATTCGGTTACTTCTATTGGTAATTCGGCATTCTACCGTTCCGGACTCACTGAAATTACAATTCCTGATTCTGTAAAGAGTTTAGGCGATTACGTATGTGACAACTGTGAGTCTCTTCGAAGTGTTATAATAGGTAACTCTGTGGAATATGTTGGCAATGGTTGCTTTGATGGGGCGTATCTTGTAAAAATAGCATATCCCGCAGGTTTGAAATTTAATTTTACGAACGATTTTCATGGAGAACGCATTGCATATCCTGCTGAAAGCTCAATCTCCGAGGATGGTTGTGTTTGGTCAGCTGACAAGTCCATTATATATTTTGTCCATCAGACCATGGATGGAAATTTTAATATCCCGCAATCAGTTAAGAAAATAGGCCCTCATGCATTTGCCGGATGTTCAAGTTTGACAGGAATTGAGATTCCGACATCGGTGGAGGAAATTGGTGACTATGCTTTTTCCGGATGTAACGGGCTGACAGATTTTACGATTCCCAATTCAGTAAAAGAACTTGGCGATTACTGTTTCTTTTATTGCCGCGAATTGAAAAGCCTTATAATCGGGACTGCTGTTGGTGTAAGTTCAAATTCATTCACCGGTTGTGCCGAACTTATAAAAGTCGCTTGTCCTGATTCTAAAAATTGGAATTTTCCGTCTTCCCCGAAAGCAAAAGTGATTAAATATCCTGCGGAAGGTGCTATTTTGAAAAATGGAGCCGTTTATTCTTCTGATAGCTCAACTCTATATTATGTTCACGCTACCGTTTCAGACACTTACGAAATTGAGAATTCAGTGAGAGCAGTAGGTCCGGAAGCGTTTGCTTACTGTGCCGATTTGAAATCGATTGTGATTCCGGAATCAGTTTCAGTTATTGGAAATTCTGCGTTTAAAGGATGCGACAATTTGGAAACGGTTGAAGTTGCCGACTTGAATACTTGGCTTAATATTGATTTTGGAGATGAATTGGCTAATCCGATATCTTTGAGCCATAAACTATCGGTGAATAATCAATTATTGAGTGAACTGGTGATTCCTGACGCAATTACGCAAATTAAGGATTATGCGTTCAATGGGCTTCATAATATGGAGGTTATTGAGATTCCGGAGTCGGTAATGAGCATTGGAGTTTATTCTTTCAGAGATTGTATTGGAACAAAAAAGGTTGTCAGTAAAGCTTTTACTCCTGCTGAATTCTATGTGTCATCATTCGAAGGTATATATGACGTTCCACTCGAAATACCGGAAGGAACATTGGGTACGTATTTAAGCAGCAGATATAAATATTTTAGTAATATAATATGTGGAGAAAACGCTGTTGCTGCATTTGAGGATGAATTGTTTAAATATTTAGTAGATGTTAAGAATAAGGAAGCTTATATCGATTGCCTGTCAGACAATACATTAACCTCTGTTACGATTCCCGAAAGAATGCTTTACTCCGGTATTGGAGGCGAGTTTTTTTGCAAAATAGTTGGGATATGCACTGATGCTTTTAAAAATGGCTGGATATCTAATATAAATTTGCCGAATGCGTTGCAAACAATAGGATGCGGTGCTTTTAAAAGTTCAAACATAAGGTCTATTACAATTCCGGAGTCAATATTGCGGATTGAGGGTGAGACATTTGAGAATTGCAGCAAGTTAACCGGAGTTTCGTTGCCCTCAAATATTAAATATATTGGTAAAAGTGCGTTTCGAGAATCCAATATAGGAATAGGAATATTCAATTTCTCGGATTCGTTAGAGTACATCGATGATTATGCTTTTTATAAAACAAATTTAGAGTATTGTGACATTCCGGCATCTGTTAAATTTGTAGGGGAGGGTGCCTTCGCATCTTGTGGCAGATTAAAATCTGCCAAATTTGAGGATAGCTTTACTCCCATTACGTTGAAAGAGGATTTATTCGGTCATTTAACAGATTTATATATCGGTCGAAGTTTGTCGGAAGGGAGTCATGTAACACTGGCTGCTACTAATATTGAGTTTGGTGATTGTGTGCGGAACATATTAGGTGCTAAGTTTACAAAATGTGAACACCTTAAATTAGGCAATTCAATAGAGGCTATTGGAGAAGGCGCATTTGAGGATTGTAGGTTCTGGGATAAGATAGTTTTTCCCGGTTCTTTAACTTCTATTGGCGTGCGGGCATTTAAGGGGTCGGTTTTAGGAAGTGTCGTGCTCCCTCCTAATCTGAATTCTATTGGGGAGAGTGCGTTTGAAAGTGCGGGATTGTCTTCCGTTGCTATTGGATCAAAAGTTACGTCGATAGGAGACAAGGCATTTATTGATAATAATAATCTTAGCTCTGTTTATATTACGGCTAAAGAGGCTCCAATGGCTCAAAATACGTCGTTCAACACTTATAAATCGCTGTATGTTACTCCCGGATGCAAGGACATTTATTACAACAATCCGCGTTGTTGGTATCGATTCTCTACCTATGAAATGACTATAGCCAATTCTTTAACGGTTTCCGGATACAATAATGGGAATGTTAGACTGGGAGAAGTGTTAGAACTAAAAGCAAATCTTACGCCCAAAGGATCGTCATTGCCCTATGTGTTCTGGAGGTCAACCGATCCGGAATTTGCAACCGTATCGTCAGATGGAGTTGTCACCGTTCATGGTGGCGGTTCAGGCTGTTGCAAAATAATCGCCGAAACACTGTATGCTGACTGTAATGTTGTCGAAGTTTCTCTGTCAATGAATGATGATGAAATGAATGATGATGAGTCGGATGTGCCGGCATCTGTCGACTTGGGCTTGAGTGTTAACTGGAGTGAATTCAACTATGGATCTTATTCTCCTGATGATTATGGCGTACTCTATGGTTGGGGTGCCCCTGCCGGTTATTCAATAGGGAGTGGAGTTTATCCGAATAAAGGAGATATTGGTGGCAACGAATATGATGTATTGTCTCAAGAATGGGGTCACGGCTACCGAATACCCACTGAGATAGAGCTTAATGAGCTTAATACCAAATGTATATGGACATCAGCATCCATCAATGGAGTGAATGGTTTCAAGGTGACAGGACCTAATGGCAACAGCATCTTTATTCCGGCTGCAGGAGTGAAGTATTCTGATGGCTCCATAGGTAGTCGTGGGGATTGTGCTTGTCTTTGGAGTTCATGGGGAGATTATGGATTTAGTGCAAGAGCGTTGCATATTAATGCTAATTCACGAGCTTTTCAATCTACCTACAAATGCAATGGACTGTCTCTTAGAGGTGTGACTCGCGAAACCGTCACCTCTCAAAATCCCGGCTCGGGTATTTCAGATATAATGGATGATGATGAGTCTGTCGTGAGTGTGTACAATCTTAACGGACTGAAGGTATTTGAGGGAATGCTATCAGAAATGAATCTTCCGGCAGGCATCTATATAATGCGATCCAATGGCAAAACATATAAAATTGCCTTAAGGTAATCTTACATAGTACTATCGTGAATGTTCCCTGTGTTTCCCGATTAATTACGTCGGGAGACACAGGGGATATCTTTTTCGCCTATATTTTTGTGATTTCAGCGACACGGTAATAATTTCAAATTGACATCTTGTCCGCCAAAGAAAAGTATTCCCGGTCTATTTTGACATAGTCTTGTCGTGATGCCTGACACAAGCAGAGACCCTTACAGCTTTGAGAGCAGTTCTGTGCCGGTCATCACGTCCATCTTGGAGAATGCGAATAGCTTTTTGCCGAGGTCTTTCAATGATTCGGATGCTTGTATGAATTGCCGTCTCGCTCTTCAACACAGCAGACAGCATCAACACTCCTTGCTCTGTGAAAACAAAGGGATTGGAGGGGGCGAATTTTATAGTTGTCTTGAACCGGTCACAATTTGTGACCAGTTCGTCTTTCTCGTTATTGGATAACTGAAATCTAAAGCTTTCCGGAAAGCGTTCGATATTACGTTTGACTGCTTGATTAAACACTTTTGTGTCAACTTGATAAAGCTCAGCCAAATCCCTATCAACCATCACTTGATGTCCCCTGATAGTGAGAATGCGATTCTCTATGGGCATAGGTACGGTCTGGTCACAATTTGTGACAACCTCTATGCCGGTATTGACCTCAGAACTGCCTTTTGGCGAGATTCCGGTTGATGGTTGATTATCGTTATTTTGTTTTTTAATGTGCCAATATAATCATTTTTAGTGAGATATAAGTATTAAAGTTCCTCGGGGAGGTAGGCGTAGCCGAGGCGTTCGACTTCGACGGTGAGGATCCGGGGGAGGAATTTGGCGTATACTTTTTCGGTTATGTCGGTGCTGCCGTTGCCGAGGAGGCGGCTGATGGCGGTCATGCTCAGTCGGCGGTTTAGGGCGGGAAGTGCAAGATTCCGATGAATGAAAAAGCCGGGAGTGTTTTGAGCTGTCAAGGAATACTTGACAATTGAACAAACGGCGTTGCCAATGTTTTTATAATTTGACTAAAACACAAAAAAACAATCGGACAAGCATTGCAAAAATTGCTTGTCCGATTGATTATCTTTTACTGATGCCTAAAATTGACTTAGTATTCCTCCTCGTTGAAGAAGAAGTCTTCTTTGGAGGGGTAGTCGGGCCAGATGTCTTCGATGCATTCGTATGTTTCTCCCTCGTCCTCCATTTCCTGTAGGTTTTCAATCACTTCGAGCGGTGCGCCGGAACGCATGGCGTAGTCGATTAATTCCTCTTTGGTTGCGGGCCAGGGCGCATCTTCAAGTTTTGATGCAAGTTCCAATGTCCAGTACATAATATTGACTTAGTTTTAATTTATTGTTCGTTTTTTATACTAACAATTTTTGTCCCATAATATTTCATCTGTTTGGTTGGCAACATTGTTAAAACGTGCAAATACAAACAAGAAATCGCTAAGTCGGTTCACAAACTTCAACACATTGGGATCCACGTAGGTGGTGTCGGCAAGAGCCACGATGCGGCGTTCGCAACGGCGGCACATCGTGCGGCACACATGGGCAACGGCACTGCGGTGGGTTCCTCCGGGCAACACAAATGTCTCAAGTCGTGGAAGTTGTGCGTCCATTTCATCTATGCAGTGTTCGATTTTTTCAATATCTTCATATGAAAGTCCCTTGCATTGAGTGATGGCGTTTTCAGGATTGGGAGTGGCAAGATAAGAGCCGATGTTGAATAGCTTATTCTGTATACGGATCAGCAATTTCACAAACTCAGGCTGGAGATTGGGGATAGCCACCAGCACGCCTATGTTGGCGTTGAGTTCATCGACTGAGCCGTAGGCTTCGATGCGGATATCGGTTTTCTTTACACGGACTCCACCCACGAGTGAAGTGGCGCCGGTGTCGCCTGTGGTAGTGTATATTCTACTTTTAGTCATGACTATAATAGATTATATGGTTTTTAATTGGGCGACAAAGATATAGAAAAAAAATGATATACACAATTCCCTGTGCCGGTTATCATTTTTTATCTCAGTTTCCGGTGGCACTACGGTGATTGTTGCGCGGATGGTGTTGCAGGATTTCATTCCGCAATGCGTGGCGGTCGATGTGCAGATATATCTCGGTAGTGGCTATTGATTCATGCCCGAGCATCTGCTGTATGGCGCGCAGGTTGGCGCCGCCTTCAAGCAGGTGTGATGCGAATGAATGACGCAGAGAGTGGGGGCTGATGCTCTTGCGTATGCCCGCCAGCTCACACAGGTCCTTTATGATATAGAATATCATCACGCGTGACAACCTTCTGCCGCGGCGGTTGAGAAACAATATGTTCTCCTCGCCCGGCTTTATGTCGAGCTTTGAACGCTCGGGGAGATAAGCGCGGATTTCTTCTACCGACACATCTGACATTGGCACCATTCGCTCTTTGCTCCCTTTTCCTTTCACTATCACATATTGCTCGTCGAGAAACACATGGGCGAGGTCGAGATTCACCAGCTCGCTCACTCGGAGCCCGCATCCGTAGAGCGTCTCTATAATGGCTCGGTTGCGCTGACCCTCAGGTGCCGACATATCGATGCATGATATCATCTCGTCGATTTCGTCGATTGAAAGCACGTCGGGCAGATGCCGTCCCAGGCGTGGCGCCTGAAGCAGCAATGTGGGATTCTCCTCTACATACCCCTCCATCTTGAGAAACTTGAAGAAGGATTTCAGCCCCGAGATTATCCGGGCTTGTGTTGTCGGGGCTATGCCACAGTCATGAAGCCCGGCGAGAAATGCATGTAGCACCTCCGGTGTTGTGTCGCGCAGAGTCAGCGATTCCACTTCCAGAAATCGCAGGAACTTCTTCACATCCTCGTTATATGATGTGCGAGTATTGTCAGCAAGCCCTTTTTCCAGGAGCAGATAGGCGTGATACGAATCGAGTGCCCTTGAAATATCCTCTATGCTACGCGCCATTTTCCCGGCAGTATGCTAAAACCATAGGTTGAAACTCTGGCGAGGCAGAGACTTGCGGCCCACCACTATCGAGATTTTTCCATTGGTGAAGGTCATGCCGTGATCAAGATTTTCATTTATCTTGTTGTTGAGCGCCGCGACTCTGGTAGGATTCAGAATATTGCGCAATATCACGGTGGCGCCTTCATCAAGCGCTTCCATCAGATAGCGGTAAAGGATTGCCGAGTCATTGTCCGTGTCGATTGAGTTCACCAATATAAACTTGCATCCCGCCGCCGAGAGAGTGTCAAATCTCTTTATCGAGCTCTCGATGTCGGCGCAGTGTATGATGCGGTCGCCATACCTGTGTGTCACTTTCTTATAGATAGGGGTGCAGGTTTCAGTTCCCGGGCATATCACAAGCTGGGAGTGGCGCGACACATCAAGCATCGCGGTGGTCGACACTCCGTAGGTGGTTCCTATCTGCAATATGCTCTTCGGATTGAAATAGCAGGCTATTCTGAACAGCATCTTGGCGTTTTTTATCGAGATCACACGGCGGTGACGCGATATGCGAGCCGATAGATTGAGCGCCATGTTGCGGCGCACCTCTATGTTGGCGTATGCGTAATAGGGAAGGCGTTCCCGCAACACATTCAGGATGAAATAAAATGCAAATGGCGAGTGCACGCCGAAGCCTTTGCTGCGTTTGTAGCGGTTAAATGATGTCAGTAAGCGTTTCAGTGATTTCATTTCTTAGCTTTCAATGGTCTTATCGCACATATTATAGCCAGTATCACAAGCAGATAGATGATCACTATAGCGATGGTGGCTATCGTTGTTGCTGTATGGGTTGATTTAGGGTCAAATTTCAGGGTTATGTCCCATTCGCCTGCGGGCACCTTAAGAGCGCGCAGTATATAGTCCACGCGTCCTATTTCTGCCGGCTCGCCGTTGATGATGGCTTGCCATCCCCAGGGGAAATATACTTCCGAGAACACGGCTATGCCGCCGTTGGCGCTTTTTCCATGGTAGGTGAGGCGGTTGGGGGCGTAAGAGGTCTCATAGATTGTGTCGCCGGCGGCTTTGATTCCCGCAGCGGTTCCGAGCACCTCCTTGAATTTGTTGTCGCTCACTGCCGTAGTGGCGGGATTGATAGTGTCGAGGGCTGCCATCTCCTCGTCAGGATTGGCTGCATACACGATTCGGTCTATCAGCCATGCGTTGCCGAGAGCGTCGGGGTTTGTGAACACCTGGTCGTTGCCCGTCACGATATACTTGGCGTTAAGCATGTTCAGCACATTCATGTCGGCTTGTGTGGGCGACTGGCTCAGGAAGTTGCCGAGATGCCGGTCGATCATATCCTGATAGCGTGTGAGCTTGGCGGCATGGTATCCTCCTATGGTTTTATGATAGTAGGACGGAGCTGCCTCCGAAAAGCGAGGTATGTTCATCACGCGGTAGTTCATCGCTGTGTCGGCGAGGATGCTGCGGTCGGCGTTGGTCATTTCAAACGCCTCATTGTCTACCGGTCCGGCGGCGACAAAGCTGTCGGTGTTAAGATAGCGCTTGTTCACGCTGAACATATCGGCGATGACCATTACCGTAAACAGTACGCAGAAAGCGTTTCGGTTTATGGTGCCTTTGAACAGTAGCACGAGCAATCCGCACCCAAGCCCGAGGAATATGAAGCTGCGCAATGCGTCGGATGACACCATCGACATTCTCACATTCTCAATCGCTGAGAACAGTTGGGGCACCTGCTGTGCCATTCCTGATGCGATATAGGCGTTATGCTCCTGTTCGCTCAGATATGATCCGAAGATCGACGGCTGAATGATGCCGAGGGCGCATATCGCCATGCACACTCCGAATGATATGCCGATAGGCTTGCGGTAGGAGCGCCAGTTCTCGCGGTCGTCCACCAGCTGTTTCAGGGCGAGGATGCCCAGAAGCGGTATTGTGAACTCGGCAACTACAAGAATGCTCGCCACCGTGCGGAACTTGTTGTACATCGGCACGTAGTCGATCATGAGGTCGGTGAGCCACATCATGTTATGCCCCCACGAAAGGGCTATTGACAGCAAGGTCACTATCAGCAGCATCCATTTGATAGGACCCTTCACGATGATGCAGCCCAGTATGAACAGGGCTATGAATATCGCGCCTATATAGACCGGACCGTTGGTCATAGGCTGGTCGCCGAAATATTGGGGCATCTGGTCCAGATAGCCTTTGAATTCTGCCGGTATTTTGTGCTCATTCACGAGGTCGTTGGCGGCATCCGTTTCTCCGAGTGACATCAGTTTGTTGCCCCCTTTTTCGGGCTTGATGGTGGCGCCACCCTTCACGTTTGGTATCAGCAGGCTGAATGTCTCGCTCTTGCCGTAGCTCCAAGCTGTGATGTAATCCTTGTTCAATCCGCCGTCCGATGTCACGCCCGAGTTTGTGCCCCCTTGTGAGAGCTCGCTGTGGCGTCCTCTCATGGTTTCCTTGGAATACTCGTAGGTGTTATACAGATTGGGGCTGTTGGCGAGTATCGCGAGAATGGCGGCGCCGGCGAGTGTCCCGGTAGCTTTGAGCCATTGCTGTCCTTTCTTCTCGCGGAACAGCAGCACCCCGTAAGCTGCTGCAAATCCTATCACCACCATCAGGAAGTAATATGACATCTGTATGTGGTTGCCTGCTATCTGTAGCATGGCGAAGAATGCCGCCACTGCTCCTCCCGCGAGATACTTGCCTCGGTAGCATAGCACCATGCCGGCTATCGTGGGCGGTATATAGGCGAGGGTGATGAACTTCCATATATGCCCGGCGCCGATGATGATGATGAAGTATGAGGAGAATCCGTAGGCGATGGCGCCGGGTAGGGCGAGATACCACTTCACACGCATGGTCAGCAGCAATATGAAAAATCCCGCCATCATGATGAACAGCAGGCTCATGGGCGATGGAAGCCACAGGTGGTAGAGGTCGCTTGCAAAGGTTATCAGCTTGCCTGAGCTATAGGAAGGAGTGATCTGGAAAGTCGGCATTCCGCCAAACAGCGAGTTGGTCCACATCGACTGTTCGCCGGTCTCGTCAAGATAAGTCTTTACCTCTTGGCTTATCGCTTTTCCTTGAAGGGTGTCATGCTGGCGCAGTTCGTTTCCCTCAAAAATATCGGGATAAAAATATGCGGCTGCCACTATGAGCATGACAGCGATGGAGGCGATGATGCCTGCTAATGTTTTTTTATTTTTCTCCATTGTAATAGTTTATTGCCACAAATTTACTGAATTTTATTAATTAGTGGCAATATGAGGCTTTCAAAATATCGTTACACCCCCAAAACACATCTGATAAGGTCATCAGAACCTCATGCCCACATTCAGCGAGAGGGATTCTATTGAATTGAAAAAGGTGTATCCGTCGCCGAAGTGCAGGTGGCCATCAAATCTGCCGTTGAGCGAGGCAAATAGATTGCGGTGGTTATACACCACCCCAAGCATTACCCGAGGTGCCAAGGCAAACATATCTTTTTTTCCGTCGGTCGAGTCCTCGTATGAATGTTTGTAGCCCACCGATGGAAGCACCGTCACGTTGACGAGCCAGCGGCGTGGATGCAGAACCCAGTTGTAAGCATACCCGAGCGTGATGTTGTATTCTGTGTAGTGGAAATTGTAGTAAGTGTAGTCGCCAGGCATCCACTCCATCATTTCAATAGGGAGCTTGGTGAAGTCGAGATTGATGTTTTGTGTGCCGTAGTTGAAGCCGGCTATCATGGATCCCGCGCTCTTGAGCTGATATTTTGAATAGCAGTAAGCCGCCGCTTGGGAATATTTCTTGTTGTTGAAGAAATAATATGCGTCAAGGCTGAATGTCTTTTGTCTCACGCCGTTGAAGCTGAATGAATGGGGCAGATCGTAATCGCCGAACTTGCTGATCTTGACACCTCCCGAGGTTTTGGTATAAGTCACATTGGCGGCAAGACGGCTGCACGTGAACCCGTATTCATAATGGCTCCGGGTGTTCTTGGGCTTGCCAAACAGCTCGTCGGCTTTAAACGTATACCCCACGTTCACCGCCATGAAGCCTATGTGGGCTCCGATGTCGCTGTAGGGGTCGCTGTTCATTCTTATGTCGGTGTGGCTGGTGAAAAACAGGGCGTAGCTTTCGAGCCAGTTATAGTTTTTGCCGGTAAGCTTCCAGTTTTTGCCGGTGCCCACCACATACTCCTTGTCGTAGGAGTTGAAAGTTTTGTCGCCCCAGTTATAGATTTTCAACAGAAACCGTGGAAACTTCGGATAGTTCACTCCGGGATCATTGATGCGGAATCCGTTTTCTATCAGTTGTTTAAACCAGTATTGGGATTTATACTGAAACTTTGATACAGAAACGCTGTCAGTATCCTCGGCATATACCGAGGTTACCGGCAGCATTGTGAGTATCAGTGACAAAATGCACAGAAATTTGCGCAATCCCATATAATGATTGTCTTTGGTGCTTTATTATGCAAAGATAGACAAAAATTTATAAATGTTGTTAGCTTTCAATGCATTTATTGATCTTTTGATTAGAACATCGGAGTGAAGGGAGCGTGCTTCTCCAGCTTAGAAGTTACATCCCCTATGAAACCCGATGATTTCGCATTGTCCAGCTTCATGACCGATGCCCCCGGACGTAGATCACATTTCTTCAGGTCTATATAATATGTGCCAAGGTTGGTCACCAGGTCGAAGTAATATAGACGGTCGCGGATATTGGCGTAAGTGCGCCACTGCGTTGATGACACGTTAGGCTCGGTCTCTATGGCATAAAGATAGGGGACCGACACATTCATCATGATGCTTCGGGTGATGGCGAGACCGAGATCGGCGTCATTGGTCTTCTCAACATGATGCTGGAAAAAGTCGCCTCTCACAAATCGGTCCGGACTCTTTACGGTACCCGGAAGGAAATTCACGCCGTTCACCTTTTTCCAGTAATCATTGATTGCTGTCATCGCAGGATATTGCGGGTCATTGGTGAGCATAGGGATGTCCTGACCCTCATAGATGTTGATTTTGCCGTGGTCAAATTCCAGGATCGCCGAGCGTCCCTGGGCGTCGGTGATGCCCCAGTGAAGTGCCGACACGGTTCCTCCGTCAAATGTAGCGCCCGAAATGTTGAAATTTTGCTCTTTCAGCACCTTCACTACCTCAGGTGTGGTCGCGTTCAGGTCAAGAAGCCATCCCACAAACACTGCCATCGACATCGGCGGACGTCCTTCTGTCTCGGCATTGGCATAGACTGTGCCTTTGCAGAACAGACCATTTATCACAAGCCCCTTTTCATTCATTCCCTCAGTAATGCCTCCATCATAGCTTACCGCATACACGGCGCCATATTTCGACACCCATTCGATTGCCCCCGGCTTATTATCGCTCACTTTCTTCATGCCGCGCGGATACACATAGATATTCGTTGGAATAGGAGTCTTCCAGTCAAGAGAGCGCCCCACTATCCTGAGCACACTGTCATTTACCGTGTTTGTCGTATCGCCCACATACAAAACTCGTGAGCAAGCATCGGCTTTTTCCACCCCGCACATTGCCATAAAAGCAATCAAGCAGATCAAAAATCTAAATTTCATACTCTTCAAAACTTAAATATACTAATATAATATATAACACCACCGCCAAATCTTAGTTCGCTCAATTCTCCATTCTCCATTCTCCATTCTCAATTCCTTAACGCCCTTAAAGACTTTAACCACTTTAATGACCTTATTTAACTCCCTGATTCTCAATCGGGCTTGAATTTTCTTTCAAAAAATCGTCAAAAAAGTTGCGGAAATATTTGGAGGTTTCGCGGAAAGTCTCTACCTTTGCACTCGCTTTTGAGAAAC
>JAMPGZ010000024.1 GCA_023663655.1 Lachnospiraceae bacterium
TTTGTTTTATTAAGGTCATAAAGTCTAAAGTCGTTAAGGTCCTTAAAGTCTTTAAGGTCGTTAAGGTCGTTGAAGCCGGATTGGGTGAAAATTTATGGATGATAATGATGGGGTTAATCGGAAAATGTATATATTTGTCATTCATTTATGCTTAAATCTGGTGTCAATCGAAAAATATATGTCTATAGTTAAGGTTAATTATCTGAGTCTCAGATTGAAATTTCTTTTGTTGATCTCTTTTTCTTTCTTTACGGGTATGAATGCCCAAGAAGAGGGATTTGCGATTACTTTCACTCCTGAACTTGAGATGCTTCTTGATTCTCTTGACTCCACTTTAGCTGTAGATTCTGAATTTATAGAAGATAAAAATAGACGTATCAGGAATTTAAGGAATTCATTGAGCATTACACGTGATGTGGAACAGCAATATTGGTTCTGCCATGATTTGTATGAAGAATATCGGGTATATGACTCAGACTCTGCGATTTACTATACTAATCTCTGCTCTGAGATAGCTCGTGACCTTGGACGAGATAATTGGCTTGACGAAATGAATATTCATCGCACTTATCTGTATGCTGCGACCGGACTGCTCGATGAAGCACAGAAAAGTATAGATGATGTGAATGTAGATAAGCTCTCAAGCGTGATGTTAATCGCTTATTATCAGAATCTTCTGTTCCTTCACACTCATAGAGATGCTTATGTTGGCACTGTCAGTCCCACTTTGCCTTATACAGAAAAGACTCAGGCGGTTCTGATGCGTTTAGCTTCTGAAATTCCATCATCCGATCCTTCCTATCCGTGGTTTTATGGTTGGCGAAGCTTAAATGACATTGATTCAGCGGCTTGTGCTATCACGCCTGTAAAGCAAATAGTGGATGAAGCATCGGGCAACACGCCCCGGGCGGCAATGAACGCTTGGATATTGAGCCGCCTTTATGAGCGAGTTGGCGATAATGAGAATAAATTGAAGTATCTGATTCATTCGGCAATCTCTGATATTCGTTTTTGTAACAAGGAGATAGCATCATTGCAGGAAATCGCTTACCTATTGTACAGGAATGGCAATCTTGAACGAGCCAATGCTTATATAAATTATTGCATACAGTGTGCCAACGATTATAAAAGTCGTGTAAGGGTAGGAAAACTTGCCGACCTGCAGTTGCATATCTCTCAAGCCTATAATGACAAGATAAGGAGTCAGGCACGTAAAATAAACCTTGCGTTGTGGGGTATGGTGATAATCTTGCTTGGGCTTATAGCCGCCGTGGTGTTCATATTTGTGCAGATGAAAAAGTTGCGTCGTTCGCGTGAGCGTCTCAACTACTCCAATGAGGAGTTGAAAAAACATATATCAGAGCTTAATCATACGAGAAATCAACTCGAAGAGGCGAATATGAAACTCGCCACAATGTATGATGATGTCAAGGAGGATGCACGTTCGTTATCACAAACAAATAACGCCAAGGAGAAATATATTGCCGACATTTTCGGAATATGTTCAGACTATATCAGTAAACTTGACGATTTCCGTAAGAGTATTTACCGCATGATCGTGGCGAAGCGTTTTGATGACGTGAGAGAACTGACAAAGACTCCTGAATTGCCTCACGGAGAGATTAAAGAGCTTTACAGTAATTTCGACAAGATATTTTTGAAGGTATATCCTGGATTTGTCGATGATTTCAATGCTTTGCTGCGACCGGAGGAGAGAATAAAGCTGAAGAAAGGTGAATTGCTCAATACTGAGCTGCGCATCTATGCTTTGGTGCGGTTGGGAATTAATGATAGCGTGAAAATATCTAAATTTTTGCATTGTTCAGTGCAAACAGTCTATAACACTCGCCAACGCACAAGAAACAAGTCGGATATTCCTAAAGAGAAGTTTGCAGCGACGGTTCAGACTCTCGGCAAGCCTTCATTTTGACAATATACACCCTCCTGCATTTCTGTTATAAACTTACCAAATAGTTAACTAAAATTTGAAGTAATGTATTGATATATACATTATTCGTGAAATACATAGTTTACCTGTTGCCATTACTCGGGGTTTTGTTAAATAATGTTAGTCATTAATTTTGTGACATCGAATTATTAACAAATCATACCCAAAAACACAGTAATGGAAAAACTAAAAAAACATTTAAAATCCATCGTGATTTTATTGGCAATTCTGTTGACGGGCACATCAGCCGCTTCGGCACAGGAGATTGTCAAGGGTGTAGTTACCGATGCCACGGGAGAGCCGATGGTTGGTGTCACAGTGCGTGAGCAGAACACCAATAACGGAGTTGTGACCGACATTGACGGTAACTTTAACCTAAAGGTAAAGCCTAATTCAGTAATTCAATTTACTTACGTAGGTTACAAGGCTATTGAGCTTCCGGCATCAAAGGCATCGGGAACTATAGTCATGGAGGAAAATTCCGAGCAGCTTGATGAAGTTGTGGTGGTAGGTTACGGAACCCAAAGGAAAGTGAATCTTTCAGGAGCGGTTTCTGCAATTGACGGTGACAAGATCGCCGCCAAGCCTGCGACCGATGTTCTGTCAGCATTGCAGGGGGAAGTGCCGGGATTGCAGGTGCTTCGTTCAAGTGGCGAGCCGGGAGCTGAGACAAGCGGAATGCGTGTGCGCGGATTCTCCTCAGCTAACGCTACCTCGACCCTTGTATTGATCGATGGAGTTGAAGGCGACATGACTCTGTTGAACCCAAATGATATCGCATCGGTTTCTGTGCTTAAAGATGCAGCCGCCTGTGCCATTTATGGAGCAAGAGCCGCTGCCGGAGTCATTCTTGTCACGACAAAGACCGGTACAGAAGGCAAAGTTAAAGTGAGCTATAACGGCTTTGTCGGATTCAACAAGCCCGGTATTATGCCGGAGCGTGTCACTGCATGGGAAGAGCAGGAGATGATCAATGAGAGCCGCCGTCAGGAAAAGGGCACTCCCGAATGGAATCCAGAGCAGAGTTCATGGGTGGGGAATCCTAACTTCAATTATCGTCCCAATCACAGCAACGGACGTTGGGATTTGTTTGAGTCGACCAACTGGGTTAAGGAAGGAACCCGCAAATATACTACCCAGCAGAGCCACAGTGTGAGCATCTCAGGTGGTAAGAAGGAACTGAACTACCTTTTCTCTGCCGGTTATTATACTAAGGACGGTATTCTAAAATATGGTCCTGACGGAAATGATCGTTATAATTTCCGCATGAAAATCAATTCGGAACTGAATAGCCACATTGACTTGAATCTAATGGCAAGTTATGAGGGCAAGTTTTTGAAACAGAATCCCAATGGATCGAAATGGCTTCTAAGCCGTCTGTTCCGTGTGCGCGGTCGTCAACCCATATATCAGCCGGAAGAGGATATCAATGAAAATCCCTATAATGGCGACCTTCAGCAGAACGCCATCGATCTGATGAAAAACGGAGGAGAGAAGAAAACTCAATACGAGTCATATATAGGCAAGATTTCATTAAATATTCATGATTATTTTGTCAAAGGCTTGTCGCTCAGACTTAATGCGAGCCGCCGTGCCGGATATTACAGTGAGGCTACATCTCGCCGCACTCTACAATGGTATGACCGTCTTGGCACAACAATTCGCTTCCAGTCCAATAATCCCAACTCTTTTGAACGAAAGAAAAATCATGACTATCATGACAATATCGAAGCGTTGCTGACTTACAGCGGAGGATTCAAGAAGCACTCTCTTGACCTTCTTGCCGGTGCCTCTTACGAACGCTACCGCAAAGACGAGGATTATGCCAAGGTCCAGAATCTTAATTCAAATGACTTCTTCTCGTTCAATTATTACGATAATTCAGTCACAACCAACACCACGTTGAGCGATAATATCGAGACATGGGCTATGATGTCATATTTCGGTCGTATCAACTACAACTATGACGAGCGTTATCTTTTTGAAGCCAATGTGCGTTATGACGGAAGCTCGCGATTGGCAAAGTCACAGCGATGGAAAGCCTTCCCATCATTTTCAGCGGCTTGGCGTGTAAGCCAAGAAAAGTGGTTCAATGTCCCCTACGTGTACAATCTGAAGGTTCGCGGGTCATGGGGGCAGCTTGGAAACGGCGCCGTGCTCGGGCTCTACGACTATATTCCTGTCATCGACCGAGGCATCAATATGGGCGAGGCAAGCTATTATCAGAAAGCAATGGCTTCGATTGACAAAACCTGGGAGGTGATCACATCCACCAATGTCGGAATCGATTTAGGAATGTTTGATAGCAAGCTGAATCTTTCGGGCGATTACTATTGGAAGAAAAATGACAATATGCTCGCTGATGTCACATTGCCTCATATCACCGGTATCACAGTGCCAAAGTCGAATGTCGGCACATTGAAGACATGGGGTTGGGAGTTTGAGGTTTCTTACCGTGACCGCATTGGTCAAGTAGGTTATAGCGTTGGCTTCAACATCAGCGACAGCCAGAATGAAGTCACCAAATATGATGGCAAAAATTCAATCCAAGCCGGATCGGTAGATATACTTGAGGGCTATCCATTGAATACTATATGGGGCTACAAGACCGACGGGTTGTGGCAGAGCCGTCAGGAATACGAAGATTATAAAGCTGCTCATCCGGGCTACCAGTCATTCAACGATGCCAAGGTGTCGGGCGGTGATGTTAAATATATAGCCCAAGGCGACGGTTGCCACACCGTTGGTGCCGGAGGCGGAACTCCCGACAATCCCGGTGACTTGGTGTGCCTCGGCAATTCCAACGGTCGATATACTTATGGCATAAATCTTTCGCTCAATTGGAAAGGTTTTGATGTGTCGGTGCTCTTTCAGGGTGTAGGAAAACGCACTGTTCTGATCGAAGCGGGACAGATAGCTCCACTTGGCGCCACTGCCGATATGCCCTGGACCATCCACCGCGATTATTGGACCGAGGATAATCCCAATGCGTCGTGGCCGCGTCTATACAGTGCCAATACGTTCAACTATAATCCCTCGGACCGCTGGGTGCAGGATGCGTCATATATCCGCTTGAAGAATCTGACGATCGGTTACTCAATCCCGTTGAAGAAGTTTAAAATCGAGCAATGTCGCATTTATGTCAACGGCACCGACCTTTGGGAACATACCAATATGCTAAAGGTATTTGACCCGGAAACAGGCAACAAGCCGAGTGCGAACTACTATCCGTTCTTCCGCACATGGACTGTGGGACTTAACATCACAATTTAACCGGTAAAATTTGAAATTATAATGAGAAATATAGTAAAATATCTGATATTGGGGGCTGTCACTCTTTCAACAGCGAGTTGTGACATAGACATGGTGCCCGAAACCAGCATGACCGATGCGGCTTATTGGAAAACCGAAGGGGATCTGCGTGGCGCCTGCAACCGATTCTATGAGCAGCTTAACGGCAACAATGCTCTCGGCGGCGGTTTTTCCCATGACTACCGTTCGGATGAGCTGAATAATAACGGTGCTGCTAACAGCACATCGGACGGCAGTTGGACTATTCCTTCCGAGAGCGGTACATGGACCGACGCCTATTGGCGTATATTCATCGCCAACAATATCATCGAGAAAGCGCCTCGCGCATCGGTGTCGGAGAGTGTGCTCAACCGCTATCTTGCCGAAGCTCGTTTATTCAGGGCTTATTATTACTTTGAATTGGTAAAGAAATATGGCGATGTGCCTTTGCTGCTGAAAGCGGTCAACAGCACTAAGGATCCGGCTCTCATGATGCCTCGCACTCCGCGAGAGGAGGTGATGAAGCAGGTGTTTGAGGATCTGGATTTCGCTCAGACGTGGTTGCCCGATATTGATGCCTCGGAAATCACCGGCAATTGGGGGCACGTGTCCAAGCAGGCTGCTACCGCTATGATTGTACGTTCCGAACTTTTTGAGGGGACATTTTCCAAATATCATTCATTAGGATCGGATTATGCAGCTCATTTGCAAAAGAGTGTCAGTGCTGCCGAATCATTGATCAAGAGCAGAAAATTTGATCTTTACCCTGATTTCCAGGACCTTTTCATGGTTAAGGCTGAAGGACGGCAGAATAAGGAGAATATATTTGTGAAAGCTTACGGGCCTAACGGATCGGGTGCTACCACGAAGCATGATAATAGCCGAAAGATGGAGAATGCCGTTACATTGACCCGTAATATTGTAGACCAATTCCTCTATACCGACGGTCTTCCACGGGAGAAATCACCATTGAAAGTGGTTCCTGAAACAAGTTTCGATGATGTTTTCACTGATCGCGATCCGCGTCTTGGCATGACTGTTTACCGCATAGGTGAGGATGCCTATAAGGGTGCCTACACTCCATTCTCTTTCCGTAACGGTTATAATCTTAAGAAAGGTTTTGATCTTGAACAGTGGGGTTCGGTCAATAATGAGTGGACTGATAAAATGATTATACGCTATGCGGAAGTGCTCATTTCATACGCAGAAGCTCTTTATGAACTGAACGGTTCAATCACCGACGATCAGCTCGATAAGACGGTCAATGAGTTACGTCGCCGAGTGGGAATGCCGGCTATGCTCACCAATGCGTTTGTCGCAGCCAACGGGTTGAGCATGATTGATGAGATACGTCGTGAGCGCACTGTTGAGTTTATTGATGAAGGCAAGAGATATGATGACATAATCCGTTGGAAAATTGCGGAAAAGGTCCTTCCCGTAGATATAATCGGAGCAAAATTCGTGATAAGCGAGACCGGTAAGCAGAGAGAGGATTATGAAAATAGACTGACCGACGCTTCAGGTTCTTTAAACGGAAAGGTGCGTTATGGCGAAGCTGATATGTATGTGTTGGAGTTTGCCGAAGACCGCCGTTTCGACCCTTCCAAGGACTATTTATATCCGGTGCCGTTGTATGAAATCTCGCAGTCAGGAAATAATGTGACACAGAATCCTAATTGGAAATAAATTTAGAAATAAATGGATATGAAAAAAACAATAATGCTATTGGCTGTGATAGGAAGCCTGTTTTTCTCGTCATGCAGCGATGACAATGACTGGGACTATGACCATAGCCTTGAAAATGTGTACTTCTTCGGTCCTGAAGTGTGGGGCTATGAAAGCAATAAGAAGAGTGCCGACAATGTTGCGGTCTATCAAGTTGAGAAGGGCGATGTGGTCGCTATCCCGATGCAATTCTGGTGTGAGTTCATCCGCAGTTATGACGTGACTACATTCTACTATACGACTCCCAAGCCTATAGACCAGCAATATTATCCCACTCCTAATGACACAAAGAAAGTGAAGTATTTAGGTCCCGAACTTGTGAGAGGAGTGGACTATGAGGTTGTTGATGAAAATGGCAATGTCATATCTCCTGATTCTGACGGTGCGTTCTCTTTCTTGTGGAAGAATGCGCAAAAGGGTGTGCAGAATGTCTATATAAAGGCGTTGCCCGATGCCAAAAGCGGCTCATTCAATTTGCAGACATTCAATCCTGCATCATCCGTTAAGCTGAGCAATCAGGATATAGAAAGCACTGTTCAGTCGCGTACTGACAAGTATGAAGTGCGCATTTTCACGCAGAATTATTACGTGACTGTCTCCATCAAATAGGTTTTGATTTCCGGTAAAAAGGAAATGATGGAAAACACGCATTTTTCTAACGGGTAGTGGAAGCAGCGGGACAATTTTGATAATATATGGAATCCCGCTGCTTTCTTAAACCGTGGAAAATGTGTAAATTCAGCGTTTGAAAAGTGAACAGTTCTAACTGATAATGCAAAATTGATTATGAAAAAATTCTTTTTTTCGATGTTGCTATGCGTAGCTTTCATCGCTCAGAGCCAGTCAATATGGAATGCCGATCATCTGTCACGTGTAAAACAGAATATTGACAAGCCTTATTATAGCGAGGCATACTCTCAATTACTGTCAAATGCCGATGCCCTTCTCAATGTTGAGCCTCTGTCGGTGATGATGAAAGAGAAGATGCCGGGTAGTGGAGACAAGCATGATTACATGAGTCAGGCACGCTATTATTGGCCTGATCCGTCAAAGCCCGATGGTCTTCCTTACATAAGCCGTGACGGCGTGTCCAATCCCGAACTTAACAAGCTTGACCGAAACAGGCTTGGCAATACTGCGTCGAGAGTCATAACCTTATCGCTCGCCTGGTATTTCAGCGGCGATGAAAAGTATGCTCAGAAAGCCACACAGCTTCTGCGGGCTTGGTTCCTTGACAAGGATACCAAAATGAATCCTAATCTCGAGTATGCCCAGATGATTCCCGGCAGGAATAATAACAAAGGGAGGAGTTTCGGGTTGATTGACAGTTATTCATTTGTTGAGATGCTTGATGCGGTTGCCCTGCTTGAGAAATCCAAGTCATTCACCTCGAAGGATAGCAAGCAGTTGAAGAAATGGTTTGGAGATTTGACCGAATGGATGCTTTCAAGCCCTCAGGGCATTGAGGAGAGCAATGCTGCAAATAATCATAGTGTGGCTTATGACACTCAGATAATAGCATTCCTGATCTATGCCGGCAAAATAGATGAGGCAAAGGAGATAATCAACAGTGTTCCTGAGAAACGTATATTCGCTCAGATAGAGCCCGATGGCGCTCAGCCACATGAATTACGCAGAACAATTTCGTTCCATTATTCCCATTACAATCTCGTCCATTTTGTCGATATCATGACTATGGCACGTAAACTTGGAATGGATGTGGACAAAAAAACGTCGGCAGACGGCAGAAATATTTACAAGGCGGCTGATTACCTAACCCCTTATTTAGGTAAAAACGCCCGTCAATGGGAATATCAACAGCTTAACGGCATCGACGGTACCGTGCAGGATCTGTGTCAGACTCTTTACCGTGCGGCTACCTATCTGATCCTTCCCGATGCCAATGCTGATGATGAAATGAAGTCACGCGCCAAGAAATATCTTTCGATATATAGAGAGAACCGCATCTATAATCCATCCGACAGGTTTAATCTTCTGTTTTATGAGGCTGATGCGGTGGATCATGCCTATGCGTTTGCCGCACGACAGATGGAATATGCGGTTGACGAGGCTAATAAAGCTCGCAAAAATGAAGGGAATGCCAAAAAGCGTAAAGTCATGCCGCGTTCCATCGGAAAGGACGGATCGCTCGCCATGGTAGGCTCTCATGATTGGTGTTCAGGATTTTTCCCCGGCTCGTTGTGGCAACTGTATAATTACACCAATGACGATGCATGGCGGCAGACCGCTATCTCATGGACTTGGCCTATCGAGGAAGCTAAATGGCATAAAGGAACTCATGATCTTGGCTTTATGATGAACAATAGTTTCGGCAAGGCATACGATATGACCGGAGAGAAATCATATAGGGATGTTGTGCTTCAGAGCGCCCGTACATTGATAAGCCGATATAACCCTACAGTGGGAAGTATCCGTTCTTGGGATCATAACCGCGACAAGTGGAAATTCCCGGTTATAATTGATAATATGATGAACCTTGAGATGCTGTTCCGGGCGACTGAGATGACCGGCGACTCGACATATTGGAATGTTGCGGTGAACCATGCCAATACCACCATGAAGAATCATTTCCGCAATGACTATTCTTCTTATCATGTGGTTGACTATGATCCCGAAACAGGCGAGGTGAGAGGCAAATGCACTCATCAGGGATATGCCGATGACTCCTATTGGAGCCGTGGACAAGGCTGGGGACTTTATGGCTTCACGATGTGTTATAGATTTACCGGCGATGAAGCTTATTTGAAGCAGGGCGAGAGTATCGCCGACTTCTTCCTTTCGCTTGAAAACCTTCCCGGCGACGGAATCCCTTACTGGGACATGAAGATGCCGTCGGTTTCCGATTGCACTTCGGAAAAGGTCAATGGTGAAATTCCCCGCGATGCTTCATCGGCAGCTATTATCGCGTCAGGTCTTTATGAACTATGCGTCTACGTGGCCCCTGAAAAAGGTGCCCGTTATAAGGCTTTCGCTGACAAGATCGTTGACAGCCTGAACAATAACTATCAGGCTCAACCCGGAACCAATTATGGCTTCCTGTTGCTGCATTCCACAGGTCATCATCCCGGAGGAAGCGAGATTGACGTGCCGTTGAATTATGCCGACTATTACTATCTGGAGGCATTAGCGCGAAAACGACAACTTGAAAATATATAGAAGTAAATTGCAATGGAAAAAAATATAAGCCGTCTTGCATTAGCGGCTATAATAGCAGCAGGCTCTGTTGCCTGTAGTAATAATAATAATTCAACAGAATCATCGCTGCCTGAAGAGGCTTTTGTCAGGGTTCAGGGACAGGATCTTATCCAGCCCGATGGTACAAAGCTCTATATAGTAGGCACTAATCTCGGAAATTGGTTAAATCCTGAGGGATATATGTTTGGATTCCGTAATACCAATTCTCCGAGGTTCATCAATGAGATGTTCTGTGAAATGGTGGGAGAGGAATTCACGGCTGATTTCTGGAAACAGTTCAAGGACAATTATATCACACGTAAAGACGTGGAGTTTATTGCTTCTACCGGAGCCAATACCATTCGTCTGCCGTTCCATTATAAGTTATTCACCGATGAGGATTATATGGGGCTTACTGCTTCTCAGGATGGTTTTGCCCGAGTGGACAGTGTGGTTAAGTGGTGCCGTGACAATGATCTTTACCTGATATTGGATATGCACGATGCTCCGGGTGGACAAACCGGCGACAATATTGATGACAGTTATGGGTATCCCTGGCTATTTGATGATGAATCGGCACAACAGAAATTCTGTGATATATGGCACGACATCGCTGAATATTATAAGAATGAGCCGGTTATCTTAGGCTATGAGCTGATAAATGAGCCTATAGCTCCATATTTTGAAAATGTGGATGAGCTGAATTCAAAACTTGAGCCTCTACATAAACGAGCAGTGGCAGCTATACGTGAGGTGGATAAAAATCACATAATTCTGCTTGGAGGATCGCAATGGAATGGAAATTTCAAGCCTTTTACCGACTGGAAATATGACGATAAGCTCATGTACACCTGTCACCGTTACGGTTCAGAGCCTACGGCTGACGCTATCAGAAGCATAATTGAGTTCCGCGACAGTGTGAATCTGCCTATGTACATGGGTGAGATCGGGCATAACACGTATGAATGGCAACGTGCTTTCTGCGATGTGATGGAGGAGAATAATATAGGTTATACTTTCTGGCCTTATAAGAAAATCGACGGTTCATGCATGATGGGGGTCAAGGCTCCTGAGAATTGGGATTCAATAGTTGGTTTTGCCGAAGCTCCCCGCGATAATTATGCTTCCATACGCAAGGCTCGTCCTGAAAAAGGATTGGCGCAAAAGGCGATGCTCGATTTTATCGAAAACAGCAAAGCTGAGAATTGCGTGCCGCAAAAGGATTATATCAGATCAATAAAACTAAATGTGAATTAACAGCCATGAAATCATTATATTCAGCATTGACCGTGTCATTTTTGGCATTGACCGCTTTTGCCCAGAATAAGAGTGTTCCGGTTTATAAAGACGCGGATAAGCCCATCGAGGAGCGAGTGGATGATGCTTTATCACGAATGACACTTGAAGAAAAAGTGGGATTGCTTCATGCTCAGTCAAAATTCTGCTCGCGTGGAGTGCAAAGGCTCGGCATCCCTGAATTGTGGACTACCGACGGTCCTCACGGCATTCGTCCCGAAGTGCTTTGGGACGAGTGGGAGCAAGCCGGATGGGGTAATGACTCGTGTGTGGCATTTCCTGCGTTGACTTGTCTTGCCGCGACATGGGATCCTGAAGTGGCATTACTGTATGGAACATCCATAGGTGAAGAAGCTCGCTATAGGGAAAAGGATGTGCTTCTTGGTCCCGGAGTCAACATATACAGGACTCCGCTCAACGGGCGTAATTTTGAATATATGGGTGAGGACCCTTTTCTTGCAGGAAAGATGGTAGTGCCTTATATAAAAGGTGTGCAGAGTAATGGCGTTGCAACTTGTGTGAAGCACTATGCTCTTAACAACCATGAAGTGAACCGGCACACGACCAATGTGGCGGTTGATGACCGTACACTCTATGAAATATATCTTCCGGCATTTAAGGCTGCTGTAGTCGATGGGGGAACTTGGTCGATCATGGGAGCTTATAATCTTTATAAAGATCAGCACGCGTGTCATAACAAATATCTTCTGAATGATATCCTTAAAGGAGAGTGGGGATTTGACGGTGCGGTCATCAGTGATTGGGGCGGGACTCATGATACTGACGAGGCTATCGCCAATGGTCTTGATCTGGAATTTGGCAGTTGGACCAATGGCTTGTCTAACGGTCGCAGTAATGCGTATGACAATTATTATCTTGCCGATCCGTATCTTGCTCGTATCAAGGAGGGCAAAGTGGGGACAACGGAACTTGATGATAAAGCCCGGCGTGTGCTCCGGCTTATTTTCCGCACGTCGATGCGTCAGGGCAAACCGTTTGGCTCTCTATGCAGCGATGAGCATTATGATGCGGCACGGAAGATAGGTGATGCAGGAATAGTGTTATTGCGTAATGAAGGTCAGGTACTGCCCATTCCGAATCAAGGCAAAGGGCGAATTCTTGTAGTGGGAGAGAATGCGATAAAGATGATGACTGTAGGTGGCGGAAGTTCGTCGCTAAAAGTTCAGCGCGAGGTCCTTCCTTACGACGGGATTTGTGAGATGGCTAAATCAATGGGATGGACAGTGGATTATGCCCGAGGTTATGTGGGCGATGTGACAGGTGCCTACAATGGAGTGACCACGGGGCAGGATCTGTCAGAGTCACGCAGTGCTGCCGAGTTGATCGCTGAAGCAGTGGAAAAGGCAAAAAATGCTGATTATGTGATATTTGTTGGCGGCTTGAATAAAAGCAAGCATCAGGATTGTGAGGATTCTGATCGTGAGTCGCTTGAATTGCCGTATAATCAGAATGACGTGATTGAGGCTCTCGCTGATGCTAATAAGAATGTGATAGTGGTGAATGTGAGCGGTAACGCTGTGGCTATGCCATGGGTAAAGAAAGTTCCGGCAATCGTTCAAGCGTGGTTTCTTGGCTCGGAAGCAGGAAACTCTATTTCCGATGTATTGTTTGGAAAGGTGAATCCGTCGGGTAAGCTTCCATTCACATTCCCGGTGAAGCTTGATGATGTCGGTGCTCATGCCACAAACAGTTATCCGGGCGTTAAGCGTGCTCAGGAAAATGTGTGGGACAATGTTTACGGCGAAGGAATTCTTGTGGGCTACCGTTGGCATGACACAAAGAAGATCGCTCCATTGTTTGCGTTTGGTCACGGATTGAGCTATACTACATTTGATTATGGAAAACTTATAGCCGATCGTAAGAAAATGCAAAATGATGAGGAGATCACCTTTACCGTGCCTGTGACTAACTCAGGAAAGATTGCGGGCGCTGAGGTGGTTCAGCTTTATATTTCCGATCCGAAATCTTCTGTCATGCGTCCTGCCAAGGAGCTGAAGGGATTTGCAAAGGTGTTCTTACAGCCCGGTGAAACACGTGAGGTGTCATTTACTGTCAATAAGGATGCATTGAGCTACTTTGATGCCGACAGCCATCAATGGGTTGCCGAACCCGGAAAATTTGTGGCTATAGTCGCTTCGGCAAGTGATGATCCACGTTCGTCAGTTGAGTTTAATCTTGAATAAAGGCATATAATTGGTTTAGTAATGAGCCGTTGACTTGTTTCCTGTTGGGTTTCATGTCGTGGCTCATTTTTTTTCGTTATGATAATATGAAGAGAGTGAACATTGTGATAGGACTGCTTTTGGCAGTGATGCCGACGACGTTGCAAGCGGAAAGGCAAGAGAAAACAATTAATGATGGATGGGACTTTAGATTTCCGTCTCAGAATGAATGGAAAAGGGTGACGGTTCCCCACACATTTAATGCCGATGCTTATTTTTCGCGAGATTATTACAAAGGGAAAGGTGAGTATCGCCGTAATGTCAATATCAGGTCGATTGATCCCGATAAGCGTTATTTCATAAGGTTTGACGCGGCAAATAAGGTGGCTGAAGTAGCAATAAACAATCACCCGCTTGCCACGCACTTCGGTGGCTATACTGCTTTTATCGTTGATGTGACCGATTATTTGACGGTTGGGAACAATGACCTTGCGGTCACGGTCGACAATTCCCGTGTCGATGTAGGTCCGATTTCTGCCGACTATACTTTTTGGGGTGGTCTTTATAGGGATGTGTGGATGATAACCACTCCACAGGTGCATTTCGATATGGCTGATTACGGAAGTGACGGTGTTGCGGTAAATGTGAGAAAAGTGGATGAAAAAATAGCATCGGTCAGTGTGTCGGCGGGGGTGAGGAACGATTCGCCGCAGCCGGCATCGGTATTGGTTAAGAATCACATTATAGCTCCTGACGGTTCCATTGCTGCCGTGAATGAAAAGAAAATAAAGATTGGAGCAATGGCGAATTTTAAAGTTGACATTGACCTTGAAGACATAAAGAATCCTCAATTATGGAGCCCTGACACGCCTTATCTCTATAGTGTCAGAACGGGGATTTATGATATTGGTTCAGGAGAGAAACTTGATGAGGTAGTTAATCCTCTTGGGCTAAGATGGTTTTCATTTGATGCTGACAAAGGATTTTTCCTCAATGGCAAGCACCTGAAATTGAGAGGTGTGAACCGTCATCAAGATATGGCACCGCTCGGATGGGCTCTTGGTGACGATGCCCATCGATATGATTTTGAACTGATTAAAGAGCTTGGAGCTAATTTTGTGAGACTGGCTCATTATCCTCAGGACAGGGCGGTGCTTGATGCTTGTGACCGTCTTGGACTGCTCGTGTGGGAGGAGATTCCGGTGGTAAATAGAGTCGATTCAACCCCGGGGTTTGATGATAACGTGGCTAATGAACTGGTTGAGATGATTCGTCAGCATCGCAATCATCCGTCGGTGATAGGCTGGGGATATATGAATGAAATTTTGTTGAGGGCTCCCGGCGATAACGATAGTCCGTGGAATGGTGTTCGTAATCACACATTGGAACTCGCTGATCGCCTTGAACGATTGTTGAAACAGGAGGATCCGTCGCGGGTGTCATTTACCGCGTTTCATGGTAGTGATAGGTATAATAAAGTAGGACTGAATATTGCCGATGTGACCGGATGGAATCTGTATCAAGGATGGTATGGCGGAGACTTGAACGGATTTGACCGCTATCTTGAAGATCAGCATAGTCGATTTCCTGATAAACCGGTAATAGTGAGTGAATGGGGTGCCGGCTCCGACAGAAGGCTGCATTCATTGAGTCCCGTGCCGTTTGATTTCTCGATTGAATATCAGCAACGGTATGTGGAACATTATCTGCCATATATTGAAACTCATGATTTTGTTGCAGGTGGAGCATACTGGAATTTTATTGATTTTAATGTGGCGGAACGACAGGAGTCAATGCCGAGGGTTAATAACAAGGGACTTGCCTACAATAATCGTGAATTGAAGGATGTGGCTTATTATTTTAAGGCTGCATGGAGAGATGATGTGCCGGTGCTTCATATAGCAACCCGTGATTGGGATGAACGTGTGGTTGAACAAGAAACACTCATGCCTGTCAAGATCTATGGCAATGTCGATGAGGTGGACCTGATTCTCAATGGCGCTTCACTTGGAAAAAAGAAACTGGATAACTATAACTGTGTTTTTGACGTTGAATTTGCCTCCGGAAAATCCATTCTTTCTGCACGTGCCGTGAAGGATGGAAAGGATGTGGAAGATGTGGCTGTAGTTGACATTAAGAATGCTCCTCAGATAGACCGTGGCGAAACTCTTGCGGTGAATGTGGGAAGCAAATGTTTCTTTAAGTCTGATTTTGATAAGTTAACATGGTTGCCTGATAGGGAATATTCAAATGGAGCTTGGGGATATATAGGCGGTAAAGATAAGTCTACGACCGGCGAAATATTTAATACGGTCGATAATCCCATATATCAGACTTGCCGTGAGGGAATCGATGAATATCGCTTTGACGTTTCCGGCGGTAGATATGAGGTGGAATTATTGTTTGCTGATGTTAATCGTCCCTCTTCGTTAAGTCCTTATCTGTTGGGACGTGGAGAGAGTTGCAATGTGGAGGGTGAGACTCGCATGAATATTGAAATCAATGGAGTGACTGTTGAAGAGAATTATTCCCCATCTGATGGTGACAACTATTTTCAGCCGGTGCGTCGCCGTTATGTGGTTGACAGTAACGGAGGTGGCATTCGGGTGAAGTTCCTTCCACTGTCGGGATCACCTGCGCTCTGTGGAATTGTTTTGCGTCGTAATTGACGACTTGGATTCGACAGAGGAACACTCGATATAAAAAACATTGGCAATCAGACATCGATTTCTGATTGCCAATGTTTTATCTTTGGGAGCCACAAAGGGGGGTCGAACCCCTGACCTTTTCGTTACGAATGAAATGCTCTACCGACTGAGCTATTGTGGCTTATTTGCGGGTGCAAATATACTAATTATTTTGCTTACGGCAAAGTTTGGCGGCTAAATGTAAGTGTTATTTTAGCGTCGTCAAGATTCAGTTGTGCCATAGCCGGAGAGCTTGTATATGGTACAATTGCCAATATAATAGTCTGGGTTTGTCCATAATATCCGGTATAGGTTTCTGTCATTAACGATACCGGAGTGAGCACAAATTCAGCATCAGCCTCGGTCAGAGTTTCTTTTGCGCTCATTTCAAGGAAATATTGGCGCATTGAAGAGAAGTCGTAGCACTTGCTCTCAGAATTGTAGGAAGCATAGAATGAATTAATGTCATCATTGATCTGCTGCTTGGCAAAGAAATCATTCTTCTTGTCTTTGCGTACCAACAAAAGATATTTAGGCGGCTCAATGCCATATTTGTTGGTGATTTCTTCTACAGGTATTTTGAAATCCATTGAGTTGATGATGGAGAAAGTGTTAGGACGGTTGCGGTATTTTTCCACCATCTGCTGGATGGGTAGTTTTACCTCGACGTCATATCCAATTGGAGCCATCACCACCGGCTTGGTCTGTGCGAGATTGGCAAGATCGCTGCTTATCGAGAGCTTGAAGTTATTGTTGTTTATGACCTCGGGTGTCACAGATAGGAATATCTGCGTGCCGGGGATTATTGTGTCAAGATCTTCATATTTCAAGTGGCGTGAATAGTACATATACATTGAAGTGGAGTAAAATGTCATCACGCGGCCTGAACCGAAGCTATTTTTTACGTAAATTCCGGGAAACCACTCTGAAAATTTCTGCGGATCGTTCCAGATGAGCGGATTATCCAGATATTTATTCCAGAATTCATGAGCAAGAGACATGGGCATATCCACTTCGACAACTCTCACTGCCGTGTCAGGATGAGTGTAGGTGCTTTGAAGTGACGCAGGAAGTCCGAGAACTGAAGCGGTGTAGACTGTGGAACCGAGGAGGTCTCCGGGTGAATAGCTTGTCGACGGATCAAAGTCGCTGTATATGGGGGCTTCGAGCTGCTTATCCAATCGGTACACTTCAAGTCCCATTGGGGCAAGGGTGTCACCTACGCAATCTCCGTATTTCATGAACATACGCAGTTTTATCGAGTCAATCGACTCGATTGTTATGCCTAAAGTGTCCAATGCGACTGCCGGCATGAACTGTGTGATGAAATCGCTGGAGAAATTGCCGAATCCTTTTGCGTCGATTTTTCCGAGCATCTGGCTCTCAGTCCTTGATTGGATGACCGGATTGGTGACGGAAAATCCTGAAACGGTAAATGATGAATCAATGAGTACTTCCAGATTGTCCTCTATGATTGATGATCCGATTTCGGTTGTCTCTTCACACGCAATGAGTGACGTGCCTATGAGTACAGCCGGAATCCACCTGTTGAGCTTCATTTGTGGTCGTTGTATATTTATAATGATTTATAAAATTCAGCGTATTTTTCAACGTAATCCGTTTCGCCCGGATAGGGGAGGAACGGCTTTCCTGATGCCTTTATATAGTCAAGTATTTCCTGAGGTATTTCAGGTGAGGACTGAGCTACGGCATCCGAGTGGTCGATGGCAAGTTTATGAAGGCTTATTATGTCTACTTCTTTGTCGCCAAGAGCTGCTATATCGCTGTCGGAGAATCCGTCGAGTTTAAGTTTCTCTTGAAGACGAGGATCGAGAGTGCCGTCAAACTTGCTGTCGAATACTGAATATACGATTTTTGAGTTGGCGAATGACGGATCATCAGCATAGGCGCATTTGAGATAAAGTGGAGCCATCGCTGACACCCATCCTGAACAGTGGATGAGGGTCGGATCCCATCTCAGTTTTTTTACTGTTTCAACGACACCTCGGGCGTAGAACATGATGCGCTCGTCGTTGTCATCAGGAGTCAGTGTTAATTCAAGTTCTTTTGCCGACTGACCGCGAAGGAAATAGTCTTCATTGTCAATGAAATAAACTTGCATACGTGATGGCTGCAATGTGGCAACCTTGATGATAAGCGGGTGGTCGGTATCGTCTATGACAATGTTGAGTCCCGAGAGCCTTATGACTTCATGGAGTTGATTGCGGCGTTCTTTGATTGAGCCGTATTTCGGCATAAATGTGCGTACTTCACTGCCTTGTTCTTGAATACCTTGAGGAAGCTTTTGGCTTAATTCTGACATTTGTGTTGCCGGAAGATAAGGCGTAATTTCCTGCGAAATATAAAGGACTTTGTTGATATCCATCTATTCGAGATTAACTAGTTATAATAGTATGTTTCGACAAAGTTACGAAAAAAAAACGGAATAACCATAAGAAGGTTGATGTGACGAGGATTAAAATTGCATAAAGGGGCAAAATAGTCAATGAAATGTGGTCTTTTGTCGATATGGTGATGATTGAAATTTGCCACGATATGTGGTGGGGCGAGTTTAGACCTTGCGATACTGCGTTGTTTGTGTCTCGGTAAAATTAAAAATTAGAAGAAAACCCGATGAAATAAGCGAATTTTGAAGTATCTTTGCGTAAAATAAACCGATTTTCATGAAGCATTCATTGACGGAAAAGACCGAAGCTCTCGGGCGGGTCATTAAAACACTTGATATATTGAGGACTGAATGTCCGTGGGATCGTAAGCAGACCAATGAATCGTTGCGTCCCAACACTATCGAAGAGACTTACGAACTGTGTGAGGCTCTTCTTGCTGATGATAATGAGAATATCAGCAAGGAGCTCGGCGATGTGTTGCTACACGTGTTGTTCTATGCCAAGATAGGAGAGGAGAAGGAGGCGTTTGATATTGCCGATGTCGCCGATAAATTGAACAACAAATTGATATTCCGGCACCCACATGTGTTTGGCGATACAGAAGTGAAGAATTCTTCTCAGGTTGAACAGAATTGGGAACAGATAAAACTGAAAGAAAAAGGTGGCAACCGCACTGTCCTTGCCGGCGTACCCTCATCGTTGCCCGCGATGATAAAGGCTTTCAGAGTGCAGGAAAAGGCTGCAAACGTAGGCTTTGACTGGGAGGAGCGTCGTCAGGTATGGGACAAGGTAAAGGAGGAGTTTGCCGAGGTGGAAGCCGAGATCAACAACGTGGATCATGAAAAGATGGAGGCTGAGTTTGGCGACCTTTTTTTCAGTCTTATCAATGCGGCGCGTTTGTATAAAATAAATCCTGAGAATGCCTTGGAGAAGACCAACCGCAAGTTTATTTCTCGGTTCAATTATGTTGAAGAGCAGATAACGAAGTCGGGCAAGAACATCAAGCAGGAGTCTTTGGCTGAGATGGATCGCTTGTGGAATGAAGCAAAATCATTAGAATCTAAAACCTTAGATCATGAAGGAAACGCAGAATAATCGAAGAGGCTTTATATTCGTATTTGCCATATTGTTTCTTATAATTGCAGTTTCAGTGGCAAATGCCCGTGTTGAGCGTAACTATAAAAATACAGCGGCGGAACACATAAATCTGGTTATAGACAGTATCGATTTCCGATCGGATCTTACCCGTGTTTATGCACGTATGATAGGCATGCCTCACACATCTCAAAAAATCGAAAGAGTTGAAATGCGTGTCCCTGCCGGACGTTTTGAAGCTACTGACATTGACGGTGTGGATTTCAAACGCTGGTTTCAGTGGGAGGAAGACGGAGTTGTCGCTGTTGAAATCGATTTTAAAGCAATGGAGCCTGTGCAGTCGGGTTCCCTGATTGTGGAGACAGCGCGAGGTGTTGATACAAGTAATTTTTCCAAGTAATACTCTATCGAGTTGAAACTTTGCATTACTGAGAAACCGAGCGTCGCAAAAGACATTGCGTCGATTCTTGGCGCGTCAAAGCGTTGTGACGGCTATTACGAAGGTCCGGGTTATCGTGTCACCTGGACTTTCGGTCATCTTTGCACCCTTAAAGAGCCTGCCGATTATACCGAGTTGTGGAAGCGATGGTCATTGGGGTCATTGCCCATGATTCCGCCTCGTTTCGGAATAAAAGTGATTGCTGATAAAGGTATTGAAAAGCAGTTCAATATCATCAAGACCCTCATCGGAGAGGCCGACGAAGTGATAAACTGCGGTGATGCCGGGCAGGAAGGTGAGTTGATTCAGCGTTGGGTGATGCAGAAAGCCGACACGCATTGTCCGGTAAAGCGCCTGTGGATAAGTTCCCTTACTGATGAGTCAATAAAGGAGGGATTCAAAACTCTTAAGCCCCAAGAGGATTATGACTCATTGTATTATGCCGGGTTGTCACGTGCCATAGGCGACTGGATTCTTGGCATGAATGCCACAAGATTGTATTCGCTTAAATATTCATCTCCCGGCAATGTCCTTTCAATAGGACGGGTGCAGACACCGACATTGGCGCTTATAGTGCAGCGCCATCATGAGATTGCCAACTTCAAGCCTGAAGATTATTGGGAACTCAAGACCCTTTACCGTAATGTGACGTTTAATGCCACCTCAGGGCGTTTTTCGACTGAAGAGGATGCTTCGGCGGCGCTTGAGCTCATTAAGGGCAAGCCCATGGTGATAAATGATGTGTCGGAAAAGAAGGGCAGGGAGGCTCCTCCTCGATTGTTTGACCTTACTTCGCTGCAGGTCGAGTGCAATAAAAAGTGGGGGTGGACTGCCGACGATACGTTGCGTCTCATCCAGTCGCTGTATGAAAAGAAAGTCACCACCTATCCGCGCGTTGACACCACTTATTTGAGTGACGACATATATCCTAAGGTGCCTGTGATTCTTAAGCAGATGACACCTTATGCACAATTGACGGCGACTTTGCTCTCCGGCAAACTGCCGAAGTCAAAGAAAGTGTTTGACAACAGCAAGGTGACCGATCACCATGCCATAATTCCCACTGGTCAGTCACCGGCGGCATTAGTGGGCGATGAAAGAAAGATGTATCATCTGATAGCATTGCGTTTCATCGGAGCTTTTTATCCTGATTGTGTGTTCCAGTCCACCACTGTTCTTGGTGAAGTTGACAAGGTGGGATTCAAGGCTTCCGGAAAGGTGATTGTGGAGCCGGGATGGCGTTCAATATATGCTGACAAGGATAGTTCTGATGAAAATTCAGAAGATGGTATTCTGCCGCCTTTCACTGTGGGCGAATCGGGACCTCATGAACCTTCGCTGCTGAAAAAGCAGACACAACCTCCGAAACTCTACACCGAGGGTACCCTTCTTAGGGCAATGGAGTCGGCTGGAAAAACTGTTGATGACGAAGAGCTGCGTGAGGCGATGAAAGAGAACGGTATCGGTCGTCCATCAACGCGAGCAGCTATCATAGAGACCCTTTTTAAACGCAAATACATATATAGGGATAAGAAGAACATTCGTGCCTCACAGGCAGGAATAGATCTTATCGCGATAATAAATGAGGAGCTTTTGAAGAGTGCCAAACTCACAGGGCTATGGGAGAATAAACTTCGGCGAATAGAGCGAGGCGAGTTTTCAGCCGGTGAATTTATATCGGAACTGAAGGAACTCATGGGTGCCATCGTAATCAATGTGTTGAGCGATAATTCCGCAAGGCACATTCAAGTCGAACAGAAGGCTGAGGCTCAATCAAAATCAGCGAAAGATGAGAAGGTGAAGAAGCCGCGGGCTCCGCGTGTGCGCAAGTTGGAGGATGTTAAATGCCCGGTGTGTGGGAAAGGTCACCTCCTGAAAGGTAAAGCTGCATACGGATGCAGTTGTTTCAGGGATGGATGCTCTTTCCGGGTGGATTTCACTGAATGTGGCAGCGAGTTGACTCCTGCGAAAGTTGCTAATTTTATAAAGAAAAAATATGGCGGTTAATGATTTGGAACTGTTCCCTGTCGTGGATGAAAACGGTAACGTGGTAGGGAAAGCTACCCGCCGGGAATGTCACAATGGAAGCCGGTTGCTTCATCCGGTCGTGCATCTTCATGTGATTAATGATAAAGGGGAGCTTTATTTGCAGAAAAGATCTCTTGACAAGGACATCCAGCCGGGAAAATGGGACACGGCGGTTGGCGGTCACATCGATTATGGTGAAGAGGTGGTTGACGCTCTCTTTCGCGAGGCACGTGAAGAGCTGGGATTGACTTCATTTGAGCCGGTAAGGCTTCCGCCTTATAAATACAGTTCCGACAGGGAGTGTGAACTTATTAATCCGTTCTTTGTTTATGTTACGGATAGATGTATGATTCAACCTGATCCTTCTGAAATTTCTGAAGGACGTTTTTGGATGATATCTGAAATTGAAAGTAACATAGGTAAGGAAATGTTTACGCCCAACTTTGAACAAGAGTTTTTAATGATTAAAGATTTTATAAAGTGATAATTTGCTGGACGACAACTGACTTTTTCCTACAATGGATATGGGTGGGGCTTATAATCGTATGTGCTTGCCTGTTCTTTATAATGCGTGTTCGGAGGTTGAAAAATTGCAGTGATAAGACTCGCAATCCTTCATGTGAAGGCTGCCCTCTGTGCGACAGTTGCTCAGATGATTGTGACGGCTCCAAAAGGAATGAATCCTGTCCCGAACGCTGATTGCCGCCATTAACCACGGCACACAAAAATCAGGGCTATTCGTCGGGGATGAGTCTTGATAGCCTGTGTTCAAGATCGGTTGACGACAGCCTTGTTGTTATCTTTCCCTTATGGGCGTATGAGATATTCCCTGTTTCTTCACTCACTACTATTGCCGCAGCATCGGTAGCTTGGCTTATTCCTAAAGCCGATCGGTGTCTGAGCCCCATGGAGCGAGGTATGCTCGTGTCGTGGCTCACCGGAAGAATGCATCCTGCGGCTTTCATTCGGTCATGGGCTATGATGAGGGCGCCGTCGTGAAGCGGGGAATTTTTGAAAAATATGTTTTCGATGAGCCTTGAGTTGATTGTCGCGTCAATTATATCTCCGGTCTTCTCATAATTCTCCAATGGTATTGATTGCTCAATCACGATCAATGCGCCGGTTTTTGATTTTGACATAGACATACAGGCATAGACAATCGGCATCACCCATTTCCTGTGGTCGTCATGAGAGTTGCCTGACCGATGGTGCCTGAACATATTTCTTAGGAATTTCCATCGGTTATGATTGCCGAGCTCCACAAGGAACCGCTTTATCTGATCCTGAAAAAGAATCACAAGAATGATGAGTCCTATCGACATCACTTTATCAAGGATAGTGCCTATCAGGCGCATCTCGAATATTTCCGAGGCAACTACCCACACTATGATGAATGCAAGAACTCCGAAAAATATGTTGATTGTTCCTGACTCCTTCATTATCTTATAAAGGTAGTACAGCAGCATTGCCACTATTATTATGTCAAGCGCGTCTTTTATTCCAAATGGTGTCATAGTGAGAAATTGGGGTAAGTCAGTTCAACTATTTTTGCTGTTTCGGCAGCTTCTTTCACATCGTGTACTCTCAGTATCGACGCGCCATTGCACAGTGCAAGCGTGTTCAGAGCTATTGTTCCGGTCAATGCTTCTTGGGGGGATGTGTTCAGCGGACGGTAAATCATTGATTTACGTGATATTCCCACCAATACTGGACGGTTTAAGATGTGAAACAGATTCAGATTGCGCAACAATTCGTAGTTCTGCTCTATAGTTTTTGCAAATCCGAATCCGGGATCGATTATTATGTCGTTCACGCCTGAAAGTGACAGGCGGTTCAGCTTTTCGCCAAGGTCGGCAAGAACTTCGGCTGTGACATCTTCATAGTCGGTGAGTGTGCCCATTGTCGATGGTGTGCCGCGCATGTGCATCAGGATATATGGCACATTCAGTTCTGCGACGGTCTCTTCCATTTTCGGGTCGAGGCTTCCTCCCGATATGTCATTGATCATGTTTGCATCGAGCCGGGTTATTGCAGTGTGGGCGACCTCAGCCCTGAAAGTGTCGATGCTTACGGGTATGTCCGAAGACACCGATCTGATTGCTTCCATTCCTCGTTCAAGTCGGGATAGTTCCTCGGCTGCCGACACATCCTTGGCTCCGGGTCGTGATGAATATCCTCCGAGATCAATCATATCAGCTCCCGCTGCGATCATTTCTGCGGCACGGGTTTTGATCTCGTCGTGCAATTCAGTCCGCGACAAGGAATAAAATGAATCGGGTGTCACGTTGATGATACCCATTATTTGCGGGCGGTTGCAGCATAGTAGCCGTCCTTTGATGTTAAGTGTGAATGGAGCGAATTGATGCATAGCTGATAATGGTTATGCGAATGTACGCATTTTTCTGTTAATGACCAAAAATAAGGTGTATACCGATGAATAATGTCATTGTCGGCGGCTTAATGAGTGCAGTGGCTCTAAATTAATGTTAATGTTTTGGCATTTAGTTCAGTATTTTTATGATAATTATTATTTTTGCCACAAATACTTGCAATAGGAATTTAGTAATGTTAAAAAAGGTTCGAATCTTGTTTGCCGCGATATGCTTTATAGCTATTTCGGCGTTGTTTCTTGATTTCACATCTACCGCATTGCAGCATTGGGGTTGGCTTGCCAAACTGCAGTTTATGCCTGCCGTCCTTTCGTTCAATGTTGTTGCTTTAGTGGTGCTTGTCGTCATTTCTCTCATTTTTGGCAGAGTGTATTGCTCTGTGTTGTGTCCGTTGGGTATAATGCAGGATTTTGTGTCCTGGATCCATGACCTTTTTGGAGGAAAGCGCAGATTTCATTACACAAAACCGTTGACATGGGTTCGCCTTGGAGTGCTTGCATTGTTTGTGATACTGGTGATTTTCGGACTTATGCGTATTGCGTCATTCATCGAGCCGTACAGCGAGTTCGGACGTATTATGAATTCGCTTGTTAAGCCGCTTTATGTGGATATTAATAATGCCATTGCCGACCATCAGGCTGAGGACTCCTATACATTCTATCGGGTAGAGAATTATGTTTCTATGGCGATGGTTGCGGTTGCTTCAGTCACCTTGCTTGTGGTGGGAATCATGGCATGGTTTGGCGACCGCATATATTGCAATTCGGTGTGTCCGGTGGGAACTATTTTAGGCTATCTTTCGCAGTTCTCGTGGTTAAAGCCGGCGATTGACACATCTAAGTGTATCAATTGCGGAAAATGCGGCAAACTATGCAAGGCTTCGTGTATTGACACCAAAAATCATCGGATAGATTACACTCGTTGTGTCTCGTGCATGAATTGTCTTGAAAATTGCAGTGTCAATGCCATCTCCTATATACATCCGGGAAAAGCTGCGCAAAACCATGATTCTGACGCAGCAGTGGACGAATCACGCAGAAAGGCTCTTACGGTAGGCGCTTTGCTTGCTGTAGGTGCGGCAATGAAAGCTGAGGACAAGGTGACCGACGGGGCGCTTGCTGAGATTATCGATAAGAAGAAACCGGTGCGTAAGACTCCGCTCACTCCTCCGGGGAGCCACAGTTATGAGAACTTTTCACGGCGTTGTGTGTCCTGTCAGCTTTGTGTGAGCAATTGTCCTAATGGCGTGTTGCGTCCTTCGGCTGATGCTTCTACTTTCATGTTGCCGGAAATGAGCTATGAACGCGGATACTGCCGTCCTGAGTGTAATAATTGCTCTGCAATATGTCCTGCCGGGGCGATTGAACCTATAAATATTGAGGATAAGAGCAGCATTCAGATTGGTCATGCCGTGTGGGTGAAGGAAAATTGTATCGCGGCGACCAAAGGGGTTTCATGTGGAAATTGCGCTCGTCATTGTCCGGTTGGTGCTATTGCAATGATACCGATGGATCCGGAAGACGAAACTTCGCCTAAAGTTCCGGCTGTGAACACCGAGCGTTGCATCGGTTGTGGTGCTTGTGAAAATTTATGCCCGGTTCGTCCTTTCAGTGCCATATATGTTGAGGGACATAAACGTCATCGCACAGTCTAACTCCAATTTTGATCATGAAAGAAAGTCTAAATATTACTCGTCGAGGATTTCTTCGCACAGTTGGTGCCGGTGCTGCCGCAATAGCGGTAGCGGCTTGCACTGGAAAGAAAAATGGTAAAGATCAGTCGTCGCCGGTGTCGATGTCGTCAGGAGAGTCGGCTGAAGGGGAGATGACTTATCGCGTTAATGGAAATACCGGCGACAAAGTCTCTATTTTAGGGTATGGTTGTATGCGCTTTCCAAAACTTGCGACAGGAAAGGCGGCTGATGACGGTAATGATCTTGACCAGCAAGCTATAAATGAGTTGATTGATTATGCCATGGAACATGGTGTGAACTATTACGACACATCGCCCGCTTATTGCAAGGGATTCAGTGAATCGGCTCTTGGAATAGCTCTGAAGCGTTATCCGCGTGATAAATATTTTGTAGCCACCAAGTTGTCCAATTTTGCTCCGGGAGTGTGGTCGAGAGAAAAGTCGATGAAGATGTACAATGATTCATTCAAGAATCTTCAGGTCGACTACATTGACTATATGTTGTTGCACGGCATCGGCATGGGTGGCATGGAGGCTTGGAACGGACGCTACATTGACAATGGTATGCTTGAGCATCTTGTCAAGGAGCGTGAGAACGGACGTATCCGCAATCTCGGCTTTTCATATCATGGTGATGTGGAAGTGTTTGATCATCTTCTTGAGATGCAGGATAAGGGCGAGATAAAATGGGATTTTGCTCAAATCCAGCTTAATTACATCGATTGGCGCCATGCCAAGGAGGTGAATAAGCGTAATACTGATGCGGAGTATCTATATGATGAACTCACCAAACGCGGAATACCGGTAGTGGTGATGGAACCTCTGCTCGGTGGACGCTTGGCGCAGGTGAACAATCATATAATGGAGAATTATAAGAGCCGTCGTCCTGATGACAGTGTGGCAGCTTGGGCTTTCCGCTTTGCCGGCACACCTGAAAATATCCTGACAGTTCTGAGCGGAATGACTTACATGGAACATCTTCAGGACAATCTGCACACTTATTCCCCCCTTGTGCCTTGCACCGATGAGGAGCTTGCCATGCTTGAAACTTCGGCACAGCTCATTCTTAATTATCCCACTGTGCCATGTACTGATTGCAAGTATTGTATGCCATGCCCTTATGGGCTGGATATTCCTGCGATATTCGCTCATTACAACAAGTGTATCAATGAGGGTAATGTGCCTGAAGGCGATCAGGATCCAAATTATCGTAAAGCCCGTCAGGCGTTTTTGGTGGGATATGACCGTAAGGTCCCGAAGCTGCGTCAGGCAAACCATTGCATAGGGTGCGGTGAATGCAAACCGCATTGTCCGCAAGGAATCAACATTCCGTCGCGTATGGCATCAATTGATAATTTTGTAGAGCAACTGAAACGTCACAAGTAACTTTCACTGCTCGCTTTTTGAAACTCGCATAATGTCAACCGCACCACTTCGACTTAATATGGGGTGGTGCGGTTGATGGTATGTAGGTGATGCGGTATTGGCTGGAGGACATCTTCGATTTATTTTCCCAATTTCTCCATTATTTTATCCTTGAATGCTTCTTTTAATTTTTCTTCGACATAATCAATCGGATCGAAATCAAGCATCTTTACGCTGAGAGCTGTCTTGTAGTCATTGGAAAAGATTACATCGGCAAATTTGCGAGTCTTATTGCCCGTTTTTGTATCGGTGATTGTATATATCACCCCTACACATGGATATGAGGTACCCATGAAGATAGTGTCGCGATGATTGGTTAGTCCTATAAAATGAAAAGTTTCTCCATTGGCAAGACCCGGTTCGACATATTCGCACATTGTACGTGCGATTTTACTTTTGGTTGAGCCAAATTCACAGCTTGACATTACACTAATTGATGCGATTGTCAGAATTAAAATGATAAGTTTTCGTGTCATGATTTTATGTTATTTTATGTTTGACTTTGATGTGGAATCCGGTGGTTCCGACAATGCAAAGTTATAGCCTTGAAGTCGCTAAAACCTACTAAAACAGCATAAAAATAGTCTTAATCAGCACATGGTAATGTGTTGATTGTCAGTATGCAGTTATCGTAAAAATCTAAAATTGAATCCGGTGTGCCTAAAATCGACTAAATAATCATATTTCAGCCTTGATTTGAGCCATGAAGTCACCGTTTTCAGCCGTTCCGAGTTTCTTGCGTATGGTTGATTTACGCACGTAGACAGATGCTGATGACTGACCGGTCAGGAATGCTATCTCTTTTGTCGAAAAGTCGGCTTGCAGCAGGCATATTAATTGAATCTCTTTATCGGTAAAGAAATCGGGGTATCGCTTGATGAGCTTGTCATGAAATCCGTCAAAAAGTTCATCGACCAGAGTGTAAAGGGTGTCCCAGTCCACAAGTTGTCCGTTGGACGAATTGTTGGTTAAACCGGTATCTGCAATCTTGCGCAGTGCCTCTTCGTTTTGTGCCGTTGGTGTCGAAGCAAATCTTTTTATGATTCCCATCTGTTGAAGCACCATTCTTTTCAATATAGTTTCTTTGTCGGTTTTATCAGGATGTTTGACCTCCTTGAGCATACGGTCGAGTGTTTCGATTCTTTCCTCGGCATCAATCAGGCGTTGCTTGCGTCGGTTCAATATAATGTAGATGGCAGTGCCTCCGATTATCACGACGAGTAAAATTCCGAATATAAGCAGCCACAACCGCTGTTTTTGAAGCTGAAGATCCGTCTTGTCCTCACTGAGTTCAATCACCGATTCCATCGCCGTTTGGCGATCAATCTGCGATAACTGGAAATTGAGGTGCATATTCTTGGTTATCTGATGCATTAATTCCGATGGAAAATGCCCTGATTCTTTGAACTCGATGGCGGCTTTAAGCATTCCGATTGTCGCATAGATCTCGACTATCGATTGGGTGCCGTCGATGTTGATGCTGTCAAGCAGCTCTTTGGCTTTGGCTGTATTGCCTGTGTTGGCGTAAAACTGTGCCAGGGAAACTCGTCGTATAACTTTATTGACGTTGTTGAGTGGCTGAGTGTTGTCATAGGCATGGTCGAGAATCTCTATTGCTTTCGATGAATGGCCTGCGCCATCAAGCATTTCAGCATATTCTTCATAAAAATCCATTGCCGCCTTTCTGCCCACTCGGTCAATTATGCCGGTGGATATGATGCTGTCGCAAATATTGATGGCTTCGTCGAAATTGCCCTGCATATATTGAGCAGCGCCCTTTGCGGTGGTGAATCTTAATATTTGATCAGGAATATTGGTGTGTGTCAAAAGCCAATCGGCATAATCGTATGCGTCAGAGTACCTCTTGCTGTTGATAGCCACTTCAAGAAGATGGATGTAGGTGTCCCACAGTAATTCCTGACTCTTGATCCGTGGAATCATATCGGCAAGCCGGCGATGAGCAGCCTCTGTGTCGCCTCTCATGAAGTCATATCCGGAGAGCATTTGCGATGCAAGAGTCCAATTGGCGGTATCGCCTATTGAGATATAATAGTCGGCAGCATCATTCAGCAGTGTGTCGGTGATGAGTGAACGGCCTATGCGGAGATTGGTCAACGCCCTTGTAAGTATATATTTTGCTTTGAGTGAATCGATATCGATGGCGTTGAAATCTATTTCCCTAAGGATGACATAGGCGCTGTCGGGACGTTCGGTAGCAATTTGTCGTGCAGTAGTGAGTTTTTCTGACAAGGAGTCGCCGCATCCTGAAAAGAATACCATGGATGCTGTTATAAATAATGAGGATAAGGATTTGAATAGAGATTTCATAATGTAGGGTGTGAAGCAATGTGTATGCATCATGCGGATTTCTGTCCTTTGACCATTTTTCCCGCACTTTTTATATAGGCAAAATTACAAATAAATCCTCGAATCAAGTAACTCGGAATGTTAAAAATGGACGTAGATAAAATCGGTGACATCAGGAAGAGGCATAATCATTGTTTCGGGGTATTAAATAACCGCATAAAATATACGGTGAGAGATAAAAATGAAATAAATTTGTGAGAAATTGCAATTTTTTGTTGCATGGTTGAAAGTTTTGCTTTATTTTTGCGTAGAATTTTAAGAAAAAACGACATGACTCGATTTTATGCATATTATTACTCTTACTTTTATTTCGCAAGAAATTGAAGCGGGTCTTAGTATGCGTGTGAATCAAGTTGAAATATTAAAAACATCATTAAAGTCCCGCTCCTCTGTGTGAGGTACGGGACTTTAATTTTAATAATAAATTATATCAATGCAAAACAAGAGAGTGACGATTCAAGGTGTTGCCGGATGTTACCATGACGCGGCAGCGAGAATGTATTTCGGAAATGAAGATATTACAACATTGCCGTGTGATTCTTTTGAGGAGATGTTTGAGATTTTGGAGAACGATGCTTCCCTGATCGGAATTCTCGCGATAGAGAATACAATCGCAGGATCGCTTCTGCAAAATCATGAGTTGCTGCGTAAAAGCCATCTGCGGATTGTAGGCGAATTTAAAATGAGAATTTCCCACACCCTTGCCGCGCTTCCGGGACAATCGATCGATGAATTGAGTGAAGTCAATTCTCATCCTATGGCGTTGAGGCAATGTGAACAATTCCTCCACCGTCACCCCAACTTGAAGATGATTGAAAAATTTGACACTGCCGGAAGCGCCAAGGAGATTGCCGAGCAGAATCTGTTAGGTCATGGCGCGATATGCGGGGAGTATGCCGCAGGACTTTATGGGCTGAATATATTGGAACGTGAGATAGAGACGAATAAACGCAATTTCACAAGATTTCTTATAATCGCCGATCCGCTTATCGCAAATGAAATGGCGCCTCAGGAGTCGAAGATTGACAAGGCTTCGATTGTGTTTACATTGCCACACACTAAAGGGGCTCTGTCGAAAGTGCTTACGATACTTACATTTTATGACATCAATATGTCGAAGATCCAGTCGATGCCGATCATAGGCAGGGAATGGGAATACAGATTTTACGTGGATGTGACTTTTGACAGTTTTGTGCGTTACCGTCAGGCTATCGATGCCGTGCGTCCGTTGATCAATGACTTGCGTGTGCTTGGTGAATATGCTGAATGTAAAAACGAAATATGATATGGGAAAAAATGCAATTGTGCCTGCCGACAGGGTGCAGGAGATTCAAGAATATTATTTTTCAAAGAAATTGAAGGAGGTGGCAAAGCTCAATGCCCAAGGTGCGGATATTATCTCTCTCGGTATAGGAGGTCCTGATCGCCCTCCGCATCCTGAGGTTATAAGCACGCTTGCCGAAGAAGCGTCGAAGCCTGGAAATCACAGCTACCAACCTTATGTGGGATTGCCTGAATTGCGTCGTGCTATGGCGGGATGGTATTACCGGTGGTATGGAGTGGAGTTGAATCCCGATACTGAGATTCAGCCGTTGATAGGCTCTAAGGAGGGCATCCTCCATGTGTCGCTTGCTTTCCTGAATCCCGGCGACGGAGTGCTGGTGCCTAATCCCGGATATCCTACCTATTCCTCGGTGAGCAAACTTGCCCAGGCAAAGATTTTCACCTATGATCTTACTGAGGAAAATTCATGGATGCCCGATTTTGACGCTCTTGAAAAGCTGCCGCTCGATGAGATTAAGCTGATGTGGATCAATTATCCCCACATGCCTACAGGAACTCCGGCTAACATGGAATTGTTTGAACGCATAGTTGAGTTTGGCAAACGACACAATATTGTTATCGCTCATGACAATCCCTATAGCTTCATTCTCAATGATAAGCCTATGAGCCTTTTGCAAGTCGACGGCGCCAAGGATATAGCTATTGAGATGAATTCAATGAGCAAGTCCCACAATATGGCTGGATGGCGCATAGGAATGCTTGCCTCTAATCCCACATTCATCAATTGGATTCTTAAAGTGAAGTCCAATATCGATTCGGGACAGTTCAAACCCGTGATGCTCGCTGCCGTGAAGGGGTATGAGCTGGGGCAGGAATGGTATGACGAGGTAAACGCCACTTATGCATCGCGACGCAAAGTCGCCGAGGAGATTCTTGATGCTCTCGGATGTCGGTTTGATCCAAATCAGAGAGGGTTGTTTCTTTGGGGACGTATTCCCGACGATGTCGCTTCAAGCGAAGCACTCGCTGATAAGGTGCTTTATGAGGCAAGAGTTTTTATAACGCCCGGATTTATTTTCGGCTCAAATGGCGATCGCTATGTCAGGGTGTCGCTTTGTGCCACAGAAGAGAATATGCGACGTGCGTTGGATAGAATAAATGAAATGAATAATAGTAAATAAAAATATAAAAAATACCGCAATGACTGAATTAAAACCACTTTTTGGAGAGGGTGTAGCCGATATCCATCCCATAATAATCGCCGGTCCGTGCAGTGCCGAGACTGAAGAACAGGTTCTTGCCGCGGCTCATGAGCTTGCCAAGAACGGAGTGAAAATATTCCGTGCCGGAATATGGAAACCTCGCACCAAGCCGGGAGGCTTTGAAGGTGTGGGCTCGCTGGGTCTTCAATGGCTGAAAAGAGTGAAAGAGGAAACCGGAATGATGACCTCTACCGAGGTTGCTACCCGCCAGCACGTGAACGATGCAATCGAAGCCGGGGTTGACATTCTTTGGATCGGAGCGCGCACTTCGGCTAATCCTTTTGCGATGCAGGAGATTGCCGATGCCATAAAAGAATCGGGCGCCGATATTCCTGTATTGGTTAAAAATCCGGTGAATCCCGATTTGGAATTGTGGATCGGAGCGCTTCAACGTCTTTACAATGCAGGAATCACACGCCTTGGCGCTATTCACCGTGGTTTCAGTTCTTATGGCAAGCATCTTTACCGCAATCTTCCTCAGTGGCACATTCCTATTGAGTTGCGTCGACGTTATCCCAACCTTCCGCTTATATGCGACCCGAGCCATATAGGTGGCAAACGTGAGCTTGTGGCTCCGCTTTCTCAGCAGGCTCTTGACATGGGTTTTGACGGATTGATAATAGAGAGCCACTGTGATCCCGACTGCGCATGGAGCGACAAAGCGCAGCAAGTGACTCCCGAGGTGCTGAATTTTATCCTCAACACTCTTGTGCTGCGTGATTCGGTGGTTTCGACTGAAAGTCTTAATCTGTTGCGTCAGCAGATCGATGAACTTGACAACGAGCTGTTGGAAGTGCTAAACAAGCGTATGCGTGTGTCACGCGAAATCGGACAGTATAAAAAGGAACACCGTATGCCGGTACTGCAGATTGGCCGTCATGATGAAATAATGCAATCCCGCGCCGCCCTTGCCGAAGAGATGGGAATGAGCGGCGACTTTATGCGCACTGTCCTTTCTGCAATACATGAGGAATCGGTAAGACAGCAGATTGAAGTCCTGAACGATCGTACACGTTAAATTTCGCACCGATATGAAAATATTGATTATTGGAGCCGGAAAGATGGGCTCGTTTTTTGCCGACCTTCTATGCCGGGATCATGATGTGGCGATTTATGACACGGATCCACAGCGTCTTCTGTTCACTTATATGTGCCGGCGTTTCCAGTCGCTCGACGAGGTGGATCAATTCAACCCCGATATGGTTATAAATGCGGTGACGGTCAAATATACGCTTCCCGCTTTCCGTGACATCTTGCCTCATGTGTCGGAGCGTTGTATCCTGAGCGACATTGCTTCGGTAAAGACCGGTCTGCCGGAATTTTATGCTCAATGCGGACGTCCGTTTGTTTCCACTCATCCCATGTTTGGACCCACATTCGCGTCTTTGAGCAATCTGAGCAATGAAAATGCAATCATAATTAAGGAGGGTGATCATCTTGGAAAAGTTTTTTTCAAGGATCTGTACACCATGCTTAAATTGCACATTGAGGAGTACACGTTCAATGAGCATGATGAGACGATAGCTTATTCGCTGTCGGTGCCGTTTGCGTCGACATTGGTGTTTGCTTCCTGCATGAAGCATCAGGATGCGCCCGGAACCACATTCAAGCGGCATAAATTAATTGCCGACGGGTTGATGAGCGAGGATGATTATCTGCTGAGTGAGATTCTTTTCAACCCCAACACATCGGGTCAGCTTGAAAAGATTCAGGCAAAGCTTGCCGAGCTGCAGCATATCGTGGAAAACAGAGATGTGGAGGCAATGCAGAATTATCTTGATCGCGTGAGAGATAATCTGAAGTGACACCTCATTTCTAAGCTAAAAGAAAAACACCTCGCATGATTGTTCAAATCCATGCGGGGTGTTTTGGTGTTATTCGGGCATCTCAGGTGCCGGTTCCGAATCGTGAAGTGTCGATGTTTGATTCGTTCTTGGGTTTGAAGCCGTTGAAGCGCCAGATGAATGTGAGCTTCGTGTTTCGGCTCATGTCGCGCACTTTCATGCGGTAGTCTTGTCCGGCATGGTCTATGGTCATGGTTGGTGACCATCGGTTGAAGATGTCATCGCTCCTAAGGTTGAGCTCGCAACATCGCTTTTTCCCGAACCGCCATTTCACGCCGACATCCACTTTCCACAGGCTTGAAAGATCGGAAATCCCTTGGATTGACGGAGAGATGTATGTGAGGTCCACCGACAGTGATACCGGGCAATTATGGCTTAACTTGAAGGTGTTGTTCAATGCACCATAGATTATCCACTTCTTGTTGTCGAAACTGATGTCATGGAAATGGTCGGCTTTTTCACGTTGGTTGAATATATTGACTGTTGCCGTTGCATTCCATATCTGACCGATGCTGATAGGCGTATTCAGATTCAAGCCTATTGTCCTTTTATAGTTGGTGTTGATGGTTTGGTAAATAAGACTTAGCTCATCAGGTGCTTGATAAGGCAATTGAACGGTTGCTTTGTCGGCATATTGGACGTAAAGTGTGGCAACATATTTCTGATTGAGAATATAGCTGAATTGTCCGGCATAGTTGAGATAAGGCTGCAATGCCGGATTGCCCAAAACCTTTGAATAGGGGTTTATGTGTGATGTGCCATTGCGTAGTTCCCAATATGACGGATATATACGTATTGTTGAAAGGTTCAATTGGAAAATGCTTTTGGGAGTCTTATAGTATGTGGCTCCGAGTTGAGGTATGAAATTCCAGTTGTGCCGATAGTTGTTATGATAATATTCCCCTTTAGCCGATACATTGAACGAGAGTCCCCACTCGAAAGAGCGTTGCAGCTCAATGTAGGCATCGGCTACATCCTCGGATGTGCTGCCGGAGAATCCGTTGTTGTCTTCAATCGGATATGATGTTTGCGAACTGCTGTCATCGGCACGTTGGTATTCAACACCGTAGTTGAGTTGCCACTTTCCAAGATGATGTTGTTGGTCAAGATAGAGGTGCCATCGGTTTATATTCTGTTTGTCCAGCACTTCAAGTAAAAGATCATTCCCTTGAAGCAGTGATTGATTGCGGCTTTCGCAGTAATGTGTGTAATCACCGCCGGCGGTAAGTCCGAAGCGGGTGGTGTATTTCAGTGCGATGTTGTGGTAAGTTATGGGAGTGTCATGGGTGTAATTGTTTGTAAAACTGCCGAGTGTGCCGTTGGATAAGCTCCGACCTTTTGCTGACGATGTTATCTGCCCGTTGTAGGTAAAACGCAAGTTTTTATATGATGCCGAGGCATAGATGGTGTTTGTCCAATTCTCGGAAATACGGCACATATCATCTTCAATCATTGTGCGGTGCCCATCGAACAGATGATTGGAGAATGTTTCCTCATGATTCCAGTTTTTGGTGCGTGATAATCCATAGTTCAAGTCGAAAGTCCAATCTCTTGTGGCATAAGTAACGGCGAGACCTCCGCCGTATGAGGAATAATGTCCTTGGTTATAACCGGCGCGAACTTGACCTTGCAAGCCGTCAAGTGGTGTCGGTGTCTTCAGCACTACGTTTATTACCGCTCCGTTGACATGGTATTTCGAGGGAGCGGTGTACATGACTTCTACTGATTTCAGTCGGTCAACAGGAGTTGTGTAAAGGAGCTGATAAAGATTCTGCACCGGCATATTTGTCAGCTCACCATTAAGTATAATGGTGACATCTGAAGCTCCAGCCAAGCCAATCATGCCATTGTTGTTGATGACACCGGGCAGATAGCTCAATGCTTCAAGAATATTGGATACCGGCTTATCCTTGACAATGGAAGGCAGATCGACGACCATCACACCATCTTTACTTTTGATCTGTGGCTTTTCTCCTTTCACAACGACTTCGTTGAGCAGTCGGCTCCCAATGCTGTCGGAGTTCTCTTGTTGAGCTGTGAGGGAAGAGACCGCCGACACAGCCAGAGCAATGATAAAAATACGTTTCATAACCGTTATAATATTGTGATTGTGGCTCCATAAAGTTACTTTCGCCACAAAGTTATCGCCGAACCGAATGTCAACCGCTATCACCAATCTTATTTAGTCTTAAACTTACCCTTATTTAGTCTTAAATATGCAATATGCTGTGTGGCAATGCGAAATATTATAGGTAACTTTGTGTATGAAACAATTTCGGATCAATTCTATAATTTTCATATCGGTGATTGCTGTCATCTTTGGCTGCAATGTGTATTACCTTGTCAAACTGTATGGCTCTATTCGGAAAGATGTTGAGCGAGAGGTGATGACAGCAATGTCTGATGCCGATATTGATGATCTGATGTATCGTGCCGGAAGGGCTCAAGGTCTTGCTTCAAACGTGCAGATGCAAGAAGATGTAGCGGGTTCGGCTGAGGTGCAGGGTCCGAGAAGGGCTGAGGCTTCTACTTACAGGAATGATAATGGGCAGCTTATATCTGTCAGGACTGAAGTGGATGGAACTGTCGTTGAGGAGCGGGCAGCTCTCTCGGAGAACAGCTCTTATACCAATCAGATGGTTGACGCGATGAGTCGTCAATTTCATGCTATAATGGATAAATATATACCCTATGATCTGGAGGTGATGGATAGCGTGTTAAGACATCAGCTCGCCAACAGATTCATCTATCCCGAGTTCTTGTGCGTTGAAGTTGTCGACGGTTCTGATTCTGTGATTTGTGGTAATCCCAGATTAGAAGGACTTATCGGAATGGATTCATTCAGAATAAGCATCAACCCAAACGAGGGTATATATTATAAAGCATATATGACACCTCTTACCGGCCATATCCTCTCACAGATGATGGGAGTGATTGTCACCGTCTTTCTTCTGATGATTGCTTTTGCCGCTGCGTTCCGGTATCTTTTTCGTACAGTGTCCAAACTGCGTACTATCGAAGAGATGAAAGATGATTTTGTGAGCAATATGACTCACGAGCTGAAGACACCTATCTCAATCGCCTATTCAGCCAACGATGCACTGTTGAACTATGACACCGCAAATGATTCAGAAAAGAAAGAGGCTTATCTCTCAATCGCCATGAAGCAACTCAAACACCTCGGCGAACTTGTGGAGAATATTCTTGCCATGAGTATGGAACGACGGAAGAGCATGACCTTGAAGCCGGAGAAGATTGATTTGCCGGAATTTGTGGGAGAGATTGTTGAGGCCCAGAGAATGAGAGGAGACAAAAAGATTTTTATTAAGGTCAAATCAGAGGGTGATGTTGTAGTATTTGCTGACAAATCATGTTTATCGAATGTGTTGAACAATCTGATTGACAACGCAATCAAATATTCCGGAGACACTGTGGAAGTAAACATAAAAATAAATGCTGAGAGCATGGAGGTTGCGGATAATGGCATAGGAATACCGTCAAAAAGTCTGCCTTATATATTTGACAAATTCTATCGTGTGCCTCATGGCAATAGGCAGGATGTGCGTGGTTACGGCATAGGGCTCTATTATGTGAAGCAGATTCTCGAAAAGATGGGGTGGAGCATTTCTGTGATAAGTCGGGTAGGGCACGGGTCTATGTTCACCATTAAATTTGACGGATATGAAAGCTGATATACTTTTTGTTGAGGATGAACGTGACCTGTCGCTGATAGTATGTGACACGTTGCGTCAACAGGGTTATGAGGTTGAGGCGGCTTATGATGGCATTGAAGGTCTTGCAAAATACAAGACCGGTGGAGCTGACCTGATTATTGCAGATGTGATGATGCCTCGGCTTGATGGATTTGCAATGGCGAAGGAAATAAGACGCATCTCGTCAGGTGTGCCTATAATCTTCCTGACCGCAAAAAGCACAATTGACGATATTGAGGAAGGATTTGATGTCGGAGCTAATGATTATCTCAAAAAGCCTTTTGAACTTCGGGAACTGCTTGTCAGGGTCAAGGCTCTGTTGAGGAATAAAGTGCAGAATAGGAATGAGAATGTTGTATATTGCATTGGAAATTACAGATTCGATACAGCCAACCAGTTGCTTATAATCAATGGCAAAGAAACAATTATCTCAAATATCGAGGCACGGATATTGGAAAAGTTGGCGATGAATATTGGCAAAACAGTTGATGCCTCTGAAATGATGATGGCTGTGTGGGGACGTGATGAGATAAGCAATCGCAACTCCCTTCACGGCTATATCCACAAACTTCGCCGAGCTTTCCGCCATGACCCCGATATCAACATCATCAATCAACGTGGATTTGGCTATATGTTAACCATAAAGAATCAATGACTATGAGGTGCCGATTTCTTTTTTCATTATTGCTTGTAAATTACTCAATGGTATGCTTTTCTCAAATTGAGATAAATGATTCCATGTCGATCGGGCAAAACGCTACCGGCGATATTCGTATGAAGACCATCGGAAAGTCTGACAGCGTGTCAGGCATAATAAGTCCGATTGAATACCGTAGCGTATATAAACCTTCCGTATACCCTTATTCCCATTATGGATTGACGTGCTCTTATGATTTACAGATTCCCGTATTGCATTTTACTCCTGGTCAGGCGAGCCTGTTCCATTGGAGCGGAGGGGAGATAGTTGCCACGGGAGGCACAGGATATTTGCCGGGATTGATGCAGATTGATAGAGGCGAGTTGGGTATATATCAATCGATCGGCAATTTTACATTCTATGCAGGTGGTATGGTGAATAAATACGGATACTTTAGAGGCTTGCATACCCAATATGGTGTGAATGGAAGCATTACGTATCAGTTTGCACCGAGGTTATCAGCGACTATCTTTGGCGATTATTATTTTTGCCGCCCGCCGCAAATGGCTAACGGAATGCCTATGCCTCCATCAATGATTGGATATTATGGACGCTCCAAGTATGGTGGATATGTAGACTATCAAATCAATGAATATTGGGGTGTTCAGACAGGAGTTCAGACCGTACAACAAGTAGGAACTAATAGGTATCAAGCAGAGCCGATAGTGACACCATATTATAAAGTCAATAAAAAGGTTGCTATAGGTCTGCCGGTGGGACAAATCCTATACCATATCTTGAAGAAATAAACGAATCAGGAAAAAAAGAAATACGGAATCCCCGCCGGCAACGATAGCAGCTTCGTGTTGGTGGCCTGTGCACTGAGCCAATTTCAAGCAGTCTTCCAGATCATTTTCTGAAACTTAGCGAAGTATACTTCGGGCGACTCCATCTGCTTCCGCTATCATTGTCGGTCGGGTTCTGCGTGGGTGAGTGCCTGTCGGAGTACTCCAACGGATCCGTGCATTCATTGGCGTGGCTCTCGGGGCT
>JAMPGZ010000025.1 GCA_023663655.1 Lachnospiraceae bacterium
CAGCCCCGAGAGCCACGCCGCGAATGCACGGATCCGTTGGAGTACTCCGACAGGCGTCTCGACCGCAGAACCCGACCGACAACGACAGCGGAAGCAGATGGAGTCGCCCGAAGTTACACTTCGCTAAGTTTCAGGAAATGACCTGAAAGACTGCTTGAAATTGGCTCAGCACGCAAGCCACCAACACGAAGCCGCCGTTGTTGCCAGACTCGGGGATCCCGTCATGTCAATGTCATATCTAAAAATTTTTAAACCATGAAATTCTTATTAAAAACTTGCTATGTATTGATAATTTGGCTATTTTTGCCGAAGATTCGTCCACCGACTCTAAGATTAAAAGTGCAGAGGCACGAGCTTAACCAGCAGAAGTCCGAGGGGAAAGATGGGCGGGAAATAAATAAAAAAGGCGTTTACAATGACGCTTTGTTCTTGACAGTTTGAAACTTCGCAACTTTCTTATTCGTAGTCAGGGATAGAGCAATTGTAGATGTTCATGGGTATGCACCAATTCACAGCGCTATTTTACTATAGTGCTCAATGTGTTTATGCATATTTGCGTGGGCTTCTGCATTTGCTCGTTCAACTACGAAGGGCAATGCGAAGGCCTCAAACTGTGGAACGAGCAAATAGTATGGTTCCCACGCTTTGTAATTTTTAATCCCAAGTTGGGGACGCTTGGATGTAGTTACATGGACTATAAAATTTCGGTAGTAATCAATACCTACAATGCGTCGGCTCACCTTAGGGAGGTTCTGGAAAGCGTTAAAAATTTCGATGAAATCCTCATCTGCGACATGGAAAGCACCGATGAGACCTGTGAAATAGCAGCTTCCTATGGCTGCACGATAGTCACATTCCCTAAAAACGGACATCGGATATGTGAACCGGCACGCGATTTTGCCATCCATTCCGCAAAATACAAATGGGTGCTTGTAGTGGATGCCGATGAGATTGTGCCTGAAAATCTTAGAAAATACCTATATGCAAAAATCAAATATAAAGATTTCAGCGATGCCCTCCTGATTCCACGGATAAATCAATTCTTGGGAAAACCGGTCACTTCTACTCCCGACTATCAACTTCGATTCTTCATGAAAGATAAAGCCTATTGGGCTCCGGTAATCCATTCAAAACCTAAAATCAATGGAATCGTCAAAAAAGTTCCCCCTAAAAAGGGGCTGAGCCTGATACATCTCGATAATCCGACTGTTTCACAAAAAATCCAAAAACTGAATACATATTCGGATTATGAAGTCCCCAAAAGAATAGATAAAAATTATGGCGTAATGAAATTATTGTTCCGCCCGTTTTGGTTCTTTTTCCGAAGTTTAGTGTTAGGCGGTGGATTCAAAGACGGAAAGCGTGGCATAGCTAAAGCATATATGTCAGCAGTGTACCAAATATTTCTTTTGGTGAAGATAATAGAGGCAAATGTGACAGTCATTCCGAGCAAATACACCAAACGATGATACCGAAAACGATTCATTATTGCTGGTTCGGAGGCAAAGATAAGCCCGAAATTTTCAAGCGATATCACCAAACATGGAAACTGCTTCTTCCTGATTATGAAATAAGAGAATGGAACGAAGAAAACTTCGATGTAGAATATTGCCACTACTCCCGCGAGGCTTATCTTACCGGAAATTATGCTCATGTGTCTGATGTGTGTCGTCTTTACGCATTATACAAGCATGGAGGCATTTATCTTGATACGGATGTCGAGGTTCTAAGTTCGTTTGATAGATTTCTTCCGCTCAACTCCTTTGTGAGCCTTGAACCACCCTTCGTGGGAACTGCTGTAATCGGAACTGAAGCTGAAACGACATGGATAAGAGAATTTCTGAAATACTACCGGCGAACCCATTTTATCAACTGCTGGGGTCATACAGTAAGAATGCCTAACACTCAGATATTATGTCGCAAGATACTCCCTTCATTATCCATAACGGCATTGCCTACGATATTCCCTACGGAATATTTTTGTGGGATAAGCAATAGCGACCGATCCATGAGTGCCGGAGAAAACACAGTAGCCATACACCATTTCGCCGGATCATGGTTAAGAAAAAAGACCTTTACTCAAAAAATATCATCAATAATCAATGGATTTGAAATCCGCCACCTGAAAAAATGACAATCTCACTTATAATATCCACTTATAACCGTCCTGACGCATTGCGGTTATGCCTATTGAGTGTATTCAATCAAACCATAATGCCTGATGAAGTTTTGATCGGTGATGATGGTTCTGTTGAAGAAACCCGACTTCTCATTAATTCGTTACGACCTCTTTGCCCAGTAGAACTAAAACATATCTGGCATGAGGACAATGGTTTTCGTTTAGCTATGATGCGAAATAAATGTGTTGCGACTGCTATTGGAGATTACATCATAGAAATTGATGGTGATGTGATTCTGCATCGCGATTTTGTTAAAGATCATATCTCATTTGCTAAGCATGGATACTATGTAAAAGGAGGTCGAACAAATATTGGTCACAAACTTACAGACAAACTATGCCTCAGAGGTGTTCTAAGTCCACTGAATTTCTTTACACTTGGGATTGAAAGCAAGCCGGAAAATGCATTGCATCTACCTATAATTGCCCGACTTCTTTCATCGCATTATCGCAAAAATAGAGAGACCGCACTTGGCTGCAATATGTCTTTCTTTAGAACTGATTTCATCGCCATAAATGGTTACGATGAGTTCTTCGAGGGCTGGGGCGGTGAAGACGGAGATTTAGGTCGGCGATTCCAATCCTATGGTCTTAAAAAGCGACATCTAAAATTTGCTGGTATTGTTTTTCATCTTTGGCATGAGGACAAATATATGTACAACAAGGATATAAATTATGCATATAGCAAGCGAATCGACAAACCTATACGCTGTGAAAATGGGATTGACAAATATTTAATTTAGCCCGAATGCATCAAATTTACATTTCTAAAGAGATAAACCAAATGAGTTGTATTCTCCAATATAATAATGCAGCTTTGCTCTATACGATAAATCAACCATTAAACATCGTTTGCAAACCATGATAAAAAGCGTTTATTTGTTACTGACTTTTAATTGTTAGAAATTCTCGTAAAATATCATTAATCTATAAATGATTAAACATGAGGTTATTATAACCGAAAGGCAGTAACTTATACAGATTCCCACGCTTTTCATTTTATAAACCAATTAAACGCCAACGAGGGGAAGACCGAGGCACTTTTTATACATTATGCTAAACAAATTTTTCGGTCAAAAATTGACCAAGTTCGTGAGTGTTAATTTTCTATGTGTTCTTATTGCATCAATGGGGTTTGTTTCCTGCAGTGATGATGACAAAGACAAAAATCCTATTGTCGGAGAATGGATCAGCGGCTCCGGTGACATTTATTACCAATTTAACTCCAATGGAAAAGGTAGATATATCTGCCTTGAAGATGAACCCGGATTCAGCTCTGGCAAAATAGACGCCATCATAGAGAATCCGGAAGATCCATACTTTTTTGATTACAGCATCAACGGTAATACGCTGAAAATGCGTGAGTATTGGGATTCAAATGAGACGGACGAATTCACTGATTATACTTATGAAGTGACCATAACTGGTAATCAAATGAAAATGAAAGCAATCAGTTACAAGGATTATGATGACCAAACAGAACACTTTGACTCAGATGGCGATATTGAGATTTTTAATCGTAGGTAAATTTGGTTGATCTTCATCGTAACCACGATAATAAATTGTAATTTAGACCATAGTTCCATACTGCGATATCGCTTATGGCTCTATGGTCTTTAATTACTTGCTGCCATAAAAAATGGGCATGAGATTGAATTCCCATGCCCGATGAAAAAGTGTGTTTTCAGCAGTGCTTATCTCACTTGAACTTTCACAGGCGTTCCGTCAACAACTGCCACATATATACCGGGCATAAGACCCTCCGTACGATTTATGTGCACACCTGAAATTGTGTAGATTTCAACGGTGTTGTATTCTCCCAAAACAGTTATCATGCCTTCGCCTCCGAGCACTTCGACCTCGTTAGATCCGTCAGTGATGATGTCGTCAATTCCTGAGACATCGGAGGTGCCGAATATGGCGAATGCTCCTGCGGGAAGAGTGACTTTATTGCCGGTCAATGACGGCGTGACACCATAGCTCGACAGCACGAGATTATATGATGATGTGCTCTTGGAGAATGGCACTTCGATAGAAGCATCTCCAGCGACAGCGGGATTGACCACGCAATACAGTTCAGAAGCACCGTCGACCAATTTTATGCTGAACGACGGAAGCCATGACGAAGATGTGGTCTTGCAATTCATCACCACGCTTGACGAGTTGGAGAAAAGACGAGGCGAATTGGCACGAATGCCATTCAGCTTTGAATAAATCTCTTTTAGAGCGGCACGGTATTCATTGTCAAGATAAGACCACACCACTTTCTTGTTTCCGGTATCATTTCCACTGCCATCGGCATTCTTTGTGGTTTGGTCAGCTCCAAATTCCTGGAATTGCCATATCATGTGAGCTCCGGGAGCCATAAGCATCATCGCAGCTACTGAGCCAAGACGGCGCATGGTCATAGGAATGTTCCCCGCAATGCCTTCAGCACCATGTTTGCTCACCTTGAATGCCATTCTCTCCTCGTCATGGCTCTCAGCGTAGGACACGGTAGATCCGATTGTGCGGGAATCATCAGGAGCATAAAAACGGTTCAGGTCGCAATCCTTTGCCCAGCCCATGGCAAACTGGCATGAAGCATTGTTGATGTTAGCCCAATTCAATTCGCCGTCGGCAGCCATCTCATTCTCCTCTATTGCTCCGGCGAGGTTTTCATTGATGAAATAGGCATCGGGATTCACCTCTTTCATCGCGGCGTGAAGCTCCTTCATCCTTGCCACACGTGTCGCGTTATATTCATTGGTCTTACCTTCGGTCACGCCCGACCATGTGTTTGTCGCAGCATTATAGACCGCTCCGTAGCTTGAATCATTGCCAAGCCCCTTAACCAAGTCAAAACGGAAACCGTCGACATTATAAGCCGTCATCCAATATTTAAGCACATCCTTGAATTGCTGCTGAACGAGAGGATTCTCCTGTTTCCAGTCATTAAGCACGCTATAGGAATGAGGAGCCGAGGCATTGTAGAACGGATTTTTTGCGATGGAGTACATCTGATACCACGGATGAAGTCCGGCAGTCTGATTGAATACCACGTCAAGAATCACGGCTATCCCCTCTCCATGTGCGGCATCGATCAATCGGCGATACGCGTCGGGAGTTCCGTAAGCCTTGTCGGGAGCGAAGTAGAAGTTAGGGTTGTATCCCCATGAGAGGTTTCCGTCAAACTCCATGATCGGCAACAGTTCGATGGCGTTAATGCCAAGCGACTTAAGATAAGGCAGTTTTTCAATCACCCCTTCAACGGTGCCATTTCCGTTTGCAGCACCTTCGGTTCCGGTAAAATCGCGAATAAGCAATTCATATATGACAAGCTGCTCAGGAGCAACGCCACGGAAATTTTTCACCTTCCAGTCATATTTATCCAGCGATGTATTATACACCGCGATCATCGTTTCACTCACATGGTCGATGGGATAAGCAGGCATATTCGGGAATACCGAACTCGGGATATATTTGTCATTATTAGGATCAAGCACCAATCGGGCGTATGGGTCTCCTACTCTCAATGTCTCATCAATGACAAAATAATACAGATAATCAGTGTTTTCGGCAAGCCCGTCGATGCTCCACCAAAAATAACGCGCTCCGTTATAATCTTGGAAATATGTATTCTCAACAGGACGGTAATCGAGCCACGAACCAATAAGATTCACCTTGTTTTTGTCAGGAGCCGCGAGGCAGAATAGTGTTTTGCCGTCGGAAGTTCTCACCGGTCCCATCTGCGGTATGCCACCGGGATAATCCATCGCTACCGGATCATTGTATTCTACCGGATTCTCCCCTTCTGCATATACGGGAACAAGAATGTTGGAGGTTTGTTTTGTGCCTGCTGAATTACGGAACACAAATGCAAGTTCCTTTACAGTCTCTCCGCTTTTCAATCCATAATATTCAGCGATATTGGATATGGTCAGCGTCCACACATTAGGACTCACATAACTTAGTTTATATTTCGCTGTATTGGTGCCCCATGTGGGAGCATATTTCCATTCCGACTCCCCTTTCAGAATCACACCTGTGTGGGCATACACGGAACTTGTTGCTGTCATACCCGCCAATGCCGTTCCGGTGGCATTGAACGTGATCACTATCGGCGAACTATTCTGATGAATGGTTTTGGGAGATGTAGTTACCGATTGAGCCATAACAGCGGCACAACACCATGGCAGTATAATTGCCATGAAAAAAGTGAAAAGTTTCTTCATATAAACGCTATAAAACAATTATAATAAAAAATCGTCAATTTGCAGTGACTAACTATCAATTTGCAAATTTGACGATTCTTTTTATAATACGCAACACGTAGAGGAGTGTTTTAAAACATAAGTCTGCTATTTTGCTATCTTTGAATATATATAATCAACCATTTCATCAGGATTTTCGCATCCGACCACATATTTGTCGCCGTTGTCGAGGTGAATTATAAAACAATCTGACGACTTGCCATAATAAGCAACATATCGTCCTACATCGCCCTCTTTAAAGATACCCCAATAGCCCATAAATCCGCCGGAACCGAAAATGCGGATGCTACCCATCGTAGGAATGAAACGCTCCACTTTCACGATGCGCCGCATCGGTATTGAATGCCTCTTCAGCGGGCTATGCACCAATACACCCTCTTCTTGTGCCGAAATAGAGACTGGACAATAAAATAATGAAACTATAAGCAAGATCGCTATAATCGCGACAAGCAACGCAAACTTATGTGGATTTCCATAAGTGGCATACAATCCATACAGCAACAATGCCATAGCAACTATGGTCATAATCAACGAGAACCGGCTTAATTTAACACGAGACTTCATAACTTAAAAATCGATAGTAAGTGATACATTGATTTGACGGCGAGTCAGATAATTCGGGACGGCATACTGCACGTCATTCACATCGGTTACCCAATAATAGCTGCTTACGTTGGAAATGTCAAACAGATTGAAGCAATCCACTCCCAACCACACCGATTTCAGGAATCGACCTATTCCGCCTCGTGTTTCACCCTCTTTGAGTGAAGGTAGAAGAGCATAGGACAATCCTATGTCGACGCGCTTATAAGCAGGCGTGCGGAAATATCCTTTATCTCTGGAACTATGTGGAGCCGTAATAGGCAACCCATCAGAAAATACTCCGCGTAAATTCAATTTCAACCTTGGGAACTTAGGGAAATAATCAGTAAAATACATCGCAAAGCTATATCGGCGATCATTAGGGCGAGGGACTTTGATTCCATTGAGAGTTTCCTGCGTTTTCATAAGCGAGAAACTGATCCAGGAATCGCTGCCGGGCACAAATTGTCCAAACAGTTTGAAATCTACCCCGGCGGCAAATCCCGATGAGCTGTTGACTCCGTCATATACTATTTTCAGGTTATCCACCTCATAAGGAATAAGGTTGGAAAGAGCTTTATAATAGGCTTCGCCCGACAACTTGAACGGACGGTTGAGCATCCGGAATGTATAGTCGGCTCCAAGAATGAACTGCCAACTGCGTTGTGACTTTATCTTGTCGTTAAGTTCTATCACAGTGCCATCCTCCACCGGACGGCGAAATTCTTTATAAAATGGTGATTGATAGTAAAGCCCGGTAGCAAATCTGAACACCCATCGGTCAGCTTTAGCCGGAATATATGACACGCTAATGCGCGGGCTGAACAGGAATTCCTTATTAAAATCCCAATAGGAAAGTCTCACACCACCGTTCACGGCAAAATAACCCTTAGAGGAATTCAACCGATAACTGTCCTGAAGAAACGTGCTAAAACGATTGGATGACAAGTCTTGCCGTGACGTGAGCAAATATATCATCTCAAGCGACTCTCCGCCTGAGGGCAATGAGAAGCCGGCAGAATCGCGTAATTCCCATTCCCTTGACCGCTCATAAATATTTTCTCGTTTATATGTAAGTCCGTAAGACAGGTTGTGAGAGTTCAAACCGGAATTTCCTCTTAACGCCAATGAGAATACCGAAGCCTTTATCCGGTTTCGCGCATGCTCGTGATAGCGCCCTACTCCAAGCTCGCCGCCTACGCCATCCTCTCCTGTCGTTCCGGCTTGGTCGAGCCAATATTCCCCTGATATATCATAGGTCACCAGCTCATTAGTGAGATATCCTGAGGCAAGGAGAGTGAAGTCATTGGCTTTGTTGGGGCGGAATTGTAATGCCATGGCGCCGAAATAGGTCTCAAACTTATCCTTTTCCTTTCCGTCAAAATAGACCGTGAATTGCTTGGCATCTTCTGATGTGCCGAAATTTGTAGTACGGTTGACAGGTGTGAATTTATAATTGTTGATGGCAATATTTCCTAAAAAGGAAGCCTTCCATTTGGAATTCAGCCGATAATTAAGATTGGTCTGATAGTCGAAAAAATTCGGGTCATACTCACCTTTTGTCTCAAGCGAGCTTAGTACAGAGTTATTTCTCTTATAACGCAGTCCATGTAATTGAGAGAAATGTTTAGAGCTTTGCCCCACGGACAAATTAGCACCCATAAGGCTCATTCCAACCGAACCCTCAAACGCTTCAGGCTGGCGATAAGTTATATCAAGAACCGACGACATCTTATCGCTGTATTCAGCGGGGAATCCGCCTGTGGAGAATTCAATCCTGTCCACCATTGCCGGATTGATCACGCTCAATCCCTCCTGCTCACCCGATGTGACGAGCAGCGGACGATAAACTTCGATGCCGTTTATGTACACGCTGTTTTCATCAAATGACCCTCCATGAACTGAATATTGCGACGACATTTCATTGGACGAACTTACTCCTGCCATAGTGGTTATTAGCGACTCGACACTTCCGCCTGATACATCGGGTGAAAACTTATAAGAGCTTGCGCCGATAGTCTGCATTCCGCCCAATTGCTTCTTGAAATCGCTCACTTCCACCTCGGCAAGTTCGGTGGTCTTGTTCTGCAACTGCTGATTGACAATCACCTCCCCCTTTGCATCTATCAAAAGGCGCTCAGCTTCTTTATACCCTATGCATGAGAAGATGATCTTAATAGTATCCTGTTCGGCACACATAAGAGAATATTCCCCTTTAAGCCCGGTGGTGGTTCCGGTCACAGTACCGGCTATGCGAACAGTCACAAATTCCAGCGGCTGATTGCTGCTATCATACACCTTACCATGTATTCTTACTTGAGAATATACCACAAGCGGACTTAAAAATGTCAAAAAAAGGAATATATGACGTAATAATGATGGTCTCATCGGTTATCGGATTATAAAGTTTAACGAAGAATTCATTGCATTATTGCGATGATTGCGTAACTTTGTGGCTTGACAAACCAGTATATATTCTCATGAATCTGAATATCGAGGAAATGATTACGCTCAATTATGAGCTTGAAGGATTGCTTTACCTCGCGCTCCATCGCGGAGACGACACCCCACAGCAAGTGTGGGACATGATATCGGCAAAGATTGAAGCATTGCGAGATGGTCTTACCATAGAAAATGCTTCCGCTTGCGACAACATTCCGGAAGTCTCCCAGGAAGAGATTCCGGCAAGTGAAGCATCTGTCGTGGTTGCCATCAACGAGGAGGAAAATTCCTCTGTCGAAGAGGAGCAGCAGACTACTGTTGAAGAGGCTGTCAAGCAAGAAGATGTGGCTGAAAATGGAAATGACGATTTGCAACCGCTACCTGAGCCTGAAGAGACGCAGCTTCCCCCTACTCCCGATGAAATCTTGACAGTAATAAAAGAAGAGGAACTCGAAGCAGCGGAGTCAGAACCGCTTGAAGAACCGAAGTTTTCAGAGCCTGAAAATGGATATACTCCTTATACCGGTCCAAAAATTTCCACCACCGAAAGCATACGCCTTGACGAAAAACTTGCCCGTGAAAATTCGCGAAACCTCCGCAAGGCATTTTCTCTAAATGATAAATTCCGCTTTCGCCGTGAATTGTTTGCCAACAGCGAATCGGAAATGACCGCGACTATAGACGCAATCGAGGCAATGACATCTATAGATGAAGCGCTTGATTATTTCTACAACGATTTGAATTGGAATAAATCAAGTCAGGAGGTCAAGGACTTTATCGAAATAATAACTCACCATTTCTCAAGCAAATGAGCGGAAAGCTGTTTATAGTCCCAACGCCGGTCGGCAATCTCGGCGATATGTCGCCGAGAGCAATCGAAACATTGCGCTCAAGCGACCTTATCCTTTGTGAAGATACCCGCACAAGTTCCGTACTGTTGCGGCATTTTGAAATATCAGTGCCAACTGCGAGCCACCACAAGTTCAACGAACACTCGGCAACCGCTCCCGTAATCGACAAGCTCAAAAGCGGGATGACTATATCGCTTGTGAGTGATGCCGGAACCCCGGGCATATCCGATCCGGGATTTTATCTCGTGCGCGAATGCCGTGCAAACGATATTCCTGTGGAAACTTTGCCCGGTCCCACTGCTCTTATCCCGGCGTTGGTCAATTCGGGATTGCCTTGTGACCGATTTGTATTCGAGGGCTTTCTGCCGCAGAAAAAAGGAAGGATGACACGACTGGCACAACTGGCTGAAGATGAACGCACATTCATAATATATGAATCTCCATTGCGACTTGTCAAGACCTTAACACAACTGGCTGAAGCCTGTGGTGAAAATCGTGAGGCATCAGTTTCCAGAGAAATTTCAAAATTGCACAATGACACTGTCACAGGACCTCTCGGAGAATTAATAAATCATTTCACCGTAAACAATCCAAGGGGTGAAATTGTTATAGTCATAAGCGGACGGCGTGACAATGACGGACCACGCCGACATCAAAATAAATATAAACAGACCGACGAGGAATAAACTAATAAATTAACATATTCTAATTTCAAAGAACATGAAAAAAATCGTTTCAATTATTGCCATAGGGATGGTATTCCTTACAGCATGTAACGGCGGAAAAGTAAAGCAATTGGAGGATGCAAAGCTGATGACCGATGATTCATTACGTGTAGCTCTCGCCAATCAGGATAGTCTGCTTGTGCTTCTTAACGATATTACTGACGGAATGAACCAGATCAAGGACCTTGAAAAAATCCTTACCAACACTTCCGATTTAACTTCCGAATCTCAATCCCGAAAAGATCAGATAAAGAATGATATGCTTGCCATCCAACAAGCCCTGCAGGAACGTCGCCAACGCCTTGCCGAACTTGAAAGCAAGTTAAAAAACTCACAAGGATACAGTGCCACACTCCAACGCACCATTGACAACCTGAAAGCTGAGATCGCCAATCAGGAGACCACTATCTCCACTTTGCGCAATGATCTCGCTGTGGCAAAAATCCAGATTGCCGACCTCGGCACTAAAGTCGATTCATTGAGCACCACTGTGGCTTCTGTCACTGAAGAAAAGACAAAAGCCGAAGAAGCTACAACAACTGCTGTCAACGAGCTAAACACCTGCTATTATGCAATCGGTACAAAGAAAGAGCTTAAGGAAGCAAAGATCATCGAAACAGGATTCTTGCGCAAAACCAAGCTGCTTCAAGCTGATTTCCAGCAGAGCTACTTCACCAAGGCTGACAAGCGTACTCTCACATCAATCCCCACCCACTCCAAGAAGGCTAAAATCATAACCAATATGCCGGAAGGAAGCTATGATATTCAAGATATCGATGGATTGAAAGTGATAAATGTCATCAATCCAGAGAAATTCTGGAGCATGTCAAACTATCTTGTAATCCAAGTAAACTGATTAAAACAATAACACATTCACTATATTGGGCATCGGCTATCGACAGTCGATGCCTTTTTACTACCCTCCAGCTTGTAAACAAAAATAAACGCCATAGCGTCCCGCCTTGGCAATTATTCCTTTAGCGTTTGTACGTTCAATCGAAAGGTCAAGTTTTTTTACCCCTCGAATTCAAGAGGTTTGAAATTGGGATTATTCCATCTCGTACACATAGCTGCAGGTGCATCATTTTATGGGTTGAAAATACTTGGGAGCCAATTATTCAATACAGATTAAGCCGTATTTAGAACCGATATATCAGAAAATACATTATCTTTACGACTATAAAAACTAAACCCGATAGCTTGACGTATCAGGGGCTACCGGGAATCAACACTGTAAAGTTAGTGAGATTTTTATTTATAAACAAATTCGGCACGTAAAAATCGCAAGAATTGAATGAAATATTCTGAATTTCAACATATATTGTCGGGAGAACGGCTCCAACGCTACCTCTTGGCGTGTGACAACGATACACGGAAGACGATGACACTTTACAGATTGAACCTCAATCTATCGCAAGAGGTGTTCACCCTTCTGAGTTGCTTTGAGGTGGCTGTCAGAAATGCGATTGACCGTATTCTGACTGAAAGACTTGGAGAGAATTGGCTGCGCGATGCCGTGCTTGATGGAGGAATATTTGATGTGCCCGGTTGTCGTGACAGTGCAAAAATCATAAAGAAAGCATATAACCGACTGATGCGTGACGGTTCCTATTCACATCCAAAACTTCTTGCGGAAATGGAATTCGGAGTGTGGAAATATATGTTTGCCAATCCTCAATACAGGGCTGTCGGGCGTACCTTACTTGCAATATTTCCCAACAAGCCCCGTTCATCGGCAGAAGTTCAATATAACAACACATTTATATTCAACGAACTGGATGGCATAAACATTTTACGCAACCGAATTGCCCACCATGAACCGATATGTTTTGCACGCCGCCAACCAGAAATAGGAACATCTTATATCCTGAATGCTTATCAGACACTTCACAAATTGTTTATGTGGATGGAGATTGACAGTCATTCTCTTTTATATGGTCTTGATCACGTTCAGCAAGTATGTTCAAAAATCAATCGACTAAAATAATATTATAAGGCTATGAACAAGATATTCAATGTAATAATGCTTCTGACATGCTTATTTATAACAGCATGTAGTGGTGATAATGAACCGGATGCAGTCACTCCTATCCACTTTGAACAAAGAGACTACACCATAATGTTTGGGAAAGAGGCTGTTATTCCATTTACCGGAGGTAGTGGGGTTTATGAACTCACTGCGAGCAATACTGAAGTGCTTGGTAAATTCGGAATTGAAATGGAGGCTCCTAATCACAGCCTTTATATACAGCCTGCAAAGACCGGAGAGTCATATTTGACCATTAAGGACGTAAAGGCAGAAGCCACTGTCACCCTCCATTTTATCGTTGAAGATTTCTATTTGTCTTTCCGAATTAATGAAGTTGAAGGAACCAACACCAATGAGTTCTTTGAAGTAGGAAGGGAGATAAGATTTATACGCAATGAGGACAATACCAAGCCTGTAAAGGTGATTTGGTATAATAACATGACTTTTCAACCTATGATTGTCGGAGAAGGTCTTTTCAATATCACCCGCAGTGATACAAATATATTCTCAATGGAATTTTCGTTGCACCATAAAAGTGATGAAGAATTTGCACTATATGAATACACAATGGGAGGCGATGGAGTGTACATGACAATGTTTGACTCAATTTTCAATTTCGGTTGGGAAAAGAATGTCGCATCACTCACTTCTAAATCTCAACCTGTAAAAAGAATTGAGATGATATTAACGGACAAGAACAATGGCTGTAAAATAGCCTGTAGTTTAGTTAAATAGTGAGCAGACAAAGACAACAAAAACTCCTCGGCATCATGTCGGGGAGCTTTTGTATTCGGTTGTCTCAGCAAGATGCGTTTTTGCCGGATATACTCCATTCGAGAACACCCGTGCAAGGAGAAAAATCAACTCGATTTTGGTGCGTGGCAGGGGTTCAGTCTATTTTTCTGCCTGTCTTATCGATATAATACCAATCATTGCTCTCCCAACGCCAATGTTCGGCGCCATCCTGCATTTTGGTACCTGTATCTGCTACTTTCGCTTTGCCATTCTCAAACGGAAACGCACACTTGAAACGTGGAGCAATGACAGTATTTCCCTTTTCATCGGCATATCCAATTAGCCCTTGTTCATCTACGATGCGGTACATACCATCCATCACATAGTCATCACCATTGTCAAAATGGTAAGCCGGATACTGTTTGCTATGTCTTTCATCATATTCCGCCTTATTGAATTTCAGGGGAAGTGCGATCCATCTATCCACCGGCTTAAGGTCAAATGTGGCAGGTTTAAATTGAGGGAATCCGGAAACCAACCTTATCGCTTCCGCATCAAGAGACGGATCTTTGCCTCTTAAAATTTTTACAGAATCCACTTCACCCGTTTTTCTGACAAGGAATTTCAGCACAACGCGACCCTGTATATTTTTGTCATAAGCATCCTGTGGATATTTCATGTTATCGGAAATATATGAAAGCATCGCCATCTCTCCACCGGGAAAATATGGCGAGGTCTCATGCTCCACAAACAACCTATATGAATTGGAGCAACCGCTCAGTAATAATATGGCAAATACCACTGTCATAGGAACTCTTGATATTTTCATCGTGTGTATTTTATCTGATTTCAGATATAAAGTTACACAAAAATCTGAGATATCAGCATATTAGCCACTTTTAAGTAAATGCAACCTGAATTTATTTCTTATTTGCGCTCGGTTTATTCGCATTCTTGGCTATACCTTAGATAATTCCGCAAGGGCAAAGTTCAAATAAATTTGACTTTGCCCTTGCTTATTCGTATCTTTGCAGTTCAAATTTAAATACTGATCAGAATCATGGCACTTCAATGTGGAATAGTAGGCTTGCCTAATGTCGGCAAGTCAACCCTCTTTAACTGTCTGTCCAACGCAAAGGCACAGTCAGCCAATTTCCCTTTTTGTACAATAGAGCCCAACGTCGGTGTCATCACCGTTCCCGACGACCGCTTGAATAAACTGGTCGAGATGTGCCAGCCCAAGAGCGTGGTTCCGGCTACGGTAGAAATTGTAGATATCGCCGGACTTGTAAAAGGAGCAAGCAAAGGTGAAGGACTCGGCAACAAATTCCTTGCCAATATCCGCGAGACCGATGCTATTATCCATGTGCTGCGATGCTTCGATAATGACAATATCACTCATGTCGATGGCTCGGTCGATCCGGTAAGGGACAAGGAGATCATCGACTATGAATTGCAGCTAAAGGATCTTGAGACGGTCGAAGCAAGAATAGCCAAGACCCAGAAGCAAGCACAAACTGGAGGCGACAAGGCGGCAAAAATGCAGTATGAGGTGCTTTGCAAATTCAAGGAGGCTCTTGACCAGGGCAAACCGGCACGCTCGGTTTCTTTTGAAAGCGTCGATGAAAACAAATTTGCCAGAGATCTATTCTTGCTCACCGCCAAACCGGTGCTGTATGTGTGCAACGTCGACGACTCATCGGCAGTGAACGGCAACAAGTATGTTGAAGCTGTCCGCGAAGCTATCAAGGACGAAGGCGCGCAACTTCTTATAGTCGCCGCACAAACAGAAGCCGACATCGCTGAACTTGACACATGGGAAGAACGACAGGAATTCCTCAATGAGATAGGACTTGAGGAGTCGGGAGTGAGCCGCTTGATCCGCTCGGCTTACGCGCTGCTCGACCTACAGACATACTTTACCGCAGGACCTGATGAAGTCAGAGCCTGGACCTTCATGAGAGGCAGCAAGGCTCCCCAATGCGCCGGAATAATCCACACTGATTTCGAAAAAGGATTCATCCGCGCCGAAGTTATAAAATATGACGACTATGTGACTCTCGGTGGTGAAACCGGAGTCAAGGAAGCCGGAAAACTAAGCATAGAAGGCAAGGAATATGTGGTCAATGACGGCGACATCATGCACTTCCGTTTCAACGTATAAAATTATCTGATATACTTATGGCAAATGGGTCAAAAACTTTTTTGACCCATTTTTCGTTATATTATCAAAAACAACTATTTATTTATGAACGGGAAATTGAATTTGTTCTTAGCAATTGCCCTTACCTATCCCTTGAGTCCGCAAGCCCAAGGGATTAGTGAGATTATAGATCAGCTCAAGAACACTCAGTGCTATACTGCCGATGTCAACTATCACATACTCATGTCGCTTCAGCCCGATGTGGATTATAGCATCAAACTTGAGTCAATGACATCGCCTGCCGACACGCTATCGCCTTGCAACTATGTGATTGACTGGACCATGGCAACTCCGTCGGGAGAACAACATGGTTTCTCGGCGTACCATGCCGGGAATCTATATGATTTTCGTGGAGAGCGGCTTCTGGAATATCATTATGACTGGGATTCGATTCCGTTTTTCCCATCAGCTCCCAAAGGCACTCTCCCCGGCATACAGAAACGTGTGCAATTCTGCTCGCTACTTCCTCAATTCCTTGCAGAACAGCTTGAAGAAATATCCTCTGCCCCGAGTAAATATGATTACTCATTTCATCCCGACACCATAGTTAATGGAACCCGATGCTCCGCTATGGAAGGAGTCATGAGAATCAATGATGAAGTATGTAAAGAATATCTATATGCTTTTGACCCCAAAACGTCAATGCCCATATATTCCGAAATTGAAAATAATCCCGGGGCATTAGTGGAACAGACCATTATAACCGAGTATTCCGGAACGGTCATCGGCAATGACTGCCCACCGGTTTCTGATGCAGCACTAATGAAACGCTACCCGCTTGTTTTTGAAAAATTCCGCGAGAGCAACTACGCGATTGAAAATATGCATGGACAGAAACTTCCGGGATTTTCATTGCCTACTACAACCGGAGAGCGCTATTCCCGCCGTTCAGGCGATCCGTTCCGCACTCTCACACTTGTTGTGCTCATTGATCCGAAATCAGGCTTTGCCTCACAAACTGTCGAAGAAATACGCAAGGCGACCGATATGCTGCCGGTAAACGCTGATATTATATGGGCGTTCACGAGCAACAATGTTGATGAGATTGAAGAGATAGTCCCCGCTATACTTCCGGGGGAACATCTGTTGATGAGTGCCAAATCACTTGCCCGCGACTGCGGAGTATCAGCTTATCCTGTCACGATAATCACTAAAGATGACGGCGTAGTGGCTGATGTGGTAATCGGATTCAACAATGATATGTCGTCGATTGTTATACAAAAAGCGGCGGTTGCCGTAAAATAATAACATTTTAAATTAAAAAACTTATGGAAACTGTATATTTCAGCGGAAATGAATGCCACACCTATGGCTCTGTACCTGCCGTAGGCTCTTCGGCTCCTGAGTTCTCACTTGTAGATACCGACCTCAAGGAGCTGACTCTCGAAAGTTTTCCCGGTAAAAAAATCGTATTGAACATCTTCCCAAGCCTCGACACCCCTGTGTGCGCGATGGGAGTTCGTAAATTCAATCAGGAGGCATCCAAGAAAAAAGATGTCGCTGTGGTTTGCGTGTCAATGGACCTTCCTTTTGCAGCAAAAAGATTCTGCACACTTGAAGGCATCAATGATGTATATCCCGCCTCGGCATTCCGCTCACCGGAGTTTGCAAAGAACTACGGTGTCGAATTGGTCGATGGACCGTTGAAGGGATTGCTCGCCCGAGCAGTCATCATCATTGACGAAAACCACAAGGTCATCTATCGAGAACTCGTCGATGAAATCACTCATGAACCGGATTACGAAGCAGCACTCAAGATGCTCTAATTTTCCGATTTAGAATCTAAAAAATCTTCGTAGAGGCGGATATAGTCCGCCTCTATGTATTTATCGGAGGCAAGCACAAGACACACTGCTCCTGAGGAAAAATCATCAAGTGTGCGCCATATCCCGGGAACGATATGCAGCCCCTTATTGGAGCGGTTGAGCATATATGACCGCTTCTCTTTCCCATCGTCAAGAGTGACAGTAAAGCTGCCGCTCACGGCAACAATCATCTCATGCAGTTCCCGATGGGAATGTCCACCTCGGCTCTCTCCTCCGGGCACATCATAGAGATAATACACCCGCTTTACATCAAATGGCATATTTCTACCGTTCTCACATACGGTCAGGTTACCTCTGCGTTGATGGTTGACAGTGTCAAGATTCAGAACTCGACAGTCATCTAATGTCGCTTGTTTCATGATCGTTTTAGGCTAAATTTGTTTATAATGCCCGCTATCTCTGCGGCATCTTTGGGCGAAGTACACGCCGGGCTTATGGGAAGGCTCACCACTTCTGCCGCAATTTTCTCAGCTATAGGAAGAGACAACTCCCTCATTGAACTATAACATTTTTGATGATGAATGGCTGTAGGGTAATGGATAGCCGAACCCACTCCATTAGCATCAAGATAGGCACGAAATCGTTCACGGTCGGCAACCCTGACCACATATTGATGATAGGTGTGCCAGCCCCGTCCTGCCGATGGCAATATAACCTCAGGGTTCACAATCTCACGGTTATATATGTCAGCTAACCGACGGCGCCCTTCATTCTCTTCATCAATATAATTAAGTTTATATGACAGCATAGCCGCCTGAATAGAATCAAGCCTGCTGTTCACTCCTTGATACACATTATCATATTGTTTCAGGCTTCCATAATTTCCAAGTGCCCTGACCGCATCGGCGAGGCATGAATCACTTGTCGTAACAGCTCCGGCATCTCCAAGAGCTCCAAGATTCTTGGTGGGATAAAAGCTGAATGCCGCCGCATCGCCCATATTACCTGTGAGTAAACCTTCGGCTCTCGCCCCTATTGCCTGAGCATTGTCTTCGATGATTTTCAGTCCATGCTTGCGGGCAATCTCTTTCATTTTTTCAGAATATGCCGGCAGTCCGTAGAGATGCACCGTCAGTATTGCCTTTGTACGGGGAGTTATGTGATGTTCAATCCTGGATTCGTCAATATTATATGTTGCTATGTCAGGCTCTACCAATACCGGAGTCAGCCTGTTGTCAGTTATGGCGAGGACTGTGGCTATATAAGTATTGGAAGGCACTATAATCTCGTCATGGTCACTCAATACTCCGAGTTCCTTGTAGGCTCTCAAAATAAGCCGGAGGGCATCAAGCCCGTTGCCCACGCCGACACAATGCTTTGCTCCGGTGTATGATGCCAACCGTTCTTCAAATAGCTTCACTTCATTACCGCCCACGTAACATCCGCCATCAATGATGCGGCAGCAAATACGTTTCAGCTCATCGGCGTAACGACGGTTGACAATGCCTAAATCAAGAAATGGATATTTTTTCATTTTGAAATATAGCGTAATCCCTTATATAATCGCTCTCATCATAATTAGTGGACGAGAGCACCAGTGCTACTGAATTGGTGGAAAAATTATCAATCACCCTCCATATCATTTTAGGCACATACAATCCGTAATAAGAACGGCATAAATGATAACGGCGCTGCTTCTCTCCATCATCAAGCACAACATCAAATGAACCGGACAAGGCGACAATGACCTCTTCCTGCTGACGGAAAGCGTGACCCTTGCGGGAATTGCCGCCAGCAACGTCATAAATCCAATAGGTCCGTTTAAGTTCAAACGGCAATATGTCAGGAGCTTGAATAAAAGAAAGGTTGCCTCGGGCATCCTCTATCTTAGGAAGCTCTATGAGCTTTATTTCATCAAGTTTCATTTATCATGGTTTATGAGATATACTCTAATTTCATGCAATTTACACTTTTTTATCCATATTGCCGCAATTATTCTCAACAAAAAAGCTGCTCCCTTTTAAGGAAGCAGCTTTTTTTAGTTTAAATACTAAACCCACGAACTAACACAAGCCCTTGTCTTGACCGTGTTTAAGGACAGCCTCACAAATAAATTCAGTGATACTGTCCACTTGTTCGAGCACCGCGTGAACTCTTGCCGGAGCGTTAAATCCATAGCGCTTCACGGTAGATTTTTTTCGGCCTGCACCGGGACGGCGACCGCCTCTTTTTTTTGTAATTTCCTCCATAATTCGCCTAAACTAAGCACAAAAATATTAATAATACGCTTGGGAATACATTTCCCCAAAAACTGATTGCAAATCTACAAAAAAAATCATCTTTTTCATTAGAATTTAATGTTTTTTTGCCTACTTTCATCTAAAAATCATGATTTTATAAGTTCGTAATCATCTCTTTCTCAAATATCATACGATTTTTGATGCCTGAAATTTAAGAATTTCACAAAAACAGCCTGCCTTATAACTCACGTTAATTAAAACACACGGGTACCTGCAAAAAAAATGGATTGCGCCAAGTGACGCAACCCATTCATAACTTATAGATGAAAGCGGATCAGTCGATGAGACCACGGTTACGCAGAAGCGCGTCGGCTGACGGCTGCTTGCCACGGAATTTCACATAGAGTTCCATCGGATCCTCGCTGCCACCCATTTCAAGAACATTCTCGCGGAATGACTTTGCTGTCTCAGGATCAAATATACCCTTTTCCTTAAACAACTCGAAGCCGTCGGTATCGAGCACTTCAGCCCAAAGGTAAGTGTAATAGCCCGAAGCATATCCGTCGCTACCGAAAATGTGCTTGAAGTAAGGACTGCGATAACGATAGGTCAATTCCTTAGGCATACCGAGTTTATCGGCTACAGCCTTTTCAAAACCTTCCACATCAACATTGTCGGTATCCATGAGCTTGCCCCATTCGAGGTCGAGGAGAGCTGCTCCGGCAAGTTCGGTAGTGCGGAATCCCTGATTGTGCTTTGACGCACGGTTGAGTTTCGCGATCAATTCATCAGGAATTGTTTCGCCTGTCTCCGAGCTGCGGGCATAAGTCTTCAGCAATTCCGGTTCAAATGCCCAGTGTTCATGAATCTGAGACGGAAGCTCTACGAAATCGCGGTCAACATTGGTTCCTGCCTGGCTCTTGTATTTAGCTCTTGAGAGCATACCGTGAAGTCCGTGTCCGAATTCATGGAACATGGTCTCAACTTCGTCAATTGACAGCAAGCATGGGCTGTCGGCTGTGGGATGTGTGAAGTTGCACACATTGAAGATTACGGGGCGTTCGATCTTTATCTCGCCACCCTTTTCGGCATTGATATTCTCAACCACGCCTGAACCCTTGAACTCGCTCATCCAAGCGCCTTGACGTTTAGACGGACGGCTGTAGTAGTCGGTCATGAACACGGCGACATGATTGCCTTCGGCATCTTTCACTTCATACACATTAACCTCAGGATCATACTTTGGAGCATCGGGCAGTTCAGTGAATGTGACGCCATACAAGCGGTTAGCCATCTCAAAGATACCTTTGCGCACGCTGTCCACATGGAAATAGCGGCTTACTTCATCAGGATTGATGTCATACTTAGCCTTACGTACCTTTTCGTTGAAATAGTAGTAATCCCATGGAGCTATCTCGAAAGTATTGCCCTCAGAATTGCTCAAAGCCTGCATTTCGGCAACTTCCTCGCCCACTTTCTTAACTGCCGGCTTCCAGATCTGCATCAACAGATTCTCAGCATTAGCCACATTCTTAGCCATAACGGCATCGGTCATGTAAGCGGCATAGTTTTCAAAACCGAGAAGAGAAGCCTTCTTAGCGCGCTCTTTAAGTATATCGGCAATCACAGGATAGTTATTATACTCGCCGGAAGAAGCCAAGGTAGTATATCCTTTATACATGGTTTCGCGCAGATTACGGTCATCGGCATAGGTCAACACCGGCAGACGGCTGGGAGCATGGAGGGTGAACACCCATTGTCCCTCTCTTCCGCTATTGGCGGCTGTCTCTGCGGCAAGAGCAACACAAGTAGAAGGAATACCGCTTAATTGAGCTGAATCGCTGACAACAATCTCAAACGCATTTGTTGCAGAAAGAAGATTCTTGTTAAACTTCAGATAGAGGTCGGAAAGATTGGAGTTCACCTTTTTCAATTCCTCTTTTGCAGCATCGTCAAGCAACGCGCCGTTGCGCACGAATCCCTTGTAGCTTTTTTCCACAAGAAGACGCTGAGCTGTGGTATAATCGACGCTGTCGCGATTGTCATAGAGATACTTCACACGCTCAAAGAGTTTCGGGTTCATCGACACTTCATCGCTATGCACTGACAGCAGTGAATAGAACTCGCTGCCTATCTCCTGCATCTCGGGGCTTGAGTTGGATTCATCAAGATTGGCAAACACGGCTACTGTGCGGTCAAGGATGGGGCTGCTCTCTTCAAGAGCCAGAATGGTGTTCTCGAATGTAGGGGTTTCCTGATTGTTCACGATAGCCTCTACGTTGGCTTTCTGCTCCTCAATACCGGCTTTCAATGCAGGCAAATAATCGGAGTACTCAATCTGATCAAATGGAGGAATCTCAAACGGAGTTGTGTAAGTCTCCAAAAATGGATTTTTGTGTTCTTGTGACATCTTACAAGAATAAAGTGCCGACCCGCATATCAATGCGGCAGCGGCAACGGTTAACGGTAATTTGTTTTTTCTCATATAATTAATGATTGGTAATGTTGTTTTATACTTATTTTTGACCTGAATCCCACACGAAAGTAGCTTTCAGCGGATAGTGGTCGGAACTTTTCAGATTGCCGCGTTTTATACGCACCGCCCTCATGTCTCCACGATAAAATATGTGGTCTATCCTGAAGTAAAAGCGATTGTCATTATATGTGACCATCGGTCCGAAGGCACATGAATTATAGGCATCTTTAAGTCCGGCATTGATCATGGTTCGGTAAGCGTAACTTCCGGGCACATCATTGAAGTCCCCCATAAGGATCACATTGTCGGTAGCGTCGGCAAGGAACCGGCTTATGCTGTCGGCTTGCTCCGCCCTTATTTTAAACGCCTCCAGAAGTTTCGGTATAATATTATGTTTAGCCTGACTCAGTTCATTGCGGGTTGGCTTTGATTCCTTGTCGGTCAATTCCCGGTACAGAGCCTTGTCGTCGGGAGTAAGCCCGAGCGACTGCAAGTGGCAATTCACTATCGTGACCTCCCTTCCTTCTATCTCAGCTGCATAGGCGGTATATTGCCCCGAGCCCCAATCAGGCGATGATGGAACCTCAAGAAGCCGCACGGGAAAGCGTGACAAAATCATCTCACCGGCACGGTTGGGCATATCTATATAATAAGGATACAGCGATTTTAAGGAATCTTGCTGAGATTTGTTGCAGAAAGACTGTCTACCCAACAATGGGAATGCTTCTTGAAGACACACGATGTCCGATGCCTGGGATATGATGTAGCTTATCGTCCGATTCCCCCATGACGGCGACTCTCCCTGATGGTCGGTAAAGTTAAACACATTGTAGGTCATGACTGTGAATGATGTCTTCTTCTCCTCGCGCGAAACCGAAGGCTTTAGAATGTGCATCGGAAAATTATTCACCAATGGATTTATGCATATCAGCATCACGGCTATTGACAGCCACAGCAGTCGGCGGCGCGAAACGATAAGATTGACCAACAGCAGCACAAATGAGGCTGAAATCCAAAATGGGAATGTCATGTTTATAATCTGCCCCAACGGAAATGCAACCGGATTGACCGAACCAATGTAGGCGGATACAACGGTGCATACAGCGACAAAAATATTTGCCGGAAACCACACCACCATAAAGATTCCTTTCAATGCACGTCCTATTCCCATCACTTTATACGCCTGCTAACGTCAAACAATTTATCCTTCTCCTGTTTGGTCAAAGAACCATAGCCCGACTTCTTGACTTTGTCGAGAATCTCGTCAAGGCAAGCCTCGTCATTCTTAGACTTGGCGGAATGGAACGACGGCTTGGCTCCATAGAACTTGTATTTTTTATCAAACAGCCGGTTGCGTAGATTGACCATGCGATCCACCGCTACACAATAAGGACGCGTGATGTCGACTCCATATCTCTGCGCGATGGCATACCATAATCCCACGACAGCACCACCGATGTGGGCGATATGCCCGCCGGTATTGCTCCCGCCTATACTTAAAAAATCAATTACAATTGTCGCTATTGCAACCCACTTCAATGATATCTCCCCTAAAAACAGCAGATTCATTTTGAATTCCGGGTGTCTCACTGCCGTAGCCACAACAATGGCGAGAACAGATGCCGACGATCCTATTATCAACCCATACATTCCAAGCAACGAGTACCATAGCATAAACAGCAGTCCCCCACCTATGCCGCCATAGAGGTACAAGGCAAGCATTCTCTTGGAACTGTCGGCAAAAAGGAATATTTCGCCAAACCAATACAACCACAGCATATTGAAAAGTATGTGCAAAAGGTCATATTGCGAAAACATATAGCTGACGATAGTCCACGGAACCCGTAAAAAGGAGTTCAGATCCGACGGAAGTTCCACAAATGCCAATACGCTCTCAGGCTTTACGGGCGTAAAGCCCAATATGAACGTAAGCAGATGCAGCAACAAGAATATCGCCACATTCACAAACACGAGCTTGATGAGCATCGAGCCTGTAATCCACTTTATGCGCAGCTCCTTAATAAAATCCATCCCTGCCTATAATCTGCTTGTGCTTCCAATAAAGCAGTATGAAGAAGCCGAATATCATTCCTCCGAGATGAGCGAAGTGAGCCACCCCGTCATTAGCCGATCCCATACCGAGACCAAGCTCGATCAAGCCATAGCCTATCACCATCCACTTGGCTTTGATAGGAACAGGCACAAACATCAGGTACAACGGACGGTTGGGGAATATCATACCAAAGGCAAGCAACACTCCGTAGATTGCGCCCGATGCTCCGATAGTGACAAGCCAATTCTCAACCGCCTCACGCAACTGGGCAAGCTGAAGCGGAGATATGGAGGAATTGATAGCCGCCATGCTCATATTGTTGGCATGAGCCACTTCGGCAAGATACATCTCGGCATTCTTGTTGACAAACGAGTCGATCATCATTGCCCACACGCCCTCCTGCACCAATGCCGCACCAATTCCGCATGACATATAGTAGAACAGGAACCGCTTGCTCCCGAGAACACGTTCAAGGGTGATGCCAAACATGAACAGGGTGAACATATTGAAAAACAAGTGAGCTATCCCCTGCGTGGAGTGCATGAACATATAAAGGATGATCTGCGCGATATTGAAATCGGAAGCGCCGATATAATGCAGCCCACCGTATCTTATCATCGCATCGCCAAACTTGCTTGAAAAAAGAATCATCGCCACCCACACGATAAAGTTGATAATAATCAAGTTTTTCGTAACAGGAGGCATAGAACGAAAAAATGAACTACCGTTTCCTATCATTTATGTTTCTATTAGGATTTATTTACTTTCTAACGCAAAATTACGGAAAATATCTTGTTAATTCACGAAAAATGCCCGATTATAGAGGGTTATTCAGTTTTTTTCTCATTTTTTCAGGTAAAAACACTGATTTATCAAAATTTACATTTATATTTGTGACATAATATTATATTTTAACATTAACATTCACTATCATGAACAAAACAGAATTGGTCAACGCAATTGCTGAAAAGGCAAACCTGACTAAAGTAGACGCCAAAAACGCACTTGACGCTTGTCTCGCTTCTATAGCAGAAGCTCTTGAGAAGGATGACAAAGTTGCACTTCTCGGATTTGGCACATTTGCAGTTGCTGAAAAAGGAGCACGCACAGGAATAAATCCACGCACAAAAGAGACTATCAATATTCCGGCACGTAAGGTCATCAAATTCAAGCCCGGTGCTGAACTCGCAAATAAGATCAACTAACCACACCACACACCTCCTCATGACCGCGAAGCCTGCCAAGGCATTGCGGTTATTTTTATAGAGGAATATATCATCAACACATAACCAAACAATAAATTTATGAGAATCAAAGGAATCATTCTTGCAGCCATCATGATAATTGCAATGGCTGTTCCCGCATCGGCTCAATTCCGTTTCGGTCCGAAAGTAGGTATCACAGTTAGTGAGCTTCACTTCAGCAAAAGCGTCTTCAACGAAGGCAACCGCACCGGATTCACCGGCGGTCTTATGACTGAATTTACTGTGCCTATCATCGGTCTTGGTTTCGATGCATCTGTAATGTATGCACGTCACAGCGAAAAACGCGATTACATCGATATCCCTGTCAATTTAAAGTACAAATTCGGTCTTCCCGTGATTGGCAAAATAATCACTCCGTTCCTCACCACCGGTCCGAGCTTCTCTGTTCTTGTAAAAGATTTGTCAGGAGCTAAAAACTTCAGCACTTCTTGGAATTTCGGATTGGGCGTAGCTTTAGTCAACCACATTCAGGTGGCAGCAAGCTATGGATTCGGAATAAGCAAAGCGGCTTATGTAGAAGATGCTGGTAGCGGTAAGGATCGCTGCTGGACTATCACCGCTGCATATTTGTTCTAAACATACCATCACCCACCCATAAAATAGGCTGCACGTTTTCGCGCAGCCTATTTTTTTATATTAGCGTCCGGCAAATTCACATAATAATCCGGGCAATAATTCCATCTTGGAAGGATGGGAATGTTGCAAAATAGATTTTAGTCATAATTGTAGGGACACTCGGCTCGAACGTCCACCATAACACCCTGAATATCAAGGCTTACACTCTAAAGATATTGCAGAACCTGCAAGCACCGTTGCGGCAAACCCCTCACGAACGTATATACAATGGATTACCTGTGTTTTTATGAACATGGATTTATAGCCGTGAAACGGCAAAATAATTTAAGCACCGCCACGAGGCGATAGCCGAGGCGCGGTGTAAGACTAATTAACGGGCATCGAAGATGTCCATCAGTCAATTCCTTCAACAGACTCGCCCCCTCCGGGGCTCGTGGTAGGTTGCGCCGCACCTGCCCCCGACTGAGCGAGCGAAGTAGGGGATAGTGACGGACCCGTGCCTGACGGCACTTAGCTCGATCCATCCGGATTTATTACCCCAATTATTATCTAATTTTATCGGACGACATCAATAATTCTTAAGCCAGCTTTATCAGGCTAAACGGCACATCTCCGTTGAATTCTTGCACTACTTCACCCCCACTCACCTACGTCCCGCTGATTCCGTATCAGCTCACTGAGAGCCAATGCTTACACGAGCAACCCCGGCACGCAGATTTGGCATTAACCGTCGGAAAGACATTACCTACGCGTACGGGTACTAGGAGCCGCAGGCGACCTGTGCCCGGAAGAATGCCCACCCAAATGCACTCTGCAAAGAGTGCCCCTGAGATTGACACGTAACTTCAGGCACATCATCCAAATGCAGCAGGGCTATAAAAAAAGTGCCCCGCCCCTCCTTTCAAACAAGGTGGAGCCGGACTAAAGCCAAAAGGCATAATTCTGTGATTCTAAAGATAGTTGTCTTATAGCGATTTAAAGTGTTTAGAAAGTGTTACTTACTTCACTTTACCGAATATATCCGCTTCACAGCGGGTTTATCGGAATTTGCTGCCTTCGTCTTTGTCCGAGTTAAGCGTAAAATAATTATTCAGTCCAATGACAAAATGCAACAAATGTCTCTATTCGGTGCAAAGTTACAACATAATTCCCTACCGACAAAACAAATTGCGCATTTTTATTGCTAAAATATGTGAAATACATTTTAACATTCTCTTTACTCTTAATCATTTATACCAATAGATAATGTAATTGCAATGATATATCCCCGCCTCCACCCCGCAGGCAATCCATCATTATCGCGGCAAACATTCTGCCGATGGATCACATAAATGCAATCCACCCCCTATTCTTACATTATTAATAATAAACTTTCTCTCTCATATTTTTGTTTTTTCAAAGAAACGTATTAACTTTGCATCAGTTTCAACAACTAATGCCGACCGCATTTACAGTAAGTTTTCAGTATGCACTTCACGGTCGTCATTCCCCAAGAAAATTTAATAAATCTTTTCAAATTCATCAATTGCCGGAAAAGGTCAACACATGGATTTGTCATGATATAAGATATTTAACCTCTAAGAGTCACTTAATGTACAATCTTGAAGCTCTAAATGCGATGGACGAGGATCAACTAAAATCCGTCGCCGAATCAATGGGTATGTCAAATACTAATGGTCTTTCACAGCAGGATCTTGTTTATCAGATTCTTGATGAACAAGCGATCAATGCCGCTGCGGCATCATCGGCTGAGAAGAAAAAGAAAGCCAAACCCAAAGAAAAGAAAAAAGAAACAAAGAATAAACCTCAGGCTGCCACCGCTAAAGCTCCAAAGGCTGCGGAGAAAGAGGAGCCGACACAGAAAAAAGAATCGGAAGAGAAGGCTAAGGAAGAACAGCCCGTTAAAACTGCCGAGAAAGAAACCCCTAAACGCAAACGCGGTCGTCCGGCAAAACAGGCGAAACCGGCGGAAGAAACCGAAACGGCACAAAATGCCGAGGTAAACGAGCAGCCGGCAGATCAGGCAGATAACGCTATGCCTGCAAATCCATCATCCGAGCCGGCACAGGCAACATCTCCTGCAACTGAACCGGAAATCGCGGCTGAAGCAAACGCTCCGAAAGAGGAGGCTCAGGCTCCGGTCGGCACAGAATCAGGCGATGACGCTCAATCTCAGCATGAAAACACTCCCAAAGGTCAATTCCAGCCTAAAGACTCCACTTTCGGATTATTCTTCCGCAGTGAAAAGAAATTCGTTCCACGCTCTCAGAGAGAAAAAGAAGAGGCCGCCGCTGCTAAGAGCAACGCTCCTATTATAATAAGGGAGCCGGGGCAGGAACAACAACAGCCACAGCAGCAACAGGGTCAAGGCAAAAAGAACAAGAAGAACCGAAATAATAATAACAACAACCAGCAGCAGAATCAACAGCAACCACAGGCTCCTCAGATGCCGCAATACAACTTCGACGGACTTATCGAGGCTGCAGGTGTGCTCGAAGTAATGCCCGACGGATTCGGATTTTTGCGTTCAAGCGACTACAATTATCTTTCATCGCCCGATGATGTATATGTGACCCAATCACAGATAAAGACATTCGGACTTAAAACCGGCGATGTGGTGGAAGGCACAATACGTCCTCCACGCGAAGGCGAGAAATATTTCCCCATGAGCGAGGTGCGCCTGGTGAATGGACGCTCTCCTGAATTTATACGCGACCGTGTGCATTTCGAGCATCTCACTCCCCTTTTCCCTGATGAGAAATTCAACCTCACGGGAGGTCGCACCTGCAATCTTTCAACCCGCGTGGTCGATATGTTCTCCCCCATCGGAAAAGGTCAGCGCGGACTTATCGTCGCGCCTCCTAAAACAGGAAAGACAATCCTGCTCAAGGATATCGCCAATGCCATAGCCGAGAACCACCCCGACACATATATAATAATCCTTCTGATCGACGAGCGTCCGGAGGAAGTAACTGACATGAGCCGCAGTGTTAACGCTGAGGTCATCGCCTCGACTTTCGATGAGCCCGCCGACCGCCATGTGAAAATCGCGAGCATCGTGCTTGAGAAAGCAAAGCGCATGGTGGAATGCGGACATGATGTGGTGATACTTCTTGATTCCATCACACGTCTCGCCCGAGCATACAACACTGTATCTCCCGCTTCCGGCAAGATATTGTCAGGTGGTGTTGACGCAAACGCGCTACAGAAACCCAAACGCTTCTTCGGTGCGGCACGCAACATCGAGAACGGAGGTTCGCTCACCATTATCGCCACTGCCCTCACCGAAACAAGCTCGAAAATGGACGAAGTGATATTTGAGGAATTCAAGGGCACAGGCAACATGGAGCTTCAGCTCGACAGAAAGCTGTCCAACAAACGCATATTCCCGGCTGTCGACATCATGGCGTCGAGCACCCGCCGCGACGATCTTCTTCTGCCGCCCGACACATTGCAGCGTATGTGGATTCTGCGCCGTTATCTCAGCGACCGCAATTCAATCGAGGCTATGGAGTTCATGCGTGACCAGATGGAGAAAACACGCGATAATGACGAATTGCTCCATTCGATGAACGCATAGCCCTCATGGCTTGGCACAAGCTAAAACTTATGCTGGGATTGATCCCGGCTCTCACAGGCTCGCTTCTCACGGGGTGCAGCTCGACCAAGCACGTGCCTGATGGCAAATACCTGCTTGAGGAGGTTGACATTAAAATATCAGATAATTCCGAAATCTCAGAAACTGAGCTTCGGAATTATCTGCGTCAAACCCCCAATCATGAAGTGCTCGGATTCCTTAAACTGCAGTTGGCGACTTACAATATGTCGGGCAAAGACACGACCAAATGGTTCAACCGATGGGCACGCAAATTGGGTCAGCCGCCTGTGATATATGATCCTCAATTATCCCGCGCCTCGGCATTCCAGCTTCATCAGGCTCTTGTCAACAAGGGATATATGGACAGCGAGGTGACGATTGATACAATCGTCAGGAAAAAGAAAAAAATTGACGTGGTCTATAACATCACGGCAAATAAACCTCACTTTATCGCCACGCTCGATTATAATATCCCTGACAGCGCCATATCGGAGTTGCTCATGACCAACAAGGCGACTACATTGCTCACAAAGCCCGGCGACCTGCTTGACCGCACCTCTCTCGACGAAGAGCGCGTGAGGATCACTGAACTGCTCAGAAACAACGGATACTACACATTCAACAAAGACTATATAACATTCAGCGTTGACACAGCCGCCAACGCCAAGGATGTCAATGTCGTGATGAGTATGCAGCAGCCCATGCGCACGCTCAACGACACCATCCCCGTTCTTTCCCACAAAACCTACCGTTTCAGAAACATAGTATTTGTCACCGACTATGAGCCGGGGGAAACCATGAGTGAGATTGCCGAAAAATCCGATACGACGGTCTACCGCGACATAAAAGTGATATATGGACGCGAGCGTTATCTACGACCGTCAGTGCTTTACAATTCCTGTTATCTGCAACAGGGTGCTATATATAGAGCTACTGATGTAAACCGCACATACGAGGCTCTCGGTCGTCTCGGCATATTGAGATATGTGAACATCGACCTGCGCCAGATAAAGGGTGACGACGGAGAAATGTTCCTTGACGCATATATACTCCTCACCCGTGGTAAAATGCAAGGGGTGTCGCTCGAACTTGAAGGGACCAACTCAGAAGGTGATCTCGGTTTTGGCGTGGGAGTCACCTATCAGCACCGCGATCTTGCGAAAGGCTCCGAGCTGCTCACAGCCAAATTCAGAACAAGCTATGAGAGCCTGTCGGGAAATTTCAACGGGTTGATCAACAACCGCTACATGGAATATTCCGGAGAGGTAGGCATAACATTCCCTCATTTTGAAGCTCCGTTCCTGAAATCAAGTTTCAAACGCCGCATGAAAGCGTCAACTGAATTTACGGTGTCATTCAATTATCAGGAACGCCCGGAATACACACGCATAATAGCCGGCGCCGGATGGAAATACAAGTGGAACAACCGCAGCAACACGAAGCGCTATCGTCTTGACCTCATTGACATCAACTACGTGTATCTGCCAAAGAGCACGTATGACTTCATCGACCAGATAGCTCCCGACAATCCTCTGTTGCGCTACAGCTACGAGGACCACTTCATCATGCGTCTCGGCTACAACTATTACCGCACCAATCGACGCAGCGCCTCCACGCTGAAACGCAATCAGCTCCAGCCTTCCATGTTCACTCTACGTGCCAACATAGAGACTGCGGGCAATCTTCTGTATGGATTCTCATCCATACTCAACAGCAGGAAAGATGACGGTGTATATAAAATCTTCGGAATCCAGTTTGCGCAATACATAAAAGGAGAAGCCGACTACACCTACACTCGCAACTTCGACAACCGCAATTCACTTGCCTTCCATACCGGCATAGGCATAGGCATCCCCTATGGCAACTCATCCATGATACCGTTTGAGAAAAGATTTTATGCAGGAGGCGCCAATGGAGTGCGCGGCTGGGGAGTGAGAACATTGGGCCCCGGAAGTTATGACTCCAAAAACTCAGTGACAGGCTTCATAAATCAGTGCGGCGACATACGCTTTGACCTCAGTCTGGAATATCGTGCCAAATTATTCTGGGTGCTTGAAGGAGCCCTGTTCATCGATGCCGGAAATATATGGACCATCCGCAACTACGAGAACCAGCCGGGCGGAGTCTTTGAATTCAACAAATTCTATAAGCAGATAGCTGCTGCATACGGAGCCGGATTGCGTCTTGACTTCACATATTTCCTGCTGCGTCTCGACCTTGGATTCAAAGCTTACAATCCGGCAAACAATCAGGAACGATGGCCGCTGATACACCCTCGTTGGTCACGCGACACCACGCTTCACTTCTCGGTGGGCTATCCATTCTAAACGGTTATTCAACACAAATAAAACAGAACTGCAAAATAATGAAAAAATTAGTAATATTCGATCTTGACGGAACTCTCCTGAACACAATCGAGGATCTTGGCGAAGCCACCAATTACGCGCTTGCTCGCATCGGTTTTCCAAGCCACCCGCTGAACGCCTACAATATGATGGTCGGCAACGGCGTGGGAAAACTTCTCGCCAGGGCACTTCCATCAGGTCATGACACGGAAGAAAATCTTGCAAAAATGCGCCATTACTTCACCGAATATTATGAGCAGCACTGCACGGATCATTCCAAACCGTATCCCGGAATTGTGAATCTGTTGGAATCATTGAGAGACGCAGGGGTTAAACTTGCCGTCGCATCCAATAAGTACCAGGCTGCGGTGGAGATGCTTGTGAAGCACTATTTCCCGATGGTGGAATGGGCGGCTATCGAAGGACAAAAAGAAGGAATCCCTACAAAGCCCGACCCCTCGATCGTGTTTGAAATATTGACTAAAAGCCCCACCCCGAAAGCCGACGTGCTCTATGTAGGCGACTCCGGAGTGGATATGGAGACTGCCCGTAGAGCCTGTGTGGATTCTGTGGGTGTCACATGGGGATTCAGGTCGATTTCCGAGCTCAAGGCATATCATGCCGATCTAATTGTAAACACTTGCGAAGATATTCTCAACCGAGCGATGAAATAACCGCAAAAATTCGTAATTTCGCGGTCTGAATTAAAAATAAAATAGTTAACATCAATTTATGGATTGGATTGTTCAATTACTTCAACCGGGCAATACTGGGCTTGCAAGCACTATCTTGCTCTATTCATTTGTCATAGCGTTTGGAGTGTATTTGGGAAAAATGAAAATCGGAGGAGTGTCGCTCGGGGTCACTTTTGTGCTGTTCGTCGGGCTCCTTTTAGGACATTTTGGCTACAAGGTCAATGAAAACGTGTTGCATTTCATCCGAGATTTCGGCTTGATTCTCTTCATCTTCTCTATCGGTCTTCAAGTGGGTCCGGGTTTTTTCTCCTCTTTCAAAAAAGGAGGAATGAGACTTAATGCCTTGGCAGCTATAATAGTTGCGATCAACGTGATTATCGTTGTGCTGATATATTATATCGATGGCAACACTTCGATCACAGCTCTTGTGGGCGTGATGTCGGGAGCCGTGACAAATACTCCGGGACTCGGTGCCGCTCAACAGGCTATTCTTCAAGTACATCCCGATGCCTACAGTCTTTCAGAGGAGATGGCGATGGGATATGCCGCCGCTTATCCTCTTGGCGTGATCGGTATCATTCTGTCAATGTTCATCATCAAGGCAGTGTTCCGCATCAAGATGGACGACGAGATCAAAGAGATTGAAGATGACATGAACGACAATCAGCTCAAGCCCCACATCGTGTCATTTGAAGTGACCAATCCGCTTATCGCAGGAAAGAATCTTCAACAGCTCCATGAAATCATCAACTGCAACTTCGTGATTTCACGCGTAAAGGATCAGGACGGAAATGTGATAATACCCAATTCCGACACCACCCTGCAACTTAAAGATAAAGTCATAATCGTGATGTCGGCGCAAGACGAGCACAAGTTTGTTGCCGTGATCGGTCCTGAGATTGAGATGGACTGGGAAGCGACTCCAAGCCCCGTGGTGTCACGCCGCATTCTCGTTACCAACAGCCACTACAACGGTGTTTCAATCGGTTCATTGCGGTTACGTGCCGGATATAACCTGAATGCCACCAGAGTGAACCGTGCAGGTGTCGATCTGCTCGCATCTCCCGGACTTCGCCTTCAAGTGGGCGACCGCATCACTGTAGTGGGACAGGAAGCCGACACAAAGCGTCTCGGCGAAAAACTCGGAAACTCCATGAAGCGTCTCAACGAGCCTAACATGGTAACCCTGTTCGTGGGAATATTCCTCGGAATCCTCGTAGGTTCAATTCCTATTGCTTTCCCCGGCGTAAGCGTGCCCATGAAGCTCGGCCTCGCAGGAGGACCACTTGTTGTGGCAATCCTCATAAGCCGTTTCGGTTATAAGATAAAGCTTGTCACCTACACTTCATCATCGGCATCATTGCTCATGAGAGAAATAGGCATCTGCCTGTTCCTTGCGTCGGTGGGAATCGCTTCAGGCGCCGGATTTGCCGACACTGTGTTCAACCTGACAGGTATGTGGTGGGTAATATGGGGCTTCATCATAACCGTGGTTCCGTTGCTTATAGCCGGCTGTATAGGAAGAGGCGTATGGAAACTGAACATTCTCACTATAATGGGTCTCTTCGGAGGCGGCATGACCGACCCTCCTGCCTTAGCTTATGCCAACAACAGTACCGGTAGCGATGCTCCGGCCGTGGCATACTCTACAGTTTATCCGTTGACTATGTTCCTGCGTGTTGTCGCAGCACAGGTGCTGGTGCTCTGCTTCGCTTAAATTATAAACCTATTATATGCAGAAATCCCCCGGTCGATTGACCGGGGGATTTCTGTTTTTATTTAATCTACAATCAATCCGTCACACAAACTCTTTAAGCTTTGCTTCAAGATCGGCAGCCGAATGAACACCGGCAGCTCTCCACTTCACTTCGCCATCCTTAAAGATGATCAATGTAGGCACTGATTGCACTCGGTATTCCGCCGACAGTTCCTGATTCTTGTCGACATCAATCTTAACGATTGTTACCGTATCGCCCACCGACGCTTTAAGCTGTTCAAGGATGGGATGCATCATTTTACATGGACCACACCAAGTGGCATAGAAATCAACCAATGTTGGCTTGGAATTTTTGATAATATCAGTAAATTCACTCATAATATTAAATTTTTAAACATCTGTCATTATAACATTATAGAGAGTTATTGTGTTCACCATAAAAATTCGTATCTTTGTAGAGAAAAGTATCACAAAGTTACTATATGGCCCGATTAAGTTTAAAAGGCATGGGAGTGGCATTGATCACGCCCTTTAAATCAGACAAGTCAATAGATTTTGACGCATTTGCGCGCTTGCTCGAATATCAGATAAAGAATGGCGTAGACTATCTGGTCGTTCTCGGCACAACCGCCGAAACGCCTACATTGACTGCGGAAGAACGCAAGCAGGTCAGAGAATTTGTGGCAAACCGTGTTGCCGGAAGAGTGCCGTTGGTGCTCGGCATAGGCGGAAACAACACAATGGGTGTGATCGATGAGATACTGCACACCGACCTCAGCCCGTTCAGCGCGATTCTGTCAGTAGTCCCCTACTACAACAAGCCGTCGCAGGAAGGAATCTATCAGCACTACAAGGCAATTGTGGAGGCGTCGCCGCTCCCAATCATTCTATATAATGTTCCGGGACGCACAGGAGTCAACATGACCGCCGCCACCACATTGAAACTCGCCAAAGAATTTCCTAATATAATAGGCGTGAAGGAAGCGTCAGGCAACATCTCGCAGATGGACGATATAATAAAGAACAAGCCTGAGGATTTCATGGTCATATCCGGAGATGACGGCATCACATTCCCGCTCATAACATTAGGCGCCGTGGGCGTGATTTCGGTGATCGGAAATGCCTTCCCCCGTGAATTTTCAAGGATGGTGCGTCTCGCCCTCCATGGAGATTACAACAGGGCGCTGCTCATTCACCACCGTTTCACCGAGCTGTTCAGCCTGCTGTTTGTTGACGGCAATCCTGCCGGTGTCAAGTGTCTGCTTCATGCCATGGGATTCATTGAAAACGAACTGCGTCTGCCGTTAGTCCCGACAAGAATCACCACCTACGAGCAGATTCGCCGCGTGCTTGAAAGCCTCGGTTAAAAATCAGCACATTGATATAAAAAAACGCGAGGGTATATGCCGAAACATATATCCTCGCTGTTTTTGTAACACATTCAGGATCTACACCAATATGGCGATGTTATAGACTATATAGGCAACGCCCCATGCCACAAGTGTGTTGTAGATTATAGAGAAAGCTCCGTATTTCCAACTTCCCGTCTCCTTGACTATAGCCACTACCGTAGCCATGCAGGGGAAATAAAGCAGCACGAAAACCATGAGACTCAATGCCGATGCCGGGGTGAAATCAGGATGCCCCGTGACAGGATTAGGTTTAGTCAATCTCACTGAAAGAGATGCGTCGTCGATCTCTTCATTGCCGGAATACAATACGCCGAGAGTAGATACCACAATCTCCTTTGCCGGCGCTCCTGCCAAAGCGGCAACAGTCGAGCGCCAATGGAAACCGAGAGGCTCCATGACCGGATTCACAGCCTTGCCTATCATCTCAAGATAAGAATCGCGTGAGGTGTCGATTGTGGAATCATCGGCTATCATCGCAGCCTCAAATTCAGGCGTGGAAGCCTGTTCATTGTGGAGCGGGAAATAGTTCAACGCCCACACTATCACACTGGCGAAAAGGATTATGCCCCCCATCTTTTTCAGATATTGTTCGCCCTTTCCCCACATGTGACGGAGCGAGGCTTTAAATGTGGGAAGGCGGTAAGGCGGCAATTCCATCACGAACGGAGTCTCATCAGCCTTAAACCAGAATCGGCGGAGCATTCTTGCCGTAATCACCGCGACAAAAATGCCAAGCAGATATATGCCCAAGAACACAAGGCTCGCGTGCTTGCTGAAGAATGTGCCTACAAGAAGCACATATATAGGCAGACGCGCAGAGCAAGACATAAACGGATTTATCAGCACGGTTATTATGCGGCTGCTGCGGCTTTCAATCGCACGTGCCGACATGATAGCCGGGACATTGCATCCAAATCCCATCACAAGAGGAATAAAAGACTTTCCGTGAAGCCCTACCTTATGCATTATCTTGTCCATGATGAACGCCGCCCGTGCCATGTAGCCCGAGTCCTCCATGAATGAAATGAAAAAGTAAAGGATAAGGATATTGGGCAGGAATACAATTACTCCGCCTACTCCGCCTATTATGCCGTCGGCTATCAAATCCTTGAGCGGGCCATCGGGCATCATCACCTGAACAGCTTCGGATATCTTAGCCACAAGCCATTCAATCCATTCCATTGGATAAGATCCGATCTCAAAGGTACACCAGAATATAAAAAGCATAATCACAAGGAATATGGGAAACCCGAACAGCTTGCTCGTGACAAATGAGTCGATAATCCTCGTGGTCTTGGCTTCGTCATGTTCCTTCTTGTGCTTGAACGTCTCGGCGAGAGCTCCGGCGATGAAGCCGTATTTCTCATTGGCTATGAGCGATGTCACGTCCTCTTTTGTGTCACGCTCAATTCTCGCCACCTCTTCATCACGCGCTATGCTTATCTTTTCATAATCGAGCGACGTCTTCAACATCTTCTGCGCTTCATCGTCATGCTCCAGCATCTTTATGGCAAGGTAGCGGGGAGAGAAATGCACTCCCACAGCCGCGTCGGCTTTTATCATGTCCTTGATGCGGCTCACTCCCGTCTCCAATTCATGTCCGAGATTGACGTGAATGTGGCGCACCGCCTTATCGCGTCCTTCATATACGCGGATGACTGTATCAAACAGCGCGTTCATCCCCTCTCCGTTACGCGACACCGTAGGTACGATAGGCACACCTATCATCTCTCCGAGAAGTTTGTAGTCCACCGAACTCCCCGACCGCTCAAGCTCGTCATACATATTCAGGGCTATGACCATCGACCGGTCCATATCGATAAGCTCGGTAGTGAGATAAAGATTTCTTTCAAGATTGGACGCAACGACCACATTGATTATCACGTCGGGCATCTCGTCGCGCAAATACCGCCTCACATAAAGCTCCTCAGGGGAATAACATGACAGCGAGTAAGTGCCCGGCAGATCCACTATATTGAAATCATAACCTCCATACTTGAAGTGCCCCTGCTTGGCATCGACAGTGACACCGCTATAATTTCCCACGTGTTCCTTGGATCCGGAAGCGGCGTTGAACAGCGAGGTCTTTCCGCAATTGGGATTGCCTATCAACGCCACGTTTATAGTGCGGGATTTGCCCTTGTAATGCTCTACTACAGGCATGGATCCGGCATCATCATCGGCTATGGTATTAATGTGGCTGAACACCGGCAGATTATCATCCTGCGGCAATGGAAGAATCTCGACCATTTCAGCCTCGCTACGCCTCAGGGAGAGTTCATACCCCATGATACTGTACTTTATGGGATCCCGCAACGGGGCGTTAAGCAATGACTTTATCACCTGTCCTTTCACAAATCCCATTTCAATCACACGCTTGCGAAAAGCGCCGTGTCCCAGGATTTTAACTACTATTCCGGATTCCCCGGTTTTAAGTTCCGACAGCCTCATATATTATGCTACGTTAATTCTATTTGTGAAAATTAATGCAAATATCATAATTTCCCCTGAGATTAGGATAAAAATAGCTCCCTTTTATTTAAACTCAGTATAAATAATAACACATTTTAACGCATCATACCGATGTCAGAACAACAGAAATCAATAATCCTGGAAATCATATCACATCAAGAAATCAGAAACCGCATACTCTCCCTGTCGAAACTGACACATCCTTTATCAAAATAGCGGTTCAGGGTTCCGTCGCAGGCAAGATCGCGGATATTACCGGAAGTCACTCCCTGCACATTGTCCATCAGAATAAGTTTATCGGCTATCTGGAATGCTATTTCCAAGTCATGAGTAGATAAAAACACCGTTTTATTCTTACTCTGGGCAAGCGACTTAAGGAGTTTCATTATCTCAGCCTTGCTCGGATAATCAAGAAACGCAGTCGGCTCGTCAAGTATTATCACCGGCGTTTCCTGTGCTATAGCTTTGGCAATCATGGCTTTCTGCCTCTCTCCATCAGAGAGCGAAGTCACGTTCCTGTCAGAAAGTTCCGAAATACCTACAAGATTCAACGATTCCTCTACGACAGCCTTATCCCGTGCCGAAAGAGAACCCCAAAAATCGGCATAAGGGCTTCGCCCGAGCCCGACAAGTTCGCTGACTGTCATATTTTCTACATTTATCCTCTCGGTGAGCACCACACTTACAGTTTTCGCCAAATCCATACCCGAATATGAACTCAACGATTTTCCTGCAATAATGACATCTCCCGCGAGCGGCGGCAAAAAGCCCGATAATGTCTTCATAAGCGTGGACTTTCCGGCTCCATTCGGACCGATGAGGCATATCAATTCTCCGGCATCAAGCGAGAGCGATATGCCTTCCTCAATCACCCGGTCTCCCTTATTGGTGCGATAACCGATAGTAAGCATTTCGGTGCATAAAGATACAGCCATAGATCAATATTTTTATATCGACCACAAAATTAATCCTTTTTTCGCACTAATCGAAAATTATATTGAAGCATAGTTTAATGGCATTAGCAATATGGCAATACGGCAATGCTCTTGTCGGTGTGAACCGCAAGAGTACAATTATGAACCGTATGTTTTTTGTGGGCAGGGTGTGTCGTCGGGAGCCCTCGGGGCGTATGGGGAATGAATGCGTATCCCCGAAACCGGTAGTGACGGCAGCTTCG
>JAMPGZ010000026.1 GCA_023663655.1 Lachnospiraceae bacterium
CCCGAAACCGGTAGTGACGGCAGCTTCGTGTTGGTGGTCTGTGCACATTGATTAAAGGACCAATTCAAGCAGTCTTTCAGGTCAAGCCTGAAACTTAGCGAATTCTCGGGCGACTCCATCTGCTTCCGCACGTCATTACCGGATCGGTTCTGCGAAAGGGAGCCTGTCGGAGTACTCCAACGGCTACGCGCAATCATCATCCCGGCTCTCAAGGCTGACTGTTGCCGGCGTGTGTCAATGCCTTGGAGCGTTGGGCGATAATCGGAGCGCAACCGTGACGGGACTCTCAATCGCAGGTGGATACGGTGGGTTTTCATTCTCGTGATAATTTGTTTTGTCACAAAGGTAGTGTATGGATGGAGGGGATTTACCCACTTTTTGTCCCACCTGTGTGAATTTTTTTGTACAACGGGCACGTGGGTGTGTGGGGTTCGGTTGGGTTGAGGGCGTTACCGGACATCTTCGATGCCCGTTTGTTTGTGCCGGCTTTCACCGCGCCTCGGCTTCGCCTCGTGGCGGTGCTCAAAACCGAATGGATTCATCCATATCTGTACACACACGGACAATTCACAAACAAATCTGAATCCGAATGGATTCATCCATTGGTAGCCGTGGGCCGAGCGTAGCGAGACCCACGGAATGTGATTGTTTATAAAATGTTTCTGAAAGAATCGTCTTAATAAATTATTCAATTCAGATATAATTTGGTATCTTTGTCTAAAATCAATTCTATGAGCTTTATACGACTTAATTACCACATTGTGTTTGCTACAAAACGACGAGAACCGACAATTGATATCGCTAATGAACGACGGGTATATGCACTGTTATTTTCTATCATGAAAAAATATGGAGCAACGGTTTTTAGAATAGGCGGGATGCCTGATCACGTTCATATTTGCGTGTCTATTCCATCAACGATTGCAGTTTCAGATTTTGTCAAACACGTAAAACGTGAGTCGAGTCTGGCGATTAAACAAAATTCAATATTGGCAAATTGGGACGGTTGGCAGAATGGCTCAGGATGTTTTTCATATTCCAAAAATGATGTTGACAATATCGTTAATTATATCAAAGGGCAAAAGGAGCATCATAGGAAAAGATCGTTTATCGATGAATATTGTGCATGGTTGATTGAAAACGGGATAAGTCCCGATGATCCATATTTTCCCGATTAATATTTGATGATTCTTTCAGAATCACAAATTATATTGCATCATTCCGAGGGTCTCGCTTCGCTCGGCCCTCGGCTACCGACGGATGAATCCTTGCGGATTCGGATTTTCGGTTCATTGGGGTCTCGCTCCCCAGAGATTAACCTTTCAGGTTTTTCTTTTTCGTTCCGACTTTCCGGGTATAGGTCGCCTACGGCTCCCTGTACCACGGTTATTCATAGGCACTGCCTTTCTGGTATTAGCCGCATGGCGGCGGCATATATGAGGTGTTGCAGAATTGCAAAGAGCGGACGTATAAAAACAGTGGGAGTCAGGGTGTTTTGGTGGGGTTGATGTTGTGAAATTTAATTAATATGATTATATTTGCCAAAATATGTTACGTATTGACATTAATTATTAACAACCACTAAGGAGGTGGCGTGAATTTTACCATGAAAAAACTTTTATTTCTTTTGCTTGTCTTTTCGGCATTAATGACGCTTCAGGCGCAAAATGTGGTCATCACCGGCACTACTACGATTATTCCTGACGGGAATGACGTGAATTTATATCAAATAGAGAATGGGCTCTTGAATATTATAGCCTCGGATGTGGTTAAAGATGGCAAGTTCTGCATCACTACAGAAATAGGTGAGCATGAAATTGTGGCAGCTCTGGGGTCTTTTGCTAAAGAATTGCCTATTTCGTTCAGACGTCTGTATCTCACTCCCGGTGCAGAAGTGTCGGTCGCGATTGATGATATTAGCGTGCAAGCATGGAAAGTGGTCAGCAATGTGCCTAAACAGAAGGAGGAGGATTTGTATGGCGAAAACTCCCGACTGCTGTGGAAAGAATACTATTCTTATAAGATTAAGAATGATGACTCACGAAGCCCTGAACTGAAAGCGAAGATGGATTCGTTGCTAAATCTTATACATCTAAATGACATTGAATTGATGAAAGGCTTGCCTCACACTGATATATGGTTTGAGCATCTTGTAGATCTCAGTAAATTCTGTAAAAAAACGAGTTACACCTATTCACCTAAACTTGAAGAGTTGTATGCGACCCTTACACCCGCTGAGTTGGAAAGCGATGCCGGTAAGAAAGCTGCAGCCTATCTGTTTCCTCCTAAGGTGGTCGAGGTGGGAGATACGGTGCCGGAGGATGACCTGTTTGATCTGAATGGGGCGGTCCATCATCTGTCGGATTTAAGAGGCAAATGGGTGCTTATTGATGTTTGGTATATTTATTGTGATCCCTGCATAAGGGCTTTCCCGGAAATTTCAGAGCTTTTAGCCCGTTATAAAGATGTGTTGGAGGTGGTTAGTTTGAGCTTTGATGAGGAGGATGTTTGGGTGCGCGGCTCGGCTGTTCATAATCTCTCATGGCACAATTGGAGCGACAAGAAAGTGGATAGGGGAATCCTTCAGAAATTAGGAGTTAATGGATGCCCTTACTTTATTGTGGTTGATCCTCAGGGAGTCGTGCGGATGAAAACATTAGGATACTCTACCGGCAAACTTAACGAAATCATCCCTCCGCTGGTGGAGCAATAGGATGTTATACATTGATATTTAATTATTAACAACCACTAATTTTACCATGAAAAAACTTTTATTTCTTTTGCTTGTCTTTTCGGCATTAATGACGCTTCAGGCGCAAAATGTGGTCATCACCGGCACCACTACGATTATTCCTGACGGGAATGATGTGAATTTATATCAAATAGAGAATGGACTCTTGAATATTATTGCCTCGGATGTGGTTAAAGATGGCAAGTTCTGCATCACTACAGAAATCGGTGAGCATGAAATTGTGGCAGCTTTGGGGTCTTTTGCTAAAGAATTGCCGATTTCCTTTAGATTACTGTATCTCACTCCGGGAGCAGAAGTGTCGGTCACTGCTGATGACATTAGCGTGGGCACATGGAAAGTGGTCAGCAATGTGCCTAAGCAGCAGGAGGAGGATTTATATGGCGAAAATTCCAGACCGTTGTGGGAAGAATACTACTCTTATAAAATTAAGAATGATGACTCGCGCAGCCCTGAACTAAGAGCGAAGATGGACTCGTTGCAAAATCTTATATGTCATAATGATATCGAGCTGATGAAGGGCTTGCCTCACACCGATATATGGTTTGAGCATCTTGTCGATCTCAGTAGATTCAGTAAAGATCCGAGCTACACCTATTCACCTAAACTTGAAGAGTTGTATGCGACCCTTACCCCTGCGGAGTTGGAAAGCGACGCCGGGAAGAAAACTACAGCCTATCTGTTTCCACCAAAGGTGGTCGAGGTGGGGGATACTGTACCTGAGGATGACCTGTTTGATCTTAAGGGGGCGGTTCATCATCTGTCGGATTTAAAAGGCAAATGGATGCTTATTGATGTATGGAGTGCCGGTTGTGGTCCGTGCTTAAGATCTTTCCCGGAAATTTCAGAGCTTTTAGCCCGTTATAAAGATGTGTTGGAGGTGGTTAGTTTGAGTAGTGATGAAGAGGAAGTCTGGATACAAAGCTCGGCTTTGCATAATCTCTCCTGGAGCAATTGGAATGATAAGAAAGAGGATACGGGAATCCTTCAGAAATTTGGGGTTAAAAGCTTTCCTTACTTTATTATGGTTGATCCTCAGGGAGTTGTGCGGATGAAAACATTTGGATACTCCACCGGCAAACTTAACAAAATCATCCCTCCGCTGATAGGGCAATAGCTTGGCAGCTTTTTTCATTTGTCGTGCGGATAGATGGAGATGATGATTATTGTAGTTGTGCCGGAAATAAAAAAAGGGCATCACGGTGAAGTGATGCCCTTGGTGTTAAGTGAGGTTGGATTAACCGTTAACTTTCTTCATGTGAGCGATAAGATCGAGCACCTTGTTAGAGTAGCCGATTTCGTTGTCATACCAAGATACAACTTTAACGAAAGTCGGAGTCAACTGGATACCTGCATTCTTGTCGAAGATAGAAGTGCGGGGATCGCCGAGGAAGTCGCTTGATACAACTGCATCTTCAGTGTAACCGAGGATACCTTTGAGTTCGCCTTCAGAAGCTTCCTTCATAGCAGCGCAGATTTCTTCGTAAGTAGCGGGCTTAGCAAGGTTTACAGTAAGGTCAACAACAGATACGTCGAGGGTGGGGACACGCATTGACATACCGGTAAGCTTACCGTTGAGTTCGGGGATTACTTTACCTACAGCCTTAGCAGCACCTGTTGAAGAGGGGATGATGTTGCCAGAAGCGGCACGACCACCACGCCAGTCTTTCATAGAAGGACCGTCAACAGTCTTCTGAGTAGCGGTAGTAGAGTGAACAGTAGTCATAAGACCTTCAACTACGCCAAACTTGTCGTTAAGCACCTTGGTGATAGGAGCAAGACAGTTGGTGGTGCAAGAAGCGTTAGATACGAACTGAGTTCCCTTTTCGTATTTGTCGAGGTTCACACCGCAAACGAACATGGGGGTGTCGTCCTTAGAAGGAGCTGACATAACCACGTATTTAGCACCAGCTTCGATGTGGCCCTGAGCTTTTTCCTTAGTGAGGAAAAGACCGGTTGATTCAACAACGTATTCAGCACCTACAGCACCCCATGCGATTTCAGCAGGGTTCTTGCAAGCTGTTACACGGATTTCCTTTCCGTTAACGATAAGAAGGCTCTTTTCGAGGTTGAAATCAACTGTGCCGTCAAATTTGCCGTGCATAGTGTCATACTTCAACATATAAGCCATGTAGTCAACGGGAAGAAGATCGTTGATAGCTACAACTTCGATGTCTTCTCTCTTAGTAGAGGCACGGAAAACGAAACGTCCGATACGGCCGAAACCGTTAATACCTATTTTTGTCATAGTAATTTATAAATTGGGTTATACAATCATCTACCTTAGAATATAATTCAGGCTGCAAAATTACTATTTTTTTTTGAATAACATACCCCTTGAGACAAAATAAAGGAAAAATTTCTTTAATTTTTGCTTACGCGACATTTTGGTGCCCCGCTAAAGGGGGATTTACTTGCTGAATTTCTGATGATATTGGCTTGAAATATGCGTGATTATTTGTATTTTTGCATAATTAGAGTGCATACTCTGATTATATTGTTTCATTAACGGAAATATTGCGTTCCTTCACAGACTTGACCTGATAATTTGGAATCATAGTCGAGCTGATGGATGTATCTACAAAAAATATGGCAACACCACCTTTTAGCGTTTCGACTAAGGCTATCAATTTGATAGCTGAGATTTCGGCTCTTTTGGAGCGGCATAATATTGCTCTTGAATCAGAGCAGGGATTGTTGTTGCGCAAAGCTAACCGTATCAAGACCATCCATTCATCGCTTGCTATTGAGGGAAATAGCCTTTCAGAGGATGAAGTTGCCGACATCATGAACGGTAAGAATGTTGTGGCTCCGATTAAACAGATTCAGGAGGTTAAGAATGCAATCAAGGTTTATGATGCTTATTCCTCGTTGAACCCGTTTTCAGAGAAAGATATGATGAGAGCCCATGCAATTATGATGGAGGCGCTGACCGATGATGCCGGACGCTACAGGTCTAAAGGCGTCGGGGTGTTCGGTGAGCAGGGGTTGGTGCACATGGCTCCACCTCCTCATATAGTGCCTAAGCTCATGGCGGAACTGTTTGATTGGCTGAAGGAATCTAAAGACCACCTTTTGATCCGGTCGTGCGTGTTTCATTATGAATTTGAGTTTATACATCCGTTTTCTGATGGGAATGGACGCACCGGTCGGCTTTGGCAATCTTTGATTCTTGGACGGTTGAATCCTCTATTTGAGCATCTTCCGGTAGAGAATATGGTCCATGCTAATCAAGATGCTTATTACAATGCCATAGCCGCATCTTCGTCAATAGGTGATTCCGCTCCGTTCATCGATTTTATGTTGGAGGAAATACGGAACACTCTTATAAAGCATAAAGTTGAAAAAGTAGACAATAAAGTAGACAATAAAGTAGACAATAAAAAGCTGAATAAATCGGAAGAAGCTGTGGTAAGGTTGCTGTTGGCGGAACCTTATCTCACGGTAGACAATCTGGTGGAAAGAACAGGGCTGTCGGCAAGCGGAGTCAAGAAAGCGCTGACATCGTTGAAATCAGAGGGATGGATTGCCAGAGTGGGCAGTCGAAAGTCCGGTTCATGGCGAGTGTTGGTTGAACTTAATAAATAGTTTATGCGTTGCAAAAATGCATAAACTCAACTTGTGCATGGTATGTGACGTGTTGATGCGGCTTGTGTCATTTGCTCCAACAGCTATAGTGTTGCAAAAAAGCGGCTCGATGATGGCTGTTTTTATTTCGTGCTCATGAAACAAGTCGATATATGCGCGTAAGTGTTTGGATTAAGTATAAAATTTGCTTAATTTTGCACTTAACCAGTATAGCTATTTTCAGATACTAATTTAATACGCAATAGAATATGGGAAAATTTTTGACAGAATTTAAAGAGTTTGCCATGAAGGGCAATGTCATTGACATGGCAGTCGGTGTGATCATCGGCGGTGCTTTCGGCAAGATTGTCTCTTCGCTTGTCAATGACGTGATCATGCCTGTGGTGGGAATAGCTACCGGAGGTCTTGACTTCAAGGAACACAAGCTCATTCTCAAAGAGGCTGTGATGAATGGAGAGGAGATTGTGACTCCCGAGGTGGCGATGACCTATGGCATGTTCATCCAGAACATAGTCGATTTCCTTATCGTGGCTTTCTGCATATTCATGGCGATACGCATCATGAACCGTCTGAAGAAGAAAACCGAGGAGGCTCCCGCTCCTGCGCCCGAGCCAAGCAAAGAAGAGGTGCTTCTCACCGAGATACGCGACTTGCTTAAGCAGCAGAATGAAAAGAAGTAATTGAATCATATACTAACCTGAAAAAACTATGTCAAAAGTAATAATAATCGGTGCCGGCGGCGTGGGAACCGTTGTTGCCCACAAGTGCGCCCAGAATCCTGACGTGTTTACTGAGATAGTCCTTGCCTCACGCACCCAAAGCAAGTGTGACGCGATCGCCAAGGCTATCGGCGCGCCCAACATTGTGACCGACCGCGTGGATGCCGACAATGTGGATGATCTTGTGGCTCTTTTCCGTCGCCACAAGCCGGAGCTTGTAATCAACGTGGCTCTCCCTTATCAGGACCTCACCATCATGGATGCTTGCCTTGAATGCGGAGTGAACTATCTTGACACGGCAAACTATGAGCCTAAGGATGAGGCACATTTTGAATACTCATGGCAGTGGGCTTACCGTGAACGCTTTGAGCAAGCCGGCTTGACCGCTATCCTCGGATGCGGATTTGACCCGGGAGTGTCGGGCGTGTTCACCGCATACGCCGCCAAGCATCACTTCTCGGAGATGGAGTATCTTGACATCGTCGACTGCAATGCCGGAGATCATGGCAAGGCGTTTGCCACCAACTTCAACCCTGAAATCAACATCCGCGAGATCACTCAGAACGGACGTTACTATCAGGAAGGAAAATGGGTGGTGACCAAGCCGCTTGAAATCCATGCTCCGTTGAATTACCCCAACATCGGCGCCCGTGATTCCTATCTTCTCTATCATGAGGAGCTTGAGTCGCTGGTGCTTAATTTCCCCACCATCAAGCGCGCGCGTTTCTGGATGACATTCGGGCAGGAGTATCTCACTCACCTGCGTGTGATACAGAACATCGGCATGGCTCGTATCGATGAGGTTGACTATAACGGCACCAAGATCGTGCCGCTGCAATTCCTCAAGGCAGTTCTTCCCAATCCTCAGGATCTCGGTGAAAACTACCATGGCGAGACCTCGATCGGTTGCCGCATCTCAGGAAAGGACAAGGAGGGCAAGGAGCTCACCTACTATATCTATAATAACTGCAGCCATGAGGCGGCATTCAAGGAGACCGGTATGCAGGCGGTGAGCTACACCACCGGTGTGCCAGCGATGACAGGCGCCATGATGTTCCTTACCGGAAAGTGGGTTAAGCCGGGCGTTCACAACGTGGAGGAATTTGATCCCGATCCATTCCTTGAAGTTCTTGCCAAGCAGGGTCTGCCTTGGCATGAAGTGTTCAACGGCGACCTCGAAGTTGATAAGGTGTAAGCGTAAATATCGCAAGATAAATAAGAAGAGTGTCGCGGTGTCATGCCACGACACTCTTTTTGTTATTAAAATGAGCTATTTCAAAACTAAATCGGATAAAAACATTTGCAAAATTGGAAATATTAAATGTTTTTCTTTAAATTTGCAAGTATCTCATGTACTGAACGAGGTAAGCCTCAGTTTAATGCCGGGAAGACATAATAAAAGTGTAATAAACCAAGAATAAAGGCAATCTTATGCTATGCTTCATATTTAACGGACTCATCAGTCAAGCGGCAGGAGCCCTGGCGACCGGAATTGTTATTGCGGTTCTGCTTGTGGGGCTGCTCTTCTTTGTGATAAATATTGTGGCTGAACGCGGTCGTTTTTCCATTGCCGGCTATGCGGTGGGTGTGGCGCTCTTGCTTTTTCTGGGTTATCACGTGATTCCGGCTTGCGGAGCTGTTGCCTTGCGGTGGAAATGTGACGATATAGAGCAGTGGCTCAATCAGAATGTGATAAGCCGGATGGATGTCAACAATCTTGCCGAGCTTACACCTGATGAAAGCCGTGAGGTGGTCGATGCGTTGGTCGAAAATGTGCCGCTTGTGGGCAATTACGTCAATGATCTTCAGCTTGCGGGCATGAGTGCTTCTGTTGTCACATCGACTGTAGCGGGAGAGATCCGCTCTACACTTGATTCATTCGTATGGAAATCGGTGCTGTGGAGCCTTGCCGGGCTTCTTGTCGCCTCTGTAATCATATATAAGACCATGGAATTCAGGGCATCCGGCTCACGTCAACGTGCGGCAGTCCCGGGTGCCGATAATCGCCGCTCGCCTGTATCTGCCAACCGACGCAGGGCAGTGTCGGGCGGAGGAGGAAGTTTGAGACGACGTTGAACATAATTAAAAAATCAATCAAAATAATAACTGTATGATAAATCACATTCTTGTCGGTCTTGGAGGTACCGGAGGTAAAATTCTCCGCGAGTTCAAGATGCGAATGTTTGAAGAGTATCCCGATGTCAATGACCGCATGAAGATCCCTGTGGCGCTTCTTTACGTGGATACCACCCGTGAGATGATGGGTCTCGGCAGAGAGGACTTCAATGTGCTCGGTCAAGATGCCGGATTTGCCGAAAATGAGTTCTTGAACGTGAAGAGTGTCGATGTTACCAAGATTATCGACGAGATTGACAACTATCCGAAGCTCCGCGGCATTGTTGACAATGTGAAGGGTGTGCGCTCGGCGATAGGCAACCTCGGTGAGGCAGCCGGACAGAAGCGTCGCGCAGGCCGTCTGCTCTTTGCAGTCAACGCCGACCGTTATGTGATGGCTCTTCAAGATGCCTATGCCCGTTGCCATAGAGCTAACTCATCGGGAGAAGCATCGAAAACGGTTCATATTTTTGCCGGTCTTTCCGGTGGTACCGGTTCCGGTTCTATAATCGATGCCGTGGCTCAGGCTCGTAAGTTGTGGAACGATGCCAAGATTCTTGTTTACGCCATGTTGCCTGAACGTGATCTTCCGAAGCCCGACATGGACAAAGGTCGCTATTATCCCAACGCTTATGCCGCCATGCGCGAGCTTAACGCGCTTCAGGTGGGCAAATTCCAGCCCTACGATGTGACCGGCGACGGTGAGCCGCTCGATTACATCTCGATGAAGCCTTCGGCAAAGGGTGTTGCTGACGGTATCTCGGTCTACAGCAACTTGAATGAGAATGAATGCACCGTCAACTCATTCACCGAGCTGCCGCGCATAGTGAGCGACTTCGCTTATTCACGCATATTCCAGATACGTCCCGATGTTGAGGAGTGCCACGATATACTCCGAGCCTATAATTTCGAGAATCTTGACGGATTTGAGATGGAGAACGACGAGCGCCTTCTGCCCGATGAGGTTGACAAGGATGAGGAATTCCCCAAGACACGCACCTGCAAGATCAGCTCATTCTCAATCAAGCGTATCATCTATCCTGAGATGCGTGTGCTCAAGCATATCACCTATTCCACAGGCGAGGATGTGCTCAATCAGCTCCGCTACAACCACTGGAGCGACAACCACGGCTTCCTCAACGAGCCGCAGAACAAGGATTACCGCAGCGTGTATCTTGCCGACTCCTATCTCCAGCGTTGGATGCTCGACCTTGAGCACCTCACTTTGGAGAAAAAAGTGCTTCCGCTCGACAAAGAGTATCCGCCTTTTAAAGAGGACTGGACTGAAAATATAGAGAATCTTGCTGTGCCGTGCCAGGAAGACAGCTGCCCGCCAGCCGCTATCCGCAGCAGCATGAATCAGATATATAATGAAACTTTCCGTGGCAATGGCGTTGAGACTTATTATAAGGTGAAATCTAAATCCATCAAAGAGATTGCCAAGGAGATACGCCGCACAGTGGAGCATCAGCTCTTCTCTGAGTGGCGCAACGGCGACCTCTCAATGATGGATCTTGTCAAGATTGTCTCAATACTGGCTGAATACGTCAGCGATGACTTGAAAAAGAAGATCGATGAGGCTATCGTCAGAAATGATGAAGAGCTGAACAAGAGCTCCAAGACTCTCGACGCTATCATCGACGACTGGGCTAACTCAGGATTCCTGCGCGGCAAGCTTCTCGGAAAGAAGAACGACTATTACGCCGAAGCGCGTCTTGAGCTTTCTTATCTCATGACCGCCCGCACAATGAAGGTGGCGCTTGAATTTGCCAAGGAACTTCAGCAGTTGCTCAACATGGAGTTTGGCAAATTTGTGGAAGCTGTCAACGGATTCAATGCTCTTATCAATGATGCTATCGAACGCACCGAGCAGCAACTTGCAGCTCAGAAAAAGAAGAACCCGGGACTTGAAAATCCGAAGGGCTCTATCATTGAGGTGAGTGAGGATTCAGCAATGCTCGACTTCGAGAGAGATACCCGTGTCGACAAGAAGATGATGCGCGAGTCGTCTCAGCAATTGCGCGAAGCTCTTGTGGGCGACAAGGATTTCATTGATTTCGCCGATCTGCATTCGCGTCTCACTATCGATGACTTCCTCCATGCTTTCGACGTGCAGCTCTCAAAGAAGATCATTGCCCGCCACGAGGAACTTCCCGTATCGGCTACCAAGGTTCTTGGACTCAACATTCTCACTCAGTTGAAGCAAAAACTCGATACTCAGCAGAAAATCAACGAATTTGCTCAGAGTGTGATTCGCCAGACCGGTCCATACGTGATTCTTGATTCAGGTCAGCTCGGTTTTCAGGTGCGCAACAACGACATAGCCAAAGAGGGCGTGAACCGCAACCTGAAAGAGACCTATATCGCTCTTCCTGATCCCGAGAAGAATCCCGAACTTGAGGACTTCGCCAAGAAACTTGAAAAGGCATTCCGTGACATGACACCTCAGGGAGTTAAGGAGCCGAAGATTCATCGTGGAGGAAGCCGCGACAATGAGATGTTTATCATCTCCATCAACTCCGGTTATCCGATGCGCGCTATCAAGTGGCTCACTCCCGACAAGAAGAAATATGACCGTTTCATGCACTCAGGCAACGCAGTGACCGATCAGACCAACGCCATCATGCTACATAGCGAGGGGGAAGGCGACAGTCTGCCCGACATCTTCGCGCTCTCCGACAAGGAGTGCCGCGAACTCGACGCCAAGAAACCTCAGCGTCAGCAGCCCCAGGCTCCCCAGCAGGCAGCTCCGGCGATGCCCGGTGCTCCCGTGCCTCCCCCGATGCCGGGTGCCGCTGTTCCGCCTCCCATGCCGGCGGCTGACCCCGTGGTGCAGATGTTCCTCTTCGTAGGTGGCGCCCAATATGGTCCTTATGACTATGCTACTTGCCGCCAGTTCACCACCACCGGACAGTTGACTCAGGAAACTATGGTGTGGGAACAAGGTATGGCTGCATGGACTCCCGCCGGTCAGGTGGAGAAGCTGAAAGGACTGTTTGCTCCGGCGATGCCCACGCCACCTCCTATGCCACCGGCAGGTGGAGCGACACCGCCGCCCATGCCTCCGGCTATGTAAATGCAACGACATGACCGCTTACAGGATGCACGATCAATGCGTGCATCCTGTCAATGCAAAAACCGATATTAGTTTAATGTTATAAAAATAAAATAAAAATGGCTGAACCATCAAGACGCGGTTCACGCGCTGCCGGAAAAACCGGAATGTGTGTGAACAGAGATTGTAAAAATTATCAACAGAAAATCACAGTGGATCACGGCGATTTCGTGTGTCCCGAGTGTGGAAAAACTCTTGTGCCCATCAAAGGCGGCGACAAGCCCCAGAAGAAAATGTGGGTGAGCGCCATTATCGGCGTTGTTGTCATCGCGGCTGCAGTAGCTGTCTATATGATTTCTCAGGCTGGCGGCTCCTCAGAACCCGAAGTTGCCCCTGTAGACACTGCCGTAGTTGAAGAACCCGTAGTAGAGCCGGTTGATACTGTAGCTCCGGTTGACACTGTGGCAGCAGTGGAAGAGCCCAAGGAAGAACCGAAAGCGGAGCCTTCAGAAACTTCTAAAGCTGCGCCTGCCGGCGGAACTCTCCCTTATGGCAAGTACACCGGTCCCATGAGCGGCGGCAAACCCCACGGTGTGGGCGGCAGCGTGGCTGTGAACAGCAGCTACACTTTCGATCTTAACGACGGCACCACTGTCAGCGTGGCTTCGGGCGACAAGATCGAGAACACCAAGTTCCAGAACGGACGCCTTGTGCAGGGTGAGATCCAGCGTACCAACGGCGACCGCAAGTGGATCACCTTAGGTGCATCCAATGGTCGTTGATCGGCGCGGAATATTATTGATTCTTACATCGTTGTGGGCGGTTATGCTGCCTGCAACGATGCTTCCTGTTGTAAACTATGCCACTGACCGCCTTGAGCGCATAGCTTCGATGTTGCGCATAGGAGCGGCGGTAGAGCGTGGTGAGACAGATTTTACCCATAATGGCAATCAGGTGAGCGTGGTCAGAAACAACGATGTGGTGACCCATATAGGCTACAGCCTGTTTGTCAACAACGAAAGGGAATTGTTTGACTTGCCGGTATTCGATTTTCTCGAGCGTTCAGCGCTTGAGGCTGACTTGCCCGGCATCCTGAAAGATGTGACTGTCGAGCGCTCTCTTGAAGAGGACGGAGTGAGATATGCCAACGGCGATCTGCGTTCGCTCCTTACCGTGGCTCCTGACAAAACGCTGTCGCTCGCTATCGAGAATCCCGACGGGAGGAATTATCTGTTGCGTTGGACCGATGCTGCCGGAAATGTGGCTTACGCGGTCACTTTCCCCATCTTTTACGATCTCTTGCATGGAACAGAGATGAAGGAGAATGAGCGCCGGCTGTGGGAAGGGTTGTCGCGGCATTCCATTGTGCATCGCGACACGCTGCAAGTTGATGCGTCGATGCTCATTGAGTCGCCCGATTCAGCAGTGCTGGTCCTTGAAGGTGACCAGTATTATTTCCCTGAAAACAATTCCAACCGCTACTATGAGTCGGTTGACTCCGCCACATTCAAGCTCGTGTGCAGCGACGATCATCCGCTCTACAGCCTTGCCAATCTTGTGACGAGCACCGAGATAGTGAACAACTATAAGGTGCGTGTGCGATTGGTGGGATATGATTATTCCGACAAGTATTTTACCATGCCGTTAAGTGAGTTTGTCGATTATTTCATCGGTAAGGGTTGCAAGCCCTACTTTGGAGTGATTGAGGCTGACGATAAGAAAATAACGGCATTGCTCTCGATGAAAAACGAAAAGGAGGGATATTGCCACAATATCAGGCTCACTGCCCCCTCTTCGATAATCAACATCGAAAACGGGGAGATAACGGCAAGAATAACTCCCTACATCCCCATTTCACGTATTTTGTCATTATTTGACGATTAAATGATTATGAAATTAAGACTAATCATAGCATTATTGCTCATCACAGCCGGTATCGGCTCGGTGTCAGCTCAAAAGACCGAAGCTAAACAGATCAATATGATCAAGCTTGACGGTCGGTATCTGTATGGCGAAGCTACAATGCCTACAGAAGCAGAAGCGAAAGAGGCTGCCGATATAACGCTGATCAATTACATCAATGATAAGCTCAAGGAACACCACATAGACCGCCGTCTCGGTCTTGACGGGCTTGAGCAGACTCAATATATAACTGTCAAGAGGGGAGCCAACATCCGCGTGTTCGCCTACGTGGAGTGCAGCGTCTACGGCATCCCCTCCGCAGCATCGCAGGCGGCTGCCGTGACCGAGACAAGCGTGCCTGTGCAGCCGCAGCCTAAACCGCAGCCGCAACCTGTGGCCCAGGCTCCCGCCGCACCGGTTGAAGCTCCACGCCAACAGCCGCAACCTAAACCGGAACCGCAGCCTGTAGCCCAGGCTCCCGCCGCACCGGTTGAGACACCACGTCCCTCAGCCCCGCAACCCGCTCCCAAGCAGCAGGTGCCTGACCGCAGCATTGCTTCCGGCTCGGGGCTCTCGGCATGGCAGAATGAGGCGATTGAGGACCTTCTTAGAGCCCCCAATCTCAACAGTGCCGCCCAGTTGCTCAATGAATTTCGTGGCGCGCGCAAGGTGCTCGCTTTCGGAAGCCCCAAGGAATGCCCTGACGCATCCAAGTGTTTTTGGGTGGTGTTTGACAATAACTTGAACACTATTACCGTTTTAAGTAACGGCGACAATGATGTGCGACACAATTTCAAGACCGGATCCGGTGACGGGCTCGGCAACTATTCGGGAAACACAGCAGTGTGGTTTATGTTAAGTAAATAATAAATTCAATCATATAGCAATGAAAAAGCTTTTATCAATATCTCTGATATTAATTCTGTCATCGGCAGGTGGCATCAACGCCGCTCCCGATGAAGCCGGCTGGAATGCTGAATCGGCAGCCGCATATTTTAAATATCTTGAGGGTATGTCGGAAGTCTACGGCGCTCCGATGGCTGTTGATGATTACGGCAAGGATGTGACTTTCCAGTTCTCCGACGGCATCTCCTCTCCGCAGTTGAAGCAGAAGATGGAGCAGCAGATGAGCCAGCTTCTCACCAACCTCAATAAGGCTGCATATAACAATGCCGATGTGAACTATGCCGGTCTCGATATCGATAACCTCGCTTCGCAGACTATAGGCATGACATGGAACAATGTCCACTTCACCACCGAGGAGGATTTCATCGTGGACCACTGCCTCACCATAAAGTCGGGCGGCAGAGTGTCGGGCTATCAGGTGAGAAATATAGGGGTGAATATGCTCCCCATCAATGACACTTACGGAGGTCCCATGAGAAAGGAGCTTTGCATCGATTTCAATTCTGCGGGCAAGATCATCGACTTCAACTTCACTATGGATAAGACCAACTATGTCAACATCATGAAGGAGGGGCTTCGCCTGAAGGATGAGGATCGCCGAATGATGATCATCGGTTGGTGCCAGCAGTTTGAGAAGGCGTATTGCGACAAAAACATCCGCTTCATCGAGGATGTGTTCAGCGATGATGCGCTCATCATCACCGGTAAACTTGTGACCCAGCGCGTGAAGAACGATGTCATGCCGCAGAATGGCGTGGTGTTTGAGCAGAAAGGCAAGAAGGAATACATCGCAGGACTGAAAAGAATGTTTGCCAACAATCAGCGTCTTAAGGTGAAGTTTGACGATTACCGCGTGGTGCGTCATCCGGCAAAGCCCGATTATTATGGCGTAACTCTTAAGCAGGACTGGCATTCCGACAGCTACAGCGACCAGGGAAGCGTGTTCCTGTTGTGGGATTTCACCGATGAGGATCACCCCAAGATTCATGTGCGCACATGGGAGCCGGGCATCGAATGCTCGTTCAAGGCTACTGACTTTAAAATCTAAAAACCACTCATAACAATAACAATGAAACATTTTTGTCTTTCAATCATCACACTCCTTTTCGCTTTTGCCGCAAGCGCTCAGGAGCTAATGGTCACCAAATTTTCGGCTGATCCGAGCGACATCAGTGCCGTGTCCCACCAAGTGCTTGACGGCAACGGAGATCCGTGTGCGTTGGTGAAAGTGGGTATCAAAGCTCAGAATCCTGTATTTGAAGGCGACATCATCAAGACCGAGGATAAGAACGGCGAATACTGGGTGTATATGGTCGACGGCGCCCGCTATATGAATATAAAGTCGGACAACTACATTCCATTGCGTTATGATTTTGATCCGCTTGCAAAGAACACCACCTATATCATGCAGGTTTCCGAGGCTGACGGTTCAGTGCTTCAGGAACGTCTTTCTGTCACCATCCAGCCCAATGCGAGCAGCGTATCGATAGGCGGACGCAAAGTGAAAGAGTCCAAGCCGGTGGTATTTGACCTTATTCTTGTGCCTGCCGGAATGTTCAAGATGGGAGCCACTGCCGAGCAGAAGGGCGCCGATGATGATGAGAAGCCTGATCACTGGGTGACCATCTCCAAGCCGTTCTATATCGGCGAGACCGAGGTGTCGCAGGAACTTTGGGAGCACGTCATGGGCGAGAATCCGTCTAAGTTTAAAGGTGCCGATCTTCCGGTGGAGAGCATCTCCGTTGCCGATGCCGAGGACTTCGTGAAGCGTCTCAGCACTCAGACCGGCGCCAAGTTCCGTCTCCCGACTGAAGCCGAATGGGAGTATGCCGCACGTGGTGGCAACAAGGTGCCAACCCAGACTCTTTATAGCGGCGGCGACGATGCCAATGCCGTGGCATGGCACATAGGCAACTGCTTGAATAAAACTCATGAGGTGAAGTCCAAGACTCCTAATGCCCTCGGATTGTACAACATGAGCGGAAATGTGTTTGAAATATGCCAGGATGCCAAGGAAGATTACAGTTCAAGGGCTGTCGATGATCCGTTGGTAGTGAAAAAAGGCGCTGCCAGAGTGCGCCGTGGCGGAGCTTGGGACAGCGAGAGCACCAATGAGCTTCGTGTCGCTTTCCGTCGCCGCATGGCTCTTGACGGAGCATATCGCAACACTGGTCTGCGTGTAGTCATGGAAGCTGAATAACCGGTAACTTATGCTACGTAAAATATTATTCGGCATGGCAGTCCTTGCAGGGGCTGCCATGTTTGCTAAAACCGAGCTTCGTTTCAATCCCGAGGGAGAGTTTAAAATCGTCCAGTTCACCGACAATCATTTCAAGGTGGGCAAGAGCGCATCGGAAGCCACAGTGAAATGCATCGAGGAGGTTATTACAGCCGAGCAGCCCGATCTTGTGATGTTCACAGGCGACCAGGTGTATTCCGATTCTGTCATAGACGGATTCAAGGCGATTCTGCGCCCCATACTCCAACGCAAGATTCCGTTTGCTTTTGTGTTTGGCAATCACGACACCCAATTTGAGCTCGATCATGCTCAGATATATGACTTCTTGCAGCCGCTTCCTTACTCGGTCATGCCGCAGCGCAATCCCGGCATCGACAGTCCCGACTATGCCATAGAGGTAATGTCGGCTAAGAGCGACAGCGTGGCAAGTGTGCTGTACTGCCTTGACTCCCATAGATCTACCCCGATAAAAGGTATTGGGAAATATGCTTGGCTGAAACCCGAGCAGGTGATGTGGTACAAGGATCTGAGCTGGGCTTATCAGGTGAAAAATGACGGCGACACGCTTCCGTCGCTGATGTTTTTCCACATCCCTCTCCCTGAGGTGGCTACGGCTTGGGATGACAATGAGAACATGGGCTATGGCACCAAGGGCGAAAAGGTGTGCTGTCCGGCGTTGAATTCCGGAATGTTCACTGCAGTAAAGGAGCGTGGCGATGTCATGGGTATATTCTGCGGTCATGACCACGACAATGACTATGTGGTGGATTATTACGGCGTGTTGCTGGGCTATGGCAGATATTCCGGTGGGAACACCGTCTACAATCACATCGGCAAGAACGGTGCCCGCATCATTGTTCTGAAAGAAGGTGAGAAGAGTTTCGACACTTGGGTAAGGCTCCGCGACGATGAGGTCATCGACAAAGTGTCGTATCCCGCCGACTTCACCGGCAAAAAACGCAAAAAACAAAAATAAAATCCAAAAAATCCGATACCATGATAAGATCAATAAGTTCGGTGTGTCTAAGTATATTACTATCTGCAATATGTGCCTATCCGATTGACTATGTTGTCGAGGGGCAAATAAGCGGAGCTGACGGTCAGGTGCTGTATATTTATGATTACGATAAAAAAATAAATATCGACTCTACCAGTGTGTCCGATGGCAAATTCTGTTTTAAAGGAACTTATGATCGACCTGCATTTGTAAGAGTTGAAGGGGGTAGATATTATTCCAATTGTGTTCTTGATACTCTTGCAGTGCTTGACTTTGACACTCATTTCCCATCATCCGGTTCCATTCTCAATGAAAAGCTCATTGAACTTAGTGCTAAAGATAAAGCAATTGATGATGAACTGGATAGATTTAGCCATGAGCTTAAGAGCCACGGCTTTAAACAGCCGGAACTCGGTGATATTTATAAGCGTTTATATGACCGGTTGCGCCCCGGCAGGATTGAGCTTTACAGCAAGGCAATCATTGAGAATCCGAATGGGGTTGGCGAGTCTGCCATGCTGAGTCTTGGAGGAATGTGGGGACTTACGCCTGAGGAATGGGAATCGGCTTACACTCGTATGCCGGCTTATTTGAAAGAGCTGTCTACGGCTGACTATTTCAATAATCTGTACATAGGGTTGCGTAATTCCCAGCCCGGAAAGCCTTTTATAGACTTTAGCGCAAAAACTTTAGATGGCAAGGATGTGATGTTGTCTGATTATGCAGGTAAAGGAAAATATGTGCTTATGGATTTTTGGGCATCATGGTGTGGTCCATGCAAGAAAGAAGCGGAGAAAACCCTTAGACCGTTGTATGAGAAATATAAGGACGATGAACGGTTCATGATACTTGGAGTGGCTGTGTGGGACAGTCACGATAAAACTCTTTCAGCACTTGAAAAATTAAAATATCCATGGACTCAGATTATAGATGCTGAAAAAATTCCGATGGAACTGTATGGATTCAATGCAATACCTATGATTATCTTATTGGATCCGAATGGCGTAATCGTGGAACGAGGATTTAGAGGCAACGATATCATCGAAAAAGTTGATTCAGTACTCGGCAAATAAACACTGGGTAAAATAATTTGAGCGATAAATCAACGTAGAATGAGCTAAGCAGTCTGCAATGTTTTTAAAGATGAATCTTTCAGATTCAATCGCCATGTCATATCTTTTCCGGACGTTTCGCTTCGCTCGGCGCCCGGCTACCGAGAGAAGAATCCATTCGGATTCGCGTTTCCGGAGATGTAATTGCGTGCATCCGATAACGCTACCGACAGATGAATCCTTACGGATTCGCGTTTCCGGAGATGTAATTGCGTGCAGCTGATAACTCTACCCACGGATGAATCCATTCGGATTCAATTTGGCGTCCGTCAGTATGTATTTGATGAGCCTGTGTCCCAAGAGAAATCTTCTTAGTCGGGATTTAAGGAATGCTGCATTCCCACGCGAAACGTCATTGGCACATAGCGTTTCCGCAGGAAACATCCGTCGGTAGCCGGGCGCCGAGGCAAAGCCGAGACGCCCGGAAATAATGCGATGTGATTATGATTCTGAAAGAATCATCCCTGTATAACGCCGATTCTCTATGGTCAGGTCTGAAAGATGAATCTTTCAGATTCAATAACCGTGTCATATCCTTTCCGGACGTCTCGCTACGCTCGGCGCCCGGCTACCTACAGATGAATCCTTACGGATTCGCGTTTCCGGCGGTGTCATTGCGTGCATCCGATAACGCTACCCACGGATGAATCCATTTGGATTCAATTTTGGCGTCCGTCAGTATGTATTTGATGAGCCTGTATCCCAAGAGAAATCTCCTTAGCCGGCGTTTGAGGAATGCAGCATTCCCATGCGAAACAGCATTGTCACATAGCGTTTCCGCAGGAAACATCCGTCGGTAGCCGGGCGCCGAGGCAAAGCCGAGACGCCCGGAAATAATGCGAATTAATTTTGATTCTGAAAGAATCATCCCTGTATAACGCCGATTCTCTGCAAGCAGAGTGACACAAGGCATTGTTTATTTCACTGTTGTGCCGCGGAATGTTTTTCCTTTGAGGTCGGGACCGAAATAGAAGCCCGGTTGGGTGGGCTGGTTGTATGCTACGTTCTGGGTCGCGATGCTTATGCGGTAGACCGGATCCTCAAGGAATGTGTGGAAGCGATATTCTGTGGGTATTGTGGATACGTACAGGCGCAGCGCCGAATTGTCGGCTGTGCGGAGCAGCACTTCCTCGCGCCAGTCGCCCACGATATCGCCCTGCAGGCATGGATTTGCCTTGGTGCCATTGTTTGACACACATCCTTCAAACACCGTCATCGGCACTGCCGTGCCTTTTTCCCAGTCATATTTGAACACTGTGTTTCGGTCAAGAAGTTCCCTGAGCAGGTCACCGTCCCACCACACAGCCATATTAACCGGCACACGAGCTTTCGCAGGTCCATTAAACTTGTGTTTGGAGGAGATGAGTTCCCCCTTGAATGAGCGCACTCCACCGGTGTTGGGTGACCACACTTCCACTCCCGGATATCGTGGGTCGATGTCGGCAGCCATGCATCTGCCTATGTCGTAATCGCTCGGATAGCGGAGCAGCACCTTGCCGGTGGCTGCGTCGCGCAGGGTAGAGCCGTCGATTTTGTTTTCATGACAGCACCACACCTGGAAATTGTTGCTGTCGGGGTCAAACATGGTGAGATGCATCGCGTCGCCGTGATACATGCCGGTTGTGTACAAGCCCTTGCCGTCATTATCCACAGCCATTTGACCGTAGATGATTTCGTCGCATCCATCGCCGTCAACGTCGGCTACGCGCAGGTTGTGGTTGCCTTGACCGGCATATCCTTCACATCCGGGATTGTTGCTGTCAAACACCCACTTGGAGGTCAACTCCTTTCCATCCCAGTCAAATGCGGCGAGCACCGTGCGGGTGTAATAGCCTCGGCACATCACCACACTCGGACGGCTGCCGTCAAGGTAGGCGACACAAGCGAGGAAGCGGTCGCTGCGGTTGGCTTTTTCATCGCCCCAGTCCGATGGATTGCCGCGTTGAGGTATGTAGTCGACGGTTTTCATCGCCTCGCCTGTCAACCCGTTGAACACCGTCAGATAATCGGGACCCTCAAGTATGCGCCCCATGGGGCTGCGCCAGTCGGCATTGGCATCGCCAATCACGTTGCCCTTGGCGTCCACTGTTCCGTCGGCGGTGCGGCATATCACCTCCGCCTTGCCGTCGAGATCGAAGTCATATACCATGAATTGTGTGTAGTGAGCTCCGGCACGTATGTTTCTTCCAAGGTCTATGCGCCACAGCCGCTCGCCGCTGAGCCGGTAGCAATCGAGATACTGGTTGCCGGTGTAGCCGTTGTGTCCGTTGTCATGGGCGTTGGATGGATCCCATTTCAGGATTATCTCATATTCACCGTCGCCGTCCACGTCGCCTATCGATGCGTCGTTGGGTGCGTAGAAACAGGTCGATCCGTCGGGCATAGTCAATTTGTCGGGAGCAGAAAGCGGAATGTTGATGTATCCTTCAGGCGCGTTTTCAGGGAGAGTGTATTGTCCCGATTTCTTTCCGCGCATCGGTTTCACTACATATTCCGCACTATTGCTTCCGGAATATGCATCCTTGAAAAATGTGGTTTTCTTTAGAGGAGAAGAATTGAGTTTCTTTCCGTCGCGATACACGTCGAAAGCCTCGTTTTCGGAGTCTTCCGACAGGTATCTCCATGACACAGTGACCGTGTCGGCATTATCACGGACGGCTACTACACCCCTGCCGAGATTCTCTTGTTGGAGTTTGTAAAAATCATACTGTGGTCCGGCAAAGATTGTCATAGCCGCAGGAAATGAACACAGCAACAATAGAAAATTTTTCATGATTTGAATGTGATTTTTGAATTGGAGTTTTAAAGTTAGCGCATTTTTCTTAAATTTGCTGTACATACCAAATAAATTCTTATCGTCCATGAATTTCATTGCACGTGCGTGGCTGACGATACTGTCAGCTTTTTCTATTGTGGCTCTATCGGCTCAATCCGGTGAGCTTGTCTATAATACTCAGCTCCGTGACAGCATCTTGTCACAGATCACCGGAGGCCTCCACCCCGTACGGGAGATTGCTTCCTCGACATATTAATTTTAAAGCACTGAACTCCCGAAAATTTGTAACTTAGGCAAGAGATCATTTTACCTGTCAACCAATCTTATACTTTATCACAATGAAAAATTTGATGCATCGTTTATTCTCAATCTTTATACTCGTAGCAGTTTTTGGAACGCCATTGTATAATTACGCACAAACATTCAGCTATAATGGAATAAATTATAGTATTCTTGATGAAACAGAACAGACGGCGGTTGTAGGCTATAACTGCTATGCACAGGGGGATGTCTGCGTAAGTCCGCGTGTTCTTTTTAATGATAAAATCTACAGTGTGGTCGCCGTGTGTGATAGCGCGTTTTATCTTAACAACACTGTCAAGAGCATTACCTTTCAGGGATCCGGTTCTCTGACAGAGATCGGGCAGTACGCTTTTTATGGTTGCACTTCTCTTGAAAAAATAATTCTTCCAGAAACGGTTTCATTTATAGGCAGTAATGCTTTTGGAAGGTGTGAACAGTTGGCTGATATCAAGCTTCCAGCTTCCTTGAAAACTATATACCACTATGCTTTTTGGATGTGTACGGGACTTGCTTCAATCACTCTGCCGGCTTCGGTGGAGTATGTGCGGAGCGGAAATGTGTTTGCAGGCTGTACGTCACTGACACGGATTAATGTTGAAGAAGGAAGTCAACATTATAAATCCATTGACGGGGTGCTCTATAGCTATGACGGTAAGAAAATATGTGCCTACCCTTTAGGAATATCAGATTCCTATGCAATTCCTGAAGGCGTGATTACCATTGGCGAGGGAGCTTTCATTGGGCATGAGACTTTGTCAGGAGTCACGCTGCCGAGCACCATAACATCCATAGAACGCGAGGCTTTTTTACTTTGTGAAGGTCTCACTTCGATAGAATTGCCCCCCGTGCTAAATACCATAGGGCTTCAAGCATTTACTGGATGCCCTTTGACTTCTGTGAAATGTCACTCATTGACCCCGCCGACAGCGCCGATAAATATTTTTGATGAGGATGTCTACAAAAATGGACGGTTATGGTGTCCCGGCGAGAGTGTTGACGTTTATCGCAATCAGGAGCCATGGAGCAAATTCAAGACAATTGACTATCCTTATACTATGAAGTTTGACATTAATGAGGATAGAGAAAGTGTCGCCCTTACATCTCTGGATGTAAAAGATTACACAACCATCCACATACCATCGGTCGCTACCGTCAATGGCAAGTCTTATCCCGTCACTGTGATAGGGCCGGCAGCTGCAAGTAGCGTTTACAAACTGAAGGAAGTGGTTATCCCAAATTCGGTGACTGAAATCAAGGGTTCTGCTTTTAATAATTGCGTCAATATGACAAGCGTCACTCTCCCGGAATCTTTGACTTCGATTGGAAATAGTGCTTTTATGCGATGTGTATCGCTTAAAGAATTGGACATCCCGGAGTCTGTCGGAAGCATTGGTCCCTTTGCATTTTCTGGGTGTAGCTCCATGGAACATATCATGTTGCCCCGGTCATTGACAGTGATTGATGCAGGGTTGATGAGCGGTTGCTCTGCTCTGCAAAGCATAAACATCCCTGAAAGTGTGACAACCATAAACCGAAGTGCATTTAATGGCTGTGAAAATTTGAAACGGATAGAAATTCCTGCCGGCGTGGACACAATAGATCCTTCAGCTTTTAATGATGCATTTTCGTTAGAGATGATTGAAGTCCATCCAGATAACAAAAAATACAAATCGGAAAATGGAATAGTGTTCACTGATGACTGCAAAACTCTGTTCCGCTATCCATGTGGCAGGGTAGGGGCGTATACTATACCCAGCGATGTGGATAAATTGTACGGGTACGCATTTCAAGGTAGCAGGAATCTTAGCTCTGTTCTGATTCCGCATTCAATAAAAACTATTGATGGTGGAGCATTTGAGGATTGTGCAAGTCTTGAGTGCCTTGAGATACCGGACAATGTGACATCTATTGGAATTGGTGCGTTTATGGACTGTGAAAACTTGAAAAAAGTGAAGCTCCCAGAGTCAATCGATATAGTTCCAAGCTCATGTTTTGGTGGTTGCTCCAATCTGGATAATGTCACCATTCCGGAGTCGGTTTACATCATAGAATACGGGGCATTCGCCAACTGCGAGAATTTGACGAAGATAGCCATTCCAGAATCTGTGACCAACATATACGATGATGCTTTCGTCGGTTGTACTGCCCTTGAAGAAATATTCATTCCTAATTCGGTTAAGGAAATGGGGAATTCGGTGTTCAGATATTGCCAGTCATTGAAAAATATCCATTTGCCTGAGGGGCTTACGAATCTACAATATTCGACATTCGAATATTGCAGTAGCCTTGAGAAAATTGATATTCCAAGCTATGTGATCGCTATCGGCAATATGGCATTTTATGGATGTGTCAATCTGAAGGAAGTGCTTTTGCCAAGTGGGATAGCAAAAATAGGCGCAAGTTGTTGGGGGGAATGCTTAAACCTAAAAAAGATTCAATACACTGCCTCAACCCCAATCGAAGCTGAAAAGAATATTTTCAGCGATCAAACTTATGGTATGGCTGTGCTATATTGTAATGGCAATAATGTGTCCCAATATTATAAGACTATGCCATGGGGGCTTTTTGGTAACATAATAGGAGTGGAAGAAGAGACCGATGGTCTATCTGATACTGTTGTTCATGAAGAACAAGCCGACATCAAGGTCTATGACCTTTCGGGAAGGATGGTGTATTCCGGATCCCGCTCAGAAATGACTCTTGATTCCGGATTTTATATCCTGTCACAAGGAGCCTCTGCCAAGAAAATTGTAGTGCCTTGAAAAAAGTGGGATTGACCAATATGTGATTGGAGGATTTACCTCTTCTGATTTTGTGGAGAGCGAGAGGGGATTATTCGTGTATAATTATTAAATTTGCTAAAATGAAAAAAGTCACCATAATGAAACTGCTATTATCACTGTATGCCGCTGTGGTCGCTGTCCTGTCGGCAGCTGTACCCCTCGGAGCGAAAGGTCTTCTATATAATACTCAGCTCCGTGACAGCATCTTGTCACAGATCACCGGAGCCTCTATTTCTGAGAATAGGGTCAGTATCCTTAAGTTCGGAGCAAAGGGCGATGGAGTCACCGATTGCAAGAAGGCTTTCGACAAGGCGATGAAGAGTGCCGATAAGAAAGGCGGCGCCTATATAACCGTGCCTGCGGGGGTCTATTATATAAAAGGTCCGGTGACATTGACAAGCAACGTGTGCATAAATCTTGAGGAGGGCGCCGTGCTGAAATTCGCTCCCGAACCGGAATATTATCCTATAGTCAACACGAGTTGGGAGGGTACGCTTCTGTACAATTATTCCCCTATGATCTATGGCTATGGATTGCATGACGTGGCGATAACTGGCAAGGGCACTATCGATGGCAATGCCATGACCACATTTGCCACATGGAAGAAACTTCAGAAACCGGCGCAGATGCGCAGCCGCGAGATGAATCACACCGACGGCGGCACGGATATTGCCGCCAGACGGTTTGGCGAGGGCGACTGGCTGCGTCCGCATCTCATGCAACTTTATAAGTGTGAGAATGTCACTCTTGAAGGGGTCAAGATCATCAATTCCCCGTTCTGGTGCGTGCATCTCTTGCAGAGCGAGAATGTGATATGCCGCTCGCTGCGCTATGATGCCAAACTCGTGAACAATGACGGCATCGATCCTGAAAGTTCGCGTAATATACTCATAGAGGATGTGTATTTTGACAACGGCGATGACAACGTGGCTATTAAGAGCGGGCGTGACAATGACGGCTGGAGAGTGGCTCTTCCTTGTGAGAATATCATAATACGCAATTGCCATTTCAAGGGGCTCCACGCAGTAGTGCTTGGCAGTGAGATGTCGGGCGGAGTGCGTAATGTGTTTGTGGAGGATTGCGACTATGCCGGGTACTGCAAGCGCGGCATCTATATCAAGACCAATCCCGACCGCGGCGGTTTTGTGAAGAACCTTTATGTGAGGAATTGCGTGTTTGATGAGGTTGAGGACCTTTTCTATGTCACAAGCAAATATGCGGGCGAAGGGCTCGACAACAATCATTTCTCAGTGATTGAAAATCTTGTGGTCGATGGATTGAAATGCCGCAAGGCATCGAAAGCCGCCCTTGTCCTGCAAGGCACCTCCGAGCAGCCTGTGACCAATGTGCGGTTTGACAACATTGAGGTGGGCGAGGCTAAGACCGGCATCAGTTTTTCCGACACACGCAATGTGGGTATGGGCGAGTGTCACATCGGCGGCAAAGTCGATGTTCCCACTCAGGTCACCTCCAAGGATAATCTCTTCAATCGCTGACACGGTGATTGTGCAGCTGACGTTTTGTCGCTGAAAAATTGAAAAAAAGAATGGTGCGGGGCATATTGTCATGGATAATTGCTAACTTTGCATCATAATTAGATATGGCAAAGACTAATACCACATACAACCACCGGGAGATGCTGCCCGAACCCACGGTGAGACGTTTGCCGTGGTATCTGGCTTATGTCAGCTTGCTGAAAGCTGCCGGGGTGGAGTATGTCTCTTCGACTCAGATTTCCAAGCAATTGCACGTGGATGCGTCGATGATAGCCAAAGACCTCTCATTTCTCAATATAAAAGGCAAAACAAGAATCGGTTACGAAGTAGCCGGCTTGGAGCATGAATTGCAGGATTTTCTGCGGTTCAAGGTGGTTCATAATGCGGTTATGATAGGTGTGGGAAGTCTTGGAAGCGCATTGATCAGCGACTCAGGTCTGGATAATTACGGTCTGCACATCGTTGCCGGATTTGATGTTGATCCGCAGCGCACCGGTCAGTCGGTGTGCGGAGTGCCTGTCTATGATGTATCTGAGCTTGATTCACGCATGGCTGAGCTTGACGCAGAGATTGCCATAATAGCGGTGCCTGTCGACCATGCCCAGGAGATGAGTGATCGTGCGGTCGCCGCCGGAATAAAGGCGTTGTGGAATTTTACTCCGTTCCGCATCACCGCTCCTGAAGGAATCGTGATTCAAAACACATCAATCTACGCTCATCTCGCGGTGATGTATGACCGTCTGGACGCAAATAACAGCAGCAAGCAATGAAAGTTTTAGTTTTTGACCGCTGTTCCACCGGCGATTTCAGTGAAAACACCATTGCCGAGATGATTCCTGACTCGGCTATAATAAAGGACGGCAAGCCGTTTTTCATCCCTGCGAGCGCTCCCGGTTGGCGGTATTCGTGTGGCGTGGCGGTGCGTGTGTGCCGCCTTGGAAAGAATGTTTCAGAAAAGTTTGCTCCACGCTATATTGATGCCTACGCTCCATGTGTGACCACCGTGCCCGATGGTATTTCAGGGTTCAATGCGCTCAACCGTTGCCATGAAGGCGGAGTGATCATCGGTGAATGGCGATCGCCTGAAGAGTGTGGCACCCGATTTGATTTCCTTACGTCGGCGGGCGACTCTGTATCGGTCGGAATTGATAAGGCGATGGCGGCATCTATGGTCGCTCTCATCGGTCATAGAGGAGTGTTGAAGATTGGCGATATAATTATAATGAACGAGGACTTTCTTGCTGCCGACCTTCCGGTGGATACCCGTATCAGCGCCGTTGCAGGGACTGATGGAGCGGATGTTCTCGGATTTTCCGTGAAATAGAATGAAATCCAACTTGTTATTTTTGCAATGTTTAAATCCATATCCTTATTTTGCATTGCCTCGGCAATATCCGGGGCGATATGTGCGGATGACCGCACCCCCTTGCCCTATGTCGAACCGAGAATAGGAACCGCTCACAGCGAGACTTTTGCCGCCGGTATGTTTGGTAAAGGCACTGAAGAGTTGGGACAGACGCTTCCTGCCGTTCTGGAACCTAACGGAATGAATTTCTGGACTCCGCAAACCCGTGACACCGAGCGTAAATGTGTGGCGCCATATTATGACACTGATTCCGTGTTCCGAGGTTTCCGCAACTCCCATTGGATTGTGGGTGGATGCACTCAGGACTACGGCTCGATGACGCTGACACCTATGGCGGGCAAGTTTTCGGCAGTGTCGTTGTCGCGAGGCAGCCGCATGGACAAGAGTTCGGAAGTGTCAGCTCCCGACTATTATTCAATCAACCTTCCCGATGAGGGGATCACTGCCGAGATGACCGGCACGTCGCGAGCCGCAATTTTCAGAATGACCTATTCCGACTCAGGAAATGCTTTCATCTCCGTTTGTCCCAACAGCGATGAAGGGGAGGGCTATGTAGAGATTGACATGGAAAACCGCCGTATTCTTGGGCGTAATCCCGTTCACCGCATCTATCAGGGTTGGGGTAAAACGGCAGGATTCTCCGGATGGTTTGTGATTGAGTGGGCGGAATCGCTCAAGGTGGTTGCCCACGGCACATATAACAACGACTCGGTGTCTCCCGGCAATATGATGGTTCAGAATGAGCCCGGAGTGGGAGCATACATTGAGTTTGAGGTGGCGCCGGGAGAGCAGGTGTCGGTTAAGGCGGCATCTTCGTTCACAAGCATTGACGGGGCGCTTGCCAATCTCAATGCTGAATTGCCCGGTTTTGACTTCGATGCAGTGCGTTCCCGTCTTGCCGGAATCTGGAACCGTCAGCTTGGAAAAATAAAGGTGGAAGGTGGAACTGCCGAGGAGCTTACGAAATTTTACAGCGCGCTCTATCGTGCGTCGTTCCTGCCGCGCGCGTTCAGCGATGCCGACGGACGCTATCCGGCATTCGGCTCAGCCCATAAGGATGGCTCTGTGGCAAGTATGCCCGAGGGTCGTGTATATTATGAGGACTACAGTATGTGGGACACTTATCGAGCCTTGCATCCGTTGCTCAACATCATCTCGCCGTCGAAGAGCGCCGATATGATGCAGTCGCTTGTCCTGAAGTATGAACAGGGCGGATGGCTGCCTATATTTCCCTGTTGGAACAGCTACACGGCGGCTATGGTCGGCGACCATTGCATTGCTGCCATTGCTGACGCATACGTGAAGGGAGTGAGGAATTTTGATGTGGAGAAAGCCTATGAGGGAATGAGGAAAAATGCGTTTGTCACCCCTGCCGATATTGCTGATTACCGCAACGGAATGGGTCGCCGCGCTCTTGCTTCTTACATGAAGTACGGATATATTCCGGTGGAGGATGAGGTTGCCGACGCATTCCATAAGAAAGAGCAGGTGTCGCGCACGCTTGAATATGCCTACGATGACTTTGCCCTCGCGCAGATGGCTAAGGCGCTCGGGCATGACGATGACTACGCTGAGCTTACACGCCGCAGCCTCAACTACCGCAACGTGATAGATCCGTCGACCGGCTATGCGGCGCCGCGCGATTCATCGGGCGCGTTTCTTGACTCCGATCCATTCTCGTTCTCACCCCACATCACCGAAGGGGCGCCGTGCCACTATACGTGGTATGTGCCTCATGATCAGGAGGGCTTGATGGAGCTTATGGGCGGCAAAGAGGCATACGCCGCCAAACTTGACTCAATGTTCACCCACGGACGCTATTGGCATGGCAACGAGCCGTGTCATCAGGTGGCATGGCTTTTCCAATACGCAGGCGAGGCGTGGAGAACACAGAAGTATGTGCGTCACATCATGGACACCGAATATCTCCCCACCCCCGGAGGGCTGTCGGGAAATGACGATGCGGGACAGATGTCGGCATGGTATCTTTTCGCCGCTCTCGGATTCTATCCCGTGTGTCCTGCATCACCGGAGTATGTGATAGGCAGCCCGGTGTTTCCCAAAGCTGAGATTGCTCTTGAATCAGGCAAGAGATTTACAGTGATTGCTGAAGGGGCTTCGCCGGAAAATATATATGTCAAGTCGATGACTCTCGACGGAGTTCCGCTTGAACGACCATTCCTGAGGCACGATGACATAATGTCGGGCTCGGTGCTGAAGCTCACGATGGGCGACACGCCGTGCTATAAGTAAAAACTTCACATCCCCACTTTCCAATCCTATGAAATATTTCGTCGCTGTTCTTTGTCTGTTGTTTTTGCCCCGGCTGTTGAAAGCCGAAGAGGCAGGAGTGAGAATGCTCATCATTGCCGACAGCCGGTTTCTCACGTGTGCCGAGCGGCTTGCCGATATTCACCGCAGCCGTCAGGGGATGAATGTGAAGGTGCTGGAGGCGGAATATGACACTCCGGCGGAGGATCTGCGTCTTAAAGTGAAGGGGATATATGATTCATCCGGCGGCGCTCTTGAATATTTGATGCTTTATGGAACAGGATGGACCGATGGCGGTTGCGATGCTTATCATGGTATGGTCAAGGGGGTGTTTTCGCTGTCGCGTCTTCCATTCACGGCTCCGGCGCTGGCGGTAGGCAGGATTCCCGTTTCTTCCATCGTGCAGGGTGAGGAGTATAATGACAAGATACTCCGTTATCTTGACTCTACGGATGCTGTGGCTCATAGTCATGAAATAGTGCTTGCTGCTGACGACGGTGACAATATGTCGCATCAGAATGATGCTGAAGAGGCGGCAGGGTGCTTATTGTCATATCCAGGCGCGGTGTTGCACAAGATTTATGTCAGTGAGTATTCAAAGATTAACGGCACCTCCCCCGGCTGCTCCCGGAGCCTGATTGAAAGGCTTGAAACCGGGGCAGGGCTATGGGTTTACGTAGGGCATGGTGATGAGGTGTCAATCACCGGCGATGGATTGATGGACAGTTATGGCGCGGGCATTCTGCGGAATGATGTGTTGCCATGGGGATTCTTCAGCTCATGCTGCATAGGCAAGTTTGGTGGAACTACGGAATCATTTACCGAATCGCTGCTGTTCAACAGGGATGGCGGTGTCATAGGTTGTGTCGCGTCGCCGCAGGAAGTGTATGCGTCCTACAACCGGCAGGTGCTTATGGCTTTTGCGAGAAGATGGACTGATGCTGCCGGGGAGAGCAAAACTTTTGGTGATATATGGCTTGCTTCACAGAAAGAGTGCCTTCTCGCCGCCGCTTCTCAGGCTAATAAGGTGCTCGGGCAGAATACTCAGTCGTTTAATCTCCTCGGTGATCCCGCTCTGCCTCTCAAACGTGCTTGTGGAATTATTGAATGCGAATATCAGCAATCGGAGGGGAGTATAGCCGGCGTGATAGATGCTCCTGTGGGTGACCTCGAAGTGGAGGCGATGATCTATACCTCGTCTATGCGTGACAATGAGGTGAATCATGACGACATTCAGGCAGGATGGTCGGCAGTTAAAGTTGAGGACGGAGCCTTTGAGATTCCGGTAAGGCTTCCGGCTTCTTTTTCCGGACGGCAATGTAGGGCTGTGCTTTCGGCTGTAAGCCGGTCGTCGGGAGACGTATGGACGGGCGATGTCAGGTTTGAGTATTCTCATAAAGTGAGCGGGGATGCAGCCCATGAGCCTGTCATACTTGGCGTGGAGGTGGCTTCGGGAATAATCAGCGTGGATGTTGTCACCGATGGCTCCATGCCGTGTCAGAGTCTCGGAGAGATTGGCGCATATTCGCGATGTGTGATTGATGGTCGAGTCGTGGTCCCGCTTTCTGTAGCCGATGCTTCGGGCGACTGTTGCCGTTTGGTATCGCCGTGTCCGGTGTTGCCTTCCGACAAGCATGATGCGGAGGCTGTTGTGGTGGATAATAACGGGGCTGTGTCACGCCGGCGTTTTTCATTTGTGAATGGAGCCGAGAAGCTGTTAAAGTTGTCGGCTTACCCTGCAGTGGCACGTGAACAGGTTGAATTTCATTGGGATATGCCTTTACCCGGAATCCCGTTGCTTCTGAAAATTACGGATGTTGACGGAGATCTCGTTCACTCGGCGCAGGTAGCCGATGTTGCTGAATACGGTTGGAATCTGCTGAGAGATGACGGCGTAAAAGCCTCTCCGGGAATATATTATTGCCACATAGTGTCAAGCGTTCCGGGATTGGCATACTCCCGTAGATTGCGGTTCTCCGTGCTGCCTTAATTCTTGCTTTTGCAGGTCGCCTATATTTGTGAAAATATAGCGATAAGCCGATTGTTAACTAAATTTAACAATGGGGGGGGGGTATTTAGTAATAAATTATTTACTTTTGTGAAATTATATATGACCATGAATTTTATCTTGAACTGAAAGGAGTTGAAAACTCAATAAGGGATCGGAAAAACATAGTGTATAAATCAATTATAATTTTGTTAACCAACTAAACCAGTTATGAAACTTAAGCAGTGTATTATGTCAGTCAACCGGCATAATTTAGTGTCTCGACTGTTTGCTGTTGCGTTGATGCTCATGACGGCGTTCGCTGTCAATGCACAGACGCAAAACGTGAGCGGAACAGTCACCGACACCGATGGTGAGCCGGTCATTGGCGCCAGTGTGATGGTAGCAGGTTCCGCTATTGGAACGGCAACCGATATCGATGGTAATTATTCTTTGAAAAATGTGCCTTCAAATGCTAAGCTGCGCTTCAGCTATGTAGGTTGCACTCCTCAGGAAATCGCCGTAAAAGGACAATCAGTGATCAACGTCACCTTGAATCCCGAGGCTTCAATGCTCGACGAAGTGGTGGCGATCGGTTATGCCACAGTGCGTCGCAAGGACCTTACTGCGGCTACCTCTTCGGTGGGCGGAAAAGACCTTGTGAATATTCCTGTCACCACAGCCGCACAGGCATTGACCGGTAAAGCTGCCGGTGTGAACGTCGTGACTCAGAGCGGTGCTCCGGGTGCCGACATCAACATCACCGTGCGTGGTGGTACATCAATCACCCAGAGTTCTGAGCCTCTTTACATCGTCGACGGATTCCAGATGGAAAACGGTCTTCAAAGCGTTGACATCAACGACATCGAGACCATCGACGTGATGAAGGATGCATCAGCTACCGCAATCTATGGTTCTGCCGGTGCCAATGGTGTGATCCTTATCACCACCAAGTCAGGAAAATCAGGAAAGAGCGAGATAAGCTACAACGGTTATGTGAGCTTCACTCGTCTTGGAAAGAAACTCGACTTGCTCAACACTGAGGAGTATGTGAAGTACCAGTATGAGTTCCAGAACCTTCGTGGCAATCTTGGCGCGTTCACCACTATTTTCGGCGGTGACATCAATGCTCCCGGATTCTATGAAAATGTTTATGGCAACATCGAGCAGGAATACCGCAACCGCAAGGCTATCGACTGGCAGGATGAGGTGTTCGGACGCACCGGTATCACTCAGAACCACAACGTGAGCATCACAGGCGGAAATGACAAGACCAGCTTCATGGTTAGCTACAACTACACCGGTGAGGAGGGTATCATGAAGAAGCACAATTATGAGAAGAACAGTGTGCGCGCCAAATTGCGTCACCAGCTCTTCAGCAACGTGCGCTTCGATTTCGCTGCAAGCTTGCAGTCAACTAAAATCGAGGGTGGCGGTTCACTCGGCGGCACTTTGAAGCAGACTATTCTTCAGCCTGTGACCGGTGGTATCCTCTGGACCGACGATGAGATGATCAACAAGGATCTTTCCGATGATTATACCGCACTTCCCGGTGGCTCGGAATATGACTCCAACAACCCCTTGCTCAGCAACCTTGCTGTTGATAATGAGAAATATGTGCGTCTTGCCACTGTAAATGCCGGCATTGAAATCGACATCATCAAGGGCTTGACTTTCCGTACTGCCGGAAGCTATATGTGGAAGCAGACACGTCAGGACTACTGGGATGACGGAAGCACCAAGCAGGCGGCATCCAACAAGAGCCCCTATGGTTACGGCTACCGCAACAATGCTGAAAATGCCAACTGGCAGATCACCAATACTCTTAACTATAATTTCGACATCAACAAGGTGCATAATTTCACCGTGTTGGTAGGTCAGGAAACTTCCTACTGGGAATCAATGAAACTCGACAACGAGTACCGTGAGTTCCCCGACGGTAACTTCGGTCTCAACGACGTGAGCATGGCTACTCCTTACACCTGGACTTCAGGCAAGGATAGAGTGGGACTGGTATCAGTGTTCGGTCGTGTGTCTTACGGATATGACAACCGCTATCTTATCAATGCCACCATCCGTGGTGACGGTTCTTCAAAATTTGCCAAGGGCAACAAGTGGGACAGCTTCCCCTCTGTATCGGCAGCATGGCGTGTATCAGAGGAATCATTCATGGAGGGCACACGCGCTTATCTTGACAACTTGAAGCTGCGTGTCGGTTATGGTGTTGCCGGTAACAACAAGATCGACAACAATATGTATGCCACCAGCTACGGTTCAGGTCACTATGGCAACGGTTCTTCCGACTTCATTACTTTCGTTCCGGGTTCTACCATCGGCAACAATGCCCTTGTGTGGGAAAAGACCAAGACTGTCAACATCGGTCTTGATATGTCATGGTTCAACAGCCGCCTTAACTTCCAGATCGACTGGTATAACAATGAGTCAGAGAATCTTCTTATCCAAAACAAGATTCCTACTGAAACAGGCTACACATATCAGTATCAGAACATCGGTTCAATCCGCAACCGTGGTCTTGAAATCGTGATGAATGCCGTTCCGGTTGCCACTCGTGATTTCACTTGGTCATCTGACTTCAACATCTCTTTCAACCGCTCCAAGGTGCTTTCGATCTATGGCGGCAAGGGTGCAGAGTCATTCACTCGTGACTATGACGGCGGCAAGGGTGCTCAGGCTACCTTCCTTATCGAGAAGGGAAAACCGCTCGGTCAGTTCTATGGACTTATCTATGACGGTATCTACACTACCGATGATTTCGACCAGCTTCCTAACGGAAAATATATGCTTAAGGACGGCGTTCCTTCTTTGAAGGGTACTGCACGCGAAAAGGTTAAACCGGGTGATGCCAAGTATAAACCGGTTGCCGGAGAGACTGATAAGGATGGTAATCCGGTGTGGAGTGTGAACGACCGCACTGTCATCGGCAATGCCCAGCCCAAATTTACCGGAGGATGGACCAATACCTTCATGTACAAGGGATTTGACCTGTCGGTATTCTTGAACTTCAGCTACGGTAATGAGGTGATCAACGTAAGTACATCACGTTTCATCGGTCCGTATCTCCCCAACCAGAACAACATGAAGGTGATGGCTAACCGCTTTGTCCTGATTGATCCTGCCACAGGTAAGGAGTGTACCGACCTTGCCCGTCTTGCCGAGCTTAACCCCAACCAGCACAAGGGTGGCATGATGTGGAATATCTCTGAAAACAACAAGACGGCTATGACCGACCGCAGTAGCTACTTCGTTGAAGATGCTTCATTCCTGCGCATCAACAACATCACTCTCGGTTACACTCTTCCGTCGAAGTTGACCAAGAAAGCCCATATCAGCAAGCTGCGCATCTATGGTACGGCAAACAATATCCACACCTTCACCAACTATTCAGGTTATGAGCCTGAGGTAGCCGTGTCGGGAAGCGCCCTTACTCCGGGTGTCGACTGGTCGGCATATCCACGTGCCAAGAGCTGGGTTGTGGGTCTTAATCTAACATTCTAATTATAGATTACAATCATGAAAAAAATATTTAATATAATTGCAGCGGGAGTTCTGCTGACCGGTTTGACTGCCTGTGAGGACTGGCTCGAAATGCCGTCGGAGTCTAAAGCCGACAGTGAGACAATTTTTACTACGCTGAGCCGTGCCGACATGACTGTTGCCGGTGCATACGCGAAGCTCCACAGTCAGGAACTTGGTTACCAACTTCTCGAAGGAACCGACGAATGCGCCTCTAAAGAGAGCAATTCAAAGTATGATATGTCCAACTATAACTATACCAACCTCAGTGGTATGCTTAGCACGACATATCGACAGATGTATGAGGCGATTGAATATGCCACTGTATGTATTAAGAACTTGAATAATGTTCCGGTTTCGACCGATGCCGACAAGAAGCATCTTGATGGACTGATGGGCGAGGCTCTCGCAGTGCGTGCCTACGCTTATTGGAACCTCGTGCGCTTCTACGGTGATGTGCCCTTCAAGGAGGTGTCGACTGCCGAAATCAACACATTTGAATCATCTCGTGTGAGCCGCGACACCATCTATGACCACTGTGTGCGCGACCTTCAGGAAGCTGTGCGTCTGTTGCCTTGGCGCAGCGAAAGCTACCTGAGCACCCCCGAGCGTTTCACCAAGAATGCCGCTTATGGTATTCTCGCACGTGTGGCAATGTATGCCGCCGGTCATTCGCTCCGTTGGGACCTCTCGACCGTGCCTTACGACAATTCTACCGTCCGCATAGCACAGCGCGACGATCAGGCTCGTGTGCGTGAGCTTTATCAGATTGCTGCCGATGCTTGCAAGGCTGTGATTGAACATGGCGAAAATGACCTGTTAGGAACTTACGATCAAATCTACCGCGACCTTGCCTGCAAGAAATTCAACAAGGAGACTATGTTTGAATACGGATGGTATGGAGCCAATTCACTTGATGTGCGTACCGGTTACACCAACGGTATCCCCGGAACAGGTAAGGGCAATCCGCTCTTCATCCAGACCGGTTCGCAGATGATAACCATTCCCACATTCTACTTTGAATTTGAGAACGGTGACACCCGCCGCGACGTGTCGATCTGCAACTATGCTTTGATTCTCGACTCCAAGAGCCAGAAATACCGCATGAACACATACGCCGGCATGGGTGTGGGTAAATACCGCATCAACTGGAAATCGGAGCCGGGAGCTTCCAACTCACGCACCAATATCAACTGGCCTATGCTGCGCTACGCCGAGGTGCTGTTGACCTATGCCGAGGCTCTCAACGAGCTTAACAACGGTGCTACAACCGCTGCTGTTGACGCTGTTAAGGCAGTGCGTAAACGTGCCTTTGGCAACGATGAGTCTAAGATTGGAACCATCCCCACCGGTTATCAGGAATTCCGCGACTTCCTTATTCAGGAACGCAAGCTGGAGCTTAACAATGAGGGTCTGCGCCGCACCGACCTCACCCGCTGGGGCATCCAGTATGAGCATCTGATGGCAGAGAAGGCTAAATTGATTCAGCTCGCCAAGCATGAAGGCAAGTATGCCAACGCGGCTCCTTATTGGGCATTCAAGATTGATGTTGAGCCTACGTTGCAGGATCCGACTATCGCCCTTTCTCATATCGAAGTGTCGGAAGCTGATCTTGCTCTGCTTGAACTTGATGCCGACAAGAAGGACAAGCTGCACATCATCAACGTCGACATGAAATCCAACGATATCGAGGGTTCGGGACAGGTGTTCTGCAATCTCTATGAGGGAGCCGACGGTGTGGTTTACTTGAATGAGTCGCTTGTTCCTGCCGGTGTCGATGCCGAGAAAGTGAAATACGTGATTCTGAATATGTGGAGTATCAACACTTCATCTCAGAAGGGTAACCTTTCGGTTGAGGATGTGGAAGGATATGCATCCAAAAATCCTTGGCTCACAAGCGCCAACGGTATTTTCTACGGTTTGACCAAGAATATGACCGAGCTTATGCCGTTCAACACCCCCAACATCATGGATGTTAATCCGGGTCTTGCCGGACAGCAGCATCCGGGCTACAATTAAACCGCATTTGAAATAGCGTAATATGGGAGGACGCGGGCTGCTTTATGCATCTGCGTCCTTCTGCTGTTTAATCGGCGGGCTATTGCTTGCCGATTAAATGATTTATTTGTAACTTTACTTAACAAATTATACTGAACAATGAAAGCCAAACTATTTATGTCTGCATTGTCTCTGGCAGCGGCATTTGCTGTTTCTGCCGGAAACGTCATTGCATTTCCCGGCGCTGAAGGCTACGGAAAGTACACCGTGGGCGGGCGTGGAGGTCGCGTGATCAAAGTGACTAATCTCAACGATAGCGGTCCCGGTTCGCTACGTGCTGCCGTGGAGGCTGAAGGAGCCCGCACGGTGGTGTTTGATGTCGATGGCACCATCGAGTTGCAGTCGCCGCTTCGCATCAGCAACGACAGCATCACCATTGCGGGGCAATCAGCTCCCGGCGACGGTATATGTCTCAAGGATTATCCGCTGGTCATCAACGGCAGCGAAGTGATCGTGAGGTATCTGAGAGTGCGTCCCGGCGACCGTCACAATCTTGACAGCGACGGGATGGGTGGCGGACGTTACGGTCAGCGCAATGTTGTAATAGACCATTGTTCGGTGAGCTGGAGCATCGACGAATGCCTGTCGATATATAAAACCGAAAACCTTACCGTGCAGTGGTGTCTTGTGGCTCACAGTCTCAACCGCTCGGTACACACCAAGGGCAGCCACGGTTTCGGAGGTATATGGGGCGGTTACAAAGCCACTTTCCATCATAATCTTCTCGCCAATCATTCAAGCCGCAATCCGCGATTCTCGTCGGTCGACGGCACAAAGTGGGTGGACTTCCGCAACAACACAGTCTATAACTGGGGATTCAAGAGCGGATACGGCGGCGGACACCATGCCGAGATAAACATGGTGGGCAACTATTACAAGCCGGGCCCCGCTTCAGAACATCAACGCATATTTGATGTCGCCGATGATGCCACAGGCAGGTATTTCATTCATGGAAATATCATGGAGGGGAATGACTCGGTGACTGCCGACAATCATAAGGGCGTGACCGACAAGCCGGGAAAACCTTATATACGTCATCGCCGCAGTGCCGGTCCGGGTTCGGGCATATCACCAGATGCGGTTCCTGAGATGGGCGAGGCTGCTCCGTCATGCCTTGTCAGTGAGCCGTTCCCGTTTGAGCCTATCGAGGAAGATGCCCCTCAGGTGGCTTATCAGCGTATTCTTGCCGATGTGGGATGCAGTTTCTCACGTGACTCATACGACAAGGATCTGTTGCGACAGGTGGAGGCTGGACTTGGTGAAAACGGACGAAACGGCATAATCGACACTCCGGGAGATGTGGGCGGTTGGCCTGTGCTCGCCTCACGTGAGCCTAAAGCCGACAGTGACGGCGACGGAATTCCCGATGAGTGGGAACTTGCCCACGGTCTTGATCCCAATAACCCCGCCGATGCGGCAACATTCTCCCTTCATAAAGACTATACAAATATTGAGGTTTATCTAAATTCACTTCTCAAATAATATATAATCGGGCTGCGGCAACCGCAGCCCGATTATTATTGATACTGATTTTGGATTGGTTGAAATGTGCGGATGCGGCATTGCTCTTGCCAGTGTGAACCGCAAGAGTACAATTATGAGCCGTATGGTTTTTGTGAATAGGGTGTGTCGTCGGGAGCCCTCGGTGCGTATGGAGAATGAATGCGTATCCCCGAAACCGGTAGTGACGGCAGCTTCGTGTTGGTGGTCTGTGCACATTGATTAAAGGACCA